>NZ_JACJSD010000031.1 GCF_014697615.1 Nostoc sp. FACHB-280 | reverse complement strand
ATCTTTGACAACTTTGGGAAATGTATTTATAATCACTATCAAACAGATATATTTATGTTTATCGCCCAAATTTTACCAAACTTTGGGCGATTTTTATCGGTTTTTTCTTAACATTCAACACTTCTGCAGCATTACTAAGTAAATATAAACAAATGAATCTCACTATGTTTAATGACAACTTACAAGTCTCTTGAATCACCAACACTTACTACTTTGCCGTAAGTGTTGGCTTCCTGTGTCATTGGTCGTTGCTAGGTTAGGAACAATTACATTTTGCCGTGTTGCAAAACTTGTTGTAGATGTTGACGAATTTCTTGTGCGTGTTCTATATCAGACTGGCGCAGTTTTTGGAATAATTCTACACAAGGCTGAGAGTTTGCTTGTTGTGCATCTTGGATGTATTGATCATAAGCTTTGACTGCTTCAGCTTTATTATGTAGTACGGTAACAAAATCGTATTCTAGGTTGCTAATGGGTTGTTGAGATTGTCCGTTACCTGTAGTAGTCATATTATTGACCTCATTTAAGTTTCTATTTCATTTCTACTTACCTTAAAAGCTCGGTTCATCTCTCTAAAAGCGTAGAAAAAAGCACAAAGGCTGCTGACGCAGCCTTGAATAAAAGTTGGATTTTTATAACCACAGAGTTATTACCTCTTGGATAATTTATGTCAGTGGTTGATGTTTCTCACACTGATGTGAATAGCGAAATTCTTGTTCGGGTTGTTTTTCTTTACCCCCTTGATAGACAATAGGACAGAATTTGGTGTTAGCACTTATACAGTCCATGTGTGGTGTTTTGGCACAAACTAGTAGTAAACTGCCTAAAATAAATAACAAGCCACAAATGGCTGCTGTTTGAATCCAAGAAATTTCTAAGGCTCCGTGAACTACTACTTCTCGCAGAACTGAGACAATTGTGACTTCCACTGCTACACCCACAGAAATGCTGTGTTCTTGCAAGTAAATCATTAATAGTCGAAATAACTCGACTAATATTAAGACAAAGAGAATTTTGGCAGTTACTTGTTTATAGTCTAATGTGTGAGTGATGGCAATAATTATGCTCCATATCTGCATAATCATGACTGCAAATAAGCTTAAGCACAAGACAATCACAAGTAAGTCTTGAAAAGCTTCCATATTCCGAGCAATTAAATGTCGATCAAGCCAGCGATCGCAAAATAAAAAGCGACTTTTGAAGCGTTTTTGCATTGGTATGTTCCTATGAGGTAAATTTCACCCCACACCAGCTAGTCTATCCATTTCTCTTATTGTGACTTAATATTAAGATTCGCGCCTCAGCGTGGTTGGTAATTTAAATTTTGTACTTGTTGCAACAGTTTTTCCGAATTTTGTACCCACTGAACATTTCCTTGAGCTTTATATAAATCTCTCGCATATTGCAGCACTTGTGCAGCTTCGGCATATTTTTTTTGCTGCATAAATACTAACCCTGCACCATAATAAGCATTGGGATAATTAGAGTTAGATTCGGCAGATTTTCTAAAGGCTGCTAATGCTTCGTTTAATTTATTTTGATTAAACCAAATTGTCCCTAAATTATAGTGAGCTTCTGCATATTTAGGATTGATTTTAATAGCTTGGCGAAAGGCGCTTTTGGCTTGATCAAGTTTACCTTGTTGCAAATAACAGATACCGAGATGATAGTGAGGCTCTGGCGCATTTTTACTATATTCTGCGGCTTTTTTAAAGGATGCGATCGCTTGTTCCCAATTTTGTTGCTGTTGTCTCACTAAGCCTAAGTTATAGTGGGCAAAACCCAGCTTGGGATTTAATTCTATCGCTCTTTGTAAATAATCGTTTGCCTGTTGAACATTATTACCTTCTAACAAGGCTCCGCCTAAATTGGCAAAAGCTAGGGCAAACTGGGGATCGGCTTGGGTGGCTTGATAAAATGCGTCGGCGGCTGGCTTTAATTGTCCGCTTTGCCTGTATGCTAACCCTAGATTGTAATGGGCTGCGGCTAATCTTGGTTCTAGCTGAATTGCTTTTTGAAAGGATGCGATCGCCTCTTGCACTCTTCCTGCTTGAATTAACTGTAAGCCTTGATTTAACCAGTCTACAGCCGCTTGATTAAATGATTGTGCCAGTAATACAGCAGGCTCCGCAGGCAAAGCTGTGGGAGTTAGCCAAAAAATACTACCACCCAAGAATGTGAGATTTATTAACCCTATTATGGGATATTTATAGAATAACCAGCCCATTTTTCACTAATTTTAATTGAGATTAAGCTAATAAAAAATTTGGTCTTGCTGTTAGTTTTAACAAATATTTTAGGTTTTCCATTAAAGTTTGATTTGCTTAATATTTCTTAAGCTAAATCTTACGACTGACTACAATTTTTTTAGCATCTGATTAAAAGGAGGATAATTACAAATTAAAGCAGGGATGATTCTCTGTTAAAAGGAAGAATATTTATCCCTGAAAAATACATACAGGTAGTGCAGGTAAGAATAACTTACCGCAAGGGAGGTTGTATGAGCGAAAAAGTCAACACGGGTTCGCGGAACGTTGCAATTGTCGGCCCTTATTTAAGTGGAAAAACTACCTTACTTGAAAGTTTATTGTTTGTGACTGGTGCGATTTCTCGCAAAGGCAGCGTTAAGGATGGTAACACAGTTGGAGATAGTGCAGCAGAATCGCGCGATCGCCAAATGACTGTAGAAGTTAGCGCCGCCAGCACCAACTATAACGGAACTCGGTTTACCTTTATAGATTGTCCGGGAAGCGTAGAATTTGCCCAAGAAACTTACAATGCTTTGATGGGAGTTGATGCAGCAATTGTAGTTTGCGAACCCATACGCGATCGCGTCCATACTCTTGCTCCTCTATTTAAATTCTTAGACGATTGGGAAATTCCCCATATTGTCTTTGTCAACAAAATGGATCGGGCAAATATTCATGTTCTCGAAACATTACACGCCTTAAAAGCCGTTTCTAGCCGTCCATTAGTGGCGCACCAATACCCCATTATGCAAGGGGAACAATTAACAGGCTTTATTGATATGGTGAGCGAACAAGCTTATCAATATCATCCTGGCGCACCAGCCGATCAAATACCTTTCCCCGAACATCTCAAAGCCGAAGAACATGCAGCACGAGCCGAAATGCTCGAAGCTTTAGCAAATTTTGATGACCACTTACTGGAAGAATTATTAGAAGATATTGAACCACCCCAAGAAGAAATTCTCAACGATTTAAAAATGGAACTAGGCGCAGATTTAGTAGTTCCTGTCTTCTTTGGGGTTGCAGAACAAGATTATGGCGTAAGACCTTTATTAGAAGCACTGCTACGGGAAGCACCAGAACCAGACAGTACCGCCGAACGTCGTTTAAAACAAATCAGCAGCAAAGCACCTTTGGCACAGGTATTAAAAACTTACTACACTCCCCAAGGCGGTAAACTTTCCCTAGTGCGAATTTGGCGAGGTAAATTAACCGATGGGATTGTCCTCAACGGTGTGCGTGCGGGTGGACTTTATCGCTTGATGGGACAACAACAGCAATCTGTGAATGAAGCTGTGGCTGGCGAAATTATTGCTTTAAGCCGGATGGAAGGTGTAAAAACAGGTGATATGCTCTCCACAGAAACGCTAAAAACCACAATCTCGAAAGCCGAAGAGTTAGAACCTGTGTATGCGTTAGCTATCACACCCGAAAAACGCAACGATGAAGTTAAACTCAGCAGTGCGATCGCTAAACTATTAGAAGAAGATCCTTCCCTGGCTTGGGAACAACATGGCGACACCCACGAAGTGATTCTCTGGGGACAAGGTGAAATTCATTTGCAAGTCGCCTTAGATAGACTGCGCCGCAAATATAACTTGCCCATGTCTACCCATCTGCCGCAAGTACCTTATAAAGAAACAATTCGTAAACCTGTAACCTCCGTACATGGGCGTTATAAACATCAAAGCGGTGGACATGGACAATTTGGTGATGTCTTCCTCGATATCAAACCCTTACCACGGGGTGAAGGCTTTAACTTTAAAGAAACCATCGTCGGTGGTGTAGTTCCCAGACAGTATATTCCGGGTGTAGAAGTCGGTGTGCGGGAATTTCTCGCGCATGGGCCTTTAGGCTTCCCCGTTGTGGATGTGGCTGTAACGCTAACTAACGGTTCTTATCACAACGTTGATAGTTCTGAACAAGCCTTTAAACAAGCTGCGCGTTTAGCGATGCAAACAGGGATACCCCAAGCACAACCCACCTTACTAGAACCAATTTTGCGAGTACTAGTAACCACACCGAGCGAATTTACAGCCAAAGTACTGCAACTGCTGAGTGGTAGACGGGGACAAATTCTCGGTTACGAAGGTAGACAAGATTGGCAAGGCTGGGATAATATTTCTGCCTATTTGCCGCAAGCAGAAATGCAGAACTTTATTGTCGAGTTGCGATCGCTCACTTTAGGCGTTGGTTCCTTCCACTGGGAATATGACCACCTCCAAGAAGTACCAGAAAAACTTGCCGAACGTGTGCTTGCTGGTAACAGTAATGGTAATGGTAACGGCAACGGCAAATAATATTAAGTAAAAAATGTCTTCTCTATTCAGAATCTTGGAGTGGTAATATTTATCACTCCAATTTCTTGTTTCACAACAGTTAATTTTTTAATAGGCGGGATGTTTACCCATTTTTATACCAATACTAAAGATTCATCTTCTTGCCAATTAAACAAGGATTCAAGTTCCCCTGATTCAGCAAATGTAATTGCAGCTATTAAACATTGGGGTAAATTAACACAAATTTTCTCAGAATAATTACCTGCTTGTCCACCTACAACTAATTTTTGCTCATTCGTAGAATTTGTATGTTTGTTTTTTGCATTTATCAATGCTTGATAAAAAATAGATAAATTAATTTTTTGATCAGAAGTATCTGAGTTGGTTATTTCATAATTAACTGGATGCAAAAGAGAATAAAAAATCTCATTATCTAAAGTAGCAGTAACAATATATTGACCTTCATTACCTCCACCAATCATCATATAACTTTGAACATCAGCTTCTAAACTAACTAAAGTTTTACTTTTACCATCTAACTCACAAATAGTTGTTTTTATTTGTTGCCAATTAGGATTTTCAATAAAAGTTTCTTCATTTCTGTTCCCTGTCCATTTATCTGTATATAGTTTGGATACAAACATTATTTGCTCCTTGTTTTTGGAACAGTAATTTTTAATATTCAGCTTTTATCACTATTATTAGGCAAATTATCTATATCTATATTGTAAAGAAACTTAGCTCTAATTTTATTTAATTTACTCTTTTTCGCTAATAAGCGAATAGCTTGCTCTAATGTTTGGGATGCAGGTAAACTGAACTTCAAAAACTTTTTAACCATAAGATATAAATCAGCATCGCCTTTTTCAAGCCATTGAGTATATTCCTCAACAGTACAGTTGTTGATAAAGTCAATATGTTCCTTCTCCCAAGGTGATATTGAACGGGAATCATTACTGATTATATTTTTTATTGCTGTGGTGATATCTAAAGTTTGCAGATATTGATGCTTTTGTTCTTCTAGATATGCCTCTAATTCAGGATATTTACGCAATTTGGCTCTAAAATTTAAATCATTAAAATAGTGAGGGTCATTATTTTTTAGTTTATGTTCTAATAAATCTCTTTCATATTTACTAATATCAAGTTCTATAATTGAAGCAAATTGTTCAACTTGTTCAAATTCGGAAATACTTAAACATAGATGATTTTCTTCAAGAAAATTTATAATTTCCTCAATAATTTCTTCTTCGGAATTTCCAAATGAATTATAATATGGCTTGCCAAGATTATGCAATCTTTCAATAACTTGGTTTTTTTCCTCTCTATCATTAAGAATCTTTCCTCTTTTAATAAACTCTATTTCATCATGATGAGACAGTGAGCTTTCAACTGAATGAATTATAATCTCATCAATTTCTAGAGAATTATATCCTAGATAAGATAATTTTTGTATAAGTTGAATTTGTTCTTCAAAATTATCATTATTTTTATATCTTGAAGAGTCTGTTAAAGATACTACGCTGTCTATAGTAATGGAAAAATCTTTACAAAACTCCTTATCTATTGTTAATAAATTAATGATAATAGTATTTCTTATAACTTGACTACGTAAACTAGGCTGCCAATCTTTTATTAAAGAACTAAGTTCATCAATCAACCATCTAGTTTTACGAAGAACGCGAATGTTGTTTGTACGAGTATTTATAAATACTGATTTTATTACCTCTTTGTCAGGATGATCTTTAAAGATAAAATCTAAGTTTTCTTCTACTGTTGGAGCAAGCGTAAATTCTCTATCAATTACTTTTTCTCTGTAAGTCAGTAAGCTTTTTTTGGATTTTTTATCTAGATTATCATCATTATAAATTAAAATTATTTTACATTTTAATTCCTGAACTAGATATTCAACAAAGCCAAGTATTTCATCTAGTGGAATCTGAGATTTTCTTTCAAGATCGTCAATACATATAATTGAATTCTCGTTTACGTTTAAATTAAAAAATATCTCAAGCAATAAATCACCACCCATAGCAAGTAATGAACCTGATAATCCAAAGTCGAGTTTTGGAGTTTTTTCTAATCTTCCAGAGTTACGGTTGATAAATTCAGAAATATTTTTAATTGGTTTAGGTTTGATATTTTTCTGGTAATTAGCAACTATTCTTGCTTTCAAGTGTTCAATTGAAGAAATCCCAAAAACAGAAGCATACAAATAATAGTTATTTCGATGTTCATCTAAACAACTTCGTACTAGATGGGTTTTTCCAATACCCCATTTTCCTTTGATAGCTAATACTTTATAGTCTTGATTGTTTAAGAATTTATGAATAATATTTGCTGCTTCTCTTCGATTCACTCCAGGACAAAATATATTTGTACTGTCCCCCATAAACACTTGTACCCTCTGATAACTGAAATTATAATTATTTTATTAATTCTAAAAGCATGAATTAGAAGTAGAAGGCTATGTTGTTATATACAAAAAACAACAAAAAATCTCATACCTTATGGTAGCTGATTTTGATTACTTACGTACAAAACTAGTAGCCAGATTAACCGAACTTACCAGCAGTGAACTCACTAATTTTCATACATAATGCGATCGCTCTAAAAAATCATTCCTCATCGGGCAAAGTTTCCATCTCTTCAGCAATCAGAGACTGAAAATCTGCATCGCAGTGGGTATGCAAATGAACTGTAGCAGCTAGTAATTCTCCCAATATTTCAGCTTGCTGATTAGTAGTTAAACTGGGTAACTGGAGTTGATTGATTAAAGCTTGAACTTTACTACATTCTGTACCTAATTCAGCAATTAAAGTACTGAGTGTAGAACTTCTAATTGCTAAAGTGCGATCGCTAATCTGCATATTCATTATTCCAATCTTTTGCGGGCTTGTTGGATTGCTTTTTCAAAAGCACGAATCTCTTTTTCCCAATGTTTAATTAAACCTTCGTCTGGTAAATCCTTTTCTGATTCCAGTCTAATCTTTTCTTGATGTTCATGAATCCTTTGAGTTAAGGAATCAATCGCCTTTTTGTGATGTTTCTTACCCATTACGCTGAACGATAGGCAATGCGGAGACTTTGAATCAAGATAATCAAAGAAGCGATCGCCATCAAGCCGCCCCAAAACCAATAAGGTAAAAGTAAATATCTTTGCATCTGGGCTGTGTCAGATAGCCCCAAATAACCAGCACTATAACTAAATAAATAATCGAGTTGGTGATAAGTACTCACGCAAGCTTGGACACCCAAAAATTGAATAGCAAAACCTTGCATCCAACGTGGTGCTTTTAAAGAAATACCAAGAATAATTAAACCTAATAAGGGAACTGCCAATAACCCAAACCAAGAACGCACCCAAATTAATGTAGATAATAATAGAAAACTACCTAAAATTTTTAAACTCAAAGATGCAGCTTTAAAACTGCGGGAAGCCAGAATCAAAGCTGCACCAGCAATTGGCGGCCCCATTGGCCCAGCCGCAGCAACTAAACCGGGGCCAAGGGGGCCTAGTGATCTGACGATGCTATAAGTAGCTACACCGGAACCATTGCTAAAAATTTCCAACTTGTGAAACTGTCCGCCCAACACCAGCGCCATTAAACCGTGTCCCATTTCATGAAACCAAGTTGCCAGAATGGTGAACGGGTATAAAATATAGTCGCCGCCGGGAACCTGCCACAACAAAGCCGTAGCGATCGCAGCTGCAACTAACCAAGTCAACCCCATACGTTCTACCTCTGGTGGGGCTTCTGTAGAGAGCAAAGTTGCAAAATCTTTACTTGGTTCCTTCATGGCGTACTTTCCTGAATGTAATTACCCCAATGAGTGGAGTGTCTTTTCATCCATCCTAATCTAAGAAGGCAGTGGTTCGGCTACGCGGTAATCGAGCGAAGTCGAGATTCACCAACCGGAGGCAGGAGGCAGGGGGCAGAATCATTCTTTCTCTGTTCCCTGTTCCCTGTCCCCTATTTTCAAGTTAGCTGAAAGATAAATGTTACCAAGTCGCCTTTACCGAGGCTGATGCGATCGCCTGGGCGGAGGCGGTGTCTGTTCCCTGGTAACAATGGCAAGTTATTAATATAAGTGCCATTAGAACTACCGACATCTTCAACATAAAAAGAATCTCCCTCAACGCGAATATCTGCGTGGATGCGAGAGACAATTTCTGAATTACTAAACCCAGAAACATCGATATCGGGGGGGATGCGATCGTTGGGTTTACCAATGTGAATTACCGACAGACTTTGGGGTAACTCAATTTCGCGCTCACTTTGAATGTGAACTAACCGCGCTGTCACCTGTTGTAACTGAGTTCTGGCCACACCTGCGGGGGCTTGTACAGGTACAGGTGCGGGTACTGTTGCTTCTGGTTCAGGTACAGGTACAGGTTCTGGTGCAGGTGCGGGTTCTGGTTCTGGTTCTGGTTCTGGCACAGGTGCAGCAGCTACAGGCGGTGGAGATGGAGGTGCGCTTTCCACTGCTAGGGGTTGTTGTGCTGTGGCTGGTGGTGCATTAATTCCTAGTGCGTCTGGTTGTAACAGATCCAACAATGGATCTGGTGTCACTAATGGCGGTACTTGTATAGGAACTTCGGGAGCAACTGTAGGTGCAACAGCCGCAGGAGAAACAGGAGCAGGTGCAGCAGCAGAATGGAGATTAAACCCACATTGACCGCAGAAAGCAGCATCAGCCTGTACCGTTGCTCCGCAGTTGGGACAGTTACTAGTCGCTGGTAAAGGCGTATAGCAAGCTTCGCACTGGACAGCGCCGTTAGGATTGGGATGATTGCAATTCGGGCAGACGATCATTGATTTAAGCCTTTGTTGAAGATCAGCGTTAGATAGCACTGGCAAGCAGAAAAAACTCCGTAGATGCTTCTGCTTCCACCAATCAGCAGTTTTGCAAGGGGGCAATTCTAGCTTTCGATTTTAACAACTACTCTTTAGGAAGTTAAAAGTAAAAAGGCAAAAGTAACAAACAATAGAGTCTTTTACCTTTTTACTTTTACCTTTTGACTTTAATTTGGCAATTCCGCCCCAGCAGCCGCATCTAGTAGCCACCAAAGTTCGCCTTGGGGACGAATTAAGCGAGATGGGTAGCTAAAGTCATCGGCTTGGGGGGCGAAGACTTGGGCTAAAGCTGGACGTTTATTAGCACCAGCGACTACAAAAATCACGCTACGAGCAGCGTTGATAAAAGGGTAAGTAAAAGTGATGCGGGGGTTGCCATCTTTATTACCCACAGTCACTAAGCGATCGCTCACTTTTAAGGCTTCGGTGTGGGGAAACAAAGATGCAGTATGGGCATCATCACCCATACCCAACAGAATTACATCTAATGATGGAAACTCACCGGGAGCAGAATGAAAAAATTCTTGTAAATCCTGCTCATGCTTGGCAGCCGATAAAGCTGGATCAGCATCTAAAGTGGGCATAGCGTGAATATTGGCGGCGGGGATATCAACACGGTCTAACCATGCACGCCGCGCCATTAATTCATTGCTATCGGGATGATCTGACGGGACGTAACGCTCATCACCCCAAAAGACGTGAATTTTATCCCAAGGCAAATCTTTTGTAGCGATCGCTTCATATAAAGGCTTGGGTGTACTCCCGCCAGATAAGGCAATCGTAAATTGCCCCCGTTGAGCAATGGCGGTTTCTAACTTCGATAAAATTAACTCTAGCGATCGCGCTATCAGCGCAGACTGATCCGATAGAACTTCTACCTGTTTATTCATGGCTTGATAATTACATTGCCGGCTTCCAGCAATACGATACCGAACTTATTACAAACCCTCCTTTGAACTTTTGAAACTTTTAACATCTAAGACTTATGCACCAAGATTGTCTGTGAACAATGGGTGTAGGGGTGAAAGGGTATGGGGTGTAAGGGTTTTAGATACCTACACCCATATACCCCTACACCCTTGCCCAAACTTTTGATTTTTCATCTCACTGCATAAGTCCTAACATCATCAGTTAGGTGGGCAAAGTTTAACCTATTTTATGGTTATCATCTGTCAGGTTATTTTGTCCGTAGTCAGTGGTACTAACTGGGAAAAGGGGTGTCAGGGTGTAGGGAAATGAGATCCCCGACTTTTTCAAAAAGTCGGGGATCTGAAAACAGACTACTTTTCCCGCAAAGGTGTCCAATTACCCGAAGGAACAAACGCCGCCCAAAACCGTGGATGCTGATATTCTTCTGTTTTGAGTAAATCTAACTGTGCTGCACGCAAAGCTTCATGTCTTCCTTTACCTGCTTGCAAATTTTGGTAATACTTCGCCATCAAATCTTTTGTTGCAGCATCATCTACCAACCACAGACTTAACACTTGAGTTTGAGAACCAGCAATTACCAAAGCCCGACGCAAACCATACACACCATCGCCAACTTTGACATCGCCTCTACCAGTTTCACAAGCCGACAGCACCACTAACTGATTAGAACGCAAATCTAAACCAGCAACTTCTAGCGCCGTCAAAATCCCATCATCACCGCTTGTCACCTGATTACGTTTGTTTGCACCAGCTAGGGCTAAACCAGAACGCAATAAGGGGTTTTCTACTGCTAAAATCTTTTCTTGATTTGGTTTTTCTGGTAAGTCTAATGAGGCGTTGATATTTTGGGCAATATCCGCGATGAAAAAACCGTGAGTTGCCAAGTGGAGAATCACCGGACTATGTAATTTTTTCACTGCCGTTTCCGTGGCATTTTTGCCTAATAGTAATTTAGCATTTGGCAAAACTTTTTTGATGGCGATCGCTTCATATTTAGTTGCAGCTAAAGGCAGAAATTCCAAGGTTGCCAAATCACTAGAGCGTTTATTTGGAAAGGTTTGTACACTAGGCTTTTTATTAGAGGCGACAGTTTGATTTTGATAGTCGTAGTCAATATCTGCCAGCACAACCGGAGCCGTAGCATTACTAGCATTTGACTGAAAACGTAATAAATCCCGCCCAGTTGTCAGGTAAGAAAATGAATAACGCTGAATGAGAAATTGGTCTTGCTCATCTTTGAGAGCTTCAAAGGGAATTAATGTTAATTGTCCATCAGGAGAAATTAAAATATGCCGCGCATCACCCAAAAAAGGGCGAATAGGTGCGATTAATTTTTCATCTAACGTGCGAGCCAGTTTTTTAAATCCTGTACCAATGGCTAACGCTGTGCGGAAATCTATTGCTAATTTATCAATTTCTGCGGCTTCACCTAAATCAACCCATTTTGGTTGACCTTGAGAACGTAAAACCGCCACCGCATAATGGGGTTTACTAAATTTTTCCGCTTCCGTTGTGGCTTTGACGTTGAATGGTTTATACTGCACAATCTCTAACAAAGCTGCATCTTGAGGTATTTTGGCTTGGACAGCAAATAAATCGACTGGTTGAATTTGTTGACGAAATTCGGCACTTTTCACACTAATTTTGGCTTCCAGTTTTTCTTTTTCTGCTTCCAATTTTCCTATCTGCTCTGTTGGGTTAGCAGTTTGTTGTGTTGAACGTGAAAAAACTAAGGCTGATAATTGCTGTTGTATTTGCAACCATTGAGTAAACAAGTTTTGAGTTTCGGGATTTTTATCTAATTTGCTGCGTAATATTTGGATGCTGTCAGCTACAGCATCTAAAACTAGCCCTTTGCGACGTAATACAGTAATTAAAGCTAAAGAAGCGGCGGCTGGATTTTTCTTAGCTTCTTGTAGAGCCAAGGAAACAGTAGCATCAGTTGTCCCAGCAAAAGTCTTAATGTAATCTTGTTTATTTTTTTCCGAGCCGACAGCAAAAATTAAATCAAGATTTTTTGCTTGAATTTCTAACCCACGACGCTCAAAATCAACAGCATGAACAATATCACCCTTGGCTTGATATAAAGAAGCCAAATTAGTTAAGCTAATCGCCACATCAGGATGTTGTTTTCCTAATACCTTTTCAAAAATTGCTAAAGCACGGAGATGCAGAACTTCTGCTTGTTCATATTTCCCTTGTGAACTATATAGTGCAGCCAAATTATCTAATTTATTGGCAACATCAGGATGTGATTTACCTAATATCTTTTCACTAATAGCTAAAGCGCGGAAATACAAAGGTTCGGCTTTGGCAAACTTTCCTTGGGCATTATACGATGCAGCCAAATTATTTAAAGTAATTGCAATATCGGGATGTTCTTTACCAAACACCTTTTCATAAATAGCTAAAGCACGCAGGTGCAGTGATTCCCCTTGTTCATATTTTCCCTGTAAATCATAAAATAATCCCAAATTATCTAAGATAGTTGCAAAATCAGGATGGGAGTTACCCAGCAACTTCTCATAGATAGCCAGTGAGCGGAGATACAAAGGTTCTGCTTGTTTAAATCTGCCTTGTAGACGATACAGTCCGGCTAAATTATTTAAGCTAATAGCGACATCAGGATGTTCTTTGCCAAATATCTTTTCATAGATAGCTAAAGCACGCAGATGCAACGGTTCTGCTTGTTCATATTTGCCCTGTTTTCTATACAGTAAAGCTAAATTATCTAAGCTAGTAGCAATCTCACGATGCGAATTACCCAATAATTTTTCTTTAATAGCTAGTGAGCGGAGATACAGAGGTTCTGCTTGTTGATATTCTCCTTGTGCTTGATATAGTGTAGCCAAATTATTTAAAGTAGTGGCGACACTGAGATTTTCTTGTCCAAGGACTTTTTCTCTAATAGCTAATACACGTTCAGCTAAGGGAATAGCAGTACTATATTTTCCTTCTTGGTATAACTTGGTGACTTGTTGATTTAGTTCTTCAGCTTCCTTTAAGGCTGCTTGTTGCTCTGCTGAATATGTAGGAGTTTGCTGTTGCGCCATCCCTTTGACTGGCATACTTAAGAGTAACCCTGGTGTCATTCCCGCTACCATTATCCAAGGTGTTAGACACACACCCGCAGCATTAATCGCACTGAATAACTTTTTCACAATCAACTCACAAGCATTTTGGTTTGGCTATGACATCAATCATGTCCGCTCTAATAACTTTTTGCAAAGCTGTTGTCAACAAAACTCAAAACCTCTTCTTCCTCTCCGCGCCTTTGCGCGGCAGTCGCTACAAGTCGGGAAACCCGCCCAACGCACTGCCTTGCCTCTGCGTGAGACCATCCCACAAAATTTCTCGACACTTCACCCTTAAAAGCTCAACTTTTACCCTCAGAACCTCAATGTTCAAGTAAAAAGGCTGAAAATTCTAATTCAAAGGCTCAATTTACTATTGAAAAACCCAAATTTTTATCTTTTGTAGTTGACAGTTTTGTGGTTTTCTTTATAGCATTTGTTGGGTTCCACTACGTTTCACCCAACCTTGTATATTGAGGGAAGTAGTAGAGTGTCGTACACTGAGCGAAGTCGAAGTGTGAGTTTTGAGTCAGAATACAAAATTTCATACTTCATACTTCATACTTCAAAAAGTTTTTCCCAGTCAGGAATAGCCTCACGTTGAGCAATTAATAATTGTTGAATACCTTTTTCAGCAAAATCTAACAACTGATTTAACTGAGTGCGAGTAAAACTACCTTCTTCTGCTGTTCCTTGAACTTCAATAATTCCCAGGCGATTATCCATAACAACGTTGAAATCGACTGTAGCGGCTACGTCTTCTGGGTAGTTTAAATCTAGATATGCTTCACCGTCTAATAAGCCTACAGAAACAGCTGCTACTTGTCCAGATAAAGGCGATCGCTCTAACACCCCGCGCTGTAATAATTGGGAAATTGCCTGCGCTAAAGCCACAAAACCACCTGTAATAGCTGTGGTTCTAGTACCTGCATCTGCTTGCAACACATCAGCATCTACAGTGATTGTACGTTCTCCTAACGCCTCAAAATCTAGGGTGGCTCTTAAGCTACGTCCAATTAACCGTTGAATTTCTTGCGTCCTTCCCGACAATTTCAACAATTCCCTTTCTTGGCGCTGCTGGGTGGCGGCGGGTAACATTCGGTACTCAGCTGTTAACCAACCTTTGCCACTTCCTGTTAAAAATCTTGGCACTCCCTCAGTCACGCTGACATTACAAAGTACCTGAGTATCGCCGCATTTAGCTAACACTGAACCAGGTGCAAAGCGAGTAAAGCCAGACTGAAAGCTTACAGTACGGAGTTCGTAAGGTTGTCTGCCATCGGGACGCTGCCATGCCATTGGATTTGCCTCAAGATTTTCCTATTAGGATACTGTGGGAAGTGTGAAGTATGAAATTTGCAATCTGAAATTTTATCTTTTGACTCAAAACGTACACTTCGACTCCGCTCAGTGTACGACACTCAACACTCAGCACTCAGCACTCAACAGCAAATTCAGAATATTCTGCTCAACCATATCGGGTGTTTGATCGCCGTTAATGGTTAATAGGCGGCGGCGACGATCGTAATATTCTAGGATGGGGATAGTGCGATCGTAAAAGAGTTCTACACGACGCTGAACGATTTCTGGTTGGTCATCTGGAAGAGAACGCCCCAAGGAACGGCTAACCATGACGGCTTGCGGGACTTGTAAATAAATTGCCCAGTCGAGTTTCTGTCCTAGAGTATCCAATAAAAAATCTAGTTCTTCCGATTGAAAGGCGGTGCGGGGATAGCCTTCTAATATCCAACCACAACTAACATCAGGCTTGGTCAGACGTAGCCGCATTAATTCAATCATCATTTCATCGGGAACTAACTCGCCTCTGGCTACGTAGGGTTGTGCATGGCGACCAAGTTCGCTATAGTTAGCGATCGCTTCCCGTAAAATTTCACCCGTAGAAATCTGAGGTATATCAAAGTGTCTGCCCAGCCTTTGCGCTTGAGTGCTTTTACCTGATCCTGAACCTCCCAGAATCACTAATTTCACTTGATTTCACTCCTCATCTGGTAAAATTCACAACATTCTACTCTGTTTTTTCCAAATTCAGAGTTCTGATGAGACTCGGTTAATTTCATTCATGGCTCCAAATTTTGCGATCTTGTTGCGACTAGTTTCATCCAAAAAACAAAAATGTCAATATCTCATACCAATTTTGGATTTTAGATGACTTTTCCGTTCCAGCCTTACCCATTCCCTACTCCCCACTCCCTATTTCCCTTTTCTCAGAACACCCTTGTCAAAATCAGGTAAATCATATAAATAGATTTGGAACTACTCTCAACAGAACATATTTATTTTTTTGTAATTTTCTAAATTTTCCTTATGGTTGCCCAGTTAGAATCTTTCAGCACCAATTCGACAATTTCTTTACCAAATCCAGTAGAAGGGCTTGTGCAGGTTTTCACCAGTTCTCACCGTAACTTTTTCACCACTGTTATGGCGCAAGCCTTGAGAATTGCTGGTCAAGGCACATCTGTATTAGTAGTACAGTTTCTTAAAGGCGGTATCGGTCAAGGACAAGACAAACCAATTCAGTTAGGGCAGAATCTTGACTGGATACGCTGTGACTTACCTCGCTGTATCGATACACCACAACTAGACGAAGCCGAAAACCAAGCTTTACAAAAATTATGGCAACATACTCAAAATGTCGTCTACGAAGGTAAATATTCCCTGGTAGTTTTAGATGAGTTAAGTTTAGCCATCAACTTTGGTTTAATTCCCGAAGCCGATGTTTTAGAGTTTCTGGCAAAACGTCCGCCCCACATTGATATCATTCTCACAGGCCCAGAAATGCCTAAATCCTTATTAGATGTCGCCGACCAAATCACCGAAATTCGCCGGAGCGATCGCCCCTAAACAAAATACTCCGTTCACGATATTCTAGTAGTTCGGTTGGAATTACCTGTGAACTTGTGATTAAGAACGATAAATGGATTACCGAAATGGCTCAACAAGGGATGATTTCACCCTTTGAGCCAAGCTTAATCCGAAAAGTGCAGAAAGAAACATCTGTAGATGCTCAACCCGTTATCAGCTACGGTCTTTCTTCTTATGGCTACGATATTCGCCTTTCCCCGGCTGAGTTTCGGATTTTTCGCCACATACCGGGAACTGTGGTTGACCCCAAAAACTTTAATCCGCACAACTTAGAGTCAACACCACTGCATACAGATGTCAATGGTAGTTATTTTATTTTGCCTGCTCACAGCTATGGGCTGGGCGTTGCTTTAGAAAGGCTAGAGGTTCCAGATAATATTACAGTTGTTTGTATCGGTAAAAGCACTTACGCACGTTGCGGTATAATTGCAAACTTAACTCCTGCGGAAGCTGCGTGGCGCGGTCATTTAACTCTAGAATTTTCTAATTCTTCTAGTGCTGACTGTCGTATATATGCCAATGAAGGTGTAGTGCAGTTACTCTTTTTAGAAGGAGAACCCTGTGCGATTAGTTACGAAACAAGACAGGGTAAATACCAGGATCAGTTAGAGATTGTTACTATAGCTCGCGTATAGTTTAAATTCAAAACCACAGGTTACGGTTAATTTTACCTGTGGTTTTTATGTTTATTGTGTGCGTAGATGCAAAGCGGCTTGTCACTCGATATCGCATAATTAATAGACATCTTACATAAATATTTTTTTGTCTCGCGCATAGACACGGTAGCGGCTTCTCGTTCGCGTAGCGTCTCCGTCAGGAGAAGAGTAGGCGCAAAGGCGCAAAGAAAAGCTCGCAAATAATGATTTTTACAAGAAGTTTAATCTTAAATATATTGCCTCATCCAAAATCTAGGATATAACTATCAATAATAATTTTTGATAGATACTAGATTAGGAGTTAAATATAAAATGGGTGCTGAACCTTGGCACTATTTTGTGCCTTACGAAGAAAATGTAAATTTTACATTACAAAATTTGCGTCAGCAAGAATTTAAAGCTGGAAACTACTATGGTAGTGAATTTAATCCAAAGAGTATAGATGAAGCCGTTGCTAATGTAGAACCTGATGGAACAGCTTCTATTTTAGATATGTTTGAGGTTACGGATCATCCTGAAACATTTGCTGTTTGTCCAGTGCCTACTGATGATTTAATCAGATGGTTTGGCACTGATAAACCAACGCTTCAAATGGTGCAATCAATTCTTGTAGAAGAAGAACAACCAGATGCTTGTGAAGAGTTTTGGGATAGCATCGGGCGAGGTGAAGGGAGATACATAATCATTTACGATGAAGACGAACCATTTGAAATCTTCTTCGCAGGTTATTCTTTTGACTAACTCATATATTTCGTATTATTTCATCTTTGCGTCTTGGCGCGAGACTAAAAAATCTGGTTTCCATCACAGTAAAGGTGTAACAATAATTCCAACTAAAACCCTTAACAATTCCTCCAATTCTTCAGGAACACGATAAAGTTTCAAGTCTTGCGAAATTATCTTTTCTTGACGGTGCAACATACCAAATCGCCAGTCTTCTCCTGTCGTCACTGCACCATATAAAATTGGCGTTGCTGATTCTGTCCATTGGTCAAGGGCAATTAATTCAACTGCTAATTGAGTAAAGCCTCGACCCAAATCAGATTGTTTAGCTTCAACTACTAACATTCCCACATTACTGTTAATGTAATAGTCAAAGCTTCCTTTTAATTTTTCATTTACATTAACAGGATATTCAATATTTAATTGAGCGTGAGTTTCGGCACAAATTTCTAGTAGTGTGGGTGCAATTAATACTTCTCGTCTTGCTGTTTCACTAATTGGGTTGACGTAGGTTAAATTACGTTGCAAATAACGACTCAAAAATTCTAAACAATTCAGTTCCTTTTCATATCTTGGTAAGTCCAGCCGCTTGCGTTCGTATTTAAAATCAAATTCTGCAAGAATGTCGGCTGGCGCGTAAGGTAATTCAAAATATTTGCTAAATGTATCATCTATACAAGATTGAAGAATTGGCGGGCGAGTCATACAGCATTTTTTGGTTGAGCGTAGTATAAGTTGATAGGAGATAGGGACTGTTTTCAAACTCTGTGATCCCCCCAACCCCCCTTAAAAAGGGGGGCTAAAAAACTCTTAAAGTCCCCCTTTTTAAGGGGGATTTAGGGGGATCTAAAAAGTTAGGAGGCAAAATTAATAGTTTGAAAACATGCCTTAGAGGCTAGGCATTAGAGACTAGATGAATGTATCTCATTGAGATGAAAAATGCTGTATTAATTTTGTGATTACTCTACGAAACCAAAACATCCTGTAATTTCGCTACCATTTCCGCCCGTGCTGATACTTCTAGCTTGCGAAACATCCGCTTTAAAGCTTGCTTAACTGAGTTTTGCGTAATCCAAAGTTTTTCACCAATTTCGGCGTTAGTTAAACCTTGGGCTACCAATTCTGCGATTTCTAACTCGCGTGGTGTTAGGCGGCTAACTAAAGGCGAAGTTGTGGGTTTTGCTCTTAAAGTGGCGAGTTTAGCAGACAAATGCAAGCAGACAGCACTCAAATCAGCTAAATCATTGCCATCAAAGGCAGGCTTGCCGCGATCGCGTGCTAAGTGTAAAGTACCAACTAACTGACCATCGCAAACAATCGGCCCTGTCATGACGTGTTCGTGGTCAGAACGAGAGCAAAAATTTTTCCAGTCGCCTGGAGACAATAATAATTGCTCGTGGGCGGGAGCGTGACGCTCAACAACATAGCGTCCAACAGGGTTCCCCTCTAAACATACTGAGGGAATAGCGGGAATATCAATTTCGGTTGGTGTTGTTTCATCTAAAAGATAAATACCCCAATGCTGCACGCCAAAATGGTCACTAATCTTATCCTTGAGAGCTAGATGTAATTCTTGCTCATTACGGACACTAGCGATCGCACCAAATACAGCATGAAGAGAATTAGCCATAAGTGTACCCGATTGGGGACTATGCTCTGCTCGACAATTACATCTATGCTAATACCAGCAACAATAAAACGCTATTATCACTGGATACGCTAGGAGAAGCACATGACAGTTACCAAACTCTCTGCTCAGGAACTTTTCCGGGCTGCTTATGAAAACCGTTACACATGGGATAATAATTTTCCCGGTTATACCGCAGATGTTACCTATAAGTATGACGATAAAGTTACTACAGGTAAAGTAATCATTAATGCTGAACTCAAAGCGGAAGTTTTGGGAGTAGAAGACGAAGCCGTTAAAAAAGCTATCCACGGTCAAGCTTGGGAAATTGCTATTCACCGTGTCCGTCGCAGTTTTGAACAAACCCACGGCGAAAATACTTTTAGCTATGGTGACACCGACTTAAGTGATGCAGTCGAAATCATCCTTGGTGGTAAAGGTACTGGCGATAAATATAAAGTCCGCAATAACGAAGTTTGTCTGGTTCACCGTCACATTCACGGCGTAGTCGTAACTATCAACACTTTCAGCAGCCACGACACTGGCGAAGGCTACTTATCTCACACTTATGACTCTATCTACCATGACCCCACCACTGGCGAACAGAAAGGTAGTAGAAGCGAATTTACCGATGAATATGAAAAAGTAGGCAAATACTTTATTCTCAACCGTCGAGAAATTCGCACCGAAACCAATGGACATCTGAATATTCAAGAGTTTATTTTCTCAAATATTCAGTTGTTGGAACCTGCGGCTTAAGCTAGGCCACAGTGCTGAATTTCTCAAATTTTGAATTAAAACTAAAAGCGATCGCCTATATGATGTTGAGGCGATCGCTTTTAATCTTTGGCTAAAGTGATGCAGTGGATTGCTTGCAGGATTCACCATTTCCGCATTTTTGTTATGTCTTAGCACTGATGCACAGCAGATCCGAATCCAAAATCTAAAAAGTGATTACCCCAAGGAGGGTAGATGCAATCACACCATTTGCGCTGTACTTTCAATAACTATTAACCAGTAATAATTGCTGAAGTCACTTACTCTTGGAATGACTGATTATTCAATGGGGTGCGCTGTTGTTGAGATTGGCACATTTTATCAGGATTTATAGCAGGAGGCAGTGGTTCAGCTACGCCCACCAACCAGAGGAGAAGGCAGGAGGTAAAAGTCTCACTGTGCCTAGCATTCGTGCTTTTGAAATTTCCTCGCCTGTACTTCGACTGCTATAGCTGCTTTTTCTCTAACTGTTGAAAAGCAGCCATTCTGAACAGAAAAAGTGCTGAGTACTAAGTGCTAAATGCTGAGTAAAAATACTGCTCTTTTGTCTCCAGCCTCTAGTACTTAGTCTCTAGTCTCTCTTTCATGAGTACTAGCTGATATACCAGCTTTCAGCTATCAGCGGTCAGTGAAACAGTAAAAAGCTGACGGCTGAATGCTGAAAGCCTTTTAAGCCATTTGATTTTCAATCGCCCACCGCGCTAATTCAGTGCGGTTATGAAGATTGGTTTTGCCCAACATATTGGACACATGGCTTTCAACGGTACGCTGACTAACATTTAATTCTTCAGCGATTTCTCGGTTCGCTAAACCCCTAGCTACGAACTGTACTACTTTCAGTTCGGTTGGAGTTAGCTGTACATCAAAAGGAACTTGAATGCGAGAACCATTTTCCCCGCCTTTGGCTTGGTGTTCCTTCCAACGGATAGTTTGTTTCAGCGAAGATTCGACTTGTGCTACAAGTTCTTCTGGTTCAAAAGGCTTGACCATATATACGTCAGCGCCTTTATTTAAACCTTTAACTCGGTCAGCACTTTGTCCCTTAGCTGATAGGAATAAAACAGGAATCCAACTAGTACGTTCGTTTTGCCGGACTTGTTCTACAAAAGTGTAACCGTCCATTTCCGGCATCATTACGTCACAGATGATCATATCTGGAACGTCATGCTCTAGAATTTCCAGAGCTTCGCGTCCATTTTCAGCAGTGACGACTTCATATCCTCTAAATTCCAAGTAATCCTTTACCAGCAAGATGAGGTTAGGGTCGTCATCAATTAGTAGAAGGCGTTTGTGATCTTTCATGCTGGGCTCTTTCATAGCAGTGGCACTTGTCGCGCTTCGATCCATCAAGGTCTTGAATGGTTATCCTTAATAATGGTGGATTTATCGAGATGTTGTCTTTTTTCCCACTTAACTTGCCTTTGTGTCCTCGAAGTCTCAAAAGCGGTTCTCACCTTATTTAAGACCACTAGCTCATTGGCAAAAGTCCGGTAAGGATACGTAGAGCAGTAGTAATTATAATGCGCTATTATATATCGCTTTGAAAGGTGCGGGTGAAAAAACACTGATTGAATAATAATCATCTGCCATTCACTAGTAAGTATTGGCTTACGATGACCCCAGCTTTATAACAACCTGCACTTTCATCAGCGTACTGCTTTACTATATCCTGCGGATGTGAAGCCTTATCAGATGTTAACAAGCAAGTAGGGGAATTTCCGGCAAAGATGGGTTAAAAATGCAAATTCTTCTACCACCATTATGCCGATCAAGTATGTTTGGATGATCCTCTCAGTAACTTGCAAATTTGCTTGGCGATACCAGACACCACCATCCGAGCAGAAAACCATTATCTGTCTAGAACAACAAAGTGGCAAGCAATTGTCTTGAATTGTCAAGATGCAGAGGGGTAAACTTTCATCACTTTTAACCAAGTTTGAGTTCTTGATTAGCTGATTTAAGCCTTCCCAGAACTACCAAATAACTTGCTGTTAACCAGAGTTAGCAACTGTGTCGTCAGTACACATAAGAATATGTCGCTGATTTTTGGCAATTCCTAAAATTTTTACACAATTACTTAAGGTTTTCTTGTGGTCTACATATTTAATGGTTTGGTCGATGTGATAGTTGTTGAATCTTGGTATTGTTACTCATTTGTGGCTCCCTGTTTACTGTTCTATAACAATTTCCAAGCTTTGCAAATAAAGTTGACCATATAAAAATATTCGTAACTTACGGATGGAAATCAGAAAATTAAACCTAATTAGGTACTAATACTTAAGTGAACTTCCGATTACGGAAGGTAGGGAGTGGGGAAAGGAGGGGTGTGGGAAGGGTGGGAGGATAGTGAAGAAATCTTTCCCCCCTCTCTCCCCACACTCCCCACATACCCTACCCATACGTGAGAAATTCGGGTGTCAGGGTGCAGGGAAAAGAAGGGCAGGGGAGAGAAAATAGCGATGACTACGCGTATTGTGTCTATCTATTAACCTTCTGCCTCCTACCTCCTGCCCAGAGTTCGGAAACCCGTACATCACAAAATATTGCCATTACAGGCTTTTCTTCGGTAAATTAGCACTCAAGAGTTGAGAGTGCTAACTCTGGAGAAATTTGTATGGCAGCTGTATCTTTAAGCGTATCTACAGTTAAACCTTTAGGCGATCGCGTTTTTGTCAAAGTAAGCGCATCAGAAGAAAAGACCGCAGGTGGTCTGTACTTGCCTGACACCGCCAAAGAAAAGCCCCAAGTAGGGGAAGTTGTTGCTCTTGGTGCTGGCAAACGTAACGATGACGGTAGCCGTCAAGAGTTAGAAGTCAAGGTTGGAGACAAAGTTCTGTACTCCAAATATGCTGGCACAGATGTGAAACTCGGCACTGACGAGTATGTGCTGCTCTCTGAAAAAGACATTCTAGCAATCGTTTCCTAGTCAAAAGTCAAAAGTCACAAGTCAAAAGTCCCTGGACAAATGACAAATGACAAAAAACAACTGACAAAAAACAACTGACACAGGAAGATTAACAACTATGGCAAAGCGCATTATTTACAACGAAAACGCACGTCGCGCCCTAGAACGAGGCATTGACATCTTAGCTGAGGCTGTAGCTGTGACCCTCGGCCCCAAAGGTCGTAACGTAGTTCTAGAGAAAAAATTTGGCGCACCTCAAATCGTCAACGACGGTGTGACCATCGCAAAAGAAATCGAATTAGAAGATCATATTGAAAACACTGGCGTTTCTTTGATTCGTCAAGCCGCTTCTAAAACTAACGACGCTGCGGGTGATGGTACCACAACCGCGACTGTATTGGCTCATGCGATCGTTAAAGAAGGCTTGCGGAACGTAGCAGCTGGCGCTAATGCCATCCTGTTGAAGCGCGGTATTGATAAAGCTACCAACTTCTTGGTAGAAAAAATCGCTGAACACGCTCGTCCTGTAGAAGATTCCAAAGCTATTGCTCAAGTAGGTTCTATCTCTGCCGGTAATGATGATGAAGTCGGTCAGATGATTGCCCAAGCAATGGATAAGGTGGGTAAAGAAGGTGTAATTTCCTTGGAAGAAGGAAAATCCATGACCACCGAATTGGAAATCACCGAAGGGATGCGCTTTGACAAAGGCTATATCTCTCCCTACTTCGCAACTGACCCAGAGCGGATGGAAGCAGTATTTGATGATCCTTTCATCCTGCTAACCGATAAGAAAATCGCTTTGGTACAGGATTTAGTACCTGTGCTTGAGCAAGTTGCACGTCAAGGCAAACCCTTGGTAATCATTGCTGAAGATATTGAAAAAGAAGCTTTAGCAACCTTGGTTGTGAACCGTCTGCGTGGTGTATTAAACGTAGCTGCTGTGAAAGCTCCTGGATTTGGCGATCGCCGCAAAGCTATGCTAGAAGACATCGCTATCCTCACTGGTGGTCAACTAGTCACCGAAGATGCTGGTCTGAAGCTAGAAAACACCAAGCTTGATGGTTTAGGTAAAGCACGCCGCATCACCATCACCAAAGACAACACCACAATTGTTGCTGAAGGTAACGAAGCTGGCGTTAAAGCTCGCATCGAACAAATTCGCCGTCAAATGGAAGAAACCGAATCTTCCTACGACAAAGAAAAATTACAAGAACGTCTGGCTAAATTGGCTGGCGGTGTAGCTGTAGTCAAAGTTGGTGCAGCCACCGAAACCGAAATGAAAGACAAGAAACTCCGCCTCGAAGACGCTATCAACGCTACCAAAGCTGCGGTAGAAGAAGGTATCGTTCCTGGTGGTGGTACAACTCTGGCTCACCTCGCTCCTCAACTAGAAGAGTGGGCAAACGGCAACCTCACTGGTGAAGAATTGACCGGTGCTTTAATCGTTGCTCGTGCATTACCCGCACCTCTCAAGAGAATTGCTGAAAACGCAGGTCAAAACGGTGCTGTAATTGCTGAACGCGTTAAAGAAAAAGAATTCAACATTGGTTTCAACGCAGCCAGCAACGAATTTGTAGATATGTTGGCTGCTGGTATCGTTGACCCCGCTAAAGTAACCCGTTCTGCACTGCAAAACGCTGCTTCTATCGCCGGTATGGTGTTGACAACCGAATGTATCGTTGTTGACAAACCAGAACCCAAAGATGCTGCACCTGCTGCTGGTGCTGGTATGGGCGGCGGCGACTTCGATTACTAACACTCTGTAGTCACATAAATAAAAAACAGCTGCTTCTCTCGTGGAGGCGGCTGTTTTTTTGTCAATTACTATATTTTCAGTGAAATTCTAGCTGCTAACATAGAATTTAATTGCCTTATTTTGAGGATTTTTCAATATGACTTTGATTAATTATCAATCTAACTTTCAAAAATTACCCGAAATTGTCACAACATTAATTGATAATAATCCTATTTATCAAGAAAACCTAGATAAACAAGAAATGATTGAACTAATTAATCGTCTTTTTGACCCTAAATCTGTTCCTGATATTAATAATATTTCTGAAGAAGAATTAACAAAACGAGTGAAAAGTATTTTATCTTTACATTTAGTTTCAGGAATGCTCAATGATTTTACTCCAGAGCAAATGCAAATTTTTGATGAAGCTGTAAAACGAGGATAGATGGGTTATTTATTAGATACTAATATTGTTTCAGCATCACTAAAACAAAATATTCAAATAGGATTGAAAATTACAGAAATAAGGCGACAAGGTGAATTTCTTGGCATTAGTGGTATAACCTACTATGAAATTCAAAGAGGATTGTTAAGTAGTAATGCCACTAAAAAACTAGCTTTATTTCAACAATTTTGCCAAGATTATCCTATTTTATTTTTAGATGATATTAGAATTTTTCAAAAAGCCGCAGAAATACATGCTGATTTAAAAGGCAGAGGCACAATTATTCAGGATGCAGATATTCTGATAGCTGCTACCGCCATAGTTAATAATTTAATTTTAGTTTCTCACGATTCAGATTTAACCAGAGTTAAAGATTTACAGTTAGAAAATTGGTTGATTTATTAGATTAATTTAGAGCGAGGCGGTGAGAGTTTGTAATAAATGCTGCAAATAATTTTACTTGTTAGCTGAAACTATTGCTGTAATTTCTTGGAGAATGTCATTTTGTTCTTGCTTAATAGATTCTAGCCTGTTTAATAGTTGGCTGAGTTTATCTTGCTTATACTGTGAGTTTAGAAGCTCGTCTTTTGAATTACCTGCTAGGAAACTTAACGGCTTAAAACTAAATTTAAATAATGGTTTCATTAATTTAAAAGGTGCTGTTAAGGTAGTTAATAAACCTTTTTCTAACAAACGACCGAAAGCTTTAAATAATTGCCAAATAATAAATACTGCTAGTAAAACAATAACTAAACCAAAGAGAGGGTGATTAACGCCCCAATTTAAAAAATTCAGCCCCCAATATATCACAGGGTGAGTATCAACCCAACGCTGAACGTTATCTAGCTGATGATTAATTAAAGAATTAATAGTTCGTTCGATTTCTGTTGATATAGTATTACTTAATTGTTCTAATTGCTGAAATTTACCTTCAACAGAATTGACAATATCATGCCCTGTGTGTTTTGCTTGTTCAGTTATTGCACCAAAAGTTTGATTAGTAATTTCGCTTACATTATTAGCTGTATTTCCTACATTTTCAGTTACAGTGTGTTTTGCCACATCAGCTATTTTGCTTAAAGAATGATTAGCTTTTTCTGCTGATTCAGTAACACCATTTAGAGACTTATGAGTTATGTCTGTAATGTTATTAATAGTGTTGTGAGTAGTTTCATTTAAAAAGTTTTTGCTATTTATTAAAGCTTTTGAAGCTTCTTCAGGTAATCCTATCGATAGAGATATTTGTTGACTAGTTTCTATAGTATTTACCACGATTACCCCGCTTATATTATTGAAATCAGCTATAAATTATCATCAACATTAAGCAAATACCTTCAGAAAGAATACGGCTATTCTAATAAAGAAAGATTCAAATTAAGCAGTTACACTTACTAAAAATAAGTTATTAAATGTATACAAGCAATAATTAAAGGTGCTTTTTTAGAAAAATGCTAATATTTGTACAATTATTTGGAGCAATTGAGTAATAACTTCTATAGATAATCCTAAAGAAGTAGCAAAATTTAATAAAGCTATAGCTATTTCATGAATTGATCCTCCTGTCAGTAATAAATTTAGCAACTGATTTGCTAATACAACCAATTCAGAAGATTTGAAACTTAATACGCTAATTGAACCAAATACCTGAACACCATGTACTATCATTCCTAGTATTTGCTTGACTTTCTCAAGACTATCAGGACTTTGAGTTAAAAGAGCATTTAAAGATTGTTCAATAATTTGTTGAGATTGTACAATATCCATATTAAATATTTCTCCTGTTTATACTTAAAATAGCCAAATAGTTTTTATACTGTAATCAGTAGTAACACTGCTTTTAACTAAAGTTTACTTTAGGGAAATAAGTAAAAATAATATTTTATATAAAAAGTAAGAACGACAAATATTGCTGGTTGCTAAGAAATTTTGGCGGGTTTTTATAGTTATCGTTGTGATGAATATTGGTTGAATGATTATGTAAAAGATGAAAGATTTGAAGTCGAATATCAATATAAATGTGTAATGACTAAAATAGAGAAAAGATACGTGAATGGGATTTTAAAACATGAGATTGTTCATCCCGATAAACCGCGCGATCGCACTCTTCTTATCTTTACTTTAATCTTCACATTATTGATTTTGCCTATTATTAATTTATTCGCAATTATATTTATTAGACAAACAAATCATGAGCGGAACTAAATATAATTCAAATTATACTCTTTATTTGATCAATCAAAGCTTAAATTCAACTTATAACCAAAAGTTCATCAAGTTTGGTTTTTAACTCTGGCGATACCATTAAAGGATTATAAATTTCTCCCTGATAAGGTTGCCAAATATAACCAGAGCTAAATTGTCTAAAAATAGGTAATATTGCTACTTCCTGTTCAATTATTTGCGATAAAACTAATCCAGGAATCGATAAATTAGGTAAGTCTTCAATTAATTCACTGTATGTTCTAAATTCATCAACTTCCACACCTACTAAGGCATAACGAAATGGAGGAGCAAGGCGTAGTTTTTGATATAGTAAAATACCTAATTCTGTCATTAAATAAGCACTTTCTGGGCTATCTATTCCCACTTCACTAATATTACTGGGGTAAACACGACACCACCAATTGCTTTCTATATCTTGAAATGTGTCTACGTGACATAGGCATGAATTACCATTTGAGAGTATAAATATTTGCCCTATAAAATGTTGAGCAAATTTATGAGCAGTGCTTTCATTAGACCCACATTCTGCTGATAAACTAAATATCCATGCCATGTTTTTAGCTTCCTAGTTTCATAGTTTTAATCTACTCTCTGCCAATAGTTTTTGGTGTTTGCTAATGCTAATTCGTACCTTTCTAAAGACATTGTAACTCTCGGTATAATGCTAACGTGGGTTGGGCTATCTTGAATAGCTTGTAAATCTCCAGTAATATCACTATCATCAATTTGCCACAGAGGATATTTGCCAGTTCCACCAAATTTTTGAGGTTTACGAAATGCTGGTAAAGCTTCAATGGATAAAGAAACAGACATTCCCTTTGTATCTTTGATGGCGACAGTAACAAGCTCTCCTCGAACCTCACGTTCTGACTCTGCTAACAAATAGCCTTGCTCATCAAGATAACCTACAGGCATTTGCTCAACGTTTATATCAATGCCTGGTCTAATTCCTAATAGTCTGGCACTTCGACCTATTTTGGGTTTGCCATTTTGCGCCACCATTCCACGATAGTAGAGTTTTACCATACATAAATAATGCAAAATTTAAATATAATAAATATGCGTTTTATAGATACACATTTCACAAAAAATCATACGCGAAATTACTAATAACAAAATAAAAAAATAATCGGTGCAGGTTTGCTACACCGATCGCATCACTTGTGCATGATTTAATTGTGATTGAACCAGACATTTCCCTCACGCTAATGCTGAAGCTTGGGGTTTGGCAAAAATCATGCGTCCGGCTGAGGTTTGTAAGGCGCTGGTGACGACTACGCGCAGTTCACCCCCCACATAACCGCTACCTTCTTCAACGACCACCATTGTCCCGTCATCTAAATAGCCAATACCTTGACTTGGTTCTTTGCCTTCTTTGAGAATTTTGAGGTCGAGGTTATCGCCTGGTAAATAAGTCGGACGAACGGCGTTAACTAAATCGTTGACGTTCAACACGGGTACTTTCTGCACGCTGGCTACTTTAGACAAGTTGTAGTCGTTGGTTAGCAGTGTTGCGTTGATTTCTTGGGCAAAGCGGACTAATTTCGCGTCTACGGTGGCAATATCATCGTAGTCGATGGGGTTAATTAAAATGCGTTCTGGGTACGCTTCTTTAATGCGGTTGAGAATTTCTAAACCGCGTCTTCCCCGCACCCGCTTTTGGTCTTTGCTGGCATCAGCCACTTGCTGCAATTCCTGTAAGACAAATTGTGGCACGATGATTGGCCCTTCCAAAAACCCTGTTTCTAGTAGTGCTTCAATACGACCATCAATTATGCAGCTAGTATCTAAAACTTTGGTATTGGCAGGTTTTAATGTACCTTCTGCTACCATTGTTTCCACAGTATTCGGATTAATTAATCGCAGTAATCCTCGCCCGTGGGTATCGGCCAAATTCATGCCTGTAACAGCTAAAATAATACTACCCACAACTGCCACCAAGGGTTTGATAAAACTAAAATCTGGCGGTATAGGTAGCAAAAATAGCGGAGCCAGCATTAAGTTTGCCAGTAGTAAGCCAATGACTAATCCAATGGCACGCGTTAAGATTACTTCCAGTGGCATTTCCCGGACTTGTGCCTCTAGGCGACGATAAGTCGTCTGGAAACTCAGTCCAACTGCACCGCCAATAATGGCGGCAAAGACGGCAACTGTGAGGCGTAAAGCTTCTAGGTTGGTCACTCGATCTAGCGTGCCATCTGGTAGTAGATCGGTGCTGTAGAAACCTATGCCTGCTGCTGCCAAAATGAATGAGAGAATAATAATGGCATCAAGCATGGTTGTGTTGTTTTCCTGCTATTGTTTTACCCGATGAATTCAAATGTTTTTGATTTCATCGCTAAGGGACAACAATGAATATTGACCTAGACTAAGGGCGGAAGCAGGGAATATCTGCAAATATTATAACTAAAGAGCTTTATTTTAATATTTTGCATGGTTTTGTTGTGAAACGATAAAAAAACATAAACAAACTTTTTATTTTGGCAATTTGTAATGCTTTGTTAAGTTTAGTAATTATTGCTGAAAATGAATCCAAAATTTGCTGTTTCTAGCATGGTCAGTTCTGCTTATGTACATATACCTTTTTGCAGACGACGGTGCTTTTATTGCGATTTCCCAGTGTTTGTTGTGGGCGATCGCCAACGGGGTGAAACATCGCTTACAATCTCCCATTACATAGAAGTGTTATGCCAAGAAATTGCCAATACACCTAGTTTTGGTCAATCTTTGCAGACAATTTTTTTTGGTGGTGGTACTCCTTCACTGCTATCAACTCAGCAGTTAGCACAAATACTAGAAGCTTTAGAACAACGTTTTGGAATTGCGCCCCAAGTCGAAATTTCAATGGAAGTAGATCCAGGTACATTTGATTTGGCGCATATCTCAGGCTATCGGAGTTTGGGTGTAAATCGGGTGAGTTTGGGTGTACAAGCCTTTCAAGAAGAATTGTTAAAAGTAGCTGGGCGATCGCATTCAGTTAAAGATATCTTTGCAGCTATTGAATTAATTCACAAAGTCGAGATTCCCGAATTTAGTCTAGATTTAATTTCTGGGCTGCCACATCAGTCTTTAGATCAATGGTCGGATTCTTTAGAAAAAGCAGTAGCAACCAACCCGACGCATATATCTATCTATGATTTAACCATTGAACCAGGAACAGCTTTTAATCGTTACTACAAACCAGGGGATCATCCTCTACCAACAGATGAAACCACTGTCAAAATGTACCAAATGGGACAAAAAGTATTAACTGGTGCAGGTTACGCCCATTATGAAATTTCTAATTATGCCCGACCTGGACATCAGTGTCAGCATAACCGCGTTTATTGGGAAAACCGCCCTTATTATGGCTTTGGGATGGGCGCAGCTAGTTACACCAACAAAAAACGCTTCACTCGCCCACGCAAAACTCAGGAATATTATCAATGGGTACAAGCTGGCTGCAAAATTGATTGTGAAATTACTCCACCAACCGAGGTATTGTTAGAAACTTTAATGTTGGGGTTGCGCTTGGCTGAAGGTGTGAGTATTTCTAACTTACAAGCAGAGTTTGGCGAAGAGAAAATAGCAGAAATTTATCAATGTTTGCAACCTTACCTTGAAAAAGGTTGGGTAAAAGTTACAGAAGGAAGGTTGCAATTAACTGACCCAGAAGGATTTTTATTTTCTAATGTAATTTTGGCTGATTTATTTAATCAATTGGGTTAATTATTTTTGTTGAGGTTAGGGATTAGGAACTAGAGGCTAGTACAACAAGGCAAAAGTAAAAAGTGAGCCACTGCGTTGGGCGGGTTTCCCGACTCCCTCAGTGGCGAACTCTGAAGGAGGCAAAAGGAAAAAGAAAGAATATTAATAACAAGATAATAGGGAGTAGTCGAAAATTACCATTCCCTACTCCCCACTCTCTACTCCCTACTTTCCATTTCCTATCCTTCGGAGTAAGTGTCTTTATAAAATTGCAGACGACCTACACCGAGAAATTGACCAACGGTTTCTTGTCCAGATGGAAAGGCTTTTACACCAAATAAGTAAACACCATCATTAAAAGGATTACGGTAAGTCCGCAAACCAATAGTTACTGTTTGGTCTGGTGGTACAGGGTTAGCAAAGGTGACGGTGAAATTTTGTTTGTCGTTGCTAACCACCGATTTGACGGCTAACTTTTCGCCACGGCGATCGCGTGTACCCACAAACGCAAATGTATCATTGGAATTAAATTCAATCTCTTCTGTGCCTGATACTTGAGTAAAAGTCACCTGTTGCAGAGATTCCCCGGCTGCGGCTGGGACTTTTAAGGTAAAGTAGTATGTCGTATCAGACACACTTGTTTCATTGTATGGTGTACTTGCACTAACTAGAGTTGGTGGTTGAGCAAAAGCGATCGCACCACTACCCAAAGTAACTGCATTCGCTGCAAACTGAGGTAAGGAACAGATGCCTACACCAACAAACAGCGTGCTTAAAAAGCTGCTGACGTACTTCATAATTTAATTTTTGTCTAACTCGTTAACTCATTAAATGGGTTGTCTTACCCATAACCGACTCTCAGCAACTGTCTATAAATTTGCTGAGTAATTTCTGTCTTTTTTCAATGTTTTTTCAGTATAGCAATTATTTTTTTATGTTAGGAATAGCAAAAAATAAAGGTTTAAGATTCAGGGTTATTACAGCTTACATGTCTCATAAGACGATGGTTTTATGGGAATTCAGACATGTGTAAATCACGAAAACACCTCTATCTTAAGGGTGTTTTTCTTCAGTAAATTTACTTCAATTAACTACTGTTGAATCGGCATACAAATTTGAATTTTTATTTTCAAAAAACTAAAAAATAACGTTACTATCAAATCATTTGTGAACCAAGAACTCTCCAACTTCTTCAATAATTCGGCGATCTGAGGATTAATACCACAGAACTATATCGTGTCTGGTTAAAGACTGATCATGAAAGCCACAGAGGACGCATTTTTGGGTTTTGTGCATAGATTCGGGAATTATAACTAGTCATCCGAACTTGATATTACGCAGTGATACGCAAAATCTAGGGTTTTAGTGAGAATGTAGATGTTAAAAACCCAGACACCCCTAAATCCCCACACCCATTCTCAACAAACAACCTTCGTACATAAGTCTTACCAAATACACAGACTCTTCACATTCTCATTTCTGCCTCTACCTCCAGCGTTCTGCCGGATTTTTCCATTTGCCACAGCCAACTTTCTCAATACAATCAGACTACGACGATACCCAGAAGGTCTTAAAATATTGTTAATTTCTGCTAAACCCCTCGACCTTAAATTTACAAGTATCACCCCAAAATTACTATGGCTATTGGCTACGTCGCGCTTGTACTCCATGCACACCTGCCCTTCGTTCGTCACCCAGAAAGTGACTATGTGCTGGAGGAAGAATGGCTTTATGAAGCCATTACTGAAACATATATCCCTTTACTAAAAGTCTTTGAAGGCTTAAAGCGAGACGGCATCGACTTTAAAATCACCATGAGTATGACACCGCCTTTGGTGTCGATGCTACGTGATCCCCTACTGCAAGAACGCTATGATGCTCACTTAGCCAAATTAGAGGAACTTACAGAACTAGAAATTGAGCATAACGTTAACAATGGGCATATTCGTTATCTCGCAGAACACTACGCTACCGAGTTCAACGAAGCGCGGGAAATGTGGGAACGCTACAACGGTGATTTGGTAACTGCTTTTAAGCAATTCCAAGATAGCAATAACTTAGAAATTATCACTTGTGGCGCTACCCACGGCTACTTGCCACTCATGAAAATGTATCCCCAAGCGGTGTGGGCGCAGATTCAAGTAGCTTGTGAACACTACGAACAAACCTTTGGTCGTCCACCTAAAGGTATTTGGTTGCCAGAATGTGCCTACTATGAAGGGCTGGAGAGGATGCTGGCTGATGCTGGCTTGCGTTACTTCCTCACCGATGGGCATGGTATTCTTTACGCCCGTCCTCGTCCGCGTTTTGGTAGCTATGCGCCGATTTTTACCGAAACAGGGGTAGCAGCGTTTGGTAGAGACCATGAATCTTCACAACAGGTATGGTCTTCTGAGGTGGGCTATCCTGGCGCAGCTGAATATCGAGAATTTTACAAAGATTTGGGCTGGGAAGCAGAGTATGAGTACATCAAACCCTATATCATGCCCAATGGTCAGCGCAAAAATACGGGGATTAAGTACCATAAAATTACCGGGCGCGGTTTAGGTTTATCTGATAAGGCACTGTATGATCCTTACTGGGCTAGGGAAAAAGCCGCCGAACATGCTGCTAACTTTATGTATAACCGCGAACGGCAGGCTGAACATCTTTACGGAATTATGCAGCGTCCGCCGATTATTGTTTCGCCCTACGATGCTGAGTTATTTGGGCATTGGTGGTATGAAGGCCCTTGGTTTATTGACTATCTATTCCGTAAGTCATGGTATGACCAAGGTACATATCAAATGACTCACTTGGCAGATTATCTCCGAGCCGAACCCAGCCAGCAAGTTTGCCGTCCTTCTCAGTCGAGTTGGGGTTACAAAGGTTTCCACGAATATTGGTTAAATGAAACAAATGCTTGGATTTATCCCCATCTGCACAAAGCCGCAGAACGGATGATTGAAATCTCGAAGTTGGAACCTGCTGATGAGTTGCAATGGCGGGCGCTAAACCAAGCAGCAAGGGAACTGTTGTTAGCACAATCTTCTGACTGGGCATTTATTATGCGGACAGGAACAATGGTTCCTTATGCAGTCCGCCGGACGCGATCGCACCTGATGAGGTTTAATAAACTTTATGAAGATGTCAAAATCGGTAAAGTTGACAGTGGTTGGCTAGAAAAAATCGAAGTTATGGATAATATCTTCCCAGAAATTAACTATCGCGTTTATCGTCCTTTGTAAAGAGTGCTGAGTTGAAAGTGCTGAGTGCTGAGTAAGAAAAAGAGTACTCAGCACTGAGTAAGATGAATTAAATTCAAAAAATCATTTGGGGATGAATCAGTTTGTATCCCGCATCTTTGATTTTTTGATTCGATACATTGGCATTATATGGGCGGTTGCTTTTCTGAGAACTATCCCATTGCACTGTAGGTAAATTGTGTTTCGCAAATAAGGTATCTAGTAATTCTTGACTGGTTAAATGTGCATCATCAACCAAATTATAAATACCATCTAAGCGGTGCTGTCTGGCAAACTCAATGGCATTGACAATATCATCTAAATGAATCCAATTTGTAATATCTTTGCCATTTCCGGGGCGAGTTGTACCAGATGCACGACTAAATATTTTAATCAGTTCTCGATTATTGCCATAAATTCCACCCAGGCGCAAAATGCAAACGCGCAATTTTTCACTAGCGGCTGAAAGTAAAACTTTTTCTGTCTCGCGCAGAATTATGCCTGAAGTATGGGTTGGTTCTACTGGGGTATCTTCATCGACTGTAGCACCATTGCGATCGCCATAAACAGAATAACTGCCCGTGTAGATAATTTGGCGAATATTAGGTAGTTGCGGCAAAATTTCCACTAAAGTTTTTGTGGTTCCTAGATAAGTTTCTTCGTATGAATTTGCGCCTTTTGCACCCACACTCAATAAAACTACATCTTGATTTTGCAAAACTGATTGCATTGTTTCAGCATCGTTTCCTTTAGCAATGACAACTTTTTGCGCTACAGTTTGAAGTTCTGGAATGCGTTCGGGTGTAGTTGTGGTGGCGGTAACAATCAAAGTCATCTTGTGCTGCCAATATTTAGCCACTGCACAACCGACATAACCACAACCAATGATCGCAATATTCATAGATAAATTTTATTTTTTGATAGTATGTTAATTTAAAGCAATGCTCTTAATTAGAATACCAAATAAGTAAACTAAATGAAAATAATCTACAAAAAGGTTGCAAACCTTTGAACTGGAAGAAATTACACTTATTACTGGTGAACAAATATTGCAAAAACTACATTCTAGTCGTTGATTGTAAAAGCTAAGTCGCTATTTTCTAAAGAGGTATCATCGTCATTTGAATGTTTAATTGGTAATGCGATCGCAAATGTGGTGCCTTCACCAAACTCTGATTCACAAGTTAGCTGGCCTTTGTGTTTTTCCACAATAATTTGATAGCTAATTGATAAACCTAAACCTGTACCAACTCCAATGGGTTTTGTCGTAAAAAAGGTTTCAAATATTTTTTGTTGATACTCTGGAGAAATCCCCGAACCATTATCAGTAATTTTTATTTCTACCCAATCTGTATTGATTTTTTGTGTGGAAATAACAATTTCTTGATATTCCTCTTCATTATGTGACTCTTCTAAAGCATCAATAGCATTAGATAAAATATTCATAAATACTTGATATAATGCACCACCATAGCCTTCGATATTAGGGATTTCGCCATATTTTTTTACTACGGTAATTCTTTTTTTCAGACGATTATTTAAGATTAATAAAGTACTTTCTATACAAGCGTGAATATCTACTGCATGAAATTCATTTTCATCTAAACGGGAAAAATTCTTCAAGCTTAAAACAATTTCTTTAGCGCGGTTAGCACCTACTTGCATAGATTGTAACAAATTAGGTAAGTCTTGTTTGACAAAATCTAAGTCAATCTCTTCAGCCAACTCATCCAGTTCATCATCTTGCACTTTGGCTTGGTAAGCTTCTAACAGCATTAACAAATTTTGAAAGTAAGCATTAGTATGCTGAAGATTTCCATAAATAAAGTTGACAGGGTTATTTATTTCGTGGGCAACTCCCGCTAACATTTGTCCGAGACTTGACATTTTTTCATTTTGAATTAATTGTCGAGATGCTTCGGCTTTCTGTTCTGCTAAAAGTTGATTAACTCGTTGAATAAGTTGATTAAGTGAGGCGGCTAACATTCCTACTTCATCTGCTGTGGTGACTGGTGCTTGTAAATTAAAGTTAGATTCCTGAGTTACCTTCAGCGCCACATTGTGAACAGCTTTGAGTGGACGGGCGATCGCTCGACTGGTGTAGTGCGCTAGTATAATAGCGATCGCCACAGATGACAGCATACTAATAATAATAATTCTGTCTCGGACTTTTTCTGTAGCCAGTACCGCCACTTCTTTGCGTTGAAAAGTTCCTTCAGAAGCTTCCAGTAATTCTTCCAAAGCATCTGTAGTATTGTGTAATTTAAAATATAGTTCGCCCTGGGAAAATGTTAATAGTTTTTCTTTGATACTATCTATATTTTCAGCCTTTAAATTAGATGGATAATCTTTGTTTAAGATAGCCATTATTTGTTGGCTATATACAGTGTAAATACTTTGATAAGTTTGTAAGAAATTCGATATTTTTTTATTAGGATGTTGATTAACGTAAGTTGTCAGTTCTGCCCAAATTTGTTCGAGTTCAGCAGCGTGCTGGATAAGATGCACGCGTTCTTCTTGCCAATGTTTTAAATTTGTAAAAACTAAGATTTTACCTTGATGAGCTTGTAATTCTAATAAAACAGAGTTAAGACTACGAATTATCTGAATCTCTTGCCACTTTTCTTGTTTTTGGATGATTGCTTGTTGCTGATAGTAATCACCTAGCATAAATCCTGCTACTGTTCCAACAACAGCTGCACCTAGAGCAACACTATAACCCCAAGCAATTTTTTGACTAATACTAAGATTGTTAACTAAGCCGACAATCCAACTGAGATGATTTGACGATTGAGTTACAGACTCTTTTGTAGAGGAATTGATAGTCTGATTATCTTTCACAGAAGTATTTTTGGCATTGGCAGAGCGCATATATATTTGTTATCCCCACACAAATGGCTTTAGCCTAACTTAAATCTTTAGTGTCAGCCATACTCAGCGAATTAATGTGAGCCGGAAAAATGCGGGAGATGCAACAAAAATATTGATTGCTACATTTTCTGTGATAAATCTCAATTTGGAATTCGTTAAAATACGTAATTTTTATCTACGAATTCCATCGGATGGGGAGAGATTATTTGTGGCTTAAGAAAACAGAAAACAAAATAAAATTTGAGAATTTGTACCTAAGAGTTTTAGGTAGGTTTAGCATTTACCTGGGGTGGGTGAAGAGAAATAGCGATCGCAGTTAATATCTTGATCATTAACTATGGGTATGACCATCGGGCATAATTGCCCCTGCTAAGTTAGCACCAATCAATTTCACTAGCAAGCGATCGCCAGAACGAATTTTTGCACCAGTCAAGTCAGCCCCCCGCAAATCAGCACCACTCAAGTCTGCGCCAATTAAGTTAGCGTTACGTAAATTGGCTTCTCGGAGGTCGGCTAACAGAAGGTTCGCTCTAAATAAATTAGCTTCTGATAAATTTGCACCCCGCAAAATTACTTTGTGCATAAAAGTATCGCTGAGGTCTGCGCCAGTTAAATTGGCATAACTTAAGTTTCTTCCAGATAAATCTTTGTTACTTAAATTAGCCCGACTGAAATCTTTCCCACTCAAATCTGGATTTGTCTTTGGTGGTTGAGAGGTAGTTTCTGGCGGTCTTTTTGGTTGAGGTGACTGATAGTGTGACGTAGTATAATACTTACCATTTGGTTGAGGCGACTGATAGTGCGACCCATTATCATGCTTACCATTCGGTTGAGGCGACTGATAGTACGACGCAGGATCATGCTTCCCATTTGGTTGAGGTGATGGGTGACGTGCGGTATGATGATGCTTCCCATTAGCAGAATTACCATTCCAAGAGCGCAATTTATCCCGCGCTTCATTGATGGCTTTGAGCTTTTCTTGGGCTTTTTGTTGCAAGCGGATATTATCTTTGGGAAGGCGGTCAGGATGCCAAACAAAGACTAAATCTTTATAAGCCTGGTTAACTTCGTCAAGTGTTGCACCAGGCTCTAACTCTAATATTCGATAATACCGCTCCAACTCGTTCATAGGATGTTGTTGATAGTCGAGTGTCAGACAATTTTAGATTTGAGAATTGAGATTGGCGATTAACCCCACGGATACATTTAGAAAGGATGATGTTGAATTTGCGAATGATTCTATAGATAAATCTGGGGTTTGTACCATCCAGTAATTATGAGTCAGTAGTTATTGTCCCTTTTTATCTGTATCACCGTCATCTTCCTATTTCTCCATTTCGCCACCGATTTATAGCTCTGAAATATGCCGCAACAGGAATTTGATAAACCTCAACAATAATCCACAAAATGATTGATAAATGTGACAAAAAAGTTAATATAGTCCAGATGTATGGTATCCAAGTTAGGGGAGAGTCAAGGGATGGGGGAAAATAAAAAGCAACAATCCCAATTAAAGTTGTAGGGAAAAATACAAAAGCGATCGCAGCGAATCCGTAACCCCAACCTAATTCCATACCTTCTAACTGCGCTTCTGTCCAACTCAAGCCATTCCAGCGCCAAACCAAAGGCGGTTGCCGCGAAGGCATTTTGATTTGTTGTTGCTCTACATTCACAGTAAAAATCTCTTGACAAAAATCACAAGCCATAGTTTCCATTAATGGCATTTGTGATATCTTACCGACTCGACAAACTGGGCAAGGGTAAACTTCATGGGTGTCAAAAGATTTGCTGAAGATTTTGGAACTGGGCATAATCAAACTGAGTTTTCCGCAAAAGTATATATGTTTGTGCAAAGTTGAATAACCAAGCTGTTTAGGGTTTGCGAGAACTGCTTCGCCTCATTTGAATGTCCTAACAGCCCATGTTTCAGTTACCAACTAGCCACAAGCCTCCATTCCCAGAGTTGTAATGAGTCTATCGCTTTTTGATGTCCCGTGGTGCTTGACGTGAGCGATCGCTTTTGTTATCTTGAAGCTCAAGGAAGCTTTATATTCAATTTTGTATCTCAGGCCAGCGTATATGTTCAGCAGCAATTACTACTTTTATTTTTGGCATAAGGCGGTTCACCGGGAGTGAGTCACGTTTCCGACTGGAAACCGCCCGATGAACCGCAGAACTGACTTCTGCGGTTTTTTTGTTTTTAGGAGTATCTGTACAGACAGCACAAATGAAAAAACCCAACTGTCACCTGTAACCTATCACCTATCTTTCCTGAAGAATTCAACATGACGACTAATTTCACCAACTGGTTTTACAGCTTTTACTTTTGGCCTAGAGCAAACTCCGGGTAAATAGCGTCATGCCAATAAGCCAGAACGCGCCCGGAACTCTCAGTTTCCGGGCTTTTTTGATTTCAGACTTCATAATTTTCGGAGAAACGAACCATGATTAACGCCAAACTAGCCGCCCAATCTCATCCCAACCACCAAACCATTGTTAAACTCTCAGAGACAGTTGCTTTCGGTGGTGAAGAATTAGTCATTATTGGCGGCCCTTGTACAGTGGAAAGCTTAGAACAAATGGAAACAGTTGCTCAAAAGCTATCATCTGCACCTGTACAAGCCTTACGCGGTGGTGTTTACAAACCCCGCACCTCGCCTTATGCTTTCCAGGGAATGGCAGAAGCTGGGTTAGAAGTTTTAGCGAGAGTGCGATCGCTCTACAATATGCCAGTAGTTACAGAAGTTATGGCAATTTCGCAAATTGAAACCGTCGCCGCCTATGCTGATATGCTGCAAATAGGTAGCCGCAACATGCAAAACTTCGACTTACTCAAAGCCTTGGGACAAGTTGATAAACCGATCTTGCTCAAGCGTGGTTTAGCCGCCACCATAGAAGAATTCGTTATGGCTGCTGAATATATCCTCAGTCATGGAAACCCAAATGTCGTCCTGTGCGAACGTGGTATTCGCAGCTTCGACAATTACACCCGCAACGTCTTAGATTTGGGTGCAGTCGCCACCCTCAAGCAAATCACTCACTTACCTGTGATTGTAGATCCTTCCCACGCCGTCGGTAAACGTGAACTAGTCGCACCTGTCGCCAAAGCTGCTGTAGCTTGTGGCGCAGATGGGTTAATTATTGAGTGTCACCCAGAACCAGAAAAATCCGTTTCCGATGCCCGTCAAGCATTGTCTTTAGAAGATATGGTGAACTTAGTTGATGTTTTAAAGCCCGTAGCAGCAGCCGTTGGACGCAGAATATCAGAAAACACAGGGGTGGGTTTAAAACCTACCCCTATTTGTTACGCGGCTTAAATTTAAACGAACCACAGAGATACAGAGAGAAGTTGCGTGCGCGGGTTCCCCGCGTTGAGCAAACTTCGGGAGGACACGGAGAAATTATCCTCTCCGCGCCTCCGCGTCTCTGCGTGAGATAAAATCATCTTTTATAAGTGAACTTCAGCTTACTGTGAAAGATTTATTTGCTTGGTTATTTTAGGGCAATAAAACCTTTTTCCTACATCTCTACTCAATCTATCAAAACTTGAGATTAACAATCACAATTCCAGATGTTTGGAAGATTTGTATTGCATACAGCACAAGAGAATAAATCATTTTTAACTATATTTAGCTGACTACAGCCAGGACATTTGCGAAAAATAAACTCGGTAGTAAAATTTCTTGGATGCAGAAGTGGAATTTTTTCAAGAGCCTTTTCAACTTGAGTCCAAGATTCTGGCTCTGGACAATAACCTGTTGATTGATTGGTAATTTCAGCTACTTCAAAACTCTTGTTATTTGGAAGAAAAAAAATTTCTCCGGCTGATAATACAGGTTTACTTCCTGCACATGCTACATGCTCAGAGTGACGTTCTACAAGACGAAGATAATTTTCAGAGTCAACTACAAAAGTGGCTGGAATCAAACCCCAAGCATTTGGTTTTTGCATTGTTTGGTTTATCCAATTTTTTAAATCATTTACTGAAAGTATACGAACTCCCTCTGGATAAGCAGCGAGAGAAAGCCTAATCGTCTCAGAACCTACATACTCATATAATTTAGTGTAAAGGTGTTTGATTGTGGAAACCATAGTGCATCGTCTCCAGGACAATATAGCTGTAGTCAGAAATATTAGGAAATTGTGTAGGTTTAAAAACTAGCAATAGTCATAAATTTTACCTCCTACCTGGTTGGTGAGCGAAGCCGAACCACTGCCTTCTGTCTCCTGCCATAAAACTATTTTGTCACAGAACAGTTTTGAATTTTTAAAAGAAATCAGCCATCCACGGCGCAGAACTAGTAAAAATTTCTGTTGCGGCTAATAGTGCTGTGTCTGTCGCATCTAATTTTCCTGCTAATTTTAAAGTATGAGGGGTAAATAAACCCGTATACAAAGAAGCTAATCCTTCAATATCTATTTGTAATTCTCCTTTACCACCTTGCTTAACTTCACCTTTGCCATTGGCAACAGAAAGAATAAAATTATCATTATTAGCCGTTAATAAATCATCTTTAACTGCTAAATGTAATTCGGTTTCTAATCCTAATTTATAACCACGTAATTGTAATGCTTTGTATACATCTACAATCCGCAACATCCAACGATTTTGATGTTTAATTTTGGCGGTTTGTTCTGGTAATACTAATGTCAGAGAATCAATCACCGAACTTTGCCAAGTGACCTTTTTGATTGTAGAACGATGGTTAGCCAAAAAAGACCAGAAAGCTTGTGCCGCACCATGACTTAAAACTACCCAATCTCGAATTTCAATTACTGCCCGATCTGCCTGATAATATTGACTCAAGACAATATAGCCTTCGGGTTGGTCTTGGTTACCAATCAAATAACCATAAACAGTGTCTTTTTCTCCTGATTGAGTTACTCTTTTCCAAAGACTGGGATTTCGGTCTAAATAACCATTAATTAGTTGCGCCTGTTGTTGGTATAGTTGATGCAAAATTCCACAATTAAGGTCTGCTATTGGTTGTAAAGCTAAAGGTGACTTGTGTAAATAAATATCTTGAGTGGAAATTTCCCAAACGCAGTTGTGACCACCTTGTTCATATCCGGCTTTGCGGTAAAGTTGTTGCGTAGCGGGATATAGAACAGAAATGGGGGTTTCTTTTGCATAGAGTTCTTGCAGCATATTTTGGAGAAGTGCGATCGCAACTCCACCTCCACGATATTCTGGCGCAATTCCCACACTAGCAATCCCCACCATTGGTACAGATTGACCCCCCAACCACATTCCCATTGGTACAGTCGCTAATCCGCCAGCCACTTTCCCTTCTCGACAAATCACCCGTAAGTTCTCAAACCCAATCGATTTGAAGAAATTTTCACTCGCACTAGCAGAAGAAACAAAGGCTTGTCCAACAATCAAACCCAAATGTTTTACGTCTTCAACATCCACAAGGGTCTTGTATTCCAATAAAGGTGTCATCACTTCCACCACAATTAGCAACAAGTTCCTAATATACTACAAATACAAAACAAGGTGTATTATGTTTTATTTGACTGGACACGATATTGTTTACCTGAAAACGCGGTAAATTATCCAATTTGTTCACGCAACAAAAATTATATCTACCTTGTCCACTCATTTCCCTACTGGATTCAACTCACCAAACTTCGGACTCCACCAACCTTTAGCTGTACTAAAAAAAGCCACATCTTTATGCTTTTTATCTTGACGAGATGCAGCAGAACAACGCAGCATGGTTTTGTTTTGTCCGTCTTTGGTGTAGCTATATTCTTCTAGTGGTTTTTTACAAACTGGACAAGGATATGAGCTTAATTTCGCAGGAGTTGGGGAGTGATTTTCTGGCTTGGTTTCTTGGGTGCGTGGTGGTTGCCAAGACTTGCTGAAGTCACTCCAAAATAGGACTATATTTGCACAGCCACTGGTGCATTTGAGGAAATATTTTTTCTTGACTTTGCTGCTGGGAATTTTAGCGAGAAAATTATTACATTCAGGACAGCGAGTTTTAGAAGTATCATATTTGCGCTCAGCTACTGAAGCTTTTGTATTTGAAGGATTTACAGCAACAGTTTTGGCTTTTGCTAAGGCGGGAACGAAGTAACTTTTATTCCAAGTTGTTAAGTATTGCTGCCAGCCTTGTTTACCTTCTGCGATCGCATCGAGGGCGCTTTCCATTTTGGCTGTAAACTCTGCTTCTAGTAAATCTGGCAAAGCTTTCTGTAAAAAATCATCAACTTCTAGCCCCAGCGTTGTAGGTTGCAGATTGCCTTTTGTTAACTGCACATAACCCCGCTTCTTTAAGGTAGCAACCGTGGGAGCATAAGTACTAGGACGACCAATACCTTTACGCTCCATGAGTTGGACTAATTTCGGTTCGCTGTAACGTGGTGGCGGCTGAGTCTGTTTTTTCTCGAAATTGGCATTTTCTAGGGTTAATGCTTGTCCCTGCTGCACAAGAGGTAAAACAGAATCTTTGCTGATGTTATTCCAATAGCGAGCGTAACCGTAAAATTCGACTACTTGTCCTCTAGCTTGCCATAACAGCGAATTAGACTGTGTGATAATCTGAGTTTTGCGGAGTTGAGCAGATTTACATTGAGATGCGATCGCTCTTTTCCAAATCATCACATACAAGTCAAATTCTTCAGGCGGTAATTCTTGACGTAGCTGGACTGATGGACGAAACACATCGGTAGGGCGAATCGCTTCATGGGCTTCTTGGGCTGTTTTGGCGCTGCGATGTTTGGCAAGCTGCTGTGGTACATTCTGCGGATCATGTTCTTCCAACCACTTACGAGCCGCCGCGCAGAACTCAGGACTTAACATTACTGAATCTGTCCGCATATATGTAATTAACCCAGCCTCATACAGCTTTTGGGCTAAAACCATCGTTTTGTCGGGAGCTAATTTCAGCTTGGAACCGGCGGCTTGTTGCAAGGTGGAAGTAGTAAAAGGTGGTGGTGGTTGACGATAAACAGTTTTACCTTCAACATGAATGACTTGATGGGGATGCTGACGTGCTTCTTCAACTAAACATATCGCTTCCGCTTCCGAGAGAACCCTCTTTGATTCTGGCGCTTGGGTGCTATTACCTGCTGCATCGTCGTGGGTTTCCGTCTCTGCTTCTGGCGCATCGCTGAGAGAATTGGTTGTACCTTTATAAAAAGCCCGGAAGCCTTCAGCGTAGTCTACCCACACACTCCAATAGTCTTGGGGTACAAAGGTGACAATCTCCCGTTCTCGCTGACATATTAGATGCAAAGTTGCACTTTGAACTCTGCCAACACTCTTCGCACCATTATTTAATGCCCAAACTAAGGGACTTCCTTTGTAACCAACCAGCTTATCGAGACAATCACGGCATAGTCCAGCGCCTACCAAGTTAGAATCTAGTTTGCGCGGATTTGCGATCGCACTTCGCACCGCCGATGCGGTAATTTCACTATAAATAACTCGTTTCGGTTCTCTCAATCCCAGCACTTCTTTTAAATGCCAAGCAATTGTTTCACCTTCCCTATCTGGGTCAGTGGCGAGAACCACTTCATCAACCTGCTTACTAACTGCCTTTAGTTGCTGGATAGTTTCTTTAGAGCGTTGGTCACGGGGTACATAGTTGCACTTAACACTACCATCATCAATGACGAAACCTAAAGAATCTTCCCCCGTATTACTCAGTTCGCGGATGTGACCACAACTAGCTCGCACAATCCAATCAGAACCCAAAATCTGACTGAGCTTTTTGACTTTCCCAGGAGATTCAACAACTAGAAGGCGTTTCGGCATAGATGCTTTTGATAACAGAGATTCTAGTCTTTGATATTTAGCAGAAGGCAGGAGGCAGTGGTTCGACTTCGCTCACCAACCAGGCAGGAGGATAAGTCTTACTATTCCTGGTGTTCAAGTTTTCAAATTGTCCTAACATATCTGACTACCGCTATAGTAATACAATTTGATTGCTGGACTATCAATCAGCACGCCCTACTTAAAAAAATGCAATAAAATTAACCGCAGATGCACGCAGATAAACGCAGATAGTGAAGCTGCACTCCATGAAACTCTAAATCCTTGGCGTTCTTGGCGCTCTTGGCGGTTCGTTTCTTAAGATTCTGTGCATCTTCATACAGAATTAGTATTACTTAAATATTAAACTCCTCCCCTCCGCGCCTCCGCGCCTCTGCGTGAAACAAATTCATCTCGTATTTTTACTTTATTATTGAATTAAAATAATCGCCTCTTGAACTTTCGTTGCCAGTGCTTTTTGCAGCCCTTGTTCAACTTTTTGGGTGAGTTGTTCAAAAGCTACTTGATTATTAGTTAATTGTTCTCGAAAGACATTTTCTAATTCTGGTTTTATTTGAATGCACATATCTGCAATTTTCTGATCGTTCATCAAATTAGGACGAATCCAACTGGGGATATCAAAATTTTTCTTGATTGTTTCTTGGACAGTTTTACGATTCAGTTCCATACCTGCTGCCATGACTGAAGCACCATATACTAATGCGATCGGCCAAGTCAAGTGTCCTGTGAGAATGAGGGTAATCAGACTCGCTACAGTACCGCCACCAATGACGACATTGACGATAAATGCAACTGTGTCAGCTAAAATCGCATCGCCAATTCGTAATTCTGGATTAACAAAAGCTGGTTCAATGCTATCTTCAAACCTTAAACTACTTCTGGGTATGTGAAACCTGCGACAGATGGGATCTGTAACTGCGGCTAAGTCTGGTTGAATTTTGTTGTTAAACCAACGAATACATTGATTGTTAATTATTTGCTGGGCAATATTACTTTTTAACCATTCTTCTGCCCGATTTTTCATATATGTTTCTAAATCTGCTAGAGTGCGGATTTTGTTTGTTTGCCAGTCTTTTACTCCTGGTTTCACGGCTTGTTCAATCAAATTATCGGCTAATGGTTGAGTTAACAATTCAATTAACTCTGGGATATGTCTAGCAATCAATTCTTTGAGCTTTTGGGAATCTAAAAGTTGATTCACTTCTTGTTGAAAAGCCGTCGCCCGTAAATCCCATCTTCCGACTCGCGCTAAACCGAGTGCAATGCAGCGTTCCGGTTCAGGATCGGGGCGGAGTTGAGTTGCTGGTTCGGGAAACATTTGCTGACAAATTTGGTGGGTAAATTTCATTCGGGATGCACCACCAGTCATCAGCACTAGTTTGGGGACTGTATCAAGTTGTTCTAATTTGGCTTTGGCTTCGCTGACAGCATCATGAAATGCTTGAACCCAACTTTTATTCCCCAGTTCGGCTAAAGGTTGATGCAGAATTTCCTCCATCATCACTTTGTTGACTTGGGGAATAAAATAAATCTGTTCGTTGATAGATTCAAAACCACGAGCAAAAGATTGGGGGTCATTATATAACTGTTCATTAGAAAAATAATCTTCTTTGGCTTTGCGACAAGCTAATTCACAACGGGCTTGATGATGGGGATATTCTTGAAATACTTTTTCGAGTAATGTTTTTTGGTCGTGTTTGGCGAGTGTACGGGCAAAAATCGCTTTATCAATTAAGGATGCGCCTAAAGCATTACTTCCGAAATCTAACGGAATTTCATGTAAGCTTTTTACCAAGGTAAAATCTGTAGTGGAAGAGCCAATATCAACAATTAGCACCGATGCGAGGAGTTTCTCATACTCCAGCTTTCCGCCTTCTTTGGCTTGCATGAAAGCTGCGCGAGATTCGGGGATAACGTTGAGGTGGGAAATACCAGCTTCTTGAAGTAGTTTTTGGTATGCTTGGCGATCGCTCATTGACCATCCTGAAGGACAACCAATGTAAAAATAACTACTTTCACCTCCTTCTATTTGTTTGCTTTCTTGCAGTTTGTCATAGTAAGTCGCCAGAAAAGTTGAGATTGTTTTTCTGTAATTGGCATCGTGGTTGGGTTTTTGCTTGAATGAAATTGTCAGTTGAGTTACGCCAGCTTGAATTAAGGCTTGTTCCCCTACCAAATAGCCAAGTTTGGGATGCCAACCTAAAGCAGTAATTTGATTTTTCTTATTATTAATTTCCAACATTTGGGGTGGTTCGATACTTTCAACTATCGCTTTAGCTACGGCTGTCTCACCATGTCCCAAATCAAAACCAATTGTTTCTGAAATTTTCATACTTTTACAGCAACTTTCCTCTAAATGAGGTGAAGCAGGTTACAGTTTACAGATTTAAGCATCTCAGGACTTACGCAAGAACCCTCTAAAATTCTCTTAACTTCGTGTCCTACCCTGCGGGAAGCCGCTATCGCGTCTATGTGTCCTTTGCGGTTCGTTTTTTCATATTTCTGCATAAAGTCCTGTGTTATACATCCCTCTAATCCCTAGCCTCAGAGTACGCTGGCTCAATCACTCGACCGCGCCGGAGTAAGCGATCGCCTTTTAATAAGGCAGGTGTAATGGTAACGTAATCTTTGGTATTTGGGTCAATACTCGGTTCAAAGTCAAAATATTCTCGCTCATTTTGCGGTGCTTGCTGTTGGTAAATTTGAGCGCGAATTCCTTGAGACATGAGAATTTGCGGGAGGAGTTTTGTTAAAGCGATCGCCATCTGCGGTTGTTCAAGAAATGACGCACCCATAAGCCTTTGGAGAAAGTTCAGTAACTCTGGTAATTCTTCTAAGGTGCGATCGTCTTCTAATTTGTTTCCTTCGGCAAACCTAGACACTGCTATATCAATAGTATTCAGCGCATCAGCTAAGTTATCTAAAAGCAGTTTGCTATCCACTCGCAGCACAGGTTTGGGTATCTCTAACAATTCTGTGGAGGTAACATTACTTTTATCCAGTTGCAACACAACTTCTAAACCAAGAAGCAGCGAAGTTAGTAAGATACCCATCCAAGCATTGAAGTTAATTTTAGTTAACGAAAATAAAGAACCTAAAATGCCAATATAAATAAGTACCTTTAGCAGTTTTAGAATTAATCTTTTAGGGGAAACTTTTGTAGTTAAATTACTAATTGGCTGTTGTTCTGGTGGTACAACTGAAGACTGATTAACCACAGTCAAATTACCGACTGACTGTCGCAGCATCTCCAAGAAAAATGATGCTAAACGGACTTGAGTTAAATTGAGTTCACTAATATAAGTTCTTTCTAAATTATCGAGTCGATTTTGAACTAGTTTAACTACTTGTTCAACACTAGCTATCTGATCAATCTCTATCTGTAGTTGGTTACGTTCTGCGTTAAACAGTGTGCTGATAGTTTTCATTCGTTAACTTTATTAGTTGCACCTCAACCTTGATAAATCTAGCTTATAGTGCTTTCTACATAGGTGAGTATAGCAAGAAAAAATTAACCGCAGATGGACGCAGATAAATCTGAAATTTAGATACCATTGATAAAGTAAATCTTAAGTATGATGCGTCAGGCTGAAATCATCAACACACCGTACTTAAGACTTACTAAAAGTGGGGAGTTGTTGTCACTGCTCACTTCTAGTTTTCACCAGTTGTAGATAATTGGTAGTTGCTGTAAAGACAAGATGTAAAACTTTTATTTAATTAACCGAACCATTGAGAAGGTTCACAACCAGGCTCAACAGTGCTACATAGATGATTGTTAATCCAAGCTGATTTATCTTGCATGATGGCAAAAATGCCCTGATGAATCAAGTTTTGTAAATGTAACTTCTGTTCTAATGGACTCCGGGGAAATTTCTGCTCTATAGGAGCATCTTTGATGATGTTTTGTAGGGGAAATTCTCTGTCAAACTCTTCGTTATAAAAACAGGGAATGCGGCTGATGACAAAATCAATTAATTCTTGACGTAATTCAGGAATCGCAAAGGTTTCTTGATAAGGATAGTAAGCATAAGTATCTAAAACACTTTTGATTTCGCTGACTAACGATTCTCTGGTTAAATTGACTACTGTTCTCATAAGGTTTTATCTCCATTGAAATACGGTTGAGTTTTGTTTTAAAGACTCACTGAGTGTTACTAATCTGCCAAAACCGCTTCACGGAAATGGTTTTTATACATTCAATTTAACTTTGATTTCAGTACAAAATCAGACTTTTGATTATGGGTTTTTAAGTTAAATTTTATACTAGTTAACTCTGAGTTTTGTCTATAAACTTCAACCAACTATGACATTAACAAAGCTGTAGATCCACAATCCCAATTATTTCAAATTTCTACCTTTTTGGCGAAAATCTACACAAAACGCAGCATAAATATTAGGGGATCAATTTTAATTTTTTATTAACAACATTCTGGAGAATGAAATATTGAGGTAAGTAAAACTTGCTAAGTAATTTACATTACTTATTGATTTATTACCTATTATTTCTAAATTATTTTTTAGATTGCTCTATGTATTCTAGATAACAAATTTTTGAGGTAAGACTGTAGCAAATCTTGAGAAAAAAGATATGCCAACACAAAGCAACCAGTCTAACGATAGATGTTATGAAAAGGTAAGATTTTTGAAAAAGTTCACATTAGCGAGAGTGACTTGGTTGAGATGATGATTAATTGCAAAGGCAGCAGCCAGTCCAGAAAGCATCGCACCTTCCACGAGATTACCGCCGCACCAATCACCACAGCAAACCAAAGGTAAGGAAGCACTGGCAGATAAAATGCTTTCTGTCCAAGGATGGCTAGGAAAGGCATAACGCCAACGGTGTACTTGCATCCATTCGGGTGTCTCTAGCCAAGGTAGTGAGAGAGTTTGGGCGGCGTGGTGCAACATTTTCTGCCCGACAGGTTGTAAATCAGATGACTCTAGATGTAGTTGGGCAAAATTTCCACTACTTTGGACGACAAATACAGGTTGTTTTGGTTGGGGGCGCTTGCTACTATCTAAACCAATCCAGCCCAACACAGAATCATCTGCAAAACTTTGGGCTTGCCAATCTGGTAGGGGTGCGGAATTGGGGTAGCCTGCGATCGCACTAAGACAAGGCGCAAATTCCACCGAACGCAGGTTAGTTAAAAAGTCCGTTCCTAATAAGTTTTCACCCAAGGGTTCTAACAACATCACAGCTTGAGGTGCAGGAACCGCCACTACAACCGCCTTGGCTGTAATTTCTTCATTGCTAGATTCTAGAGTTAGCCGCCAAGTATTTTCAGGGGTTGGGTGAATGGCGATTACCCGTTGATTGAGTAATATATCCAAACCTGGGGCGAGAAATTTAGCGATCGCACTCATCCCCGCAGGTGCAATATAACGTGGTGGGAGTTCGTCACGATTCCAAACTGTGATAATTTGGCGATCGCACAATAAATCAATAAACTCTTGGAAAAACTCACCCTTGGGTTTGAGATAACAAGTGCCATGATCTGCCCAAGTATCATACAAGCGACGTGTCGCCATTCTTCCCCCCAAACCACGGGATTTCTCCACAACTAATACTGAATATACCGCTTGCTTTAATTGTTGGGCGCAAACTAACCCCGCCATACCAGCACCAATTACAGCAACGTCTATCATTAGTTAATAGTCCTTTGTTTTAAGTCTTTGGTTATTATTAAACAGAATTCAGGAGTCAGAACTCAGAATGTAGAGGTGTTATGGGAACCTTCCCGTAGAGGATTCTGACTTATTTTCATTTTTGTTCTGAATACTGAATTCTGGCTTCTAAATTCTTGATTCAATGACAAAATACAGATGGCGAGGATAAAAAGACTACTAAAGACCGCCAAAAGCTAATAGTAGAATAAAGTACAGACAAGCTGCACGGAAGGGAGGAAAGGAACATTGGATGAACTCAGGGCGGCCTTAGAACTAGCAACAGATGATGAATTGCAAGATTTAACGGCAATATTGTTTAGTCGAAAGTTCAATCCCCTAGATTATGTTCAGACACCTGAACCAATCGAAGTTCAAAGTCAGAGCCGCCAAGCTTGGTTAGACTCATTAGAAGAGCGTTTCCGGTTTTTGGCAGCCGATGGAGTAACAGTGTTGCGGGGACGCACAAACCAAGTAACTTACCGCCAAGCCTTAATTCAAGTTTGTAAATATTTAAAAATTCCTTATTCCAATCATTTAACAACTGTTGATTTAGAAGCAGAGGTATTTTTACATTTGCTGGGGCAAGTGTGGAAAAAACTGCCAGAAAAAGAAAAACAAAAGTTGACTGTTAAAGTCCAGCGTCATTTGGTGAAAACGGAACTTAAAGAACCATTACCATTAATGTTGCAGCGTGACCCCTTGGGATTGCTGTTTAAGGGTGGTAGTGCTTTAGCTGTTACTTCTGTTATTCAACCGTTCATCCTCAAACAAATTGCGCGACAATTTGCTTTGCACTTTGCTACCTATCAAGTCGCTAAACAAGCGGCGGTTACAGGTTCAACAGTAGCCAAAACCCAGTTTGAAACTTATGTAGCTATGCAAATGGCGCAGCGAGGTATGACCATGAGTGCAGCGCGTTATGGGGCAGTTCGCACAGTCTTTGCTTTTGTCGGCCCGGCTATGTGGACTTGGTTTTTAGCTGATTTAGGTTGGCGAGCGATCGCTACTAATTATGGTCGCATTATCCCGACCATTTTTGCTTTAGCCCAAATTCGTCTTACTCGCACAGAATGTTGGGAGCCAGCTTGAACCTCGCTTTTGATCATCCCAACCCGAAAAGCCAATTTGCTTGGAATACTTTCCAAATTGGGCTACTGATTTTTCCCCTCAGTCCATTTGTTGGGGTGGTGGCGATAATTTTGGCATCTTTATTGACTTGGCTACAACAATACCGCCAAATTATTCGCCGCCCCATCAATCGGGGATTTGCAATTTTGACATTATTACTGCTGATTACGTCAGGATTTGCCACTTATAAAGCCGATGCTTTTTTAGGTTTATTTAATTTAGTACCTTACTTTTTAGTTTTTGCTGGTTGGGGTAACTTGATTCAGACAATTGCCCAATTGCGCCAAATAGCCTGGATTTTGGTAATTGGTGCTGTACCAGTGATTGTGATTGGCTTTGGACAGTTGTTTTTAGCTTGGGCGTTAAAATTACAGTTTTTGTGGATTGTTTTAGATTGGGCGGTTGCACCGGGAGGTGAACCACCAGGACGAATGGCGGCTTTATTTATGCACGCCAACTTATTGGCTGCTTATTTAGCGATTATTTTTACTGTCGGGATAGCTTTATTACTCGAACAATGGCAATCCAGAAAAAGAAAAAAATCTCTGATTGGCTTGTTGACGCTAATACTGATTGCCAGTTTTGCCGCATTGATTTTAACTAATTCGCGCAACGGATGGGCGATCGCGATGATTGCCTGTTTAGCTTACGCACTTTATCAAGGTTGGCGCATCTTGGTTGGTAGCGTGGTTGGAGTCATCACTACGATTCTATTGGCTGCTTTTGCACCTTCTCCCATCGCCCAAATTTTCCGTCGTGTGGTTCCGGCTTTCTTTTGGGCGCGGTTAAACGATGAAATGTATCCCGATAGACCAGTTGCTTTAATGAGAAAAACTCAATGGGAATTTGCTTGGTCTTTGGCACAACAGCATCCTTGGACTGGTTGGGGTTTACGTAGTTTCTCCGCACTTTACAAAGCCAAGATGAATATTGATTTAGGTCATCCGCATAACTTGTTTTTAATGTTATCTGCGGAAACCGGATTTCCTGCTACTCTGTTATTCTGCGGTTTACTCGCTGGGATATTAATTGCAGGTATACAATTTTTACGGCAATCTAATTCTTTGGTTAAAGCAGATAGGTTAGTGTTCTTCAGTTATCTTTTGGTATTTGGCGAGTTGATATTATTCAATACTGTGGATGTGACCTTATTTGATTTTCGCGTCAATACCCTGTTTTGGCTATTTTTAGCAGCAATTTGCGGAATTGTATTTTACCCAGAGCAAAATCATAAGCCCTTGGCAAATGAAAATTAGATATTCAAAAAATGCGATCGCCTACTTCCTAGCCCCAACTTGTACAGATAATTTTGCTTCATATATCTGTATCAGCATTTCTGCTCAAAAATAGCATTTTGTTTCTTGGTACTTTTTCCGTGGTTACACTGTCGGCATTCGTATTTTTTATTTCTTAGAATTACAGTATTCACATTTGTGATTTAGATAATTTCTAGTTATCTAATTAGAAATTATCTAATGTTGCTGATAGTTGGGAAGGTGTAAGGACAACCCTTTTGGGGGTTTCCTACATGACGGGCATCTAATCTTTAGATGCCCTTTTATATGTGTAATTTTTCAGAAGTTAAGCACTATTTTTTATTTCATTCATCAGGGAAATCTACTATATGAAATCACCTAATCAAAAAGGTGTATTATTCGCATTGGTGTCAAGTTTCTTAACTATTAATTTCGGTATTTCATCACCTGCTGAAGCTGCAATTTCATGTGAAACAGGTACCGTGGTTTATCATCCAAATAATTCTTTGGCAACTTGTTCACTTGCTCAGAATATCAATGTTCAAGTTTCTAGCCCCACTATTGGAACATCTAATTTTCCTTGTAAAGCTAAAAGTTATATTGTGTTTGATGAAAAAGGGCAATTTAATAGCTGTGAACTTTCAGAAGAAATTCAAATTAGAACTGGTAATGTAGTTGAGACTTGTCCGGCAGAATATAAGGTAAGAGTCTCATTTTCCAATCAGGGTGTTCTTTCTATTAATTGTTCTGCCTACTAGCACAAAATGGCTGAAGTATGAAGTATGAAATAAAACCCAAGACTATGTAGAGACGTTAAATGTAACATCTCTACAGTATTTCACAAACATCGAAATTGGGCATTGCTGAATGAGGGGATGAATTTGATGTCTTGGAAATTTTTAACTCCTTATTCTCTGTGCGTCTTTGCGCCTCTGCGTGAGATAAATAATCCCGCAATTATACAACGCCCGAAATTGCTGTAGTATTCTGCCTATAATACAGTCATATTTACCATCTCCCTTGTCCCCCTTATCTCCCTTGTCTACTCATCAAATAAAACTGTCACAATCAAGTTAAATTTTTCAGCCCGATCGCAATCTTACTGTGTTTCTCAATTTCGCCCATAACTTGTTTTGCTCTTTGTATTACCACCGCAGGCAAACCAGCTAACCTTCCCGCTTCGATACCGTAAGATTTATCAGCCCCACCTGGTTGGACTTGATGTAAAAAGATAATTTGGTCTGGTAATTCTTTGACGGTGACTTGATAATTAGCCACATTAGGTAACATCGCTGCTAACTCATTTAATTCATGATAGTGAGTGGCAAAAATTGTCCGGGAACGAATCTCGGTAGCGATATATTCTGCAACCGCCCAAGCAATCGAAAGACCGTCAAAAGTGGCGGTTCCGCGTCCAATTTCATCTAATAATACTAAAGATTTTGAGGTGGCGTGGTTGAGAATATTGGCGGTTTCATTCATTTCCACCATAAAGGTAGATTGACCAGTTGCCAAATCATCCACAGCACCAACACGGGTAAAAATGCGATCGCATACTCCCAGTTTTGCAGATTTAGCCGGGACAAAACTCCCAATTTGCGCCATCAATTGAATTAAGCCTACTTGACGCAAGTAACAACTTTTACCACTGGCATTCGGCCCGGTCAGAATGATTAAATCGGGGTTGTCATTTGTTGATGAATCTTGTCCTAACTGAGTGGAATTGGGGACGAAGAAACCCGCAGGTAAGGACTGTTCTACCACTGGGTGACGACCATCTACAATTTCTAGTCCTCGCCCTGATATCATTTCGGGACGACAGTAACCTTGCTGCACAGCCAACTCGGCTAAACCACATAACACATCCGCCGCCGCGACAGCGCGAGAAAGTTGACGAATAGCCTCGGCTTGTTCGCCGACTTCTTCCCGCAACGCCACAAAAATCTCGTATTCCAACTTATATAAATCATCCCGCGCACTGAGAATCCGCGCTTCCCTTTCTTTGAGTTCTGGGGTGATGTAGCGTTCTTCGTTCTTCAGGGTTTGCTTACGAATATAGTTGGCGGGTACTTGGTCAGCTTTGGTGCGAGAAATACTAATGTAGTAACCAAAGGTTTCGTTAAATCCCACCTTCAGCGTTGGGATACCTGTTCTCGCCCTTTCATCAACTTCTAAATTGGCAATCCATTGATGGTCTGCTTCGACAGTCGCCTTTCTTTCATCTAATAATACATTGATGCCTGGACGAATTAAGCCCCCTTCTTTTAAATGAATGGGTGGTGCTTCGACAAGGTGGGCTTGAATTTTTTGGGCTAATTCTTCCAAGACTGGCGGAACTTTTTGCAAAGCCTTCAAGAAGGGAGAACTAGCATCAGCAACTAAACGTGCTAATTCTGGCAAACGCGAGAGAGAATCAGCTAAAGCAATTAAATCTCGCGCATTGGCAGTTCCTGAACTCGCCCTACCCGTAAGCCGTTCTAAATCATAGATTTGCCGTAATAAATAACGCAAATCTTGACGCAGAGGTGTATTTTCTTTTAATTCTTGAATTGTTTCTTGCCGTGACCAAATGCCTTTAATATCAAGTAGGGGTTGCAATAACCAACGCCGTAAAGCCCGACTTCCCATTGCGGTGCTAGTTCTATCTAACGCCCACAGTAGAGAACCGTGAAAAGTACCATCGCGGACTGTTTGGGTAATTTCTAAATTCCGGCGGGTTTGATGGTCAATAATTAAGTAGTCTGTGAGTGTATAAGTGCGGAGTCTTTGCAGAGAAATTGTATTTTCTTTTTGGGTATCTTCCACATATTCTAAAAGACCCCCCGCCGCCCGCACAGCCAGGGGAAGATGATCACATCCTAGACCTTCGAGCGATCGCACCTTGAATTTCTGCAATAATTTACTTCTAGCTTCTCCTTGAGAAAAAGGTACTTGCGATCGCAAACTATAACAAAATGATGGCGGTAAACATTGGGGAAGATGGGGCGAAGTTTCCCCTGGACGCAGTAAAGCCCCCAAATCAGGTGCATTGGTGGGAACCAACACCTCGGAAGGTTGCAAGCGCATTAATTCTTGGGTGAGGTGTTCTAAATCGCTACCTTGGGTTGTGAGAAATTCCCCTGTGGATATATCTGCGTAAGCTAAACCCCAATGATTCCCCGCAATTACCACCGCCGCCAAATAATTATTGCGGCTAGATTTTAACATCCCCTCTTCTAGCAAAGTGCCAGGGGTGAGGATGCGCGTCACTTCCCGCTTTACCAAACCCACGGCTTCGGAAGCATCTTCTACTTGGTCACAAATGACCACTGCATAGCCTTTCTCTACCAATTGGGTGCTGTAGCGTTCCCAAGCGTGGTGCGGTACACCAGTCATCGCCACCCGTCCCACTTCGCCACCATGCTTGCTGGTAAGAACTAATTCCAGTTCCCGCGACACAGTAACAGCATCTTGGAAAAAAGTTTCAAAGAAATCGCCTACCCGATATAACAACAACGCATGGGGATATTTATCTTTGACTTCCACATAATGCTGATACATTTTACTCAGCTTACTGCGGTCTACCAGTCGCGTGTCCGCGTGAGGCGCAGGGGGTTGAAGAGATTCCGTTGGCTGGTTATCAGAGTCAGAAGCGGTCATAGATAGATGCCAGGATTCACACACGCAAAAGCCACAATACTCGATGATAGCGTGATCTGGTGTTGATTTGCGATCGCTCAAGATTTTTTTTATTTATTTTTCTGATGTGAGTTTTAACGGATACAATGGCTCACAACCATTCAATTGCCAAATTCTAAATACCAATACAGCAGCTACGGTGAGCCATACACAAGAAAATGATAATATCATTCCGGCATAAGGATTAGTCTGCCAATAAACTGCCGTTACCACTAAAGCAGATAACCACGGGCCTAAAATAACGACAGGAACAGCAGCGCCCAATCTACGTTCTACAGTAAAAATTGTATTCCAAGTATCTCCTAAAGCCAAATGTACTACAAATAAAATTAAAGGTAATACTAAAAATTGGTGATTCATTTGCTGCCAAATTAATACAGAAGAAATCACGCGCAAAACAGCTATGATCATCCAAACTATGGGAAAAGCTAAAGGTGGCGGAGCCCATCTTGGTCTAATCACTTGGTCGTATGTTTGACCAGAACGGGTATTATCTAACAATGAAAAAATTCGTGAACGAATACTTAATAAAACAAAAAATAATCCTGTCAAAAATGTGCTAACCCAACTGGGAATAGAAGAATTATGATCAATCAACATCACTAATTTTTCCATCCCTAGTAAGACAACAGTCATCGTTAATATTTGTAGGATAGTGCCTAGTTTATAAATTATAATTGCCTTAATATCTACTTCTTTACTTGTAGATATTGAGGTCTGTCGAGACTGTTGTTGCTTCCCGGTTTTTACACCCATCACTGTATTGACAAACTTTTCAAGTATGCCACTATTATTTGATTGATTCATAATTCAGTGTTTGTGCCTAATTTTTAATTAAAATAATAAATTATTATATGGTTAATGTAGGCTCTGAATTTACAATTTAAGTGCAGAAACATTCAAAAGCAGATTATTGCGTATATTAATTTTTAAGATTGAATAGTAACAAGGCAAGTTATTCAAGATTTTTTTATGCTTCTTGACGGCATTGACAAAATTTTCAATATACGGTATTTACTTAAATAGTAGAAAAACTGTATCCCAAAATTTAATTAACTTCCAAACAGCAAAACTCCATCGCAGCTATTTTCGCCAACTGCGACAGAGAAAAAGAAATTGAAACACCAAGGTAAAGCACAGGCGAAAATGTTATGCTTCAATGCTAAAACTGAAGCAAAATATGAGGAAATAACCTACTGTTTTTGCCTATTCTCTCCCTTGGTGCTTCCTACTGTGCTAGACAAGTTCAATATATAGTTTTTAATTTTTGGGAACAGTATTCTATCGATCAATTTTCCGGTATTGCAATCAACGACAATTTCCCCAACTCAAATCATCGGAGATTGCTGATTAATTTCACTACAACATCTCAGGAAAAAAATTCTGATTACCGACAACATTTGTGGGTAGGAATTGGCTTTAAACAAGGGACTGCGGCGCAGTTGATGGTGATAGCCATTGAACAAGTATTTAAAAAATATTTACTCGATGAAAGTGCGATCGCGGGGATTGCTACCATTGATACAAAAGCATCAGATACAGCATTAATAGAAATTTGCCATCACCGCCATTGGCTTTTGCAAACATTTTCCGCAGCAAAGTTATCTACCGTCCTAGTACCCAACCCATCTACAATCATTACCAAAGCCACCGGAACACCCAGTGTTGCAGAGGCGGCGGCGATTTTGGCGGCTGACAATGCCAAACTTGGTGCTAAATTATTAGTTCCAAAAAATATTGTCCGCTTATCAGAACTACCTGGGGTCGTAACTGTAGCGGTGGCGAAAGAACTTCAAATGTGATTAAGGGAATTGTAATTCCATTTCGTGATCAGGTTTGCCAGCACTAGTCGAGATTTCATTATTTAATTAATGAACTACCCATCAAATCAAGAACGCCGTGCATTTAAACAGCACCATTCTTTCTTTTTCCATAAAGCTGCAACCACCCAACCATTTTTTTCTAAGGCATCGGCTACAGATTTAGATTGTTCGATTAAAATGCCGCTAAAGATTGCCCAAGTGCTGGGTTTTGCGATCGCTGTCATTTCGGGAACCAACTGAATAATTACGTCAGCCAAGATATTACAAACGATACCGTCGACTGGCTTGTCGATGATTGTGCTTAAAACATCTACACTGCCTTCGGCGGGAATCAAGCGTTCTGGACTAATGTTATTCAGGGCGCGATTACTAAAAGTGGATTGCACCGCCAAGGGATCATTATCCACGGCATAAACTTTTTCGGCTCCCAGCAAAACTGCACCAACAGATAAAATACCAGAACCACAACCGATATCTGCAATTGTGACTGGTTCTTTTTCTGCATTGCCCACAAACGATTGCGGCACTTCACTCAAGCGCATTTCTAAAGCTTCTAAACACAGTTGAGTTGTGGCATGGTTTCCTGTCCCAAAGGCGACACCAGGATCAAGGAGAATGATTAATCGTCCTGAGTTTTCTGGTGTTGGTAGCCATGCAGGGTTAATCAAAAAGCGATCGCCTATTTCCTGGGGTTGCCAATATTGCTTCCAGCTACTCGCCCAATCTTCTTCATCAATTAATTGCCAATGTAAGCTCGGTGCAGACATTCCCACACACAAAGCATCTTGACGCAACCGCAGCGCCAATGCAGCCAAATCAAGTAACTGCGCTTGAAATTGCGGTAAGTAAGCCTTAACTAACGAGGAATTTCCTTTGCGTTCGCTGGCTGTTCCCCGGCTACCAAAATCTTCCAGTCGCCAAAAGATCGAATCTTCTAGCTCTGGTTCACATAAAATTTGCAGTTCCCACCAAGTGTTTGCCATAAAAAAAGTTAAAAGTTCAAAGGCAAAAGGCAAAAGAAAGAGAGTTCTTTTTACTTTTGCCCTTTTACTTTTGCCTTATAAAGTTACTGTATATGCGTCACGAATCCCTGGGACTTTGGTGATTTCCGCCAAAATGCCATCGGGTAAGGGATCATCAATACTCAAAGCCATTACCGCGTCACCACGGACGATTTTCCGCCCTACCTGCATACTCGCAATGTTGACGTTAAAACTACCGAGGAGAGAACCGAGTTTACCGATAATTCCTGGCATATCGCGGTGTAAGGTAAATAGCATATGTTTGCTGGGGGGAACGTTAATGGGGAAACCATCAACGTCTGTGAGGTGAATTTCTTTTTCACCTAACAAAGCACCTGTAACTGAGTGAGTACCTAAAGTACCTGTGGCTTCTAAACGTAAAGAACCAGCATAGTCGCGCACGGAAGCATCTCTGGTTTCAATGACACGAATTCCCCGTTCTTTAGCTTCAATGTTGGCGTTGACGTAATTTACTCGTTCCCGCAGAGCTTGGTGAAGTAGACCTTTTAAGGATGCGACTACTAGGGGCTGACTCTTATTCGTTGCTAGTTCCCCTTGGAGTCTGACTGTGAGTGTTTCGACGCGCCCGCCAGCTAACTGACCAACCAAGTTACCCAAGGTTTCAGCCAGTTGCATGTAAGGTTTGAGTTCTTCTAAAACATCGGGGCCGAGTCCGGGAATGTTGACGGCGGAACGGGCGGGGAGTCCTAATAAAACATCGCGGATTTGTTCAGCCACGTCAATGGCGACGTTGACTTGGGCTTCTGTGGTGGAGGCTCCCAAGTGGGGGGTGAGGATGATATCTTTGCCGAGCGATCGCAATTCCGATTCACCCAAAGGTTCTGACTCGAACACATCCAAGGCTGCCCCAGCAATTTTACCTTCTTTGATGGCTGCGGCTAAAGCTGCTTCATCAATAATTCCACCACGCGCACAGTTAATAATCCGCGCTGTGGGCTTCATTTTTGCCAAAGTTGCAGCGTTGATTAAATGGGTAGTTTCTGGGGTTTTGGGAATGTGGAGTGTGATGTAGTCTGCTTGCTGGAAAAGTAAATCCAACTCCACTAACTGACAACCAATTTGTTCTGCTCTTTCGTTGGAGATGAAAGGATCATAGGCGAGTAATTTCATTCCCATTGCTTTAGCTACACTCGCAACGTGGGAGCCAATTTTTCCCAACCCCACGATACCGAGTGTTTTTTTGTAAACTTCTGCACCAACAAAAGTTTTACGATCCCACTCTCCACCTTTCACCGAGACATTAGCATCAGGGATGTGACGAGACAAAGCCAACATCATTGCCAATGCGTGTTCTGCTGCTGCGATCGTATTTCCTTCAGGGGAATTAACTACAACTATACCTTTGCGTGTAGCAGCAGGCACATCAACATTATCTACACCTACACCAGCACGACCAATAATTTTTAACTGTGTGCCAGCCTCAATAATTTCTTCTGTTACCCTAGTACCAGAACGAATCATTAGCGCATCGTAATCACCAATAATTTCGATTAATTCTGCGGGTTTTAAACCAGTTTTGATATCAACTGTAGCAACTTGGGATAAAATATCAATCCCAGCTTGATCAATAGGATCAGAGACGAGAACCTTGGACATGATTACTTCATTTAAAGCTAGAGGTTTTGCTGCACAAGACTTTTTAGTTTAGTCTTTATCGGTTACAATTCAGCAAAAATATTCGTTTCATTATCAACTTAGATTGCCATCAATTTAGATGTATGAGAGTGTCATAAGAAGCAAAGCAGCGACTCGGATAGTCTGGGGAAAGCACCATAAATATTTGATACTTCTGTGACATCCTCTGCAAACAAAATCTTTAGGGCAATCCAAAATCTCAAATCAAAATTTAAACTTTTCTGACGCTGCCTCCTAACCTCGGAAAAAGAGTGGCTGTTAATACACCCTTTCGTAAATATAAACCAATCAGAGATCCAAAAAACTAATATCTTTATTAATCATCGTAGTAGGGGCTAGAGGCTAGGGATTAGGGAGTATAAAATTTTTCTCCTGTAACCTGTTACCTATAACCTGTAACCTGTTACCTATAACCTGTAACCTGTTACCCATAACCTGTAACCTGTTCATCCGAAATCGCTATAATTCTGGTGAGGATATTGGCGTTGATTCATAGATTAAAGCCCAGTATCCGTAAGTTTTGGGGAAACTAGCCATGTTAGAGTACAACTTGCTGAGGTACTTGCCCTCTGCTGAGGAACTACCAGACTCTGATGAAACACCAGTGGATAATGAACTGCAAGAATTAATCCCAGGGTTACTCAAGGCCATGCTGTTAATATTGTGGTCAGAACGCATGGACTGGTTTTTTGGCGTAGATATGGGTATTTATTATCACCCTGATGAACCGCCAATTGTCCCCGATGGTTTTTTAAGTTTGGGTGTAGAAAGGTTTTATGATGAAGAACTGCGTCCTAGTTATGTTTTGTGGGATGAAAATGTTCTGCCAACTTTGGTGTTAGAAGTAGTTTCGCCAAACTATCGCAAAGAATACAGCGACAAGTTAAAAGAATATGAGGCTTTAGGTGTACTTTATTATGTGATTTATTCTTCCCGTCGTCGCCGCAAACCTCGCTTAGAAGTGCATAAGTTAGTTAATGGTAAATATGAATTACAATCAGGCAATCCTGTGTGGTTAGCAGAAATTGGCTTGGGAATTGGTTGCGAACGGGGAAATTACTCTGGTGTCACTAGAGAATGGCTGTATTGGTATGACGAAGAAGGAAACAGATATCCCACACCCGCAGAACAAGTTAAGCAAGCACAATTACGGGCTGAGTTAGCAGAACAACAAGTTCAACAGGAAGCACAACGCGCTCAAAAATTGGCGGAACAATTAAGAGCCTTGGGTATAGATCCAGATACTCTTGATTAAAAGTTAATTTGGGCATAATTCATCCAAATTCACGATGTTTAATATGGTTCAAGTAGTCCAAGCGCAAAATATCGGACTTGCTTATTTAGAGGAAAGATTTAGCCTCCAAATTTCAGAAAATGAAGGATTTTTCACAGAATGGCTGGAAAATTTACCGTCAGTGACAAATTTAGATCAACAATATTTGGATAGAGTCAAAGCTAATTTTTTAAGTTTAGTTAAGCGTCCACCAATTTTAGAAAATGCCGTCAAAATGGTGGTAATATCGCCTCTATTAGACTTGGCGGGATTTTATCGAGAGCCTTATGCGATCGCCACCGAAGAATCTGTAGAAATTACAGTCGAAGATGCAGAAGAAATTGTCAGAGGCAGAATCGATGTCTTGGTGATTAAAGAGCAGTTTTGGTTGTTGGTAATTGAATCGAAAAGAGCCAGTTTATCTCTTTTAGAAGCGATTCCCCAGGCTTTAGTATATATGTTGGGTAGTTCCAATACAGACAAACCTGTGTTTGGACTAGTTACAAATGGAGAAGATTTTCAATTTATTAAGCTAATAAAATACGATAAACCTCAATATGCTTTGTCTGATAAATTTACTTTATCTAGGCGAGAAAATGAGTTATATAAAATTCTGCAAATATTAAAAAAACTCAGTCAAGTTTTACATTAATTTATGTCTCATCGTCCGATTTATCTTGATTGTCATGCAACTACACCAGTAGATGAACGAGTGTTAGCAGCAATGTTGCCTTATTTCACCGAAAAATTTGGCAATCCTGCTAGTATTAACCATGTTTATGGTTGGGAAGCCGAAGCGGCTGTGAAACAAACGCGAGAAATCTTAGCAGCAGCGATTAACGCTACACCGGAAGAAATTGTATTGACTAGTGGTGCAACAGAAGCGAATAATTTAGCCATTAAAGGTATTGCTGAAGCTTATTTTCAAAAAGGTCAGCATATTATTACTGTAGCGACCGAACATAAAGCAGTTTTAGACCCTTGTGAGTATCTGAAAAGTCTGGGGTTTGAAATTACAATTTTGCCAGTACAACCTGACGGGTTGATTGATTTAAACCAATTAGAAAAAGCCTGTCGTCCAGAGACAATTTTAGTATCGGTGATGGCGGCGAATAACGAAATTGGGGTGTTGCAACCTTTAGCAGAGATTGGGAAAATATGCCGCGATCGCAATATCATATTCCATACCGATGCAGCCCAAGCTATTGGTAAAATCCCCTTAGATGTGCAAGCAATAAACATCGATTTAATGTCGTTGACTGCTCATAAAGTATACGGGCCAAAAGGTATCGGTGCATTGTATGTCCGCAGACGCAACCCCAGAGTGCAACTTGCACCCCAGCAGCATGGCGGGGGACATGAACGGGGAATGCGTTCGGGAACTTTGTACACACCGCAAATAGTTGGTTTTGGGAAAGCTATAGAACTGGCTTTAGCAGAACAAGCAACCGAAACTGCACGTCTGACTCAATTAAGAGAAAGTTTGTGGACACAACTCTCACAAATAGCAGGAATTCACCTGAACGGACACCCAACGCAGCGACTCCCAGGAAACTTGAATATCAGTGTGGAAGGAATTGATGGTGCTGCATTATCACTCGGACTGCAACCTGTGATGGCGGTATCTTCGGGTTCTGCTTGTTCATCGGCAGTTACCGCACCTTCCTATGTTCTCACAGCCTTGGGCAATTCTGAGCAACTAGCTTATGCTTCCGTTCGGTTTGGCATTGGCAGATTTAACACATCTGAAGAAATTGATATAGTAGCAAAACATGCGATCGCTACCATTCAAAGTTTACGTAAGCAAAAAACTTTGGTATAAGTAGCCATGATCAACTGCTTTTCACTCCGCCTTCAGTGAATAAATGCTGTCTAACCCTGCTACAAAAGATTGGTACACGGCAAATCACCATTACTTGATGACATGGCTTTCCCAAACTCGTCAAGTTATAGAACAGCACATTGAACAAAAAAATCAGGAAAAAGCCAAACAACGCTTGTTTGTTGATGATCAAGAGATTCAGCAATTAGCGAATCATCCTGCTTTTAACTCAGCACCGCCAGCCCTAGAACAACTCTGTCAAATCCTTAACCTATCATTATTTGAGCGAGAAATTGTGGTGTTATGTGCTGGTATGGAGTTAGAGCAGCATTGGGGTAGACTATGTGCGGAAGCCCAAGAGCAGCCGCACTCAGATTATCCTACATTCAGTTTGGCACTATCTATTTCATCATCACCTTATTGGGGCGCACTCACCCAAGATGCACCTTTACGGCGCTGGCGATTAATTGAAATAGGTGCAGGTAACGCTTTGGCTAAGTGTGCTTTGCGTTTGGATGAGCAAATTTTCCATTATCTGTTAGGATTGCACCCTCTGGATGAGCGATTGCAGCAAATAGGAGTTTCCCCATTGGTTGTAGAGGATTTAGTGCCATCTCATCAGGCTTTATCCGAACAAATGGTAAACTGTTGGGTGCAAGCTTTCCAGGAAAATCGGGTTTTCCCTGTGTTGCAGCTTTGCGGAACAGAAGCAGCCAGCAAAAAAGCGATCGCCGCAACAGCTTGTCAGACTCTAGAATTAACAGGATATATCGTTTCTGCTCAGACCCTGGCCAGCAACATCAATCAACTGCATTTAATTTGCTGCTTGTGGGAACGGGAATGGCGTTTACATCGGCGGGTGGTGTTTCTTGAGAGCGATCGCCTAGAATCTCCAGAAGCAGGTAAAGAAAATTACATCAATCAATTTCTCGAAACTCTGCAAGCTCCCGTAATTGTCTCTAGTTTAGAGCGTCGCTTCATTCAGCGCCCACTGCTCAACTTAGAAGTGCATCAACCGAACCCCGCAGAACAACGTCAGTTATGGCACACAGCCCTAAGTGAATTAACTCCCTCCCTTAATGGACATATTGATCACCTCGTTTCTCACTTCAACCTCAGCGCCTCTGCTATTCACAACGTTTGCACCGAAGCGAGAACCAGATGGGGAGCAGAGGTGCTGGGGAGCAAGGGTGTAGCGGAAGAATCTGTAACTCAGCACTCACACTTCGGCTTCCCTCAGTGTACGGCACTCAGCACTTTTCTTTGGGATACCTGTCGAACTCAAGCACGTCCTCGCTTAGATGAATTGGCGCAACGGATTACAGCAACGGCGGAGTGGGAAGATTTAGTATTACCGCCCAATGAGTTGGGTGTGTTAAGAGATATTGCCGCCCATCTGCGACAACGCTCTAAAGTTTATGAACAGTGGGGATTTGCTGGTAAGGGCGGACGCGGTTTAGGTATCAGTGCTTTATTTGCGGGAGCCAGTGGTACAGGTAAAACATTGGCGGCGGAAGTATTGGGTAATGCTCTTAACCTCGATGTTTACCGCATTGATTTGAGTGCAGTGGTGAGTAAGTACATTGGCGAGACAGAGAAGAATTTGCGGCGCGTATTTGATGCGGCTGAAGGCGGTGGAGTGATTCTGTTGTTTGATGAAGCCGACGCATTATTTGGCAAACGAACAGAAGTTAAAGATTCTCATGACCGCCATGCCAACATTGAGGTAAGCTACCTTTTGCAACGTATGGAAGCCTACCGAGGTTTAGCAATTCTCACCACCAATTTAAAAGCCTCCTTAGATCAGGCATTTCTCCGCCGCATTCGCTTTATTGTGCAGTTTCCCTTTCCTGATGTAAATCAGCGCACAGAGATTTGGCGACGAGTTTTTCCTCAACAAACCCCCATTGCAGATTTAGATTTTCAGAAGTTAGCCAAGTTGAATGTTGCCGGCGGAAATATTCGCAATATTGCTTTAAATGCTGCCTTTTTAGCAGCCGATGGCGATGAACCTGTGGGGATGAAACATCTTTTGCAAGCCGCGAAAAGTGAGTATATCAAAATGGAACGACCTTTAACAGATGTGGAAGTGAAAGGATGGATATCGTAGTTTGTAATTATCCTCTCCGCGCCTTTGCGCCTCTGCGTGAAATAAATATACTAAAGTCGAATCTGAAGAGCGTTTAAGAGTGAAATAATAGAGTATCATCTTGCTGCGATCGGAGTATTGCTATGCGGACTCATCAAGCTTCACAAAAGAAATTTTCGGCTCAGAATAATTTTGCTCCTACAGCCAATCCTCTAGAGTCCCGTCCGTTTGCAGCGCAGCGAAAACCAGAAGAAATAACGCAACCGCAAGAAACCCAGGAATACAAAAGCCAGATACCAGAGTTCTCCATTTTCAATCCTGAAGGAGAGCGTCAGCCTGTGCAACCAAAATTGGCAATACAGCGACGAGAAGAACAGTCAGAAACACTACAGGCAAAACCTGAGAATACATCACTCCAACGTCAGGAAGAATCAAAAACACCCAATCAAACCGGATTACCCAATAATCTCAAAGCAGGCGTAGAAAATCTATCAGGATATTCCCTAGATAATGTCAGGGTTCACTATAATTCGCCCAAACCAGCCCAATTACAAGCATTAGCTTATGCCCAAGGGACAGAAATTCATATTGCACCTGGGCAAGAAGAACATTTACCTCACGAAACATGGCATGTTGTCCAGCAGATGCAAGGAAGGGTAAAACCAACAATGCAGATGAAAGGGGTACAGATTAATGATGATCAAGGATTGGAAACAGAAGCAGATATGATGGGTGCGCGAACTCTAGACATAGGGAATAGAGAGATGCTCCGACCACAAGAACTCAGTATGGTATCCCCTATATTCCCATCATCTCCGCCGCTCCAGTTAATGAAATATATTCAGAACAGGGTAACAGGCCATATAAGGAAAGAAGATAACGATGAGTACATACCAACATGGAGTGAAAAAGCGGTAAGCGAGACAGAATATCGTAAATATATCAATTCATTGAACGTAGAACCAAAGGAAGAAAAGAAAGAAGATGTACCCAGTGTATATAATGAGAAGGCGACAGCGACAAAAATCTTAACAACAGTTTCAACACCCACAGAAAAGAAAAAGCCTGTTGGACAGACTGGGAGATCGGCTGTGACGGATACTCCGCGGAAATATCCACGGGGGTTTGAGTCTGAAGAACAATTCAGAGACTTAACCCGCCCTTTGGCTAAGGCGCATCGTGAGAGTACTATAATAGTCAGCGGCAGTAGTGTTACGGGAAAAAGTTACCTTACTGGGAAACCATTCTCGAAAAAAAGCGATATAGATATAGGTATCGTCGGCCGTGATGAATTTAAGAGCGGGGAAATCGATGAGAGAGGATTCGCATCCAAGGGAGTAAGAAGGGAAGAGGAACTCGCCCATAAAGCGCGTATAGAAGAAGCTATTGGTCACAAGAGTGGGTTGAAGTTCTTTAGAAAGCCGCCTAAGCGTGAATATCTGGTGCGAGATCACACCCCAGAAGCAAGCGACGAGGAGGATTAATAGTATGATCGCCTGATCTTGTAGGTTGCTTTGAGCAACGAAACCCAACATTATATAATCTCATGAAATATGTTGATTTGTTGGGTTTCACCATCGTTTCACCCTACTTACAATTTATTCTTTGCCAATATTGTTATTAAATATTAACCTTTCCTCAGCCCCCCACATCAAATCATAAACCCCGGCTTCCACATAACGGTGAAAACTCGAATATTGCCAATCTTTCGGTGCAAAAACTAATCCGTGATGGACGGGATTGTAGTGAGTATATTCCAAATGATTAACAAAATCTCGATCGTCTCTAATTTGATGCTTCCAAAATCGACGTTGCCAAATCGCTTTTTCTCCCTTTTGTTTTCGAGATGAAGTCATTTTACCTTGATAATAAAAATGACATTTACGACTAAAATAACTTTTAATTAACCGCCAACGAGTTGAAAAATCGGCATCTTTTTCGGGTAATGTCCAAATACAATGGATATGCTCTGGCAAAATTGCGATCGCATCAATCTTCATGGGATGTTGTTTCATCACATACCGAAAAGCTTCCCTTCCTTCAATCTATATTTTCGGATTCAGCCAAAATAGGACGACGGTGGTGAGTAAGCTTATGCTTCCATGCGGTTTGGCATTGGCAGGTTTAACACATCAGAAATTGATATAGTAGCGAAACAGGCGATCGCCACCATTCAAAGTTTACGTAAGCAAAAAACTTTAGTTTCATAAGTTACAAAATATTATTTTGCTAACTCCCAGTGTTTGAATTGCCAGATCATCAAAATCTGTGTTATGAAAAAAAGAGGCAAAATACTAAAAATAATCCCGTTGTTTTCCCCATAGTTCTGGGAAAATAACACCAAACTATATTTGAGACGCGGCTGCTGAACCCATGTCTCTGCAATCAATTTAAAACAAGAGTCTTTTTTCAGACTCTCATGGAGTTTTCATGCAGCCAAAAAATATTCAACGTCTCCTGCGTGCCTTAGCACGACAAGGTTTGGATGTCAATTATTGCAATGGTGTTTATTCTGTTCGTTTAACTAATTCTCCTGATGCCCCAATAGCTGAAGTTTTATTACCAGAAGACTTTCCCATCGAAGCTAAAGCACTTAAGCAACTAGCTAATTTAGCAAATGTGCGCCACCCCAATGGCGGATGCGTCTGTCGTGCCTGTGCTACACCTGATTTTCATCCTGGTGATGCAGGCGTGGCCATTGGTTCTGTAGTTGAAACTGTCGGTCAAGTCATCCCCGCAGCTGTGGGTTCGGACATTAACTGTGGAATGCGCTTACACGTTGCCGATTTAAGCATTGATAAATTTCTCTCTCAGCGGGACTTATTCGTAGAACGAATGAAGGGGGATTACTTCTTTGGTACCAGAGATGTCACCATGACCGCACAAACGATGAAAGCTTTGTTTCAGTATGGTGTTCTTGGTTGGTTAGATACTATGTTCGATCAGCCAACGGGTAGTTTTGTCAAGTCAGACTTGGATCAAATTTCTCAGGAAAGTGAATCTATATTCTTGGGTGGTGCAATGGAGGGCGACTGGAAATTAGCACCAGAAGAATTAGTTCCTGATACTAGACTAGTAAGGGATGGAGGACTGGCAACAATTGGTTCTGGCAATCATTTTGTTGAAGTACAACAAGTTGAAAAAATCGAAAATCGTTCCCTGGCTTATGCTTGGGGAATCAGAGAAGGACAATTAGCCTTTATGGTTCACTCTGGTTCGCGCAATGTCGGTAAGTACATTGGGGGAATGTGGCGAGACCGGACTAAAGCAACTTGGCCAAAAGGTCTGAAGTACCCAGAATCCCAGATTTTTCCTTTGTCAGCGCATTCACATCCTGAATTAGTTGCTAGTTATCTCAAAGCCGAGGCGACAGCTGCTAATTACGGCTTTATCAATCGCTTATTACTGGCAGAACTGCTACGTCTGCGGTTGCGAGAAGTCTACGGTGATGTGGAAGCACCTTTAGTTTACGACTTACCCCACAATATTACTTTACCTGAAGGTCAAGGATGGGTAACGCGCAAAGGTGCTTGTCCCGCCCATTCAGGACAACCTGTGATTATTCCTGGTTCAATGGGGGCTTACTCTTATCTAATGGTGGGTCAAGGCAATGCAGCTTTTTGTAATTCAGCTTCGCATGGCGCTGGCAGAATTCGGAGTCGATTTGACCTGAGTCGCCAAGGTGCATCTCAAACTGAGTCAGAACTGGGATTAACCGGAGTAGACTGCATTACCTTGCGTGCAGAACGCCGAATTGAAGAAGCACCCGCAGCTTATAAGCCAATTCAGTCTGTGATTGATGTGCAGGTAGAGGCGGGAATGGTGGATGTAGTGGCCAGGTTAAGTCCGGTGTTGACATTTAAAGCATAAATGCGATCGCTAACCAATGTAACTTTCTCTAAAATGATGCGGTGCGTTAGCCTATCGCGCTTCACAGCCTAATCTAATGCGTTGTGCGATCGCTCTTCTAAGGTGCGTTACATTGCATTAACTCACCTTAGTTATATGCTTTAACTTATATACTTTTAGAATATGTTAATTAATAAGGTAAGCATCTTTCCTGCAATCCCTATTTTATAAAAGGTCTAGATGGTACAAACACCAACCAGTCCGGAGAATCAAACTCTTAACATAGAGTTACCATCATCCATTGGGTTGTATGTCACCCAAGAACAGTTTGCAGCTCTAGCAGCAGTGAACCGAGATTTACAGCTAGAAAGAACCGCACAAGGAGAGTTAATTGTGAACCCACCAACGGGTTGGGAAACTGGGAAGCGCAACCGCAGTATCACCGGACAACTAGATCGCTGGTATGAAGAAAACGCAGATTTGGGTGAAGCTTTTGATTCTTCAACGGGATTTATTTTACCCAATGGTGCTAATCGTTCTCCGGATGCTTCTTGGGTGAGTAAAGCACGTTGGGATGGGCTGACGACGGAACAAAAAGGAACTTTTGCGAATATTTGTCCCGATTTTGTTGTGGAGTTAAGGTCTAGTTCAGATCGCCTAGAGTCGTTGCAACAAAAGATGCGAGAATATATTGAGAATGGTGCTTCCCTTGGTTGGTTAATTAATCCTATTCAGCGACAAGTAGAAATTTATCGACCAGGAACAGAAGTAGAAGTGTTGGACAATCCCACCGAACTGTCAGGTGAGGATGTGTTACCTGGTTTTGTGTTGAATTTGCGTCGGGTGTGGGGATAGTGCGATCGCCTCTGGTGTTGCTGATCTGAAAATATAAGCGATCGCATTCTTGAAAAAACTAGGCGATCGCAATTGATATACATACAAGCTTGGGTAAAGCCATAGCGAAACCCAAAACAACCTTGATTAAGATTTACTTGAGGTTGAAGCGATCGCCAATTCAGTCAATGCACTTTCACTAGAGTTGTATACAAGTGAAACATATAAATGTGCAGTGTCTTTACTCAACTATTCAGGTAAACTTGCAAACACCTGGGCTACTAAATTTTTTGTCTTATTTTCTAGATTTTGCCAATCTACTTCACCCAACTCATCAATTAAACTAGTATCAATATCCACAGCCTCATTCTCCGGGCTGTAATTGGCGAAACACACTTGATAACACAATTCCCACAAATCAACGCTGACTTGCTGCTCTTGACGTTGCAATTGCAAATGATATCCTGGATGGGGCATTGGCAACCGAGACAGGGTATTACGGATGTCCTCTGCTTGTTCTGGTGTGGCACTTTCCATCTCTTGCAACAGTCTTGTTACCAAGGCTTTCATTTCGTCAGTGGTGCTAGGCGGCCAAATCAGCACATCATGGTAGGTTCCCTTCCAAGCAGATGCGTCGAGTTGCTTGCGAATGTTATCCACAACTCTAATGAAAGCTGGTTGCATGAGGAGTTCAGCCTGTTGCCATGCAACTGGATTGGTTATTTTAGGTGGCATCGGTCGTCAATGGCGATATGAAAAGAAAAGTTAATTAACAGGGTTTATAAAAAAGCTACGTATTTATTTCAAATCTTTTCTCAAGATAGCGGATTTCAAGGAAAAAAATTTGGAGATATTTATTACCAGCTGGAAAATTAGGTAATAACTCTGGGGAGGGAATATGATCGGTAAGCTACTGGATAATCGTTACCAAGTAATTCAAGTGCTGGCTAAGGGAGGGTTTGGTCAAACCTACATCGCCCAAGATACAAGGCGGCCAGGAAACCCTATCTGCGTTGTCAAGCACCTCAAGCCTACCAGTTCTGACCCCAAAATTTTTGACACTGCCAAACGCCTGTTCCAAAACGAAGCAGAAACTTTGGAACGTTTGGGATATCATGACCAAGTTCCCAGGCTTTTGGCCTATTTCGACGAAAATCAAGAATTCTTTTTAGTTCAAGAATATATCGAAGGACATCCCTTAACTGATGAACTCATTTCTGGTCAACGCTGGAATGAAAATCAAGTTCTACAAATGTTGCAGGAAGTATTGGGGATTTTAGAGTTTGTCCATCAGCAAGGTGTGATTCACCGCGATATTAAACCAGATAATATTATTCGCCGTTCTTCAGATAATAAATTAGTTTTAGTAGACTTTGGCGCAGTTAAACAGTTAAGTTCCTCAATGGTGACGGTGGGTGGACAAACTACGGCCACTGTCGCTATTGGGACTCCTGGCTATATGCCTACCGAACAAGGACAAGGTAAACCCCGCCCTAATAGTGATATTTATGCTTTAGGTATGATTGCCATTCAAGCAATTACAGGGGTATCAACTTCTGAGTTACAAGAAGACCCAGATACAGGCGAGATTCGCTGGCAACATTTAGCCCCTGTTAGCTATCGTTTGGCATCAATCTTAACAAAGATGGTGCATTATCACTTTAAAGACCGCTATCAAACGGCTACCGAAGCACTGCAAGCTTGTGTGAGTCTGATGAGTCCCGTGTTAACACCAGCTGCACCACCAGAACCATTGATAAATCATGCTTACTCTGGGGCGAAACCTGCGTCGTCTTTTCAACCAACTCTTGCAGTCGCGCCAGCAAATCCTGGTGTCAGCAAACCCAGCCGCAGAACTTCTAGTAAATCTGACCCCCTGCCATTATTAATTGGGATACTTTTAGCTGGTAGTGCAGCGGCTTTGGTGGCGAATGTCTATCCGAATGTGAGAAATTTCACTGCTAATTTCACGAGTCAACACGCCACTGCGGGAAATAAGTGCTTGGCGATGGTGACAGGTAACTCTAACATTCGTTCGGAACCGAGTTCGATTAATTCTGATAATGTTCTCAAAACCATTGGTGAGGACACTGCTTTTGAGGTGACTGGCCTGCGGACAAAACGCAATTGGATACAAGTTAAATTGAATTCTGGGCGCTTGGCTTGGGCTTATGCAGATGTGATCTCGAACAATGATGAATGGCTGGGTTGTCTGCGGGATAAAGGTATTGCGATTAAGACTGTTGATGATAGTACGCTAATTGCGGCTAGACCCCTTCCCAAACCAAAGGCGATTAAAACGACGACTCCACCAGAGACAGCAAATGCTGAGGGGGAAAAATCAGAACCAGCAAAAGCTAATGAAAATAGCGACCAGGTTGTGGAACAAGCGAAGAAAAAGTATGAGTCAGGAGATTTAGTTGGTGCGATCGCATTATTAAAGTCAATTCCTGCCAATGCTTCTGCTAGTATTCAAGAAACAGGTAAAATCATTAGCCAATGGCAGCAAGATTGGTCTAAGGCTGATGCTCTATTTAATGACATCAACAAAGCAATGGATGATGGTAATTGGGACAAGGTTTTAGATTACAAAAATCATCCTGAAAAGTTACCCAATACCGAATACTGGCGCAATAAAATCGAACCTTTATTTAAACAAGCAGCCGACAATCTCGGTAAACAAGCTTTTCCGCCGGAAGATAAGCAAAATAATCAAAAAACTCCCAAACCAGAGAAACAATAGAGGTTAGAGAAGAAAGTTTTGTATGAGGGAATATTCTTAGGACGTACGCATAAAAATGATAAATCAAGGGTTGGGGAGAGGGTTAAGGGGTGTAGGGGTATGTATCTAAAACCCTTACACCCCAAACCCTTTCACCCAGTCTCAACAGAGAATCTTTGTATGTAAGTCCTGTTAATCTTCTTCTGCGCCAATGTCTTCTTCAGTGTCTTCAGGTTCTAGCGATCGCTCATACTGGAGTTTATTCAACAGCGATAATACCTTAGTACCGCGTTCTATAGAACGGTCTTCGATAAAAATTACCTCTGGGGTGCGACGTAGCCTGACTCTAGCGCCAAGTTCACTACGTACATAACCAGTGGCTGACTTTAAACCTGCCATTGTTTCGGCTTTAGCTTCTTCCGTACCATAAATACTGACGTAGATTTTGGCGTGCTGCAAATCGCCAGAAACGTCTACATCAGTGACACTGACCATACCTGTACCCACACGGTCGTCTTTAATGCCGTTGAGTAACATTTGGCTAACTTCCCGTTTGATTAATTCAGCAACACGAGAAATGCGGCGATTTGTAGCCATAAAATCTTTGCCTGTTCACAGAGGTTATAAAACATCAATAATGGAAATCTGGGAAGGACTCTGCCCAATGCTAACAACACCAAAAGCAGCAGCCCTCATCTTTCCCAGTCTAAACTGCACCCAAACCCAGCATAGCGCGGAGGGTGAGTGTCACGAAAGCCAGACCGCCCAGTAATAAGCCGACAACAGCAACTAAGGTGACTGGACGTTTTAACAAGGGCAATAATGGCTCGAATGTGTTCACCAGAAGCCCAACGAGGATAGTAACTAAGTAGCGGGGGTAGCGAAAAACGTTATCCCAAAATCCGTCAAACATGGAAATCTAAACTGCCTTGTTATGAACTGACGTTTGTTTTGATATGCTTTATCTACCTAATTGTAATCTATGCAGATGAAAATTACTCACTTAATATAGAATATGCTGCATTAGCGATATTTTGTTATATTTACTAGCTTAAATTAGTGAACTTATCAGTCAATGGTTATTCAAATGCTTCCAGAAATTTGCCCACGTCCTTTTTTAAAATGGGCAGGGGGTAAAAGTCGGCTAATTCAACAATATATTAATTATTTTCCCAAGCTTTATCAGACTTACTATGAACCCTTTTTAGGTGGGGGTGCGGTTTTTTTTCATTTACAACCAACCACAGCCATCTTAACAGATATTAACGCTGAACTCATTACTACTTATCGCTGCGTCCGGGATCAAGTAGAAGATTTAATTAGCTTATTACAAGCGCATAAAGCCCAACATAATCGAGATTATTATTATAGTGTCCGATCCCATACAAGTAATAATGATTTAGAAAAAGCGGCGCGGTTAATTTATCTCAATAAAACTTGTTACAACGGTTTATATCGGGTTAATTCCCAAGGTAAATTTAATGTGCCTTTAGGTAGTTATAAAAATCCGAGTATTTGTCAGGAAGATTTACTCAGAGCCGCATCTCAAGCTTTGAAATCATCGGAAATCAAGCAAGCAGATTTTATAAATGTGCTGAATTATGCTAATAATAGTGATGATTTTGTATTTTGTGATCCGCCTTATCATCCTATTAGCAATACTAGTTATTTTACTGGTTATAATGGCAATTCTTTTGGTGAACAAGACCAAATTCGGTTGCGAAATGTTTGTGCTGAGTTAGCAAATCGCGGCGTTAAGGTGATGGTCTGTAATTCTGATTGTGAATTTATCAGAGAAATATACACAGAAATCAGTTTTAATATTTATGATATCGCTGCATCTCGCTCGATTAATTCTAATACTAAAAAGCGAGGCATTATCAGCGAATTATTAATTACTTCTTATTAAAAATTTTTGTTAGCCCAGGCAATAAACCTATCTAAGCTGTAAACTCCGCGTAAGTTATGGTTTAGGTTAACTTGCTGTTTGAGCCATTGAATCGCACCTTCACGCATCCCTTCCCCACCAATCACCACAATTGTTGGGGCTGGATAATATTCTTGAATGTTCATACTCAAATACGGAAACTTTTCATCTACAGAACCGCCACTTTCTTGCCATTTACATTCAATAATTAATCCAGTGGGTATGCTTGGTAAACCAACAACAAAAAAATCTACTTTTAACAAAGTATTATAAAGACCTGCGCCGATATAAACTTGTTTAGCGTAGCGTTTAGGTAATAAATGAGCAGTTAAAAGATGTTCTTTGGTGACATGATTTCCGATTTGAAAATAATTATGTCCGGTTAATATTGCGTCTACATTACTTTCTAAAATGCGCCCTGCCTGATTTGCCCGTTTGCCTTGAGTCATAGTCATTCTCAAGTCCTCCGTCAATTTTCCATATATTCTAGAATTTCATGGAAGCAGGGACATATAGACAGTTACTTAATATGAATTTTCAAAGGGGAAAAAAGTGGGATATTTTTGGTACTTGTGTACTAAAAAAGTAGTGAAAAATGGTTGAGATTCAGAGTAATTAACCGCCGATACACGCAGATAAATTTGGGTGAAGAAAACTTCTATGTTCTGTGTGTTGACTTCAGCGATACTCTGCGTTGAAACTCAACCAGTTTGAACTTCGCTATTACCGTTACGGATAGACCAAGCAATTTCTAGGAGATGAGTCCAACGTTTTTGCAATTGTTTGGGAGTACATTTTAAGGCTTTAGCGATCGCTTGATCACTATGTCTGGCTGCTTTTAATTGTAAAATTTGTTGCTGTTGGGGGGAAAGTACTTGAATAAAAGTTTCCCACTGCTGAGAAGACAAACCTAATTTTTGTTCTAAACCCGCACCTAACCATTGATGAACCAATTGCCATTGGTGCTGCTTGGCGAACTTTTCGACATGATATTTAAAGCGTTGTTGCAGATAATCACGCTGGCGGCTGGTTAAACCGAGAATTTGGTCAATTTCGGGTGCGGATAGGTCTTGCAGCTTCAAGCTGAGGTAGTCAATACAGTCAGATTGACCTTGAGATTCTAAATATTTTACTAATTCGGAGATGACGCGATCGCGTTCTGATTCTTCCGACAAATCACCATGACCTTGCGCCACCATTTTAGAGCGGATTTGCTGCACGGCTGGATTACGTTGGTAAGATTCTGCATCTTCACCCTTAGCCGACTCTACCGCCATTTCAATATCTACAGGAGTTTCTTGGGGCTGACGACGGGCAAAACCTTGAGCGCGTAAGATAATTAACTGTTGATTATTACCACCAGGTAAATTAATCCGGCGTTTGGCATACTGTTCTGTAAATGCCATATATTCTGCTAATTGCAGCTGAGTGCGTGGTTGATAATCTTCAGCCAATTCATTTTCCCGGCGGAAAGCTTTAATCGCCTCAATATAAAAAGCTTGGAGAAAATCTTCTATTAAATTGTAACGTGCATCAAAACCGTATTCTGAGCCGGATGGCATAACATGACGGTAAACCATCGCACCTAAACTACTATGTAACTCTACCCGTCCTCGCCGAGAACCCAGTTGGTAGTAGTGCAGACACTTGTGCAAACGATGTTTTGCTAAAGTTAGCTGCCAAGATTGAACTTGTCCAGATGTTTGAATACGGGAACTTTTATCACAAATTCGTCTGACTTCTTTCGCTATGCGTTGCGCTACAGCTTTTACACATCCAGAACTTGCCTTGACTTGCGCCTGTATTTCCTGACACAGCAATTGTATTAAAGTATCTGCCTCTGAGAATTCTTCAATAGCAACATTGCTAACAACAAAATTGGGTGTGGAGGTTGGTAGATTTACAAGGTTAGCTTTCATGAATTTTCCTAGGGTAGGGTATAGCACCGTAACTACAACGCAAAGATAGCATCTGAAAACGTTCTTGTCTGGAAAGTTATTAAGTATTCATCCATACAAGATTCATTGCCAGCACTGCTTATGTATATGACTGTAGGAAATTTAAAAAAGTTACAGTGAAAGTAATGTGTCGCTTTTTGACACCGTAACCAAATTGCAGACAACACAAATATAAGCATCGCGTCCACAATTGGTGCAAATCCTTGCTAGATATACTTTTACTCCTATCCTGACTACCCACTCCCAGCCATGATTCAGTATGACAATCCCCAAACTGGAGCGTTTTTAACCTAGGTTTGCGAAACGGCAGTTTCAGTTTGTGAAGTATGTTTCTTAAACCCAAGCTGCTACTGCTTCCCAACCTAACCCCCGTCTTGTAATCATTGGTTCGTCTCCCGTCAAGTCTAAAATTGTCGATACTTGATATGTTGGTTCTTCGCCAGTGTCTACAATGACATCTACTAAGTTATCCAGATAATCAAATAACTCTACCCGTGATAGCTGCGGTTCACCTTCTGAGCTAAATTTCCCATTATCCGCCTCATGACTTGGCAAATGTGCTGAAGTGGAAATAATCGGGTTTTCTAACGCTTCCAGCAAAGCCAGACATACAGTATGATTTGGTACGCGAATCCCAGTTGTTTTCCGCTTAGGATTTTGTACCAGTCGCGGTACTAACTTAGTAGCGGGGAGCAGAAATGTGTAAGGGCCGGGAATCAGCCGCTTCATTAATCTATAAGCTGTATCGCTGACAAACGCATAAGTCGCTACATTTGACAATGAAGGACACAAAAATGTTAATGGTTTATCATTCGCTAACTGCTTGATTTTCCTCACTCTTTCGACCGCCGACTTGGCATTTAAATCACAACCGATCGCATAGACCGTATCAGTAGGGTAAAGCATGACCGCCCCATGTGAGAGCGCAGACTTTATCTCTTCTATTCGACGGCTTTGGGGATTATCCGGATGCACTGTGAAAATTTTTGCCATAGAAACACGGTGATTTGGGAAAGGGGGACGATAGAGACAAGGAAGACAAGGAAGCAGGGGGATAATAACTAATGACAAGTGACTATTGACTAACCCCTATGAGTAAAATAGCTTATCTTCAATGTCCAACGGGAATTTCTGGTGATATGTGCCTGGGAGCCTTAGTCAGTCTGGGTGTTCCTGTAGAGTATTTGGTTACAAAATTAAATGATTTAGGAATTGCTCAGGAGTACCATTTGCGGGCGGAACTTGTACAAAAAAATGGTCAACAGGCAACTAAGGTTCATGTGGATTTAGTGGAGGATGATCACGATCACCATCACCACGAACATCATCACCATCATGGCCGTCATCTGCCAGAAATTGAGCAGATGATTCGTCAGGCAAAGTTACCAGCACAGGCGGAAGCTTGGAGTTTAGCAGTATTCCAACAATTAGCAGTAGCGGAAGGGGCAGTGCATGGTGTTGCGCCAGAAAAAGTCCACTTCCATGAAGTCGGTGCCGTGGATGCGATTGTAGATATTGTCGGCACTTGTTTGGGTTTAGATTGGTTGGGCATTGATAGCGATCGCTCAGGATTCCCCTTACTTTACTGTGCGGCATTGCCAACAGGTGGCGGTACGGTGCGGGCTGCACATGGTCAAATGGCGGTACCAGTGCCAGCAGTGTTGAAATTATGGGAAATGAGAAGTTGCCCGGTTTACAGTAACGGCATTGAAAAGGAACTGGTAACACCAACAGGAGCTGCGATCGCCACTACATTAGTCAGAGAATTTGGTAATCCGCCATCGATGACACTTAAACAAGTGGGATTGGGAGCGGGAACTATCAATCTTCCTATTCCCAATATACTACGCCTGTGGCTGGGTGAAAGCACCAGCCTTCCGGCAGATGTCCCCAATTTTCAAGAAATCAGCCCGTTTTTAGAAACCATCTCCGTACTCGAAACTCAAATTGATGACTTAAGTCCCCAAGCAGTTGGCTATGTGTTTGAAGCCTTATTTGCCGCAGGTGCAGTGGATGTCTTCACCCAACCCATAGGTATGAAAAAATCCCGTCCTGGTATCTTATTAACAGTTATCTGTCATCAAGATAATTTAACCCAATGTGAAGCAGTTTTATTCCGTGAAACCAGCACTTTAGGTATTCGCCGCACCACCCAACAACGCGCCATCCTGCAACGGGAAATTCAACAAGTAGAAACAAAATATGGCAAGGTACGTGTCAAAGTTGCATGGCAAGGAACATCGCCAAATAAATCAATCACCAATGTACAACCAGAATATGAAGACTGTGCTGCATTAGCCCGACAACACAATCTGCCTTGGCGAGAAGTTCACAGAGTAGCCCTGCAACATTGGTATTCGTAAAATAATTTACTAAGAAAAATAGAGGAGTTAGAAATAACTACTCTAACTCCTCTATTTTTCTTCATTACTGGAAATTGACTAAATTTTAGTCAACATTTCTTAATGTCCGGTTTACTGCATCACTAGCATCTTCGCCAGTGCGTTGGGCATTTCTGCTTAAGTCCTGAGCCGCGTTACTGGTGTTTTCTTTGATATTTTCTAAACCACGTTTAGTTCCCTTCGCTACACCTTCGACTGTGCCTTGAGCAGAACTACCAATATCTTCACCTAAGTTTTTCACTCTTTCCGGTAAAGGGGTACCTTGGCGATAATTACGAGCATATTGTTCTGGGCTATCAATGCCTTTTTCATTAATATTTCTTTCGGCATTGCGGCTCAAATCTTCAGCTCTATTTTTAGCAGCTTTTTCAAAATTTTTCGCTCTCGGATCTACATCACTAAAGTTATTCATCCCACCTTCAGGAGAATTGAGATTATAAGCCTTTGTGGGATCATAACGCTCAGTATTTGGTGATTGGGCGCTGGGCTGTGGTGGTTGACCTGCAATACTAGGTCTGTTGCAAGCTTGTGTCAAAATCAGAAAAACACCTGCTAAGAACACACTTAAAACTTTCAAAGGGCGAATATTCTTTAACCAATCAATGAATCTTTGCATAGATTTTCTCCTTGAGGTTGTGTAAGTCAGTTACAAGTTTGTGGCGATAAAACTTGATTGCAAATATTTACTCTCTAACACCAAAACAAAGCAAAAATTTTATCTGCCTACTGCCGGATTTTTTTGCAATTCAGGTCTAGCACTTGCTTCATCAGCTTTTTCCTTGACGAAGCTGCTGGCATCTTGAAATTGTTCTTTTACAGTTTCTAGTCTGTCTTGTACTCGACTTCCTAAATTCGGTTCATTTTGAATTAAATTTCCAGGTTCAGGTTTTTGAAAGTTTTCCTTTGTAATTATTGGTAATTCTTTTTCTTTCTCAACTCTGCCTTGGGGGGTTTCTGCACCGGGGTAGAGGATTTCTGATTCTGGATTTGTAGCAATTAATGAACTAGCAGGTAAATAAGCGTTATTGCTTAAATTTCTAGTATATTTATCTCCACCATTCTTATAAGGATTGTTTGCACCACCAGCTTGTACTGCGGGGTTTTGAGGATTTGCCCCTGTAACATCTCCGCTACTACAAGCAGTACTAACTACCAAAATCATACCTGCCAAAAATACAGTTAAAATTTGGCGTAGTCTGAGGTTTTTCAAGAATGCCATCAACTTTTTCATTAGTACCTCCTTGCAACTATGAACAAGTTTATTTGCTTTTAAACTAGTTAATTAAGCAAGTTAAAATCTTGTTTTAGTTGACTACTATTTGACCAACAATTACCAATACTAATAATGAAAAATAAATTTCACATCTGGCTTAAGTCACATTATATTGACCTAAAATGTAATAATTACATCTGACTATGGAGAGATAAGATTAAGCATTTTAAGTCTTGCGGTTAGAAAAGACATAATAAATTTATTTTTGATTTAGGAAGTTTTAAAAATAAAAATTAATTCCTACCTTAGAGAGATATTAAATATTAGAAAATGATATAAGCCAATGATTGTCTAAAAATAACAATAAGCAAAAATCAATATATAAATGTAAAAACATTACAAAACATCAGTGTTATGGACAAAAATTGTTAAAAGAATTACTTGAAGTACATCAAATCCAATTATTAATTTAGTCCAGGTTTTGGTGTATAACTGTTGTACCATAAGACTTGAGATACTCATCCCTTGCTGCTTGAGCTAGATAAATGACCAAAGTGATGAAGCAATTTTTACGCTGGTTAATTTTAGGTGGGACGCTGTTTTTTGTTGCCAAAGCCTTAAAAGACAATTGGGTTGGAGTGACGACTATCAAAATTGATGCAGCAGGATGGGCAATTTTAGCGATCGCCACAGGGGTAACTTTATTAGCTCATACTTGGGCTGGCTGGATTTGGACTTGGGTTTTACGCGATTTAAATCAATCCGTACCATCTGTTCCATTTATTCAAGCCTATTTGAAAACTAACATTGCCAAGTATTTACCGGGTAATGTTTGGCATTATTATGGGCGGATTATGGCTGCGAAAAATGCCAATGTCTCTGGAGGCGTAGCAACCATTAGTGTGTTATTAGAACCATTACTTATGGCCGCCGCCGCTTTAATAATTGTTGTGATGTTAGGTAGCCAGTTTGCTGTAACTCAGACTAATTTAGCTATACAAATATTACAATTTGTGATTTTAGTTGTCATACTTTGTGGTATACATCCTTTGTTTTTAAACCCAGTAATTCGCTTTTTATACAAATTAAAAAATAAAAAATCGCCTAATAGGAATCAGTCACAAGTTACTATCAATCTTGAACGCTATCCCTTTCGTCCCTTGTTAGGAGAAGTCGGATTTTTAGGACTGCGTAGTTTAGGGTTTATTTTGACTATGTTGGCAATTTACCCTATCAATATTAACCAAATGCCTTTATTATTTGGAGCTTTTAGTATTGCCTGGCTGCTAGGGCTAGTAGTTCCCGGTGCGCCAGGAGGAATAGGTGTATTTGAAGCAACAGCGATCGCACTTTTGCAGAATCGTTTTCCCTCGGCTGTCGTGATTAGTGCGATCGCTTTATATCGTCTCATCAGCATCTTAGCTGAGACATCCGGTGCGGCTTTAGCTTGGCTAGACGAACGTTTAGTCAAAACCAATAACTAAAATAGTATGAATGCTAAATCTCAGTTTGAATTTCAATCAGCTTTTGTCGAGAAGATAAACCTGATTTAATGCTGACATAAGACTTCGGTACATCAAATTTATCAGCTAAAACCTTAATTAATTCTTCATTCGCCTTCCCATCAATCGGCGGCGATTTTAAATATACAGTTAAACTTCCATCTGCTTGTTCTTTAACTTTCTGTTGTTTAGAATTAGGTTTGACTTTTACTCTTTTTTGCATTGTCTATTTACCTTACTTTTACTAGCCACAACTAACCTAAAATACAACCAAATACATCATAAGCAAAATCTCCAATTTTCAAGAGAAGATATTTTTATTTTTTCCTCTACTCTCTGCCTACATATTTATAGTATATATTTCAATACGGTTCAGTTAAGTATTGCTCTCATCTCTCTGCGGTTAGTTAATAAAATAGACCTCTCGCCCCAAGAAGAACCGTATTGGGATATCTTTTTAGTTGCAGTCCCTAAATAAAAAGCCCATCGCGGTGACGATGAGCAAGAAAAAAATGATGAGAGACCATTTATAAAGTAAATCTTTAGACGGCTAGACGACGTAACATAATACGAGTCATAACGGCATATATAGCAGCTTCACTCATTTCAGGAAGACGTTCGTAATCCTTACTCAAACGATGGTAC
>NZ_JACJSD010000030.1 GCF_014697615.1 Nostoc sp. FACHB-280 | reverse complement strand
TTAATCAGAAGATTAAGCTCATTAAACGCAGGGCTTATGGCTTAACTAACTTTAATAATTTTAGAAGAAGGGTTTTACTAAATTGGTATTTCTGTTGTTAATTTAACATATCTAGTCTGGGAGAGCCAAAATTCTAATCCTTGTTCTCTACCACTGATTAAGAAATCAACAGTAGCAATTTTGTAATAGCAGTCTGATTTGATAGGTTTACCTTGAATTAACCAATTTCTGGAATCTGCTTGTTGACTAACTTTGGCTGTTTGTAGATAACCCCCAGTACCTTTGTTATTTTCTCCTTTCTCTAATGCTTTTTGCAACAGATCACCCTTGATTTTTACAGACACAACTTTACCACCAAAAGGCAGTATCCGTATTACATCATATTGGGTAATTTCTCCTGGTGGAATCTCATCATCAATCCGAATAGAACCACTATTAAATACAGCTAAATCTGCATCAGGTACTTCTTGCAACATTGCCTGGGCAATTAACTCAGTCAGCCTTGTGGATTTATTACGGACACTAGATTCAAAACCATCTAAAGCAAAGTCTAGTTTCGCAATCACTTGCTTTGGCTCAAAACTCTGTTTGCGAAATGCTTGATAACCTCGTTCTACCCATTCCTCAACTATCTTTGCCGTTTTTGGTTCGTCAGGAATCTCATCTGTAATTGGTACTAACTGGGAATTAATTTTTAAGCTTTTTTTGGTAGTGTTATAACTCAATTGATGAACGTAAACTGTACGTGCATTAGCATCTGCTTTAAAAATAGGTGTGAAGTTCCGACCCCGCCATAGCTGGATATTTTCATGCTCATGACCACCAAGAATAATATTTATTTCTGGTACATTCTCGGCTAGTTTGCGGTCATCTTCAATTGATTGATGTGTAATTGCAACTATAATATCAACTTTCCCTTTGAGCTTACTAACCTCTTGTTGGGCTGCTGTAATCGGATCTGTGTATTTGACGTAATTGGATTGATTACTACTAAGGGTAACGCCAATTAAGCCTACCCTAACCATAGCACCGTGATCGCCTTTGACATTAAATACTATTGAACGAGGAATGCCTTTGAATGGTTGTGCTGTACTATCAGATACATTACTAGAAACCCAGCGAAACCGAGATTCTTGCAATCGTTGATAGAAGAGGTTTTCTGGTATGTCAAATTCATGATTGCCGAAAGTTGCATAGTCAAGCCCCAAGCTGTTCATTACAGCCACCATTTGCTGACCTGCTAAAGGTGTACCATTAATTTTGGCAGTTCCTAAAGCTGAAGGGCTAAAAGCATCACCTGCAAGGATGGTGTAGGTACGGGGATTAGCTCTGTAAAGTTGTTCTCGGAGTGTGGCAACACGCGCTAAACCACCACGATTTCCCCCTTCCACAGGAGTAATTTCGTAGATATCGTTGAGTTGCAGCAAGTTAATATTAACGATTTCTGCCAATACCGGATTAGTTAAAGTTATTGTTAATAATGTCTGTATAACTACAGCGCAACCCTGATTCATCAGTTTCATTTTCATATTTAGCTTGAAAAACTCCTACTCTAAAGAATGATTTACAATTTACAGAATGACCTTACAAGGAAGAAGAAAATTTTATTGTGATCGCTCCATTAACGGAATCATTTTCAACATTCTGTAGCCACTACCATAAAAGGCGTTCGCCCTTGGTGTTGGCGTTCGCGCAGCATCTCGTAGAGAAGCCATCGCTATCTTCATCACTTCAGTTAGCTGCATTCTCTATTTACTGCCCCGTTCTCCCGTTATTGACGGTAACAGTGGTAATTGCAGGGCGAACCCATCTAAAGTATACTTAGCCACTACTGAAATTGAGAATCAACGGAAAAATCAGCATTTATCATTTGAACCACTGTCCAAACCTCAAAGCGATCGCTAAAATCTTTGTCAATAAACATGGCTTAATGCGATTATTTTTAAGACTATTGAGAATGCTTTAGGCTTATTGACATGATGCGGCCGCCCTGTTTGCCCTGCCTTACGAGGGCTTTCTTACTTCTCAAATATGCTCGTAAGAGAATATTTAGAACTCGGCTGGTTGTATTATCCAATGCTGATTTTTACTACCACTTTTGTGATCTTGTATGATCACTTTATCTCCATCTGAATCTAAAACTTTACCATCTGTCTTGTGAACAATTGAACCGAAATTGCCGGGAGGAGGTAGTCTCCAGATTTGATATTGGTTTGGGTTAGATATGTCTTGATTAAGTGGGTTAGTATAGACATTTTCTCTGTTACCTCCAGCATCTAAAGCTTCTCTTGACGCTGGGTGTAGAAGATAGTTTCCTCCATCTATTGAGTAAAACAACCATATTTGTTTGTCACGCTCTCCATCGTTCCGAGGGCTTACGCGAACTGTTTTTCCGGCAGCTTCTAGGTATTTTCCAGATTCTCTGTGAATAATATTGAACGGAATCGGCTCTGAATTGTCTGTCATATTTTTAATAGGTGAATGGTCATTAATACCTTAGTAACTATATATTTAATTCAAGAAAATTGATACAAAAATTCACATTTAATTTTTGTAAAAATTTGAATTTTAAACAGTGCAATATTGCCCTGAATTCAGCATTAAAAAAAGAATTCAAGAATCAAAATATCGGCATTAATTTTGTACAAAACGGCGGATGATTAGATGCTAAAACACCACAGCAAATTAGAGATTTGATAGTCTAAAATCTAGAAAATTCAATTTAATCCAACAAACAATTTGCAAGATACTCTAAATCCAAATTTAGACTAACTACCAAACTTGACTGTATTTAATGGAGTTCGAGTAAACTGTTGTATAGATAATATTTTTACGTATTTCGTCCAATCACTAGGTAACTGATGGGCTTCACATCCATTTAATGTAAATATTGCTTGATAAAATTTGAACATTGCTTCTTGAATTTCTTTTTCTTTACTCACTATTTTATTTTTTTCTGGATGTAATGCTCTCCACCATTGCCCAACGGTTTCATGATCTCTGCAAGGGTTAGCTTCTTGCATTATATTTAAATGAGCTTTGAGATCCTCATATGGAGCAATCATTTCTTTTAACTGAGGAGTCTTTATGTTTTTAACATTAGCACACGCCTCATAATAATCTTTTAATGTAAACTCTGGTTTCTCTTTTAAGACAAGTTCTGCCAATTGAGCAGTAAAATTGCTTTCTGAGTTAGGCGTAACTACCGGAATGCTCTCCTGTTTCTCATCCAGGCGTTTGTCTAGCTCATCGAATGAGGGAATTGCAGTAACAGTAACAGTTTTGACGGCTGACTCGGTTAGCACTTGTTGATGCTCGCTCACCTTTTCTCGTTGCCTTTTTGCTTCCAGGCGTTTGTCTAACTCATCAAATGAAGGTAAGACTGTAACAGAGACAGGTTTAGCTTCTGGTTCTCTTACACCTTGTGCTGAAGAAATCGCTTCTGCTTTGTGCTTCTCTGTTTCCAGACGTTTGTCTAACTCGTCGAACAAAGGAAGCACAGGTACAGTAACGGGTTGTGTTTGGGCGATCGCCTCTTCCTGTTGCTTTTCTTTTTCCATACATTGATTTTGTTCATCGAAGGAAGAACCGATAGTAACAGTGTAATCTACCAGTTAGTTTGTTGATGACTTGGGCTAAAGGGTAAGGATATTGTTATTCGGTTCGAGTGGAATATTTGTTACTGCTTTAGCGTCTATTATTAGTTTCCCTATGCTTGGGTTGTAGGCTGATGGTGGTGGTTGATATAGGGTTGTCGAAAGGGACTTTCAAGCCTTTCCCTATAAAGTGAGCCACGGTAGGAACTGGAAAATAAACCAAATGCTCAGACAATTGCATCACCTGCCCATTTCCATCAGTCTGTTCCACTTTTTTCAGTACCACTTGCTGTAACTTCATTTCCGGGTACGCCCACAGTGCCACTGCATCCCCCTGATGTCCTTCAAATTGCACTTTGTTTTGTGCCACTTGACTAAAACTATCTTTAAATTCCGAAGACATCAGCGCCACCAATTCTGCTTCCTCCAGTTGGGGATAGCTGGAAATTTGCCCGATTAAATCGTTCAATTCATAAGGACTCAGAATTAACCCTGTTTTCATCCGCCCTGATTGGAGAGTAGAATCCTGGTCATCAACAATACTCACCGTTTCCATCCTGGCGTTGCTCTTGCGTTCTGGTTCCAGGGCAAAGTAATACTTGCAATCCCAGGTTATCCGCCGCATATTTCCCGTAAAGTTGCCGTGCCAAACCTTGTGCCAGTAACCCCGGTGCTGTTCCACATCGTTGAGGGGAATTACCTCCCCAGCATTACCTATGCGGTCAAAGCAATATTCCCTGGTAAAATTAACCAATTGCGTCGTATTGCTGCCCAGCCGCTTTTGGCCGTAACTGGTTCTCGATTTCCCCACCCACACCAAAGCCACAGAAACAATATAATCTTCATTGGGCTTCAACTTGGACAACTGCCGCCAACTCAGTCTTGGTACTGCGGCTAACCTGCCAGAGGTGACATTCTCGACCTGATATCTATCCTCAATCAAAATTTCCAAAGTCGTTGCATTGGTAACTAATAGGTGCAGTTCCCCCCTGCTAATCGTCCGAGGCGTATCCACATTTAAAGGAAAAGCCACATCCGCGTCACAGCGATACAGTGCCTTCGTCCGTCCGCGAATCATTTGCGGTCTGATATTGGCAAATTGCAACCGCACCCCATCCGCCCGCTCAAAATCCGGCACTTGGGTCGGCGCAGCTAACCCCTGACTGAAATGGCGGGTACTGTAATGGACATCTGAACAATTGCTATCTAATGAAGCCTCCACTGACAGTAATTTAGGGCTTTCTAGCATTAAATTGGTCATAGCCGAAAAAGTTTGTAATAAAGGATGGTTCGCATCCTCCCATGTACTCCCCGACTCAACGGTAAATGCTCTCACTACATCAACTAACCCCTGTTGCTGGCTAATATCCAGGCTCATCGCCCCTGCGGTTTCGCTATCCGCATTAACTGATTTTCCTTGGGCAGCTAATTGTCCATCCAGGCTTTGTATTTCTTTAGCTCGTTCTTGCTCAAGCAATTGATTATAGATAGTGCTAACTAAACTTTTGTACTGTTCAAATTGTTGTTCGCGGTCTAGTTGACTAAAATTTGGCTGTTTACTTAAAACCTGGCGTGCTTGTTGGCAGGCTTGTGCTTCTAATTCTTGATTCGTCGGCATTGCTACTCTTCCTATGTTTGAAGTTAATAAATTTCCATAATTTTTTAGGACTTACGCAAGTGTCATAATCAAATTAACTTTAGGGTGCGTCAGCCCCAATAATTTTGCACAGATGCAAGGATTTTCCACATCTGACGTTCAGCAGTTTTTCTACTTTGATTCTCAATGATTAAATCCGATGGATTCAGATGACTTTCAATATCGATTCTCGTCCACTCTCGTAAGTGATTATGGATGTGCAACCAGGTCTCTTTTTTATGTCAGTTGTGGAAAAATGTATACGTTGTTTGCTAAAGAGAAAAATCTTTAGGCAATCAGTTTGTGAAAAGAGCCACGCTTTTGATAGGCTGAAGAGCTAGTGTGAAAAGATGGAACAAGGTTAAGCTTTGGTGAAGTTTCCCCCTCACGTTACTTGCTCAACAATTATATTTCACTACATATTTAGGAATCTAGTAAGTATTGCTGCTTGTCAGTACATAATATGTAATTATATTCTCTTACAAATGAAAGTCCGATGTTTTTGTCTAACATCAGATAAAGTTGTTCCTATTTACTCAAGACCGCAACGCCAATATAGCCAACGAGTCTAGAAAGATAAAGTGACGATTAGCTCAGTAGTCATTGAAACATGATTTAAGATTGCTAAAGACAATCAAATATCAAGCTATATAGGTTATATAAACTATAACTTAAGATAAATGTATGTCAACTGTTTTAATAGCTCAATATACTGAACTTAATCAATACTCACTTTGATTGATTAATATAGCCTTAAACTACAGCCTCTAATTATTTCCAAGGAAACCGCCGCATCATCTCCCGCAACTCAACAGCAGCCCCATCCGGCGTATACACGACATTACCCGACATCGCCAGCACGATTCTCTGCCGCCTCGCCCACTCGAACCATGCACTCACATCTGCGGTCACAGTATTTTTCCCCTTAGCCCCACTCTTACACGAGTTAATAAACAGTCCAGTCGGGTTGTCACACCAACCTTCAGCGATCGCATCCTTCACCCTAGTGATCGCACCTTGCACATTCTCCCAATGCTTCTTGATCACGCCCAAACAAGGCTGAGGATTGATCCGCAAACGCCTCAACTCGTTACAAATCTCCGCAATTTCCTGCTTAGACACACTAAAATCAGCTTTAGTCTCCACCCCGGAAAGTTCGTCTTCATGAGGGTCTTTGTCGTTAGTTGAGTCATCCTGTTCTTGTTCATCAACGAAGCGAGTGATTTGGAGTTGCTCTGGCTGGGAAGTTAAACAAACCGATTCGGGTTCATTGTCCGAGATTTGGCTTTCTTCCCCTTCATTTTTTTCTTCCTCAGCAGCAGCGTGTTGTTGTGAAGAGAACTTTTCAGGGGTGAACTCTTTGATATCATCTGCTTGTTGTGAACACATAGATGGTTGCATTATAGGCATATCCATTTGTTCATTGAGGAATAGCTGTACAGCTTGGGTGTTAACGGTGTACCAGTTCGCTTGGTAATAAGTTTTGGCAGACAGTTTTTCTATTGTTATTAACCCCAATGATTTCAGGAGTGCGATCGCTCGTCTGACGGTGCTAACAGACAAAGACAATTCTGCTGCCCATTGTGGATAGGTTTTCCAAAACCATTTCACGCCATCAATTGTTTTACCGCCTTTGATACTCATCCAGTAATGGGCTTGCTGTAAAACAGTGGCCGCACTACGTCCGATTTGAGATGCAAGTGCGGGAGAATAGAGTGCGTGCTGACCATCAATTAGGAGTTTGCTCATACTTTTACCCACTGTCTAAAATGGCATTTCTTTTTGTTCTTCGTCTGAAGCTTGCGACCAAAATTCCCTGAGCTTCTGGCGTTTCGCAGCCTGAAACTGCTGTTTCTCTTCGGGTGACACTTCCCCAACCAATTGTTCAACCTCAGCCCTCTGCCGTTCCTTCATTTGCTCAACAGTGGCCGCAGGAAGGGCTAACGGTTGATTCTCTTGGGATGGTCGGAAGTTGCGGCGGCGGTACAAGAACCTGAAGTGTCGTTTGTCCTGCGAAGGGAGCTTCCGCCAAACTTCGGCATCCCAACCGGGGGGCATGAAATCGGCTGAGGGCGGTAACAAGTTTTGGATTTGGGCTTGGAGGTCTGCGAAATTTTGTTGTAATTCCTGGATTTGTTGTTGCAGATGAGGAATTAGCTTGACTGATTCTTTTGCAATGGTTTCGCATTGCAGAAAGTATTTGCGTATTTGTCTACCTTGTTCACTCTTAGACAGCATCCCCATTTCTTTAAAACATTCCAGTGTCAAATAAATTTTTTCGACTGGTCTACCTGCTTTTGAGTTTTCCACATCAATGTGGAAAATATCATGGGGTAAGGCTTGGGGCGATTCATCTGGAAGTTGTACGAAATAATCGAAGTTTTGTTCAAAGTATCCAGTCAGCATTCGCTTGGCACTATCTTTTCGGCTATATCCCAGCACTGACCAAGCCCAGTCAAAATCTATAATCTGGTTGCTGTTGTGCAACTTTTGAGCCAGTTCAAACGTGAATTCTAGTGTCATAAAATTGCTATTGATAGTAATTAATAAATTTGAGAAGTATTAGCAGTTTTGGCTTTTTGGTATATCTGCCAGTACCATTCATTTTTGAAAAGCAGTGTTTATTCTGTGAGCGTTTCTTCCCAAGTCACACGAATATTTAATTTCAAGCAGCACTCTTGTACTAACTGTTGGAATTTTTCGTGAGTATCACCAAATAAATGCAATCGCTTTTGATGTGACGGGTAGTATAGGGCGTAGCACGTTACTTGACCTACTGCGTATTTCCAATCAGAGGCTTGTTTTATTTCTATAATTTCTGTAGAAGTTAATACGTCTATGTAACCAGTAGGTACTATTACATTCGTTTTTCCTTTCAATTCCTTCTCAAAACGCATTTGAATTTTACGTTCAGTGCCTTGAGTACCTTGTTTAAAAATACGTTTATGAGAATCTGCTCTTACTTTTAGGTTCTTGGTATTTTCAATTGTTGTGTTTAATGCCTCACTTACTGTTAAACCGTATGACAACAAAGCCTCAATTTGTGCAAATCTCATTCTGGCAATGTTTCTACCTTTGTATTTTCTAGCAGTACAAGCAAAATATTTAGTGATTGCTTTGCAAGCATCAAAACCGACTAATACTGTTCCATAACTGTCATTTAGTGAAGTTCGTAATTCTTTGCTGGCAAAGGGCTTCAAGCATTCTGCAAGTTCGTTCGTTTTGAAATCGGAATCACGAATTTTTTTGAGCAACTGAGTGATGGTGTGTTGTTCTGTCCCGCAAAAATTAGCTAGAGCGGTAACGGTCATTCCACTTACTCCATCATTTTGGCGAGTGCAAAATCCTAATTCGTCCTTGGTTTGAAATGTCATCGCGTCCATAGTTCCTCCGAATTTTTGATGCACGGAACTGTCGCTGCATTGCAAGGATGCCGCCTGGAGTTTCTTAAGTTCTGTAATGAAAAGTTGTAGGCTAGTGATAATTACTCATCACCCGCTACTCTGAGCGATCAAACGGTACTTTTTTCTATATCGGTCAAGTGGCGATCGCTTGTGCTTTGCCCTGATACTAATAGTTGCAGATAACTATTGAATTTGTCAACTAAATATTGCATAATATGGCAAGGCAAGAAAAAGAAGAAGAGGTTGTAATGCTACCACTAAGTGAGGTGGGGTCAATTAAATGGACAAAGGAGCGTGGGGAGAAAATGCGCTCGTTACGTGGTGAGATGCCATTGATGGCATTGTCTAAAAAGCTTGCCGAGAATGATGTTGAAATTTCTCGCCAATATTTGCACAGAATGGAGACTTATTCCGATGTTAAAGGTGCTTCCCCTGAGCTTGTGGCAGGGCTTTGTCAGGTATTTAACTGTACATTAGCTGAATTATTGTGTTTGAAAGAAACCAAAATTGTGCAATTAGGGGTTGACAATCGTAACTTTTAGTTGCACTATAGTAATCAAGGCAAAGGAATAGCAACTGCCGCCACCTGAACGGTAAAAGAGTTGCATCAGCATTCAGAACCTTGAAAACTAAATAGCCGACGAGTCGCAAATCCAGGGAAAGGGGACACAGGTGCGCTAAACGGGCAGCAACCGACGGGTTGTAGAAAAACACGATGGGAGCGATCGCAGTCCTCATAAAACTGCGATCGCCTTTTTGACTAAGATTTAACTTCTCTGAGCATTTCGATATTACTGAAGCGAAAACCACAGGATGCAAACAACTTTCGGGCGTTTTCATTCTCGACTGCTGTATCTAATCGAATCTGCTTGATTCCCATTTGCTCAAAACGCTCTACACACAGCATGACCATCTGTCGGGCGATACCTTTTTGGTGGTATTCTGACTCTACCCACAAATCGTAAATAAACGCATATTCCTGCAAGCGGTAAAGCACAAATCTTGGACACCATTGAAAACTGCTCTTATATCATCTGGTGTAGCAGAACGGATTAGCATGAGCTTTTACAATCCACTACCACCATTGCGATCGCGCAGGATACGCAAAATTTCTGCTACGTCATTTGTTACTTGGCGTAAGTCAGCTTTGACTTCTCTCATATCAGTTTTTAATTCACTGACATCAGTTTTAAGTTGTCTGATGTCTGTTTTCTGCTCTCGCACCTCTGATGTTAGAGCAGTCACCAAAGAAAGAGTTTGGGCAACAGCCACTTGAGTAGAACCAATGGTTCCGGCTTGGATTTTTAAGTTGTTGACATCTTCAGTCAAGGCATTGAGCCGTCTGTATATATCTTCGATTGTTGCGTCCGTCATCTTGACATTCCTTTGTAAATCAGTAGTTGCCAGTAATCTCCAAATCCAAGCACAATGCTTATTTCTACTGTAAATCAAAAATCAAGGGAGTAACTTTAGCTCACGGCTGATAATGCGTGAACATCTCAATATAACGCTTCGCTAAATTTCGATGAGTGTGTTGTGGTTCCCCACAACGTAATTCATATCCAAAATCAAAAGGCGATCGCTGCACCGTCCAAAGTCCGCGATCGCCTTTTTATCCACTACTGGAGAATTCAATGATGCCACAAGCAACAACGACAGAGCAAGTAACATCAGTAGAAATCGACTTCTACGAACACGAAATCTACTGCGGACAAAAGCTAATTGCCCGAATTATTTATGATCACAAAGACTTAACGCAACCTTGGGTAGTCGAGGTCAACAACCAAGAAGTATTTCGTAAAAGCTGGTGGCAGAAGTGCTTTGATAATATTTCTTGGCACTACAAACGAGGCACTCTGCCATTGCAGAAAGAAGAACTCCCAATCGTTACAACGGGGAATGAAATCATGGCTGAGATTGCCCAAGCTTGCGAAGTTCTAGGTTACGAACTCTGCGACGATGGCATATATCACAACGGCAAGCGTTTGAAAGAAATCGTCTACAAAAAAGGTACTTACTGCTACGTCCAGTCTTTACCGCCGCAGCCGGAAAGCCCTGGCGAGGGTCTGGATTTGCTGGATAAGCCGTTTGATCAAATAACTCGTGAAGAATGGCTGATGTTAGCGGAGTATGAGCCAGCGCAAGAGTTGGTTGCGGCGTAACTGAGAGGAAAAGGCGATTGCAGGTTCTCTATGCGATCGCCCCAAATACTGCCATCAAGACATTTGTTTATCTAACTGATGATGCCATACTTTGTAACGCCAGCTTTTTCTCTTGAGGTAACAGGTCGAGATTTTAACCGAATAGTGGGTTTACGTTTTGGTTGAGAATCCGGTTGCTGTTGTCCTAAAAATTCAATAAGTTCAGTTCCAGTGAGCTTTTTCACCATCGTATGAGAACGAATCGGCTGCAAAGTATCGTTTAAGCTGCAAGAGTCATCACTGGCTTTTCTGTAGACGTAAGGGGTAGTTATCCCTGAGATGCGGAAATAATCGCCTGTTTGAAGTTCTTGGAAGGTCATAAAAACAACTTCAACTACTGAAACAGTACACATTAGTTTACACCCGAAATTCTCGCAATCAGCATGGGTTACAGAATTAAGAACGATGTCAGCATAAAATTGGTATTTGCCAGCGAGCGCGACGAGCGATGCCCAAAGGCAATCTTTGGCAGCTTAAAATATTCAGTAGACGCGAAAAACAGTAAAGGTAAGCAGATGGCCGATGACAGCAGATTTGACAATATTTACCTACGCCTGAATGAATTGACAGAGGGCGTAGCCAATCTAAAAATACAGGCAGGAACGATTGGGACATCTCAAGTAGCAATCGCTCGAACCTTGAGCTTGGCTATGGGACTTGCATCTGATATGCGGGAAGTTAAAGCAGATATTTGCGACATAAAAGCTAACATCCACAATTTAAACACAGGTGTAAAGGAAGTATTGAGATTACTAAATTCTAGTAGTCTTAAACCAGAATTCCAGCATTAAAGGGGCAAGATGATGTTTCAACCTTTAGTCGAGCTAGTCACTTTTGAAGAGTTTCTGGAATGGAAACCAGAAAATGGTCGATATGAATTACACAAAGGAGTTATAGTTGAAATGCAACCAACAGGCGACCATGAGTTGGTAAGGGCATTTTTGATTAGAGAACTTAACTTTGAAATTCGCTTTCGGAATCTGGCTCATACAATTCCTAGCCAAGCATTAGTAAAAGCTGTAGATAAGAAGTCTGGCTATATTCCTGATGTTTTAGTATTGAATCTTCCTAATTTAGTAAATGAACCACTTTGGAAAAAATCATCTACTGTTTCTCAAGCAGAGTCAATTCCATTAATCGTGGAAGTGGTCAGTACTAACTGGCGTGATGACTATTTCTTAAAGTTTGCTGAATATGAAGAAATGGGAATTGGTGAATATTGGATTGTTGACTATGCAGCTTTAGGTGGAAAGCGGTTTATTGGTAGCCCTAAACAGCCGACAATATCAGTTTACACGCTAGTTGAAGGCGAATATCAAATCACTCAGTTTCGCGGCAGTGATCGGATTCAATCACTGACTTTTCCAGAATTAAGTTTGACTGCCGAACAAATTTTTCGGGCTGCTTTAGGAGAATCCTAACTAAAAATACCTACTTTCACCTTCCAAACATCGGTTTTTGAGTATTTTTTGAGGAAAAGTGAATTAACAACTTATCAAAAGATGACCCAAAGATTCTACAGTCAATTCGTTGAACATTACCTTGAATACCTGCTTTCACCATTGGGTAATGTAGCACTGAGTGGTTTAATAACGGATGAGGAACGGCGGGGAATTGTTCTGTTTTTCTCGAAACAAACAACTCAAACCGAAAATCACTCAATTAAATTGCTCCAGAGAGTTACTCAGAGTGATTGTGCAATAGAAGTTTATTGTGAACAAATTGATGAAACAGATGTCCGAAATTGCCTTCGCAAACTTCTCAGCGTCTTTTCTACTTTAAATGATCGGGCAGAAGCAGAAGGTAAAGCTTTAGATGACGATGATTTACCTCGTTTATGGATTGTAGTACCATCAGCTTCAGGTAAACTGCTCGACGGTTTTGGCGCACAATTAAATCTCAAAAACTGGCCGACTGGAATTTACTTTCTGCCGAATGTTTTTCGACTTGTTATAGTAGCCATTGACAAGTTACCTATGACAGCAGAAACATTATGGTTAAGGATTTTAGGCAAAGGAGAAACACAACGTCAAGCTTTTATTGAATTGTGGACACTCCCAGAAACCAACGAATTCAGACAAAAAACCATTCGACTTCTTACTAATTGGCAAACTCTTCTTCAAGAGCAAGATAATCTCAACCAAGATGAACAAGAATTGATGATGAATTGGTCACTAGTAGATCATCTGTCAAAATAAGTCACGACAGGACAAGGCGAAGTTTTAAAATATCGTCTTAATCAACAAAATTCCAGATTTTAATACAACATACCAAGAGGAGAGGCGGTTTGTTAACAGCAGACCGCTTTTTGATTGCCAAAAATTATGCTTTGGTAGCAGTCTCTTACTTCTACTAAACCCAAAGCAATCGCTTATTGAACTAATAAGCGATCCCTTCGGGAAATCGATTCAACTACAATGGCAATTGTGGCATAAGCAGTATCGCTTCGCAAAGACTGCAATGATAACTTCAAGTGAACTCAATGAACAAGCAACAAGAAAAACAACTTGCCTGGGATGCCTTAATGGGTGTTGATAAACGCGCCTTTGTTTCGACTGGTTTCTATGCTTTGGGTGATGCCTTCACTATTAGCAGCAAAGACCCCAAGTACAAAAACAAGATTGTGCTGGTAGAGCATCGAGGAAAATTGCAGATTAATCATTGGGATTTCACTTGCAATTCTTCTGAATGCAAAAGTCCAACAATCACAACTAATGGTGATGATGGACAGGGGAATTTGAAACGGAAAGCCCCATCGTTGCAAGTTTACAGCTAGAACAAATCCCAAGAGTTCAGGAGTTTTCAATCTCACAACTCCTGAATTCCTACCTCAAACAACTTCAACCATCAAGAATATGAAAACCAAAACCAGCACTAAGAAGTCTGCTGATAATTCTAATGCCTGTCTGCTGTTTCTCAAGAACAGAGGAGGAAAAGCTAGATTGTCAGAACTAACTTTTAGCCAAACTGTGATTCAAGATTTGATAACAAAAGAGATAGCCAAGGTCAACCCCTTCGGGAATTCAAAATTATTAATTCAAAATTCAAAATTAAAGAGATTAATGGGGGTTTGTACTTAAAATTAATAAAATTCAAAATCTTCCTGATTCTTCATTTTGAATTTTGAATTTTGCATTTTGAATTCAAAAAATGGGTATTATCTCGAATTGGAGAATAAATCATGGAACTAAAACCAGTTTTTGATCCAAAAACACTGAATCAATCGAAAATTTATTTAATTGATTGTGTGCAATACAGATACGTGCGAACTGATGGCAGTGGCAAGAATAGCAAGTACGTATTTGCACCCCTACCAAACCAACGAAAGACATCAGAGATTTTCTTGAATTCTACAAAGTTGTGGATTAGATGTCAGGAAGTCGAGGGAATGACTTGTGAGCCTCTGAAGGAGCAAACTGTAGTGCAGATGGGGTTGCTATAAATCAATTTGCAATTCGCAATTCGCAATTAAAGTGCGAAGTATCCAATTGAATAATTAAACATAGATTAGCATTTAAAAATGCTGGTTTCAAGTAATTAATGCAATGGTTAGCAATGGCACAAAGGATTTAAATATCTACTAATCATAACTGCGAATTGCGTTAGCGGAGCGGGGCGTTAGCCCATTGCGAATTGCGAATTGTTGATGCGCTTCGCTGATGATTGAGAGAAAACTTAGTAATAGGTACTGAAAAATGGTACAAGCAATTGCGGCAGATGAAACATTCTTGCAAAATGCAACTGTTGAAAGAATCAATTTCTCCAAATTAAATAAAACCCGTATTCGCTTTAGCATCAGAATCAAAAACAGCACCATAAGTGCAGCACCAAAATGGGCAGACGTGTTGAAATCTGAAGATACTGGCACAGAATCCGACCTGATTAAAGTAACGAATTCTGAAGTAGGCTTGCGTGGTATTAAAGTATTCAAAGCTTTAAATGAGGCAGCAAGTCAACTCAGGCAAGAAATCGCTTCTGTCCAGGAATGGATGACATCTGACAACGGTGATTGGATTTGCCCGATTGATTTGGCTCCCCTGGTCTGGAGTCAGTTGCTTAACATTAGAGATGCGATCGCGCCAGCACTTCGAGCCAAGTTAAAAGATGAGTACGAGCAAGGCTTAGAAGATTATCAGCAACGCATCGAAAACTTTATTTCGTTGAACACTTGGGAACTACCACAAGACAAGCAACAAGAAGTTAAAGCAAATCTGTTGAGAGCATTCCCGACATTGAGTGAGTTAGAAGATTGTTTGCAAGTGATTATCGGTCGCCCCATGATCATCCCGGCATTATCTGAACAGTTGAACCAGCAACAAGCCGAATGCTTGAACCAAATCACCCAGTTCATTCAACAGTACGACCAAAACCTAGAACAACGGCTCAAGGAAGCGGCGATCGCTGGAGGTGAACAACTCGCCGCGCAGTTGTTAGAAGAGTTGGCTGATTGGGAACCCGGACGAAAGCCAGTACGCTTCAAGCAAAAAATGCAGAAACATCTCCAGAAGGTACAGGTTTTGCTGGCGAATGCGTCACCGGAAGCTGGTGGTAGTTTGCAGTCGATGATGGAGCATTTGAATTCCATTGTCAACGACCCAGATATCGAATCTAAGAATCTGGGTGGTGAAGGGCGATCGCAACTACAGCAGAAAATGGACGACATCAGAGCCAAACTTCTAGATGAGCAGCGCAATCTGCAACAACTGGCAAGCTCTGACGTTGGGCTGACGGTGGCAACTGTTAGTGCGTTTAAGTTCCGATGAAAAAATGCAATGCAGTGAGAATAATTCATTGCATTGCACAAAATTGAAAATTCTTTGGTGTTTTAAATATGTCACACTTCTCGAAAATCGAAGTCAAATTTAAAGACCAAGCCTGTTTGGTTGAAGCATTGCAAAGATTTGGTTTCTACCCACAAATCCATGATCAGCCAGTAAATTTATTTGGCTATAGAGGTGACAGGAGAGAACAAACTGCTCACATCGTTGTACCCCGTAATCAAATTAGCAGTCTCAGCAATGATTTAGGTTTTTACTGGAACGGCAGTGAGTATGAATGTTTCATTTCTGATTACGACAAAAGCTTTGGACTAGCGAAAAGAGATTTTGGGCTAGGGTCGCAGTTTCTCCCTTTGCTGCAACAAGAATACATCAACTTGTACTTGCCTAAACTTGCTACGCAGATGGGTGGTGAAGTAGTGGAAACCGTAACTCATGGTTCGGTTACAACTGTTCGCGTCGCTTTACCGAATCAAATACTAAGGAGATAGTATGTCGCATTTCTCAACACTCAGAACTCGCTTAACATCCCTTGAGTGCTTGGTACAAGCTTTGGAGGATTTAAGTCTCAAGCCCCAAGTCCACGAAACACCGCAACCATTAACTGGCTACTACGGGGATAATGAAGGGCAAAGCGCAGAGATTATTGTCCCTGGTTACACCATAAAAGCTCGTGCAGATATTGGTTTTCGCTGGAATCAAAGCAGTGGTGTGTATGACGTAATCCATGACGAGTATGAAACGGTTCCGAGATTTGGAGAAGACTTCTTTAGTCACCAGCTAATGCAGGCTTATGGTAAACGAATGGTGAGAGCCAAAGCTGCCGAATTACAAGAGCGATTTGGTGAATGCACTATTAGTGAGGAAACCAAGGGGCAAGTTCAAACCCTACGCCTAACTTTTGCGGGTCATCAGGAGGTTCAACAGTTTGCTAGGAGGTAATTCATGGAACGCGCAATTTTGATCCATTTCGATAAATTGACGGGTGAAGTGCGAGTGGAGGCGGAAGGTTTTGAAGGTTTGAGTTGTCTGGAAGCCACACAACCATTTGAAGAAGCGTTGGGGGTTGTGGGCGAACGGGAGTTTAAGGGCGAAGCCCAAACCCAACAACTGCGAACAACTTCAAATCACCAAACCAGATTAAGACAATAAGGAGAGAAGGGGAAAGCCACAATTGCTAGTCTGCCAACAGAACTTTGCACTAGACTAGAAAATCAAGTTATTCTGGCTGAAGTTAGTAGCAGTAAAGTTATTGAGCGTGACCAAGGTACTAAAAGCAGAACTACCACCAACACCATCAGCGTCAACTTGAATGAGAGTATTTAACCCAGATTGTATACCTCTGATGTAACCATTGGCGATGGGATTTATGCCTGTGTAGTTCAAGTTAGCCAGCAGTGTTTGTACTACAATGACATCATCTGTACTACTGAAGTCAGTAATAGTATCACTTCCTTCACTCAGGCTGTTAAAGACAAATTTATCATTACCAGTGCCACCAGTTAGCTTGTCGTTACCAAGACCACCAACGAGTGTATCGTTGCCATTGCCACCGATTAAAGTATCATTTCCGTTACCTCCATTGAGAATATCATCCCCATCGCCACCGTTGAGAGTGTCATTATTATCACCACCAGACAAACTGTTATTGGCACTGTTTCCGGTGATGTTATTAACTAGTGCGTTTCCAGTACCATTGATTGCATTGCTACCTGTGAGAATCAGGTTTTCTAAGTTGTTGCCTAATGTCCAACTAATAGCAGAACGGACGGTATCGGTTCCGGCATTAGTTGCTTCTATAATTTGGTCATTAATGCTGTCAGTGTAATAGGTGTCATTACCAACACCACCAATCATGACATCATTGCCCACACCGCCATCTAAGGAGTCATTACCAGCATCACCATTGAGGGTATCATCTCCAGCATCTCCTTTGAGAGTGTCATCATTATCGCCACCTGACAAGGTGTTATTGGCAGTGTTACCAGTAATACTGTTTTTCAAAGCATTCCCAGTACCATTGATAGCATTGCTACCAGTGAGAATCAGGTTTTCTAGGTTGTAGCCTAGCGTCCAAGTGATAGCAGAACGGACGGTATCAGTTCCTTCATTGAAGACTTCTATGATTTGGTCGTTACTGCTATCGGTGTAGTATGTATCATCACCTGCACCACCAAGCATCACATCGTCACCAGCACCACCGTCTAAACTGTCATTACCAGCACCGCCACTGAGGGTATCATTACCACTTTCGCCATTCAGGGTATCGTTACCACCTTCTCCATTAATGATGTCATCACCAGCTTTACCATTAAGTGTGTTAGCACCAGTATTACCAGTAATGAGATTGTTGAGTGTGTTCCCTGTACCTAAGAGGCTACTAGTGCCTGTTAAAACTAAGTTTTCTATATTGTCACCCAAGGTGTAGCTAATGGATGAGCGAACAGTATCCGTTCCTTCGTTAGCGTTTTCGACTACTTTATCTGCGCTGTTATCGACAATGTAGATGTCATTGTCTAACCCTCCGGTCATGGTGTCTTGACCTGTACCGCCATCAATGGTGTCATTTCCAGCTAAACCAAGCAGGGTATCATTGCCGCCTAAGCCTTGAATTACATCGTCGTTGGATGTACCAGTGATGTTATCGTTGCCAGCAGTACCAGTGAGGTTGCGAATGTTGATAGCAAATATATCACTGACATTTGCTCCTTTGTTGTCTGTTGCTACAACTTTGATGTTGAGTATACCAACATCAGCTAATGTGGGAGTACCTGTAAAAGTGTGAGTGATGGGATTAAATGTTAACCAACTGGGTAAAGAAGTGCCGTCTTCTTTGGTTGCTGTATAACTGAGGCTATCACCTATATTTGCATCAGAGAAAGTATTTACGGGGACGGTGAAGTTGAAGGGACTATTAGAACTAGTTGTTTGATCTATGATTGCGTTTTGGACAATAGGTGCATTATTGAGGGTACTAGCGATATAGTTTTTAATATCTGCTTTTGTCCAGATAGTTGCACCGTTATCAAATTGAAATTCTTCGACCGCAAGAAGCTCATCAAACTGATTTTTTATAGTTAGTTGATCATTACTGTTCTTAACTTTAAAAATCAGGTCGTTTCCTTGTCGAAATATATCCATTATATTGGGAGTTAAGCCTACACCAAACTTAACTGTGTCATAGAAACTGTTTAAGCCGTAGGCATCTTCTTGAATGACATCTTGTCCATAGCCATACTTAAAGATGTATGTGTCATTGCCTGCACCTCCAGCTAAGGTGTCATAGCCTAATCCACCGTCTAAAGTTTCATTGTTGATTCCCTCAGAGTACCCAGCTATGTAGTCGTCTCCATCTGTAGACTTTAGTAAGTATTGTTTGATATCTTCTTTTGTCCAAACAACTGCACCATTATCAAATTGAAATTCTTCAATTGCATAAGCTTCGTACACAGCAAACTGATTTTTAATTGTCAGGCGATCGCTACTACCTTTTACTTTAAAGATTAGGTCATTACCTTGCCGAACAATTTCCATTGTTTGGGGTGTTAAGCCTGCACTAAACTTCACTATGTCATAAAAACTATTTAAGCCATATTCAGCTTCTTGAATAACATCTTGACCATAACCTAATTTGAAGATATAGGTATCATCACCAGTACCTCCAATTAAGGTGTCATTTCCTAAGCCACCATCTAAAGTTTCGTTTCTAATTCCCCAGGAATAACCAGCTATGTAGTCATCTCCATCTGTAGACTTTAGTAAGTGTTGTTTGATATCTTCCTTTGTCCAAACAACTGCACCGTTATCAAATTGAAATTCTTCAATTGCGTAAGCTTCATAGACACCAAACTGATTTTTAATTGTCAGGCGATCGCTACTACCTTTTACTTTGAAAATTAAGTCGTCACCTTGTCGAACAATGTCTATTGTTTGGAGTGTTAAACCTACACCAAATTTAACTATGTCATAAAAACTGTTTAAGCCATATTCATCTTCTTGAATAACATCTTGACCGTAACCTTGTTTGAATATATAAGTATCATCTCCAGTACCTCCTACTAAAGTGTCATTTCCCAAGCCCCCATCTAAGATATCGTTTCTGAGACCCCAGGAATAACCTAATAAATAATCATCTCCATCTGTAGACTTTAGTAAGTGTTGTTTGATATTTTCTTTTGTCCAAACAACTGCACCGTTATCAAATTGAAATTCTTCAACTGAAACAGCTTCAAAGGGATAATACTGATTTTTGATCGTTAGGCGATCGCTACTACCTTTGACTTTGAAAATTAGATCGTCACCTTGTCGAACAATTTCCATTGTTTGGGGCGTTAAACCTGCACCAAACTTAACGATGTCATAATAATTAGAATTTGAATTTTCTTCCTGGATAGTATCTTGTCCGTAACCTTGCTTAAAAATGTAGGTATCATTCCCCGTTTTGCCAGCTAAAGTATCATTACCTGTAGCATCTTCCAAAATATTGGCATTACCATCTCCACTTACTAGGTTGTCTTCAGGTAGACTTTCTGGTAAGGACAGAGCGTTAATATCTGAACGGGTTATAGTTGTGCCATTAACAAATACAAACTGGTCTATGCCGTAAGCATTTCCTTTAAAATGACCTTGAATAATGAGGCGGTCATTTGTATTTTTGATACCTATATATAGATTATCTTTTTCATGAAAGCTATTAATTCTACGATAAAAAATAATATCTGAGGGAATAATACCTGTTTTGAAACTGACTATATCTGTACCTGTATTAGAGTTTTCAACAACAGTGTCAACTCCATAGCCGCGACCAAATATATATGTGTTATTACCAGCACCACCTTCAAAGGAATCATTACCTGCACCACCATCAAGAGTATCGTTTCTTTGATCTCCAATTAAGTAATCATCATTACTAGTAGATTGCAGTAACCAAGTTTGAATATTTTCTCTTGTCCAAATTGTGCCATCGGCAAATACAAACTGGTCTATGCCATTAGCATTACTTTTGAAATGACCTTGAATAATGAGACGATCATTAGTATTTTTGATACCTATATATAGATTGTCTCTTTCGTGAAAGCTAGTAGGTTTACGCCAGAAGATGATATCTGATGGACTAATACCTGCTTTGAAGCTTACAATATCTGTAGCTGTATTGTAGTTTTCAATAATAGTATCAACTCCATAGCCACGACCAAATATATATGTGTTGTTACCAGCACCCCCTTCAAAGGAATCGTTTCCTGCACTACCATCAAGCGTATCGTTTCCTGAATATCCGATTAAGTAATCATCGCCATTAGTAGATTGCAGTAACCAAGTTTGAATATTTTCTCTTGTCCAGATTGTGCCATCAGCAAATACAAACTGGTCTATGCCATTAGAACCACCAGGAAACTGTCTTTGAATAATAATTCGGTCGTTAGTATTTTTAATTCCTAAGTAAAGATTATCTCTATCTGCATAGAAACTTGGGTTTGGGTTACGCCAGAAGAAAATATCTGATGGACTAATACCTGTTTTAAAACTAATGATATCTAAGCCATTATTGTAGTTTGCAAGAATAGTATCAATTCCATACCCACGACCAAATATAAAAGTATTTTGACTATTTTGGCTAAAACCTCCACTAAGTTGGTCATTTCCTAAACCGCCATCTATGATATCGCTACCATCTCCACCATCTAGGAAATCATCTCCTTCCTGTCCATATAGTTGGTCGTCTCCTTGATCACCGTAGAGGCTATCATCATCTAATCCGCCAAGTAATAAATCTTTGCCTTTATTTCCAGATAACTTATCTTTACCTTCTCCTCCTTCGATTTGGTCGTCCCCTTCTCCGCCTGTAATTGTGTCATTACCTAAATCACCAGAAATCAGAATTGCTTTAACGCCGTTGTAGGTAATTTGATTGCTGAGTTTATTGCCAATAATTGATTCAATATTATTAATATCATTGAGAATCAGATGGAACCGAGCATCTGAGTCAATGGTAACTATATCAAAACCTTCGCCACCATCTAAACTCGTAAGAATATCGTCTTGATCAACGGTTATTGTATCGTCTCCCGCACCAGCTTTGATGACATCTTTCCCTTTACCACCGTTGATAATATCGCTACCACCTGCACCTGTGAGAGTATCATCTCCCGCACCACCATTGAGGATTCCTCCTGTAGTGTTACTAGCCAAAATGGTGAGTTTATCGTTATTCTTTCCTCCAGTCACAGAGTAAGTAATGGTGGGGTCAATTGTTAAATCAAGACTACCTGCTGTGTCATCAGCAATTAAAATATCGGGTTTATTTTCAAAGTTGAATTTGTTAATCCCTCCTGGTAGCGTTTCTAATTTAACGCCGTTGGGATTATAAGCAAAGGTAACGTCAAAAATTTGAGAACGTTTTCTGAATTGATATCCTAGTTGAGTAAAATAAGTTGAGGCAGTGACAAGATTTCCCGCAATTTCAAAGTTTTTCTGTTGACTTGCTAGGGAAACATCTTCAATGCCGTAGCGATGTAATGCTGCTAGTTCGCCTAATTCTACTTTACGATTACCATTGGCATCAACCCAAACTCGGATTTTTTCAAAGTTGGTATCTTGATAATTGAGTAAGCGATCGCCATTACTGTTTAAACTACTGATAGCAGTCACATTAGTTTGAGCAGTCAGGGAAATAAACTCGTTAAGTTCTGTAATCCGTCCATCATTATTTAGGTCTATTACTAATATCCCATCAGAAGGAGATACCCATCCTGTCTGTTCTAGATAACCATCATTATCTAAATCTGACATGGCAAAGGAATCTTGAGCAGAAATTAACTGAAGTCCATTTCCAAACAAATCAACAACTGCTAATTTGTATGAACTCAGTGCATAACTATCCGGTACATCTAGCTGAACATCTAAAGTTGATTCTCCTTGAGTTAACACTGGTTGTAAAGAAACCGAACCATCTGCCGCTAAAGTAGGATAAAAATCTTTGCCATTGGCGAGGCGGATAAATTCAATTCTGCTATTCTCATCAACCCAGTTTTTGATTGTAATTGTGATAGGTTGAGCTTCGTTATTACCACCATTGGCATTCAATGATGGGAGAACGTAAGAAACAGTGATGATTAAATCTTTATCTTGTAACTTTAAGCTGTGGATCGTGTTTGTTCCTAAGACAAGGGTATCTATGCCACCATCTCTAACTTTACCTTCGTAATCTCCTGTGTCATAAATGGTTGTGTTTAAACCATCACCGAAAGAGTACAAATAAGTATCATTTCCTGCACCGCCTGAAAGGGTGTCATTTTCTCCTAAACCTCGAAGAACATCAGCACCGATAGTCCCTTGAATTATAGTGTTACTGCTAGTGGAAGTTTGAACACTACTAGTAGGTTTTAATTGCCATTGTCCATTAGTGTTGTCTAAAAAGTATTCTTCGTTATTCCCCAGCCGAATAAATTCAATTTTATTAGTTGCAAAGTTCTTGATGGTTAATTGATTTGTAATTGGTGCAGTGGGATTACTTGAATTGATGATGTTAATAATTAAATTACTGCCGCTTTGTTGTAGCTGTAAATTGGACAGTTGAATATTACTGTCAAACTCAATAACATCTACTCCGCCAATATCTTCAATGATATCTTTACCACTTCCTAGACTATAGCGATAAACATCATCACTTTTACCACCTTTGAGGGTTTCTGCTGCTGAAGAAGAAATCAAAACATCGTCACTATTATCACTTCCTTGAACTACACCACCGCTACCATAAAGAATTTTAGTGACATTATTCCCTTTATAACGATCTGAAGACTGCGGTGTACTGAGGTTAAATTCTGCTGCTTTCGCCAAGACTGTTTTCCAGTTGGCGACTAGTTCATTCTCTAATTTAACTTTGCTATTGTTTTCAACAACTATTTTAAAGCGACTTCCATCAGCAAAGCGCAAAATTTCTAAACGGTTGTTTGTATTAGTCAACCAATTAGCAATTATTTCGCCATTGATAATTAGATTATTGCCACTGAGTGACAAACTGACTTGGGATGGTAAAGTATTTAAGCCAAAATCTTTAATTGTAGGGTCTTTCTCGTATAGCTTGAGAGTAGCTTGCTTAACTTTAGGAATGCTAGATAAATCTATATCAAATTTACCAGAAATACTATTAAAAAGCATTCCTTCTGCATACTTCTCCTCAATATTAATTGTATAAATACTCCCATCAGCAAAGCGCAGAAATTGAATTTTATTTTCTGATTGTATCTTCAACCAATTATAAATCCTTTCTCCATTAATAATTAAATCATTTCCTTCTAAAGAAAGTCTAATGCTTGTCGGGGAAAGATTTGCCGCTACCTCTTTGATGAGAGCATCATTAAGTTCTTCGGGGACAAACCGATCCCAAGGACGAGATTGCAAATCTGTGATTCTTTTATCTGCATCTTGAATTGAGTTGGCTGCCAGTTTATTAATATATTCCTGATATAAAGTAGGATTATCTAGGTAAGTGCCATATTCTTTAGCAATTTGTAATAACTCGTTGAAATCGTCTAAATTGCTGCGGGAATTAGTATAATTATTAAACAGACGTTTGATGTAGCGATCGCCTCCTTCAATCTGTGTTTTAGTAAGTTGGTAAACTACACCTGCTTCAATCGCTGCTTGAGCATTTTCACCAAAACCTACTCGTCTACGATAACTACTTCCACCAGGTGCATCATCTTGTAATTGATAAACTAATTCTTTTATGTAATGACCATAATAAACATTCTCAACAGAAAGCAGTTGACCACCAACAGTCCCCGCTAAGTAATTGAGAATTTCTTTAGCAGATTCACCCATTTGACGAGCAATGTCAGCCACTCCATCATCAAACTCGTATGCAAATTTGGTGACAAATTTACCGTCAACAATATTTACTACATACGCAGCACGAGGAAAATCTTCATCTGCAAATACTCCTCCTATTAAGCTCCCAATTACTGTGCCAACGAGTATTCCTATTGGGCCAGTGAAAGAAGTAAAACCAAGTAAGCTAGAAAGGGTTGGAAGTAATGAACCGCCTATAGCTGAACCTTGGTTTAATTGACCTTCGCCGATAATATTCCAACGAACTAGAGTTTTATAAAATTCTGAGCCAGCATAAGAGGCTAAAGAATTAACATAAGAGCTAACTAAACTTAAACTTGTAATTTCTTTAACGTTTGTTATTTCTAGATACTTAGCAGCAAAGTTTGGAAAGTATTCTACAGCTACTGAAGTGAAAGCATAGTCAACAATTGCTTGAGTCAGTGTATTGACACCGATTTGAGCTAGAGTATTTTCTATCTCTAATGCTTGAATGATATTTTCAGCTATTTCTCCAGTACCTAAAGCCACAGTGTTAGACACAAGATTGCCAACAAAGCGATTAGGTAAAGAAAAAACTCTTATGGAGTTTGGATCTATTAAAACCTGCTCAACAGTATCTCCTACCCATCCTGTAACAGTAGAACCAAGAGACTGTGCTAGTAATTGATTGGCAAAAGTATCATCAACAAAATAAGAAGCTACTTTACCTCCGACATAAGAACCGAGCATACCTGTAGTAGTGACAGGTTGAGCAGGAGCCGCTTCGAGAGAATCTTGGATATACTCTAAAGTTGCAGGAATAAACATTCCTAAAATTGCTGAACTTATGGAATCTTCATAACCCCACAAAGCTTTATTTAAACTATTAACATTATTAAAGTCAGAACCTACTCTACTTCTAAAAGAAATACTTTTAAAGATATAATCCAAAATATCGCTAACATCATGTAGTAATGTCCCTTGGCCGCGTGGATCATTTATGTCATGTCGCCAAAGAATCTGAGGAAGGGCATCACCTGGGCCAGTAAGTCCTACTGTCGCATTATCATCCAGTAATTGTGTTGTTAATTGATTTACTTCATTAGGATTTTTTGCTATGAGGTTAGCAAAAAACCTAGCAGTCATTACTTGAAGTGGATTATCTTCATAATCATCAAATCTTTTTTTTGCAATATCATTCGATGTTGTAGATATCTGTTTTGCAAAATCATCTCTTGTTATACGAGACATTTCTATCAATGCTGTATCTGTAACTTTTGGATTATCTAAAAAGTATTCGCTAAATAATTGGGTTAAAGTCTTACCATGACTAGTAACTCCATTTTCACTTTGGATAAAATTATTTTTTAATTTATTTATAGCTTGACTTAATTGAATATTGTTTGGATTTGCTTGAATACGCCATTCTCCCAGGTTGTTTGGTTGTAATTGATTCATGATTTTTACCAATTAAATTATTCTGTTTACACTCAAGATAACAACAAAAAATATTAAATTATATTTAAAGCTTTGAGATTTAAGTATTTTTATAGTATTCTCAATACCCAACCCAAAGCTTTACTAATTAACTTTCTTTGCTTTCTGAACTTTAAAGCTAATAAATATGATGTTATTAATTTCATAGTAATTAGTTTGCTTTTTTAGGTTGAATTGGGAAATTAATCAATACTTAAGAAATAATACTTGACTACGATTTGTGAAACAATTAGCTGCCCTAAAATCTATATCCAAAAATAAAATTAGGTATAGAAAATAGCTGACATTAACAAAATGCTCTTATTTATGTATTTATAAGAGAGCTAAAGCGCATTCCAGTAGATAATATCACTGTTTTCAAACTCGACCTAGTATTTTTACGTAAAATTTATATCTTTTATAAAGGGAAAATTTAAGTATTTTTTCTCTAATTAACAAATAATAATGGCAGCTTTTACCGTATGTTTTCTATAAAATGCCAGCAATTAGGCAGTCGCTACTCATAACTTTTACAATTAAATAAGCTAACTTGTGGTAATATATACTTTCTTTTGAATACACCAACACACTCTATTAGTTTGTGAAGCAATGTCTAAGCATTCTCTTAACTGAGAAGCGATCGCCAATGGTAGAGTTTAGGCGAGTACATTTTTGTAACTGAAAAGCGATCGCCTCACTAGCCAATCCTCCAAATCTTCCCCATGTAAAGATAGACCATAGTCCCATAAGCTATTAAGATTTATACTCTCAATAATGCAATCGCATCTATAATCCTCCCACCGGACACCGCCGCATCATCTCCGCCAACGTCACCGCCTCACCATCCGGCGTGTACACAGTGTCCCCCGAAATCGCAATCACAATCCTGTTTTTCCTTGCCCAATTAAACCAAGCGATCGCCTCCGATTTAGCCTGTGCAGATTCCGGCTTCCGTCCCTCCTTGCAAGCAGCAACAAACACGGCTTCTGGTGACTTGATCCCTTTCCAAGTCCGTATCGCTTCTTTGAGATAAGCGATCGCACCCAGTACGTTCTCCCAACACCACCTGACTGTGTATTGAATCTCTGCATTAAGTAAGCCGAAACTGGGGTGTACAAGCAGGGCATCTCCATCAAGCATTAAACTATAAGAAAGCGAAAATAACTGCATAGGAGATGTGTTAACTGTGTGGTTCTGGGAAAAAGACTCAGTTGAATACGAGATATTCAAGCAATACGAACGCGCGTTAGTCAGCCTTGGTGTTAACTTTTCACTCGAAGAAGTTCAAAACGCTTTAGAAGGCTGTACTTACGGTTTAGAGGATGCGTTCAGAAGCACAATTGACTATGTGTTGTGGCTACAAAAGCACGAAAAGCAATATTTCCCAAACGCAATTTTGGTGAGTGCCTTGCGAGAGCAATGGAAACCAAAAGCATGGCGTGATGAATATTTGGAACTACCAAATCTAGAATCACCTGGGCAGAGATGGTGGAACGCAGCAGCCAAAACGTGGGGTTACGATGTCCGCAATCGCCTCGTTGCAGATGTTTTTTATGATGAAGGCACAGAGTTCATTAAATTCACCAACGGTAAAGAAATTACGGTAGAGACTGCGTGGCGTTGGGAGTGGGAACGCCTACTGCAATATGCGACTAATCGATAGCACTCGTTACTCATTCCACTTCACCAGCACCCCTTCCACTGCAACCAACCCCCACTGCGGACACTTGATCACCAGTTTCTTGATCACAATCCGCAAGGCTGGATCATCCGCCCAACACTCCATCAGAAAATCATCCCCTGGATTTTCGCGCCATTGTTCCGCCATCTTGAGCTTCTCCATACGCCAGGGTCGTATTCTCGATCTCTCAACGACAGCCTCATACGACCACTTTTCAGGGTTTGAGTCAGCCGCCACAGCACAAACGCCTTCAGAATGGGTTTTTGGTTCCTGAGAGGGCGAGGCGGAATGGCTGTTTTCTGGAATGGCAGGGGCGGCGGAAACTGTGTCTTCATGAGGAATGATCGCATCATCACTACAATTCTGGTTCTCTACCACCAACGAAGCAGACAGGCTCGGTTGAGCTTGGTTTTGGGGCTGACTTAGGTTTTTAAAATTTGAATCGGCAGGGGCGGCGGAAAAATTGTCTTCATGACTGGTTGCCTGCTCATCACCTAATTCTTGGTTATTTTCTAACAACGAAGCGGATTGACTCGGTTGAGCTTGGTTTTGAGGCTGACTGAGATTTTCAAAATTTGCAGCGACAGGCGCGGTGGAAAAATTGTCCTCATGAATGATTTCCTGGTCAACACCCAATTCTTCCTTCTTTTCTAACAACGAAGCGGATTGACTCGGCACAGCTTCTACAAGCGTCAGCGTCGTGCAGTCCGTTACCGCAGGTAACTCTTCCTTCCTCTCTTCCACGCTTTTAAGGGTCTGAGGCGACGCACCCCCCAAGGGTGCGATCGCCGTCTCATCACCATGCAAATTTTCGTTCTGCGTGGAAGAACTAACTACCTTACCAACCACCTTAGTGGGTGGTTGGTAGGTAGTTAAAGAGTTGTTAGAAACGTTGTTAGGTTTCTGGAAGCCTTGCAAATCCTGGCTTTTTTGACCATTCTTTTGGAATTGATCCAAATCGGCTTGGATTTGTTTCACTTCGGGTTGGTTTTGGTTCCTCCCGGTGTGTTTGATTTCCTTCCCGGTTTGGACAGCTTTTTTGTCACCAGAATTAGTTTCACCTGATGTGGACGATTCCCAGTAGAAGCGATTGTAATAACCGTGCAGGTTACGGACTCGGTAGCCAATCAGCCCAGGTCTACCAGAAGGCAAACGGCCAAAAACTTCCTCATACTGAAACAACCCTTGAGCCGTCAAAGCTGCACCCGCTTTCTGCAATGACTTGTAGGTGAGATTGGTTTCCAACTTGTGAGCAGACCCGCCAAATTGTTCTGCTGCAACCGAGTCCAACCATAGCTGCTGTACACAGGGCGGTTGCTGCCTTACCCAGTTGATATCCTCAATCGAGATTTTACAGTGGGGTCGAACTGGTTTTTCCTCTGTGGCTTGTTTGTGATTGCCTTTATTTTGGCCACCTTTGATTGCCTTTAATGCTGTAGTCATATTTTCTCCTAAATTTAAGCATGAAAAGATAGGCGACATAGTTCCAATGCCGCATTCAGCTTTTTTAAAATGGCGCGAGTTTTATTTACTGGTCGTTGCTCTGCCAGAACCGCAACTCATCCTTAAAGTAACGGTCAGTCTTTTTCGGTTTGTCTTTCCAATGCTCCCAAGCCACCCAGACTTCTTCGCCCATGTCTTCGATGACTTCACCTTTGGCGTTATATAGGGCGCAGTAAATATCAGCGTGGGCAACGATAGAACCAAGCCCAATCACTTCGTCAGCAAAGGAACCAGATTCGGCAGGGGCTTCTTCAGGAACCAATGGTTCCGTAATTGCTGAAGATTCGGCTTTCTCAAGGGCAGTGATTAGCTCTGTCTCTTCGGTGGTTAGTTCTGCCCAGTAATCTTGTTTGATTACCTCGTACTCTTGAGCAACTTCTAAATAGTTCCACCAGCTACACCCAGGCTTGGCAAGTACAGCCCGAATGTCGCTTACTGCTTGGGGTAGTAGCTGTAGCTGTTCGGCTCGATATGCGATCGCAATTGGTGTCGGTTCACTGCCGAGGATGATTGCAGCTGCTTGCAGGGCTTGGGTGTTGTTCATGGCACTGGCCAGATTACCCAACGCAATACCCATCAGTCGCAAGCACTCCTGAGCGTTTTCTTTGGGTGGTTCTTGGGCAAGCGATCGCAAATCAATAGTTTTTTCTAGAGCTTGCTTAACTTCCTTATTGAGTGCCTTAGCTGCCTGTTTAGTAAGAGTATTGCGCCATTCCTGAGCCGGACGTTCTTGCACAGCATTTTCTAGTTCCTGAATACGCTTTTGTAACCGTTGGTTTTCAAGTTCTAACTGCCTCAATCCTTCCAACTCAAAAAGCCGATGCTGCAACTGGATGTTTTCTTTCTTCTGCTGCTGAAACAGGTTTTGTAAGGTGGTCAGTTGTTCTTGTACTTGTTCCTGGGCTTGGGTCGTTGCTTCCGCCTGTAACCCAATTTTCAAATCCTTTTCCAGTCGTTCAAGTTCTTGCTGATGCTGCTGTTTGAGTGCGGCGATCGCTTCGGCGTATTCTTTTGGGTAAGTTCGCTCAGGGGTAAATGACTCAATTGCGCCATTACTCAAATCCGCATTGTTCACCAGTTCCCTGCTGCCATCCTCAAACGTGACAATCTGCTGCCTTTGATTGGGTGGGTCGGCTGAGATGGTTCCTGATTGTCCGTGTCTTGGATGAGTTGGTGACGTAACCGTGACTGTGTTCACGTTAGGAACCATTGGTTCCTGAGTTTGGTGAACTATTGGTTCCTGAATCTGAGGAACCACTGGTTCCTGAGTTTTTTGGCGTGGAAGTCGAGGAACCACAATGTTCGCCGCAGATGCAAAGTCTGATTCGCTGGGGGAGGGGTTTTCAGAAAGTGCGATCGCAACCGCTTGTTTTAACTTGTCTGGTTCCTTGACTAACCGTAACAGTGAACGAGCTTGGCGTTCGTTTTTGATGTGTTCACCTAACTCGTCAGCTGTGTCTTTAACTTTCTTAGCCCCCAGCAGTTGATTGATTCTGCGGTAGCCACCCCAGGCTGATAATTCGGCTTGGCAGTATTCCTCGAAACTCTTATAGCCAGCTTCACGGTAAAGCTGATTATCACGCATCTGCAATATTTCGTCCACCGCCTGCCACTCGAAGCGGTCAATGGACGTAAACGTTTCTTTGATGCTGGTGTTGAGAATGCCGTAAGAGGTGGCTGATATTTTTTCTTCTTCCAGTGTCAGCATAAACCTTGCCCACTAAAGAATTAAGCATCGAGGAATTTTGTTAACAAAATCGTCAAAACGCTTGCCAGCACTCTTATTTACCAAGATTGTTTGTCTACTGTTACTAGCAGTTGTATGGCATCATAAAATTACGCATCATGATTTAAAAATCTTTGACGCGCCTGGCAATGTAAACAATAAGGGCGATCGCTTCGATAAAGATTAGTGGAGGCGGTCGCTTTTGTTGTCTAGTACCTATAGAATATAAAATCTGTTAGATTATGGCAAGTGCTGGTAGACAAATAATCATTATGTTGGATACAAAATACGTTGCTTCTATTTACTGGGATAAAGAGCTAGGTGAACGCCTGAAAGCATTACGTGGCAGTCATTCTGTCCGCTCAATTTCTGAAAAAACCGCAGAGCTTGGAGAGCGTATTTCTCACCAGTACATTCACATGCTCGAAGACCCCGAAAGGTATGATAATTCAGCTTCTACGGTTTCTTTTCCTAAAATCTCCGTTCTTCTCAAAGCTTTAAACAGCAGTATTGAAGAATTTTTTAGTACAGCAGTAACAATTGTGTCTATTACCCCTTGACATTTGTCTGGTATCAGTAGACAATAGAGTTAAGAAAACAAAAGACGACCGCACGTCCTGAGAAAACTAAGCGATCGCCTTTTATCCCTAATAAGGTGAACTCTATTATGAACTATTTCCCATATACACAGCAAGCACCCAAAAGCTTTAACAGCAACACAATAGACGAGCAAACCTCAGCACAAGCAGAATTTTACAACCACCTCGAAGCACAAGCCAAAGAAGCAACTCAAACTACAGACCCGCTTACATCTCGTGACCGCCGCATCATTGCCGAGATCATCGAAGTGGAAGCCGAATCAATCCGCACGATTTGGATCGAAGCTGGAATCACCGTATGGGTGCAATTAAGTAACGGAGGACGCTTGCCATTCGACCGCAACTGGTTTTCCAAGAGAGTTGCAGAAGTTAAAGCAACCCTACCCGAAACACCAAGAGAACGCAACGATCGCCTGAGCGAAGAATTAGAAACAGCTTGTCAAAAATACGGTTTAACACACGGAGAGATTGACTGGCTCAGTTTCAGCACCACCCTCTATTTCAACCGTCAGCGTGTGGGTTTCCTGGGCTGTAACCTCGAAGGCAAATGGTACAGCAGGTGCAGTCAGTTGGGGGGCAGTCGCACGGCTATCGATATTGATGTGGCGATTGCACTGTTGGGAATCAGACAACCTGTTGCGGCGTAGTACCGACAGTAGAAAAGCGGTCGCATCCTTAGAGAGCGATCGCTACCTCACCACAATAAATGCAAATTACAGCAAATATGTTATTCCTTCAAGATCCCGACTGGGGTGAATGCTGCGAACCGATACTTTTACCCCCGAATCATCCAAACGCAGAGGTAATCGAAATTTCAGGTTACACGCTGGTTTACTGCAACGGTTTTCGCCCAAAAATCTACCGTGTTTACAAAGGCGAATCAATGCTGGGTTTGGTTTTTCAACACATCACGCACTGGACAAACGAAGTAGACGAGAACCAGTACGCCAAACCCTTGAACGCAGCAGTAGCACTTGATGATTCGGCTGCAAGTATGACCAGAGTAACTGACGAAAACATTGCAGCGTAAACAGAAATCAAAAAGTCGCCACACAATCATAAAAATTTGGAGATTAAATCATGAGCATCAGATGGGCTGAGGATGAACTAGCGACCCTTCATGAGATGGCAGAAATGTACACTCCAGAGCAAATAGCTTTTCGGCTCAAAAGAAGAGGTTATCATCGGACAGTATCAGCAGTGAAATCAAAATTACAATCTTTGGGATACTCTGCACGACCTACTTTAGATAACTACAGTTGTCGTGAGATTGCTAAAAACCTTCGTTTGCATTCAAATACCGTGAGGAATTGGGTGAAGCAGGGTTGGCTGAAAGCAAAAAAACGTTCTGTCCATTGTTACCAAGTCAAAAGTCGAGATTTGAAACGGTTTTTCAAGAACCCTCCGCAGTCAATTAGAACGCGGATTTCCCAAATAGATCCACAAGTTATTAGGTATTTGGTGGGGTAATCGAGTGCGAAAGTAAAATAAAATTATCCTAAGCCTAAACCGTATCATGTTACTCCCAGAATTTGAACAACAACTGCTTCAACTTGACCAGAATGAGAAACTGTATATTATTCAACTCCTAGCCCAAAGTCTCACAATACAGGATACTCAAAAAGAACAACCAACCAAACTCTCCCAATTTTTTCGTCAATCCCCCTTGGCTGAAGTGGGTGAAGAACTTGACCTGAGCAGAGATCGCAGCCTGACACATGATGCCTTTACGCCATGACTTACCTTCTTGATACCTGCCTAATTTCGGAACTGGTTGTCAAACAACCAAATCAAAAAGTTTTAGACTGGTTAGATGCTCAAGAGCCAGAAACACTTTACCTGAGTGTAATTACAATTGGTGAAATTGCTAAAGGTATCAGTAAACTTCCTACATCTAAGCGTAAAGATTCTCTCTTGACTTGGTTAAATGTAACCTTACCTCATCGCTTTGAACAAAGAATTTTAAGCGTTGATGTCTCAACGATGATGTTATGGGGAAACTTAGTCGGACAACTAGAACTTTTGGGGCGACCTCTACCTGTAATGGATTCTTTAATTGCTGCCATAGTCCTGCAATATTCTCTAACATTAGTAACTCGGAACGAAAATGATTTCGCCGGAACAGGGGTTGTCATCTTTAACCCTTGGTCTGGTTAGTTATTACCCAATCAAAAGCCGAGATTTGAAGCAGTTTTTCAAGAATCCTCCGCAGTCCATCAAGCATTAAATTGCGGCGATAGATCCGCAGGTGGTGAGATATTTGGTGGGGTAGTCAGTATTGGAATGTTTGTGGAGGCGAGGGTAGCTCAAGAGCAGGTATCTTAAGTTACTCGTTGGTTTGCTGCTGCTGTAACTGTTGTACTGCTTCTGGGGGTGAACCTGTTAGTCGAGAGATCGCGTCAACAGCCATGCCCTCGGCTAACAGGTTGAGGGCGATTTCACGGGCTTTTTTGTTCCTCCTCTCAGCCTCAAATGATTGATAGATGATTGACTCGCGCATAACGTCTTTTCTTAGCAAACGCTCAATTACTTCTTCCTCTAAAACTAAACTAGCTAAGATTGCAGTAGCCGCCGAAATATGACTTTGTGCTTGTTTTTGAGGAAGTGTATCAATAGTTGCAGCTACTTGTTGTAGTGTTTTAACCTTGTTAACCGTAGCACTTAAGACGGCAAATGGTAGCAATCCTATAGATTTTAGAAATATATCTGTGGATTGCTCCCACAATCGAATTATTTCAAACTTATGGTGAAGTTTTTTAGTAGAAAATGTGGTGTTATACACTTGCTCAGATGTAGTTTTTTCTAGATAAATTACTACTTGATGTATCTGTTTGTCAGGAAAGCGTTCGTAGATTCGCACATAGTAATAAGCCATCTCGAAAGGTAGATTTTCATCAGGCTTTGTTCGGAATTCAATATGCAATACAACTTCGTTTGATTGCAACAGTATCACGCCATCATTCCGCATTGGTTCCCAAGTCACCCCTGTTGGGCTTAATACAGTTAAAGTAATAGGTTCGCCTAACAGCCAAGTCGCAAAATCAGGAGAATATAATTCAGCAATCAGTTTACAAGTATTGTCAAACATCATTCATTATTTAGTTAATTTTGATGGCAGACTTTTCTCACTTTGAATTAGCTATAATAACTAATTATAATCGATAGTTTAAAGAATTCATCTATTAAAAAATAGCTGCGCTGAAAATCATTGGAAGATTGACTATATTTGTATGGAAATCAAAACAATCTCTGTCACTTATCACCGAAAATTTAATCTGGGTGATTTTGAATCAGTAGAACTAGGCTGCTCTCTTTGGGGTCAAATAGACCCAGAAGAAGACGCAGATGGAGCAACACAGTTTCTTTTTGAACAAGCCAAGGAATCTGTTAAAAAAGCAGCAATGCCATTAATTAAAGCCTCATCCCACCAAATGAATAAAGCCAGAATGTACAAACAATCTGCACAAAACAATACTACTAATGAACTGGAGAACTTCTAATGAACACTGAAATTAAATTAGGCTTGGGTAATCCTCCATATCCCATTTATTTATATGTCAACAAATTAGAAATTGATGGTCAGGCTTATGGCTGGTATAACTATGATGTTAGTCTTGATAAAAAGACTCCGGTAGCCGACAGAGCATTAACAGGCTATTTGAGTGAGTTAAGAGTGACTGGTAAAGATTTCAAAGGCAAAGACAATATTAAATTAGATATTGTTGTCTTTGCAGATGATTTATATATCGTCAGAAGTGGAATTGAGACTAACTTTACTAAGTCTTTTTTACTTGCTGCATCAGTTGTAGAAGATTTCTCTAGACCCCTAACAATTGTTGCTACTCCTGGAGGGGAGAATGTCGTTTTCTGTGGATTACATGATGCTATCAGCAAAACTAAAATCCGTAGAGATTGGGATGCAAACGCTGACTGGGCAGGACTATTACAGCAGATTCAATCAAGATTATTCACCCGTCCTAAATATGATTTAGACGAGGATGAACGCGATCGCCCCGTTGTACAACCACCTTCTCCAACGCCTGCGAAATCTAATACAGTTCATCCCCAAGACTTGCGCGTAAAACAAGTCCGCATATTGACTAATTATCCAGTGGACTTAATTAAAGAGTGGTTGCAGTTTCAAGATGCTTCGGCTCCTAGCCAACTTCCTGTTGCTGTTGTTGATAGGCTGGTGAGAGATATTTGCTTGGCTTGGGCTGCTGACAAGGTTAATTCAGATCATGCCAGCAGTTCATATCAACAGCAGGTTTTGGGAGCGATCGCCTCTGGGACTCCTGAGATAGAAGCCATCCAACAGTGGATGAATTATGTTGCAGGACTGGTAACACCTGTAGCTTCTCGTTAGATATTTAATAATGCAGCCATCACAACGGCTGCTAATTTTTTCCAGCGAAAGCTACACTCATTTTTTTGAGAGTTATTTAGGAAAAAATATGGCAGAATTATCACGCATCATTCAATTAAGAGTAGAAGAACTAGAAACCAATTTAGAGCTAACATACTCGGAAATTTTTACCAAAGTTTGTCAAGAAAATAATCTAAATGCGTTGGCTCTTGAAGAAGTTCTAGAGTGTGATTGTCCACACGGATTAATTGGGCTTATTCAAGATTCGGATGAATCATCCATTTTAGGTTATCTCAACAAATAAGAGCAATATCAATATTAAGAGTAAACACAATGTTTAGGTGGGATGTTGGTATGTATTTCAGGAGTTTTAGGAAGTGCTTTGTTGAATGGATGCCTGGATTTTGATGGAACCCAATAGGAGAGCCAAAATGTTAAAGCTTAAATATCTAAACCTTTTTGTGGCTGCTTGTGGAGCAATTGTATTAGTCATTGGTAGCATTATCGGTATTAAAGGAGTAATCAAGGGAGAAGGTGCAAAGACTTGGTTTGCAGCTATATCTTTCATGCTAGGTGGAACAGCATTGCAAGCCGCAGCCCTCAACCGTTTTTTCAAATATCAACTCGATGAAGAGATCGACAGAACTAGAGAGCAAAGGCTTCAAGCAATACCAAAACCTTGCAGAGGGTGTCGCAATTTTCATGGTCTGGAATATGGAGGGGTGAAGCTTGTATGTGCAATTCATCCGCTAGGAGTAGAGGGCGATATTTGTCCAGATCACGACAAGTTCAGCAAGCCCTAACTAATCACCCCAGCATTAAGCACTTAGTGGTTCTGGTTCTGTATCGGCTATCTCCAAAACCCGACGCAACCAATCCCCACTTGCAACAGCCGCAGCTTGTTTTTGTTGGGCATCAGACCATATTTCGTCCCAATGAAATAGCCAATGAGTCATTAAACGCACTAAATCAACCAATTCACAAGCCCGGTCAATGTCATCCGCTTTCACCATGTCTGGCACAGTCCACTCAATAAAATACCGACTTTCTTTTACCAGAGGCAGCATTAAATCCTTCGATGAGTTTTGAGTCCAAAAAGACTGAATTTGTGACAAGTGACTTGCCAAATGATGTAAGCGGGTGGAAACATCATCTTGCATAAAAAGTTGTTGCTCTGGTGTCGGTTCAATCATATTTTATGCTGAGATTTTTTCGCCAGTAGCTTGATGAATAATTTGCTGTTTGAGAGAGTCTGCGGCAACTGCGGCAATCATTTCCCAATCCTGTGGTGTTAATAAAACTTCTAGCAACTCGCGTAGTACTTCTCGGTTAGAAATGAACTCTTCACCATAAAGTTCATCTTTTCCCAAAGTTGTGAGTACTAATTGCTTTACCTGTGGTGTGGGCAACCTTAATTTTTCTAATATTCTCTCTCGTGCAGCTACAAGAGCAATTTTTGTAGCTGTACCTAAATTCCAGTTATTAAGTAGTAACCGCACTTCTTTATTTAGGGAGATACGCAATGTTGTTAAACGCCCCAGGAGTTCAAAGTTGAGTATGAGGTCGCCAAATGCACTTCCCCAGTTTAATCCAGCACCAATGTTACCACCAACAAGCTCCTCAGCTTCTACAGCTTGCCGTAACCAAGCTTCATCAAGTAATAAATCCATTGGGTTGTTTTGACCAGAGTAATCATGATTCTCATTAAATTCATGTCGATTCATCTATCCCCAACCTCCTGCTCGAAGAACGCCACAACCCGTACTCAAAATACACTAGGTCATCGTAATCTTCATCTGCTCCCAAATCAATCATGCCTTGACGCTCATAAAATTTTTCTGCTCCAGGCAAAGAGTGTAGTCCTACTCTACCCTCAAAACCCAGTTCTAAACTACGAGTTCTGGCAAAGCTTAATAGAGCAGTGCCAACACCTTTATACTTTGGAGGACGTTGAATCACCTCTCGATTCCAAGGTGCAGAGGCAATTCCATCAACATACACTAATCTTTTCCCAGGAGCCAAACGTGAGCCGTGCATTTGAATTTCGATGATCATCAAACCTTGGGTTTCATCTTCGTACTCAATTGCAAAGCCTTCCCGATTTGGTTGTCTGCTAATGACAAACTGAAGTTTAAATTCCCAATCCCAGAATTTATCCTCTTGCCCGTGTAAACTTAACTGTTCTTTCCACCGGGAGGTATATTCATCAGCGTGTTTTTGTCTTAGTTCTACTAAATCTGCTTCTATGGTGATGCTATCTTGACCGCGAATTAGTCTGACGTTGCTTTGCATAGCAATGACTTTAATTATTCATCTGCTTCTGGGAACTCAATTTCACCATCCTCTATGAGGCACCTCCAGTCAACATCATCCACATCTATAGATTCGTCGTACTTATCAGCCTTAAGTATTTGCTTGATTAATTCTTCGACAGGAATTTTTAATATGGCAGCTTCTTGCCGCAAGTCCTTGCAAACTTCATCCCAATTATCTGCACTAGATACCCGGTCAATCAAAATAGCTTCAGCCATACGAGTCTTAGAAACACCTCTGGTATGTCCCCACAGAGATAAACGGATTTCTTTAACAATAGGAAGGTTTACCGGAAATCGGCGATCGCGTTTTCTAATCATGTGGAATTTATATAACAATACTTCCTGATTTTATCGATTATTAGATACCATTTAGTATCTATTTAGTTGATTTTATGAATCTAAATAGTCCAAAATAAAGAAAAGCCCCGATGAGGTCAGTCATCAGGGCTTCTCCCAACACAGAACCTACCTGTAGTCAGGAGCAAGCGCAATTATGACAGAAATCACCAGCTTAAACGACTTTTTCACTCTTCATCCTATGTATCATCGTTCACTTGCCGAGCTAATGGGAGTATCCACTTCAGCTGTTGACAAGTGGAGTAATGGCGACCGCCGAGTTAACCAAAGGACATTAACAGAGTTGAACAGGCTGCATATATTTCTAAATACCAATCCACAGGTTAGAAATAAATACGTCAAACTTACACAATGTGCAATTTAAGGAAAAGAACTGCACATTGTGTAAGTGAATTTATTGCCCGCCCCCTGCGGGTTTTATATTATATAAATAGTTCAACGGTTCGACTTTAAGAATGGAGTATCTGAACAAAACACAGTGTCGAGAATTGTTAAGAATTCAGTCGAGGGACACGATAAATAAGTACCTGAAAGCCTTGGGCTTATTCGAGAGAACAAGATTTGGTTGGTCGGAAATTAAACGAATACTAGAACTTCAGATATTTCTAGGGCTAAAACATGGAAGAAATGCTATATCAGACTTTGAAGAAATGTCCCAAAGAGAGTTAGAGCAAACATTTGAAAGCTATGGAGTGAATGTAAATGCTCGATTAGATGCGCTGCAAAAAATACATAGAGACTCAGTACAACTAAAACCAGCTTTACGATAAATCTCTTCAAAAAATGCCCTGCTTACTTTTTGAGTGATTACAAGCCTACACACCATAAAATCAATGCTCTGCAAGCTTTTTGCCTTTGATGACAGACTACATTCACTCTGCGGAACTTTCGATAAAGAGCATGAAAAATTCATTGCTAAATCCATAGAGATTCATGTTACTGTAATACTACACGGCTGAAATGCTTATCCAGCATGGAATCGGCAGAAGGTTAGCGAGTGAAGTGTCCCTTTTTCAACTTTAAAATCCCGGAAATCAGACACTCTTTTTTTCAGAGTTAGGGGTGAGTGTAGTATTGTTCAACCAAGTATCAGTGTTTAAATATACGGGTGTAGGGATGTAGGGGTGTAGGGGTGCGAGTAGAAAGAATTAGATAGGAGGATGCTGTTAAAATTCAATACCAAATACAGATCAAAAGTTTTACTGTTTTAAGTTTCGTCCGCGAACAAATAAAAACTTCTTCCCTACACCCTTACACCCCCACACCCTTACACCCTCATGTACAGGAAAGAAAAATACACAAAAACATCTCTTGACGGAGAGGTTGAAGTTATAGAAATAGAAGAAAGAAATCCGTCAGGTTTGTTAGAATTTTGTGGAGCGATCATCGCAATTAGTCTCTCAATTTTGGTCGTCACTTTGATTTTGCAGAGTTGGAACCATGCCAGTAGTAGTAATAGAAGAATGGATGAGCGAATCATCCATTCTGAGAAAAATTTGTCAGCAGATCCGTGGACGAGAAATTAGCGATCGCACATGGTACGACTGGGAGCATTTAGCGGGGGCGAATTACCCGCAAGGGAAGCCTGTGGCAAAAAGAAAATACACCCAGGAGCAGACAGAAATGCTGCTATGCTTGGCGTGGCTTCGGAAGCACTTCCCAGGGCGGAAGGTGACATATAGAAGTTTGAGAGACTTCCACAAAAGTAACGAATATAAAATTGATGAAGTACTGGAGAAATTCTGTGAGCAAGTAAATTCAGGTGAACTGTTTGTAGCAGATGAAGTGAAGCAAGAACCCCCAAAAATCGCACTATCTGAAGTCAAGAAGTGCTGTGACCGAATTATGGGGCGGGAACTTTCGCGGAACTGTTGGGCGGCATGGAAACAATTTCTGGGTATTCCCAAGTACGAGAGGTTTGTAGAAGAAGGAAAAGCTTCACTGCTAACGTATATGGCTTGCTGGAGGCATGACCATCCCACACAAAAGTTTCCTTCAGAGTCTCAATTATTTGTGATGATGAGGCACTGGTCACGTAGAGCGATGAGCTTTGAAACAGCTTCGAGCGCCAAAATATGGCTGACTTGGCAGATGAGGGGGTGCAAGGGAAGAGATTTAGTCAAATACCTCGCAGCTTACGGGTATAAAGTCTCGATACGCACATTGTATAAGTGGGGAGAGTTTAGCCAGCGCAGACACTATTCCCCATCGGAATTAGCACGATGGAAAAATTTAGCTAAAACAAAGAGAAGCCTCGCATCCGACCCGAAGGGCGGTGTGGGATGAATTTTTGGACGATGACTAAAAGACCGACAACCAAATCAATCCGTAGGATTGAATATATTGCTCTGAAATAACAACAGTGATTAAAAACAGGAGGTGAGTTGCTTTGTTGCTTAACTATCAGTATCGAGTCTATCCAAATACCAATCAAAAGCTAGAACTTAATTATTGGTTGCGAATATGCCAATACTGGTACAACAAGCAACTGGGTGATAGGTTTGATTGGTGGGAGAACAACCGCAATAATATCAATGCTTGTCCGTTAATTTGCCCATTGCCTCAACTGCGAGATAATCCCAGTTATTACTCTCAGAAAAAGCAATTACCTTCTATCAAAGAAGATTTGATAAAAGTTTTTCATTCTGGAGAACTACTAGATTTCTCTCACGTACCATCCCAAACATTACAGGATGTTTGCAAACGTGTAGATTTAGCATTTGGTCGTTTTATCAAAGGTGATAGCAACGGCAATCGTAGTGGCAAACCACGATTTAAAAATGCTGCTCGTTACCGCACTATGAGGATAGACGGACAAGCTATAACTATAGAGCAAGTAGAGAAAAATTGGTTATTTGTATCTTTCTCTAAACTCAAAGGGTGGATAAAAATACGACTACACCGACCACTACCTGAAGGGTTTACGCTCAAAAATGCGCTACTAACTTTAAAGTCGGATGGATGGTATTTAACTATTTGCTTGGAAGATCCAAACGTACCAGAATTTACACCTGATGAAATAGTACCGACATGGGAAAATACGATTGGACTAGATGCGGTACTTCATGAAGATGATTACCTGGCTACTAGCGAAAATACCAAACTACCTGCACTGAAATCATTCAGAAAATTAGAAAAACTACTAGCTAAAGTGTCGCGTCGTAAATCTGCTAAAAACAAAGGCAGTAGAGCAAGACGTAAACTAGCAAAACGAGAAGCACGGGAACATCAGCGTGTAGCCAGGGCGAGAAAAGACCACGCTTTTAAAACTGCTCATTCTCTTGTCAGGACTGGTAAGAAAGTTTTTGTACACGAAGATTTAAATCTAAAAGCTTTATCTAAAAGGAATAAAGCAAAGCAAGATGAGGATGGTAGTTATCTTCCTAATGGTCAGTCAGCTAAGTCAGGGTTAAATAAATCTTGGAATGACGCTGCATTTGGACAATTTTTCATAATCCTAGAATACATAGCTGGAAAAGCTGGGGCTAGGACGATGGCAGTAAAACCTGCATATACATCTCAATTACTCGCGTATCGTGATCAATTCATATTCACCGATTGCAACATCCGCGAGTATTGGGATGAATATGAATTGCTGATTGTTGACCGCGATATTAACGCCGGAATCAACATAAAGCGTGTTGGGCTGGGACTGTTCCCAACAATAAAACGCCGTAGAGGGAATCTCGTAGTAACTCAATCTACTACTAATAGTACCTCGAAGGAAGTTCTGGAAACATTAAAAATATGCCAGAAGCCTACACCGCCCTTCGGGTCGGTGTAGGTAGTTCACCATCACAAAAAAGGAGAATTGCATGATCCGACTATTCGATAAATTCAACAACGTTTTAGCCTTCACGATTAATTTTGTGATGGGCGGAGAATATTGTCACTATTGTTAATGCAGGAGATATAGATGGCACGGAAAGGTGAATTAACAGTACCCTTAACAGAGGCGGCGACGACTATTCAGCCCCAGTCCAGGAGCATGGTCAAGAGCAGAAAGCCAGAAATTACTCAGGCTCCAAGTGCATTTGCGCTAGTTGTTGAAAAGCTAGAGATAGCCTTCGACGAAGACTTGAGACTAGCGATTTTGGAGCGATTAGTCCGGGAGCAAAAACAGATTGCCCAACAAGTAACAGAAGAAGAAAAACTAACCAAAGCATTAGAAATTGCCAGATTAGAAGCTTTAGAGCAAGCCAGAGAAAAAGGAAAGCAATCAGCCAGAGAAGAAATAGCCCAAAGAAAACGCGAACAATTAGCGGCAACACAAAAGCAGTTTATTGAGTTGGAACTGGATCAATTGATTGACAGTTGTGATTATTTGCCTTTTGAGACAATGAAGAAAACTGTAGAAGGGTTTGCATCTCATGTAGGCGTAAAAATCGAGTGGAGAGATTTAGAAGATGGGAAATTCGAGTACACCGCCAGTATCGCATGAGGTGCAGGAATTTATTGATTCCGTCCGTAAGGGACAGGGGTTTGCTGAAATTACTGAACTGATCAGTGAGGAAGTGCAACGCCAAATCGAAGCCCAACTCTATGACTTCCAGCAAGCGATCGCGCAATCAAATTTAGCAGCCATTGAGGTGATGTCTGAGGAGTTGCAGAGGATTAAAACAGAATCGGCAACACTCAGTGGGGTAATGGGGCGACTAGCAACTGCCGTCGCGCCCGACTTGCCACCAGCAGAAGATGAGGTTATTAGTTTTCAAAAAGCGATTAACAACCTAGAAGTCTATGGCAATGTTATTCCCTCACAAGCTGATATTGCGGCGGTTCAATTCCGACTGAAAAATCAAAGAGCATGGTCTTTGGTGTGGCAGTCCGTCGCCAAAATGTTAATTAAAAAATTGGAGGTAAAATTTTGCAAATAGCAGATTTTCATAGAGCTTATTGGAGCGATGAACACAACACAGGAATAGCCAAAATTCATTATCCTGATTTGGGGATATTAGCCCTTTTATTTGAAAATGGTGTTCCCAAAAATAATGTCAATTTCCTGGATAAAAATGAATGGTCTTACTATTGGCAGAGATATAAGAAGCAGGGAATCGTACTTCATCTAGGAATGAAATTAGGCATTGACACAGAGAAAGTCAGGGTAATCAAAAAAAATAACGTTTTCAAATTTCCTGATATTAATTTGGAAATTAGAGTAGGTGATAATTCTCTGGCATTACCTGAACAAATACCGACTGAGCAAATGCGATATTTTCGCCCCATAGATGGCGAATGGCAACAATTTGAGGATGATGTGTTTGTGGAATATCAACCCTGCAATTCATTGGTTAATGTCAGATGATAGCAATTCGCAATTTGCAATTAATTAGGAGTTAGACAATGGTAAAAAACACAAACAAAGCGGAAGCGCCGAAAGAATCTGGAGGATTAGTTCTTTCCGATTTAGGCGGTGATATTGGTAAAGCCATCGTATTCCCAGACGGACATTTTGGGCTTGAGTCAGCTGTCTGGGAAAACGCGCAGCGAATAGCTGACATGCTACCAATAGATATCACAGTCTTTGGTGATCTAACAGAGGAAAATGTAGCCTCTATGTTAGATAAGGCTAAAGGGGCTGAATTCCAGGTCAAAAACTGGACAGAATATTCATCTGCTCTTAGTCGCTACCTCAAGGCTCTACATAAAGTTCGGGAAAAGCAAGCAGAAGTTAGCGAAAATGTAGCTGAATCCAGGGTTCAAATAGCTGAATTAGAAAAAAACTTGTCTATGTCATTAGCTAATTTAGAATCCAAATTTAGACAGATAGTTGGTAATGCTCGTAGTGGCGTTACAGGTGTTCAGGATGATTTAAAAATCAGTTTGGGTAAGATTTCTTCTCAATACTCGGAAGGCAAAAACAAGAAATTGCAGAAGTTGACAGAAGAAACAACAAAGAAAGAACCAACTCCTTACGAAGAACAATCCAGCAACTTGGTAGCTCGGTTCCAGGAATTAAGAAACGCTCGGTATTCTGGGACTCCAGGTGTTACCCAACGAATCAGAAGCGTTAGTTAGGCAGAGTTAGGCAGGGGGGCAGTGAAATGTCAGAAGTTTGTAAGTTATTGACTTGGATATGTGGATTCATTATTGCTAGTGCGATCGCGCAGTTAATTAGTTTGTTGCCCTGGTCATTTTTAGTGATTGGGGTAGCAGCAGTCATTACTTATTTGCAAGGTAAAACTAGCGATTCAAAATTGTTGCAGGTAGTGGCTATAGGGTTAGCCTTTGGGTGGTGTAAATGTTATTTCGCTGGGTAAAAATTGGCGGTGGTGGACTAGTTGCCCTGGTATGCGCCTTGACAGCGAATCCCAGGGATGTGAAGTTTTTTATTCCGGCGAATCTGGCAGCGATCGCGTTCTCCAGTTACGCCGGTATCGAGCTACGAAAGCTAGAGAAGATATATATTGATAAAGAACGCGCCGAAGACATGCTCGTGGCCCTAAAAGAAACTCAAGCATCAGAGCAATTGCAATATCTGTCCTCGGCGGCAGAACGCAAACGGCAATATGAAGAATCTGATAAAGAAACCGAACGGCAACTCAGTCTTCTGCAACAAACAGCACCTTTATTTTCTGAGGTACTGTCATTAACTGGACAGAATGGGGCTGTAAACCGCATGGCTCTAGGAATGATTCAGAATGGTGAGTCTTTGGGCAATGTACTACTCGCTACCTCTGAAGCAGAAATGCAATTGGAACAAGCGAGGTTACAGGCAGAAATTCATCAGCGACAATTGGCCTTGCAGGCACAACAAGTCAGGGCGGCTGTACATAGTTCTAATGTTGTTGAGATTGCGCCAGAAGTAGAAGCAGAATTACCACAGTCATCAAAGATAGAAGGGCTGGAGAAAGCGGCGGGTGTTGTTGGTTTTCAAACTAAATGCTTGAGAGTTGACAGAGCGCCTAGCTACGAAAGATTAATTTTCGCCATGAAAACGGAGGATTTCAATTCTTTACCTAAATTCAAGGCCGCAGCTAAACTTGCACTGGGGATAGGTAGTAGCGATTTCCCCTGCTATATTTATGCACCAGAACAAATTGCCGTCGAAGTTCCTTTGCGTCCAGAAGACCGCACTTACTATGATTTTCCGACAAGACACTGGCAACAAAGTGAGCGCCTGATTGTGCTAGGACAGTCGTTAGACGGGGAAGTAGTGATCGACCTGTCTAGTGAGGACACACCCCAATTACTCGTAGTTGGCACGACGGGATCTGGTAAGTCCAACTTCTTTCGAGCAGCTGCATATTGCTTACTCATGCAAGGTGCGCGGGTGGATGTGTGTGGCGGGAAAGTTTCAGACTACGAAGACTTTGCTGAACGATTCGACAGCATCACTATGAATGATATGGGGCGCACTTATGAGTTTGTGGGTGAGTACTTCCAAGAGTGCGATCGCCGAAACTCAATGACCAAAGCTGAGTTAGCCGAGCAACAGCCTTGGATATTATTCATCGATGAGTACAAAGGTACTGTCCCGTTGGATGATGGTCAGCGAAAAGCCTACGATGCTCAATTATGTGAAGTCGGCCGTCGTGGAAGGGGACTGAAAATTCATGTAGTAGTTGGCTTGCAACGTGGAGCGAAGCGAGGACAGCAAGACCCCCAAGGGTTGCCCCCAGACTTACGTGATAACTTGCCTTGTCGAATCGCGTTCCGTTGTGTCGATGCCACCAGTGGACGCATGATTTTAATGCGCCGGGGAGAATCTGTCACCGCACTTCAGGGACGTGGGGACGGTATCGTGCAGTCAGGTTTGTTGGATAAAAGATTTCAAGCGTATCGCTTTGAAAACATTCCCGCTTAGTTTTTATACCCCTAATTCTATGTTGCCATCTAAATTTGCTGAAGCTGCTGGCTTTCCCGACTATTGGCAGGAAAGCGACTTACAAAAATATATTAGCGATCGCCTCAAAGAGCGTGGATTCCAGGCTCACTTAGAGGTGCCTGCCAACGGCGGTAGAGCAGACATCGTTAGCACCTGGCAGGGCGGAGCGATTATCGAGTGCAAAAAATATCTTACCCGTGACACTATTTTTCAAGCAATCGGCCAACTCAACCTTTACGGACTGAACAACAGTCACAAGTTAGTGGTGATGGGATTTCTGACACCTGATGCGCGAGAGCAACCATCCACGCTTAAAACTGCCTCAAGGGTTGAGCAAAGCCCACGCATCAAAGTTATTTTCGTGAATATTGATGAAGAGTGGCTTCCTGGTAGTCGAGTATCAATTGGGTTTGGCAATTTTAGTTTTGGTAATTTTCGATTGCCTCAATTACCAAATTTTAGAGACTGGCGTTGGTGGTTTAATGTAGCTAAGGCGAATCCTTTGATTCTGGTACTGGCTGTTTCGCTGTTTTTGGGAGTATTGCCAGAACTGAAAAAAATCACTCCTACTGCTGTTATGCAACAGATTCAGCGCCCATAAGGACAAAACTAAGTTCAACAGCATTAACATTTTTAACTCTAATCGGATGATAAAACAACTAATTCACTATCTGCCCGACTCAATCCTGGATACCGTCAACGCCGAAAGCCTCGCAGAATTAGACCGGCGTAAACTGATGATCTGGGAAGAAGATGTACCCGTTGTAGAACCCGACGGCGAACACTCGGCATACCACTTGGCAGCGAAATTCCAGCAAATTACCCCAGAAAACATGCCGGAAGTGTTGAAGGCGATCGCCCAAATCTACACTCAATACGGCGACTGCCTAGCCCTCACCTACCTGATGGAAATCTCAGCAGAGTATTTTGGACTAATTGAGGAAGAAAACCAATGTACGACGACGATGTGAACTTTGAAGAAGAACTGCTGTTATCAGAAGCCGAAATCCGCCGCCGCCACAACCAACGGCGGCTTTTGCGGCGGAATGCACAGTTATTACAACAGGAGTTGGAACTAGAGGACGAATTAATCAGAGAGAACCCCGAATTTGCTCAAATGATCCACGATCTAAACGTGCTGGAATCACAAGCGGGGCATCGGGGTTTCGGTAGTGTGTTTGAGACTGGCGGTGAAAGTCAGAAGAAGTCGGTGTGGGGGCGGCTGTTTCCGGGGCTGGGTCACTAAGATACAAAGCTCTTAAGCATACCTAGCAGTTGATTAACTGGAGGAATGTTATACTCTAGCAACCCAATAGTAACGATAGTGTCTTCTAATTTGAGAAATTTCCAGCGATCGCCTGTAGTGACGGTTCCGTAAATTGTGGGAATAGGAGTTTGATTTTGTTGATTAAACTTTTGAGCAGCAATCATAGACGCAATACACTGTCCTAACCCTGCATTTAAATCTTCTCTTTTGGCTTCCACTATTACCACTGCTGGAGCCTCAATAAATAATTGTTCCGTTGATTTACTAATGAGAAAATCACAAACTCCGTTTAGCCCAACAGAAGAATCAACAGTGAAATCTGTGCCGGAAAATAAGCTAATTTGGTTAGGTAATATATCTTTGATTTCTAAAACAACTGGAGATATCAACCATTCGGATCTAGCTTTTTCAGTATTCACTGCTAGAGCTAATGGTAAGTGTTTTTCTAAAAATGTCGATAAAAAATCACTTGGAGTTATAGGTTCAATTTCCTCAAAAAAGGTGGGACGCTCAACTATGGTGAGGTTAAATTCGGTTTTCACTTTTTTGAGGGTGAAATCACTGTAAGACATAAGTTTACTTGATTATACAACCCGTCCCTACCAATATTAACGCCTGCATAACAAAGAATAGCTACGCTAAATATTTTTAAAAAAGACAGTATAACTAAAAGGAGAACTCATGTCCAAACAAAGACCCGATCTACATTACGATTATTTGGATAACGAGGGCGAAAGTTGGCTTTGGATTGCGGAATTGACAGAACCAGGACTTCCTGAACCCCATTGCTATTCACTGGTTTTTGATGCTAGAGGTCAAGAAGCCATACCGTTAATTCAAGCATTTGATTCTTTATCTGGTGTAGAAGCACAAGAATATGCCAAAAAATTAGCTTATGGCTAATCCCAAGTAATTTTCAATGCGAGACAGTTTCGGCTGTTTTTTTCTTCGAGAGGTATTAAGGTATCGAATTTGACATACTCACCGATCTGAAGGTGCGGTGATTCTTGACGGCTCACAGCAACTAGCTACTCTTCGTAGTCTTATGGTCGCTCCCCGTCCGCTTAAGGTCGTGCCGATGCCCCATGCCGACCATTTCTATATTTCGGGATGCGTTCTCATCCCTGTCTTGTTCAGTACCACAACTCAAGCACAGCAATGAGCGAACAGACAAATCAATCTTGCCCCAGCGATACCCACAGCAAGAACAAGTTTGGCTAGTAGGTTCCCATCTACTAATTACCCTGAAATCCCGATTAAGTTTTTCAGATTTAGCCTCACAAAATACCCGAAATTCTCTCCATCCCTGCAAGCTAATCACTCTTGCTAACTTACGATTCTTGACCATTCCTGATACATTCAAATCTTCCAAAACAATAGTTTGATTCTCGCTAACTATTTTGGTTGATAACTTGTGTAAGAAATCTTTACGGGTATCTGCAATATGTAGGTGTTGTTTAGCAATTCTTAATCTGGTGACTTCACGACGTTTAGAGCCTTTCTGTTGTCTTGCTAACTTGCGTTGTAGTTTACGAATTTTGCGGTCTTTCTTTGAGTAATCAGGGCTTATTGCCTTATCCCCATTACTCATAACCGCAAAAGTTGTGATTCCCAAGTCGATACCAATGCTTTGATTTTTGGCATCAATATTGATTGGTTCAACCTCTACAACAAAACTAAGAAAATAGCGATTAGCGCAATCCTTTATGACCGTGATAGATGTAGGCGATGCTGGTAATTCTCTCGACCAAATAGGCTTAACATTACCAATTTTGGCTAAATATACTTCATATCCCTTGATTGAGAACCCACCAATTCTAAATCGTGCTGATTGTCGTGCGGACTTTTTTTTAAATTTAGGACTACCGACCTTTTTACCTTTTCGCTTACCCTTGAGAGAATCAAAAAAGTTTTTGTAAGCAACTCCCAAATCAGCAACAGATTGTTGCAACGGAATGTTAGAAACATCAGACAACCATGAACGTTCCAATGTCTTTTTAGCTTGGGTAATCACCAACTTTTGCAAGTCATTGTTACTTGGTAGCTTTTCGGACTGCTTGCAGATAGCTAGAGCATCATTCCAAACTACGCGAACACAACCAAACAACTGAGCTAAAAGCCGTTGCTGTTGGTCTGTTGGGTAGAAACGGAATTGATATCTAGCTTTCATAGATAATGTATAATTGGTCTGTAAGAGTATTATACATTGGCATACAAGAAGTGACAAGCCAGTTCCGTAGAGAAAGACATAGCGTCACAGATTTAAAAATTCATTTGGTCTGTGTTACCAAATATCGTAGGTCTGTATTCACAAAAGAAAGTCTTGAATTAATTGATAAAACGTTTAGAGAAGTAGCCGAAAAGATGGATTTTCAAGTAATTGAATTTAATGGTGAAGATAATCATGTTCACGCGCTTATTGAATATCCACCTAAATTGTCTATCTCTCAAATAGTTAATGCTTTGAAAGGTGTTTCTAGTCGCAGATATGGACAAGCAGGATATAAAAAGCCCCACAAAGAAGCCTTGTGGAGTCCCAGTTATTTTGCTGTGTCCGTAGGAGGTGCGCCATTAGAGATCCTAAAGGAGTACATCAGAAATCAAGAAAAGCCGTCGTAGAACGACGGGGCTTGTATCCCATTCTTTTGGTCAAGGGAGGGACAATCGCACTCCCAGTCATAAAATCAAATTAAACCGTATGATCATCTACAAATATGCCCAAACTCAAGATTCAAGAATATATAGCCAAATACAGGGCTGAATTCCCAGATGGGAGAATAAATCGTGAACTACCCGCACCAACAGATACGATCTCTGTAGTTTCCGACCCCGAAAACTGGCATTGTTACCCTGATAATGTAGTCAGGATTTATTTGTCTAACTACGGGCAAGAGGTCTGGGTAATGGGCGTAGGAGATTATCAGCACCCAACCATTTGTAACCTAGTTTTTGAAGAATTAGACGACGCTTGCAGCTTTATTGCTAATCGTCCTGATGAAATTTCAAAGCAATGGCTTGTTGAAAATGGATTTGATTTTTTAGAAATTCCTATATCAAAGGCTGAGCGTATTGATTAAAAAAATTGTTTTCTAAATTAGTAGCAAGCGCATTTCTATTGATTGTATTTAATTTCTCAAGTTATACTAAGCAATTCTCGCTTTTTTCGTACAATTCCATTTCATTTTAGAAAAGGAGCCAGTTTTTATTACAATCCATTTTGGCTTTCTAGTTTGATTAACTATCCCACTTATATAGTTATCGGCATATCGAAAAGCCGCTTCTTTATCATATTTAGCTATATTCAGTGCTTGCAACAATACTTCTAAAGGAAGTGCAACTTGTGTAAGTTTTTCGGCTAATATTACTGACTCTTCTTCTGTCGCTGCTACTGCCGTTTCTAAAGCCTCAAAATTTATTTGCTCATTTGCACGGATATTTAACATTGCAATATCATTCATAAATGTACCTTGGTAACTTTCACAATGCAGTTTTACCTAAACACACCGTTCAATCAATCCGTGTTTGTGCGGGAATTGCTCATAAGCTATCTTCATGAATCCGCACATTTGCTGTGCGATCGCTTTTGTGTGTTGGCACAGTTATCGCTTGTTGATTCGCAATTTTTCAATTCTTCCTATGAAAGGTGTGCCAGCAATTATCATAGATAAATATCTAGCTTAAGTTTTGTTGCTACTCTTGATGCCATCTACAATATATATTTGTGATGAATTCGGTGCTGCTATCTAATTACAGTTGATAATGAACAGATTAACCCTGTCCAAACTCAAAAATATTGCTGCTCAAAAAGGTTACGAAGTTAGATTTTGTCAGGGCGGCTACAAGCTGTTTAAACAAGTTGCTGATTTTGATTCTTTGTCGGAAGCTGAAGAATTTTTCACTCAAGAAACATCATCACCAACACCTCCATCATCTAAACCATTAAAGCCACCAGTACCACTACCACCACCTCCAGTACCACAGTATGACCTGACGATTGTTTGGCAGGAAGTTTTGCCTCAAATTAGCAACATTCCAACGAGGGCATTAATTGGGCAAATGTGTTCTTTAGTTTCTTTTGATGGTCAGTCTGCCTCTATAAAATGTAAAAGTTCTTGGCACGATAAAATCACTACTCGATTGCCCCAACTGCAAGCTGCTTTTCAAAATATATTTGGTAGAGATATTCATCTGACGTTGTTAAAAGATGCTCAACAGCCAACAAAATCCAATTTTCTACCAATCACCGAAACCATAGTTCATCCACCAGCACCACCTCCTCCTCAAACACTAAAAATGCCTCATAAAGGTAGCTATTCACAATTATTGCGTGCGGGAAAATATCGCCTACTGATAGTTGATGAAATTATTGCTCAAGGCTATCCTCAATTAGATGGCAGAAAATACTTCGATATTCTCAAAACAGTCTCCTTGGCAAAGATACTTGATTTTTACCAATTATCTATAGGGATGAAGCTATCTATCTCGGTTCCTTTTAATAGAGATGAATGTTGGTTATTAAATTTTGAGGTGATCAGTTTAGCAATTCAATCGTTGAAAGATGGTAATTATTTATATATTGTGTTGCAGCCCATATCACGCTTAACAGCCGCAGATCATTACTTACCTATCCAAACTGAAGATATTTTTTGAATCAGCTTAATGCACAATCTTTAAATACTAGGAAGTTTTGACCTTTTTGAATTTTGAATTGGAACAACGAAACTTGACAGTACAGGAATATAATATTCAGGTATGATTGACGATAATGTAGCAAGACTTGGATTAAAACATGAACTCTTGTCTCAAATAGGAGCATTAAGTTTACAACAAGCTTTGTTTCCGTTAAAACAAGAATCGATTGATACAATTGTGCAGCAGTTAGAGAAAATTAATCCTTTAGTAAATCCATTAAACATTAGTAATCTTTCTTGCTTAAGTGGTAACTGGCAATTAATATATGCCTCCAATGGAACTGTAGTAACACGTCCTTTAGCCTCTATTTCAGATTTTTTTGGAGCAATCAAAATCAAACGTGTGTGGCAGAATTTGCTTGTTCAAGAACCAGGAAAAATTGCTGCTATTAATGCGGCTGAATTTGAATTATTTTTAGTAGGACAGCTACAGTTATCGGTTGATGGAGTATGGAAATGGGAGCAAGATGAACAAGTGGCGAAGGTGAGTTTTGATGCTTTTTCTTGGAGAGCAACAAAACTTTTGGGTATATCCACTCAAAACTTTCCTGTATTGACACTGCCGATATTAGAATTTTGGCGAAATGAGGCTTTATGGCGAACCTCCTATTTAGACTCTGATATAAGAATAGGACGAGGTGTAACAGGTAATTTATTTGTTTTTCAGCGTGAGGAATCAGCCAATTTTATCGGTCAAATTTGAGAAAGACGCACCAATTCGGCTCTTTCTTCCTGGCAATCTCAAATTCACTCAAAAGTATTCGCGCGTGTCTTAATGTCATGTGTAATCTGTACAGCCTGGTATATCGTCCTAATCCCGCTAATCGATCCAGATATGACAAGTAATAGTTATAGGAAAACTCTCAACACAAAGTTCAAAAAACTTTATGTGATCCTGAATCTATTAAAACAAACTCAATAGTCAATTTAAGTAATGCTATGAAAGAAATAGCAAAGCCATTCGATCATGAAAAAACTGCTTAAACGGATTTTTAAACTAATCAAGCAAATTTTTCAGCAGTTCTCATATAATGAACAACCTACTATTCCTTCCAGTGATCGCCCATTAGAAATTCCTGCCATTATTCCTCCCATTCCCACTTTCACTCCCCAGTGGCAGAATGGTTTGATACTCGTTTGTTCCCAGTGTGCAGCCGAGAAATTTTCTGACAGTTATCACCAAGTAAGATCAGGTACAACAGCTTCCGAAGAACTACAGAAATGGCTGAAGTCTCAACTCAAATTAGATGGATTGTGGGGAAAATATCGAGTTGTTAGCTTGAACTGACAGAAGCCTCTCACCTACCCGTTCACGAAGTGTTCCCGAAGGGTAGGGAGGTGATGAGATGGACACTTTGCTCAAGTCGGCAGAGCCGCCCACGCAAGTGTCCTCATGAATGGCAGGCTAATTGACGACAATCTTCCGACCGATGCCGATAGGCAAGGGAGGAAGATATGGAGGAAACTTTTGACCTCTGGAACGGGGGATAAAGCCTGTCGCCCAGATGTAAGTCGGAGCAGGGGAGGACGCAAGAAATCCACTACTGCGCTTTCTGTTGGGCAGGAAGCCTACACTGTACCGCAAGGTCAGTGTAGGTAGTTCACTACCAGTTGTTTAGGAGTTTGCCCAAAAGAAAGTGTTGCCATTGTTTTTTATCATCATGCAGTAGGTCAACAATGCTTTATTATCTCTAGCCATAGCGAACGAGAAATTCTCTACTCTTATATCAAACGCATCAATCATTGATACCAGGGTAAATTTTCTTAGACAATTAGAAAGCCTTCTACCGTACCTGTAATAAAACTATCATCAATTGAACGCCACAACAGGTCGAAAAATTCTCAGCCGTAAATAAGCTTGCTCGATTTTTTTCTTATTTGTATTTTTTTTATCAAAAATTAATTTAAATATGTAGTCCTATAGTATTTTAACTAGCCAAATAAATTTAAATTAAAAGATTTTTAACGAATGAGTTTTGAACTTGTCTCTTTAAAACTACCGGTACGTCCAAATGACCTCGATAGTTTAGGTCATGTTAACAATGCTACTGTTTTAGAGTATTTAGAAACGGGACGTTGGGATTGGTTGAAGCACCATAACATAAATATCAAACAGAAAATTGTTCCAGTTGTGGCTCGGATTGAAGTTAATTATCGTAAGGAAATTATTCTGGAGAATGTGATTGTCAACACTAAGTTAGATCAATCAAATCAATCATCACTCTACCAAGCCAATTTTTGGCAGTCAATTGAGGTGATCAAAGAAGGGAATTCCTTAGTTGCTGTTGAAGCTCGTATTCAAGTAGTATTTATTGATTCCACAGAGCGCACTTTGCGAACGCTACAAGAATTTCTAGAAGGAGCAACTCAACTAATTTAAATAATTAGACTTAGTAACTTGTTTGAATCATTTTGTCTAATCTGGCTTCATGCCAACAATGGTTGATGAATTAGATTTGCAAGTTCTCATCAATAAACTTTTGAGTAAACTGTAAAAAATTCTCTGCAATGGCTGTTAAACTATCTTGCTGCCAAATCAAAGCAGTTTCGATTACAGGTACTTGTCCTACTATAAAACGATAAACTACACCAGACCTTTGAAGGTTGTGTAGAGAAAATGGTACGATTGCCACACCAATTTGCGCCGATACTAATCCAATAATTGTTTGCATTTGAATCGCCTCCTGAACAATGTGAGGTTTGAAGTCTCCTTTCTGAAAAAGACCCATAACTAGATCGTAAAGTCCTGGTGCTAGATAGCGAGGAAACATGATTAAGGGTTCACTTAATAGCGATTCCACTGAAATATGTTCTTTTTGAGCCAATGAATGAGTCGAAGGCAAAGCTACGACTAGGCTTTCACTTTGAATGCAACTATAAGATAAAGTGTTATCCACTAATGGTGGATGAGCAAAACCCAGATGAATTCGGGAATCTTTGAGTGCTTGCTCCTGTTGACTGGTGGTTAGCTCTAGTAAAACTAATTCTACTTCTAAAAATTGCTGGCGAAATTCTCGCAAAATCAAGGGTAACAGATCGTAAATTGCCAAACTAGTAAATCCTATTCTCAGTTGACCTGTTTGCCCTTTTCCAATTCTTTGAGTCAGTGCTACTGCTGTTTCTAATTGCTGAAGTAATCCATAAGCCTCTTGTAGAAAAACTTTGCCGGCTTCTGTTAGCTGTACTTGTCGTTTAGTCTTGCGATGAAACAGCTTTACTCCTATTTCTGCTTCTAGTTGCTGGAGTTGTTGGCTCAGAGGCGGTTGAGCTATATGCAATCTCTGAGCAGCTTTAGTGAAATGTAGTTCCTCAGCTACAGCAATAAAGTAACGCAAGTGCCTTAATTCCATCTTTTTTAATATTTTATAAGTCTTAATTACTAATAAATATATATTGGACATCTCAAAAATATCTACATATCATACTCATACAGAGATTTGTTCCAGCTTTGAGTAATGAATAAAACAACAATGTCAGAGAATTTGAGAAGCCGGATTGTAACACAGGGTGTACAGCGATCGCCAAATCGAGCGATGCTCCGGGCTGTTGGGTTTGAAGATGCCGATTTTAACAAGGCAATTGTCGGTATTGCCAATGGTTACAGCACTATTACCCCTTGCAATATGGGGATAAATAAATTGGCACAAAGGGCAGAAGCTGGTATTAAAGTTGCTGGAGCAATGCCGCAAATCTTCGGGACAATTACTATCAGTGATGGGATTTCAATGGGAACAGAAGGGATGAAATATTCCCTGGTGTCGAGAGAAGTGATTGCCGATTCCATTGAAACTGCTTGTACTGGACAAAGTATGGATGGCGTATTGGCAATTGGTGGTTGTGATAAAAATATGCCAGGCGCAATGCTGGCGATTGCCCGGATGAATATTCCCGCGATTTTTGTCTACGGTGGTACAATCAAACCCGGACACTACAACGGTCGTGATTTAACTGTAGTCAGTTCCTTTGAAGCGGTGGGACAATACAGTGCTGGCAGAATTGACGAAGCTGAATTAACAGCCGTTGAACAAAACGCTTGTCCGGGTGCGGGTTCCTGTGGTGGGATGTACACAGCTAACACCATGTCTTCGGCATTTGAAGCAATGGGGATGAGTTTACCTTATTCTTCCACAATGGCTGCCGAAGATGCCGAAAAAGCCGACAGTACGGAAAAATCGGCGTTTGTGTTAGTCGAAGCTATTCGTAAGCAATTATTACCGCGCCAGATTATCACCCGCAAATCTATAGAAAATGCTATTTCAGTAATTATGGCGGTTGGTGGTTCTACAAATGCAGTATTGCATTTTTTGGCGATCGCCCGTGCGGCTGGTGTGGAATTAACCATCGACGACTTTGAAATTATCCGTGGTCGCGTGCCTGTATTGTGCGATTTAAAACCCAGTGGTAAATATGTAGCTACAGATTTACACAAAGCTGGCGGTATTCCCCAAGTCATGAAAATGCTGCTGGTACATGATTTGCTACATGGTGACTGTATTACCATCACTGGTCAAACCATCGCCGAAGTACTTGCCGATGTGCCGAATGAACCCAGCTCTGACCAAGATGTAATTCGTCCTTGGGATAAACCGATGTATGCTCAAGGTCACTTGGCAGTTCTTAAAGGTAATTTGGCTACTGAAGGCGCTGTGGCTAAAATTACCGGGGTGAAAAAACCAGTCATCACTGGCCCCGCCAGAGTATTTGAATCGGAAGAATCTTGTTTAGATGCGATTTTAGCAAGCAAAATTCAAGCTGGTGATGTGATTGTGATTCGTTACGAAGGCCCCAAAGGCGGCCCAGGAATGCGGGAAATGTTAGCGCCTACCTCGGCAATTATTGGTGCGGGTTTGGGTGATTCTGTGGGGTTAATTACCGATGGACGTTTCTCCGGTGGGACTTATGGGATGGTAGTTGGTCACGTTGCACCAGAAGCAGCTGTGGGTGGAGCGATCGCCTTAGTCGAAGAAGGTGATAGCATCACCATTGATGCACCATCACGGCTATTGCAGCTAAATGTTCCTGATGAAGAATTAGCCCGTCGCCGTGCCAATTGGCAACCCCCAGCCCCACGTTACACTCAAGGTGTATTGGCGAAATATGCTCTTTTAGTTTCCTCTAGTAGTTTAGGTGCTGTCACTGACTTGAATTTGTTTCGTCGATAAGCACAAAATTAGATATCTTTTACTACTTCCCAACTTTACAACTCAAAATCCAGGCTGAATGTTTTACCCTCAGTATCTTCTTGTTCAGAGTAGGTCGATACAGTAATAGACTGTTGGGAATCTCCCGAATTAAGCTCTATTCCGTTGAAATCGGACGTATAAGCTATTGGTTGCTGTGTAGTTAACACTCCTTTTTTAAATGCAAAATAGCAATCAATCATAAAGTGAAGCGTCTCCAAATAGCTTTTATCTAATTGTTTTGCCTCTGCTATTATGCGTTGACGATAACTATTTCTAATGCGTACTTTATCTGAAACATCATCTTGATTATTGAGCATGGTTTTTTCCTGCTAGTTTTTTAAGCATTTTTGTTGACTATCGCTTTTGCCATTTCTAGTAATCCCGCAGCATTAGCCTCTACTGGATTGTCCAGGACTTTAAACCCATTTTTCTCTAAAAGCTTTTTAAACCCTGGCAATAGACAGCCACCACCAATTGCCCAGATTTCATCACCTTGGTGTTTGGCATCCAACGCCATACCCACTACTTTTTTCAAATACTTCTCATACCAATCTTTAAAACAAGCTGTGTACACATCTTTAATATCAATGTCACGGCTATATCTGGTGTGTCCCATCTCCAGGGCATACCGTACTTTCGATGGATCTCCTAGCTTGCCACCATTGAGATGTTTCATTTTCTGGGCAATTTCATCGATGAGAACTTCTACACCCACAGGGTAAGGAGTGTGTACTTCCCGCTTGCCTTGGGTGTATCGAGAATACAGTGTTGTGCCATTACCAAAGTCGATAACTGTTAATTTCTTCGGTAATGCTTGGCCAAACAATGCCCCCATTCCTTCGGGAACAACTTTCAGGACTTCTACTTTTACCTCTGAGGGTTTGCCAGCCAGGACAGCGTGGTATTCTCCATTGAGTACTTGGGTTAAGTCTTTTGCTAGAGCGACATCATGCAAGCTGACGACTAACTTTAAATGCCAAGCTTTGCGGTGTGGCAAATGTGCTAATGCTCCCAATAGCGTTCTCAGGGCATTCTTTACCTTATTATCATTGCTATCAGTGTTGCGTTCAAAATGATCTCCGGCTCGGAATGCAGATTCTCCAACTGTGTATGCTGTCCCATCAAATTCGACTCTACCTGGAACGTCTTCCATATCTGCTGTGGAAATGTAGCTAGGAACTCTCACCACCTCAAAGCCATCGACTAACAGCTTCAAGCTACCGTAGCCATTGTCAAAGCCGGCTGGAAAAATTTTTTGCAGTGCGTGGACATTCGTCATGTTGCTTTGCTCCAATTCAAAAAAGTCATTGATGTTAATTGCGGCATAAAATCAGGGCTTTTTGAGGATACCCTAAATGGGGGTCAAATGTAACCTATATGACCCCCATTTAGCCCCCATCTGTGAATTTTAATTGTTGGGGGTTATATGACCCCCATTTGACCCCTATTTGTAGTTTTGGATTTTTTATTAACGGTACTGATTTTTAGTAATTTTAAAAAATTGATTTGGGGAACAAATAATTTTAGCTTGAACAGCAAGAAGCCTCACACTTACCGCGATAGCGGAAGTGTTGAGATGAATTGCGCGTGAGTTGACGACAGTTTCCCGACGGCAGTTGCTAACATGGTAAGCAGTCAATACAATATCCTCAAAATGTCAAAATTGCTGATAATTCTGTAGGTCTTCCAAAAATAGGAGATGTAACAGCAATCATTCATAGACCCATTGAAGGGAAAGTTAAGACTGTAACCATATCCAAAAACTTCTCTAATCAATACTTTGCGGCTATTCTTTTTGATGATGGTAAAGAAAAACCAGAATTAAATACAGAAGGTAAAGCGATAGGTATTGACTTGGGATTAACCCACTTTGCTGTTACCAGTGATGGTTCAAAGTTTGACAATCCTAAAATACTCAATAAGCATGAGAAGAATTTAAAACTTAAACAACGGCAACTATCTAAGAAGCAGAAAGGTTCTAACAACCGTGTTAAAGCTCGAAAGAAAGTTGCTAGAGTTCACAGAAAAATAACTAACTGCCGTGAGGATTTTCTGCTGCTTTCACTACACCCTACCCCCTATACCCTACACTCTGCTCTTGATAGGTGATATGGCGCACAAATTATTGCGTGATGGCAAACTTTAGGGATACACAAGAAAGTTTCCCTTATGCTTCACAGAATATTATTTGCCAATATAAGCAGCAGTTAAGGCTTATCAGATTATTACTTGCCAACTGGTTCAGCCTTTTCTACCGAGTCATCATTTAATCCGAAAGTTAACTCCAACGGAATTCGGAACGGGTAAGCCTTCACTACCTGCCGATAAACATCATAGTTTGTAGGCAGTGTTTTCTGTTGCTCACCTGCTCCATAAGTAATTTGATATTTTACCGTTTTCTGTAGTTCTGGTTTGCCTGCTTCTTCTTGAGGTTTTTTGCGTTGTTCTACTTCATCAATGCTTGGGCGTAGTGGCACAATTGGCCACCATAGTCCTTGATCGTCGGGGCCAATAACTGCTCCTGCTGGTTTCAATCCATTCCGATTCAGTACTGATGCAGTGCCAAAGCTTTCAATCCTTGGCTGTGGTGCATTAGTTAAATTATTGGCATACTTTACTTGCCAGATATAACTGGTAAGTGCTGTCGCTTCGTACTGCTCAACACTAGTGGTACTGCAACTTGTCAGGCTCAGGGCTGTTAGTACAGTTAGCTGTGCAGTTAAACAGGTTAACTTTGGCATTATTAATGGGTGGCTATGTCTGCCAATTTATTCTTAAGTTCGATAGTACTATCATCCCTTCCACAGTGAAGGGATTGCTGCTATCTACTTTTAATGATATCGCTGAGTCTGTTTTTGACTGCTGATCTATTACTTGGATTTAGCAACTAATTTCGCTTAACGAGAGACTTTGAGCGATCAATCACTCCTTCTAAAAGTTATTGGCACGTTTCTTTATCCACAAATTGAGCAATCACTCTATCTCTACACTGTTAAGCTTGATGCTGGCTTAGGTTCTCTATTTCAGCTAATTTTTTTTGCAAAATTATTTTTAGTTCTTGAAGCTGCTCAGTACTTGCCTGAATTAATGATGTTTCTGATAAATTACTGATTTTTTGAATTATAGATTTGACTTCTTTGGATTCTGATTTTGTTGTTGTTAAGTATTTAGCTTTAACTTGCTTAATAAGTTCGCGTGTTTCTGGTACTGTAAGATTTTCTGCTAAAACTTTTTCTGTGATTTTAGTTCGTTCTTTTTGAGCCTTTTCTTCAGATATGTCTAAAGCTTTTGCAGATAAAGTTGCTAGTGCCAAAGCGTGCGCCCCTTTCAATCCGTTATAGCGAATTGCCTTTTTTAAATCATCAGGTAGGAACAGCATCGGTAAAAGATTAGATTTTACTGAAGCAGGGTTCAATCCTAACTCTAACAATCCTAAAAACAAACTTTGTTCTTCACCTATTACATTTAAAGTTTCTAATCCTAACTTTTGTTGCTCTAAGTCCAAAGCAACTAATTTTGTCAACTCTTTACTCTTCCCATCACGTTCTATACGTTTAAGCACAGTTGCTAGTACTGTAGAAATTTCTTCTAAATCCAATTCTGTTGCTTTATTTAGTTCTTGAACAATAGCTTCAGCTTTGTCTAAGGGGTTTAAGTCTTCAAATCCGAGAAAAGTAATGAGAGATGATTGTGTTAAATCTTTGGGCATTGGAACAATAACAGCCCGGATAGACTTCCATCCTAATAGCTTTGCCCCTTCAGTACGCAGTTGCCCATCAAGCAGTATGTAACGCCCATTTTTTTGGGCTACAAGAATGATAGGAGTAATCTGCCCGTGTTTTTTTAATAGTCGTGCTTTTGCTTGAATTGATTCTACAGTAATTGTTTGTCTTGGTTGATTGGGATTAGGATCAATTAATTCCAGATCAATTTCCACTTCTCCAGAATGATTCCGCAGTTTTTCTCGCAATAACTGTAACTCGTTCTCAAGTTCAGGAGCTTGCTTGATTCTTAGCTGTTCTACTTCTGCTTGCAATTGAGCAATTTTTTTTTCTTGCTCGGTTTTTTGAACTGCCCCTTTGAATTTTTCCCCTATTTGTGGTAGTGCTTTCGGCATAGAAGTTCCTCACTTACTTTTGATTAATTCAACCACATCATCTGCAATTTGCTTAAAATCTTTACAAGCTGGATGTTTATTTCGATATTTATGCAGAGGTAATCCATGTGCGCTGGCATTTTTAAACTCATTAGAACTACGAATTTTTGGATACAATTTAACATTTAATTGTTCTGCAATTGCTGGCAGTTGTGAGTAGTACTGCCTGTGCATTGCTATCGCCTCATCATACATACTTGGCACGAAACCCATGATAGAAGGCTTAGGATCTAACTGTAGTTCTTCAGATGTATTGATACACCATTCAACTAACTCTGCGGCACCTGAAATCGCCTTCATTTCAAGCTGTATCGGCACTAAAAGATGAGTGGCGGCTGCTAAAGCATTTACATTCAGCATTCCCAAAGTAGCTGGACAATCTATAATTACCACATCATGGGGTAAAGGATATTTGTGCAGTCTATCCGCTAAGGTATATTCTCCTCGTTTACGAATTACTAAATCATTGCCTGTATCCGCTAGTAATGGATGTCCTTGACAAACTTCTATTCTTGCCTCATCCCATGCTGATTCTAAAACCCAGTCCCCCTTAAAATCCTTTGCTAAAACTTTAACCATTGTGTTTTCTGCATCGGCTGCTTCTAAACCACAAAAAACATCAAGCGATCTCTGTGGATCTAAATCTAGCAATGCTACCTTGTGTTTACGCTTACTAACTTCATAAGCTAGATGTACAGATAAAGTACTTTTACCGACACCACCAGCATTCGCCAAAACCGCAATAACTACTTGTGCCATCAAAAACCTCGCCATACATAACTATGGGATTGATTTACAATAATTGCCTTAACGTTCACGTCTTTAGGCAAATATCATACATTCATTCTTTGTTTGATTGATTTTAAGTTTTAGCAAATATCAATCTCTACATCAAATAAAATGTCGAATTTTAAAATCCGACATGTTTATAAGAAATTAAGCTTTATAAGCCTTGAGAAAAACGATCACACTTTGCCAGTCAAATGTCTGGTTCAGCAAGTACTGGGTGAAAGCTGCTTTGAGCTTTTCTAATTCTTCCAATGTGAGTTTTTCTCCCACACGTTGTGCATAACTCGGTTGATTTCCTTTATTAGCAAACAAACGCTCCAGAAAAGCATTACTGATGTGCATTTGCGTTGAATTTTGTTCAACTACAATATCTACTGTCAACCCTGTTGATACAAAAGCATCACGTAAGTCATCTGCATCCCAGTTAAGCATGGGGTCTGATTGATTAGCGTACATTGCTTCTTCTGCGTCAACTAATCGTTTGTACAGTGAAGCATCTACCAAGCGTGGCTGAAGTAAGCGATATAACCTTTGAGTGTAACGTGGTACAGTCTCAGCAAGTACCAGCTTTCCCCCTGATGGTATTAGTTGAGATAAAGTTTGGGCAGCTTGTAATTTTTCAGGCTCCGTCATCAAGGCATTTCGCCCCATGATGCAATCGAATTGTACATTTGCTGCTTCCTGGACTAATACCGCAGGTAGTTGGGAGATTGGCACAGTCAAAATGACCGGACGCATCAGGTGGGGTAGTGCTGCTGCTTGCTCTTGTAGCGCATTAGCATCTGTATTTGTGCGAACACAAGCATATACTCCACCTTCTGGAACTTGCCGAATTGCTTCCCAAGTCAGTAAACCTGTGCCAGCGTTAATATCTAACACTAAATGATGCCGTTGCAATTTTGCTAAATCAAAAATCCGTTCTCTAACGTTTGCTAACTGAGTACCTACTTGCGAAAGTACTCGCTGCAACCAACGCTCACTAGCTTTGTCACTACTTCCATAAGTCAGGATCTCTAATGGTGCAACAGAACTATCTTCCATTAATGCAGCTAGTTGGGCTTCTCGACGACGCAAGACTTGGGTGCTAATTTCTTTTTCTTTGCCTTGGGCTGATGGTTGATAGAATACTTGCCCTTGCAGACTGGCTGGTAAATATTGTTGTGCTACCCAGTGATCTCGGTATGCGTGAGGGTAAAGATAACCTTGCCCATGTCCAAATCCTTTCTTATCTCGATTCGCATCCTTCAAATGATTCGGTACTTCTTTCTCTTTTTCTTGCTCTACTGATGCTAGTGCATCAAAAAAGCCCATGATGCTGTTTGACTTCGGCGCAGTTGCTAAATATAGGGCTGCTTGTGCTAAATGATAACGTCCTTCTGGCATCCCCACTCTGTCATAAGCTTCATTGCAAGCATTGACAACGACAATCGCGTTGGGGTCAGCTAACCCTACATCTTCACTCGCTAAAATTAACATCCGGCGAAATATAAACCTGGGGTCTTCTCCCGCATAAACCATTTTCGCCAACCAGTACAGTGCCGCATCCGGGTCAGAACCTCGCAAGCTTTTGATAAACGCACTGATTGTATCAAAGTGGACATCACCTTCTTTATCATACAACACGGCACGCTGTTGAATTGACTCTTCCGCTACTGCCAAACTAATCTGTATAACTCCTTGTGCGTTGGCTGGCGTTGTCTCCACAGCTAATTCCAAGGCGTTCAATAATGAACGAGCATCCCCATTGGCGACGTTTACCAAGTGTTCTAACGCTTTATCCTCAAATTCTACTAATAGCTTTCCATAACCGCGTTCGCTGTCAGTTAGCGTTTGCTGAACAATTTTGTACAAATCTTGGTCGTTTAATTGCTTTAATTGAAAAATCCGCGAACGACTCACTAATGCTTTATTAACTTCAAAGTATGGATTTTCTGTAGTAGCACCAATTAAAATTACCGTTCCATTCTCTACCCAAGGCAACAGTGCATCTTGCTGGGACTTGTTAAAACGATGAACCTCATCTACAAACAAAATCGTCCGTGAAGAGTACATTTTTCGCTGTTGCTGTGCCGTTTCTATCGCAGCACGAATTTCTTTAACTCCTGACAATACCGCATTAATCGCAATAAAATGGGCGATCGTTGTATTCGCTATCACTCTTGCCAATGTCGTTTTTCCTGTCCCTGGTGGGCCGTAGAAAATTACTGACGATAGTTGGTCTAAACTAATGGCACGTCGTAATAACCTCCCTGGGCCAATAATATGATCTTGACCAACAAATTGCTCTAGTGTCAAAGGACGCATCCGTGCCGCTAATGGTGCTTCAGTTTCTTCGATTTTTTTGAGATGTTGGTCAAACAAGTCCATTTCTTACTTGGTAATCATCTTGAGCTAATAAATCGCCACTACCCCTCTGTGCAAATTTTAACGCAACCACGATAATTAGCCTGAAATTTTAACGCATCATAATGCACATTGAAATACTGTTAAACTCAGCACATCAAACCAAGTACTCTCGCATCTGCGACTGGCTGCCATGCAACACTTTTATTGCTCGATTCTGAGCTGTCCTGACTTTCGATTCTTTAATGTTGAGCTTCTGAGCAATTTGTTTCGTTGTCAGCTTGTCAACACTACCCAAACCAAAGCGAAACATCAGCACTTGTTTTTGTATTGGCTTAAGCGTTATCAAAGAATTCGCCAATTCTTGCCGCAGAAATCCTTCGTCTAGGTACTCATCTGGGGAAGTGCTATCGGCAGGCAGAATCTCCAAAAAGTTAACTTCATCCTCTTGCCCCATCGGCCGATCTAAAGATAGCGGTTGACGAAAAGCTATCAAACATTCTCTCACTTGCATTGGCTGAAGTTCAACAGTTTCTGCTATCTCTGCAATTGTAGGATATCGCCCCAACATTCTCGTCAAGTCTCGCTGTACTTTTTTAAGTTTAATCAAGCGATCTTTCATTTGGCTTGGCGTTCTGATCGTGGTCGATTTATTAGCTATTGCCTTTGTAATTTCCTGTCGAATCCACCAATACGCACAGGTTGAGAACTTGTACCCGCGATTTGGGTCAAATTTCTCAACTGCTTTTTGCAATCCTATCGACCCTTCTTGTACTAAATCCAGAAATTCTAGATGACTCCACCGATGCTTTTTGGCGATTGCCACCACAAGCCGTAGATTAGCCGCAATCATCTTTTCTTTGGCTTTCTGTCCTAACCGCAGAATCTGGGATACTTCAGTTTCGCTTTTTCCCAGATCAGCAGCTAGTTCTGACAAGGCTGGCTGATGATGTAACCGCAATTCGAGAGCTTCTTTGTGTTGATTTATTACCATCATCTGCTGCACCTGTCGCGCCAAAGTAATCTCTTGCTCTGGTGTCAGCATTGGATATTTAGAGATTTCTCGTAAGTAGATGCCTACGCTATCTGGCTGGAGGGACATTCTTTCTCTCTTTCTCTAAAAACAGAGATCGCCTCACGAAGACTTTTGAAAATCCACATCACTTCGATAAACTTTAGCCCTGGGCTTACCTTTCTTAGCAGGTGTAGCCACAGAGGATTTCTTCGGCGGCCCTGGAGGACGACAGGTTTCGCAGTATAAAGGGCGTGGGCCATACGTCTCACGAGAAGTTGTTTGTTCGCACTGTTTGCAGACGAAGTTGAATGTGCGCGTGTGTATCAGTCGTTTGTGCGCTCGGACTGTGTATTCTTGGACTTGAATTTCTTTGCTTGCCATTAGTTGGTGTGAACTCTAAAAAGTGAATAATCTAGAAGCCAAAATTAGCAGGAGATTTAGAAAATATGACAGTTGTATTCTTGAAACGACAAGTTTATACTTAGTTCTCAACAGTTATTAGTTATTAGTGAACAGTTCTAAATCACTACTTAACACTGAGTACATAGCACTTTGCTGTCTTTGGAGAGAGCGATCACATATCACTAAACTCTGGCTGCTGATTAATTAATAGACTTTTTTCTCAAACAATGACAACTGCCCAGGCGAAACGTTGCCGCGTCCAAAACGATGATAATAAAGGTGGCAGCCACTGCATAGGCAAACTAAGTTTTCCAGGCGATTATCAGACGGATCTCGATTCCAATGGTGTACTTGCAGTGTGTAAGCTTTGCGCTCAGAAAAAGTTAAATGAGGTGCTTTTTCTTCAGGACGCAAGCATAAGCGATCGCACCGAGTACAACGCCAATTACAAGCATCTTTGAGTGCTGTGGCAATTTGTTTCCAGTCCGGTGGATAGATACCCTGGCTCATAACAGTGTTCTGAGTTGCTGATGAGATTGCTAAATCACTGATTAACCATAATTTGATTATGGATTTACAAACTCGTCAAGAGAAAGAAACTCTTTTAACTACTCAGCAAACATATAACTGAATACAAGAGCAAGCCTTAACTATTCATAATTAAGGTAGAAAAACCCAAAAACGTTTGAAGTGCGTTAGCTCATAGGAGGCTTAAGGGGTGTGGTTCTGGGAACAAGACTCGATAGAGTACGAAATATTCAAAATCTACGAACGAGCGTTAGCCACTCTGGGTGTTAATTTCTCAAACGAAGAAGTTCAAAATGCGCTTGAAGCTTGTACATACGACTTAGAAGATGCACTCAGAAGTTCTATCAGCTATATGCTGTGGCTACATGAAAATAACAAAGAAATGTTTCCCAACCGGATTTTGGTTAGGGCATTGCAAGAACAATGGAAGCCGATGGTCTGGCGTGATGAGTATTTAGAGTTACCAATGCTAGAATCGCCTGGACAGAGGTGGTGGAAGACAGCAGAGAAAATCTGGGGTTACGATGTACGCAATCGAATAGTTGCTGATGTGTTTTATGATGACGGTGCAGAATTTATCAAGTTTACTAACGGCAAAGAAATAACAGTCGAGACCGCATGGCGTTGGGAATGGGAACGAGTTCTCAAATATGCCAGTAGTTGAGCGTACACAATTAAAATCCTTAGATAACTAAACAGTTAACTCTAACGGCTTGATTCCTTGACGCAACTGAATCTGCCGCAATAGCCAAGACTGGCGAATAAATTGTCGTAGCACAGGCGGTAGCTTACTGATTGCCCATCGCAGTAATGCACTTTTGCCTAATAGTTCAGCTTGTCCTGCTTCTTGAGCTTGAAGTCGCTGCACACGCACAATCTCTGGCTCCCTTTGTGCTTGAATTTCAGGTAAAACTGCATCAATATTGGACTGCTGCAACTTCGTCGAGAGCAAGACAGGGACTAAATGGTTGGCGGCAACAATCACATCTCGTAAAGCCATGTTGATTCCCTGGGCGCGAATGGGTGACATCGGATGAGCTGCATCTCCCAAAAGTAATAATCCTGGCACGTACCAGCGTGGACAACGCCCGACTACCACCGACAACAGTACTGGTCGCTCAATGGTGTGCTGATTTTGCTTTATCTGTTCTGCTATACCAGGAGGGGATACTGACACTAGCATCTTAGGCCAATCAACTTGCCGCCAATCACTGCCAGCACCCTCACCCAGCGACCAACCTAATTGTAGATTCCCTTCTGCTCCCTGGAACAAACCAAACGCATGAGTAACATTCACAATTGAATAAAATATACTCTCCAATCCAACATCAGAACTACTTGCTAATTTGAACCAGAGAACATCAAAAGTTTTAGAATAATGCTCCAAAGATAAATTCGCTCGTTGTCGAACAACAGAATTACGACCATCTGCACCGATAACTAAGTCAGCATCAATATTACGCTCATCACTAAGTTTTACACCTCCCACCCGTTGCTCATTCCATAACAAGTCTTTTACACTCACACCTTGTATGAACTCGAAATTAGAATAGTTGGTTGCTTCGGCGATGAGAGCTTCCAGTAGAGATGGCTGTGAGACAAGCGTTGTTGACCTCTCACCAGTTTGAAATGGTTCCTGGGCGCGAAACAAAAACTGATTGTCGATGAAAAACTCCCAAGCATCTAACGCACGATGAGGAATACTTTCCAAGATGGGCAACAGTCCCATTTGTGCCAGCGCATCTAATCCGCTTGGCATTAACCCTTCACCGCGAAAAATGCGGTGGAAGTTACGCGATGCTTCAACTAATTTAACTTCAATGCCGCGTTTGGCAAACAAAACTGCTAACGTTGCCCCAGTAGGCCCTGCCCCAACAATCACAACTTGAGACATAACTTTTTTGTGAAAGCTGAATAACTACCTTATTAGCTCAAACAGCACTAAGTTACACATCTTACCGCAGTCTACAGTTTCTTTGTTTTTTGCAATTCTTATCATTAGCCTAACTTTTCCGCAATCATTCCACAGCTTTTCCACAGATGTAAGAGTGATTTTCCACAGCAGTTCGACAGGCTTGTAGGCTTTGGTTGCATGGCTGGGGATTTCATTTCCTCTTGGCCTATCAGAGCAGTTACTGAGTTTTTATGAAGCAAAGTAACAAAAATATATCTCTATCCCTAATTCTGTCGTAAATATTGATTCTTTCTGTACCTGGGCTTAATATTTCGTAGCATTGACAAACCCACCCCTTTTAGCGGCACAATAATTCGACTAGCTTTTATAGTTCTGTAAGCTGTAAAAACCAAATGTAGAAACTTGGTTCAGTATTTGAAGAATATTTGGAAACAGCCTTTAGCTACTTCACTCAAAGCTAGTTGTCCTAATTCGCTTGCTCCCATTCTCACCGTATGAATACAACAGTTAGCATCTTCACCGAAATTCCCGAAACCCTGCATGAGTGCCTCCAAGATTATTTACAACAGCACCCTGGTTGGGATGAGAACCGGGTATTAACGGCTGCTGTCTCACTGTTTCTGCTACAGAATGCTGATGGCGACCGCCGAGTGGCACAAGTTTATCTGGAGACTTTGTTCCATCGTCATTAAATCAAAATAATGGTACTCACAAGGGCAGCGTAATATCTACAGGCGCATTAAAAAGCATTGACTTGTTGATTAGTTACTGCAAAGATTATTTCATTTTCAAAGTTTGAATAATCCAGCTTTTTTGAGCCGAGATAGTAAACCAGAACGACTACTGTAATCTTTCTGTATCTTTTGGATACAAGCTTTAAACTCATCTAATTTATCTTGATATTCAGCTACATCTCGCAAATCAACTAAATATCCTACTGCTTTTTCATACTGTTTAGCTTGCTTAATCTCGATTAATCTATATACCTCTAACCATACAGATTCTTCTTTGAGAGCTAGTGCTTCTAATTTACACTTTTTTATCTGTTGTGCCACTAGTAATTCCTGTTCATGACGGCGTTGGGATTGCTGTTGAGAAATTTCTACTAATTCTGAAAAAGTCCGTCTGTGAATATTAACACTACTAGCATTTTCTGGACTTTTAAATAGTTCTCTTAGTCTGTTGAGTAGCTGAAGCCTAACATTAGGATCGCCCTCAACTACTTTGAGGAGAAACTTATCTTTTTCTTTGGCGGATAAAGCATAAATCCATTCTTCTAGTGGTTCAATTTCCGATTTTTGTGAAGTATTTAGCTCTGCTGCACCTGCAACCAAATCCTGGTCGATATCAAAAAATTCGATAAAAGTTTTAAGATGGGCAGGTAGGTTTTTTAACTTTGCAGGCACAGGTGGTTCAAGACAATCTTCTGACTCTTCATCTATTAAAATTGAGCTCGCTTTTAACCACGCAAGATATAAAGCTCTCAAATCACCTTGTAAAATGTCATCCCGAATTTGCGCTAACTTAGTTAACCATCCTTCACCCTCTATCCAATCTCTGTATTCTTCATCATCAATATTTATATCTAGAATTACAGAATTTGATGTCGTAGCTACAGTAATTTGCTCAGGAAGACAGTAAGGTTGAAAAATTGATGAGTTAACTAACGATTTTGGCAGACGAAATACTAATTGTCTAGTTCCCCAATTCGCCATGTATAGCATGATATCAAAGCATTTATCTAGAAGTTCCTTGGGTTCGCCACGAAAATCACCAAAGCTATAAGTAAAAATTGCACTTCTCGATGTTAGCTGTACACGGCTTGAAAAACTACTAATATATGTTTGTTCTAATGCAGTTAAGGGTTTGTCTAGTGCTTGAAATTCGTAATATTGATATTCACTCATTGCTTTCTTGATATTAAAAAATATCACAACTTGCCACAATTGATTTAGAGGCAGTGCCTAGAACTACAACAACTAAGAAATTAGCTAAACTTCCTTGATTAATATTTAGTCACCATAGGCAAACACGATTAAGGACTGTTTTCACGTTTTTTAGCAAGTGCAACAAGAGTCAAAATTGACTTGACTTCATGATTCATCTTGCCAGTAATCAGTTGGTTATATAAATATGTTGCTTCTTCTAGTGAAAAAGCTGATGGATTAGCAGCAGCATTAGCCTGATGACCACTTTCCCAACCACCCATGTTAGAAAAAATATCGTACCTAACAAGAGGACGATTTTCACCACCTACATCAAACCAAACGCAACTACGCTCTTGGTCAATTTTAATTGAAATTATTGGAGGTATACATGGCCAAGATACAACTAGCTTTGACCAATTTTTAAAACCAATATAGTTTCCACTCTTAATATCCATTTCTAATTTTTATCCTCTTTTTTGATATTTAGGCAGTCTCTTGTTGATTTATTTAGGTTTGCTAATTTTTGCTATTTGTACTAGCACAAATCTAAATTAAAGTAACACTTTTCGGTATATTTCATCTTTCATTGTCTTCAATATTCTAAATAATTAGCAATCTCTAAGTTCTGTAATTCTTTCAAGAAGCTAGTTAATGCAAATGGACATTTACAACTTAGTGTTTTTTCTATAAAATCAGCTTTCAAGTGGTATTCTTGACAGAGAATATCAAACATATCTTCAGTAGTTAACTCTAGATTTTCATTTAGTTCCCAAAGTCGTACTTCTAATAGACTTGCTAATTCATACATGAGTACAGCCACTACTGCTCAAGCCAGTTCAAGTTAGGACTTGCCCCGTGTTTTCGTCGGTCAGCCTCAGTACAAGCTCTGCTATAAACCTCATCCCAACCACGAAGAAAATCCTTTTCATGAGATTCTAAATCCCCATACGCTATAGCCATTTCTTGCTCTAAAGTTTGTAATAATTCTTCAAAAGTCAGAAAATATCCAGGCTCAATTGAGATTGCTTCAAAGAACCTCAGCCAATTGTTTTTAAACTCGTGACGCAATAGTCGCAATGCTTCAACATTCATCTTCTTCTTAGATGGAGTCAGTGACAATCGCTCCCAATGTAACTCTTGAATAAATGCCTCAATATGCTGCTTTGCTTTTTTGTACTCAAGTGATTGCTCCTCTAGCTGCAACGATGCCAAGTAGCGTTCGCAAACTTGCTCTTTATCCTCAACGGTCGATACGACTGGTGATAACGCCGCTTCTACACGCTCTAGTATTTCGGTTGCCTCGTTTGTGTCTGGGTTTAAATCGCCTAGAAATTTTTGACGATATACGGCGCTCAGTCTTTCAACAATTGGTTTGATTCCTTGAGCAATTCTGACATGGGTGGTTGAGTATGGGGCTTTATGTCCGCGTCCCCCCTTAGCTATTGGATCAGTCATAAAGTTGTTAACAGCTTACACTAACTCTAGGATAAACTTGTTAACATCTTTTTGCTCAACTTGTTAACAATTTTCCAATTCTCCTTATTTTTAAACTAAACTGTTTAGTTTGCCCTTGGTGTCAGCTACGCTATATCTACCTCAAATACCAGCATCTTTACGTCATGCAGTTTGACGTAAAAATATCACGTATTTTGCTAAAAACTCAACTACCCCTTGCCTTGTCAAACCTGCGGTTTGAGGGGGTTTTGGGGTGTTTCGTTTTTAGCCCTCGATTCATCTCGCCGCCAAATCAAAGATTATGGCGGGAGCCTTCTCTCGGAATTAGGTAAACAAACAGTAAATTGAGTTTTACCTGGTTTAGATGCCAGCATTATTGTTCCTTGATGGCGAATTTCGACAATTCGTCGCACCACTTCTAAGCCTAATCCTGAGCCTTTTCCAACTGGCTTTGTTGTAAAAAATGGTTCAAAAATTCGTGATTGGATTTCTGGTGGGATACCTGAGCCTGAATCTATGATTTGTACTTCGATGCGATCGCTGTGGAGAATAGTAACAATTTCAAGCTCCCCTTTATTTTCCATTGCATCAATGGCATTATCAATTAAATTTGTCCATACCTGATTTAATTCACTTCCATAAGCCCAGATTTTGGGAATTAACGGAGCGTAGGAGCGGTGGATTTCTACGCCGTGCTTCAGTTTGTAGGAGAATAATCGTAGTGTATCCTCTAGCCCTTGATGTATATCTACTAGTTGTCGCACGCCCTGATCTAAATGGGAATAAGACTTCATCGACTGCACTAATTGGGCAATGCGTTCTGCACCATGCAACCCACTGGTGGTCATTGACATTACTTCAAACGAAAGTGCCAACCAACGCAGCCCAATGTCACGCATTTGAGTTAATTCATCCCGCCATTGGTTTGTTAATTTTTCGAGAGTTTCAATTTTGATGCCGCTTTCAGCTAGAGGTTGAGCCAGTTTCCAGGCATCCTTCACGCCATAATCTTCCAACCAATTGAGCATTTTGTCTTCGCGCTCGTTCAAACTCATCAGATCAATCCGTTTGTGGAGAATTGCCTCATACCCCTCATCTCGTGCTTTGAGCCATTCTTGAGTATGTGCTTCATCAATTTGGTGTTGCCCAACGACTAAATTCATGTGTTGCAATTCTATGATTGCTGGGGTGATATCTTGTAAAGCACGAACCAATGCGGCGGCGGGATTATTCAGTTCGTGTGCCAGTCCAGCTGCTAAAGTACCCAAAGCTGCCATTTTTTCCCGGTTGCGGATAAAAGACTCTAATCCACGAGATCGCTTTGCCACACTTTGAAAAATCATCTGCTCAAAGGTGCGACACTCATGCAGCAATGTCAGGAAATCGTCACCTGATAGTTCATAAAAATGACAGTCTGTGATTGCTCTGGCAGTTACAGGGGCAGGTTCGCCAGTTAAGACTGGAATTTCACCAAAAAAGCTAGGAGCGTCATGCTGTCCAATCGGTATTTCCAGTCCCTCACTTCGCCGAGTTAATCCCATACGACCACACAGTAGAATAAAAAATCCCCGTGGAGGATCTCCTTCCTTCACCAATACCTCATCAATATTTAAGTCAATCGTTTTGGCACGCTCACAGATCCAGTCGAGGCGGTTTCTTGGCAAGGCTTGAAACAATTCCAGAGTCAACAGTTCTTCAAGACAAAGCATAATTTCCTCGTCTGCTGGGATAGCATAATAACGCTCTTACTTATCAAAGCTGACTGACGTACATTTGAAACTCAGTCTTTAGATAGAATCATTTTTTTTATATCTAGTTCTAGGCTGAGAGCGCATCTGGTTAAATTTTGGAGAGCAAGTGCGTGGCAAAACCGGTCATTCTCACCGTTGATGACGATCCCGATGTGCTGCAAGCGATAGCACGAGACCTGCGAAAAGAATATGGCGATCGCTTTCGGATTATGCGGGCAGATTCCGGTGCGACTGCATTAGATGTCTTAAAACAACTAAAGATTCGCAATGAAACTGTTGCCACATTTGTTGTTGATCAACGAATGCCGCTTATGAGTGGGGTGGAATTTTTGGAACAGGCGATCGTTCTGTTTCCTAATGCCAAGCGAGTTTTGCTGACTGCTTACGCAGATACTGATGCTGCTATTCGTGCCATTAATAACGCTAAACTCGACTATTATCTGCTCAAACCTTGGAACCCGCCAGAGGAACGTCTGTATCCGGTGCTGGATGATTTGATTGATGACTGGTTAGCAGATTATCGTCCACCATTTGAAGGTATTCGGGTAGTCGGAAACCGTTGGTCGCCACAGTCACACCAAGTAAAAGATTTTTTGGCACGCAATCAAATTCCTTATCAATGGATGGATGTAGAGTTAGAAAAGGAAGCAAATCAATTATTGACTTATACTAAACCCGATGGTGTGCAAAGCTTACCATTAGTATTATTTCCAGACGGCTCTACGCTGATACAACCAACAAACCTGCAAATTGCTGAACATATTGGATTGCAAACTCAGGCAGAACGCCCATTTTATGATTTGGCAATTGTTGGCGGCGGCCCGGCTGGACTAGCGGCGGCTGTTTATGGTGCCTCCGAAGGACTAAGCACTGTGATGATTGAAAAAGAAGCACCAGGTGGGCAAGCAGGCTCAAGTTCTCGCATCGAAAATTATCTGGGCTTTCCTATAGGGTTAAGCGGTGTAGATTTAGCGCGTCGGGCAGTAACGCAGGCAAAACGCTTTGGGGTCGAGATTTTAACCCCGCAAACAGTAACAGGGGTTAGGATTCAAGACCCCTATCGGGTGATTTTATTGGCAGATGGTAGTGAGATCAGTTGTCATGCACTGTTGATTGCCACGGGAGTATCGTACCGCAAGCTAAATATTCCGGGTGAGGAGCATCTGTCTGGTGCGGGTGTTTATTATGGTGCGGCAATGACTGAAGCAATTGCCTGTCAAGGTGAAGAAGTATTTGTTATTGGCGGTGCGAACTCGGCTGGACAGGCGGCGATGCACTTCGCCAAGTATGCTCACTCGGTGACGATGTTAGTACGTGGTGATTCGCTTACCAAAAGTATGTCGCAATACCTGATTGACCAGATAAAAGCCACACAAAATATTACTGTTCGCACTCAGACTAAAGTTGTGGAAGTTAAGGGGAAACAAAATTTAGAAGCTGTTGTGTTAATCAATGACCAAACCGGAGCAATTGAAACCTTACCTGCAAAGTCCCTATTTATTTTCATTGGCGCTCGTCCCCAAACTGACTGGCTAGATGGCATCGTCGAACGCGATGAAAACGGCTTTATTATAGCAGGTGCTGATTTAATGCTAGATAAACGTCGTCCTAAAGGCTGGACATTGGAGCGCGATCCTTTTCTATTAGAAACTAACGTGCCTGGTATTTTTGTAGCAGGTGATGTGCGCTATGGTTCAGTCAAACGAGTTGCATCTGGTGTTGGCGAGGGCAGTGTGTGTGTGCAATTTATACATCGCTATTTAGCTAAGGTATGACTACTTCATCCCCTCGCCTTGCACAAAGCCCTGATCTGCCAACCAAAAGCCTCAAGGGGTCACCCATCATACCAGAAGTTGATGCGTGGGGAATTAAGGCTTTTGGTTGGACTTATGAACAAATATCTAATTGCACTGGAATTAAGCATCTATTTTAATTTAAGGTATTGAAAAAATTTGATGCAGTTAGTTGGTTATTCATCTCTAGCCGTTCCAGGCAGAATTGGTTAACATTGTGGGTGAAAAAATGAGATTTGTTTAGAGATAATCTCACCAAAAAGCACTTACACAATAGTATTGCATCCTGACGAAGCCAGCCAAGAATGACTAGTCTCAACTACAGCAATCAGAACTTGCAAAATCGTTCCTTCAAAGGACAGCAATTGGCTGGCGCAGATTTTAATGGTTCTGACTTGCGAGGTTGTGATTTTGCTGGAGCAAACTTAATAGGGACTAACTTTCAACAGGTCAAAACGGGACAGAGCCAACGCCAAGTAAATGTGTTATTTGTTGCGACTATAGCCAGCCCAATAATTTTATGCGGCTCCTTTATACTCTTGGTAGAGGTATTAACTACCTTATTGAGCGAACCCGTCCTCAATTTCCTGTTTGGTGCGCTCCCCTTGTTATTATTTTTAGCTGAGATTTTTCTTAGAGATAGTCTGATTGTTCAATTCCCAATACTTAGTAATATCTTCAGTATGGGAGCTATTGCTACATTATTTTTAGCGATGCTCCTGCTGACATTTTGGTTTATGATGATTGGTTTTTCTAGCTTTAGTAGTTCTCCGACTCAAGGATGTTTCTTCCTACTGTTAATGTCTGTTTCTGGAATTGTAAGTTTTCGGATTTTACAATGGCTGCGGCAATTAATTCAAAGTCATCCTGGTACATCTTTTAGAAAAGCCAACTTAACGGATACTGACTTTAGCCATTCTCTAGTGCAAAATACAGATTTCTCCTTTGCTATATTGACAGGGGCTTGTGTGTTCGCTTGGAAAATACCCACTCATAATAAATTTATAAATATTGATTGCAAATATCTCTATTTAAAACCAGAACAGCAAGGCAGACAACCAGTAGAAGGGAATTTGTGTTTAGCTGAATTAGCACAAATATTAAGTCAATTAGGGAATGGATAGATGCAAATTATTGAGGAAACATCAACTAAATTGGTATTAGAAGATAAAAATTTACAATGGCTTTGGGGAATAATATTTAGTATTCCTTTTGTCATCATTGGATTACTCATTATTGCAGCTACAAGCAATTTAACTACATTAGAATGTCAGCGCAATGACAGTAACAAAATTACTTGCCGAAGAACAATTCTTAGTTTGTTAGGAACAGAAACAAATAGGCTCTCTGGTCAGCTAAAGGAAGCTGCTGTTGTCACAGAATATGGGACAGGAGTTGTACTGTATACTTCTTCTAGTATGGATGCAATAGAATTAGTGAACCATAGAGTATTTATTAAAGAGAAGCACTACAAAATTACTGATACAATTAATGCTTTTATCAACAATCCTCAACAGCTTGGGCTAAAGATTCAACAAGATGATCGGTGGTCAGGATTTCTCGAAGGAATAGTATTTTTACTTCCAGGTATTGCTATTATTTTCAAATCTTTAGCAATTCCAAAGCAGATTTTTTGTGACTTTGATAAATATTCAGACCAAATTATTATCAAAAAACAACATCAATTTTTGGGTATATTTACTCAACAAGCAAAGCTAAGTGAAGTTTTAAAAGCCTCTGTTACTCAAATTCCCTTAGCAAATCGAACTCCGTGGTACTTAATACAACTAGAATTAAAATTAGGTAAATTAATTTCTTTATCATCACCTACTCGTGATTACAAGCATTATCAACATATTGTAAATACCATCAATCACTTGATTCAGCCAAAAAATTGATAACTCTATGTGTAGCATAAACTTGCCATAGCCAGCGATCACTGCTGTTACACTCCTGGTTATGATACTGCTCGATGTAGGGTTCTGTTTGGCTCACCAGCAAACATACACAAAAGCTGCTTTATCGACACTTAAATTAACATTGTTTTGCACAAGATAACTCAGATTCAATGAACTTTGCACCTTCTAGATTAACGCCACTTAAGTTGCACAAATGGAAATTTACCCCAGTTAGGTCTGCTTGTGCTAAATTTGCTCCTGTTAAGTCTGCATTAGTCAGGTCTACTTGTGTTAAATTCGCCCTAAACAAATTTGCCTTTCTCAAATTAGTTTGAGCTAAGTTTGCCTGAGTTAGGTTTGTGCTGATTAACTGTGCTTGGCTTAAATCTGCCCCTCTCAAATTTGCCCCAGTTAAGTCTGCTTGAGTGAAATTAGCTTGAGTTAAGTTAGTTTGACTAACATCAGCCATATTCAAATGTGCATAACTGAGATTAATTTGACTGAGCTTAGTGGATAACAATTTGGCACATCTTAAGTTAGCATTATGGAAATTTCTTTCTCCAAGTGCGTAACGCTGTAGAAACTCATCAGTCTTTAACCTAACCAAGACAGCTTTTTCAGCACCTTGATGACACCATTTAACTTCACATAATTGGGCAGCAGTATTAACAGCAACCTCATTACAGACAGTTACGATTACACCATTACAACTATCCCATTGAGCATTAAGCATCATGGCTATTTCATTCGCTGCCACAATTGAATCAAAAAGTAAGATAATTTCTTTCTTGTGGTTAAACCAGTTAGTCAAATTAATTAATTTCATATCAGGAACTCAAGAGTTAGAAATTAAAATTAATCAAACAATACAGCAACAATTTTTACAGATTTTAATTGAAAAACATACTGTATCTTAAGAGCTATTCTTTTATACATCACGAGCTTTGAAAAAATTATAGATGGCGAGGGCAATAGCTATAAGCAATGCCACATGAATTAAATTTCCTGCAATATGAAGCACTAGCCCTAATACCCAAAAAGCTACTAGCAAAACCACTATGCCCCAAAGTATACTCAACATATATTTATTATTTTGTTAGGGTAAATTAAATTAATTTATATTTTAATTCTTAGCTCTACTTGACTCTATTTGTCTTTAGAGTGATCTAGAAACTTAAATCATCTTTCGCAAGAAATATCATGAAAATTCAACTCATAATTGAAAGTGCGATCGCCTTCAATTCTAAACGCCAGCTTGATAACACACCTGCTAATAATTCCTACCGTTCTTGTTCATAATTACAGGGCGAACACTACTCTACTCCTCCGCTTCGCGCCAATCCCTGTTCTGCCGACTACTGATTCTCAATTGCCCCCTCAGTTCCCTTAAGAGCTTTTCGAGCTAACTTGACGTAAGTCTTCACCGTCTCAGGTTTCATCTCCCAGTCAGTTGTAATCGCCCCCAAAGAATCCCCATGCTCTCGACGGGCCAGTACAGTCGCCCAAGCACTAACAATTCGCAACTCGCAATTCGCAATTCGCAATTAATAACCTGGATTTTACAATAGTTTTATTAGCTACTCCTGCTTGAGAGCCTTTCGAGCCAACTTCACGTAAGTCTTCACAGTCTCTGGTTTCATCTCCAAGTCAGTTGCGATCGCCCCCAAAGAATCTCCATGTTCTCGACGGGCCAGTACAGTCGCCCAAGTCACAGCAATCCTATCTGTGCGCTCCCCACCCTTGCGTTTACGTTGGTCAGTAAATATCGTTGTCAGTTCTTCAATCCGTTGAGCCAGCATATCAGTAATCAACTGCTCGGCTACAGCTGCCTTTTGCTCTGAGAGCCAACCAGAGCAAGTTTGTCCCATCCCAAAAGTTGTCTTATGCCCTGTCCCACAGTATGGGGCAAGCCGGAGCAAAGCGTAGAATAGCTGAGTAAATTCAGTATTTGCCAAAGCAGCCCTGCTCAAACCCAAAGATATTGCTCCCGTAAATCCAGTGACCGACCCTTGCTTGCCTGCTGCCACCTTCATCGATTCCAAATGGTGTTGGTGAATGATAACGCTTTCATCAATCCAGTTCACAAAAGCTTCTTGGTCTACAGGCTGCTGCGAAAAGTCATTCCACCGCCTTAGATAGCTGTGGAACAAGTTTTCTGGTACTGGCAATGGGAAATGATGTCCTTTGCGGCGAAAGCTGGTTGGTGAAACGAAACTGAGGTCTACTACTGATTTTTCAATTGGCGATCGCAGTAATTGGGCGTAAGTCGTGGGGGCATGAGCGATACTCACTTGCTTGATTTGCAGGGATGCGCCTCTCAAATCGATAATCTTTGGTAAGTTAGTCAACCACTGCTTGAGAAACAATGCCACTCGTTGAGATAGCGCGTTGATATGCCAGTGATAGATTTGGTTAGCGACTAGTTTCAATTGTTTGCCGCTAGGAAGCAGTTGACCTTCCAGTGCTGATATAGTGAAAGCTTTTTCTGACTCGCCATCGTGCAGGTAAGCAGATAGGTCTGGGTCAACTTGGCGTACTTGGTCGAGAAACCAAGCATGAAGTCCTATCGTGTATTGCGAGTAAAGAGAAGCCGTTGCTGTTGCCTCCAAATCAAACACTAAGCCTACCAGTTCCGTTTCATCTGGCCACGTAAGAACTGAGTCTTTCGGGGTTGGTTTGGCTCTAGGCTTGCGTTTGGGGGCTGTGACTGCTCTGGGCATCGTATGGGTTGAGTCGAAGAATGTTGAATATTTTAGGTGATTTCATCCCCCTTTGGGGAAAATTAAGTATAAGCAGAAAAGGAGGAGTGAAGTGGATGTCTTGCTGATTGACGAGTTTAGCGATCGCTTCTCGTTGAAAGTTGCGTGAGAGGAGGTTGCTAGGTTTGAAAGTATTCATCAATGATGATTGATACAATAAATTAAGATAAATTTTGATATTAGCCAGTCATCAGTTGCAGGTTTTCAAAATATACTTGATTTCTCGCTGATTACTGATTATTGTTGATGGCTCACTGATACTGCGAGGAATTATGCTGTTAACAGAACGTCGCGCTGACCGGGTAGTTCTCTATAATATCAGTTGGCAACAATTTGAGAGTTTATTAATAGATTTAGGTGAAAACCGAGCAGCTAGGATTGCTTATGATGATGGCACGTTAGAAATCATGACCCCATTACCAGAACACGAATATTATAAGGAAATCATTGGTGACATCATCAAAGATACGGCTGAGGTTTTAGAGCTAGATTACGAGTGTTACGGCTCAACCACCTGGAAGCGAGAACTTAAAAAAGCTGGAGTAGAATCTGATAATTGCTTTTATTTTCAAAATGAACTCTTAATTCGCGGCAAGCTCAAGTTTGATTTAAATCAAGACCCACCTCCCGATTTAGCTTTAGAAATTGATGTTACCAGTAAGTCTTTAGATCGCTTCCCCATTTATGCACGATTAGGTGTACCTGAGATTTGGTCTTACGATTCTGGAGTCATCAAAATTTACCAATTGCAAGGTGAGGAATATATTCAAACAGAAACAAGTTTAGTGTTTCCTAATCTAAATATTCAAGAAATTCCATCACTAATTGAAAGATACCGTATGGCAGGAAGACGTGTTTTCCGACAAGCAATCAGGGAATGGGTCAGGAAACAGATGGATGAGAGGGACAGATAATTAACTTAGAATATCTCAAATAGAAAAAGCTACATTCCGCAACTAGGGTATGGGAGATATGCAGGCCCATTAGACTTTCGCCGTTTTTGTTCTATATTATCTACACTATTTGGTTTATTCATAGTATAAAAATAAAACAATGTTCTATGTTTAGTATTCCCTTTTTACAGCTATAAACATCACCTGTAATGTGCTGCCTATTCTGGCTGGTAGATAAGCCTATTTGGGTTTTGCCTAAAAAATAAAGTAGAAACACTCAACTGCTAGAATTGGGACGCTTAATAGGCTTTGGCTTGGGAATTGGTTTAGGCGTTGGAGTCGTATTTTCTGGAATCTCATAATTAGCTACAGCAGAGGCGATTGCCTGTATTTGCTGCTCACTCAAACACTCAGGGCAACTAACCATTGCTTGCAGCAGTGCAGGTACACCTTGGAAGACTTGCACTGAACAATTGTTCACTCCCAACCATTTGGCGATAGGGAAAACCACAGGAGCATAAACGCAATTATTAGGTATATTAGGAACTACAGAAACTATCCATTGAGCAAACATCTGTTGATGGTAAGCACTTTGAGATGTTGGGCTGTTAGTTACTGCTACCCAATTACTACCTTCTCGACGTTTCCACTTATCGTTGTATGCGCTAAATGAACCCTTCCAAGTCTTGATTTCTAGTAGAAAAATGCCTTTTGTACCTATAATTACATGGTCTATTTCAGTTAAACCGCCAAATTTGTTAGTAGGGATTAAGGCATTATTGAACATCACCCAAGTATCAGGAAAGCATTGGAATATAGCTGATACACCCCACTCACCCATGCTACCTTTGAATTGATTTTTAGCTTGCTTAAACTCATACATGAACGAAGCTAAACTACCTAATGTACTGTCACCTAAAGCTTGGTGAATTTCTTGGTGTACAGTAGACTTTTTAGCAGTTATTTTCTCTTGGAATGCGGCTCTTAATGCTGATGACTGTTGCAGAGTTCTCATAGCCAATTCCTCAATTAACTTGAACAGGGTTTTGAGCAGATTTTGTTTGCATACCCAGCCATCTATCATGTGTTATTTACAATGTGGGATTCTTCAACAGTCAAAGAACGAATTAACTCTCGAATTACATCTGTCGCTGGTCGTCCTGTAGTTGAACAGTATTTTTCTAATTTTTCTGCTTCAACTGATGTGAGATTAATCGTTATTCTTTTAACAGCCCATTTCTTATTCACTGCTTAATTAACCTTGTTTGATACCACTTCTCTAATATCAATCATCTAGACTGTTGCTACCATGATATATTTATCGAAATTAAATTTAAGAAGCTGTTAAGAAACTGCCACTAAGTTTAAAAGTGTTATAAAGTGCTTAAATCAATTCCAGTGTGTGAAGTTTAGATTATTGAGAAATAAAAAATATGAATAAGTCATAAGCTGAAAGCTTGTACTTGATGAAATATTCAGTAGAAGTACATGGTAACTAGCAACTTATTAACCCTACTAATTAAACCGCTTTCATACTTACTTTATCTAAAGTTTTTTAAGATGCTGCTAAATTTAAATCGCTATCACTTTTGAGTTTTCCTTTAAGAATAGCGTGAAAGAAATAGTTATTATTGTTTCAAACTCCCCATCCTGGATTTTCACAGGCAATATTACGAGGAGAAATTTCTTCAAACTTACCGGAATTACGATTAGAACGCCAAGCTTTTGTAATCTGCCTCCAATATTCAGTATCTTGATATTTCACAATTGCTACTATTTCAGGATCGTTGACTCCGTTTAGCAGACATGAGCCACCATGTCCTATTTGCTCTAACTTATTTAGTTTAGGCAAGTTGAGTACATCTATAACTTGAAAAGTTGCTTTTCCTCTATTATCTCTTGAAACAAGAATTTCAAACCATAGCATATTCTGATTTTTCTTCTTAATATGAGCAATCGCATATTCAAGCCCAGCTTGAGGATTACCTACTATCCACCCACCTAAATCTTTTAATCCTCTAGGTACATCTCGATAGCGCAAACCAATATAACTTTGACTATTTTGTTTTAATATTGAACTTTGACTATTATTAAATACAGTTACAGCATTAGCTACATCGAGCGAATTGGTTACTAATACAAAACCAGCCAGTATGGAAAATGTAGATTTTAGAGATTTTGTTGTAAGCATATCGAATTTAGTTATAAAAATTGCAATACTTTTGCTATATTCTTAACTCATGAACTCGCCGCCACGCCTGCTGAGTAATCCTGTAATTGGTAGCATTCGGCTGACGAATGACGTTCAGATTTTTCAGCACAGGGTCTTGTTTTAAGTTTTCCCGTAACAGCGGTTTCTCTAACAACTTGCTAGTAAACCGAATCCTGGCACAAGGTTTAATACCAACACGGCTGATGTCAATCCAATAGCCAATGTCAGGCGGACTAGCGATAATCTTGGGTGGTTCGATAATCTCTGCGATCGCATATATCCCTGATTGATCCCCAGATTTCCAAATCAGCACTCCGTCGCCAGCAGCCATTTCTTTGGCATAGCGTGTGGCAAGCCAAGGCATCTGCTCAAAGTCGCGGATGCCATCTATGATGCGGTAATATTTGGGGTTGCCTTGAAACAACCAGTAGGTCATCGTTTGGTAGATGTGCTTGATGGGATAAGATTAGCGATCGCTTACCAATTATTCTGCTGCGTTCTGATCTTCACGGAGATAAAGCGAAAATTCACGCGATTCAATTCCAAACGCACTGAGCATCAACTTAATTGTGTCTCGGATAGCATTAGCTGATAAATTGCCTTCAGCACAGATCCCACTGCTAATTTTGTAGATTAAGCGTAACTCGTGTGTATTTCTCGGACTGTGACCTGGATCAGCAGCAAGTATAAAAATAAGCAGTCTATGTAACTTGTATTCATCAGATCATTATTGTAAATCATGATTATCTATTAATAAAAGTGGGTATTTTATGTAAGTAGCTATTTTTAACCACTTACAATATGACTCAGTACTTATTTTCACAATTTAGAAATAATGAGTTTGAAAATTTATCTCAGCATCTAGCTCAGATTTTTACTATTTCACAAAACCAGCTATCTAACTTATACGAAACAATGCGACAGGACTTTGAGATAGAAGGCTGTCCTCAATACACTTCCACTAGATGTATTTTTCGCTCATCTAATGAAGGCTTTCAAAAATTTTATGATGATGCCTGGATAATTGGAGTGGATATTCCCAGCATACTTGAACTAAATAACGATATTCAAGATAAAAAAACAATTGTCATCCTTGGGCAAGACCCTCGAAGGCAAAGTGATAAAAGAGTAGAAGAGATTGAAATTGCTACGCCATACGCTCTGCATTCAAAGTACTGCCGAGAGGAACATCGCAGCACAAGACTTTACTTTGACCTGATTAAAGTTTTACTAGAGCAAGGATACCGAGTTTATTTGACGGA
>NZ_JACJSD010000003.1 GCF_014697615.1 Nostoc sp. FACHB-280 | reverse complement strand
TGATTGTTATATGCGTTAATTACTTTCTGACGCAGATCACAGGAGTAAGGTTTCATTTCACAATTACTTAGACGTTAATATACTCCATTATCCCATAGTGTATTTTACTCAAGCAGGAACCGCTATATTGTTATTAAAGCTACAGTATTTTCCAAACTAATAAGGTAGAAACCTAAGAATTCACTCAAAAAATATTGTTATGCTTTCTAACTTTCAATTTATGAATTTAGGTATGATAAATACGAATATTCTGGTAAATTATTTGGTACCTAAACTAGACATCAAGAATATTTTGTCTTGACAATTTTGGTTTTTACCTTATGAATTCTTATGTCATCTTTTCTCCTGATTTCAACAGCAATTATCAAGTTAATAAACTTAAGTTTTGCGGTTCAATTACTTGAATTAATCAAATATATGGTTAACAACATGATAGATGTTGTTGCGGAAATTTTGTGTTTAACAAAAATAAAAAATCTCAATTGAGAATAATAAAGTTTTATTAATATTTATTTGTTCAAAATAAATTATTTTATTTTCGAGAGGAGAATTAGATACTTGTCGCCGATAAAATGTAAGCAAAATTTAATTATTGGATTACAAAAATACAAAAAAATTCTATTTTAAAAAATGTCGATATTGTAAAATAAATATTCATAATTTTAATTAACAACTAATAATCATTCAAACAAATGCTGAAAGTGCTTGAGGATGAATAAGTGGTTAGGCAGCACAGATATCATCAATTTCCAGCAAGAGAAATTTTCAGCAACCGAAAATTGCTGCCATTAATAGTTGGTATTTTTGTATCAGTTGCAGTAGTCCTACTTTGGCAGAGGCTAGTAGTTGAGGAGCAATATCATATTCACCAAATGGTTCAACAACAAGCGATCGCCATTAAAACCGAATTAACGTCCCAAGTAAATATGCGTGTTCTGGCACTAGAACGTATGGGAAAACACTGGCAACTGTATGAGAATTTAGATAGGAAAAATTTGCAAGCAGAAGCAGCCGCTTACATACAAGACTTTGGTGGTTATCAAGCCTTGGGATGGATTGATCCAATATTGCGTCTGCAATGGACTGTACCCGAAGTTAGCCAGACAATTGCCCAGACTTTAGCAAGCAGCCAAGCACCTCAAATCCGCACAGCACTAGAAACAGCACGCAACAGCCGCCAAACAGTTTTTACATCAACATTTGAGTTTGTTGAAGGCAAGCAAGGATTTTTTGCATACTTACCGCTGTGGGTTGGTGAGCAGTTTGATGGCTTGATTGTAGGAGTTTTTCAAGTTCCATCGTTAATAGATGCTATCTTGCATTTACCCCAAGGTTATCAAATTCAAATCTTGGAGAATGGCAAGTCAATTTATGGACAGAATGTATTACCAGCACAGCTATTAGATTGGCGAAAAACAGTTAGTGTGGACTTATATGGAGTCAACTGGCAACTGATAGTTTATCCTTCCTTAGAATTATTAACCAACTGGCGATCGCCACTGCCATTAGTTGTTTTAGTTGCTGGGCTAATCAGTGCTGGCACATTAGCATTATCGATTTATTTTGCTCAAAGTAGTGAACGACGCAATCAGCGCATCACCAGCATCAATCAAGAACTAGCCAACCGCATTTGGGAGCAGAAAAAAACAGAAATTGCCTTACGTGCCAGCGAAACCCACCTCAGAGAATTAATCGAAACCGTCAAAGTCATTCCTTGGGAATTCGATATCAAAACTTGGCGATTTACCTATGTAGGGCCACAAGTAGAAACTTTATTAAATTATCCCATAGAAGAATGGTATCAAGAAAATTTTTGGCTCAATCATCTGCATCCCCATGATCGAGAACAAGCGATGGGAATTTACCAAGAAGCAGCTGCTAAGGGAGAAAACCGAGAATTTGAATACCGAATGTTAACCGCCAATGGGCGAGTTGTATGGTTGCGAAATATTGTGAATGTAGTTAAGAACATTGGAACCCCCGTGATACTTAGGGGGTTTATGTTTGAAATTACCGATTTAAAGCTGGTAGAAGAAACCTTAAGATTACGTGAACGTGCTTTAGCGGCTGCTAGTGATGGGATTACAATTGCTGATGCCAGATTGCCAAATCAACCAATTATCTACGTCAACCCAGCCTTTGAAATGATCACTGGCTATAGCGCGACAGAAATTATTGGCTATAACTGTGCCTTTTTGCCGGGTACAGATCCCCAACAGCCAGCAATTCAACAACTGCAAGCATCAATGAAAACAGGTAAGAGTTGTCAAGTTCTGTTGCGGAACTACCGCAAAGATGGCAGCTTATTTTGGAATGAATTGAGCATTTCCCCAATTCACGATGAGACTGGCCGGCTAACTCATTTTATTGGCATTCACACCGACATTAGCGATCGCAAACAAGCCGAATTAAACTTGCAGCGCCAAGCCCTGATCTTTGAAAATATGTACGATGGCGTAATCATCAGCGACTTGACAGGCAAAATTATCGACTGGAACGGTGCTGCTGAGTGGATGTTTGGCTATAGCAAAGCGGAAATTTTAGGCAAAACTACCAGTATTTTATATACACCAGCGGCCTTTACCAACGTAGTACCCCAGATTTTGCCCGATATTCACCAAAATAACCGTTGGTCTGGGGAAATCGAATTTATCCGCAAAGATGGCAGTCAAGGTATTTGTGAAACTACAGTGATTTTCTTACAAGATGAGCAAGGTGAACCGATCGCCATTGTGAGTTTTAACCATGACATCACCGAACGAGTGTTAGCCCAAAAAGCCTTGCAACGACAATTACATCAAACACTGCTGTTAAAACAAATCACCCAGCAAATTCGGCAAAGTCTGGATACTAAAGCCATCTTTGCCACCGCCGCCGTACAAATTGGCCAAGCATTTCAAGTGGAACGTTGCCTGATTCACGCTTATATCAGTGAACCTACACCCCACATACCCTTGGTTGCAGAGTATAATAATTTTCCCACCTCAACTTGTCAAGAAACAGTGAAAATTGCTGTCATTGGTAATCCCCATGTAGAACAGATGATGCGTGAGGATAAAGCGATCGCTTCTGATGATGTGTACACTGACCCTTTACTCCAAGCAGCCCAAGCAACATGTCGAGCAATGAGCGTCAAGTCTATGTTAGCCGTCCGCACATCATATCAAGGAGAACCCAACGGTGCGATCGGCTTACATCAGTGCAGCTATTTTCGCCAATGGACAACAGCAGAAATTGAATTACTAGAAGCGGTAGCCGCCCAAGTCGGCATTGCCCTTGCCCAAGCCCATTTATTAGAACAAGAAACCCGCCAACGCCAAGAACTCACCTTAAAAAACTTTGCCCTAGAACAAGCAAAACGTCAAGCCGAAGCCGCCAACCGCGCCAAAAGTGAATTCTTGGCCATGATGAGTCATGAAATTCGCACCCCCATGAATGCAGTCATTGGGATGACAGAACTGTTATTAGACACAGACTTGACTCCCCAACAGCGTGACTTTGTAGAAACAGTACATACCAGTGGTGATGCCTTACTCACCATCATCAATGATATTCTTGACTTCTCCAAAATTGAATCGGGACGGCTAGAACTCGAAGAAAAACCCTTTGACTTAAAAGCTTGTGTAGAACAAGTCATTGACATTCTCGCGCCCAAAGCTGCCCAAAAACAGATTGAACTAATTTACCTGATTCATCCCCAGGTTCCCACACAAATCATTGGTGACATCACCCGCTTACGCCAAGTTTTAATGAACTTGCTCAACAATGCCATTAAATTTACCCAACAAGGAGAAGTTGTACTTTCTGTCTACGCCAACTACATAGAAACTCAAAATCAGGAAACTAGCTGCACAATTCTCTTTAGCATTCAAGATACAGGTATTGGTATCACCCCAGAAAAAATGGTGCGGCTATTTCAACCCTTCATCCAGGCAGACCCCTCAATGACAAGACTTTACGGCGGTACAGGACTGGGACTAGTGATTAGCCAACGTCTGAGTGAGATGATGAATGGTAGTTTATGGGTAGAGAGTCGTGGCTGTATTGGTGGTCATCCCGATCCTGGATGGCAGAGTAGCAAGCCGGTTTCTGCGACTTCCTTTGATGATGGTTCTACCTTCTACTTCACCATTACCAGCAAAATTGTTACCGATGCCGCATCACGAGAAATCACAACTGCCTCGACTCCATTGGCTGGTAAGCGGCTGTTAATTGTAGATGCTCATCCTACCAACAGTAAAATACTCAGCTTGCAAGTGCAGTTCTGGCAAATGCAAACATACATTGTTGCATCTGGGGAGGCTGCTTTAGGTTTGCTGACACAGGGAATTCACTTTGATGTTGCCATTCTCGATCTGCCAATCCCAAATACTAACGAACTTCAACTCGCCCAGGCAATTCGTCAACAACCTGGGCGAGAACATCTACCTTTGATATTGTTAACTGCTTTAGGCTCTCCAGAACTCAGTCCAGAATTTGGTGATCTGGGGTTAGTAGTGTGTTTGACTAAACCCATCAAACAATCCCAACTCCACTATATATTGACTCATACTTGTGGCGATCGCTTGCTAACAGCCGATACTGTTCGGTCTCAGACTTCTGGGTGTGATGCTGATTTAGCAAAAAAAATACCTTTGAGAATTTTAGTTGCGGAAGATAGCTTGGTCAACCAGAAAGTAGCAATATTGATGTTGCAAAAAATGGGCTACCAAGCAGATGTGGTAGCAGATGGGCGCGAAGTGATTCAAGCCTTACAACATCAACCCTATGATGTAGTGTTGATGGATATTCACATGCCAGAAATGGATGGACTAGAAACCAGTAAAATTATTTCTCAGCAATGGGCAGCGAGTGTTCGTCCTTATATTATTGCAATTACAGCCAACGCGATGCGCGGCGATCGCGAAGCTTGTTTGGCGGCGGGAATGAATGATTACATCAGCAAGCCCATACAAATGACAGAGTTAGTCCAAGCCCTGAGTAAATGTCAGTCCGGCGCGTTGATTAAGGAACCAAGACAAGCCCAAAATTTCAGCCCCCGCCTACCCAAAACGCCAAATTTAGTAATATCTGCAATTGATCACAAAGTTTTGCAGTCTTTACGTCAGATGTTAGCAGGAGATCAGGCGGCATTAAGGGAACTTCTGCACTGTTATTTTTCTGAAGCCCCCAAACTCATCCAAGAAATTCAAGCATCTGTGGTAGCCGAAGATGCAGAAATTTTGTGGAAAACTGCTCACAAACTCAAGTCTAGTAGTGCTTCTGTGGGTGCAACTAATCTTAGCAAACTGTGTAAGCAGTTAGAAGCTAAAGGCAGAAGTCATGATTTTTCAGGATGTGCAGACATCTTGTCACAACTTCAGCAAGAGTATGAGCAAGTCAAAACAGAATTGCAATTAGAACTGGAGGCGGGATCGTGACAACCATCTTTCAAAAAAACCAATCTCTAGTTTTAATTGTTGACGATGAACCGTTTATCCGTACCCAACTACGACTGGCTTTAGAGCGAGAAGGTTATCAAATAGCCGAAGCTCGTGATGGTGTGGAAGCATTAATTTTATTTGAGAAACTTCATCCGCAGATTGTGTTGCTGGATGCCATTATGCCCGGTATGGATGGATTTGATTGTTGTCTGCGGTTGCAATCTTTAGAGCAAGGTAAGCATACACCAGTATTAATGATTACTGGATTGGAAGATCAAGAATCAGTTGACCATGCCTTTGATGCGGGTGCCATTGATTATGTCACGAAACCAATTCACTGGCCTGTCTTACGCCAGCGAGTCAAACGCTTAATTAAACAATCTCAGCTACAACAACAACTCGAAGCCGCTAACCAAGAATTACAAAGACTCGTCACGATTGATGGTTTAACTCAAGTTGCCAGTCGGCGAAAGTTTGAAGAATATTTTTCCCAAGAGTGGCAACGGATGGCGCGAGAGCAATTACCGTTGTCTTTGATTTTATGTGATGTCGATTACTTTAAATCTTACAACGATACCTATGGGCATCGGGCAGGCGATCGCTGTCTGCAAAAAGTCGCACAAGCTATCAAAGATAGTGTAAAACGTCCCGCAGATTTAGTCGCTCGTTATGGTGGTGAAGAATTTGCTGTGATTCTACCCAAAACTGAGATCGAAGGAGCCATGATTTTAGCCGACAAAATTTGCTCGGTGGTGCGGCAGTTGGCAATTCCCCATTGCAATTCCCAAGTTAGTAGTTATGTAACCATTAGTGCTGGTGTCGCCGAGGATATTCCTCAACCGGGTTCTGACTTTCAAGAGATAATTTCTGCCGCCGATCGCGCTTTATATCAGGCCAAAATTGAAGGGCGCGATCGCTTTCGCCAGTCTACCAAGCAAGTATCTGCTAATTTTTCGCTTCCCCGTTGGGGTGCATGATCTTTGTGGGAAGGCAGGAGGCAAAAGGCAGGAGGCAGAAGGCAGGGGGACAAGGGAGACAAGGAGGACAAGGGGGACAAGGAGGACAAGGAAGCAAGATTTCTACCTTGTCTCCCCCCTCTACCTTGTCTACTCCCACTCAGCACTCAGTTTGGTAAACTGCACCAAAAGTCCGATCTGGACAAATTTCAATTACCAAATCAGCAACTGAAGGCGATCGCAGCATCGGTTTGAGGAATAATTCTGGATGGAGCGATCGCCAAAAATAGTTTACAAATTCTTCAATTTGTGTATCACTCATTCCCGATTTACCCGCCGCGACCATCTGTTGTTCTGCTTGTTTGCGCCATGCTAAGGAACTGCGATAATCGGTAGGATATAACAAAATCAAGCTATCTAAGCAATCCCACAATGGCAGATAATTGCTCAATTGCTGATTCATGTCACGAGCAAATGCTTTGTCTGCATCGGTAATTATTGGTGGTGGCTTGATTTCAAAGGCTTTGGGGTCGATCGGTCGGACACCGACAAACCAACCTTCAAATAATACAATATCTATATTGGTGACAATTTCCGGAGTAGTGCGATCGCCTGCACCAGCATAAAGTGACTTATCAAACCGAGGAACAGTAACAGAAGTTTCGCCTTGACGAATTTGTTCTAAAACATTTAACCCCAAATCTACATCATGGGTTCCTGGAGGCCCCCGCCAAATCAAGCGGGGGTCTTGCTGTAATAAAATTAGGCGATCGTTGTAAGTTTTATATAAGTCATCTAACGACCAACTTAAACTGCGGTATCCCAACTGCCGAAGAATCAAAGATAAAACTTGGCACATGGTAGTTTTGCCAGTACCCTGGACTCCTAAAATTCCTTGAATCAAAGGGCGGTTGAGGCTTTGACGGTGTGCAGCTAATTTCATTCCCAGAGGTAGCCATAAATCCCACAAAACCGCTAACATGGCTTCATAGTTGGCAAGCAAGTTAGTTTGGCAAAATTGCCGAAAATCTGGCAGCACAGACTTGAGTAACTGCGATCGGGCTTGGATCATCACATCCACATTTGCTGATGTGATCCCGAATACTTTCGCCCTTGAAATATCAGCCAGTGCGGCGGTTTTCGCTTTCTGCCAAGTTAACTCTGAGACCTCCTCTGCTATAATTTCCTCCAGCCAAGAATACATCGATAATTTTCCTCAAAAGCAGCAATGACAAATTTGTCTATTAAAATGCGGCAGAAATAAAGATACCATTTCAAGTTAGTGAAAAACTTGTGATATGAGCTTTTTGACTTTTGACTTCCGCGTAGCAGTACTAGGAGCCTAACTTGAAGGCTTCGACAAACAAACTGTAGGTAAAACCCACCTTGAGAGTATTCAGAGAATCTATCCACAACGCCCTTCTGCTAAACAAGCCCCGACTGTAAAATATTCTGCTAGTAACCTCGGTTAACATCACTAAAAATGCGGCGACAAAAATGTCTAATTCTGCTTTTTGTCCCGCTATTGTCGAAATAGCTGTTCCTAGAAAAAAGCCAAATAAAAAACTAATAATTAATAGGGACAATCTCCGCCACGGATTCCGAAATATTTGGCTAAGACTACTAGCAATAGCATCTAATAAATTATTAATTCGCGTATTTTGCATTCATCAAATCTTCTCAATTATTCAAATTACTTGAATATTATCTGAATCCGGTTTAATTTCCTAATATAGCAGTCCTAAATCATTCGTGAACCAAAAGATACCCGACTTCTTGAAGAAGTCGGGTATCTGAGCCTCTCGCTAACTTGCCCGTACAGGAGTGGGAAGAAAATCTGAGCCGAACAACTCTGCCATCATAAATCAGGAAATGTTAAAAAATGTAAATATTTTCCCTGCTAAATCTCTTAGGCTTTGACAACAGACATCTTGTTGTTCAGGTTACGCAACGCCAAAAAACTTTTATCTGTAATTATACTGTTTCATATTTAGATTTATGTAATATCATTTGCTTAAAATTGAGAACCCACGGGAAAAGCTCACGGAACAATCACATATAGCCAGCGTTTTTCAGTAAAATTAAAGTAACTATTCATGCCAATGGTGATTTCAGAGAAATGATAAGTAGGATACATTACATCAAGTCATTTCACGAGAATCTATTGTAGACAAGTCAGCAAATTTCTTTCTTCCTCAAGGTAGAGAATAGGCTAAGATTTGGCCAAGACTAAACAAATAATTATTTCTAACAAATATCAAAATGAAATCTCAGGTGTATCGTAAGGCTGCTGTTACGGCTTGTTGCTTGGGGCTGCTTGGGTTGCTGATGGGATGTTTAGATTTAAGTGTGTCATTTGAGACTACAAATCCTGATACATCTGATCCAGTATCTACTAATACCTCGCAGTCAAACAGAGGTTCAGAACTGCCGATTTTAGATACTACAACTACTCCCACAAATGTTTCTAATAATACAACAATTCCCATTAACCAAGTAGAACCAAGCACTAGCCAAGTCCAGGCTATTTTGGTCAATCGTCCGAATGGGGCTGGTAGTACCAAAAACCAAGGTACTTTGCGGATGAGTAATCAAACTGATCAGCCAGTGCGCCTGGCCTTATTAGCAAGGCAATTAAAAGGTAAAAGCCCAACCAGTAGCAAGACGGATATTCCTGCCCATTGGGATTTTGCACCACAAGAAGGTAGTAGTAAAGGGTTACTGCTTTCTTTACCCAATGGTAATTTGAAGCTAGAAAAAGGAGATATTTTAGTCGCTTTTGCTCAAGATGGTTCTCGACGCTACTGGGGGCCTTATGTGGTTGGGGAAAGTTCCTTACCAACTTGGAATGCGGAAACCAAAGAATGGCTGTTGGTACTCAGTCCATAGTCAAAAGTCGATAGTCTATAGATGATAGTGTTTAGTTGATAACTGTTTGGTGTTGCTAGATCCCTGACTTCTTCAAAAAGTCGGGGATCTGACTAGACTTACTGTTCCCTGTTAAGAACAAAATCCTTCTTGTTAACGACTAATAACTATTGACTGTTGACTCATCACTATTGACAAATAACCACAAATGAGGATGAAATTGAGTACTTTCCACATTGTTGACCAATGGTTCAACAAGATAGCGCAGCGACCATCTCTAGTAGTGACTTTATCGGTTTTGTGGTTGATGCTGATTGGTTGGATAGGCTATGGGTGGAATTTAGGCAATGTGGGCTTAGTGGACGAAACAGAACCACTGTTTGCGGAAGCATCCCGACAAATGTTTGTCACTGGTGATTGGATTACACCGTTTTTCAATGGTGTGACTCGGTTTGATAAACCTGCTTTAATTTACTGGTGTCAGGCACTTGCCTACTCAATCATAGGTGTAAATGAATGGGCGGTACGTCTTCCCTCGGCGATCGCCGCAATTGCGGTTATTAGTTTGGCTTTTTATACTGTACAGTGGCATTTGGCAAAGCAAGACGCAGGCGAACAGATTCAGCGTCCTACCCGTCGTTACCTCACAGCTGCGATCGCAGCTGCTGTGATGGCACTCAATCCTGAGATGATTGTCTGGGGTAGAACAGGTGTCTCAGATATGCTACTAACTGGTTGTATAGCCTCGGCTTTGTTATGTTTTTTTCTGGGCTATGCAAGTAAGCAGGGAAGCAGCACCTCGGCTCCTTTTGGCTTCGCTCAAGACAAGTCGCTCGGCGACCGGGAGCAGGGAGCAGAAAACAGCGTCCTACTCCCTAATAGATGGTATTTAGCTTGTTATGTTCTCATTGCTGGGGCAATTTTAACTAAAGGCCCGGTGGGTATAGTCTTACCGGGACTCGTAATTGTGGCTTTTTTGCTGTACTTGGGCAACTTCCGCGAAGTTCTGCGCGAAATGCGGCCACTACTGGGACTGCTGATAATTTTTGCTTTAGCAGTTCCTTGGTATGCTTTGGTAATTTGGCGCAATGGTTGGAATTATATTAATTCGTTCTTTGGCTATCACAACATAGACCGCTTTACAGAAGTAGTCAATGGTCATTCAGCCCCTTGGTATTTTTATTTTTTGGTAGTGTTATTAGGTTTCGCACCATACTCTGTGTATTTACCAGCAGCCTTTGCCAGACTCAAATTTTGGCAGCGATCGCAATGGCAAGTCCAAGAACGCTCTCAGCAATTAGGTTTATTTGCTTTTGTTTGGTTTTTGGGCGTGTTTGGTTTTTTCACAATTGCTGTTACCAAACTACCTAGTTATGTTTTACCCCTGATGCCAGCAGCTGCGATTTTAGTTGCTTTATTATGGAGCGATTACTTCCCCACAACATCTGCATCTAGTTCTCGAACCCCACAAAAATTCTTCTGGTTCAGTGGCTGGGCAAATGTTGTGTTGTTTTCAGCCTTATCTGTGGCGATGTTTCAAATTACCCAGCTACTAGGTACTGATCAAGCAGCACCTAACTTTCGCCAAACCTTAGAAAACTCTGGGGTTGCAGAGCTAGGGGGTTATATATGGTTATTAACTGCCATCAGTGTGGCATTTTTAATAATTACTCGACGTTGGCAAGGAATTATTGGTGTAAATTTAGTGGGATTTGTGGCATTTCTCATTGTTGTTTTGATGCCTGCAATATTTTTGATGGATCAAGAACGACAAATGCCTTTAAGAGAAATTTCTGCTGTTTTGTCTCAGGTAAAACAACCAAATGAAGAAGTCGTCATGGTTGGCTTTAAAAAACCTAGTATTGTTTTCTACAGTCATCAACAGGTAAACTTTATCAAATTGACTAAAGATGCTGTAGATTATATTCAAACCAAAACCAATAATTCTATAAAATCTCCTTCACTGTTGGTTTTAGCAGAACATAGAAACCTCGTCAGGATGGAGTTACAACCTGATAATTATGAAAATTTGGCTTCTAAAGGTGCTTATCAATTGATTAGAATTTCTTTCAAAAAAATGCAAAAACAAAAGCAAGATATTTCCTGAGTACCTGAGCCGCAGAGGGAGCAGACGAGAGGATTTTAAGGTATATTTTCGGAATCACCACTGATTACTCGGACACGATATAAGTTTGTCCTGTCTCTATTTACTTTTTGCTTGTTGATGGTGCAGTAAAGCCTGATTAACATGATGCAGTAAATCTTCCATTGAGATGGAACGGGGTAAAATTTCTGTAGCGATCGCCCTAACTGATTGATCTACAGAATCTCGGTTTCCATGTTTGTGGGGCTTAATTTCTGCTGGAGAATTCCCTTGCTCACGTTGAGAACGTTGATCAAGTACTAAAATCGGCGGTAAATTTACTGTCGCAGCTTTTAATACTTTCAATGCTTTTAAGACATCTTGGTGAATTGGCGATTCTCCCAAGCAAATCAGCAACAAGTCAACGCTATTGTGGCGAATTTGTTGGTTAACTTCTGCCCAACAGCGCCCAATTGCGGCTTTTAAACCTGCGGTTTGCAAATACTGAATTAAAGCTTGAAACCACTCTGAGCCTCTTTCGCTAGTTGCATAATTCGTAGCAGCATTTTTCAGGGTGCGATCGTGTCTCACCTGTTTCCGCCTGATTTGGGGTAAATCATGCAGTGTGGTCAAATCCACGACTAAAATACTTGGTGGACAGCAAATACCAGAGGCAATTTGTAATACTGACAATAAAGGATCAAGTTTGTCAGAGCGACTGTGATTAGTTTTCCCAAAGGGTGTTAAGCAGGGAAATACAGAGAGTCCAGGTATCTGGGAAGCCGCCAAGCTAGTAGCCACATCACAAGTTACCAGTGGGAGAGCGACTAAACGTGGGTGCTGAATTAATTGCTGTAAATAACTTTGGGCTAACGCGCCTTCTATATCTAATAAGATGACATCAAATTGCCACACCCTAGCTAGGAGTTCTGCTTGATCTAGGTTATCCACTTCTATCACCCGATGCTCACGCAATGAGGGGTGGGGGTTAATTGATGTTAATTCAGGATTAACCAATCGCAGAATTCGTAATGGTTGATTTTTAGTAATTGTGGGCGTACTACCAACCTCGGCAGCTGTAATTGTGGGTTCGGCACACAATTTTTCTAACAGAGGTGCTAAAGCTTGACTTTCTACGGGTAAGCTCAAGAAACCATCTGCTTGGTTGGCAAATGCTTGCTCTTTTTCTGCGGCTGTGGCAGTGATAATCATGGGGATGTGTCTTGTGGCTATGTCAGATTTGATCAATGTCAGTACATCCCAGCCAGAAAGTAATGGTAATAAAGGATTTAAAAATATAGCTTGTGGTTGTAAGCGTCGCGCTTTTTCGACGGCTTCTGTTCCCGAACGGGCAATAATGACTCGATAACCCAAACCTTTGAGTTTTTCTGCCAAATCTTCTATATATCGAGCCACAGCTTCGACTATCAGTACTAATCTTTGGGAACAACCAGGGAGATGTTGATTATTGTTACCTGGAGATGTAACAGTAAGGGGAACTTTTGGGATACCCAGATTTTGCTGGGTTCTATCTTCCGGATTGTTAATTTCTGGATCAGTAAAACCTGTGGTTGGGGGACTAGGCGGTAATAAGAGTGTAAATTGACTGCCTTTGCCTTCTTGAGACAAAAAGCTGACATCGCCGCCATGCAAGCGGGCTAAAGCTCTGGTTAACACAAGTCCTAAACCAGTTCCTTCAAATTGTCTGGTCAGGGGATTTTCTAGCTGTTGAAATTTCTGAAAAATTAAATGTTGCTGGTGTTCGGGAATACCTATACCTGTATCCCAAATGGTAAAAGCAATCCAGCCTTCCCAACGACTGACGCGCAGACCGATTTCGCCGGATGTTTCCGTAAATTTAAAAGCGTTGGACAGCAAATGTACCAACATCTGGCGCAAACGCAATTCATCCGCCACCATCTGCTCTAAGCCTTGTTCAATGGCTAAGGTAAATTTCGGCACTGTAGAGCTGATCTGGGCTTGGCTGCTGGGGACAGTTTTGCTGCTTTGAGTGTGGATGGCGGTGACTTCGGCGAGGGCGCGATCGCACACAGCTTGTATATTCACTGGTGCGAGGGTTAACTCCATCTGCCCAGTTTCCATCCGAGTCAAGTCTAAAATATCGTTGACCACACTCATTAAATGACGACCGCTTTGATGAATTAGTCCGGCGTAGCGTGCTTGTCGTTCGTTTAATTCTCCTAATTGTTGGTCTACGAGTAACCGTGATAATCCTAAAACTGCCGTTAGGGGGGTTTTCAGTTCATGGCTAATACAAGCTAAAAATTCATCTTTTAAGCGATTCAGTTGAATCAAGTCGGCATTTTTGGCGGCCAGTTCTTTACATAATTGTTGCTGTTCGGTGACATCAGTCCCTAAAACCAACCACAAATGATGATGATTTTCGGCTGCTTCTTCTAAAACGCGCAAATCTGGGCTATCTAAGGGGATTTTGGCAAATTGCCAGATGCGTTCTTGACCGTTTTGTTCTTCAACCACACAGGTGCAAGTCCCCATTTGGCTATCTAAAAAGCAGCGATTAAAAGCAGGTGATTTTGCTGGTGATTGTGGGAGTAAATTGTTATGGGGTAAAGCTTCATGCTTCAACGCCCATGTATGTTCTACGGAATTAAACTTGAATTGAGATAATGTGCCATCTTCACTATAGGGAACTTTCACCGCCGTTTGACTGGCATATTCTGGTTGTTTGGCTGAGGCTGGCGACAGGATATGTGCGACTTGTCGCCGCACATCTTCTGGGTCTTTTAAACCTCCCAACTGTTGCCACCAAGCTGGATTTTGGGTAACGATTTCTCCAGTACTGGTTTGCAGCATTAATGGCCAAGGCAGTTGTTCGAGTAACTTGATCAGGGGTTTGTGGCGCAATGGCTGAAATGAATGAGTTTTGCGCGATCGCCAGTGAGTTTTGACTTTAGAACTGTTGGTGTCTGGGGTTTCTCTGGATACCTGACCAACCGACTGCAAAAAATTAGCTGCTGTTTTACCTGCTTTTTCTTGGGCTAACAATCGCAATAAACGACTGTTGTCTAATAAACCTAAAAATTTGCCTTCACTATCAATTAGTGTCCAATTCACATTGTGACTGGATGAGGCAGAATAGTAACGCAAAAACTCTACAAAGTGTTCAACGCGATCGCTGGCTGCTAATATTTGTAATGGCTCAAAAATACTGTGCTTCCAGAAGGTCAAGGGCTGTTGCAGCAAATCCAAATATTGTTCTTCTGGGGATTCGATCAGCAGTTTTTGGGTTAATTGAACTGATTTTAACAACCCTATTGGTTCTTGGTTTTGATTAACTACTACTAAGCGATCGCACTGTTCTTGCTCAAAAACTTCTAAAGCCGCTACTAACGTACTTGTTTCACCACATTTAGGTACGGTTGCTAGAAAGTTATAAAGCGGGTACTGTAGCATTGACATAAGGCTTTGGGGTTAATTCTTCCTCTAGCAGCGTTGAGCTTGAACATTGGCGATCGGATAAATAGTGTTCGCGCTGACAATAACATCCTCCTCAACCAACTCATTTCCCCAATTCTTGTTTGAACCTTAAGACCATTGCCGTGGTAAATTGAATTGTTCCAGACACAGCCTTGCTAGGTGCCTTTGCCTTGGTCACTTTATAACTTTGGGGAAATAACCTGACAGTGTTTTACTGGTATTGTCACTTTTGATCAAGAGTGACAGCTAAAACAATTATGGCTCTCAAGACTCGCTTTAGAACCTTGAGGAATTATAATGATTTAGAATGCGAGCCTACTTTAAGTTAGTTTAAGTATCCTATCAAGGGGTGAAATCAAAAAATCTACATTCTGATAGATATACATATGCGAATCTCAATCAACTAATGTACCCTCTATAACGAACACCTCATCTGCCGCTCAATAAATCTTCCTACTTACTTGTTTTCTATGGTCATTGAGTCACTATAGAAAGTTGTTTATCTAGAGCGGTAATTGAGAATTGACTAACAACTTAACTAATTATTAGTCAGGTTCTCTCAAGTTTCACTCAAACTTTGTTCAACTTAACCAACTTTGGTTGGAGTGATTAAGCAAGATGTTTAAATATATAAATGCTACTACCTATACTATTTTTCCAACAAAATGTTAAAAAAATTTTAGATAACCTAGATCAGCTAGGCACCCAATTACCATTTAACCCAAAAAATGAGTACTTTTTTCAGCCTAGTATTGGTCAATTTAGCACATCTGGTCTAGTGTCTGCCACTACAGCTAGACTCTACTCCTTACTAAATTGTTCGCCAGCGAATCTTAATCAAAATTTTATAGACAAGTATTTTTCCGTGTTTGCGTGCCAGCAGCAAAAACCACAACAGGTTTTTCAGCAAATGACTCAAGTGGATCAGCGGGTATTGTTACAACAAATTAAATCTGATTATCGTCAGATTCTTATAGATTACTTTACTACAGACAAAACCTTGAAAGAAAAAATTGATAAATTTATCAATACAGTGTTTTGTGCTAATATTCCTGTGCCTCAAATCATCGAAATTCACATGGAACTCATTGATGAGTTTTCTAAACAGCTAAAATTAGAAGGAAGGAGTGATGACACATTACTTGATTACCGTTTGACTCTCATAGATATCTTAGCCCACCTGTGTGAAGCTTATAGATGTGCAATTTCTAAATAGAAAATTACAACCATCAGCAACAGTTACAAACACCAAACACTATGGTACTTCCCTAAAATCATTAAAGTTAGATTTTAGTTTTTATGTTTAAGTTCGGATCTTTATGAATAAAGCCAGAAAAACTTATGTTCTCAAACTTTATGTGGCTGGGAACACGCCTAACTCAGTCCGGGCATTAAAAACACTAAAAAACATATTAGAGCAGGAGTTTCAAGGTGTTTATGCACTCAAAGTCATTGATGTCATGAAAAACCCCCAACTAGCTGAAGAAGATAAAATTTTAGCGACACCAACATTATCAAAAATTTTGCCGCCTCCTGTTCGTAAAATTATTGGTGATCTTTCAGATAGAGAAAGAGTATTAATTGGATTAGATTTATTGTATGAAGAACTAAGTGAAGAAGACTGGGAAGAATCCCAAAACCTTTAATTTAAATTTTTTGAAGACAAATTAGTACCTTTAGTAAGAGAAAAACTGGGTTAAAAACCCTATTTATGATCAGGCAATGAGTGAAAACGAACAAAAAGAGCAGAACCAAACACCAATTGGTGGTGTAGAAAAAATTCGGACAATGATCGAGGGCTTTGACGATATTAGTCATGGTGGTTTACCAGTAGGTAGAACTACCTTGGTCAGCGGCACCTCTGGTACAGGTAAAACCTTATTATCCCTTCAGTTTTTATATAACGGCATTACTTATTTTGATGAGCCGGGCGTATTTGTGACCTTTGAAGAATCACCCAGCGACATTATCAAAAATGCTCATATTTTTGGTTGGAACTTACAACGCTTAATTGATGAAGGTAAATTATTTATTCTTGATGCTTCGCCAGACCCAGAAGGTCAAGATATTGTTGGTAATTTTGACCTTTCGGCATTAATTGAGCGATTACAATATGCCATTCGGAAATACAAAGCCAAACGAGTTTCTATTGATTCAATTACCGCCGTATTTCAACAATATGAAGCCGTAGGAGTCGTCAGACGCGAAATTTTTCGTCTGGTGGCCCGCTTAAAACAACTGAATGTCACTACCATCATTACCACGGAACGAAGTGAAGAATATGGCCCTGTGGCTTCCTTTGGAGTTGAGGAATTTGTTTCGGATAACGTGGTAATTGTGAGGAATGTACTAGAAGGAGAACGTCGGCGACGGACGACGGAAATTCTCAAGTTACGGGGTACAACCCACATGAAAGGTGAGTATCCTTTTACCATTACTAATGCTGGAGTCAACATCTTTCCTCTGGGCGCAATGCGCTTAACTCAAAGGTCTTCTAATGTCCGCGTTTCCTCTGGTGTCAAAACACTGGATGAAATGTGTGGTGGTGGTTTCTTTAAAGATTCGATTATTTTAGCCACAGGAGCAACTGGTACTGGGAAGACACTACTTGTAAGTAAATTTTTACAAGATGGTTGTGTTAATGGTGAACGTGCCATTTTATTTGCTTACGAAGAATCACGCGCTCAACTCTCACGTAATGCTTCTTCTTGGGGAATTGATTTTGAAGAATTAGAACATCAAGGGTTACTCAAAATCATTTGTACTTATCCCGAATCAACTGGTTTAGAAGATCACTTGCAAATTATTAAGTCAGAAATTGCTAATTTTAAACCAGCAAGAATTGCCATTGATTCACTTTCAGCTTTAGCCAGAGGTGTAAGTAATAACGCTTTTCGTCAGTTTGTCATTGGTGTAACTGGTTATGCCAAGCAAGAAGAAATCACTGGCTTTTTTACCAATACAACTGACCAATTTATGGGTTCTCATTCCATTACAGACTCACATATTTCCACAATTACTGACACAATTTTGATGTTGCAGTACGTAGAAATTCGTGGAGAAATGTCACGGGCAATTAACGTGTTTAAAATGCGAGGTTCGTGGCACGATAAGGGAATTCGTGAGTATAATATTACGGCTGACGGCCCAGAAATTAAAGATTCTTTCAGGAACTACGAAAGGATTGTCAGCGGTGCGCCTACCCGCGTTAGCATCGACGAAAAGGCAGAACTTTCTCGTATAGTCAGAAGTTTTGAAGACAAAAGGAGTCCCGATTCCTAAATTTGGTATCGTGCTATATTCCTTCTTCAATTTAGTATCGTGCTATATTCGTGTGGTGAAGAAAAGGTTTCTGCCGCTAGATTGATTTTCGTGTGAGGGAATGCGGTGAAAGGACAGCAATTTTTTCATAAGAGACAGCAATTATTTCATACTTTCTTACCTGGTGTAACAGCAGCGGTATTAACTACCCAACCCGCTTTGGCTAACACAGTAAAGGTAAGTAACGTACAACAAAAATCTGCCCCTAGTGTTGTGGCTTTAACTGATAGTCACAACGGAGTAGCAGAAGACACGCAACTGCCTAAAACTGCAAACCAGATGTTTCCAGATGCAGGCTTTAATACTGAGTTAACTGCATTCAATGTGCCTACTTTAAATAGTCAAAGTCATCCAGGCACATTTGCAGAAAATACTGGTATAACACTGGCACAAATACCTCAAAAAAATCCAGTTGGTTTTGCCAATTCGACACCAGCTTTAAATTTTTCTCAAAAGTCAGAACTGCGTAATTCACGCAGAATTCAAAAACAAAAAAAATCAGCTACTACGGCTAGAGAGAAATTTAATGATACATCTATTAATTCTGCTAGTCCGCCCGCTGCTGCTATTCCCAAAAAACCTGTTTTCTTATCTTCGATTCAACAGTCCGCAGGGTCAAAGCCAAATTTAAAAACTCAGTTGCCTATAGCCCAATCAACGGTGTTTAAGGGTGCAGGGGCGGCGCAATTGTTAGCCACACGCAGTTGCTCACAGCAAATCGGGATATCGACTACGTTATCTTTGTACTCTAGAGGTTGTGAGCAGCAAAAATTACCTGGAGAGCTAACGGCACAAAGCAATACAGCCACACCAGCACCTGCGGAAGTAGCACCAGACTCTACGACTGTGCCTAGTACTAGTGATTCTGGTGCTACGCCAGTGGAGACAGCACCAGCAAATAATCCAACTCCTGTTGTAGAACCTGCCAATGCTCCCCAACCCAGTAATACTAGTCCGGCTACTAGTGATGCTGTCCAAGTTCCCGAAAACTTGATTCCTACTGCGAATCCTCTGCAATTTCCGACAAAAGCCGAGGAAGTGACTGTTCAAGGTAATCAACCAATTACTTTAGAACAGGCTTTGGCGGTAGCGCGACGGAATAATCGAGAACTACAGATATCGGTATTGCAGTTAGAACGCAGTCGAGGAGCTTTACGGGAAGCGCAAGCCGCCTTGTATCCGAGTTTGGATTTGAATGCGGATATTACTCGTAGTCAGTCGGCTTCCAGTCAGCTACAAGATACGTTAAATGGGCGAGCAGGGTTAAGTTCTAACAATGATCAACCTAGCACTGGGTTCAATGGTCAGGCGCAATTGACGTATAATATTTACACTTCAGGAAGACGGCAAGCGGCGATTAAAGAAGCTGAAGAACAGGTACGTTTCAATGAATTGGATGTGGAACGTCAGTCTGAGGAAATTCGCCTAAATGTGACTACCCAATATTACGACTTGCAAGAAGCTGATGAGCAAGTACGGATTAACCAGTCAGCAGTGGAAAATGCCCAAGCTAGTTTGCGTGATGCGGAAGCCTTAGAGCGTGCGGGAGTTGGGACACGCTTTGATGTTTTGCGATCGCAAGTTAACTTAGCCAATGCTCAACAAGACTTAACTAATGCTATTTCCAATCAGCTAATAGCCAGACGACAGCTAGTCACTACCCTGAGTTTGCCACAAGATATTACTATTAGTGCGGCAGATACAGTGCAGTTAGCTGGTTTGTGGAATCGGTCATTAGAAGAAAGTATTGTTTTGGCGTTTCAAAATCGTCCAGAACTACAACAGCAGTTGGCACAACGGAACATTAGTGAACAACAGCGCCGACAAGCCTTAGCAGCAAATTTACCACAATTGAGTTTTATTGCTAACTACAACTTGTTGGATCAGTTTGATGATAGTGTCAGCATTACTGATGGTTATTCTGTTGGGGTGAGAGCAAGCTGGAACTTGTTTGATGGTGGCGCAGCAAGGGCGAGAGCATCTCAAGCCAGAACAAATAAAGCGATCGCAGAAACCAACTTTGCCGAGCAGCGTAACCAAATCCGCTTCCAAGTAGAACAGGCTTTTTCTACCCAACGGTCTAATTTAGACAATGTGCAAACAGCTAACACAGCCTTAGAACAAGCCAGAGAAGCTCTACGTCTGGCGCGGTTACGCTTCCAAGCTGGGGTGGGTACGCAAACTGATGTAATTAACTCCGAAACTGACTTAACAAGAGCAGAAGGTAATCGAGTCACCGCTATCTTAAATTACAACAGGGCTTTAGCTCGATTACAGCGTGCAGTTACTATTAGGTCATTTCGTTAATTAGTCAATGGTCATGGAAGAGGAAAAGGGGCAGGGAGAGGGGGAGAGACTGGGACAGAGCTTTTACTCTGCCCCAAAGCAAGTGTCCTAGAAGAACGGGGCTTGATACATAAATTCCACTTTGCTCCACACCAGAGGGAAGGGCTTGTTCTCCCTGCTCCCTGCCCCCTTCCCCCCTGCTTCTTCAGTCAATAGTTCTGGCTGAGAGTTGAAAGTTTTAACTCTGGACTATTGACTCTAGACTATTGACTATGGACTATTGACTACAGACTACTCATGACTCAAGTTACATCTCAAGAAATTGCCTTATTTCGTTCTCAGTTAGCAGATGATCCCGTAGCTATGGAAGCACTGGATTTGATTGAAGACTGTGAAGGAGATTTAGAAGATGCAGCCATGACACTCGCTATCAAAGCAGGACAAGAACCAGAACAAGCAAATGCTGAATGGTTGGATGCTTTGGCGAAAAAATGGCGGGCGGTAATTTGTGAATCAGAATTTAGAGAAGAATTGTTAAATAGCTCGATTTTAGAGATGATGGCACATCTCAAAACAATGCCTACCTTCCCTAAAATTCTGGCGACACCAGTTTTAATCTACGTCCTCAAGCAAGGTGTGAACAATTTTTGTGAACCACTGGATGGGATTAAATTGGGAGTGGGGAGTGGGGAGTAGGGAGTAAGGGGACAAGGGAGATGAGGGGGACAAGGGGGACAAGGGAGAATAATAAATCAGCACTCAGCACTCAGCACTTCAGACTCAGCACTCAGCACTCAGCACTTTTTTCCTGATACCCTGTTAATTAAGGCGAACTTCTTTCAGGAAACTGTTGTTAGATCAATGAATTACCTTGTTGCTGTATTACCAGACCGTATCCAAGCTGAAGCTGCTTATTTAGCACTAGAAAAAGACAGCATTAACAGCACAATCTTAGGTAGGGGATATAAAACTGCTGACGAGTTTGGTTTGATTGATCCCAAAGAGCAAGCTAAGAAGCAAGCAAAACTGATGACATTTTGGTTAGTACCGTTTGGTTTTTTTGCTGGTTTTACCTTCAGTTTCATCACTGGGTTAAATACCTTTGCTTGGGCTGGTGAAATTGGTAATCACGTTATTGGGGGATTACTGGGGGCTGGTAGTGGCGCTATGGGTGCTGTGTTTGTTGGTGGGGGAGTAGGGCTGGTTACAGGTAGTGGTGATGCACTACCTTATCGCAACCGCTTGGATGCTGGTAAGTATTTAATCGTGGTTCAGGGTTCGGAAACTCTGACTCGCCAAGCCACCAGGATACTACGTCAGTTTGAGCCAGAAAATATTCAAGGTTATGCTGACACATAAAGTATGAAGTGGGAAGTGGGAAGTGGGAAATTTATCTTTTAACTTCCTGTCTTCAGACTAAAGACAATTGACCATTGACTATTGACTTTTAATAATGTTGCCACGAGAAGAACTTTTAAAGGGTGTAGAAAATCGAGATACTGTTGCGCGTGTGATTGATCAGGCGGAACAGGCGATCAAAACTTGGGAAGTGGTGTTGACTGATTTTTTGTCTCCGCCAGAATTAGCAGAAATTCAACGGGTTTTTAATCGATTAACTGAAGTGCAGTTATTGGCTTGGGGTGGATATCCCCAAGCTGAACGCCAACGAATTGCGATCGCTCGTGGAGAACTCCCCTTAGATCAATCACAAGTGGCTATTGTAGCTTTAGAAATTGCGGGGAATTTTTTGTTTGATACCGCCAGTCACCGTGATTTTTTAGGTGCAATGTTGGGAACCGGAATTGTCCGGGAGAAGACAGGAGACATTATTGTTTTGGGAGAACGGGGAGCGCAGGTAATTGTTGTGCCAGAAATGGCAGAATTTTTAGAGATGAATCTGCAACAAGTACGCTCAGTTCCCGTAAAAACCCAAAGAATAGACATTAGTGAATTAAAAATTCGGGAACCCAAGAAAAAAGAATTAACGACTGTAGAGGCTTCTTTAAGATTAGATGCGATCGCCAGTGCTGGTTTTGGGATGTCTCGCAGCAAAATGGTAGACTTAATCGATGGTGGCGATGTGCGCGTTAATTGGAAGGAAATTACCCAAGCTAGTTTTCAAGTCAAATCTGGCGATTTAGTTGCCATTCGCGGTAAAGGGCGTTTAGAAGTGGGCGAAGTGGCGATTACTAAAAAAGACCGTTACCGTGTTCAACTGACGCGATATATGTAACATTATCCCAAATTCTTGGATCACATTTATCTAAGTTTTCTCTAATTAAGATTTCTCCCTCCCATTTACCCGCAGTTTTTTCAAAAAAATCAGCAGGATAACCTAATTCTTCAGGTGTATGTATTGTTTCTTCAGGAGAATCACTAATAATTATTTCTAATTCTTGGTTAGCTAATTTCAGGGGAAGTTGTAACAATAATTTCCCTTCTGCATCAACTTTTGATTTAAATTTTAGCTTCATAATAACATTTCCTCGAACAATTGTTAATATCATACTGTGATTCAGTAAAACCATTTTTTGCCTGTCTTTTTTATCAACTGGCAAACATCATGTTCAAATCGTAGTTAAAGAATTTTAAGAGGGAAATTATGACTAAACAAAAAATTCTCCAAGAAGGACAATCTTATACTTTTCGGTCTTATTTTGAATTACCTTATGACCCGGAAGAAATATTAGCTGAATTAGGTTACTCCTTTACTAAAAAATCTTTTACTTTACCTCATACATCAAACCAATTAGAAAACATTAAAGCACTCAAAAATAAAATTACTTTTTTTTTACCTTTGGTAAGTTTAAATAATGAAACTGCAAGACGGGAAACTTTAGTTGCACCTCTATTGTTAGAAGTGATTACCTATTGTCAATGTCAGTTAAAAATTGAATATGCAGTTAATATCAATAATTGGTTAAAAGGAAATCTGGATTATTTATTACGTTCTCACCAAAGTTTATTAGTAATTGAAGCTAAAAATGATGATTTAGCTAGGGGATTTACGCAATTAGCTATTGAGTTAATAGCTTTATCAGAGATTGAAGAAAATAAATCTGTTTTTTATGGGGCTGTAACTACTGGAGAAATTTGGCGGTTTGGCAAATTAGAAGTTGACACAAAACAAATTACTCAAGATTTGACTCTTTTTACCGTACCAGATGATATTGAAGAAATTGGTCAGATATTAATTGGAATTTTGGAAACAGAATAAATTATTATACTTTTGATCGCTGCTTGATTAGACCTCTTGCATAAATCAGATTATGCCTACTAAACAAGCGAATTATCTGTAACTCTTTGCGCCTTTGCGCCTTTGCGTGAGACTTAAAATTTGTGTTTTATAACATTCGTGCAAGAGGTCTATTTTAACTTTGGCGATCGCTCTGTCTATTTCTTGATATTCACAAGGCACGTTACATTTGATTTATCCTCGTCCAAGGACAGTGATCGCACTTGTCTATTTCAGTTAACCAAAATAAATATAGAGACATAGCGTTACTACGTCTCTACATTTTCTCTCAGTTTTTCACTTCTCTAATTAATTTGCCACTTCAGCGAGTTCAATAATCCGCCCTTCATAGTCTTTAATTAAGAAATTTAAAGGCTTTTGGTTGCGAATTTTAAATTTTAAACCACGGGTTTCTACCCGCAATAAAATCATTTCCAAGCAGTCACGGTCAAAACAAACATGACGCTGTTGGTTTTTGCTACCTAAACTTGCTCCGGTAATAACGTGTAGCTGGGTATTTTTTTTCAGTTGATACCAGAGTCCTTCGTTGGCATTGTTCATTGTTTTGCCTGACCAACTGGGACTGGCGGACATATACAAAGGGTCAATTGCAGTTGTGCCGATGGTTTGTTCATAGTTGTAGTAGTAGTGCAGAGGCACTTCTGCGGCTGGTAAATCAAGTAGCCCTTCGTACAACTGTCGGGCAATTTCCAAATCTGACACCATCACTGTGTGAACTTTGGGCGCACTGCTGAGAAACATCCACATCGCACCAGCATAAGCCGCCAGCAGCATTACCATAATACCTTGAGTCGAAAACAGACTATCTAAAGGTAGGGATGGTAAAAATGAGCCGAAAGTCAACGGGGCAAGTAAAAACTGCATTACATTAGCTGCTATAACCATGAACAAATTGAAGATTGTATAAGGGAGCCGCTTTTATTTTTATTGATAGAGACTAATATTAAGTCCTTGTCTTTAGTGTATCAATACTAAAGTGGTCTGATCTGGAACAGCAAACAGACATAAACGAAAATTTTACGGTTTGCACTCTGGGGCTATTGTTATAAACATTAATCTTAACAACTCTTAGCGAAAAGGCTTATGCAAATTCCTCATTTTCCCGAAACAAATCACCCGCTAGTTAAGTCGCTGTTTCATCACAATGACCAGGAACTGCTGAGTCTATTTCAACGATATCCAGAGGCTGGCAAGTATTTCACGGTGATTTTTTGTCGTTACAGCCCGATTGTTTATACTTTAATTCAACATTCGGCGCGATCGCCTGTCCAGGCAGATTATCTGTTTGCCCTGACTTGGCGACATATCTATTACGAACTGGGCGGACTGGATTTAGAAAACCCCCAACCCGGCCAAGAAGGTTTAACCTTACAAAATTGGCTAATTAACATCACAGCTTTTTGTATTAACGAGATTGAACTTCCGCCCACGGAAGCTATTCATTATTCGCTGCAAGCCACTTCGCCGCCCTTATGGTGTTATGTGGAAAAAGCTTTAGACCAGTTACCACCGATTTTACGTTTGATGGTGCTGATGGCACAAACGTTCCATTGGAGTGAAACCCGAATTGCAGCTTATTTGCAAGCGGAAGGCGAAAGAATTGCCCCTGCCGAAGTAGCCAATTTTCTCCAGGAAGGCTATCGTATGCTAGAGGCTAAATTACCTGCTGACATCCGCTCTATATACCTGGGAGAAGATTTAGTTCTATCGTCAACTACGTAATATTGCTGCTGTTATTGGTAATTATGCCGCACAAAATAAAACTTTTACTGAAACTTTATACTTTAAGCCGAATTTTCACAGGTAAGTTTTATGCAGCAACGGCATTTATTCCCATCCGCTTACACCTTAAATTCTAGAAGCTACGAATTTTGGCTGCTGAAGGGTATCACTACTGGGCGACGGGGTGATCATTTCCCATTTTTTAGTTTTTTCTTTTTACTGTTGACTTTTTTATTAACTCCAATTGTGGCAAATGCGAGTGATATTACTCAACAACTTCATCGTCCTGTAAACAGTTCTAGTTGGCAATATGACAGAGATGAAGCTGATAGTTTGCTGCGGATTGGTGAACAGCAATATCGCTCAGGTAATGCGGCAAAAACTATCGACTCTTGCTTACAAGCTTTAGAGATTTATCATTCTATTGGTGATGTCAGAGCTACCGGGTTAACTTATGAATTACTAGCTAAAGCTTATATTCAACAAGAGCGTTACAAAGAAGGGGAAGAAGCTTTACGCCGACGATTAGCGATCGCACGGGATAGCAAAGATTTTCAAGCCCAAATTTTCGCCTTAAATAATATCGCCGCAATTCTTCTGCAAAAAGAGGAAACTATCGCCGCCGGAAAAGCTGTGCAAGAAGCATTAACTATTGCTCAAGGTGTGAACAATATCGAAGGTCAAGGACTTTCTTTGAGCAATTTAGGCTTAGTGACTGCGAGACTGGGTGATTATAATAAGGCGATTAAACTTTATGAAACTGCTTTAAGTTATCGTCGCCAAAAAAATGATCCGATTGGCGAAGCGAACACTCTCAATAATTTAGGTGATGCTTATCTGGCTGCGGGGAATTATCCCGATACCATCGGTGCTTATGGGTTAGCAATGCGGTTGGCGCGACTAAATGGCGATCGCAATATTCAATTACGCGCCATTGATGGTTTAGTAAAAGCGCATACTTCTGTCGGACGCAATGAACGCGCTTTTGAATTACTCCAAGAACGTTTAGTCATCGCCCAAGAATTACAAAATCTGCCAGAACAGTTAAAATCATTTGAATCTTATGCAGCGTTCTATGAGCGGTTAGGTAATTATGCTACAGCCAGGAATTTTTACGAACGAGCAATTGCGATCGCTAATACTCTAGAAGACACGAAACGCGAACTGGTGTTAAAAGATAGATTAACAAAGTTGCAGAAAAAGCGAAATTAACGGTTACGGTATTGGTTCTCACTAACCATTGATTAAAATAGGCGCTGAAAGACAAGATCCCCGACTTCTTGAAGAAGTCGGGGATCTATTTTTATTTGAGAAAAAATATATAGCGGCTATAGAATCAGTGAAGTACAGGAAAAAATAATTAACCGCAGATGCACGCGGATGGAATTTGTGTGATTGCCCTACATTGACTGCTACTATGTGATATAAAAAAATAAATATAAATTAATCTAAAAAATCTCAATTACAGTCGGATTATTCAGGAATTTTTATTGTATAAATACCTAAATTAACACGATGTGCAACTTATTTTTTAAACCCCTCTCCAAACCTCTCCCCGACGCGGAGAGAGGCTTTGAGTCTTGCTCCCCTTCCCTCGTAGGGAAGGGGTTGGGGGTTAGGTTTAAGAGAAAGTTGCACACGACATAAATTAATCAAAATAAATATCTTTATTGAGCAGGTTGCACTCTCCCTGATTGTTCCCAGAGTAAATAAAATTAATTATGCCTTTAGATTTAGAACGATTTTATCAGGCTTGCAATCCTAGTCGCCCTCTGATCATGGGAGATGCAAGCGATCGCCGTTATTATATCGATTTTGCGGCGGTTCGGGGTGGCAAAATCATTGAGGCTTTGCTGCGAACAATTACGCGGATTTCGCCTGATACTCCCACTTGTCAATTGTTTACGGGACATTTGGGTTGTGGAAAATCGACCGAATTATTGCGGTTAAAAGCCGAGTTGGAAGAGCAGAAATTTCATGTAGTTTATTTTGAGTCTACCCATGTCTTAGAAATGGCGGATGTGGATGTGACAGATATTTTACTAGCGATCGCGGGACAAGTCAGCGAAAGTCTGGAAGCTAATAAAATTCGCCTCAAGCCAAGTTACTTTGCCAAATTATTTACAGAAGTTGTTGATTTTTTACAAACACCAATCGACTTGGGTGTAGAAGCAGAATTATCTGTAGGGATAGCAAAAATCACCGCCAAAACCAAAGAAAGTCCCCAACTGCGGCGACGGTTAAGAGATTATCTCGAACCGCGTACCCAAAATATTTTGCAGTCCATCAATAAAGAACTCCTAGAACGCGCCAATAACGAACTGAAAAATCAAGGTAAAAAAGGTCTAGTGGTCATTGTTGATAACTTGGATAGGGTTGCAATTCGGCCTTTACCATCGGGGCGATCGCTGCCAGAATACTTATTTATTGAACGTGGCGAACAATTACGTAAACTAGCTTGTCATTTAGTTTACACTATCCCTTTGTCGTTAATTTTTTCTAACGATAGCGCCGAACTGCAACATCGTTTGGGTGGTGGGGTTGCGCCCAAAGTTTTACCGATGATCCCTGTACGGTTGCGTTCTGGGGAAATATTTAACCAAGGGCTATCACTAATGCGACAAATGGTCTTAGCCAGAGCTTTCCCTGACATTGAAGTGAGCGATCGCTTAAGCTTAGTTACAGAGATATTTGATAACCTGGAAACTTTAGATCGATTGTGCTTAATTAGCGGTGGTCATGTCCGGGATTTACTGGGGTTGCTGTTTGACTGCTTAAGAGAACAAGACCCACCTTTTGAGCGCGACTGCGTAGAACTAGTAATTCAACGTCAACGAGACTACCGCGCCCACGCCATCGACCAAGAAGAATGGGAGCTAATTTTCCAGGTGGTAGAACAGCAAAGAGTTGGTGGTGACATCGCCTATCACGCTCTTTTACGCAGTTTATTTGTGTTTGAATATCGTGACCATCGAGGTGCTTGGTTTGCTGTCAACCCAGTTATCGCCGAGACGCAAAAATTTCAATCATGGTTGAAGATTCACAAGCAGATATAAAATCAGCTAACGAGCGGGCTTTACGCAGTTTAAGCAGAGCAATTTCCCTATCGCGGGGACAATTTTCTGTAGTGTTGGTTTGTTGTAACTATCGGGTTTTACAAACGCAAATACTCCAAAAAATAGAAGCATCTGCATCAAGTCCAGTCCAGAAACTCGTGATTCCCCAAAATGCGAGAAGTCTTTACAGCACAATTCATATCCAGTTGCGGGCTGATGAACCGCAACCATCTGCATTGAATATTCTGGGTTTAGAATTGGTAGAACATATTGATGATTTACTCAGTTCAATTAATCAAATTCGGGATGAATTTCCCAAACGTCACCTATTCCCGATGATTTTTTGGGTGAATGATGAAATATTGCAAAAAGTTGTGCGGTTAGCACCAGATTTTGCGAGTTGGGCGGCGACACCAATTCGCTTTGAAATGACGACAACACAATTGCAAGATTTTTTACGCCAGGAAACTGACTCGTTATTTGCAACAGTTTTACCGACACAACATCAAGATAATTCAGGTACAGAGCAGTATTCAACCTTAGAGCAAATCTGGGAACATAACGATGAACTGCATTTTGCCATTCAGGAATTGCGTCATCGCGGAATTACTTTAGAACCCGAATTATACGCCAGCTTAGAGTTTGTGTTTGGGTTGGATAATTATGTGAGCGATCGCATTCAGCAAGCCTTAAATCATTTTCAACAAAGTTTAAAAGTTTGGCAACAATTAGCCTTAGAAAACCGTACGGAAAATTCCCTCTCGACAATTCCCAATACTTGGACTACAGAATTAGATATTCTTAGTAATCATACTTCCCCTTTAGTCCGCCAAGGGGTATTACTTTATTATTTAGGCTTATGTTATATCCGCCTCGCCGAACAAAATCAAATTGAAAATCGCCGTTGTTGGGATGAATCGAAAGCTTATTTACAACAATCATGTAATGTTTTGGAGTTGGCACAGCGATTTGATATTGTTGCCGAATTTATTAGTCAACTCGCTGAAGTTTTAGAACATTTAGAAGAGTGGTCAGAATTACAGACGGTAGCGCAAAAATCTTTAGAACTGCACCAAATTTATGGTAGTCAAATTCAACTGGCTTGTGATTATGGTTTTTTAGCCCAAGTTGCTTTGCAACAGTCACGGTGGATGCAGGCGAGTATTTTAGCCCATGTATCTTTATTAAAATTAGGAGAAGCTCAAAGACAAGGCGCTTCTCATCAATATTTATTTCCTTTATTACTGGCGCAAATTTATTATTTAATTTTAGCTGAAGCTCAACAAAGTTTAGGCGACCATAAAGTTGCTAACGAATATTTAGAAAAAGCTGCAAAAGCACTACCGAATGCGTTAGAAAATAGCGCCCATCAATATAACGCCCATCGTTATATTCGCTTATTGCGGACACTGCGATCGCTTTACTTTGCGGCTGGGCGATATTCAGAAGCTTATACTATCCGCCAAAAACGGCGTTCTGTTGAACAACAATATGGTTTTCGGGCTTTCATTGGCGCGGGACGTTTACAACCCCAACGACAAGCCACTAACCCCGCTTTGATGTCACCTTCGGGAACCAGCAGCGTCGCCTTAGAAATTGCTGCTTCCGGTCGAGAAGGCGATATTAATAACTTAATTGGCAAAATCAGCCGCGCTGACCAAAAATTAATGATTATTCACGGTCAGTCTGGTGTCGGTAAAAGTTCCACCGTCAGCGCCGGGTTAGTTCCAGCCTTACAAAACCGTACCGTAGGCGATCAAATTGCTGTGCCTGTTGTAATTCAAGTTTACACAGATTGGGTGCGCGAATTTGGCAAAGCTTTAACGGCGGCCATGTCTCACATTCAACGAGAGGAAGTGATAGATGTCAGCACATCTGATACTAATATCCCCATCACCACCGCCGATATTTTGACCAAATTAACTGAAAATGCCAATAAACATTTAATTACAGTTTTAATTTTTGACCAATTTGAAGAATTTTTCTTTACTTGTAGTAAGTTAGCAGAAAGGCAAAAATTTGATCGATTTTTGCGGGATTGTTTAAATGTTTCCTTTGTCAAAATCGTCTTTTCCATCCGGGAAGATTATTTATATCGGTTGTTGGAATTTAAAAATCTTGCCGCTTTAGAAGCAATTGATTATAATATTCTCGATAAAAGTATTCGCTATCAATTAAATAATTTTTCTCCTGAATATGCCAAGGTAATTATTAAAAAATTAACCGAGCGATCGCAGATGAATTTAGAACCTGCGTTAATCGAGGCTTTGGTCGAAGATTTATCAGCAGATTTAGGCGAAGTCCGACCCATAGAATTACAAGTTGTCGGCGCACAACTCCAAGATGAGCGAATTAATACATTAGCCCAATATCAACCATATCGCCCCAACAAACTAATTGAGCGGTATATTAAAGAATTAATCAAAGACTGCGGCCCTGAAAATGAACGCGCCGCGTTATTAGTTTTATATTTACTCACAGATGAAACCAATCAAAGACCTTTTAAAACTCGTGCCGAATTAACTACAGAAATTGCTGAATTAGAAGATGCAGGTAAATTAGAATTAGTCTTGAATATTTTAGTTAGTTCTGGGTTGGTTGTGTTATTTCCTGATGTACCAGAACGCTATCAACTCATTCATGATTATTTAGTAGATTTGATTCGCTACTTACAAGAACAAGAATCAAGTTTACAAGCCAAACTTGATCAGTTACGTCGCAAAGTGGATCAAAGTGAATTTGAAATTGAACGCCTCAAAAGTGAACTACGCCAAAAAAAGCAACAAGCTAGATTTCCAGAATCTCCACCCCCACAAGGGTTAGATTTAGTTACAGAATTACGAGAATTACGCAAGCGTGAAGAATTAAGTCAGTTAGAAATTGAACAATTAAGGTCGGTGCTGAAAGAAAAAGAACTCACAGCACAACTCGCAGCAGCCCAAGAAAAACAAAGACTGAACGAAGCCAGATTAAATCGTTCTTTAAAAGTTGCTTTATCGGTAGCATTTTTAGCTATCTTTGGCTTATCAATTTCCATCGTTAGCGTTTTAGATAGCGAAATTAAAACCCTGAGTGTTTCTAGTGAAGCTTTGTTTGCATCTCAAAAAGGTATTGATGCGTTAAAAGAAGGAATCAAAGCCGGAAGAAAATTAGAACAAGCTATTTGGGTAGACCCCTCAACCAGACAGCAAGTACAAACGGCTTTATATCAAGCAGTTTCGGGAGTCAGGGAGGTTAACAGGTTAGAAAGTCATACAGGAGGAGTGAATAGTGCAGTATTTAGCCGGAACCGCGCTTTCATTGTCTCCGGTAGCGCCGATAATACAATTAAACTCTGGCGGGCTGATGGTACTTTACTTAAAACCCTGTTGGGACATGAAGATATAGTCAACAGTGTGAGTTTTAGTCCCGATGGGCAAATCATCGCCTCTGGTAGTCAAGATATGACTGTGAGATTATGGAGTCGAGAAGGTAAATTACTCCACACTCTCAAAGGTCATACGGCTGTAGTTAATAGTGTTAGTTTCAGTCCCGATGGGCAAGTTATCGCCTCAGCCAGCACCGACAACACCGTAAAATTATGGAGTCGTGATGGGAAATTACTCCGCACCTTAAGCGGACATCAAAGTTCCGTTTTAGATGTTGTTTGGTCGCCAGATAATCAAACTCTCGCTTCTGCAAGTGCTGATCAAACTATCAAACTCTGGAACCGGGAAGGTAAATTACTCAAAACTTGGCCAGCACATAATGATGCTGTCAAAAGCCTAGCTTGGTCGCCCGACAGTAAAACCCTTGTTTCCGGCAGTTTAGACCAAACAATTAAACTTTGGAATCTCCAAGGTCAACTCATCAGAACTTTTTCTGGTCATACAGCAGAAATCACCAGCGTCAGTTTTAGTCCCAATGGTCATACAATTGCCTCAGCTAGTCTCGACCAAACCGTGAAATTGTGGAGTCCCACAGGTCTGCTGTTGGGAACTCTCCGAGGTCATAACAATTGGGTAAACAGTGTGAGTTTTAGTTCTGATAGTCGGACTGTGATTTCCGCTAGTCGGGACAAAACTGTGAAACTTTGGCGCTGGGATGATGTGCTTTTACGTAACCCCAACAGCGACCAAGCCGACTGGATTACGAGTATCAGTTTTAGCCCTGATAGCCGCAACATCGCCGCCGCCAGTCGAGATTCCACAGTCAAAATCTTAAATAGCCAAGGGCAAATTTTACGCACTTTCTCAGGTCACAAAGGTCAAGTTTGGGGTGTGGCTTGGTCAAAAGATGGTCAAAATATTGCTTCTAGTAGTAAAGATAAAACTGTCAAAATTTGGCAGCTTGACGGTAAACTGCTGCATACTTTCATCGGACATCAAGATACTGTATTGGCGGTCGCTTGGTCGCCCGATGGTCAAGTTATCGCCTCAGCTAGTAAAGATAAAACCGTCAAGTTGTGGAGTCGTGATGGTAGACTGCTGCACACTTTAACAGGACATCAAGACGCTGTAAATTGGGTGGATTTTAGTCCTGATGGTAAATTATTAGCCTCCGCCAGTGACGATAAAACAGTGATGATTTGGAGTCGGGAGGGCAAACTTGAAAAAACTTTACAAGGTCATAACCGTCCGGTGAATGGTGTGGCTTGGTCTGGTGATGGTCAAACTTTAGCTTCTGCAAGTATTGACAGTACAGTCAAAATTTGGAGTCGAGACGGTAAACTACTCAATGATATTTCTGGAGATGGTGATAGTTTCATTAGTGTGAGTTTTAGTCCCGATGGCAAAATGATTGTCGCGGCCAGTGAAGATAAACTTAAACTCTGGAACCGCGATGGCAGATTACTAATTGCACTCAAAGGCGATAAAGACGAATTAACGAGTGTGGCTTTTAGCCCAGATGGTAAAAGTCTGGCCGTAGGTAGCGGTAAAGGAATGCTAGTTTTTCGCACTTTGATAGATATTAAACTCGAAAATTTGCTGAAACGGGGTTGCGATTTTCTACATGATTATTTGCAGACTAACTCTAAAATTAGTCAGAGCGATCGCAGTTTGTGTTTAAAGCAGTAAATAAAAATAATTCAGAGATTGTATTAATTTTTTTATCAAAACTTTACATAAATATTGCTAAAGCACAAAAAAACACGATAAAAGAAATTTAGCTTAAAAAGCTACAGCAAATAAACGTCAAAAAAATTGACTCTACCTTTATGAATCAAAAATATCTCGCTGTTTTCACAGCAGCATTCGCATTGGTGTGTAGTGGTATCATCACCAAAGCTGAAGCTTTTAGCATTACTCCTGATAAAAATGGGCCAACATTTATTTTGAATGAAGAAAATAATTCTTTAAAGGCTATCAAACGCTTAGAAATTTTAGATAATAAATATGATGTAAATTTTATTACTGGAACTTTTGAAGATTTATCACCCACAAACAAAGGAATTACCACTTTTTTCCGTAATCAAAATCATGCTCGTCAGGCTGGGATAACTCTTTGGCAAAGCTTAATTAATTTATCCGACTCATCAGGTAATTTATTTTCCACAATAGAAGATATTGACGGAAACTTATCTCATCAATGGAATATTCCCTTTGTTTTTCGTGATGTTCTTAATGCAGGTTGGTGGCAGGGAATAATTGATGATAATTCTATTGGTTTAGTACGCGTGGGAAGAGTTAACGCTTCAACTTTTAATTTTACCAAACTCACTTACGCCAACTTTCAGCTATCAGCAAAAAAATCTGTACCGGAACCTCTAACTATTCTGGGTAGTTTGACTGCGGCTGGCTTTGGTATTGCTATCAAAAGAAAATTTGTCTTTACGCGCCCGAATTAAGACATACTAATTCATAATTAACGTGAGTCTTTCCAACAGGCACACGTTAATTATATTGTCAAACAGCTTATCAAGTTTGATCAACTGTTAAATCTCATTTTGTGGCTGACAGGTGTAGGTTTTTAAGTTCTGCCTCTGTACAGATTTCTGGAATCATAACTGATTAACCGGACATGATATCATTGGTCTAAATTATTGTTTTTGGGCGCAACCTTCTAACACTTTGTTACCTAATATCAAAACAGCCGAGTAAGGGTAATTTTTATCGGACATTCCATCACTACAAGCACTAACTTTTTGTAAGACCAATGTATTGTTACCCCTGAGTCGGTAAACTCTGACCAAATCAGCCGGACGGGCTTGGGCTGTTAGAGGTTTCACATAAGGAAATGCTTGTTTTTTAACCTCCGGCGAAGAGTAAACAATGCCATTTTTGCTAACAGTTACGCTCCAAAAAGGTTCTGTACCTAAAGCAATAAATTTTTCACTACTAGGAGTGACTGCTTGTAAACTAGAACTGTATGCCAGTAAACTAGCACTAAGTCCTAAAAAAGCGACGTAAGGGATAAAAGCTTTCATTGCTCAAGATTTTTAAATGATGAATATTTAATAAATACACATTGAATATTCCAATTCCGCTTGGCAATTAAAAGCTTCTCTCGCCGTCTAAAATATTGCTATATTTTCGTTGACTATTTCCAAGAAGATAGGGGTGGAACTTGTGTTAATTCATGGCTGAGAATTTCATGAATGTAACCGTTAGTAGCGAGAATGCGACCTGAGTTGATTTGTAAAGGGCTACCATCATAAGCGGTGACTTTACCGCCTGCTTCTTGTAATAAAATGATGCCAGCAACAATATCCCAAGGTGAAAGTCCGCGTTCCCAGTAACCATCCACACGACCACAGGCGACATAAGCCAAATCAATGGATGCTGAACCGCTACGTCTAACTCCTTGGGTGAGGTGAGTTAAGTGACAAAATTCGGCGTAATTATTATCTGAGGTTTCGCGGCGATCGTAAGCAAAGCCAGTTACTAATAAGCTTTTACGTAATTCATTAGTTTGAGAAACCTTGATGGGGCGGCGGTTACGAGTTGCGCCTAAACCAGCCGCCGCCTGAAATAATTCATTATGCAGTGGGTCATAAATTACGCCTACCTGCGGCGTACCATTAATTAACAACCCAATAGAAACGGCAAAAAAAGGATATTGGTGGGCGTAGTTTGTGGTGCCATCTAAGGGATCGATCGCCCATAAAAATTCATTATCTTGATTGCCTATCTTACCTGATTCTTCCGCCAAAATAGAATGCTGCGGCAAGTGACGGTGGAGTACTTCTAACACCACTGCTTCTGAGGCTTTATCCGCCGCCGTTACCAAATCACCAGGGCGGCCTTTTTCAGTTACTGCATCTTCTAATTTGCCTAAATAACCTTGTAAAACTGCACCTGCTGTTAAAGCCGCCTCAGTAGCAATATCGAGAAAAATTTGTAGTTGAGTCATGGGTAAGTTGATGGTCAATGCTCAAAAGTCAATAGTCCCACACTCAGCAGTCACGACTCAACCCTGAATCATACATTCAAAGGTGCGATCGCTGTAGTTATATACTGAGACAAAACAGCAATCATGAATGAAAACAGACACTATCTTTTACACCCTGCTGCAAAATCTCCCCAGCGTTTTATTTGAATTGCTAGAACAGCCTCCAGCATTGGCACTACACTATGAATTTTCGTCTGTAGAAATAAAAGAACTAGCACGGCGTATTGATGGCTTATTTCTGCCCAAACCTGAGTATTCAAAAGACCCAATATATTTTGTTGAGATACAGTATCAACGTGATGACGATTTATACTGGCGGTTGATTACAGAGGCATTTCTCTACTTAAATCAATATAGACCTCAGCAATCCTGGCAAGCTGTGGTAATTTGGGCAAAACGCAGTATTGATCCTGGTATACCTCTTGCGTATCAAAATTCACTAGCTGCTGGTCAAATTCGCGTAGTTTATCTGGATGAATTAACTGATCAATCATCATCTATTGGTTTTGGCATTATCAGGCTGGTAGTTGCTACTGAAAATGAGGCAATACAAGAAGCAAAAAACCTGATGAAGCAGATACAAAAAGCAGATGCAGCAAATCGTCGTCACCTCTTAGAATTAGTAGAAAGGATGCTCATTTATAAATTTTCATCCTATACACGACAGGAGTTGGAAGCGATGTTTGGCTTAACAGAATGGCGACAAACCCGATTTTATCAAGAAGTTAAAGAAGAAGTTCAGCAAGAAACAGAACTAGCTACAAAATTAAAAACAGTCCCACGATTACTTAATGAGGGACTGAGTGTAGAACAAATTGCTCGTGTACTTGAGTTAGATATTGAAATAGTACGACAAACAATTGAAGAACAAGGCAAAAAAGAATCATGATTTAATTTTCTTTTCCCAAAATATCTGTTATTTCATCTGTTCAAAAACCGGAACTCAGCCGGAGTTTGGCGCATAGGATTTTTTGGGTTCCAAATTCCTTCTCCCATAATTCTTGCCCACTGTTGGGCGCGTTCTAGGCGTTGATCATATTTGTGATTAGGCGATCGCCCCACAAACAGCGCATATCCTTGTTTGACTATTTGTTCATTTAATAACTGGTTGTCTTTCCAGACATAAGCCAATGTCCGCCCCAGTTTATCTTTATTTTCAATATCAAACTCTAGCTTGATTGATTGTTCTACACCACCAATTAACTTTTCTAAGCTTTGTCTCGCTTCATCACCCCAAGGATTTTGCCGCAAATCTGGTGCATCAAGGCCAATTAAGCGCACTGGCGAAGCAAAATTAGGTTGTTCACCCATACCTAGTACTTCTAAACTTTGCCCACTCACAACACGCGCCACCTTCACCAAGATTTGATTGTCTGTAGGCTGATTTTTGGCTTGACAACTTACCAATAGTAATAAGCAAGCTAATATAGCTATTTTTCGCGTCCAAAACCCAAAACGCCCTGAAATAATATTAGATATTCGCATTTTGATTCTTTTGCACCCTTTAGAAGCCGAGGGAGTTGGGGAGATAGGGAGACAAGGGAGAGGGGGTAGACAGGGGAGAAGAAATATAGTTTCCACCTTGTCCACCTTATCCCCCTTGTCCCCTCCTCCCAGTCTTAATCTTCGTCTAACGGTAAACCCGCTTTCACTCTACCTTTAGCAAAGTAACGCCCAAATTGGAGTTCATAGACTTCATCTTCGTCTTGTGTTTCTACTTCCAAATCGGAACGGGCGTAACTTACACACAGTAAAGCGTAACCTTGTCGGCGTAACTCTAACGACAAGCCAACCGCCTCTGGTTGGTCAATTTCTCCCGACAAAACCCTGACAGCGCAAGCTGTACAAGCCCCATTACGGCAAGAAAAAGGCAATTCCACACCTTGTTTTTCGGCAGAGTGTAAGATGTAGCGGTCATCTGGGACTTGAAGAGTGTATTCTTTACCAGTGGCGCGATCGCGGATTTTAATTTTGTATGTACGGGACATCTTGATTTTGAATTTGGCTTTTCTCTACTCTAAAATGTCTTGCTAGATATTTGCATTTTCTATAAGTTTATATTACAATAAAAAATTGTGACACCTGGAGAGGTGGCCGAGTGGTTGAAGGCGCAGCACTGGAAATGCTGTTTGGGGGCAACTTCAACGAGGGTTCGAATCCCTCCCTCTCCGTTAAACATACAATTAGTGGTTCGGGAAGATTTATCCCAATTCCTGAATCAGGTGCGATTGCACATAATATTAGCTGTCAGTGCTGTCACTTTATTGTCAATTAAATTCAAAACTCATACATAAAGGCTATCTGTTGAAAATGGGCGTAAGGATTTTTCACACCTACACCCCTAAAAAAAAATCAAAAGTCAAAATTAAAAAGTAAGAAAATTTTTGACTTTTGACTTTTAATTTTTGACTTAATTCTGCCTCTTCATTTTTCCGATTCATGATGCAATCGTTTGAGCAAAGCTTGAATTTCTGCAATGGTATCTTTGGAGATTTTTGGCTGTTTTTCTAGCCAAGCTGTAGCACTTGCATCTCCTTGCTGAACAGCTAAGATTAACGCCCCCCATGTGAGTACATCTGGCTGTTGTGGATTAACTTCTAATGCTGATGCTACACGATTCCACAACTTGCCTTTTTCGGCTTTTAACAGAATAGAAATTTCTTGGGCATTTTGGGGTGATGCTTTAAATACTTTTAAAGCTTTATCCCAACGCCCATCAATTAAATCTGCTAAGACTTGTTCACTAGGACTAGCCCAAGTTTTTTCGGCTTGTGCTTTGGTGAATTCAGAGTGTAAGCGAATAAAATCCACTTGGGCTTGGGCTGTGGCGGGTAAAGCGTTTTTGCGTTGTTTTTGCAGAGATTTTAACGATTCTAGGGCTGGTGTCCATAAACCACTACGGGCAATTGAGATGGCGTTTTGGTAAGGAGTCTCTTTAATAGCTGGTGGTTTGAGAGAAATTTTATCTAACTGAATTGGGTTGAGATAAAGTTTAGTTGGTTTAACTTGGTAAACCCGTAATTGGGGTTCTAAACCGACTGTCTGATCTAAAATTAATTCTTTATCATCATTGCCAGTCACTTGTTGCCATTTTGGTGATTGGCCGTTAGAACTCTTCCACGAGAGCAGTTGAATTAAGTTAGAGCGTTCTGGATTGTAATATAAAATCTGACCGTAGGCGATCGCACTTGTGCCTTTTTGATATTCTCCTTGCAAATTCAACCAAACACCTGATGCAGGTGTTTCATCATCAAAACCTTTGATTGTTGTGAAAGGTAAGAGGTTATTATCCTCATTCTCGGCTTTACTATCCACAAATGACTTGTCTATCCCAGTTACAGCTAATTGAGTTGCTAAACGATAGTATTTTTCGCTTTTTGATTGAAATTCTGAGTCTGTTGCTAGTTGATAAACTCGCAATGCTACCAGTTCTTCACAATTAGACTGACAGTTAGGACGTTGCTGAAAAACCGGCAATAAAAATGCGTTGTCGTTTTTATCTAAAGCCAGAGTTGCGCCGGATGTTTGTTTTTGTGCTTGTATGCTGGCTTCAATTTCGGGAAGGGTGTGGGGATGTTCACTATAACCAAAGGGAATTTGCGCCCATTCTGGTAAAAACTTGTTCATCCAAACAATTTTGTCGGGATTGAAGATAAACAGCCAACTAATCCAAGCAAATATGAGAATTAACCCAGCACTACTAAATAGAACAGTAACCGCTACGGTTGATGACAGTAAATTTCCCTGTTGTGGTGCTTTTTCGGCGATTTCAGAGGAAGTTTGATTGCGTCTCAAGAATTTTAGCGATAGTCTGCGTGATTGATGTGCCATATTGCTTCTCGGTCAATCTAGTAAGTGGTGCAAGGCTGGTTATTTCTACTTTTATACTCGCGTTTTTGCTAGTTGCCCAGAATCTGTTTCGTCTTATTTGGTACAAAGTCGGTGAAATTTCTCATGCCGAAACTGATAATTTTGCTTACACTCGAACTTCAGTATTCAATGTAGAGCTTAATCAATTGGAACTTAACGTGATTCGCTACAATCATCTAAAATTCTGGATAATTGCGTCTTTTGTGATTGCGGGATTAAACGGCGGATCACAGATAGCCTCTGCCCAAGATTATACAAATACTGAGATAGAACCCAGTCTAAGTTTAGACAATCAAAATTCCTCGATTTTTCCTGCCGCTTCTATTGATCAGGGTGTAATAGAAAATACCGAACCGATGGCACAAGTTACATCGGTGTCACAATTGAATGATGTCCAACCTAGTGATTGGGCTTTTACCGCGTTGCAATCTTTAGTAGAACGCTATAACTGCATTGCTGGCTATCCTAATAATTCATTTCGGGGCGATCGCGCTGTCTCTCGCTATGAATTTGCTGCCGGGATGAATGCTTGCTTAGATAAAATCAACCAAATTCTTGCAGTTGCAGCACCCAGCGCCGAACTAGTAACTCGTGCAGATTTAGATACAATTCAACGCTTACAATCAGAATTCAGCAATGAATTAACCACCTTGCGGGGACGAGTAGATAGTTTAGAAGCGCGGACTGCGGCACTGGAAGCGAACCAATTTTCTACCACAACTAAACTTAACGGACTGTTAATTGTAGGTGTTCAAGGGCGGAGTTCTAACCGTGGTGACGTTAACCCTAGAGATGGTGTGAAAGACTCAGATGATAATGGCACAAACTTTAATGTAATTAACTTTTCCTACCTGAGTTTAACTACTCAATTAACGCCCCGTAGTTATCTATTTACCGGGTTAGTGGCTGCTGACGGTAGCACAAAACCTAAATTGAGCAATGACTTTGCCCTGAGTTACGAATATCCCACAGATAACAAATTAACTGTAATTGACTTGAATTATCGCTGGTTAGTCACTGACAAATTAGCGGTGATGGTAGGAACAGAAGGCGTAAACATGACCAACGCTTTCCGTGGCCCCGTTCGAGTCGAGAGTGCAGCTACGGGGCCTTTATCTTGGTTAGCCCAAAGAAACCCAATTTTAGATATCGGCTTTGGTCATGGTGGAATTGCTGTAGATTGGCAATTTGCCAAACGTGCCAGTTTACAAGCTTTATATACTAGTTACACTCCAGGGAAAGCGGGTGAACGTAGTGGTTTGTTTGATGGAACGACAACGGCAGCAGTGCAGTTGTTATTAACACCAACTGATAGTGTTGATTTGAGTTTGTATTACGTTAATAACTATGCTTCTGATGGTTGTTTGCTCACCTTTGTTGGCGATGAATGTTTAACAGCGACTAATGCACCTTTACAAACCAACGCCTATGGTGGGACACTCAGCTGGCAAATTTCGCCCCGCTTCACTGTCGGCGCGTGGGGTGGTTATACTACTTCTTCTATTCCTGGGCGATCGGGTAGTGTCGAAACAACCAATTACATGGTGTTTTTAAACTTCCCCGATTTGTTTGCTCAAGGTAATTTAGGTGGTATTTATGTTGGACAACCACCAAAAATTACTAGTAGTACTTTACCCGTGGGTAATAATGTCCCAGATTTTGAGAATACAGGTTTAGGACGTGCCGGCGGACAACCAGGAACCACCACGCAAATAGAAGCTTTTTATCGTTTTAAAATGACAGATAACATCTACATTACACCAGGGATAATTCATATATTGGAACCTGGTCATACACCAGACAGTGACCCGGTTACTATTGGAATTCTTCGCAGTACATTTCTGTTTTAGCTCAAACGAATACAAAAATGATTCATGGAAGAAACAGTAACTCTGTATCGTCCGACTGGCACCAAAGAGTTGGCATTGGTACAACAAAGTGGTTTCAAAAAATGGCCCCCGCGACTACCAGAACAGCCGATTTTTTACCCAGTAACCAACGAGCAATATGCAAAAGAAATTGCCACTAAATGGAATATTCCAGATAGTGGTGTGGGTTATGTCACACGCTTTGAAGTCAAAAAAGAATTTATGGATAAATATGAAGTGCATCAAGTAGGAGCTTCATATCATACAGAATGGTGGATTCCGGCAGAAGAACTAGAACAGTTGAACGAAAACATCGTTGGTCAAATTGAAGTTATTGGAGAATATAGAGATTGACACAAAACTTAAGTATTTTGTACAAGTATTGACTATTAATCATCATTTTTACCTGATAGATTTGTAGGCAATTCTTTTAATAACTGCAAAAAGAAAAAAGGTTTGGCTCACCACCAAACCTGACTATAAATCCAGTGCATAACAACATCCCGCATTTATTTACTCATGAATTTTGCCTCGTAGCATCTTCCTATAGGATGTATCCAAAACTTATAAAAGCTGATATTAAGCGAGACAGGTATTCTTGATTACATTGAAATAAAATAATTGCCATAAATTCCTTTAAAATTCAAAACTGCTGATATAATTACCAGAATTTTGTATGAGACTAGGTTGATAACTGAAACCTTTGAAAATATAGAGCGGCTACATTAGCAATCAGCACTTTGCTATATCAGCAAAATAAAAGACGGGCTTGCACCCGTCGAAATAGCTTGAAAGTGGCGACACACCTTGGGTTAGAAAAAAGAATAGGAATTAAACTTAATAGGTCGTCAAGAAGACTAATGATTTAGACAATAAGAAGAGTTTTTACACCATGCTTAGTGTTTAGCTCAAGGTCATTCTTGTAGTATTCTTCAATTTAGCATAGACAAATTTTAACTAACTGCCAAAATGCCAAAATATCTGAGATGTAAACAGCATTTTAAACTTTTTTATCTGTCTGATTAAGCAAGTTATTTTAGTATTTTGTTTAATGTATTAATGTTGCTGGCAAGTTAAAAGACTCAAACTAAGTAGTAAAAGTTACTAAAAATTTTGCGTGTTTTATAGGCACAAAACCAATTACTATTCCATCATGATCTAAGATTGTTGGGTATTCTCTAGTTTACGATCGCCCACAGACCAGACCGATGATTGAAGTTGAACATCTCAGTAAAACTTACGGTTCTACCCCAGCGATTACGGATGTAACTTTTCGGGTTGAACCAGGGGAAATTTTAGGGTTTTTGGGGCCGAATGGCGCTGGTAAAACCACAACGATGCGAATTTTAGCGGGGTATTTACCCGCAACTAGCGGTACAGCGAAAATTTCTGGGTTTGATGTCCATGATAATTCTTTGGCGGTGCGTCAACGCATTGGTTATTTACCAGAAACACCGCCGTTATATCCAGAGATGACGGTGGAGGGATTTTTGCATTTTGTCGCCAGAATCAAAGGTGTCCCCGCAGGCGATCGCACCGCAAAAGTCAAAGCAGCGATCGCACGCTGTAATTTAGAAGATAAGCAAAAAGTCATTATTCGCAAACTTTCTAAAGGATATCGCCAAAGAGTCGGTATTGCTCAGGCGATCGTGCATGATCCACCAGCCATTATTTTAGATGAACCCACCGTTGGACTTGACCCCAGACAAATCATCGAAGTCCGCAATTTAATTAAAAGCCTAGCCGGTACACATACCATCATTTTGTCTACCCACATCTTGCCAGAAGTGAGTATGACTTGTAGCCGTGTTGCTATTATTAACCGGGGTAAAGTTGTAGCTACTAATACACCCGAAAGTCTGATGACACAATTGACAGGTGGCTCAGGATATGAATTAGAAATTGATGGCGAAGCAAATCTCGCCAAACAAGTATTACAAAATGTTGCTGGCGTGAGTCTGGTAGAATCAATTCCTGGTCATCATCTGATCAATCCTACAGACGGACGGGCTTATTTGCGCGTGATTGCTCAACCGGGAACCGAACCAGGAAGAGAAATCGCCGCCACCTTAATCCGCGCTGGGTTTGGGTTACAAGAAATGCGCCGAGTTAGCGCCACCTTAGAAGATGTGTTCTTGCAACTGACCACAGAAGAAAAGCGTTTTGAACCAGAGACAGACTCAATCGCCAACGAAGGAGAAGCAGCATAAATGGGTATAGTACTGGCGAATATTATTGCCATTTATCGCCGAGAGTTACAGAGTTACTTTGTCTCGCCCTTAGCTTATGCGATCGCCGGGGTATTTTGGTTGATCTCCGGGTTATTTTTTGTCACCATTTTGTTCGGCCCCGATGGAATTTTACCCTCCGTTGCAGCCATCGACTTACAAGGTCAACAATTGGGTGTACCAGTACCGTTAATTGATGTCCCTTATGAATTTATTCGGGCATTTTTAGACCGGATGGGTTGGTTATTGTTGTTTATTTTGCCAATTTTGTCGATGGGACTGTACGCCGAAGAACGCAAACGTGGCACATTAGAGTTATTAGCCACCTCACCCTTAACGAATTGGGCAGTAGCAGTTGGCAAATTATTAGGTGTAGTGACATTCTTAATTACAATGGTCGCACCACTGTTGATATTTGAAGCGATCGCCATTGGTGCTTCTAACCCTCCCATGTCGCCAGTTATTCTTCTAGTTGGTCATTTAGGTTTAATTTTGCTGGCAGCCGCAATTTTATCACTGGGAATGTTTGTTTCCTCCTTAACAGACAGTACGATTCTGGCTGCTGTGATGACCTTTGCTTTAGTGTTGTTACTGTTATTTGTGGATTTAATTGCTAAAAGTATAGGCGGCCCCGTGGGCGAAGCGATCGCTCATTTATCATTACTCAAACAGTTCAACACCTTTATTCAAGGAATTTTTGACACCAGCGCCTTAATTTTATTTGCTAGTTACATTTTTTTAGGTATCTTTCTCACAGCACAATCAATTGATGCTCTGCGTTTTCAACGGCAATAAATAAGTAGTCATTAGTCATTGGTTATTGGTCATTGGTCAAGACAAATGACAGAGAACAAAATATGAAAAAAATCACAAAAAAGCAACCTTGGAAATATTTGTTTTGGCTGGGGCCGTTTCTATTTATGGTCGGTTTCACAGCCGGGTTAGTATCTGGTAGCTGGGGATTATTACCCCTAGCATTTATGATTCCCGGAATTGCCATTATTGGATTTTGGGTATTTTGGCAAAGTCAGCACAGCCGTTGGTGGGCGAGTCGTTCTACCCAAGCCGGAACTAATGCGGTTGTTGCGACTGCGGCTGTATTGGTAATTTTAGGGTTAATTAACTTTTTAGGTGTTCGTTATCAACTACGCCAAGATTTAACTGAAACTCAGTTATTTACCCTTGCACCCCAATCACAAGAATTAGTCCGCCGGCTACCACAACAAGTCAAAATTTGGGTATTTGATACTAATCAAAATCCCCAAGATAGAGAATTATTAGAAAATTATCAACGTCAAAGTTCTAAATTTCAATTTGAATATGTTGACCCCCAAAGCCGACCTGGAATCGCGGAAAGATTTGGGGTAAAAGAATATGGAGAAGTTTATTTAGAATCGGGTAACAAACGCCAATTAGTGCAATCGTTAAATGTCAACGAACGCTTATCAGAAATTAAATTAACTAACCGACTACAACAATTAATTAATTCCACAGTTATTAAAGCTTATTTTGTGCAAGGTCATGGTGAACATCCCTTAACTGGTGGCGAAAGTGGTATTTCTCAGGCTGTGCAAGGATTAAGCGAGAAAGGTTACACCGTTGAACCACTCAACTTGGCTGATAAATTGCAAGTTCCCAATGATGCTGCGGTTGTAGTCGTCGCCGGTGCTAAACGTGGCTTTTTTGACGCAGAGGTGAAAGCTTTACAAGATTATCTCAATCGTGGCGGTAACTTGCTGCTAATGATTGACCCTGACACTGACCCCAAACTCAGCCCCTTATTACAAGAGTGGGGTGTGCGTCTGGATAACCGTTTAGCAGTTGATGTTTCCGGTGCAGGTGTGGGACTTGGCCCCGCAGCACCCATCATCACAGACTACGGACAACACCCAATTACCAAGGATTTTGGCAACGGTATTTCTTTTTATCGTTTGGCTAGACCAGTAGAAATTACCTCCGTGGCTGGTGTTGAGTCTACGCCCCTAGTGCGAACCAAAGCCTATCCTAATAGTTGGGCGGAAAGCGACCTAAAAAGCGAAAAATTAGAATTTAATCCTGACAAAGACCTCAAAGGGCCACTAACTTTAGGCGTGGCGTTGACGAGAAAATTACCAGCAACACCCACACCATTACCAACACCAACGACTCAAGCACAAGCAACTCCCACAGCTACACCCACACCAACAAACTCAGCACAAGCAACACCATTACCAACTCCGACAACCCAAGCACAAGCAACTCCCACACCAACAACCCCAGCAACACCCTCACCGTTACCAACACCAACAACCCAAGCAACACCCACACCCACAACAGCCGAGAAATCTGAACAAACTCCAAAAGAATCACGTTTAGTAGTCTTTGGAAATTCAGATTTTGCTACCGATGGAGTGTTTCAACAGCAATTAAACGGTGATGTATTCCTCAACTCTGTATCTTGGCTGAGTCAACAGGATCAGCAGACTCTTTCCATCCGTCCCAAAGAACCGAAAAATCGTCGCATCACTTTATCAACATCACAAGCCAATGTTTTAACATTGTCATCTTTGTTGGTATTACCTTTGCTTGGCTTTTTAACAGCCGCTTTCATTTGGTGGCGAAGAAGGTAAAAACTTATACCAATTTTTTATGAAGTTGCATAGAATCAGATCCCCCCTAGCCCCCCTTCAAAAGGGGGGAACCGGAAAAACATATATCAAAGTCCCCCTTTTTAAGGGGGATTTAGGGGGATCGAAATATGTGCAACTTCACATTAAATTGGTATTAGGAAGTTGGAAGTAGGTAAACAGAGATAGATACATTAATGATTAAAGGTACTCCAAAAAATAAATTATCCAATTTTGTTCACTCAACAAGACCTCTATCTCCCTTGTCCTCCTTGTCTTCCTTGTCGCTAAATAATGGATATTTTTTTAATTGTCAGTCCCTAATTAAACAATGAAATTTCCAAAGACAACTTTAATATTAGTATTGTTGGCGCTGGGTTTGGGTGGTTTCGTGTATTTCCATGAAATTAGAAGTGCAACTCAGCAAGAAGAAGTCAAGGCGAAACAACAGCAAATTTTCACTTTTGCGGAAGATGATGTGCAGTCTTTGACAGTGAAAACAAAAGCTTACACTCTGATGTTAGAACGCAACTCTCAGGGGAGTAATCCTAAATGGTTGCTGAAATATCCAGTATCAGATTCAGCCAATGATGCGATCGTTTCTTATTTAATGGATTTGTTGGTTAAAGGTAAAAGCGATCGCATTATATCAACCTCTGCTAATCAACTCACAGAATTTGGTTTAGCTCAACCCAACGCCACCGTTGAGATTAAACTGAAAAATCAGCAAACCCATCAGTTAATTTTGGGCAAATCTAATTTTAATAATCGTTTTGTCTATGCTCAAGCTGACTCAGCTACACAACCAAACGGCAATATCAATGTATTATTAGTATCTACCGATTTTGTCAATGCCGTTAACCGGGAGTTATCAGAATGGCGACAAACTGTTGATAACAGTAAATCAACACCTTTGCCCACTAATCTTCCTCTACCAACACCAACCAATACTAAATAAAAGAATTCAGAATAAATTCACGCAAACTTTAGCTTTTGATTTTTTTCAATTACAAATTATTTTATGTCCACGACAACTGCTACCCTGCTCATTTCTTGTCCTGATCAACGAGGACTTGTTGCCAAAATTGCTAACTTTATTTATGCCAATGGTGGCAATATTATTCATGCAGATCAGCACACAGATTTTTCGGCGGGGTTATTTCTCACTCGGATAGAATGGCAGTTAGCAGGATTTAATTTACCCAAAGATTTAATTGGCCCGGCGTTTAATGCGATCGCTCAACCTTTAGGCGCTAAATGGGAACTCCATTTTTCTGACTCTGTACCACGTATAGCGATTTGGGTCAGCCGCCAAGACCATTGTCTCTACGATTTAATTTGGCGACATCGTGCTAAAGAATTCACCGCCGAAATTCCGTTAATTATTAGCAATCATCCTCATTTAAAAGTAGCCGCAGACCAATTTGGGATGGATTTTCATCACATTCCCATTACCAAAGAAAACAAACCAGAACAAGAAGCTAAACAATTAGAATTATTACACCAATACAAAATTGATTTGGTTGTTTTGGCAAAATATATGCAAATTGTTAGTGCTGATTTTATTGCTAAATTTCCTCAAATTATTAATATTCATCACTCATTTTTACCAGCTTTTGTCGGTGCAAATCCTTATCATAGAGCGTTTGAAAGAGGTGTGAAAATCATTGGTGCAACCTCTCATTATGTAACTACAGATTTAGATGCAGGGCCAATCATTGAACAAGATGTAGTGAGAGTCAGCCACCGTGATGAAGTAGAAGATTTGGTTAGGAAAGGTAAAGATTTAGAGCGAGTTGTATTAGCCAGGGCGGTGCGGTTACATTTACAAAACCGTGTGCTGGTTTATGGTAATCGTACCGTTGTGTTTGAGTAATTGTTGATTGTTGTTAAAAATTTTTCAAGATGCACAAAGAACACTATGGATACCCTAGACAAATATCAGAAAATTATCGAGGAGATTTTGACTGAATATATAAAAATACCCTACGCCAATCGTCAATTAGAAATAAGACTGATTATTGATCGCACAGCTACTAATTACATAGTCATGACTTTGGGATGGGAGGGAGATGAACGAGTTCATGGTTGTATTATCCATATTGAAATTATTGATGGAAAAGTTTGGATTCAGCGTGATGGGACTGAATACGGTATTGCCAATGAACTCGTAGCCGCAGGTATTCCCAAAGATAAAATTGTTTTAGCTTTTCGTCCAGAGGATGTTAGGCAATATACTGATTTTGCGGTTGCTTGATTTATGTCAGGATGCGATCGCTAAAATCACATCCCTAATGTACAAACCCTAATTAGCAACTTCTCAAACTCTACCTTGACAAAATTCATCAACCCAAGAAGCTAGACTACGAGCATTGCTATGAGTCAAAGGTGGAGTTTTTTGAGGTGAGTTTTGTTGTAAATTTTGTGGTGATTTGCCATTAGTAGACACTTCAGTAGTCTCAGTCAACAATGGTGCAGGTTTCGCTTGGCTATTTATCGCTATCTGACGAGAAACTACAACACTTCTGGGCATTAATTTGCCATGATTGGGAAGTTCCACTGCTAATGCGACCGTTTTACCATTACTGGGAACTGTTGTGGCTAGGGCTAAAGATGATATTGGTATATTTTGGCGTGATTTACTAGAGGATTTGAGGGTCACTTTAGTTGCAACTGCAAAAGCTGGTAAAAGTTTGTGCGCCTGTGGTAAATCGGAAGTGACGTTTTCGGGATGTTGGATATTAGGTGGAGATTGAGGAATTATATCGTTAGCTGTGGCAAGCGATCGCACAGGTTGTTCTTCAAGCGATTTATTTTCAGGAATTTCCTTTATCGGCGAAGCTTCATCTAAGTTTGTTAAACGCAATTCGTCATCAGGATTAAAGTTCAGTCCCAAAGCTGTAACTATGTCATCGGGATTATTATTTAAATCCATCATAAAAGCCAGCATCTGCTCAAATTCTGGTTCTAAAACCGATAAAGTCGCCAAAATAAAGCCAGATGATGGTCTTCGCAGGCCATTATAATTTCCCCAAACTCGCATTTTCACTAGCCAGGGACGATTTTGTTTATAGTAACCCAGCCACTTCATTTTTAATGATTGACGTAGCTGCTGAATATTCATCGGATGCCTCACTTGAGTCAACAATAGAGCAGACCTGGTTGTCTGTAATTAGATTTATCCTTGAGGATGAAATCGATAATAAAGCATCTGTTTGACTCTTTCACCACAATGTAAATGTTGTTCTACCAATAGAGGTACTTCATTGGCTTGCACACCGCTATACCAAACCATATCAGGTAGAACCAGCACTATCGGCCCATTACCGCATTGTCCCAAACAACCACTAGCTGTTACAGTCACATCTGCGGGGACTGGTAAATTTGCCAAAGCTTCTAAAACTTTAGCCGCGCCTTGCTTTTTACAGGTGCGATTTTGGCACACCCGCACGCACCTGTGAGTGGATGCTTGGCTACTAGCCGCTGAATTTGATGGTTGAGTTATGTTTGTCATTTCTCAATGTCATTTGTCAATAGTCAATGGTCATCGGTCAACTGGAGATGTCCATTGAGCAAAGGAAACAGGTAATAGGGAACAGGTAACAGTCATAAAACACTGTCTGAATATCGGTTTCCAAACCCCTAAATTTATTTTTGGAAAGAGATAAAACATTTTTTTCGAGACAGGTAGTGCAAGAAAAAATATGTTTTTGTCCCAATCATCGGATTTTAATGATGGGGATTTTCCTGTCCCCTGTTGCCTGTTCTCTATTTCCTTTTAATAATTTACTGATAACCCTTTAGAAGCCAGCCAATCACGGTTAAATATGCGTGATTGATAGCGGGAACCACTATCACAAAGAATAGTGACAATAGTATGTCCAGGGCCTAATTGTTTTGCCAAAGCAACAGCCGCCGCCACATTAATACCTGTTGAGCCACCCATCAAGAGGCCATCTTTCCGTAGCAATTGGTAAACGACGCGCAAAGCTTCTGTGTCATCTATTTGAATGGCATCATCAGCAGGTGCGCCTTCCATATTGGCTGTGATGCGACTGTTACCAATGCCTTCAGTAATAGAATTACCTTCTAAATGGATTTCACCAGTTTTGATATAGCTATAAAGTCCACTACCTAGAGGATCGGCAACAACACATTTAATCGCCGGATTTTGTTCTTTCAGGTACAATGCCACACCAGCAAAGGTTCCACCTGTACCAGTTGCGGCTACCCATCCGTCTATTTTACCATCTGTCTGTGTCCAAATTTCTGGGCCTGTGGTTTCGTAGTGGGCGCGGCGATTAGCTAAATTATCAAACTGATTTGCCCAAATGGCGTTATCTAACTCTGCGGCAACTCTACCAGATAGTTTGACGTAGTTATTTGGGTCTTTATAAGGTACTGCGGGGACTGGTCGAACTTCTGCACCTAACGCTGTAAGTGCATCGATTTTTTCTTGGGACTGGGTGTTAGGAATAATGATCAGGCATTTGTAGCCTTTAGCGTTGCAAATATGCGCCAGTCCAATACCTGTGTTACCTGCGGTTCCTTCCACTACAGTACCACCGGGTTTGAGTAAACCTTTTTCTTCGGCATCTTGAATAATATACAGTGCGGCTCGGTCTTTCACAGAACCGCCAGGGTTGAGAAATTCTGCTTTCGCCAGAATTTCACATCCTGTTTCTTCACTAAAACTGTTTAAACGAATTAAAGGTGTGTTCCCTACTGCGCCAATGAAGCCGTGTTTGATGTCCATTTTCAATCTTCTCGAATTCTCGCCTATAAAAATTTTGGCTTATTGCGGCGGTAGAATTTACGGCTTCTATTTGGATTTTCTACTACAACAATAGAAAAATTACGCAAACTATAGCAATTTTATTTGATTTCTCAAGTTATAGAGACTTTTATACAAAGTCTCTACAAGTTGGATTTTAATCTCGTTCTTGATAATCTTCCGATGATTGGGGGTCTAGTTCCCAGCGACGATCATCGCGTTGTTCGAGAATGTCGTTGGTATGGAGGGAGGTGCGATCGCTCATTTCTAAACCAACGGCTGCTTCAATTTCTTCGGTAACATCTTGTTCAGGAACCGCGACAGTACCACCCACAGCTTCATCGCCTACGGTATCTTGCCAATAAGTATAACCGTCCTCACTGGTGACTTCGGGGCTATCAGGATACTCTGGGGTATTTGGGTCTAGCGATCGCTCACCAATATTGTACCCTGGTAAGTCTTTGACTCCAGTGCCGTAAGATTCAGTAATTTCTTGCGGTAAATCTTCTGAATTAACTTCAGGATGCTGATTTTTTTCTGCCATAATATCTGTTTTTTCTGCATCCTTACACTAACGTTTTTATTATTAAAATTTGTCCGACTTCCGATGTACAACTTTAGTAGTAAAAAAATATATCCCCTTAGAACGAAGTTAATGTAATTTTTACAGCCTACTGTTGTAAGAGTAAATTCAAGGTTAAGCCACTTGTAGTTGAATCTGTTAGTTATGAGTTAGAAGTACTCAAACCACACAACAAGCTCCCTGAATTTCTTCTCAACTCATAACTTTTTCTTGGGTAAAATTATCATTTATATTTTTATTCCTGACAAATTTCTCATACCCAAAATTGAATTGATTTCAGTGGAGGTTAAAAGTGGAATATCACGAGTTTATTACCCATGTCCAAAGTCTCTCTCAATCTAATTCTCTTGAGGAGGCTGAACTTGCTACTCGTGCAACCCTAGAAACTATTAAAGAACGTGTAGCAGAAAATGACATTCAAGATTTAGCTGTACAACTCCCACAGGAACTAAGTCATTATTTGCAAGTACAAACAAAAGCGAGTAGTCAAAATTTTAATCTCCAAGAGTTTATTAAACGTGTCAGCCAAAAAGAACATATAGAACCTACCATTACTGCAATTCATGTCCGGGCAGTTTTTGCTGTCTTGCAAAATGCGATAAATCCTGAGATTTTTTCTCGGTTTCAAGCCCATTTTAGCCACGATTATGAAGAACTATTCACTGCACCACCTACTAGTGAAGTTCCTGCATAGTTCAGCAATCTTTCTTAATAAGTTTCCACACAATTAATCAAACTAGGTAAATCTATGTCATATCAAAACAATCATTCTGGGAAGAAAAAAGTTGCAATTTTGATTGAAAATGATGTCGAAGATGCAGAATTTACAATTCCTTGTCATGGCTTGAAACAAGCAGGAATGGATGTAGTTGTCCTCGGTTCGCGGATGAATGAAAAATACAAAGGTAAACGCGGTAGAGTTTCCGTTCAACCTGATGGTACAACTACAGAAGCGATCGCATCAGAATTCGATGCAGTCGTAATTCCTGGTGGTATGGCTCCCGATAAAATGCGCCGCAACCCAAATACAGTGCGCTTTGTGCAGGAAGCTATGCAACAAGGAAAGCTTGTCGCCGCAGTTTGTCACGGGCCACAATTATTAATTGAAGGCGATTTGCTCAGAGACAGACGCGCTACTGGTTTTGTGGCTATCCGCCGCGATATGCTGAATGCAGGTGCAGATTATCAAGATGAACCACTTGTAGTTGACGGTAATTTAATTACTTCCCGTGAACCTGGGGACTTGGCAATTTTTACCACAGCTATTCTCAGTCGCCTTGGTTACGGTGGTAAAGATGTGGCGCTTCCCGATGAAACAGATACTAACGCCGAATGGTGGAAAATTGCTGATGCTTGGGGTGGTTCAACTAAAGGTGAAATTGCCAGAGGTTTAAATACTGCTTTAAGTGGTGAGCGTTATTCTCTAGAAGCTCTCGAAAAATATTACGAAAAAGAATCAGATACTCAAGTTAAAGTCATCTTTCAAGAGATGATTGCAAGTAAACAGCGCCACATTGAACTATTAGAAACATACCTCAATAATTTAGGTGAAAAACCTTCTTTAGCTGCCAATATTGCTAATCAATATGCCAAAGTCAAAACTGCTATGACTGGTAGTGATGACATTTATCAAATTCGTTGTGCTTTAGGTGACTTGCAAACAGGTATTGGGGACGTTGGTAATTTATCTGCAATGTTTACTGACCCAGTAGCAACCTCTATTTTTAAAGAAATTTACCGCGATTTGTGTAAAGACGAACAACGCTTAGTAGAGCTATATCAGTTACGGGTGGGTGGTGAAGTGCAATCGCCTAAGCCAACTAGTGGTGCGGCGGTGTCTATGTAAAACGAACCGCCGAGGCGCAGAGGACGCGGAGAAATACAAGCTGGCCTCTGCGATCGCATTAGGGAGATATTGACGCAAACAGTAATCTACAATTTAAAATCCTATGACTTCAACAGGCGATCGCACAAGTAAAAATGCCCCAGAAGCTAATGATCTAGAACGTTGGGCTTCTCTAATTGGTGGTGGGGCTATGGTACTCACAGGTTTAAGTCAACGCTCTTTAAAAGGTGTATTAACTGCGCTGGCTGGCGGTGGTTTAGTTTACCAAGGCATAACCAAGCAAAGCACAATTGGGCAAGCACAAGAAGCGATTGGAATCAATAAACCAATCAAAGTTGAAAAGACGGTAACGATTAATAAACCAGCCGATGAACTTTACCGTTTTTGGCACAACTTTGAGCAGTTACCCACTTTTATGAAGCATCTGCAATCAGTGAAAGTATACGACGCAAAACGTTCTCACTGGATTGCAAAAGCGCCCTTAGCTAACAATGTCGAATGGGATGCAGAAATTCTCGAAGATAGAGAAAACGAGTTTATTTCTTGGGCTTCTGTGGAAGGCGCAGATATTGAGAACTCCGGCTTTGTCAGATTTAAAAAAGCCCCAGGCGATCGCGGTACAGAAGTCAAAGTAGTTTTAGAATACAACATCCCCGGCGGTGGCTTAAGTGCAGCTCTCGCCAAACTTTTCGGCGAAGAACCAGAACAGCAAATCGGTGATGACCTGCGCCGCTTCAAAATGCTCATGGAAGCCGGAGAAATCGCCACTACAGAAGGTCAGCCAACAGGAAGTAGATAGAAGAGGCAGGGGAGCAGGGGGCAGGGGGCAGAGGGAGAGAGTTACTAATGACTATTGACTAATGACTATGGACTAATATTTATGAAAGCAGTCTGTTGGCAAGGTGCGAATGAAGTGCGGGTGGAAAATGTACCAGACCCGACGATTCTGAATCCCCGTGATGCGATTATTAAAATTACTTCCACAGCTATCTGTGGTTCTGATTTACATATATATGGCGGCTATATCCCGACAGTCCAAAAAGGTGACATTATTGGTCACGAATTTATGGGGGAAGTCGTTGAAGTTGGTAGGGGAGTTAATAATTTAAAAATAGGCGATCGCGTTGTTGTTCCTTCTACAATTGGTTGTGGTAACTGTGCTTATTGCCAGCGTGATATGTGGTCGCTGTGCGATAATTCCAACCCCAACAGTTGGTTAGAAGAAAAGTTATTTGGCAATGTCACCTCAGCAATTTATGGTTACTCTCACCTATTAGGCGGTTACGCAGGCGCACAAGCTGAATATATCCGCGTACCTTTTGCTGATGTTGGCGTTGTCAAAGTTCCGTCAGATATACCTGATGAAAAACTCTTATTTATCTCCGACGCTATCCCTACAGGCTACATGGGTGCAGAACTCTGTGATATTCAGCCAGGGGATACAGTAGCTGTTTGGGGAAGTGGTGCAGTAGGGCTGTTCGCCATGATTAGCGCCTATATGATGGGTGCAGAAAAAGTAATTGCGATCGACCGCTTCCCCGAACGGCTAGAAATGGCGAAAAAATATGCCAAAGCCGAAGTAATTAACTACGAAGAAGTGAATGCAGGTGAAGCATTAAAAGAAATGACTGGCGGACGCGGCCCTGATGCTTGCATTGATGCAGTCGGTTTAGAAGCGCATGGTGTTGGTTTAGAAGACTTCTACGACCAGACAAAACAAAAGCTCAGATTAGAAACCGACCGTCCCCACGTATTAAGAGAAATGATGGTGGCCTGTCGTAAAGGCGGCACTCTGGCAATTATGGGTGTTTATGGTGGTTTCGTAGACAAAATACCCTTGGGTGCAGCTTTTAACAAAGGTCTTACCTTCAGAATGGGACAAATGCACGGACAGAAATATATGCACTTGTTACTCCAGCAAATCTTGGACGGTAAACTTGATCCTTCGTTTGTGATAACTCATCAACTATCACTAGAAGAAGCTGCTTACGGTTATCACATTTTTCAACAGAAAAAAGATAACTGTGTCAAAGTCGTCCTCAAACCATGAATTGGCTAATAGCCGTTCAGTTGTACACACAAATAAATAAAGCAAATGAGGTTATTTATGAAGCAAGTGATTTCTCGCCTACGCCAAATTATGGTTGTTTTCTTAGTAGGATTTATGTTCTTACTTGGTCAATCATTTAGCTTTGTGAATGTAGCACAAGCTGATGTAAAAACTCCAGAAGGTATCTATTATAAAGGTGTACCCGAAGGACAAAACAACGGCATTCAAAACGATAATCAAGTAAGAAATGCTCAGTCTAAGCTGAAGGGTGCTGCTGACAATATCCGAGAAAAACTCAACTTAGATGAAGATACTCCTAGAGCTACAAAAGAGTTTCTCAAGGATGCGAAAAACAAAGTTGGCGAAGCAGTTGGTAGTAATCAATCTCAAGGTAGCCAAGGCAGTAGAGAAGGTTATTATCAAAATCCTCCTACCAAACAACTCAGAGATAGAGTTTAAGGAAAAGCAAAAGTAAAAAGGCAAAGGGAAAAAGATAGCCATTAGGGTGTGTTAGGTGCGTCTTTTCGATATGATGTATCACGAAAAAAACAGTGCCTAACGCACCATTTTATATAAAAGTATGTCACCAACTATTAGTTATTTAGATGAACAAATGACTAATGACCAAGAACAAATGACAAAGGACTAAAAATTATGAAAGCAGTTTGCTGGCACGGAGCAAACGACGTACGGGTAGAAACAGTTCCAGATCCCAAAATTCTTAACCCGCGTGATGCCATTATTAAAATTACTTCTACAGCAATTTGCGGTTCAGATTTACATATTTATGATGGTTACATTCCCACCATGCAAAAAGGCGATATCCTTGGGCATGAATTTATGGGGGAAGTTGTAGAATTAGGTAGTGAAGTTAAGAATGTTAAAGTAGGCGATCGCGTCGTAGTTCCCTTCACAATATCCTGCGGTAACTGTTTTTTCTGCCAGCGTGATTTATGGTCACTTTGTGATAACTCCAACCCAAATGCTTGGATGGTAGAGCTGCAAATGGGTCACTCACCTGCCGGCTTATTTGGCTACTCTCACTTATTTGGTGGGTATGCTGGCGGTCAAGCCGAGTATGCACGCGTACCCTTTGCAGATGTTGGTTTATTCAAAATTCCCGACCATCTCACAGACGAGCAAGTTCTATTTTTAACTGACATCTTTCCAACTGGCTATATGGCAGCAGAAAACTGCAACATTAAACCCGGCGATGTCGTTGCAGTGTGGGGTTGTGGCCCAGTGGGACAATTTGCTATCAAAAGTGCATTTCTCCTCGGTGCAGAAAGAGTCATTGCCATAGACCGCATTCCCGAACGTTTGCAAATGGCTAAAGAACAAGGCAAAGCCGAAATCCTCAACTATGAAGAGGTAGATGTCGGCGAAGCACTTAAGGATATGACCGGAGGTCGTGGCCCCGATGCTTGTATTGATGCTGTTGGTATGGAAGCACATGGCACAGATGCAATGGCTATCTACGACAAAGTAAAACAAGCAGTTCGTCTAGAAACAGACCGTCCAACAGCATTACGCCAAGTAATTCTGGCTGCTGGTAAAGGTGGTCACGTATCACTCGCTGGGGTTTACGGTGGCTTCCTCGACAAAATACCGATGGGTTCAGCCATGAATAAAGGTCTCACCTTCAAAATGGGACAAACCCACGTTCATAGATACTTAAAACCCTTACTCAATCACATTGAAAACGGTGATCTCGACCCTTCATTTGTAATCACTCACAAACTACCTTTAGACCAAGCACCCCACGGCTACGAAATTTTTAAACACAAAAAAGATAACTGTATCAAAGTTGTTCTGAAACCTTAAGGTGGGTAATTAAATATGACTGACACCAGCGTTAAAAAAATTGATTCTAGCCATTCACCCAAAGGCAAACTCGGTCAGAAATATCTAGCTTCTGGCAAAACAGTTTCGATGCGCCTTTGGGAAAACGAACAACCAGGAAATGATAAACCACCAACAGCACGCGAATATGAAACTGTTGGTTATGTAATTAGTGGTCGCGCAGAACTGCACATCGAAGGACAAATGATTTTGCTAGAACCTGGTAGTTCTTGGGTTGTTCCCAAAGGTTCACACCACACTTACAAAATCCTCGAATCATTCACCGCCGTAGAAGCCACCAGTCCACCCGCTCAAGTACATGGACGTGATGAAAATTAACTTTTCCTAGTTCACCTAATGTTAATGCTTATTATTTATAAAGTGCGTTTAGTTTTCACTGACGCACTTTTTTATTTACAGCAAATTTTATAAATACTGTAGAGACGTTAAATATAACGTCTCTACATGGTTTCGGATTTTACGTTTGTACCTCATTCATCCTAAACACTCTGTAATCTCTCATTTCTCTTGAGACTTCTACCCAAAGTTTAAATATCACTAAGACTCAGTATTAAATCTGTTTATTAATACTTATTAATACTTATTAATAATTATTGAAATTACTTGATTAAGTTTTTATCAAAAAGTTGCTTAAAACTTGCTAATTCATCAAAAACGCGATATAAGAAGTTAGTTCAAAAAAGCAGCGATAGATATCAAAAAATTGATTAAAGTAAATGAGTAAAAAATCTCTAGCTCTTGTAATGGCATTAATCGCAGTAATGTGCAATGGTTTTATAAGTAAGGTTGAGGCTTTTAGCATTACTCCTGATGAAAACGAGCCAACTTTTATTCTTAATGAAGAGAAATATGCCTTACGGGCCATCAAAGGCTTAAAAATTTTAAACAAAAAGTATGATATAAAATTTGTTAATACAAGTTTGGAGATTTACTCACCCTATAGCAGCGGAATTTTAATTTTTTCCCAAGATTATGATAATGCTCAAAATGCTAGTTTAACTCTTTGGCAAGCATTAATTAATTTCTATGACTCATCAAATCATGCTTTTTTAAGCATAGAAGATACTAATGGAAATTTACGGGGTACTTGGAATATTCCTGTTTCATCTCTTAGTGAGCGATTTTGGTGGGAAGGGTTAGTATATGGTGATTCTATTGGTTTAGCTAGAAAAGGCCCATTTGGTTCTAGCACATATTTATTAAGTACTAGAACTTATGTCCACTTTACTCAATCAACAGGCTCATCTGTACCCGAACCTCTAACCATCTTTGGCAGCTTAACTGCTGCTGGCTTTGGTATTGCTATGAAAAGAAAGTTTGTATCTCCACGCTAACAGTGTGTTTGTAAATTTGGGTAGGTTGTAAAAAATATAACTCACGATACGCTGTGAATAGATAGTAAACAGCCCTGAGAAATGATTTGAATTTTTGTTCAGTTCCATATTGTGCTTAATACTAATCACAAGCTCACAGAAATATGCAGACATAAAAATATTTATTATTGAGTTTTCTTTTCCATAAAAGATTGAATTTTTTATCTAACAAAATAGCTAATAATTTAGTAGGTAACTTCATTCCTCTGACATACTTGGTATTAGATGGTCATTTTGGTAACAACAATAGTTTGCAGATGGCACGTCTTGTTAACTTGCACATAATTTCTAAGTTACGCCATGATTCAGACCAAGAAATAGCAATTGGCATTGTTAACGAACGAGAGAAACAGACATACTACGGTGCGGTATTTATTAGACGCTTCTCCCAACCAACGATTACTTCTTTTTTGGGATGGTGCTTCTTACCATCGTTCACATCTAGTTCAAAACTTTTTAGGAGAGATAAACCGTGATTTGTCTCCAGAGCAGTGGAAAATTCATTGCGTTCGCTTCGCTCCTAATTGCCTATCACAAAACCCAATTGAGGATATTTGGTTGCAAGCTAAAACCTGGATGCGCCGTTTATGTGCTTTGATTCCTTCGTTTTCTCATCTCAAGTGGATGTTTAAGTGGTTTCTCCGACACACTAACTTCGATTTTGCGACTCTTCAAATGTACGGTGCTTTTTCAGAAATCAAATACTAGTCCTATATCAAAAAACTCGGCTTGTAGGAGAGATTAATTTTTTACAATAAAAAATTGATAAATTGTTGGATGAATATCCAAATTTACAAGATTTCACCATTGAAGAACTGCGAGGAGAACTGTTAGCTGTGCAAGCAGAAACCTACGCTGAGTTTGTACGTGCAGGAAAGTTAAATAAAGAACTGTCACCTTTTTTGCAAACAAATCATCATAGTGAGCATCAAGAATAGGCATTTTGGGTAACTTCCAAATAAATATGTTCTAAACGCACAGGCTGACGAGCGATCGCCTCAATATTTATCCCGGCAAATTTGTCAAGAATTTCTTTTAATTCCAAAGGTTCTGGTAGCCAAAAAGCTAACTCATTACCGTAATATTTATGTGTAAAACCATATTCTTGAGCGCGGGCGATCGCTTGTTCTTTTTCAGCAGTTTGTAAAACTAAAACTTCGGTGGCTGGAATTAATTTCCGTAACTCGACTAAACTGCCTTCAGCCAAAATTTGCCCATTTTTGAGAATACCAATTTTATGACAAAGCCGCTCTGCTTCATCTAATAAATGCGTTGTCAATAAAATTGTCATTCCCTGATTACTCAACTGCCTAATTAATTCCCAAATCTCGTATCTTGATTCAATATCTAACCCAGTAGTTGGCTCATCTAAAATTAAAAACTTTGGTTGATGAACCAAAGCAACAGCAATATTCAACCGTCGTTGCATCCCGCCACTGAGAGTTTCTACCGGACTTTTGGCTCTATCCCATAAATTTACTGCCGCGAGAGTGGTTTGTATTTGTTCCTGACGAGTTATTTTATCTAATCCATAAATATCGGCAAAAAATTTTAAATTTTCCTCGCAAGTCAGAGTTTTATACAATAAATTTTCTTGGGGTGCAATGCCAATGATTTTTTTTGTAGCCTCGGAGATTGGCTGATGATTAATTGTAATATCACCACTATCAGCTTTCAGTAAATTACAAATAATATTAATTGTGGTTGTCTTACCAGCACCATTCGCACCGAGTAAGCCATAAATTTCTCCTGCTGCTATATGCAGGTTTAAATCTTGAATAACTTTTCTTTGAGAATAAGATTTATTCAGGCTTTTAATAGTTAGCATATTTTAAATTTTTGATTATGTAGTAAACCTAGTTAATGGCGCTAAACATTATGTTCTCATTGATTTACAATTTGGAACAACAGCAGAACAGATTCGGGTAGAGAAAATTAGTATGACACTTGCACTAGGGATGATTGAAGTTTATGGAGTTCCCGCCGCAGTAGAAGCGGCAGATTCTATGTGCAAAGCTGCCTGTATCACTTTGGTTGGTTACGAAAATACTGATTTAGGCAGAATAACCGTACTGATTCGGGGAGAAGTTGGGGAAGTTAACGTTGCGATTGTCTCAGGACTAGCAGCAATATCTCGCGTCAATGGTGGTGAGGTGCTTTCTTGTCATATTATTCCTCGTCCTCACGAAAATCTCGAATACGTTTTACCTATTCATCATTCAGCAAATATAGAAAATTTCAATGCAGATATTCGATTTCCTCCACCCTTGTCAGCGTAAACGTGCTAATAATCACAACCAACTACTTTTCACACAACCGCCAAAAAAAATAAAATATATTAAGATTATTTAAGTAAGACAATTACTCACTTAGCGACAAAACAGAAAAAACGCCCAATAGCACTGCGAAGTAAAACCATAACAAAATTCAGATGTATTGATATGAATTTAACATCAGCAGTTAAGAAAGGTAGGATTAATTCTGCGTTTAAGCAACTCATGTCTGTACATTGGATCATGTCTGCCTGTTATTTAGTTTTATTTATAACTGGTTCAGGTATGGCGCGTTTATCCCGTGGAACTTTATTCAGATCAGAACTATATGATTTTCATAAATCAATCGGAGCTTTGGTAGTAGCTTTGCTAACTTGGCGGATTTTAGTGTTGTTACAGGTATGGTGGCGAAAATACACTAAAAATTTGCCAAGATTTACGCCTGAATGGACACGTAAATTTATACTCCATACGCTGCTTTATTTATTGATGTTTGCAGTTCCAGTTAGTGGGTTCTTCTTTTCCAACTCTTATAAAAGTAATAATGTCAATTTTTTTTGGTTGAATTTACCCGATTTTTTTCCACAAAACTCTAGTTTAGTAGACTTAGGGAGAAGCATTCATTTTTGGATAGCCTATACATTTTTAGCTTTGATTCTTCTGCATATCCTACAACAATGGAAAGTTGTCAAAGCCACCTGGCGGAGGTTTAAAGGCTTTTTAATGACGAGAAAACTGAATAAAATTGCTAATTAGAAATTAGCTAACAATCCTGGACTTACGCAACTGGTAAAATAGCAGGTGAGTCAGCAAAATTAAAACTTGGGAACCCAACATCATCAAGGTAGGTTTTGTTGGGTTCCTCTTCGTTTCACCTAACCTAAATTTTCACTTAAAATTCAACACTTCTATGTGTGATATATAGTTTTCAAAAATATTTTCTTAAGGAAAATATTATAAATAATCTTTTTAGTATATTCAACTTGCCACATTCTTTTACTTTAAGCTTTGGTAATATTTCAATGCTTTCTCTTTATTCAGTCGTTCATCATTTTCTGACTCGTCCATTAACTTTACCAAGCCGTAGTTTTCTAATATTTCTTCAATTTTTTCAAAGTCAGCAATAGAAATTTGTACAGCAATAGGCTGCTGATTTTCATCCATAACGTAATTTTTACTTATTTCTAGCATTGTTCTGACACTTGAATTAAATTATTGACCAGCTTGAACTCAGCTTTCAGCTATATAAGATAATTCTATAGCAATTCTGTTTGATATATTAAAAATCGAGAGTCATAGTTAAGACCCTTCCTTAAAAAGCCTACGGTGTACACTGTAGCACCTTTTAGGAGAGGGATAGGTATGTCTCACGTTACAGTTAGTTTGATGGTAACTTGCGAGAATGCTGGGCTTTGTAACTTCTAAACCAACTACAAATAGGATAAAGTAGAATTATCATAATTATCCAGAAATTGTAGATCATTGGTAAATCATATCCATAGTCGCTAGGCATTCGGGAAGAAACAATAAAAGGTAGATTAATTGCCTTTAAACCATATTTGGGTAAAGCCAGCAAAATGGCAGCTAAATGAATCATCCAAAGGTGAAATATGTAAAAAAATAAAGGAACCTGACCGAATAAAACAAGAGGTTGAAAAATCCTGAATCTGTACTTTTCAAATAGATAAAGCAAGAGCATTGCTATACCAAGTGTAATTAACAAATACAGCAATGAAGGTGGGTATTTTTGACAGTTAATAAATGATAGTATGGTAAACGAGAAATTATTCTGTACAGTCCAAGGTGAAGGATCGCCATAGATATTAATAGCGCGGATAACCACAAAGCCAGCAATTAAACCCAATCCTAGCCGTAAAAATAATTGCTGTCGCAAACTTTTTTCCTGCTTCATGAAAGTGCCAAAAGCATAACCTGTTGCCATTACCCCAATCCAAGGAATCAGAGGATAGCCAATAAATAAATTTTTATTAGCAAAAAGCATCAGCCTTTTGGGTTCATGAAGAATTGCCCATAACCAACCCCATCTTCCTAGTTGTTCAACATGAATTTGGTCAAATAAATTGTGTCCACATATCAGCACAATTACGAAAGAGGCTATGAGAGTAATTGGCATTCTAACTAATGCTGCTAACACAACCATTGACCAACCAATTGCCCAGAGTACCCCGGCTAATGAAAAAGAGTAGGTAGGTTCAAATGTCCAGCCAAAACGCACTATTGTTAACTCTAAAAATACTAACCATAGTCCCCGAATTATGAGGTATTGTGATAATTCTTGCTTGGTTTGCAGTCGATTCTCAAAATAAAGATAAGCTGCGACTCCAGCCAAGAATATAAATGTGGGAGCGCACAAATGAGTTACCCAACGTGTCAAAAACAAGGGTATATTTGTTTTTGTTAAGTCTGTGGGTTGGAACCGAACATTAGTAAAGAAATCTCGCACATGGTCTAGTACCATTAACACCATTACTAATCCGCGCAGCATATCTAGGGAGATGATTCGCTTAGTTCGTAATTGGTCTGAATTAGAATTTGTTGTTATTGAAGAATCCATAGTTTATTTAAGTCTATTAATAATCAATTTTCTTCTGATTCTTTAACCATCCTGACTCCTGACTTCTTCTTCATAATTTTCTTTCTACCAGTAACATTCTGCGATAAGATAACCATCCACTAGTTATCATTACCAAAGTAAAAATTAATAAAAACAAAAAATGTGATGCAATCTCATTAATTTGCTTGCCATTAGCCGAAACTCCTACAAATGCCTCATTCATGTGATAAATCGGGTTGTATTGGGCAATTTTGATTAAATTTTTTGGAAACAATGAGCTTGGTAGAAAGGCTCCACCTAAGATTAATAAAGGTACACCAAAGGCAGCAACTAAAGAATTTACATCTTCAATTCGCCTAGCTAATTGTGTACCTAAAATAAAACCTAAGCCGACATAAGCGGCGATACTCATCAAAATAATGATTAATCCTAAAAAAATTGAACCTTTAAATGTCGCACCCCAAAATGCAGCAACAGTATACACGAGTAAAGCTTGTCCTAAGCCAATGCAACTATGAGCTAAAAAAATTCCAAGAAAGTAGGATACACCACTCAATGGCGAGAGAAACAAACGTTTGAGGGTTTGTTGTTCTCTTTCTGCAACGACAGTTGCAACTGTCCCACCCAAACAACTGAAAAATAAAGCCGCACCGACTAATGTGGAAGGTGCTGTATATTCAAAAGCTGCGTTGATTGGCAATTTTGCGCGTTCTGCTAAAATAAAACCACCAAGAATTAAGACGGAAATTGGAAAAATACTCCAAAAAATGAGGCTACGTCGCCGACGAAGTAATTCAATTAAAATGCGCTGGGTGACAGCGATAGTTTCGCGCCAATATTTCATCTCATTTAGTCTATAGGATTGTTTACTCTTGACAATTTCTGCCATTCTGGCAAAATAATTCAGTTCGGGATTTAGCACGGTGATCACAGAAATATTCTTAACAATACAATCTGCGAACTCACAGTGATCATTTCACGACTTTGTTAGATGGGAAAAGTTAATTTTGTAACCAATGAGCCAAATACCTAATTTGCTGGAGTCATCTACTATCTCCCGTCGTACACTGCTGAAGTTATTCGGTGTCGGTACAGTTGCTGGAGTTACAGGATACTCGCGGTTTAGTAAGCCTAAACCAACGGTATTTCAAAAAGATACTCTAGATTTGCCACAAATATTAAATAAACCTAAAACTGTTGTTGTGATTGGGGGTGGTTTAGCAGGTTTAGCTTGTGCTTATGAATTAAGTCAGCGAGGATTTATTGTCACTCTGTTAGAAAAATCTCCCCAATTAGGTGGCAAAATTGCTAGTTGGCAAATCGAGGCGGCTGGTGAAACCTTTATGATGGAACATGGGTTTCATGGCTTTTTTCCCCAGTACTATAATTTAAATAGTTTAGTTGCAGAATTGGGGATAAAGGATAATTTTCAATCGCTGAATTTTTATTCTGTGGTTTATCAAGATGCTAAATACAAACCAGAGGTATTTCGCCCCAGTCACTCGGCTTTTCCTTGGAATATTATAGATTTAGCGATCGCATCTCCAAATCGGTTGCGTTGGGGTATTAATTTAACGAAAATCAAACATCTGCAAGTCTTTCAAGCTATCACTGGCTTTCAAAGAGACAAAAATTATCAGCGATTTGATAATATATCTGTGGCTGATTGGGTAGAAACAGAATTTCCCCAAGGTTTATATGATTTATATTTTCTGCCTTTTGCCAAATCTAGCTTGAATGCACCAGATTTAATGAGTGTGGGAGAACTGATGCAGTTCTTTCATTTTTACTTTTTTGGCAACCCCGAAGGACTGGCTTTTAATGGTACTAAAGATGATATGGGGACAAGTTTAGTCCAACCTATCGCTCAGGCAATTGTGCAGCGTGGTGGTAAAATTATTACCGATGCAACTGTGACTGAAGTTGTGGCTGTAGACGGTAAAATTGACGGCGTAAAATATAGCACTGATGGTAATTATAATTCTGCGCCGTTGACGGTTAAACAAAATACCGCGATCGCAGATGACAAGATAGAATATTTTGGCGCGGCTGATGAAGTATTTGCATTACCTGTAGGTTCTCAAGAAGCAATTTCTCTCACCTGCACTCATCAAGGTTGCACTGTCCAAAAAGCAGAGGATGGTAGTTTTCAATGTCCTTGTCATGGGGCTAAATTTGCGGCAGATGGTAAAGTTATCAAAGGCCCAGCTAAACGAGATTTAGCTAAGTTTCAAGTAGTACAAAGAGATGGTGATGAATTGCAATTAGTAGCAGTTAATCAAGAGTTGCCATCGCCAGAAAAAATCCAAGCTGATTATTACGTCTTTGCTACCGATGTTCCGGGAGTACAAACATTATTTCAGCGCATCAATGGCGATGTTGATAAAACAGTACAAAGCCAAGTAAAAAATTTGAGTATTGCTGACCCTTTTGCGGTATGTCGCTTTTGGTTTGACCGCGATTTTGCATGGCAACAAAGTAATTTTACTTCTTTATCTGGCTATCAATTAACAGACAGTATCACCCTTTATCATCGCATTCAACAACAATTTATTGATTGGTCACAACGTACTGGTGGTAGTGTGGTTGAATTACACGCTTATTGTTACAAAGAAAAGCAATTTCCTACCCAAGCAGCTTTGCTAGAAACTTTTGAACAAGAACTATATGATATTGTGCCAGAGTTAAGACAAGCCAAAATATTGCATCGAGAATTAGTCAACCAACATAACTTTTCGGGATATCCACCTCATAGTTATGCTGAACGTCCCGAAAGCAGTACTAATATTCCGAACTTAATATTTGCGGGTGACTGGGTGAAAATGCCTTTTCCCTGCGGTTTAATGGAACGTGCTGTGAGTAGTGGTTTATTAGCCGCCAACGAGATTTTACACCGGGAAGGTTTGCAGAGGCGATCGCTCTTCTCTGTAAATCCTGAAGGGCTATTGCAGATATAATTAGCTAACAAGCTCCCCAACTTGCTCAGAAAGTCGGGGAGTCGAGGTTTTTTGAGCTATTATCGGTGACAGATAATATATCAATTAAGAGAATTTTGATGCAAATGAATAACATAGCCTTAGTACTTGCAGCAGTCATTACTATGTCACCCTTGACTTTAGTAATGGCAAACGATGTGCAGGCTGTTGCTGTGGAAGCACGAGTCAAATCAACACCAGCTAATCAACCAGAACAATCTGTACAAAAAACTTTTACAAATCTCATTAATGCCATTGAACAAAACAATTATACCCAGTTTATCTCTCAAGGAAGTCCAGATTTCAAGAAAGGTCTAACAAAACAAATATTTACCCATGTTAGTGAACAATTAGCACCGCGCCTCAAGAAAGGTTATACCTCTGTTTTCTTAACAAAATTGAATCAGCAAGGCTATCAAGTTTACTTATGGAAATTGTCATTTAAAGATGGCAGCGATGATATTTTAGCCAGACTTAGCCTGAAAGATGCAAAAATAGCTGGATTTTGGTTGAACTAATACCGTTTCATTTTAAGTGTGAAATAGAGGGACAAAGAGGACAAGGAAGACAAGGGGGACAAGGGAAGGGGGACAAGGAGGACAAGGAAGATAACGGAGCAATATTTCTACCCCCTCTACCTTGTCCACCCCCTCTCCCTTGTCTACCCCCTCTCCCTTGTCTACCCCCTCTCCCTTGTCCACCCCCTCTCCCTTGTCTACCTTGTCTCTCCCCATTCCCAACTCCTTTACCAATCAGGAACCGTGTCTAGTACAGTATTGTCATAAGCTGGAGATGGGTAATTTCTGTTGTGGGTGAGAATGTGTTTTTCAGTGTTGTGATACCAACTTATAATCGTCTGCCGATTTTAGAAAAGTGCCTCCGAGCCTTGGAATTGCAGGAATTGAGTGCGTCAACTACCGTGAGTGATTACGAAGTTGTTTTAGTAGATGATGGTTCTACAGATGGAACCTTAGAATGGTTGGCAGCAAATAAACAAGAGTTTCCCCATGTGCGATGCTTTCAGCAAGACCATGCAGGCCCGGCGGCGGCGCGGAATTTGGGGGTAGAACAGGCACTTGGTGATACGATTATATTTATCGATAGCGATTTAGTAGTGTTGGAAAACTTTCTGCAAGCTCATGCTGACGCATTATTGCAGGGAAAAGAGAAATTAGGAAGCGATCGCTTTTTTACTTACGGTGCAGTAATTAATACTTGTAATTTTGAGAATCCCACTGCGGAACCTTATAAAATTACCGATTTCTCTGCGGCTTTTTTTGCTACAGGTAATGTTGCTATTCCTAAACATTGGTTAGAAAAATCTGGGTTATTTGATACTGGTTTCCAACTGTATGGTTGGGAAGATTTAGAATTAGGTGTCCGACTAAAAAACTTAGGTCTACAACTAATTAAATGTCCCGCAGCCGTAGGCTATCATTGGCATCCACCATTTAATTTAGAACAAATTCCTAACTTGATTGAAAAAGAAATTCAACGCGGACGGATGGGAGTTTTGTTTTATCAAAAGCATCCCACTTGGGAAGTGCGAATGATGATTCAAATGACATGGCTGCACCGTTTACTTTGGGGTATTCTCTCTCTTAATGGCCTGCTGAATGAACGCACAATGGCTCCCTTTTTACGTTGGCTAATTAAATTAGGTAAACCCCAATTGGCTTTGGAAGTAGCTCGGATTTTTCTCAACTGGTACAACGTCAAAGGTGTGTATGAAGCTTATGCACAATCAACTGGGAAGTAGAAAGCAACCTGTCACCTGTAACCTGTCACCTGTAACCTGTCACCTGTCACCTCTAACCTGTCACCTATTCCCCATCCGGTGGCTTCTCTTGATCACTGAGTTTAACCAAACTTTCCAAGCCATACCACAAAAGTAAATATAAAGTGGTTGTTTTCCATCGCGCTAACGGAGGCAAAATTCTCTGGAGCGCGATCGCCACGACAGTAAAAGGTATAATGATTCGTAAGTCTACGCTTTCTTTGGTAATTTTTTTAACTTGCTCATTCAGAGCCGATAAGCTAGTGGTGAAATTTACCGACTGGGTTTTTTCCCTAGGAAGCTCAAGAATAATGATGCCTTGAGTCTGCAATTTATCAAGAATTTCTGGAAAATTAGTATCTGTATCAGCATAAAATGTCACACTGCCTGTTTGAGAATTTACCTTTAACTGTTCAACCTGTGGGAAAAAAGTTTTAAGATAATTAGCAGTTAACTGAATTTCTGCTTGTTCTGGATTTTGAGGAGAAATTCGCAGTCTTAGCCGTCCTGGAGTTTGACTAACAACTTGAATATATATTGGCGTGGATAAATTTTCATCAGGTAATTCTGGCATAAAACCTTTCTAGTTTATAGTTTCTATTTTCCAGTTTTAACCGTACGGCGATCGCGCAATTTTGGAGTTTGGTGAATATCAATCATTGAGTCTGGAGAATTTAATTTTAAAACATGATCAACATTTGATTGCTGTTTAGCGATCGCATTCATAAACAACTCTTCATATTTTGTAATTGCTTGTTCACAAGCATAGTTTTCCACCGCAAATTGTCTACCTTGCTGGCCTAAATTTTCTCTTAGCTGTGGTTGATGGTACAACTCTAAAATTTTATCTGCTAACGCTTGTGGAGATTCTGGTTCCACAATTACCCCACCACCACTGTCTCGAATTGCTTTCGCCGCCGTACCTGTGGCTGGTACTGAACCCACAATTGGACGACCACTCGCCAACAGCAAAGGAATTTTAGAAGGCATATTAAAGGAAATGACGTTGCGTTTTTGGACAATTAAGCCAATATCAGCCGCCGCTAACATTTGCGGGAGTTGTTCACGCGGTTGTAGCGGTAAGAGTAAAACATTATCTGCGCCACAGGCTAAACAATATTGTTGTAATCTTCGCAGAGCGATCGCTTCACCGGCAATCACAAAGGTAATTTCGGGAAGATGACGCAACTTAGCCGCCGCCGCCACTACTGTTTCTAAACCTTGAGTTAAGGCAATGTTACCTGAATACATCACCACAAATTTTCCCTCTAATTGGTGAGCAATTTTCCAGGTATTCTGATTTGGTGGTAAAGGATGAATAAAATTGACATTTACCCAGTTGGGAATACAAATAATTTTTTTGGGAGATATGCCTTTACTCACTAAATTTTCTAAAAAACCATCAGCAATAACGCTGATGGTTTGAGCATTTCTATAAGCAAATTTTTCTAAGAACTCACAAAATTTAATCATCCGTTTATTTGTCATTAACCCGACGCGCACCGCCGCTTCTGGCAGAATATCTTGCACATTCAACACTACCGGACAATTGTATATTTTTCCTAATAAAGCCGCAGGTAATGTGACTAATAAAGGCGGTATCGTCAGCAAAATTACATCTGGTCGTTTACCTCTCAAGGCTTGCGGTAAACTTGTCACAATAAAACTTAACTCTAATAGTAATCTATCCAGCAAATTCGGTTTTGACTTGATGCGTAAGTAACTGCGCTGCACAGTGACACCATTAATTTTTTCGGTAATGTACCACTTACCCTGATACCCTGGATAAATTTCCCGTTGTGGATAGTTTGGCATTCCTGTAATCACCCGCACCTCATGACCTTTTTTTACTAGTCCCTCTGCTAATTCCGTCATTAAAGGTGCAATTCCAATTGGTTCTGGATGATAGTTATAGGAATAAATCAAAATCTGCATGAGTTATTGATAATATTTTTTGCGGCAATTAGGCTCAATTCAGAATAGGTTGCTGACTGCTTTAAGAGTTTAATTAATAGGCAACTTGATATTGCAGAATTATAAAAATATATGTATAATCTGCGCTTGATTTTATTAGGTATGGAAGATTATATCAATTTATACGAAATTAAAATACACTGATATACACATTCAATCCAAAAAAATGTAAATTTTGATGATTATCTTGAATATTCTTACCTATTAGCGAATGCTGTAATTCGTGTGATATTTATTACAGCGTATCGCGGGTAAAACCCAAAATTATGTAGAGACGTTACACATAACATCTCTACAGTATTCCCCAAATATACAAACTGCTGTAAGGAAAAAATCTGGGAACAGGCGCTTAAACGTTGAGGCTATTTCTAATTTGCGGCAAAATCGCACCTAAATCTTGAGAGATATCAATATAAATGGCTTCTTGGGGTGTGGGTGCTTCTAAGGTATCGAACTGGCTTTGTAAAAGATTGGCTGGCATAAAGTGACTGTGGCGATCGCGCAATCTTTCGGCAATTAACTCATAACTGCCAGTAAGATATACTAACTTTACCCGTGGATCATGATTCCAAAGAAGATCACGATAACTTGCTTTGAGTGCTGAACAAGCCAAAATCACGTTTTTCTCTGCTTGTAACCATTGAGCGATCGCAGTTTGCAATGATTGTAACCAAGGTTGGCGATCGACATCCGTTAATGCTTCCCCTCGACTCATTTTGGTTTTCGCCGCAGTGGAATGAAACCAGTCAGCATCGCAAAATTCCCATCCTGTTGCGGCTACTAATGCTTGACCAATGGTGGTTTTACCAGCACCAGCCACTCCCATGATTAAAATTATCATTTGTTGACTAAAATATCTTATCCAAACCCAGTCATCAGTTTTGTCTCCCTTGTCCTCCTTGTCCCCCTTGTCTACCTCTCATCTCATCACTTGTAAGGTGTAAGGGTATATGTATCCAAACCCCTTACACCCTATCTTCATCACCGTAACTTAGTTACGCTAACCCAACTAGCTTTTCACTCAAATCCCACAGACGTTCAGCTTTCGCATCATCCCGCGCTTGAGGAGAAACTGTCTGCACAAAAGATTTACCCTCTTTTTTCTGGCGATTTCCCCAACTCCAATAAGCACCAGATTGCTTATATTCTGGTTCAATCACCACGGCTGCAACCCTCTCTCCTGCCGTATCTTGAGAAACATATCCCCCAGTAATATATTTCTGGAACAAGGGGAAGAGTTTTTGGAATAAAGGATAGTGGTTGCGGAATAGTGGTGTTTCAGCTACACATCCCGGATATAGCGAAGTGAAGGTAATACCAGTTGATTCGTGATAGCGTCGATGCAGTTCCCGCATGGTTAACACATTGCAGACTTTACTATCTTTGTAAGCTTTAACGGGTTCAAATTTTTTCCCATCAATCATCGAAATTGGTGTTTTAAAACCTGCGGCGAAGCCTTCTAAATCACCCAGGTCTGGACGTGGTGGAATCTTACCACCTAGTTCGTCTGGGTTGTGGGTAACTGTTCCCAAAATCACCATTCGCTTATCCGCAGCCGGAGATTTTTTCATATCCTCCAGCAAGAGTTTGCACAGCAGAAAATGACCAAGGTGATTGGTGGTCATGGTTAATTCGTAGCCTTCGGGACTGCGTAATGGCTCTTTGATTAATGGCATATAAATCGCCGCATTCGCCACCACCGCATCTAAATACTTGCCACTGGCTCTAAAGTTGTTAACAAACTGGCGCACACTATCCAAAGAACCCAGGTCAATGTGCAGAAGGGTATAGCTGTCCTTGGGTATACCTACCTCTTGAGCAGCTTTTTCAGCCTTTGCCAAATCTCGGCAGGCCATGACAACGTGCCATCCTCTGCGAGCAAATGCTTTTGCCGCGTACAAACCTACTCCAGAGGACGCACCTGTGATTACAACCGTTGACTTCCGATCCTGTGCCATTGCTATTCAGACTCTGTTATCGCCTTTTACTATCTTCTGGATTTTACATCACTGGGTTATACAGATTATCTATCAATTTTTGCTTAATACTTGTTAACAAATACAAAGGATAAATTTTTGCTTTCCAGTTATTAATTATTGCGAAATATGAAGGTGATATTTATTTATGCTGAGTATAGACAAGTCACAGGCGATCGCATTTCAATACCGAGCCAGTGCGATCGCAGATTTCATGGCTAAAAATACTGAAATTGTCGATTTTTTGGTATAAACAAATGTAGCTAATTACTGTATCTCCTTACATAAGAGACAATTTATTTTTACTTGATTAATAACCTCTAATTGAAAAATAATGGTGGGCATAACCCACCAAAAATCTCGATTTAATTTTTATTTTATAATAAACATTCTCTAGTTTGATGATGATTGATAAACATTTCCATGTCATAGTCAATATTGTCTAGAACTATTGAAAAATTAGTTCTATCATATTCACCCTCACAAAAAGTTTCCATATATAAATTACTGCCTGAATTATCAATATATGCTTTCATAAACATAAATAATAAATTCAGTTCATTTACATATTCTAAAAGATTATGTCTATCTACATTCAGATTACAAGAATAAAGAATTCTAATTAATACACCTCGATTTGGTACATTTTTAACGATTAAACCATGCTTTCTGGCGTGACGACATAACAGTAATTCATCTTCTTCATCAACATGATAGCCATTGAATTCTAGATGATTGCGATATCTCACCAAGGGGTGAGCTAAATAATCACCGATATTAATTTCTGACACGGGTATAAACCTCACAATGTACATAACCAGTGATGTTGGTTAAAGTTAGTATTCCCACTTAGAGATAGTTTATTAACTCTATCTGGAGATATATAGTAATCCGGTTTGATTTCTGAATCTACTTGTGTCGGCAGGGAGTTAGGAATGGGGAGTCAGGAATAGGAAAGAAGGAGTATGTCAGTGTAATATTTTTTTGATAAATCAAAGATGAACAGAGAGCGATTGATCTCGCTTATACAAGACGTTACTAAAATGCGTCTAATTTTAAATAAGCAGTATGCTCTGACTTTGAACATACTGCCATAACAGAAGGTTAAACGGTAAAAATCCAGAATACAGAAATCAGAATTAATCAGAGTTTGATCATCAGTACTATGAGGCTATGAAATTTTTAGTAGAGTACTGATTCTAAATTCTGACTCTTGATTATCACTGTTACCTTCTGTGGTCAGAATCGCACCCAAAATCACCAATTTTTAGCCGGTATACCAAGCAGCACCAAGTCTATCTTTTGTAGCGACAGTAGATTCTGTAGCTTTTGTGCCATTCATTGTCCAAATCTTATCTGCACCAGAAGCTTGATCACGCCAGTAGACATCGGTTTTACCATCGCCATTAAAATCGCCAAAGGATGGTGTCAAGGATGCACTGTTGCTGGGAAGGAAGGCTTCAGACTTAACTGATGTACCATTCATTAACCAAGCGGTGTTCTCACCAGTTTTTTGATTGTGCCAGAAGATATCGGTTTTGCCGTCACCGTCAAAATCACCAATGTTAGCTTGCCAAGAGGAATCTAGTGTCTTAGCTGCGCCTTCAGTAACAACGATACCGTTCATAGTCCAAATTTTGTTTTGGCCGGTGGAAGTGTTACGCCACAGAATATCAGTCTTTAAGTCACCGTTGAAATCACCCAGAATGGGAGTTAAAGCCGAAGATTGAGATTGTAGGTTAAATTTGCTGACTTGTGTGCCATTCAGGAACCAAGCACTGTTAGCGCCAGTATTGGCATTGCGCCAGAAGATGTCACTTCTACCGTTACCGTCAAAATCAACAACGGTTGGAGTTAAACCAACTGCTGTGGTTTCGAGAACATTGGCACTAGCAACTTTTGTACCATCCATTGTCCAAATGGCATTTTGACCAGTTTTAGCGTTGTTCCAGAAGATATCTGTTTTGCGATCGCCATTGAAATCACCAATTAAGGGATTCCAGTTGCTATCAACTTTTTCTAAAGCGGCGGTACTAGCGACTTTTGTACCATCCATTAAGACAATTCTATTTTCGCCTGTTTGGGTATTCCGCAACAAAAAGTCGGTTTTGCCATCATTATTGAAATCGGCAATTCTGTAAGTCCAAGCGTTGATGTCAAACTTACCCATAGAACCTTGGGAGACAATTTGTCCACCATCCATGAGGCGAATTACAATCTCACCTGTTTGAGCATTAACCCAGAGTTTATCGACTTTACCATCACCATTAAAATCAGGCGCGATCGCGGCACTCTTTAAGTAAGGGTTGGGGTTGGGATTGGCGCTGGCTGTGACTTTTGAGGTTGTACTTTGCTGTGTTGATAAAGAACTTGTTTCTAATATTGAAGCTGAACTACTGCCTAAAAAAGTTTTGCCAATTCCTTGAGCATTGTCTAGAACATCTAACAATTCACTTGATTTTCTCAAAGAGTCAGAAAATGTATTTGCTTGTAATGCAGATGATTTTGAATTTGAAGACATAGTGCGTTCTGATCACTGGTTGTCCTCAAAGTTTTAACTTAAAGCTCATAGTCATTTCTGTAATTTAATAACAGTTATTCTCTTTTTACTGTTTTTCAATTAAACATTTTGCAAATTAAAATATCAAGGTTTATATACAAGTTTTGTTTGTATAAATCATTTTATTTATTTTTGCAAGTCCGAGATAATCAATCATGTAATTTGTCAGCGTTTTTTATTTATGTCAGGCTTTAAATATATAAAATAAGTTTGTTATCTACTTATCAGCAAGCAAAATTTAGAATGCCCAATTCAGACAAAACTCATCTGAGTAAAAAGTTCTGAGTACAATCGCTCAAGCAGGAGAAAATATTCGTTAAAATAACAGCAATCAGTCGCTACTGAGAGGCTTAATCATAGCTAGGTTAGAAACAGTATCAAGTGTGCTGAGTACTTATTTTTGAATCAGCCTTCAGTACTAAGTAAGGTAAAATAACACAGTATTTAACTGACAAATTGAAAAACTATGCAATTAGAATATCGGCAGCGTCGGGAGCAATTAATGGCGAAAATTGGCAATGGTACGGCGATTTTTCGCAGTGCGCCAATGGCAGTAATGCACAACGATGTCGAATATGCTTATCGTCAAGATAGTGATTTTTTTTACTTAACAGGCTTTAATGAAGCGCAAGCCGTGGCAGTGTTAGCACCAAATCATCCCGAACATCGCTTTGTGTTGTTTGTCCAACCAAAAGACCGAGAAAAAGAAGTTTGGTCTGGTTATCGCTGTGGTGTGGATGCAGCGAAAGAAATTTATGGTGCTGATGCGGCTTATCCCATTAATGAATTAGATGAAAAGTTGCCGCAATATCTAGAAAAGTCTGATCGCATTTATTATCACTTGGGACGCGATCGCCAATTTAATGAAAAAATTTTAGAACATTATCAAAGTTTACTGCGGACTTATCCCAAACGAGGTACAGGGCCAATTGCCATTGAAGATACCTGTACAGTGCTTCACAGTATGCGCCTAATTAAAACAGAAACCGAATTAGAAATGATGCGCCAAGCAGCTGCGATCGCTATTGAAGCACATAATCAAGCAATGGCAATTACCAAACCCGGACGTTATGAATACGAAATCCAAGCCGAAATTGAATGGCTGTTTCGCCACCGGGGTGCAATGGGGCCTGCTTATCCTTCGATTGTGGCTTCAGGGGCGAATGCTTGCGTCCTCCACTACATTGAAAATAATCGTCAGATGCAGGATGGTGAACTGCTATTAATTGATGCTGGCTGTGCCTACAATTATTACAACTCCGATATTACCCGGACATTTCCCATAGGCGGTAAGTTTACGCCAGAACAAAAGACATTGTATGAGATTGTACTAGAAGCACAAAAACAAGCGATCGCCCAAGTCCAACCAGGTAACACCTTTAAAGCAGTCCACGATACTGCTGTGCGCGTCCTCACCGCAGGCTTAATTGACCTTGGCATTCTCCAGGGCGAAATTGACAAAATTATTGAAGAAGAAAAATACAAACCATATTATATGCACCGCACCAGCCATTGGTTAGGCTTAGATGTGCATGATGTTGGCGTTTACCAACATGGTGATGACAAACCGCAGATTTTACAACCCGGTCAAGTCCTCACCGTCGAACCAGGGCTATACATCGTCCCAGATACAAAACTAGCCGAAGACCAACCACAAACCCACCCACGTTGGATTGGCATTGGCATTCGCATCGAAGATGATGTACTCGTCACATCCACAGGCCATGAAGTATTAACTGCTGGAGTTCCCAAAGAAATAGATGAGATAGAACGAGTCGGTTAAAGAAGCCAGAGGGGTATGAGGAAATTCCCATAAATAAATTTAGGGGCAACTCCTGACAGAGGGAAAATAGATTACTGCCTCCTGTACTCTGCCTGTTTTGGTCAAAATTCTCCATTATACCCCTAAACCCTTGTATCACCACTCCCAATTCCCCCATTTTCACCCTCACACTTAAGATTTTCCAGGTAAGTTCAGCAGTTATACGGAAGCCATAACAAACCAGATCAGTTATTCAGTGGATGATAGTCAGTACATCTAGCTAGAAAACAATGGTCAGTAATAGTTCTGTGCAGGCCGACAAAACCCAAAGGTTAGTAATGCGCCTGCCACGTACCTTGAGTTATCTAGAAACATGGGGTTTTGGGCTGACGGGTCATGTAGGATGGATTGGCACTGCACCTGTTATCCATGCAGCACTGGGATCTAAAGCTATTTTCGTGTGGGTGTTTGGGACAATTGTTTCTTGTATTTTGAACTTACAAATCCAAAGTTTGGGTAAACATTGGCTGGATGTAACCGGAGGAACACCTAATTATACGGCTCGGCTACTCAAAAACTATCCTAGTTTGGGTCTCTATGTTGCTTTGGCATATTATTTTAGCTGGGCAGCCGCACCAGCATTATACGCAATTATCCTCACAGACTTAGTTAAAGTTAATTTTCAACCTTTAGGTATTTCTTGTCCAGAGACTTTCTTAAAAATTGCCTTCACAGCGATTCCCTTTATTGTGGCCTTTAGCGGGACTCGTGCTGTGGCACTACTGCACTTATTTTTTGTGATCCCGGCAATTTCGTTAGTACTTTTGTTTTGTACTCAAGGCATATTTTGGTTAGTTTTATCTCAGGAAATTAATTTATTTCCAGCTAGTAACCATAGCCTAACTTTTGCAGAATGGGCAAAGTGGTTTTTTCTTGCCAGTTATTCAGTTTATGCTTGCGAAACCACATCTTCGTTTGTGGCTGATAGCCGTTCTCCACAAAAAACTTTGAAGTTTTTAACCACAGCAACTTGGCTAATTCCCCCCGTCTTTCTTGGTGGTTCATGGGTCTTAATGTGTACTGTTACCGATACCAACATTGGTGAAGATACATTCTTGAATTTATTAGCGGCATCACAACCTTTTTGGGGACAATTTGCCCCTTTTTTAGTCACATTACTAATTGCATTTTCTTGTCTGCTAAGTTGTGCCACAGCCGTGACCAATTCTCCTCGGATTCTCTACCAATTGGCTTTGGATGGCCAATTATCACCTGTGTTTACGGTAGTTTCCCGCCAAGGTATTTTGGGGCCAGCTATTTTTATTACTTTTGTACTCAGTTTGCTTTGTTTGAATTTAGGCAGTGTATCTCACCTGGTGACAGTGGCAGGCACATGCTATTTGTTAGCAATTATGGGGCTACATTTTGGCTTGTGGTTATGTCGTAATCAAGCAGAAGTTTTGTGGCCTTGGTGGTCGTTGGGTTTTTTTTTGGTAGAGGCAGTAGTTTTAGTAGTTGGTGGGTTAGCTTGGAGTTGGCAAGATTTATTAATTGGAATGATTATTCCTTTGGTGCTAATCATAGGAGATATCGCCTTGCGTCGCTGTAGCTTTGCGCCATTTCATCCCCAATGGTGGACAGAAGTTTACACCGAAAAATTTACTAGTAATAGCCCAGATTTTGTTGTACTTCAGGTAATTGTTTTAGTATCGCTCATTTGTGCTTCTGCCATTGGCAGTTGGATTTTGCGTGATTTATTGGGTGAATTTCATAACAACTCACGCAATTCTTTACTGGCTATTGTGTTAGTTATGCTTTCGTTTGTGGGGGTAGCGATCGCCTGCTGGACTACCCTACCACAAATTGCCGCCATTGATCAGGCACGCCAACAAGCCAAAAATCTCTTTATTACTACCCTCAATACTGTTCCTGATATTGTTTTAGTTTTGGATGAACAAGGTACAATTCTCCAAACCAATTTAGCAGCTGAAGAATTATTTCAAATTAGTACCCAGCAATTAATCGGACAGAGCTTAAATCTCTTTCTCGTCAACCATCATGGTAAACCAGAACAATGGTCGATGCGTAGTGAACAAACTCTTACCACCAAGCATGGTTCATACATTGTAGAATCTACTGTTTCCCAGCCCTCTCACCTGTCATTACGACAGTATGTTGTCATTCTGCGAGATATTACTCAACGCAAACTAGCCGAAGAAGAACTCAAACAATACCGTTGTCAGCTGGAACAGTTAGTTGCAGAACGCACCATTGAACTGATGAGAGTTAATCAACAGCTGCAACAAGATATTCTCGAACGACAGCGAACCCAAGAACTATTGCTGCACAACAGTTTACATGATGCCCTCACAGGACTACCCAACCAATCTTTATTTATGGAGCGAGTTAAACTATCTCTAGAACGCAGCAAACAACAAAAAGATTATGTCTTTGCTGTCATCTTTTTAGATTTAGACCGCTTTAAAGTCATTAATGATAGTTTAGGACATTTACTCGGCAATCAACTGTTAATTGCCATTTCCCATCGACTCCAATCAATTTTACGTGCAGGCGATATGGTGGCGCGGTTTGGTGGTGATGAGTTCACAATTTTACTGGAAGAAATCGATGGCATCAACGGTGCAATTCAAGTCGCCGAACGCATTCACAATTTACTCGCTTTACCTTTTCAATTAAGTGAACACACAGTATTTACCAACGCAAGTATGGGTATTGCCTTGAGTACAAATAATTATGAGCAAGCTGTACATATCCTGCGAGATGCTGATGTGGCTATGTATTCGGCAAAATCTCGCGGTAAAGCACGTTATGAAATCTTTCACCCCACTATGCACGAAACTGCATCTCTGCTATTGCAGTTAGAAACAGCGATGCGTCATGCACTGATTCAGCAAGAAGAATTTCGCCTACACTATCAGCCTATTGTTTCCCTCATGACGGGTAGAATTATTGGTTTTGAAGCCTTAATTAGATGGCATCACCCCGAAAGAGGCATGATTTCTCCAGAAGAATTTATTCCTTTAGCAGAAGAAACCGGAATGATTGCTTCTATAGGTCAATGGGTACTTTATGAAGCTTGTCGTCAATTGCAAGTTTGGCATCAACAATTTCCAACTTGTTTACCCTTGACAATTAGTGTCAATTTTTCTGGTAAACAAGTTATGCAGCCGGATATTGTCAAACAAGTACAACAAGTTTTGCAAGACACGGGTTTAGAACCCAGTAGTTTGAAGTTGGAAATTACCGAAAGCTTGCTAATGGATAACTTTGAATTAGCCAACGCGATGCTTTCGCAATTAACTACCTTGAACATCGAGTTACACATGGATGATTTCGGCACAGGTTATTCATCCTTAAGTTATTTACACCGCTTACCACTGAGAACGATTAAAATCGATCGCTCTTTTATTAGTAATATCGGTAGTCGAGGGGAAAATTTAGAAATTGTGCGAGCCATTATTACATTAGCCCACAGTTTAAATATGTCAGTTACTGCCGAAGGCATTGAAACAGTAGAACAATTAGCCCAACTCAAAGCCTTACAGTGCGACCAAGGACAAGGATATTTCTTTTTCCCAGCTTTGGAAGGTTCTGTTGTAGAACTACTACTGAGCAGTAATTTATCGGAGAGGAATTTTTTTGAGGTGTAATATATTACTTATGAACAAGTTACACCCTGGTTTAGCTTTTATCATCTGTTTGCTATGTTTGGGAGCTACCCGGCCTAAACCTGAGTCGCAATGGACACCGCAGATGGAAGCTGAGTTTAAAGACCGCTCTCAACAAGCAATTGCCAAATTTGCTGGTAAGAACTACGGTTCAACCGCCTTTGAGAATGAAAAAAGGTCTTATCCCAAGGCGATGATGGACTTTTTAGCAGGTAATCGAGAAAAGGCGATCGCTTTTTTACAATCGGAAGACGCAGATCCGCAATTTCATCAACATACATTGGGTATTGATTTTTACTCTAGCTTTACCCTCAAAGGTCAAGTCCGTAAATACTTCTACTTTGGCAAATATCTTGACCCAAGTTATCGTCAGCGTATGAAAAAAGCAATGGCAATTTTTACCGAAAAAGACCCATTGACACGCAAGTTCAGCACACCTCGCAAATTTTGGTTGAAATCATCTGATAACTGCAATACTTGGGTAGACTGCCGTAACACTGATAATTTAAAAGGAATGCGGGATGTAGCAGTTTATTTATTTGCTCAAGAAACAGGTAACGAAGCCACACGCAAAATCTATAAAGAACGTATTCGGCGCGATATCCACACTCTCTACCAAATTGGTCAAGGCGAATGGGACTCAGAAAACTACCTGGGACATACCATTACAGGCTATATCAACCTCTATGATTTTGCTCAAGATCCAGAAACCAAATCTCTGGCTAAGTCTGCACTTGATTGGTTTTTTGCGGCTGGCGCGTTGAAATATTGGCGAGGTGGTTTTGGTGGCCCCTCAAAGCGCGACAATAGCGGCGGTAACTGCGTTTGGTGTGCCTTAGCAACTCATGAATTAGGACTATATTTTGGTGATTCCCCCATCTTAGATCCCAACTCATCCCCAGACGAAGTACACCTGATTACCAGCAGCTACCGTCCCCCACCAGCAATTGTGGCCTTAGCGAAAAAGCAATTTCCCAAACCAGTGGAATTACTTAATTCTAAACCCACTTACGAAAACTGGAAACCGGGAAATGATACTGCACCACAGTTTTATGAAACTCTTTATTTTGGTCAGACATTTCAATTAGGAACATTAGCCCAAGGTTCTGGCGGCGACTGGAACGGTTTTAAAATGATGGCGTTTAATTCTAAACGTGGGGTAGATTATTTTATTGCTTCCACAGGAACCGACCCCACAAAAATCTCTACAGCTTCCGTTGGCGGTGAAAACATTGCTCAATATCGTAATTTGGTAATCTGGCTAAATCACCAACCAAAAGCACCATTTCAATTCTTGCTCCCTAAATCTGCATTGGTCGAAACGAATAAGGGCATAACTTTTATTAAATACGAAAAAACATGGCTGGCATTAACACCAATTAATTTAGTTGTGGAAGGAGTGAATACAACAGCAACTCAAAAAATTCAAAAGCGATATCCTGATGACCAAATTTTGACAGCAACAGGTAATGGTAAAAAATACACAGGCTTTGCCCTAGAAGTTGGCGAACCAGCAACCCACGGTAGTTGGGAGAAATTTCAACAGTCTGTCATTTCTCAATCTTGCTTAAATCTCCAGCAACTAGATAAGGGAGAAGTGGAATATCAAGGTGTTTTCGGTAAGGTAAAAATGCAATATCAAGGTGCAAATTTACCGAAAGTTTGGCGTAATGGCAAACAGCATAATTGGCGAGAACATTTTGCTGTTTATCAAAGTGCTGATGGTGTTAAAAGCCCAATTTATCAAGAATGGAAATCAGGTAAATTGACAATTAAAGCTGGGGGCTATGAGTTGCAAAATCAAAGCAGGTGATAGGTTACAGGTGATAGGTTACAGGTTATACCAATTTAATGTGAAGTTGCACATATTTCGATCCCCCTAAATCCCCCTTAAAAAGGGGGACTTTGATATATTTTCTTCCGTTTTCCCCCTTTTGAAGGGGATGCTCAAGGGGATCGGATTCTATGCAGCTTAATAAAAAATTAGTATTACAGGTTACAGGTTATAAATAGCTAAAAGAAGCATTTTGACTTCTCCCCAAGGGAGACGCTACGTGAACGCTCAATGCTCGATAGGCTTCGGTCACTGAGCTTTGCCGAAGCGAAGTGTCGAAACCCTCCCCTTGTCTACCTTGTCTCCCTTATCCCCCTTAACTACTGCACCGTATAACCCCCATCTATCACCAAGGATGTTGCTGTAATATATGAGGCTTTGTCAGAAGCCAGGAATAAAATAGCTTGAGCTACTTCATGGGGTTCTCCTACCCTCTGTACGGGAATTGTCGCCGCGAGTTGATTAATTGCTTCTTCTTTGGTCACACCTTGCCAATCAGCAAATTGTTGCACCTGTAATGTATCAATTACACCTGGACAAACACAATTAACTCGAATATTTTCTGTTGCGAGGTCACGCGCCAAACTGCGGGTTAATTGGACAACTGCACCTTTGGTAGTGTTATACAATGCAAAATTGGGAAAAGCAATCAAAGCCGCTATAGATGCAACATTGACAATGGCACCACCACCACGCTGACGTATGTGAGGGATGGCATACTTAGCACAAAAAGCATAGCCTTTAACATTGGTTCCTAAAACTTTATCCCAATCAGAATCGGAAGCGTTTTCTAGAGAACCAATTGCTAAAATACCTGCATTCGCCACTAAGATATCGATGCTTTGCCATTGATTAACAACACTTGCAATCCAATGCTGTACCTGATTTTCATCACTCACATCGCAGTTGTGAAAAGTGGCTTCTCCACCACTATGTTTGATTTCTTCCAGCAGAGATAAACCACCAGTGGTATCAATATCTGCGATTGCTACTTTAGCACCTTCAGCCGCAAACAGTTTAGCTGTCGCTCGACCAATACCAGAACTACCTCCAGTCACTAATGCAACTTTATTGGCTAATTCCATAAGTTCTTAGTCCTTGAACAAATAGACATCTTCTTAATTAACCTGAATTCGATGAATACAGTTTTGACCTCACCCTCAACAATATTGATTTGGGTGTAGGGGTGATGTAACTCGCATGAACTCGTGATTTTTAGAGTTATGACTCATCACATTGTTAAAATCTACACTTGTACAAGGCATGAAGGAGGGTAATTTATAATCAAGTCTGTTAGGAGAGAGAATGTGAGAGGGAGAGGTTTGTGAGATTCACGTTAATTAAGAGAATATAGGTTGCAGTTGTAAATATTCTGGTTCTGGTAATAATCCTTCTTGGAAGACAAGTTCGTTCACGAAAGTATCAATTTTGTGGCGGTCTATATTTTGCATTACTATTAGATGTGCCACATTATCCATAGTTGCCAATTGCCATTTTTTGATTAATGGTTGGCTTGGCTTTTGAAACACCACAGTATTCGAGAATTTATTCAGCATACAGGGATATTCTCGCAATTGAAGTTGCTGGAATAAATATTGGGCATTTTGAATACATGTTTTTGCTTCTTTGGCGAATCCTTCATAACCTCTGGTTTTCAGGGCATACCAAATAATCAGAGGCGTATGACCATTACGAGAACCAAGAATAGTGGTATCTTTAGAACCGATATATTCAATCATAGTTTCTACTTTTTCTACCCACTTTTTCTTGGTTAAGACTACACCACAAGGTAGGGGTGAACCAATGAATTTACCAGAAATAGCGATACTATCTATTGGTCTTTGAAAGTTAATTTGAGGTGCATTCTCTAAAAAGGGTAAAATCATCCCCGAAAGTGCGGCATCACAATGAATGTAGTAATCTTTGATTTGATGTCGCTTGAGAATTTCTAAAACTTTGTCTAGGTCATCAATTGCGCCTTTAACAGTAGTGCCAATATTCAAGTTAAGAATTACTGGACGCTGAGAATTTTGCTGAATTGCTTGGGATAAATGTTGATAGTTCATCTCGCCATTAGTTTGGGAATTAATTACTTGATGCTTTATCCCAAACAGTCTAGCGGCTTTAGCAATGGAGTAATGAGAGTCTTGAGATGAATAGAGAATGCCATCGGGATAAATTTCTCTTGCTAATAGCATTCCATATAAATTTCCTTCTGTTCCACCAGCAGTTACATAGCCCCACGATTCATTTTCAGGAATTTTATATAGTTGAGAAAAAAATGATAGAACTTCTTGTTCAAATTTGCGGGAATGTAGACCAAAATCTGGTTCTACATAAGGGTCGCCAGCATTATTTAATAAAAAATTAAAGAACTTGGTTAGATAAGTGAAATCACAACTTAAGTTATATGGATAACCTGCATGGAATTGAGTTCTCTGTTCTATTTGTTGCCAAAAAAGTGTCAACTCTTTGCTCACGGTATCTAACATATTTCTTGATTGTTTATATTTTTAGTTCACGCAAGTTTTACACTGAATCTTAAGCGTTGATTCAATATTTTTAGGTTTTCTTAATAACTATATTATTGCAATTAAAGATTCTATAAAGCAGTGATCATACGGAGAAACCTGAGTGAATATCTTTGGATTAAGTAAGATTGACTTAACATATATATTTGCATTACGTCCTGAAAGTAAAAATAGAAGTTTCGCTCAGGCATAATATCAATATTTAATGGAATTTCTATAAGAAGTTACACCGAATTATTCAACTATGCCTGCGGAAGATTCAGCATAATTACAGACAAATGTCAGTTAATACTTAAAGGAAATTACGAGGTTAATAAATATACTGCATTTACGGAATATCGAGAAAATACGGACGGTTTTCGTCCAGTTCTGGGTAATTAGCGATCGCACCTAGTTAAATATATGGAAAAGGCTCAGAGTCTGAGAGATGATTTATGAAGTGAACTTTAAATTATCCTCGACTTGCTCAAGGATAAATCCGTTGACAGTAATGCTCGTTACGATGCAGCAGTGGCATTGACAAAGAGTGATGCTGCTAAACCCTATATCAAAGACATCCTCAACTTGCTCAAGGATAAATCCGTTGAAAGTAATGTTCGTTCCGGAGCAGCAGCGGCATTAGGAAATCTAGGCGATGCTGTCAAACCTTACGTTAAAGACATCGCTGATATCCTCAAGGATAAATCCGTTGACAATTTTGTTCGTTACGGTGCAGCAGCGGCATTGGCAAATCTGGGCTATGCTGCCAAACCCTACGTCCAAGACATCGCTGATATCCTCAAGGATAAATCCATTGACAGTAATCTTCGTTATGGTGCAGCAGAGGCATTGGGAAATCTAGGTGATGCTGCCCAACCCTACGTCAAAGACATCGCTGACATCCTCAAGGATAAATCTGTTGACAGTTATCTTCGTTCCGGTGCAGCAGTGGCATTGGCAAATCTAGACGATGCTGCCAAACCCTACGTCCAAGACATCCTCGACTTGTTCAAGGATGAATTCGTTGACATTAATGTTCGTTCCCGTGCAGCAGAGGCATTAGAAAAGATAGAAAAACTCAATCTGAATAATATTGTTGTAATTTTGGATAGCGTCTACTACACAGATCAATCAGAATTTGCAAAGTGGCGATTTTTAACATATTTCCTGGGTGGCGGTACTGATGAAGTCAAAACCTTGCTTGCATGGCTGGGTAGACCGAAAGCATTTCCTGATAAACTGATACACGCTGAAGGTATAAAAACTTTGCACATCTTCGCCCAAGCTTGGGAACCTAGCCAAGGCTTGACACGATTACGGGAAGATTTAGCAAAGCAAATTGCCGTAGTCGCCAGAAAAGTCTCTTGGCAACCCCAAGATATTACCATTTTAGAAACCCACTACCACAACCTCAAAAAAGCCAACTACAGCGAAGCCGACTCACTGCAATCAGTCATAGTTAACCTCAAAGGTTGGCAGTGGTTTTTCAACGCCAGAATTACTATTATCTCTCACGCCGCCTTTTGGCTTGCCCTCATCTTCGCCTACCCTAAATTCCCCCAAGTCCAAGCCATCTTCTTCTGGAACCCTTGGGTACGCCGCATTCTCGGCGTGGGCTACGTCGGCTTTCTCCTCACCTGGGTTCCCTTTTTCCGCCGCAAATTATTTGAACCCTTCAAACCTTCCCTCCTCGCCGATGCCGGGTTAGATAACTTTCATGACCAATCATACTTTCCCCAGTCGCAAGTCAAAGTTCCTTCAGGCGACATCCTCCCTGTTACCGCCGCCCTCCCCGGCATCAACGGACAAGTTATCTTACAAGGTGATTCCGGTTTGGGCAAGTCGATGTTTCTCCGCCATCTGCTGACAAACTCTCAACGCATCGTTGTTTACCTCCCTGCCCAAAAATGCCATAAAGGCGTAATTGAAGCCATCCAAGACAAACTACACGGGCAAGCCCAAGATGCTGACTTCCTGAAAAACCTGATATACAGTGGTGCCATTGACATCTGCATCGACGGACTCAACGAAGTCACAGCCGAAACACGCGCCAAAATCTGCCAGTTTGTCGAAAGCTATTTCCGGGGCAACATTATTATGACAACCCAACCCCTAGAGTGGACACCACCCTCAACGGCCAAAACCTATTACTTACAACCCCTGGAACAAACCCAAATTCAAGAGTTTCTCCTTTCCCGTCAGCCGCGACTGCCCAAAGATGCCACAGTCCAAGGTCAAGATTACGAAATAGCCTGCATTAATTACCTCCAAGAAGTCCTCACCACCCAGCAACCCCAAGAAGAATTAAACGCCGCCCGCCGCATTCTCTCCAACCCAATGGATTTAACAGTAGTTGCCCTGATGTTATCCCAAGGCAAACATCCCAACTTATTCCGCCTGCAAGAACAGCAATATAATTTGATGGCGGCAGAATACCTCAAAGAATGGAATCAAGAATTTCCGTTAAAGAAATTCGCCGCCGCCGTCTACGAAATGCGGATGCAAGATAAACAAGCCTTACCCGCCGATGAATTTTTCCAAGTTGTGAAATCTTTAGAAGACGAGAAATACAAAATGGTCGTCAGCCGTCAATGGCAAGATGAAAAAGGGGAAGCCAAGCAAGAATGGTACTTCCGCCACGATAAAATCATGGACTTTTTCTTAGTGCAGAATTTCCTCGGCAACAGCGATGAAGCGGAAGTACTGTTAGTAGATAGAATGGGCGATCCCCGTTTTCGTGGGGTGTACTTTTTGTTAGCCACCTTACTCCCGTTAGATGCAGCGAAAGAACTGCGGGAGAAGTTGATTCAATACGCGGCGGATACTAAGGATAATACGGTGAGTAATACTTTTGTGCAGTTGTTACGGACTAGGTAAACAAATACAGACCTTACCTCTAACCCCTTCCCTTGTAGGGAAGGGGAACATACAAGTCGACAATTGGCAGTATCAAACCGCATCCCGCCTAGAACTAAAGTTCCAGGCTCATAGCCAAAGTCCACAAAGCGTGGACTGAAATACGTTTTTAGTTGAGTCATCTTCAGATGACTTGCGCTATGAGACTCGGAATTGATTCCGAGGCGGGACAGATGCACTACACGAATATTTGTGTGTACACCGTAGCCTTGAAGGAGAGAGTTAACAGTTACCAGTTATCAGTTACCAGTGACCAGTTAATCCCTATGAATAAATTCAGGGGATTTTAGCAAGGAATAACTTTTCTTTTTTCCACAAATGAATTTGGGGGCTTGTACCGTCTTGTGAACAGTGAAAAGTCTCTCTGGTAACTGGTAACTGGTCACTGTTCACTGTTCACTGATTCGGTCAAAACAGTGCTACATTCAACCGAGAACCACTATATTTAGCATTAAGCGACGAGACAAGCTGCTAAGTCTTGTTCTGGAGTTGTAATCAGTTTGAGGTTGTATGTTGCTGAAAGTAGCTTCACAATATTGGGTGTGAAGAAAGCTGGTAGTGTAGGGCCGATACGGATATTTTGAATGCCGAGGTGGAGTAGTGTGAGGAGAACTGCGATCGCTTTTTGTTCATACCAAGACAATACTAAAGATAATGGCAGTTGATTCACACTCACACCAAAAGCGTCGGCTAAGGCTACGGCAATCTTAATTGCTGAGTAAGCATCATTACATTGACCCAAATCTAACAGTCGGGGAATACCGCCGATTTCGCCTAAGTTTTTGTCAAAGAAACGGAATTTACCACAACCTAAAGTTAAAACAATACAATCACTCGGCATTTGTTCTACTAACTCGCTGTAGTAATTGCGTCCCGGTTTTGCACCATCACAACCACCAACTAAGAAAAAGTGCCGGATTTGACCTTGTTTTACACCTTCAATCACGGTATCAGCTACACTCAACACGGCATTCCGCGCAAAACCTGTGGTGACAGTACCCTTATCTTGTTCATCAGCAAATCCCGGTAGTTCTAAGGCTTTTTGAATAATTGGTGCAACATCACGAATACTGATATTTAATAATCCTGGATAACCAACAGGCCCCAGTGTAAATACTTTATCTTTGTAAGATTCATGGGGAGGCATGAGGCAGTTGGTTGTCATGGCGATCGCACCAGGAAAATGGTCAAATTCGTGTGTTTGATTTTGCCATGCTGTACCGTAATGTCCGTAAAGGTGCGGATAAGTTTGTTTGAGTTTGGGATAGCCATGTGCAGGCAGAAGTTCACCGTGAGTATAAACTTTAATACCTGTTCCGGCTGTTTGTTCGAGGATAGCTTTCAACGCCAGGAAATCATGTCCTGATACTAAAATTGCTTTACCTGCGGTATGTCCGAGGGGAACCACTGTCGGCGTTGGATGACCGAAAGTTTCTGTATTCCCAGCATCCAGTAATTCCATTGCTTTCAGGTTCATCTGTCCAACTTTTAACGCTAAATCTAGCCATTCAGATAAACTTTTATATTGGTCATCAAGATGTGCCAAAACTTCATGGAAAAATCTATATAAATCTTCATCATGCTGATTTAGTTCCAAAGCATGGAAGGCATAAGCCGCTACACCTTTGAGTCCATACAATACTGTTAGTTTCAGAGAGAAAATATCGACATTCTTTGCTGATTGGCTGATAAACTCAAATTCTAGGTCTTTTCCTTGCTGAACTTGTTGTTTTAACTCACTGGCAGGTTGAAAATTAGCGATTGCTGACTCCACAACAGCGTTACCTGTGGCTTGAATTTGCAGCTTGAGACTTTCACGTAACGCGATCGCCCGATTCACGAAAGCAACAAAATCATCCGGTGCAAAATTCACGTTTGTCAGTGTAGAAAACAGCATCTCACAGGTAAACTCATCAGTCTCACGACTACTAATTCCCAGAGACTTAGCTTGTAGCGCCACCTGAGATAATCCCCGTAAACAATGCACTAACAAATCTTGCAAAGCATCAACTTCGGGACTTTTACCACACGCACCCCACTGATGACAGACATCGCCACGGGTTGTTTGTTCACACTGGTTGCAGAACATAGTTTCTAACTCCAATCTTCATGCTTCCAGCGTATTGCCTACCCTTAAGTAAATCCTTGATTTAAGTCAAGAGTCTTTGCAAAGTTTGGTTAACTATGGTTTGCATCGTGGCTGGGGTGTCTATCCTGAATGAGTTGCTGATTGAAAATTGCTGATGAGTTTTACCGAACGTGTCTTAGAAGTCAAAAAGTTTCTGCAAAAGACACCAATTTTTCAAAATATTTTAGATGAACAGTTGCAAGCACTAGCCAATATTGCTATCCCCCAAACTTATAAAAAAGGCGAAACCTTATTTTGGGAAGGAGATGAAGGTACAGGGTTTTTTATTGTCAAATCTGGCAGAATTAAAGTTTTTAAGCAAGCAAATGCTGGTAAAGAACAAATTTTGCATATCTTTGGCGCAGAAGAACACTTTGCGGAAGTACCCGCCCTTGATGGTGGGAATTTTCCTGCGTCAGCTGCGGCGATCGAAAATTCTGAGGTGGTGTTTATTCCCAGGAAAGCATTTTTGCTGGTTTTGCAACAACATCCCACCCTCGCGATCGCTATGCTATCAACCTTTGCCAAACATCTGCGTCGATTAACCTTTTTAGTTGATAGTCTTTCGTTTCAGGAAGTCCCAGAACGCTTGAAAAATTACTTATTTACGTTGAGCGATCGCAATGGCAATGCTGATATAGTTGAACTCGATTTACCTAAAGCCCAACTAGCTGCACTTTTAGGTACAATTCCCGAAACTCTCTCCCGTGCATTTTATAAGCTTTCTCAAGAAGGAATCATTGAAATGAACGGGGCAAAAATTCATTTACATCGAAATTAGCTTTAACCCCGACGCAACAGCCGGGGTTACGATTTTAGGTTATGCAATTAAAATTTGACGAATTAATATACTCATCACTTCCCCAGAGTTGGCTGTGGGTAGGAATGGACTCCAGTCGCCAACACTTGCATAACCAACTGCTTGTAAACGGTAAATTACACTAGTCACCGCTTTAGGCGAACCAATCAATAAATGTTTAACTGGTTCTCTGGTAGGAAATACAGCAGATTGCTTAAGTGTGAGAATCTCAAAACCTTCGCTGGGTAAATACTGTTGAGTAAAATTTTGTACTTGTGTAATCATGATAATTGAATCCTGTTGTGGGTTTAAAGAAAGGCGATCGCAGACTCTTGCCGGAGGGCGATCGCCTTTCTCATGTCTTAATATTAAAGTATAATTTTATACAGGTCAATCACTGATTTAAAAATATTTGCAATCAAAAAGCTCCCCGACTTTTTATAAAAGTTGGGGAGCTAATTTTTTGGTGAAGTGTTTGTAGCGAGCGATCGCATAATTTTTTTAACTAGACTCAGAGAGATTAGCTAAATAATTCACCAAATCATTTTGACTAGTAAAATCTAACAACGCCTCAGCTAAATCTTCCAATTGAGTAATCGATAAAGTTTGAATTTGCTGTTCTGTCTGTGGTTCAATTACACCAAATCGGCGTTTTAACTGACGCAAGATTAATCCCAGTGCCTCTTGTCTCTTTCCTCTTGCTTCTCCTTGTTGTAATCCCTTTTGCAAAATATCTTGATAAATGACAGATTCTTGCATAATTTCCTCACTGAAAAGTTGTGTAATTAAGTTTTTCTCAAACCGCAAACCAGCTAAAATTTGAACACAAGCGGAAATATTTTGTCGCTCATCTGTTTCTTCAATCATATCCACAGCCGCCGCGACTTGGGTTAATAATCCTTGGGGCGAGTTGGTTTTAGCTAATGTTGCTAGGGGTAAAAGTGCAGGATTAGCGAATAGTGTGGCTGGTTCTTCTTCCCATAAACGAATTACACGATATTTGTGTATGGTGTTGCTGTCTGTGTACTGAGTTTTATACACAATATCGGATGATGTCGGTTGTAAGAAAATTAACACTTGATGAATTTCACACCAGAAATATTGACGTTTTAATCTGGTGTAATAATCCAGCATTCTAAAATCTAGTGGTGGTGTGGATTGGGATGTGGTTTGGAACTCTATATGTAAAATTTGGTTGGCAATTTGTAGGAAAGTTACTGAATCAGCGCGAATTGGTTCGAGAGTGAGTTCGGTTTTGAGTACTTGAATATTATCAACGGTGTCAGATGAAAGTAGCCATTTGGCAAACTCAGCGGGATAAGTTTCGGCTAGATATTTACAGGTGTTATCGTAACTCAAGGGTATTTTGCACTTTTATTAATCGCCTCACAATTTACCATAGCGATCGCTTCACCACTGCCAAATTTGAATGTCTAAGCGTAAATTTGGTTAAGTCTCGCGCAAAGACGTAAAGAGTGGAGCGATCGCAATTACATAATTAAATTCATTACCCACCGCTTGTAAACCCACTCTCACCCTCCGCGCCTCCGCGTCTCTGCGTGAGGTAAATCACCAAATCAAAATTCACTGACCTTCTTCATCAGCAGAAGTCAGATTACATCCAGCTAAACAGTTGTCCCCCCTTCTGGAGAAAATACCTACTTAAAATAAAAATGGGCAAGGTTCTAAACCCCACCCATTTCTAGAAATATAGTTTAGGAATTACAGTTGCGGTACATACTGTTGTTTTTCAGGAACATCAGTATATTCAGCAACGATTTGGCGGAATTCTTCGCCGTCGATGGTTTCTTTTTCAACGAGTAAATCAACGATGCGGTCTGTCACGGTGCGATGTTCACGCATAATTTTCTTAGCGTGTTCATAGCATTCTTCAACAATCACCCGTACTTGAGCATCAATGCGAGAAGCGATCGCTTCGGAATATTCAGATCGGGTTGTCCAGTCACGACCGAGGAACACTTCTCCTTGTTGGCTTTCTAAGGAAAGTGGCCCTAAGTCAGACATCCCAAACCGAGTCACCATTTGACGCGCCATTCCGGTTACTTGCTGTAAGTCACCGCCAGCACCAGTTGTCACTTCCGCCGAACCAAAAATGACTTCTTCGGCTGCACGTCCACCCAAAGCACCAGTAATTCTGGCTTTGAGTTGAGAACGAGAAATTAAACCTTGTTCTTCGTTGGGAGTAAACCAAGTTAAACCCTGTGCTTGTCCCCGTGGAATCAAAGTTACTTTTTGTACTGGGTCATGGTCTTTGAGTAAAGTACCAACCAAAGCGTGACCAATTTCGTGGTAAGCAATTAAACGCTTGCTCTTGCTGTCTACCAACGGAGTTCCTTCCATACCTGCAACTACGCGGTCAACTGCATCGTCGATTTCGCGCAGGGTGATGGCTTCCTTACGTCTTCTGGCGGTGAGAATTGCGGCTTCGTTAAGTAAGTTAGCTAAATCTGCACCAGTAAAGCCAGGAGTCCGGCGAGAGATTGCTTCTAGTGAAACGGTGGGGTCTAATTTCTTGTTACGTGCATGAACTTGCAGAATTTCCAAACGTCCTTTGACATCTGGCGCATCGACAGTTACTTGTCTGTCAAAACGTCCGGGACGTAACAAGGCTGCGTCTAATACGTCGGGACGGTTGGTAGCAGCGATGATAATAATCCCTGTGTTACCTTCAAAACCGTCCATTTCGGTCAGTAACTGGTTGAGGGTTTGTTCCCGCTCATCGTTACCGCCACCGATACCTGCACCCCGTTGTCTACCTACAGCGTCAATTTCATCGATGAAGATGATACAGGGAGCGTTATCTTTGGCTTTTTTAAACAAGTCGCGGACGCGAGAAGCACCCACACCGACGAACATCTCCACAAATTCTGAACCGGAAATGCTGAAGAATGGTACACCAGCTTCCCCAGCGATCGCTTTTGCCAGTAATGTTTTACCTGTACCTGGAGGGCCGACTAACAACACACCTTTAGGAATGCGTGCGCCAACAGCAGTAAATCTTTCTGGCTGTTTCAGGAAGGTGACAACTTCTTGTAATTCTTCTTTGGCTTCTTCAATACCAGCTACATCATCAAATTTCACACCAGTTTTGGCTTCCATTTGAAAACGCGCTCTCGATTTACCAAAGTTCATTGCTTGTCCGGGGCCACCAGGAAGATTGCTGGAGCGGCGGAACAAAAAGAACAAACCAGTGATCAATAAAATTGGGAAAACAAGATTGCCTAATAATCCCCAAATTGCGCCATCATTACGCATGGGGTGTGCATCAAAACTAATTTGTTTTTCTTTAAGCTTGCTAATTAACTCAGGGGCGCTAATTGGCAGGTCTACCCGCCACCGCTGAATGCGATTTTCGATATCTGGATCAATAGCTTCGACAATTGCAGTTCTACCGCCTTCATACAAATCTACGCTAGTGACGCGATCGGCATCCAAGTATTCTAGAAAACGCCCGTAAGTCATGCGGGTATTAGCAGCATTCTTACCCATATCCGCAGGAGCATTCGCAAATGCTCCTTGCCAGAAGAAAAAGCCAATTACCAAAGCAGGCAATGTCCAGAGTACGAGGACTCTCCAAGAGAATTTCATCTTAATTTTGCCTCTGCCAATACAATTAATTATTTCTAGCTACTCTCTAGCTTGGCACTCATCTAGGGAATCATCTTCCGCAAGATATTGCCTCGCTTGGTAACTAGATTTTGCAACGGATGTTTATTAATCCATTTTGTTTAATTTGATTTCTAGTCACACGTCACCATGAATGTGTGCCGCTGAAAAGATTCTTAATTAAATTTAACTTAATTTTAATACAGCTTGGATGATGACAGCAAAATTTAAGATGTAGATATTTAGAGTCTAATGCTGCGATCGCACAGCAGTAAAAGTTGTAGAGACGTTGTATACAACGTCTCTACAAGAATTTTATCGAATGCAGTTTCTATATGACTTATGGCAAAGCCTTTACGTTCTCATAGAATTGGGATGATTTCTGAGAAAAACATTAATCCCTAGCCTCTAACCCCTAACCTCTAGTGACTACTTCACTTCAGTAATGGTCAATGTATAAGGATAATACTGACCTTGATTGTATGAACCGACCCAAACTTGATAATTTCCCGGTAGCCATTCACCACTCATCCCAGGATTTTTACCCTCAAAATCATCATTACACCATGTACCACCGGGGCCTTTCACAATCAGGGTGACATCTTGAGGGCTTTGCACTTGGAGTCTAAGATAATCGAATTTAGTCTTGAGTTCTAAAGTATGGTCTGGTGCTGCATCAACAAACCCATCACAAGGCCCAGTAATTGTTTCTCTTCTCCCAGCAACTCTATTTCCCGAAATTGACCCGCCACTCATTCCCCGCACAGTTATAGGGTCTGGGGAAAATGGATGGTTAAGGGTCACATCTCCAAATATTGTTGGTGCTTCTTGAGCATGAGTGATGGTATTAGTTATGGATGCGACACAAAATGCCAACATTGCCAAAGATAATTGTATCCCTCTATTTAAAGATGTTTGCGACATTGTGATCACACAGGTTTCTCAGTGCTTAGAAAGACATGAATTTTACATTCTAAGTTCCCAAGATGAGAGGAATTGACTATTCTTTTTGGAGGCAGAAGGCAGGAGGCAGGAGGCAGGAGGTAAAAAAATGACTGTCTTTGACATCACGCTCTCAAAATTTCCTACTTCAGATACCTTGGTAATATTTTAGTTTTGGCATTCAAAGTCAATCATGAGCAAGAAGCGAGGCTCTCTCTGTAACTTGCGCTCTTTGATCTCAGGAAAAATATCAATTCGTAATTCGTAAAGACTTAATTACGAATTACGAATTATGAATTACAAACTAATTGCTTGATTCAACCTTGCCTTATCTAAACCAAGGTGATTCAGCAGTAACCAAGATTGGATCAGGTCTGGGCCATGAACATCGCCGGTTAAAGCGACACGGAGCGATCGCATCACTAAGCCTTTCTTGACGTTTTGTTGTTTCACTACCTGTTTAATAATTTCTTGGGCAATGGCTTCTGTAAATTCGGGTTGATTTTCTAAAGCCGCAAGTATGGCACTCAACACAGCAGAAGCACCTTCTTGTTGCAGTTGTTTACTGCCCTCTTCGCTTAATTCTACGGTATCGCTGAAAAAGAGTTTGCTCATCTCTACAGCTTCCACCAAACGAGTCAGGCTAGGGCCGATTAAAGCAACTAACTGTTCTAACCAAGGACGTTCTCGCGCCTCTAAGTTATATCCAGCTTCTTGCCAAACAGGTATTAGCAAATCTGTCAGCTTATCCACTGGCATATTGTGGATATATTGACTGTTGAGCCAATCTAGTTTTGCCCAGTCAAATTTAGCACCAGCTTTATTCACCCGCTCAAAGCTAAATTCTTTAGCAGCACCCTCTAGGGTGAAGATTTCTTGAGTAGAATCTGGTGGCGACCAACCCAATAAAGTCATGTAGTTGACCAAGGCTTCGGCGGTGAAACCCAATTTCTGAAAGTCGGAAATCGAAGTCACACCATCCCGCTTGGATAACTTGCGCCCATCCATATTCAAAATCAGGGGTGAGTGGGCAAATACCGGGGCTGCTGCACCTAAAGCTTCATATAACAGAATTTGCTTGGCGGTGTTAGCTATGTGGTCTTCGCCGCGAATGACATGGGTAATTTGCATATCAATGTCGTCAACTACCACCACAAAATTGTACAGTGGTTGACCAATGCCATCTGCGGAAGCACGGGCAATGACCATATCCCCACCAAGGTCACTCCCGCGCCACACCATTTTGTCACGTACCAAGTCATTCCAGACAATTTCGCGGTCATCATCGATTTTGAACCGGATGACAAAGCTACGTCCCTCGGCTTGGAATGCGGCTTCTTGTTCTGGGGTGAGGTTACGATGACGGTTATCGTAGCGGGGTGCTTCACCTTTAGCTTTTTGAGCTTCACGCAACGCCTCTAATTCTTCTGGGGTGGTGTAGCAGCGATAAGCTAATCCTTGATCTAACAGTTTTTTGACTGCTGTTTTGTACAAATCCAGGCGCTGGGATTGGAAAAACGGGCCTTCGTCCCAGTTGAGTCCCAGCCAGCGTAATCCCGCTAATATATTGTCGGTGTATTCGGGACGCGATCGCTCTAGGTCTGTGTCTTCAATACGTAAAATAAACTTACCCCCGTGGTGGTGGGCAAATAACCAGTTAAATACAGCAGTTCTGGCTGTACCAATATGTAAATTTCCAGTTGGGCTTGGTGCAATACGGACTCTAACAGTCACAGTTAATTCTCTCTTTCACAAAGCATGATTAATTTAAAGCAAAATTCAGCATCAATATATAGTGGCGGAAAAAGACCCGCAACTAATTTTAGACTGCTTTATTGATTGCTAAATTTTCAATTTAGCGTGGTGTTTCACCACTGATAACACACGGCGACTAAGCAAGTTTCGCTCTAGGGGTATAGGTTTCTAGAATTATTACTTCGTTATGCCAAGTTCCTGATGATAAGTTATTTTTTACATCAGCATTCAGAAGTTTGGCTTTTAACGGGACTGACGGGGCTCGAACCCGCAACTTCCGCCGTGACAGGGCGGTGCTCTAACCAATTGAACTACAGTCCCTTAATTTGCAACTTTATCAGTATCGCTCTTTTTTTGAGCTTTGTCAAGTGCTTTTTTTGCGTTGGCTTTTGAGGCGGCTGCGTTTTCACTTAACAATTTACTATTATAGCGTTTAAAATAATTTTAGCAAGGGGTTGCTGATTTAATTTTTAAGTTGAGGAAGCAGCTGCAACCTGTAATTGAGAGGATAGGTGTTCTAGTATCTGAGATTGGATTTGCTTGTACTGCTGCTTGAGCAGATTCTTACTCGTCTGGACTTGATCAGAGTGTGGCAAGATTTTGCTTTGTTCGAGCCACTGTGTTAATCTTTGGCGCTGGGTATTAGTAATGTGCGTGTTCAACACCGTCACACAGTTGTGGGGTAGTTCTAAGGTAAAGCAAATCAAGGAGTAGCGCCTATGTTCGATCAAAGCTGCAACCAGTTCTTGGTTTTGGGAATTCTGCATATCTAAATAGCAAGGTAGCCATTTCGGGCCGAGTTCGGAATCGTAAAGCAACGTAATCCACAGCAGCATCGGGTGTGGCGTTGTGATAAATACAAAATGGTTATAACGCTGACACAGAATCCGTTTTTTGATTTCTTGTCTAGGTAACATCAGCCACAAAGCTGGTAAATTCCCTTGGGGTGTGGGGAAAAGTTGGGGAAAGACAATTTCTTGAATGGGTTTATTGGATGGCCAGACAAGTTTAGCAAAGTTGGTTTTCAGAGTTGGAGGTAAATCAACACCAACCTTTAAATGAGGATTGTATGTGGAAGTTAAAGGTGTGGGTAAACTCTGACAGCTTGATTTTTCTAGACTGTCTAAGACTTGCAAAATTTCTGCCATATTTTGCGGGCGATCGCCTGGTTTTTTTTCCAAGCAAGCCATGATTAAATTGTTGAGTTGTGGGGGTAATGTGAGGTCGGGACTAACAGAGGCGATCGCTTGTGGTGCTTCAAAGTTATGGGCTTTATACCAAGCACCAAATAAATCTGTTTCTGGCTGCCAAGGTTTAGACCCAGTCAGCATTTCATACATCATCACACCCAAGCTATAAATATCGGAACGACCATCAATTTCTACACCTTCTAATTGTTCAGGAGAACAATAGGGTAAAGTACCGTTAAACCCTCTGTTAGTATGAACTGTGTTTGTATAATTAATAAATTTAGCAATACCAAAATCGAGGATTTTTACTAATTTTCCTAAAATTGGATCTGGTAAAACCAAGATATTTGCTGGTTTAACATCTCGATGCACTAAGGCATAAACTTTGCCATCAATATTAATTCCTTGGTGGGCGCATTGTAAGCCTAAACAAATCTGACGTATCAAAATTAAAAACTTAGGTAATGGTATCGGTATTAAATCTTTTAAGCTTTTACCATTGAGATATTCCATAACATAAAATGGCTTACCTTCGGCACTTACTCCATAATCATAAGCCCGCACAATATGAAGACTTTTTTGACTTAAAGCAGCACTTAACATTGCTTCTCGCGCAAAGTCTTGGTGCATTTTTTCACTACAAAATTTTTGAGTTAAAAATTTGACTGCAACAGGTGTTCCCCCTAGTAAAATATCATCGGCTAAAAAAACTTCACCCATACCACCACTACCAATCAACTGTTTCAGCTGATAGCGATTGGCCAGCAATCCTGTAACCCGTGGAGAGATGAATGCACTATGATTCACTTTTACAACCTCTAAATATTACCGCAATTAAATAATTAAAATTTATTTCATATTTTATTAAGGCAATGCCAAAATTTGGCGAATTTTATCAAAAATTTGAGACAGCCAAGCTCTAAAACCCAGTTTGGCAATTTGTTGTCTTTCTACTAGTTTTTGTAAAATTTCTGATTTTAACTTTTGGTACTCTGCTTTTAAAATAGTTTTAGCTTGTTCCGATGCGATCGCTTCATTATATTTTTGCTCTATTTCTAACCAATCTGTCAGTTGTTGTCTTTGTTTGGCTGTCAGAGTTAGGGTCATCACATTAGCACATTTAGTTGGTTCTTCCAATGCGAAAAAGAGTAAGTGGTAGTAGCCTCTATCTGCTAATAGTTGAGCAATTCTTTGACCTCTCTTATCTTTTAAATCTAAGAAATAAGAGAGCCATTTTGTCAGAGAGTATTGAGCATTGTATAACACTGTCACCCATAACAGCATTGGGTATAAATTCATTTTGTCGATAAATTCTGTACTGTGATATTTATCACAAAAATTAATTATTTCTTGTTTGGGTAACATTGCCCAAAAAGTAGGAATAACACCTTGGGTAGTATGTAGTAAATGAGGAAAACCAATTGAAGCAATAGGCTTATTTTTTGGCCATATTTTTTGTAAACATTCTTTTTCTGATATTGAAGTTACAGGAACTAAGTTAGCCGTAGGTTCCAAGTTATTACTATCAATTTCTAGAGCTGCATCTCTTGCTACCTGGCGCTTAATTTTCTCTAGAACAACTAAAATTTGACTAATAGTTTGTGGACGTTCAGTAACTTCTTTGGCAAGACAAGTTAATAATAATTTTTTTAATGCTTGGGGTATTTTGACATCAGGGTTAATTTCTTCTGGTGTTGGTGGAGTTTGGAAACGATGAGCCTGATACCAACTCCCAAAAGTGTTACTGTCTGTTTTAAATGGGTGTTTTCCTGTCAACATTTCAAACATTAATACACCCAAACTGTAAATATCAGAGCGTACATCTAAGAGTTTTCGTCCTTCCATGTGTTCTGGAGAACAATAAGGTAAACTCCCAATAAAAGAATCAGTCAGCGTCATACCGCTGCGTTCTGTTAAAAATTTAGCAATGCCAAAATCAAGGATTTTTACAACTTCACCTTGTTGTGCATCATCAATAATAAAGATATTTTCTGGCTTAATATCTCGATGCACAATCGGATAAATTTCCCCTTTTAAACTAATACCTTGATGGGCGCACTGTAAGCCTAAGCAAATTTGCTGACAAATATCGATAAATTTTACCAGGTTTAATGGTTGTACCTTCAAAATCTGCTTGAGATTTTTACCTTGAAGATATTCCATGACATAAAATGGCGTTTTATCATCTGTCATGCCATAGCTTAATACCTGAACAATATTTTTGCTTTTACGACCTAACTGAGCGCCAATAAAAATCTCTCTAGCAAAGCGTTGCGATATTTGCTGGTTTCCCAAACTTAGCATTAAAATTTTGACAGCTACTAAAATGCCTCCTTTCGCTGCATCTTCTGCTAAATAAACCCTTCCCATCCCGCCTTTGCCAATCAAATCTTTTATTAAATAGCGATTATTTAAAAACTTTCCAATATAAATATCTATGTCGGTTTTAGGCACTACCATATTTGGAAATGTCACGCTATAAAATTTGAAAATCAATATTGCTCAAGCTTTTATTGTAACCATTAATAAGTTTACTTAATTTAGAGAATCAATTATAAGTTATAAAACTCACTTTAAGAGGGAATAAAGGTTTAATAAAACACTAATTGATTGTTCTGCAAAATTGCTTAAACATTATGTAACATATTCATTAAGAAAATAAATGAGAAAATCCACTGAAACCAAGAATAGCCGGAAGATATCAAGCCTCGGATAACAGTAAATCCACGGTTAAAATTTATGCTCACTCAAAGTAGTTCTTAGAGAGGCTGAAAGCACATTTCCAGATAATCTACCAACTGAAAAAACCTAGCATCCTCCGGAACCATCTAATAATAGGTGGTTCGATTTTAAGTTGAAAAGCTAAAAACTGAGTACGCTGTAGAGAATTAAAATTATTATCGCTGACTAGAATTAATGAACGCTGTCCATTAGGTAGCCAAGGGCCGAGTGTTAACCCTTCCAGATTATCTAGGGCTACGTCTAGGGTTCGCAAATCGAACAAAAGTTTTTTCTTTACTGGATGAATATTTCTGGAGGTGCGGAAAAGGCTGTCAATATTGCGAATATCATCAGCATCTGCTGAGGAAACTTGAAATAAAAAAATCGCAAATCCTAACCCCGTAAACGACCTTTCTAAACTTAAAAAGTGTCCTTGATTATCTAAGGCGAGTAAATCTGGTAAACCGCTGGCAAACTTACCAGTTATATCTAGTAATGGTGCGACTGGTTCAGTTTGGTACAAAAATTCACTTTCTGGCTGCTGGGTGAAGAGATTATATTGTAAAATCCGGCAAGGTGTACCAACATTTGGCTTTGCCACTGAACCATCTTGAATTAAGGCATTTTCAGTTGCGGTGAATAAATGCTGATGATTGGGGGTAATAGTCAGACTTTCAAAAGCTAAATTATTGCGAATGCCCATTTTAGCTTGTTTATCTGGTAAGAATTTTCTCGGTATCTTGAGTGTGGTCATACTTTTCCCAGAAGCTAAGGAAAACTCTTTGATAAAAGGATTAATTAATTTTTCTCTATCTCCTTCAGAGGAGATAAAAACAGTATCTTGATTAGTTAAAGCAATTCCTTCTGTGTCGGTGGTTCCAGGGAGAAAGTTTTTTCCATCTTCATTTAAGAGCATTGTTACGCCCACAGGCACAACATCACTATTTTCTAGCAAACCTTTGCTCAAATCGATTTTAAAAGTATAGAAACGTGCGGGGGCTTTTTGCCCTCTATCGTCGGAAATAGCATAATAAAGGTCATTTTTGGCATCGTAGGTAATGCCTGATAAACCACCGACTTCAGTTTTTTGAAAAGATAATCCTTTGGGTAATATTGCCTCTCCGATGAAGTCTATACTGCTGATTTCAACAGTATTTGAGGAAGAATAAATCATTAAAATTGTGACAACTAAAATCCCAATTCCTAAATAAATAATTTTGGGTAATTGCCAAACTTTTTTAACTATTTTCATGTTGATGACCTTACAAGAGTAGGCGATCGCAGATAGCCATTTAATTCACCCATAGTAAACGAGCAGGTGATTTTATTAACATAACAAGTGGGACTGAGTAAAAACTTTGGTGAGACTAATTAGGATTGAGTACTTGGTTGATGGTTTGGATCAGTTCCTGGGGTTGAAACGGTTTGCTGATGTAGGCGATCGCACCCATCTTTAGCCCCCAGTAGTGATCAGACATACCGGCATTGGAGGAACAGAAGATGACAGGCACTGCCTGAGTTTCAGGATTACGTTTGATTTTGCGGCAGACTTCATAACCATTTAACCGAGGCATAACTATATCAAGAATGATAATATCTGGGCGATCACATTGAATTTGCTCCAGAGCTTCTATGCCATCACAGGCAGTCTTAACATCAAAGGCATTTGCTTTCAGTAATTCTTCTAAGAGATGACGTTGAGTGTAGCTATCTTCGACAACCAGGACAGTACTCATTTGATTTACTCCATTCAATGAGTTCATCCTAAAGAAACTAGATACAGAAAACATGAGACATCCGTCCCCATTTCAACTAGGTCTAAAGTCCTAGTAACAAATAGGACAGCAGAATCTTGCGACTGGAGGAAGAAAAGGTTAGGGTTAAGGGAATCATCCGAATTGAAATTAGTAAGCTATTAAGCGTGCAGTTTAAATGACGATTAGCTTATAGCTTTCAAATCCAGGTATATTGTCCGGTTTATTTTTTCAGTCATTCTTCTTAACCCATGCCGCCCATTCGTGTGCTGATTGTTGATGACCAAACCCTAATCCGTCGGGCGTTGTCCTTATTGCTGGTCGAAGATCCCCAACTGGAATTAGTGGGGGAAGCGGAAAGCGCAGAAGTGGCGATCGCTCAGATGGAAATTCTGAAACCAGACGTGATTCTCATGGATATTGTCATGCCAGGAATGGGAGGCGTTGAAGCTACCAGAGTGATTTACCAACAATTTCCAGAGATAAAAATTTTAGTACTTAGCATTGATGATGATGATGAGAATATTGCTCAGGCAATGCGGTATGGAGCAGCAGGTTATCTGTTAAAAAATACCCCTGTAGAAGAATTGTCTCTGGCAATCCAGGCAGTTCACAAAGGCTATACCCAATTAGGGCCGGGCGTAGGACGAAAGTTAATTCAGCGTATACCCGATCCTGGGATTAATCCAGATGTCGAGTGGAAAAAACTCACTCGCCGCGAACAGGAAATTGTGCGCTTGATTGGCAAAGGAGCGAATAATCGTGAAATTGCAGAGGTGCTGTTTATTTCTGAAAAAACGGTCAAAAACCATATTACCAATATCTTGAGTCGTTTGAATTTGCGCGATCGCCTCCAGATTGCTTTATTTGCCACATCAAACCCCATTTATATGACCAGCAAAGCTTGATATTAACATTCGACCAAAAGCAGACAAAACCACAACCATTAAAGGATGAGTGGGTTCACAACTATTTCATCTTGAAAAAAATTTACTAGCCAATCTTTGACACTGCGAGTTGCGTGACAGTCGTCTTCGTTGTAGCGTTGGATGATTTCCAAGAAAGAGCGATCGCCTGTTGCTAACCATTGATCATACCAGTAGATACATTTAGCGCCACTGGCTTCTTTATCGCGCCACTCAAAGCCTAACCATCGCGCAATTACTTTTAGGGCATAACTTTCTACAGGTAAGGCCACACTTTGAATTAATTGTTCGTAGACATCTACAAATCTATTTAAAACAGGATTAACTAAAGATTTTGGTGTGTGGTATAGCTTGGCTAATCTTTTCACTGTGTCAAATTCGTAAACACAAAAATGATAAATTGGTGCGTCGGGATATTGCCAAACTAAGTTAATAAATTGTCGCCAAACTAATTCTTCATCTTCTGGATTTTCCGCTAAAAAAGAATGAAATTGTTGTGTATTATTTTGTCTATCAACAACTAAAACACCTAAAAGATAATCTAAATCTAAATCTGGCTGGGCTTCAATATCAAAATACAGTTCTACAGGAGCAGTAAAGGTCAGTTCTGCTGGCGGTAAGGAAGTTGGTAAAATTAACGGACGTTGCTCAATAACAGCTTGGGCTTGAATAGTTAACTTGGTTGCTACTACACTATCAAACCCTGGTAAGTCTTCTAAGATAGTGGGATTTGTATTCGCTAAAGATTCTAGGGTGGTGAGGGAAAGGGTTTGGAGTTGGGCGTAGCGGACGGGTGTGACTCCTGGTAATAGAGAAAGATGTTTTTGTGCTTGGGCGATCGCATAACATTGACTATGCCAGTGGCAAAGATTACACTTTTGCCGTGAAATAAACATCTCTGGAGGTTCTGGTGATTTGATTGCTGCAATGAACTCCTCTAGAATTTGCAACATCTGGGGTGTCCATTTCGCCAAATCTACGGGATAGCTAATGTCTTTGGTACGTAAGATTAACCAAGCTTTATCAGGGGTGACTCCCTGAATTGTGGCTAAGGCTTGGGCGTGAAATGCTGACACAACTTGATATTCTTGTTTGGGACGTTTACCGAGTTCCATATTCGCAGGAACATACATCCAATCACCAAAGCAAGACTCTCCTGACTGTTTTACCAGTAAATCTGGACGGCTGAGGAGTGTATAGTTTTCGCTGGCGGTTTCTACCCAGTCTTGATAATTGCTTAACAGTACTCCCTGGTAAATATACTCAACACCACGCTGCATTAATTCTAATGTGGCGGCTTGGGCTGCTTCCCGATTTCCTTGGGGATATTGCGGTTTTTCATAGTCAAACCCTGCCAAAATCCCTTGATGATAGATAACTTTGTCTTGTTGCAATTTAGACAACAAGTCATTCGGTGCATCTCTCAGGCTTTTGTCAGCATTAATATCTAAAATTGGTCGGCGTTTACAGCGTTGGTATTGTAGTAAATGTTCAGCATTAATCAACATTCATTTAAGCTAACAATAATTGTGGCTTTTTGGGGTTGAGATCAAGGTTACAGGTTACAGAAATTATTCTGTTTACTTGTCACTGTTCCCTAAACCCAGGGTTGAGAGTAAAAATATTGAGATTCGACACATGACTAGTGTTTCTGCTATCCAAACCGACTTGCATCACCATCGAGAGCAATTTCCTGCTTTAGCTAATAAGCTTTATTTTAACTACGGTGGACAAGGGCCGTTACCCAAACAGGCAATTGAAGCCATAATTCAAACTGAAACTCATATTCAGCAGCTAGGCCCTTTTGGTAATGAAGTTGGACGCTGGATAGGTTCTTATATCCAAACTATCAAACAAGCGATCGCCACGGAACTCAACGCCCCCCCAGAAACTATCACCCTGACAGAAAATGTGACTGTGGGCTGTAATATTCCTTTGTGGGGTATTGATTGGCATCCAGGCGACCATCTATTATTGTCGGACTGTGAACATCAAGGGGTAATTGCCGCAGCTAAAGAAATTGGGCGACGGTTTCATGTAGAAGTTACCACCTGTCCGTTAATGGCAACTTTAAATGATGGTGATCCTGTGGCGGTTATTGCCCAAAATTTACGCCCCAATACCCGCTTAGTAATTCTCAGCCACGTCCTTTGGAATACTGGTCAAGTTTTACCCCTTGACAGAATTATAGAAGTATGCAGAGATAACCATTCTTTAATATTAGTAGATGCTGCCCAATCTGTGGGTTTATTACCGTTAAATTTAACTCAGTTGGGGGCAGATTTTTATGCGTTTACTGGGCATAAATGGTGGTGTGGCCCTGCTGGGGTGGGTGGGTTATATGTCAAACCAGAAGCCTTAGAAAAACTTGCGCCGACATTTATTGGTTGGCGTGGTGTGATTAAAGATAGTCAAGGACAGCCGATAGATTTGTTTCGTGATGGCCGGAGATATGAAGTCGGGACATCGGCTTATTCATTTTATGCGGGATTGGTAGAGGCGATCGCCCTGCATCAACAATGGGGTACAGCCGAGGAACGTTATCAACAAATTTGCCGCAACAGTGAATATCTCTGGCGTAAATTATCCGCCTTACCGCAAATTAAATGTCTGCGAACTTCCGCGCCGGAAAGCGGTTTAGTTTCCTTTCAATTTGTGCAGCATGATTCTCAAACTAGTTTCAAATTAGTGCAGTTTTTGGAAAATAACAAGATATTCACCCGCACAATTGCTAAACCTGATTGTGTTCGCGCCACCGTTCACTACTTTACTTTAGAGTCAGAAATGGATGAGTTAGTCGAACAAATAGATAAGTTTAGTCAATAGTCAAACAAACGACTAAATAATTAATATCTCATACTTCATACTTCACACTTCATACTTTTCTATGAAACGTCCTATCTTATACGTAGCTATCACTAATCATGGTTTTGGTCATGCTACTCGCACGGCATCGGTAGCGGCAACTATTCAAAAGTTGTGTCCTGATGTACTTTTAATTATGGTGACGACTGCACCGCGTTGGCTGCTGGAGTCATATATAGAAGGTGATTTTATCCATCGTCCCCGCGCTTTTGATTTGGGTGTTATACAAGCTGATAGTTTGACAATGGATAAAGACGCAACTTTAGCAAAATTATTAGAAATTAAAAAGCAGCAAAATTCTTTAATTGCATCGGAAGTTAATTTTATTAGACAGAATCGGGTTGATTTAATTTTGGCTGATATTCCTTTTCTTGCGCCTTTATTTGCCAAAGCCGCAAATATTCCTTGTTGGATGATGAGTAACTTCGGTTGGGATTTGATCTACAGAGATTGGGGTGGTGAATTTGTCGCGATCGCAGATTGGATTAGTGAGTGTTATTCTAAGTGCGATCGCTTATTTCGTTTACCATTTCATGAATCAATGTCGGCTTTTGAAAATATCACCAATGTGGGTTTAACAGGTGGTTCACCCCGCTATTCTGCTGATGAATTACGCGCTAACTGGGACATAACTGCACCACAAGATAAAACTATTTTACTCACCTTTGGCGGCTTAGGTTTACAACAAATACCTTACGAAAATTTGCAAAATTTCCCAGATTGGCAATTTATCACCTTTGACAAATCTGCACCGGATTTACCAAATTTAGTCAAAATTCATGATAATAAATATCGCCCTGTAGATTTTATGCCAATTTGTGGACGGGTAGTTTCTAAACCGGGTTATGGTACTTTTTCCGAGGCGACACGCTTAGAAGTTCCTTTGGTGACGATTCCCCGTGATGATTTTGCCGAAGCCAGTTATCTTTTAAAGGGAATTACTAATTACAACCATCATCAAATTGTCACCCCCGCAGAATTTTTTACAGGTGATTGGAATTTCCTCCATGAATTACCCCAACCACCACAACAAAGCCAAAAAATTGCCAAGGATGGAAATGAGGCGATCGCTCAGGCTATTATCGAGCAAATAAGGTAGGCTTTTGATGAGATGAGGGGACGAGGGAGACAAGGGGGACAAGGTAGACAAGGTAGACAAGGGAAAGGGAATTTTATTTCAAAACCCTGACACCCCTAAATCTCTACAACTTATTTACCACCGGAGTTGATGCGTGTGCGATAAGGATAGATATGGCGCATTTCAAAGCGACATTGTTCCCATAGTGGTAATAATGCTTGTTTGGCTACATTTAATTGCCCTTGCGAATGATTAATTTTGCCATTTTCGATAATCCAAATCAACACTCTGGTAATTAAATCTGCTTCACAACTAGGGATATATTTGCAATTATTTATCTTGGCAACTTGGTTATCTAAACAATAAATAACATCTTTAAAATTCCAAATTTCTTGTCTGGATATCTCGGCTGAGGGATGTTTCCAGATGATTTTTTGTAAGTTCATTGTGATATAATCCAAACCTGCGATCGCAGCATCGGTATTCCTCACTAAATCGGTGAATACTTGATAATATTGCTGTAAACAACCAGTGGCAATATTTACAATATATGCCTTTAACCATACTTGGATATCTCGCAGATAAGGCAGAAAATCTTTAACATCATTTATTTCTTTAAATGCTGTATGTTGACTGGGGTAATTTAAGATATTTTTCTCTAAGTCAAATTCTAAAACTTGAAACTTTTGCGAGTGATAACTCACCACTTGCGGAATATATTTTTCGATTAACCAAGTTTTTGTATACTTAGCTGTCCATGTACCTCTTATCCCGATATCTTCTTGCCAAGAATTAAGGTTACTGCTTTCTAATGTGGCGATGTGACTATCGTTTATTTCGTACAATATATCAACTTGATTATTAGATAACGCCGAGTAAGCATTACTGAAACGTGGCACAATAAAAGCATGATCCCTAATTCCCCGACTGATGCGAATAGAGGTATGATCTTGGTCAAATACATGCCATTCTGACTTACCTTGAGCGTAATTAAATTTTTTAATAAAATTGTGCATAATTTTCCAGAGTTTTACATCCACAGAAAATAGATGAAAGCCTCTAACATCGGGAAATTCGACAAATTTAAAATCCCAGGTTTCTAAATAATTTTCAAATTCAATAATTTTATTTTGATATGTCTGACAAACAACATCCACACATAAACATAAATCTGCCGCTTCTAATTCAGATACAATGACTGTTGTTTGTCCTAAATAAGCCTCAAACGTATCTGCATCTATTTGTTTTAAAAAATGACGACAACCCCATTCAGGCTTAGTGCAGAGTCCTGTCATTAATTGACCTAAAATTTGCTGATGGTTGAGGGAAATTTTTAAACCTCTCAGCATTACGCTACTAAATTGAATTACACAATCACCCTTGCCAAAAGCTTGTGGTAAATTGCACTCTATCAGCACTTTTGGCTTAACAACAGTTAAGTGACTACCTTTTTTTAATAAACCAGGTTCAAACTCAGCCTTTTCTAAAATATGACTAAATTCTTGATGTCGTCTTAAATATTTTTCTATGTTGCTAAATTCAGGAGATTTAAAATTATTGACTGTAGTTTTAGGAATTTTTCTAACTAAATCGAAATTAAGCTGATAATAAAGATTTTCAGCAACTTGACTATTTCTCAATGTATCAATTATCCCATCAAATATCAACTCTTCTCGATGATAAGGAAAATATTTGAATACTTTGAGAATATATCCATTAGTAATGATGAAAAATATAGGTTTGAGATAAGTGCTATAAAATTTAGCTTGGGTAATAGCTTCAGAAAAATATTGTGTATTTGGTGCTAAATAGATAATAATTATTAATGATGTGTCGGAATTTTGCCGAATTACATCATCAGTAGCAAAATAAATTTGAGAATTTTTGAGTTTTTTGGCTGGGTTCTCTGAATTTTTATTGGTTAAACTATACTTACTCTGCCGATATGAATCTGGATAACCCAAATATTGAAACATTGGCAAAATAAACTTTTTTTCGACATCTTCTTCAGTTTGTAAAACACGAATATCAAATGCTTGTATCCACCTAATAAATAATTGCAGCGAGTCAGGAATATACATTAGAGAATCCTGCGAATACTCTGTCAGTTGCCACAGAGATTTTAGATTTTGCCAAAAATATTAGATAAATTCTATGTGCGTTGATACAAAAAGGGAGTAAGGAATAGGGAATAGGAAAGCACCTAGCCCCGACGAATAGAATTTGTGGCTATAAAAACAAAGTCCGCACTTCGACAAGCGAGAGTGAACACCTACGCGGACGAACGTAAAATCGAGGATTTTAAACCCGCGCAGGCGGGTTTCGTTTGTATAGCCCCAGACTTTAGTCTGAGGGCTATTTGCTGATACCAATTCTATGAATGAGAAGAGAGACTTTGTATACAACGTCTCCACAACAACTTGCTACAATTCCCAAAAAAGTCAACCCTACACTACAGCAGCGACTTTTTCCAACAATCCTTGAAATAAACTTAACCCATCACTATCACCTAACATCTTATCCGATGCCCTTTCTGGGTGTGGCATCATCCCCAAGACATTGCCTTGGCGATTACAAATTCCTGCAATACTGTTCAGTGAACCATTGGGGTTGCCTCCAGCATAGCGGAACACTACCTGACCATTGTCTTCTATTGCCGATAAAGTGGCTCTATCAGCATAAAAGCGCCCTTCTCCGTGGGCAATGGGTAGAGTGATGGTTTGTTTACTGGTGTAAGCTTGTGTCCAAGGAATATTTGTATTTTCGACTTTTAACGGGACGCGATCGCAAATAAAATGCAAATCTCGATTTCTCGTTAATGCCCCAGGTAACAGCTTGGCTTCAGTTAATACCTGAAACCCGTTACAAATACCGAGAACAAACTTACCCTTTTGCGCGTGTTCAATCACCTGCTGCATCACAGGCGAAAATCGAGCGATCGCACCACAACGTAGGTAATCACCATAACTAAAGCCGCCTGGGATGATAATTACATCCAAATCAGCTATGTCGGTGTCTTGATGCCAAACCATGCGCGTTGGTTGACCTAACAAGTCCCTGGTGACATAAGCAACATCGCGATCGCAATTAGACCCTGGAAAAACAATAACGCCGAATTTTGTCATTTGTTATGTGTCATTGGTCATTGATCATTTGTCATCTGCAAGTAAAAAGTCAAAAGTAAAAAGGCAGAAAATTTAGTCCTTTTTACTTTTACCTTTTACCTTTTGACTTCTAAAACACTCCCGTCTGCGTTTCGACCTCAATCAAGTCAAATCGATAGTTCTCAATTACAGGATTGGCTAACATTTGGTCACAAATGTTATCTAAGTCTCTCCGTGCTTTAGTCTCATCCTGAGAGATGATGGTAAGTTCTATGTACTTACCAATCCGCACGTTTTCCACTGTTTCGTATCCCATCTGCTTGAGACCAGATTGTACAGCCACACCAGCAGGGTCTAGGACTGAAGGACGAAGCGTTACATGAATTTTGGCTAAATACTTCCGTTGCACAGTTTTTTTGCTGAATGCTGCGATCGCTATACTATAACTTTCTGTTCCAACTGAGTGAAAATAAGATTGTGAAACAGTTAAAGTTAATTTATCAGATAGCCAGTATAACAGCTTCCACTACAGTGGCGAATATCCAAAACTACTTATGAGAGCCATACACACCCGCAGTCAAGAGCGGATTTTAAACCTACTTAAAAGCGTCAAACAAGGCATTTCTGCCCAAGATATTTATATTGAATTGCGTAATCGCAATCAAAATATGGGTTTAGCCACAGTTTACCGTTCCTTGGAAGCGTTAAAACTTGAAGGTTTGGTGCAAGTGCGGACTTTAGCTAACGGTGAAGCCCTCTATAGCCTAGTGCAGCAAGACAAACACCATCTCACCTGTCTGCAATGTGGTACGTCAATTCCCATTAACCAATGTCCAGTCCACGACCTGGAAGACCAACTACAAGTAAGCCACAAATTTAAAATTTTCTACCACACTTTAGAATTTTTCGGTTTGTGTGATCAGTGTCAGGTTAGTCAATAGTCATTTGTCCTTTGTTACTAATCTCTGACACTGTTCTCAGTGAGCATACTAATTTAGGTGGACACAATCATTTGGATCTTCATGGGAGGGTTGAGTTAACAGCATCGCATTTATATGGGTAAAAATCCTATCTAGTTCTCCAATTTATTCAAGTTCGATAACTTCTTCTGATGTGATTCTTCCATCCGTGCTTGCAGTTCATCAATAAATTTGAACAGTTGAAATTTATCCAGCTTTTCTATTCTGATACTACCTATTAAGTGTCATACTCAGCACGATACAATTTATCGATATGCTGGCTTGAACATCTTCTCTCAAGATACAAGGGTGCGTTAGAACTAACGTTCATAACGCACCGCAATTTCAGGTGGTGCGTTCGCTACGCGACAACACAACGCCAGTTGTTATAACGGAGGGAACCTCCCTCCGGGTTCGCAGTTCCTTCAAGTCGGCAAAGCAGCCCAACGGACTGCTCACCGCAAAGCACTGGCTCCCCTCCTGATTTACGCACCTTCACGCAATTTATCTAATACGCCACGGTCTTCTAGAGTTGATGTATCACCAGAAACTTCTTGTCCGGCGGCGAGGTTACGCAACAATCGCCGCATAATCTTGCCCGATCGCGTTTTAGGTAAAGCATCGGTAAAGCGGATTTCTCCGGGACGGGCGATCGCGCCAATTTCCTGCACAACGTGTTTTTTCAGTTCTTTACTTAATTCCTCGCTGGCTTGATGCGTACCTTCTAAGGTGACGAACGCCACAACATCCTCACCTTTGAGTTCATCAGGCTTACCCACAACCGCCGCCTCAGCAACGGCTGGGTGAGAAACTAAGGCTGATTCAATTTCCATAGTGCCGAGGCGATGTCCTGAGACATTCAACACATCGTCAACTCGCCCCATCACCCAGAAATAACCATCTTCATCCCGTCTCGCACCATCGCCAGCAAAGTAAGTATACTTGCCATCTTGCGGCGGAATATGTTCCCAATAGGTGCGGCGGAAGCGTTCAGGATCGCCGTAAACAGTCCGCATCATTCCCGGCCAAGGATGGCGCACTGCCAAATAGCCGCCTTCGTTATCACCTAAAGAATTACCTTCCAAATCTACTATGTCTGCCAAAATTCCAGGGAAGGGACGCGTCGCGGAACCGGGTTTGGTGGGAATTGCCCCTGGTAGGGGTGTAATCATAATTCCACCTGTTTCAGTTTGCCACCAAGTATCGACAATTGGGCAGCGATCGCCACCAATTACCCGGTGATACCACATCCAAGCTTCGGGGTTAATTGGTTCGCCAACGGTTCCCAACAACCGCAGCGAAGACAAGTTACGGGTTTTGGGATGGTGTTCACCCATTTTAATAAATGCCCGAATTGCCGTTGGTGCAGTGTAGAAAATATTCACGCCGTATTTTTCAATCACATCCCAGAAGCAGCCAGGGTTGGAAGCACGGGGCGCACCTTCATACATCAGCGTGGTTGCACCGTTAGATAAAGGCCCATAAACAATGTAACTATGTCCGGTAATCCAACCCACATCGGCAGTACACCAATAAACATCAGTGTCTTGCAGGTCGAATATCCACTTGGTGGTCATGTGGGTGTACAAGTTATACCCAGCAGTCGTATGCACAACGCCTTTGGGTTTGCCTGTACTGCCAGAAGTGTAGAGAATAAACAGCATATCTTCGCTGTCCATTGGTTCCGCCGGACAATCAGCCGAGACACCTTTTTGTAAATCGTGCCACCAATGGTCACGTCCGCCCAACTGCATATAAATATCTTGTCCGGTGCGTTTGACTACCAAGACATTTTCTACAGAAGGAACAGCGCCATCTGCCAAAGCTTTATCGACTTGTTCTTTCAGGGGAACGATCGCATCTTTACGCCAACCACCATCAGCTGTAATCACTAATTTAGCTTGGGCATCAATCAAGCGATCGCGTAAAGCTTCGGCACTAAAACCACCAAATACCACACTATGGGGTGCGCCAATTCTCGCACAAGCTAACATAGCGATCGCCGCTTCTGGTATCATCGGCATATAAATACCGACGCGATCGCCTTTTTGGACTCCCAACTGCTTCAACACATTGGCAAATTGGCACACTTCTCGATGTAGTTGGGCGTAAGTTAAAGTCCGGGAATCCCCTGGTTCACCTTCCCAAATTAACGCCGCTTTATTCTTGCGCCAGGTGGTAAGATGTCTATCTAAACAGTTGTAAGAAATATTCGTCTTACCGCCGACAAACCACTTAGCAAACGGTGGTTGCCAATCTAAAACGGTGTGCCATTTTTCAAACCAATGCAATTCTGATTCGGCTAAATCTGCCCAAAATTTTTCCGGGTCAGCCTTGGCTTTATCGTAGAGTTGTTGATAATCTTCTAAGCTTTTAATATGGGCGTTTTGCGAGAATCCCGCAGCCGGATGGAATAAACGCTTCTCTTGTAGGATTGATTCTATAGTTGGTTGAGACATAGTTGATCAGCACAATCACTATATGTTAGTAAAAACCATTCTTAACCTAGTTAGGCTCTCCAAAGTTTAGATTTTCATTAAGCTGGGTGGAAAATGCTGAGTTATTAGTCATTTTCTGCGTCTGTGTGTCTTCCTCATTCCCCTAACACATAGAATTTTTCCTCCCCTGCTTCTCCTGTTTTCCCTAACGATGAGATATTTTATTACTTGTTTAGATGCTTATGCTTTACGAGCAACAACGTAGTAAATTAACTCCTCATGCCATACACCCTGCTCAGTTTCTAGTGCAGCAATCTCATCATCATAACTCGCTTTAATCTGACGAATTTTTTGGGGTTCTAATTGTCGTAACGGATTATCAATATGTGTCCAGAATTGCCCATTCCATTTACTTTGGGCTTTTTCTAAACTGAGATAAGTCCCCATCTGTCGAGGATGAATTTCAATTTGGGTAAATTTGGCTTGAGTTAATAAGTTTTGAATTCGCTGTGGTGTTCCCAATGGTTCGTGTAAATTTGGAAGTTTGATTCCATGTTCTGCACAGGCTTCTACAATCGACAATGCTAAATATGAATCTTCAGAGGAACAGGTAAATGCAATGAATCCACCGAACTTGAGAAAACGATACCAATTTTCAAAAATCTTAGGAATGTTAGGGAAAAGTACGATCGCATAAGAACAATAGATTGCGTCAAATTTATCTGGTTCAGCCTGATATACTTGTGCATCGACTTCAATTAGCTCAATATTGGATAAGTTTTTAGCTTGAATTTTCTGTTGAGCAATTTTGAGTAGCTCTGTTGCGATGTCAATTCCAATTACAGAACCACTTGTACCAACTTTATGAGCAGATGCGATCGCAATATTTCCCGTTCCTGTTGCCACATCCAAAACACATTGCCCAGGATATGGAGTTGCGTAGTCTAAAAGTGCAATTGCCCGATTGAGAGTGAAATCGTTATCATAATTTTTCCTTCCATTGTAATGATCGATGATTTCCTGTTTATATGTCATAAATAACAACAGTTTAAAATAACAAAGGCAAATCAAATAGTCTGAAATTAAGGCTTTAACATTTAAGGATAGACTATTTTACTTATTCAGAATTAAATTACCCAATCATTTCTTACAACCCTATTTAGCATTGTAAAACTATGCCGCTAATTCTCGAAGCTAGTAACTTATCACTCAACGATGTTCATCGCTTGCTGAAACTCGAAAAGCTGGCAAATGGTTCATTTACAGACTTTTTAAGTTTAGAACCAGTCTCTGAGCTTGAACAGCAGGATTTATTGCGAATCAGAAATGACTTTGAGCGTTACTCTAGTGAGGGTAAAATTTCTGAAGGATTAGTTAAATTTTTAACACTAGCGCCATTAATGCGGCTGGCTGGATTTATGATGTGCCGATTCGGTTAACAATGGAAGATAGTGTGGCGATCGCAGTCTAAGATGAAAACAGAAGAATTACCGGACGGATGGATATTTTAGCCGTCAATAACTCTCAAACTCATACCAAGGTAAATATCAGCCAATTACACCCACCCCAGAAGGCAAACTCTGGAGTTAGCAGTTAGAACTGTATCTCGGCGTGTATGAGAGCAAATTAAGATACTTTACTACTGACAATCAGTTAGCCCCCACACCAGAAGAAAAAGTTCAACAAGCCGAAACCCTCGCCCAGCAAGCACAAGCTGAAGTTACTCGGTTCAGGGAGATTTTACTAGCGCAAGGTCTTGACCCCGACAATATTTAATAGCATCATGAAGGTAATACGAAGTTTTTTAAATAGAATAAGTATTATTGACCAAAAGCAGGACATCATTTGCAAGCGAAAGAGATTAAGGAGCAGTTAAAATTACTTATCGAGGAAGCATCCTCGGTAGATCAGAATCTAGCGAGAAAATTGCATGAAATTAATCGTTGGGTTAAAGATATTAAGTTAGGTTCCCTGACGGCAAAACCTTTGGTTCTGGCATTCCTGTTGGAAGTAATTACGGATTCTACTATTTGGTTAATGATTAAATCATTACCTTCCCAAGCAGAACAACAAGCAAAGTTTGCCCAAATGACAGCAAATGAACGATATTGGTATAGTTATCTTTTTCCTAAATGGATTAATGCAACTGACGCTAAATTTTATATTTGGAAACAAAAATTAATGTCGGGTGAATTTAATCAAGTTGATGATGATATTATTAAATCTATAGCGCAAGATATTGTGAGTCGTGAAGGTAGTTTTTGGCAGCGGTATATTGCCGACCTATCGATGGCAACAGATTTAATTGTCAGCAGTCGCAACAATCAACCTTTATGTATTCAAGTTACCAGTGTATCGCAAGAATTGAGCAATCAAAAATATCATGATTGGAAAAGTACACTTAACTCATGGGAGATAGAAAGAGGCTTGTTTGTTAGTTATAATCCAAAAGATGCGAATTTCATTAATCAGTTAGTCAACGTTGCTTTGTATAACAGTGATTATCTTGCGGAAGGCAAATATCTGAAATTTGCCTGATTTTTGATGTATTTCATACAGTTAACTGCTTATCACAGCTTTTATGCCTAACCAAAGTGAAACTGCAAGCTACGAAGGACAATTAGATAAATTTGCTCAAGCTTTAGCAAAAGCCCGCAAAATGCAGCAAGATTGGCTAACTTATGGTTTAGACTTTGTGCATATCTACGTTGAAGATGTTAATGGAGATTGGCTAGAAACCTGGGAACATGACGAAATTTTAGGTAATCAGTTATTAGATGCAATTAAAGAATTTTTGGTGAGTGATGATATTTTAGCTCTCCAGGTGAGACAGCAATTAGGTGAAAAATCGCTGTTTGATTTTGCAGTTAACTTAGCAGCTTGTGAGCGAATTGCTGAAGAAAGTGAGCGGTTATCTGCGGTGATTAATTTATTAGCTGATGATGTGGATAATATAAATGTTGAGAGTTTAGCAGCGAATCTTGTAGAAAAATTTTTTAGCTGAAAATTACCTTGTCTGGCATCAGAAGCTCAGTGGTATTATACCCAACCTCAGACAATAACGAAAATTCCCACTTGTAGAGGCGGATTTCGGGAGATTGCCAATAGTTGGTTGCTAACATAAAGAACTTTCAAACATTCTCTGAAAGTTGTGTATAATGAACAACATTTAAACAGCAATGTAAAATACTTTTAGATGCGATCGCAGCAATTATGCAGCTTTTACAAGTTAAGCTGGATAAAAGTAGCGATTGATTGCGCTTTTTATAGAAAAAACATTCTGTTAGTTTTTATTTTTTGCTTGAGAACCCCGGAATGCTAGACAGCATATTTGATTATCTCCACTTTCATTTCAGCGTCGAAGCCCCTATAGTCCTGCTAATTCTGGTGTTTTTAGAGGCGGTGCTATCGGCTGACAATGCGATCGCCCTTGCTGCGATCGCCCAAGGACTAGAAGACAAGGAACTAGAAGGTAAGGCGCTGAACTTTGGTTTAGTAATTGCCTATGTATTGCGGATTTCCCTGATTTTGACCGCTACTTGGGTACAAAATTTCTGGCAATTTGAACTGTTAGGTGCGGCTTACTTGCTGTGGCTGGTATTCCAACACTTTACCTCAGAAGAAACAGAAGACTCTCACCATCATGGGCCGAGGTTTAAAACTGTTTTACAAGCCATCCCGGTGATTGCATTTACAGACTTGGCATTTTCTTTAGATAGCGTCACCACCGCGATCGCAGTTTCCCAAGAAAGATGGTTAGTCTTAACTGGTGCCACTATAGGGATTATTACACTGCGATTTATGGCTGGCTTGTTTATTCGTTGGTTAGATGAATATGCCAACCTCGAAGATGCAGGTTATGTAACTGTGGCGTTCGTGGGTTTGCGTTTGCTCTTAAAAGTGATCAACGATGATTTAGTGCCACCAGAATGGTTAATGATCACTGCGATCGCTCTGATTTTAGCTTGGGGCTTTTCTAAACGGAATCCCGCCCCATTACCCCAAGCCGAACCGGAGAAAACCGAAGTAAAGTAAAAAGTAAAAAATTAAAAGGCAAAAGTAAAAAGAAATTTTTTACTTTTGCCTTTTAACTTATTCTATTCGTGCAACCAAGGGAAAATATGTGGTTGCCAATTAACTAACTCTTCATCTTTAAACCACAAAGCAACTTCCTGCTGTGCAGTTTCAGGAGCATCGGAACCGTGAATTAAGTTGCGTCCAATATTGATCCCAAAGTCGCCGCGAATTGTACCTGGTTCTGCGGTTAAGGGATTGGTTGCACCGATAATTTTTCTCGCCGCCGCAATCACACCATCACCTTCCCAGACCATCGCTACAACTGGGCCAGAAGTGATAAATTCGACTAAGCTACCGAAAAAGGGGCGTTCCCGGTGAACACCATAATGTTGTTCCGCCAATTCTTTACTTACTTGGAGAAACTTCAACCCCACCAGGGTAAAACCCTTAGTTTCAAACCGACGGATAATTTCGCCAACTAGTTTACGTTGTACGCCATCAGGCTTAATTGCTAAAAATGTGCGTTCCAAAGCTGTCTCCCAAAACTTAATAAAGTTTTTATCTTGTCAATTGTCTTTTGTCCCTTGTCCTTTGTTCTTTGTCAATAGTCTAAAAACAAATGACCAATGACAAATGACAAATTGACGAATGACAATTGACCAATCAGAGTTTATCTCAGAAATCATCGCTGGGTGCATATCCATTACCAGATGAATGCGTTAAATTGTTTATTCGTGGGTGAAACACAGAGGTCAGAAATGGGTGTTGAGTCAACTGCTACATCTGATGAGGTGGTACAACTACCGTCGAATGGTCATAAATCTGAAGTGAAAAATCACAAACAAAAAAAGCTATTACCACCAAGCACTACCGCAGGCGATTTACCTCGTGCCTGGAAAATCGAGGATAGCGAAGCACTATACCGCATTGAAGGATGGGGACAACCTTATTTTTCAATTAATGCTGCTGGTAATGTGACTGTTTCCCCCAAAGGCGATCGCGGGGGTTCTCTTGACTTGTTTGAATTGGTCAACGCCTTAAAGCAAAGGAATTTGGGGCTACCTTTGCTGATTCGCTTTTCTGACATTTTAGAAGACCGCATTGAGCGGTTAAACGCTTGTTTTGCCAAAGCGATCGCTCGTTATAACTACCCTGGTGTTTATCGTGGGGTGTTTCCTGTCAAATGCAACCAACAACGGCATTTGATTGAAGATTTAGTCAAATTTGGTAAACCCCATCAATTTGGATTAGAAGCCGGTTCCAAGCCAGAATTAATGATTGCCCTGGCTTTATTGGATACCCCAGGCGCAATGCTCGTTTGCAACGGCTACAAAGACCGGGAATACATCGAAACGGCGATGTTAGCCCAAAGACTAGGGCAAACCCCAATTATCGTTTTAGAGCAGATTGAAGAAGTTGATTTGGTAATTGCGGCTAATCGCCAGTTAGGGATTAAACCGATTTTGGGCGTGCGTGCCAAACTCAGCACCCAAGGAATGGGACGCTGGGGAACCTCCAGTGGCGATCGCGCCAAATTTGGCTTGACAATGCCCGAAATTATCGAAGCTGTGGATAAATTACGCGAAGCCGAGTTAATCGAGTCTTTGCAGTTGTTACATTTCCACATCGGTTCACAAATTTCTGCCATCAATGTAATTAAAGATGCCATCCAAGAAGCCAGCCGCATTTACGTAGAGTTGGCAATGTTGGGAGCAGACATGAAATATCTCGATGTTGGTGGTGGCTTGGGTGTAGATTATGACGGTTCTCAAACCAACTTCTACGCCTCGAAAAATTACAACATGCAGAACTATGCCAACGATATTGTTGCAGAGTTAAAAGATACCTGTGCGGAAAGACAAATCCCCGTACCAACACTGATTAGTGAAAGTGGACGGGCGATCGCATCTCACCAATCGGTGCTGATTTTTGACATTCTTAGTACCAGCGATGTCCCCCTCCATCCCCCCGAACCCCCACAAGAGGGCGAATCACCAATTATCAATTACTTGTGGGAAACCTACCAATCAATTAACAAAGAAAATTACCAAGAGTTTTTCCACGACGCAACCCAATTTAAAGAAGAAGCCATCAGCCGCTTTAACTTAGGAATTTTGCGTCTCCGGGAAAGAGCCAAAGCCGAGCGACTCTACTGGGCTTGTTGTCAAAAAATTTTAGACATTACTAGACAGCAAGATTACGTACCCGACGAACTGGAAGACCTAGAAAAAATCATGGCTTCCATCTACTACTCCAACTTATCGGTGTTTCAATCAGCACCAGATTGTTGGGCGATCGACCAATTATTTCCCATTATGCCTATCCACCGCCTTGATGAAGAACCAACAAGACGGGGAATTTTGGCAGACCTCACCTGCGACAGTGACGGTAAAATAGACCGCTTTATTGACCTGCGTGATGTCAAATCTGTTTTAGAACTGCACACCTTCCAACCAGGCGAACCCTATTACTTGGGAATGTTCCTCAATGGTGCGTATCAAGAAATTATGGGCAACCTACACAACTTGTTTGGTGATACCAACGCCGTTCACATTCAACTCACACCCAAAGGCTACCAAATTCAACACGTCGTCAAAGGCGATACCATGAGCGAGGTAGTCAGTTACGTGCAGTATGACTCGGAAGATATGGTGGAAAATATCCGCCAACGCTGCGAGAAAGCACTAGAAGAAAAACGCATTACCTTGGCAGAATCTCAAAGGTTATTGCAAACCTACGAGCAAAGTCTCAGAAGATACACCTATCTGAACAGCTAGGAAGTAAAAAGTAAAAAGGCAAAAGGCAAAAGATTACATTTTTCCTTTTGCCTTTTACCTTTTTACTTTCATTAACTCGTGCTTGTCCCCAGCAATTCTTCAATCGCTTGTCGTTCTAGAGGAGTGTGGACTGGTGGTGCTTGACGAGCGTCAGTAATCAACCAGTCTAAAGCAGCAGCTTGCACATCAATAGATGCGCCTGTTTTATCCACGCAATAACGACCAAACACCAGCTTATCAACGAGACGAACACCCGGCCCCAAACGTGACCATTCAAAGATGACGCTATTATCTACAGTTGCGCCACTGCATATCCAACAATTCGGGCCGATCATCGCTGGGCCAACGATTTTCGCCCCATCTTCAATTCTGGTCATTCCACCGATGTAAACTGGGCCAGTGATATCTACCTTGTCCCAATTGATCGCCACATTTAAGCCAGTGTAGATGCCAGGGGCGACCTCATGACCAGGAATTTGGACGTTTTTAATTTCACCTAGTAATACCCCGCGAATTGCTCGCCAGTAGTCTGGTACTTTACCAATATCTACCCATTCAAAATCCATCGGAATTGCGTAGAAAGGCGCACCAATTTCGACTAATTTGGGGAATAACTGGCTACCGATGTCATATTCAACGCCAGAGGGAATGTATTTAAATACTTCTGGTTCAAAAATGTAAATCCCTGTGTTGATATTGGTGCTGAGGGCTTCTTCTACTGAAGGTTTTTCTTGGAAAGCTTTGACACGTCCATCTTCATCAGTGACGACCACACCATAACTAGAAACTTCTTCTAGAGGTACAGATTTAGAAATGATTGTAGCAATAGACCCTTTAGATTTATGCCACTTAACAGCTGCTGTTAAATCCAAGTCTATTAAAGCATCACCGCATAATACTACAAAAGTATCGTCAAAAAACGGCGAGAAATCTTGAATCCGCCTCATTCCTCCCGCAGAACCAATGGCTTCCCCCACCAGTTTACCGTCATCAATTTTGCCTTCAAAAGAATAGGCAATTTGTACGCCAAACCGTTGACCATCGCGGAAATAGTTTTCAATTTCTTCAGCTAAATGGCTCACATTGACCATAATTTGGTCAAAACCATGTTGACGCAAAAGTTCCAGTAAAAATTCCATTACTGGCTTTTGCAAGATAGGAATCATTGGTTTGGGAGTCGTGTAGGTAATGGGACGAACGCGAGTACCCTTACCAGCCGCGAGAATCATCGCTTTCATAAAATTTGTTCCTCAACCACAAGCCAGTTTACTTTCAACGAGTGATACTTAATCATCAGTTTTAGCTCTGTTCTAAGTAACTCCTAGAAACAGGGATAACAGTAATTTACTGGTTATTGCAACCATAGCGAGAGATAGACTATAGGCTTAACCCGCCGCAAGCGATCGCTAATATTCTAAATTTGCTAAAACTTAAAAAAATAGCTTTGGTATCTCTGTGTAACTTACATAATTATTTTTAGTCTGAACTAGTAATTTAGTTTATTGGTTGTTCTACGGATTTTGGAATGTTAACAGCATCTGTAATCAGTCGAATTTGAATTTCTTGGTAAAATTCCGCTTGAAATAGTTCAACTTTAGATTGAGCAGATAACAACAGTAAAGCCCAAAACACGCCAACTAAGTGGCTGTGTTCTGACTCATGGTGAGAATTATTTTGATGTGGTTGCTGGCTTTGAGACCATAATTGTACAAGTTGTTCGAGGGTGACATAACTTTGTTCTTGAAATAATTCGTGAGCGGCACTACGCAGTAATTCCTCCAGTTCTTGAGCAACTTCTGTGAGATTTTCTTGGTGAGCTAATTCTAGCGCCTGCCGCATCGTACGGACACTAGGCTGGCGCTTCACCCGCGCCGGCTTATCAACTTTTTGGACGAGTTTTAGCTGATTTGCCATCAGCTGCAATTGTTCAATTAATTCTTGCAGGGTGACTCGTCGCTTAGGCGGTGGCATTGCCGAAGGGCGGCGGCGTAGCTGTAACTCTAATGGCAAACGACGCTGATGTGAGAAGCCGTTTTCTAAATCAGTTATGCCGTCATCTTCTAAAATTTCTGCGACATCTCCAGATGTTGACCATTGCATTAAGGTATTTGCTTTGAATAACACCAGCATTGATGCCGACAAAAAGGCTTGACCAGATTGAGATAAATCAGCTTCGTAGCCTTTTGTTGTCGCCTCCGGTGCCATAAATTCTAAATAACGGTCAATTACCTCTATCACCTTGACATCCCAAGGGTCTATTTCCCCCCGTTCAGCTTGGTCAATGAGGAGTGTTATTGTCTCTAATAGCTCGGAAGCATCCATTCTGATTTCCGAATTATGGAAGGTGTGATTTGAGGTCGATGAAACAAATCCCAGCAAAATAGTCTAGTTAATTTAATTATTTATGGACAAACTAATATATCATCAGGCTTTTATACTGGTATTTCAGCAAGATAACTTAATAGTCATTTGTCATTAGTGCTGAGTAAAACATTCTTCCCCTGCCCCTTGTCTCCTTTGTCTCCTTTGTCCCCCTGCTCCCTGCCCCCACTCCCTAATTTCTAATTTATCCGGTCTTCTGGTGAGTCGTGGGAAATGGTGAAAGGTGAGACGAAATTACCTCCTTTGTTGGTTTTGATGGCATCAAATGTGCCTTTAATGGTGCCAGCGATGGGAACAGCCACAAGTGTACCTAACAATCCCGCAATTTCAAATCCAATCAAAATAGAAATAAAAATCCAAATGGGGTTGAGACCGATAAAGTCACCGAGTAATTTGGGTGCTAAGAGATTATCTTTAATTTGTTGCATAATCATTGCAGCGATCGCAACTTGCACTCCTAACCAGCCATTTTGCAACATCACTAAAATTGTCACCAACCCAATGCCCAAAGTTGCGCCAATAAAGGGAATCAATTCTGATATGCCGATAACTATGGCAAATAGTAAGGCAAAAGGCGCTTTCATCACAATAAAAATTGGGGTGAGAGTCACCACCATGAATAAGCCGAGTAACAATTGACTCAAGAAAAATCTTTGAAAATTTAGCTGTAGAGATACCGTCAAAGGTACACCAATGTGAGAAGGCAAAAGATTGATTAAACCGAGCCAGACGCGATCGCCATACAAAAGCATATAAAATGCCAGTACAACCACCAGTACAATATTTAATAAGCCCGATAGTAAAGTCCCCGCTACACCCACCGCCCCAGATGCTAACTGCTGGACTATGTTTTGTATACTGGCATTAATTTGATTACTCAGTACTCGTAAATCTAAAGGTAAACGGCGCTTTTGGGCAAATGCTTCTAGTTGTTCTAAGTTGGTTTGACTTGCAGTTAACCAATCAGGAATTTTATTTAACAGTTGAATTGTTTGGTCAATCACGATTGGGACTAAAGTCACACCCAAAATGACAAACAATGTTAATGTCACCAACAAAACTATGATGACTGCCTGTGTTCGAGTGATGCGGGCGCGTTCAAAAAACTTCACTGGGTAATTCAGTAAAAAAGCTAAAATCGCCGCAACACTCACAATCGTGATGGGATGCTTAAAATAGTTGAAGAGTATTGATAGCAGCCCAACATTGAGAGCGATAATCGGGCCGCTCAAACCGTAGAATAACAAAGTTTGCAGAGAGGCTGAACGGCGCATTGGATTTAATTGCTTGAGACGGTTATGGAATAAATTTGGGTAACTGGCATTGATACCAGCCATCATTTATAGATATTTTTAACTAAGCCCTGTATAAGTGTATCTGTTATAGAGGAAATACATAACGATGAATACCACCATAGCTGACCTCCGCAAAGACTACACATTACAAGACTTAACTGAAACTGAAGTTGACCCTAACCCATTTATACAATTTAAAAAATGGTTTGAGCAGGCATTAGCAGCGCAATTGCCAGAACCCAATGCCATGACTTTAGCTACTGCTACACCTGATGCTAAACCTGCGGCAAGAATGGTGTTACTCAAAGATTTTGATGAACGAGGTTTTGTTTTTTTTACTAATTACGACAGTCACAAAGGACAAGAACTCGCAGAAAATCCTCAAGCAGCTTTGGTTTTTTGGTGGGCAGAATTAGAACGACAAGTACGAATTTGTGGACATGTAGAAAAGGTTTCCGAAGCAGAGTCAGACAAGTATTTTGAAAGTCGTCCGCCTAATAGCCGCTTAGGTGCTTGGGTTTCTCATCAAAGCGAAGTTATCGAAAGCCGAGAACTCCTAGAAAAGCGAATGGAACTGTTTCAGAGTAAATATGAAAATCAAGAAGTTCCCCGTCCCCCTCATTGGGGAGGGTTAAGAGTGATTCCTTCTGAAATTGAGTTTTGGCAAGGTCGTCCTAGCCGACTACACGATCGCTTGCTTTATACTCTTTTAGATGATGGCAGTTGGAAGATTGAGCGGTTATCTCCTTAGAGGCAGGAGGCAAAAGGCAGGGGAAGAATGTTTTACTCAGCACTCACACTTCGACTACTTCGGCTGCGCTCAGTACAAGTTCGCTCAGTGTACAGCACTCAGTACTCAAAAACGTACTTCTCTGCTACTTTCCAATAGCGGGAGAAGCGTTTTAAATCAATGTAGCCGTCATATTCAAAAAATGGTTCTACTGCTAATACTTCTAACTTTAAAGAACTCTCTATTTCATCGCAGATATCATCAAATCTGGGACTGGGACTTTCGGCTGTCACCACCAAATTAGCATTGTGTTCTTTGGCAAAGGCCAAAATTTCTTGGGCAACATTGCCGCGGCGAATTTCTACGGGCAACTCTAGCAAGCATTCATAAATAAAAGCAATGCGTTTCAGGCTTAATTGCCATTCTTCAATTAAAGCATCATCCCATACCCAAATTGCCGGGGCATCGGGGTATTCTTGAAATGCGGGGTTGGATGGACTGAGACAGTCGCCGTGTATCCAGATAATTTGTTTATTCATTTTTTCCCTCTCGTGCCACGCTGCCAACTTTGACTATTTGGCTTTTTCGTAAATTCCCCTTTAGGAAACAACTTCTGTTCTAATTCTTCGTAGCTACCTTCAAAATCACAATGTCCGTATAGCGGGCATTTTTGACAATAGGCACCTTTGGTATAGCGTTCTAAATTCTCGCGGTTGAAAAAATATGGTTTATGGCTAAATGTGCTGGCTACCCATTGCCAAGACATATTATTACTGGCAGGATCGCCATCTAACAGATGTTGCAAAAACCACTTAGCCCCAGCTTGCCAACGGATACGCCGCCAATGAACAATGTAAGCAGCTAACCACATCCGCCCGTGGTTGTGCAAGTAGCCAGTTTCTCGCAATTCTTGGCTGAAACTGTCAATACAAACTCGCTCTGTGCTACCTGCTTGAATGTCTTGGGGTAGTTCTGGGGCATATTCTGAGGCTGTGTAACCTGTTTTATATTCTTCTTGGTCTTGCCAGATGCCATTGCCTAGCTTGACATACAATCTCTGCCAATAATCACGCCAGCCTAATTCGTTAATTAGTTTAGTGGCATCCTCTGGCTGTTGGACATGATCTAATACATACTCTCGGATTTCGGCTAGACTTAAAACCCCATAGCGAATATATGGCGAAAGTTTTGTGACTGCACCTGTAAAAAAGTTACGGGTTTTGCTGTAGGTGGCTGGGTCTACTTTTTGTAATGCTTTTTGAGCTGCTTTGCGTCCGCCAAGAGTATTACTAATATGGTCGTCACGTTCTGCGGCTTGAGGAAACTGTTCACGCAGATAAGCTATTAATTCATCGCGGCTAGTAAATTTACGTAGCATGAATAAAGAGTCTGACAGTTGATTTGCTGAATTTAGCACAATACCTTAGTTAAGTTCTTGCACCAAGCGTCTGAAGTTGCGGTTCATCTTGCACCAAACAAAACCCGCACTTCGACAGATTGTTGCGGCAATGGTATTGTTAGATACTACATAATCTCAGCAAATCATTTTATCTAGTCAGCAAGAAAATTTGTGTTAAGTAGACTTCACCTTGCTGATTAGTAGCTACACCAACTCCAGTTAAGTTGTAATTGCCTTTGATATTCTTCAAATGTCCAGGACTTTCTAACCAACCAATTACAGCTTGACTAGCAGGATTGCTGTATCCTTGGTTGACTGCCACATTTTCGCCTGCACTATTAAAGCGAATTGAAGTAGCCATAACACGCTTTTCAAATCCGTTATGGCTAAAGGGAACTTTCCCCTTAGCCATATTTTGACTGTGAATCCTAGCTTGTCGGGAGATATTCGCATTCAAAGTTAACTTTGGTAGTTTTTTAGAAGCTCGATAGCGGTTGATTTGTTCAAAAACGGATTTTTCTAAGGCAGTGGTGTTAAAAGTAGTAGTTGATGAGGCTAGTTGACTAGACGCTATTGAGTGATTTGTGCTGTTGGTAGATGAGTGGCTTGGTATCGGAGTAGTGATAAATCCACTAGCAAGGACAAGCGTACTTAAAGCGATGCCAAAAGCAGGTTGTCGTAACATGGAGAATTACAAAGTATAGATGATTAAGACCTATACTCTACCTTCGACTTCCTAGAATCTGTAACAGGATATTATTAAAAATTGCTCAATCTGGGAAAGAAGGGTTAGGGATTAGGCGCTGGATTGTCCAGAAGGTTCAAAATTTCACTCTGTTTTAGATATACATAGCAAAGTAATCGTTGTAGATTTCTGTATTCGTCATGACAGTTAGTTCTATTTGTTTCTGTTCTGCATCTGTAACAGGTGTTGCAACTGTATCCACGCTTTCTTGAGGAATAAAATCACCACAGTATTGATTTGCAGGTAGGGCTGCATTCATTTTTTGGGGATAACTCAATTTGAGATTATTCATGATGGTGATGAATTGGCTGCGGTTGCGAACGCTAAATCTGGAGTTGAGGCGTTTTTCTTCACCAATTGTCGAAACTGTGCGTCCTTTGTAGTCGTGGGCTGGATATACCAAGGTATCATCGGGCAAGGTGAACAAGCGTTGTGTTACCGCATCATACAAAGTTCCTGGATCACCTTCTTGAAAATCTGTGCGTCCACAACCCCGAATCAATAAGGCATCACCAGTTAACAGGTGAGTTTTGTTGACTAAATATGCGATGTGGCTGGCAGTGTGACCTGGTGTAAAAATTGCTTCAATGATTATTGAGCCAATTTCGAGAATTTCACCACCCACAAGGGAGCGATCGGCTTTTGTCACCGCCGGATTTTGCGGCACAATTATCTGACAAGCTGTTTTGCGCCGGAGTTGACCTGCCCCGGTAATATGGTCAGCATGAAGGTGAGTTTCTAGGCAATAACGTAGTTTTAATCCCAATTCTTCTAGGGATTGCAAATCGCGGTCAACTTGTTCTAATACAGGATCAACTAATACTGCATCTCCTGTTTGTTGATCAGCAATTAAATAAGTATAGGTGCTGCTTTCTGGGTCAAAAAATTGCCGAAATAAGAAGTTTGATGGGGATGAATTAGGATAGCTGCCTTGGCTATTGGATAACGGCATTGTCGGAATTGAACGCACCCGCACTGGTAATGAATCCAACAATGTTTGTGCTAATTTCTGTGCCTGTACCCGTAATTCTGGAACCGCGATTGTTTCCCACAAGTCGCCTTTGCGGGGAGTTCCCAAGGTATAAAGTAAGTTGGAAACAGTATTATCGGCGGTGTATAAAGCACCATCTATATTTGTATCTAGCCCTAAACCGATGCTATTGGGACGGACTAATTTTTGCGATCGCAAATTATCAATTAGCGGATGAGGCGAGTGGCGATAATCTGCGGCTACCCCTGTGCAGTTCACAACTCGATTCACCTGTAAAACAATATTCTTCTGGGTTTTGCGCTCAGATATGGTAACTGCTACACCTTTGGGTAATGGTTGATATTCTTGAATTCTTCCGGCGGAAATGATTAATTGACCAGAATCCACCATTTCTTTGATGACATCTGCGACTTTTTGGGCAATGCGGTGACGATGGACATCCCAATAAGGTGTGATATGACTCAAAAAACGCTGCTTTTCTAAAGTTGGTAGTTTTTGCCAGATTTGTTGCGTCAGAGGGCGTAGAGAATCAATCACAGCCCGCCAGTCGTAACCTTGGGCTATAGCATATTTGACTTCTTGTCGTAGTCGTCTTACCCAACTTCGTGCAGTATTGGGTGCAGTTTCGAGAGTTAACCAAGCTGGATAAGGTTGAGAGGCTTGATGTTGTTGCGGGAATAATCCCCGACGTGACACAGCATAAATTTTGCCTTGATGCTGGCGATCGTGCAGAGATAACACCATATCCACCATTGTCAATCCGGTACCAACTAGCAACACAGAAGCATCAGGATCAAGTCCTGCTAGGGCATCGGCTGACCAAGCATTTCGCCGATGACTTTCGTTGTTAGTATTGGAATGATTACTGGCTGGAGGTGTGAAAGGTGAGTTTCCTAAAGCCAAAACGACTTTATCTGCATGAAAACAGCGGCCGCTACGCAAAGAGATAATTGCAGCTTTGTCTTCTGGTTCGATTCCGACAACTTCATCTGTTAAACGTTCGAGGTGTACGTCATTAGGTGCAGTTGCTTCGGCTTCTGCCAAAATTGATTGAATATATAAACCATAAACCTTACGTGGGATAAAGCTACTAGGATTAACTTCTTCGGTAAAAAATGGTTCTAACTCGTTTTGGTTGTAGTACAACCACCGCAGTAGATGTCCAGGGTCATGAGGAAATGCACTCATATTCCCTGCGGACACATTCAGTAAATGACAGTTAGTATCTGTGCTGTAGGCAATGCCTTTACCAATTTGATGGCTACGCTCAATCAGCTTGATAATTAGGGGCTGGCTGGCAGTTTTCATCAGGTGCGTAGCTACTAGAGAACCACTAAAGCCTCCGCCAACAATAACTATCGTGGTTGGAGTGTGGGTAGTTAAAGAATTAGGCTGCATAGTAGTCTCGTATCAATAGTTACAGAGAGTTGGTCAAGTCTGTTCACTAGGGATAAATCTATTTCCAACCCAGCCAACAAAATTCAGACTTGATCTCATATAAATTCTCATAATACGCTGAATTCAGTCCAAAAATACATTTTATCGGTAGAAAAACCGTATTTGTCAAATGATGCAGCTAATATCAATACATCACAAATGAGTCACAATAACTGCTGCTAATAATAAAAATGCCCTTACTCAAGGGCAACAGGTTACGCATTTAGGAAAGAAGAACGCTGACGATCAAATCTAAATTTTGGATTTATAACAGTTTTAATACCACTTATTGTATATCGGAATATCGGAGTTTGCAAGTGTAAGTTTGGATGAACTTGCGATTACTGTTGAAACATTAGCCTATTGACATCACAATATTGCAGACAAGTTACTAAGCTGTTAAACATTTAAGAAAGCATATTGAGTCCGCAGGGGAGCCAGCGCGTTGCAAAAGTTACCTCCGTTGTCGCAACTGTTGTTGGGTTTCCCGACTTGTAGACGCGCTCTGCGTGGCTTCTCGCAGAGTAGCGACTGGCGTGACGGGTGTAAGGGAGAAGGTTTAGAGCTTTATTTACCATTAACAATAGTGCAATTTAAATGACAATTAACTTATGAACTTCTTCCCGGACTGGCAATACATCTATCTTCATGGGTTTGCTTCTAGCCCAAAATCTGCCAAAGCCCAGGCGATGGGCGATCGCTTTCATCAAATTTCCATACAGCCAAATATCCCTGATCTCAATGCTGGTGATTTTTCCCAGTTGACCATTACCCGCCAAATCAATCAAGTAGCAGCACTCCTTGATAATTCAAAACCAGTTACATTAATCGGTTCTAGTTTAGGTGGTTTGGTCTCTGCTTATTTGGCAGAACAATACCAGCAAGTGCAACGCTTAATTTTGTTAGCACCCGCTTTTGGCTTTTTATCTCATTGGTTGCCGAAGCTAGGAGATGAAGCGATGAAGCGTTGGCAACAAGAAAACTATCTCATGGTTTACCACTATGGGGAAGAGCGATCGCAGCCTCTAAGTTATGATTTCGTAACAGATGCCCAGCAATATCAAGAGGATATGTTGCAGCGTCCATTACCAACACTGATTCTGCACGGTAAACAAGATGAGGTGATTCCAATTACAGCTAGTCGTAAATTTGCAAACTCTCGTCCTTGGGTAAAGTTAATAGAACTGGAGAGTGATCATGCTTTAGGCAATGTCACAGAAGAAATTTGGCAAGCAATTCGCCTCTTCTGTCAGTTACCGTAAAGCGGTAAAATATGAAACCTACCGTCAAGCACTTTCTTAGTCAGAAGAACAAATCACTAATGACTATCAACTAAAAATTATGCTTCCTTTTATCCGGTCAGATTTAGCCCAATTTACGGCTTATAAACCTCACCCTAGCAGTAATACAGCAGAACCAGTCGCCACACAGTTTGATCGACTGGATACCAATGAAAGCCCTTATGATTTGCCCGCTGAACTCAAAGAGAAATTAGCCTGGACATATCAGCAAGTTATAGAAACCAATCGCTATCCTGATGGTGGTCATGAGTCACTCAAAGATGCGATCGCAGAATATGTCAATGAATCAGCTAATCTTGCTTCATCAGCGTTGACTGCGGCTAATATTTCTGTGGGTAATGGTTCTGATGAACTAATTCGTTCTTTATTAATTGCCACCTGTCTTAGAGGTGAAGGTTCAATTTTAGTTGCCAATCCCACTTTTTCTATGTATGGGATTTTAGCTCAAACCTTGGGTATAAAAGTGGTGACAGTAGGCAGAGATGAAACAAACTTTGAGATTGACCTAAAAGCAGCACAAACAGCCATTACCCAAACGCAAAATCCACCAATTCGAGTAGTTTTTGTTGTACATCCCAATTCTCCCACGGCTAATCCACTCACTGCGGCAGAATTAGTATGGCTGAGAAGTTTACCAGAGGAAATTTTAGTAGTAATTGATGAAGCTTACTTTGAGTTTAGCCAAAATACTTTAGTCGGGGAATTGGCACAGCGTCCCAATTGGATAATACTACGAACTTTTTCTAAAGCTTTCCGTTTAGCTGCATTGCGTGTGGGTTATTGTGTTGCTCATCCAGAAGCGATCGCTATTTTAGAGAAAGTCCGCTTGCCTTATAATCTTCCTAGCTTTTCACTAGCCGCTGCGTTAGTAGCTTTACAAAATCGCCAACTTTTACTGAGTTCAGTTACGCAAACTCTCAATGAGCGTGACAGGCTGATTGCAATTTTGGCACAACATCCCGCCTTACAAGTAGCAGACAGCGCAGCTAACTTTCTTTATGTGCGTCTCAACCCCAATAGTTCTGTTGCCAAAAATCTTACCTTACAAAGTTTACATCAACAACTCAGCAACTCTGGAACTCTTGTTCGGCTACTGAGTGAGGCATTACGAATCACAATTGGGACTCCCGCAGAAAATTCCCGTACCTGGGAAAGACTACAAGCTGCTATGGCAAATTTTGAATCTTAACTATGCTCAAGTAAAAAATACTGCCTCGTAAGTCATCCAGACTCAATATTATGTTATGGCTAGTAATTAAATCTGCCATCAACTTCACTACCAAAACGACGTACTATCCCTACAGTTTGAGGAAAGACACCCACTAAAAGCGCAAAGGCTGCATCCGGTAAATCAGCCACTATTTCTGGTGGAAAATATTGGTCAAACTGATCTAAAATCTTTTGGACTCGCTGTTGCGGCACAGGATTTTCGGTAATTTGCTTAATTAAACGAATCCATTGTCGCCGAATTAAATAGGCTTTCTGACGTTCTTCATACGATTCGGGATCTAATAATGATAAATTGCCGATGGGCAGAACCATTTGGCAATCACTGTCATATTCTCCACCAACAGCTGCCCCCGGGCCAGCAAATTCGGCGTGGTATTGTTTAAAAAGTATTAACCCATTTCGCTTTCGACTATTAACAATAAAAACTTTTCCGCTATGCAGAAGGTTTAAAGTATCCGAGCCGCAGGATTGCTCAGTTCCATCTGGCATAACAAGATGGTTCAGAAAACTGGTTTCAGGGTAATAAGTTGATACCATAGCAGTTTGATAGCGCGTTGGCTGTTCGCTATCCATGTTTTCTATAACTTTTGAATAATTTGGTAGTTTGATGCACGTCAAGCAGTAACTTGGTGTTAAATCAAATTAGTTTTTTTGGTTATCTTACTATCAAGAACTTTTTTTCAATTTAATAACAGAGATGAATTAGATCCTACTCAGTAGTTATGTAACCATATTTTATGAGATATGGCTGAATTTGTCTTCCAACTAAACTATCAAAAAATTAAAGTTTTTATAAAGATGAAGAAAATGAATACAAAGTTATTATGAGGAATAATTTATTTAGCGTAATTTTACCGATGGCTTCAACATAGTCAATATTGTATATTGAAGATTTGAGATTCTGCGTTGATTAAATAAGGATAAGTTGTGATTTTAAATCATTTAAAAATATAAAGCATTTTGTCTCACAGTAGCAAGTAAACCTAGGCTATATTTTCTATTTTCTGTTTTTCCAAGTGATTTAGATAAAATATGATTATTACTATAGTAATCCGGTTTGATTTTTGAAATTATCTATGCAGATTGGGAGTTGGGAGTAGTCAAGAGTATTTTGTTAAGTAATACTTTTTTCAGAAATCAAATATAAATTTGAATATATAACTAAATATATTTTAGTGAAATTTATATAAAAATAACTTTATCCTTAATCCAAAATTCAGTGTAATTGAATTTGGCGATGATACAGTTTTGACGATTAAAAACCAACTTAGAATTAAAGCGTAGGTTAAAACTCTTGGGTGTTTGATCCTAGCTAGAGAAGAATATGTATAAGAAAATTACGCTTCAAACTGCGATCGCTCCATCTTTCTGCCATAGCTTAAAATATATTCATGGCAATTTCTGGTTCAGAATTCAACAGTCAACAGGCTGAATTTGGCGGTAAGCATTTATGCAATAAGATTTGACGAGATTGCTGGAGGAAGAAAAAAGTCCAATTGGATTCTACCTGACACATCTTGTAACCTAATTTGCAATACAACTGTCTTGCCTGATGGTTATCTTCTAAAACATGGAGATATAAATCTTGAAAACCCCATTCCTGACAAAGTTTTTCGCAACTCAGCAGTAACTTTGAAGCTACACCATGCCGCCGATATTTTTGGTCAACAGCTAGATTAGACAGATAAATAAAACTTCTGCCATTTTTTCTCCATGAATCAGGGAAACGCAGTCCCAATTCTACAGTTCCCACTAAATTATTAGCACCAGTCACAGTAGTGTGAACAGCAACTAAACAAATATGATGGGGCGCAGGTGAAGATAAACGATTTCTGAAGTCTTCGTAAATACCCAAACGTAACAAGGGAAACGCCCATCCCCAGAAACCGGTTTGGGAGTGAAAACTTTCTGCAATAATCTGGGAAATAGCTGTTAAATCACTAGTTGTAGCTGCACGAATTTGGAATTGTTGAGCAGCTTGCTCTGCGGCTGATGTTAGTGGTTGTTCGTGAGATGGGTCAAAAAACCAGGATGTCAAGGCTAGTTTATTATTAATTGTATTTTACAAAAATTTTCTCAAATATTCTAAAACACCGTTTGCTACCTTCAATACAATTGTTTTATTTACTGGCATATCCGAAAATTATTTCGGTAGCTGAGGTTCTTCTGTAAGTTAATAACACACTTAGCATCATTTTGGGCAACCAATAACGTCAAGTTTTGAACTACATTTTTAGGAGAAATGAGTGCTTAGTTACTATATAACTTATTAGCGATATAAAAGTTTAGACTTATATTTTTACCGTATTTATACTGAAAAAATTGCCCAAAAACATTTGGAATAATAATGCAGTTATTTTTTTGGCGATCGCCTAGATAAACTAAGTACATGCTGTAATAGTTAAAGCAGCATTAATCTGTGACAGCCCCATGTCACTTTTCTAACTGGTGGTTATGATTGCTAAATTAGAACAAATAATTAGTCTAATAGTATACTTTGCCTTCAACACTCATCGTTGTGACCTAGCTCACTCTCCTATGACCAACATAAATAAAATTTACCTGCAAATGTTATTACAGCAGCGACAAAGGGCAAACTTAATATGCAGCTTCAGTTAGCTTTTCCACCAGACCTGAACGTTGTATCTCATCAGCAAAAGTTTTCACAGGAGGTGAAACAAGACTTGAAAAGCAAGCATCTACTCTGTAGTACAAAAACTAACCACCCCAACAACTGTGCTGTATCAGAGCGAGTGGCAAACATTACCACATATTGAGGCTAATTACTGTGAGTAGATACTCTTACACCCAGCATTTGTGTAGCCAGAAAACCCGATTGGGCAAAATGCTCTGCTCTTACCTGATTCAGAAAAATTACCTCTTGAGCAGATTATTCTTTATTCAACTGCTGTTGCAGCAGGAAAGCGGTGCATGAAATCTCAAGTAAACAGTAAGCCGAAAATTTTGGTTGTTGATGACGAACCAGACAACCTAGATTTGCTTTACCGTACTTTCTATCGTGATTATAAGGTGTTGCGGGCAACCTCTGGCCCGGCGGCACTAGACCTGCTGGCAGAAGAAGGAGAAGTCGCAGTGATTATCTCCGATCAGCGGATGCCGATTATGAGTGGTACGGAATTTTTGAGCCTGACAGCAACTCAATATCCAGATATTATTCGGATTATTTTGACTGGCTACACTGATGTGGAAGACTTAGTAGAAGCCATCAACGCGGGTAAGGTATTCAAATATGTCACCAAACCCTGGGAAGCTGAAGAACTCAAAGCAGTGGTACGCCAAGCTTTGGATACCCACAATGTTTTAAAAGCTCGCACCCGCGAACTTACCCGTACCCTGCGTCAAGAATCGCTGCTGAATACAGTTACAAATACAATTCGCAGTGCTTTAGACTATCGGCAAATTTTGCAAGCAATTGTCGATACTGTCGGTCACATGTTAGAGGTGGATGTTTGCCTATTACGTCCTTTTCAAGATGAACAGTTAGCAGACGAAGGATTTATCTACCAAAAACTGCCCCAGACGCAAACAGAAACAATCTCAGAAATTTCTGGAGATACCGCAGCCACATCCTTCTCGGCTTCAGCTGCTTTATTAGCGCAAACAGTCTGGGAAACCCGTGAAGTTCAGGTAATTCACGATGTAGCTACAGATGAGCGCATTCAAGGAGACGTTCCCGAACTACAACAAAGAGGACAAGCTTTTGCGACTGCAAATATTTGCTCTAGCTTAGTTGTACCATTGATTTGTCAACAAGAATTGTTAGCAGTACTAGCACTGCACCAGTGTCACGAGTGCCGTCTCTGGGGAAGTGAAGAAATTCAGCTAGTAACAATGGTGGCAGATCAGGCGGCTCTGGCTTTATCTCAAGCGTATGCTTATGAACAAGTACGTGCTTTAGCGAAAAGAGAAGCACTGATTAATACAGTGACAACCGCAATTCGCTCTAGCTTAGACCCACAAGATATTTTTGCTGCAATTACCCATCAATTAGGGCAAGCCTTACAAGTTGATGGCTGTGCGCTGTCTTTATGGACAGAGGAAGATGAAGCTGTTCAGTGCGTGGGTTTATATGATGTTTTTCAACATTCTGACCATACACTCAGACCAGGGCAGAATTCTAATTTAAATATTAATCTTGACTTAATATCTCAAAATTTCCCTTACTCAACGAAATCTCCTATTAAAGATAATCCTTTGTTGCAAGAAATTTTGCGGACACAGGAGCCAATAGTCATTTCTGATATGAGTGTCTGTCCCTTGGAATTGAAGGGTTTGGATTTGCCGGTGAAAAAGCCAGCCAGATCGCTGATGGTTGTGCCTTTGTTAGCTGATGGCAAATGTATTGGTAGTATTACTTTACGGGAAGGGCGAAAAGTCCGGACATGGGTATCATCTGATATTGAACTAGCTAAAGCAGTAGCCGCGCAAGCCGCGATCGCCGTACAGCAGTCACGCCTTTATCAAAAAACTCGTGAACAAGCCGAGCGTTTATTGGAATTAGATAAACAAAAAACCGAGTTTTTCCAAAACATCTCCCACGAATTCCGCACCCCAATTACCTTAATTCAAGGGCCGTTAGAATCGGCAGTGGCATCTGGTGAAGGATTATCTCATGCCCAAAGTGCGATCGCTCTACGCAACTCTCGCCGTCTGCTGCGGCTAGTCAACCAATTACTCGACTTACAACGCTTAGACGCAGGCCGAATGCAACCGAGTTTTCGTCCTTGTGATTTAGTCGAATTTGTTAGCCAAATTGTCGAGTCATTTCGTCCCTACTGCGAGAAAAAACAACTGCATCTCGCTACTGATTTTGATGCCTGTCCCAAGGTTTACCTAGATATGGAAAAATTTGACAAAGTGGTTTACAACCTGCTGTCAAATGCCATGAAATTTACACCAGAAGATGGCACAATCAGCGTTACACTGCAACATCACAACGAATACTGCATTCTGCAAGTCAAAGACACAGGAATTGGCATTATTCAAGAGCAGATTCCGATGTTATTTGAGCGATTCCGCCAAGCTGAAGGCTCAGAAAACCGTTCCTATGAAGGTAGTGGACTGGGTTTGGCCTTAGTCAAAGAATTGGTAGAACTGCACGGCGGTAAAATCACTGTAGATTCAGTGTACGGTGAAGGAACTACTTTTACATTGTGGTTGCTGACTGGGCATGAACACCTACCCATCAATCAAGTATTGGAAACACCAGCTGAATTAAACACCAGCCGTGCCACTGTGGAATTAGCTGATTTGGAACTGATAGAACCAACCACTGAAAAGTTGCAACACATCACAAAAGATGTATCATCTGTGCTGCTGAATCAGAATTCATCTGTCAATAACTATCCGGCGGGGGTTCCATCTGTGGCAGATTCCAGCACACAGCAAAATAGCCGTCACTCAATTTTAGTTGTTGACGATAACCCAGATTTACGAACCTACGTATCTGATATTATTCGCCGCAACGGCTATCAAGTCCACACAGCGCGTAATGGTTATGAAGGATTTGGTGTAGTCCAAGAAATTGTCCCCAGCTTAATTGTCACAGACTTGATGATGCCTTTGGTAACAGGGCTAGAAATGATTCGGATGATTCGCTCTGATGAGAAATTAAAAGGAATTCCCATCATTTTGCTCACCGCCAAAGTAGACGAAGAAACTCGCATTGAAAGCACAGAACATGGTGCAGATGCTTATTTAGCCAAACCATTTAACGATCGAGAACTGCTGGCAGAAGTCAGGAATCTCTTAGCCTTAAAGGAAAATGAACGACGGGTTTTGGAACTCAATACTTATCTGACAGAATCAGTTCTCAAGCGATTTCTACCCAGTGTATTGGTGCAGAAAGCCGCAGCTGGGGATTTAACTTTAGATTTACGTCCTGAACCACGGTTAATTACAGTTTTGTTTAGTGACATTGTTGGGTTTACTCAGTTAGCCAATACTCTCAGGTCTCGACGGGTGGCAGAATTACTGAATGAATATTTAGAATGTATGACCAAAGTCGTGTTTGACAATGGCGGCACTGTAGATAAATTCATGGGAGATGCAATTTTAGCTTTATATGGAGCGCCAGAAGAACTCACCCCGAATGAACAAGTACGTCGCGCTGTCAACACTGCCAGAGGAATGCACCGTTCACTAGGACAATTAAACCAGCGTTGGCGAGACCAAGGTGTATTTGAAAGCGATGGACGTTCTGGCGTACAGTTTCGCTGTGGAATTCACCAAGGTACAGCCGTTGTCGGTATGTTTGGTAGCGCCGAACGCGCTGATTATACTGCCATTGGGCCAAGTGTAAATATTGCCGCCCGGTTGCAAGCTGCCGCTGTTCCCGGTACGATTTTGGTTTCGGCAGCTGTGGCAGATTACTTACAGGATGAAGAAATTACCAAAGGTAGCCCATTAAAACTCAAAGGAGTTGATGAAACTGTCCTGACTTTTGCAGTTTCGCCAGATTTAGTAGTTAATCGCTAAGATCCAAACGGAGTCCTTAAGCTTTGCTAAAGACTTTGGATTATATTTGGCTTTGGTGATATGAAAACGCCTGTTGCAGACAAAACTCCGGTTCCGCCCAAAATTTGGCGACGACATAGCGATCCTCCCAGTTTATGGATATTTGTCGCGCTGAGTTCAGTTTCCCTACATTTGTTGGTTTTCTGGCTGATGCGATCGTCTAATGCGTTGGGAATGTGGTTTCCACCGCAAAGCCAAGCTATTGTTCCTATTGAGGTTGTGGAAATTTCTCCCACAGCCAAATCAACATTACCTAAGACGACAGTCTCACCCAAACCAAACAACTCATCGCCAAAATCTGTGGCCAGAACTGAAACAGCAAAAACTACACCCAAAAATCAAGATGCCAATACCAGTATTTTGAAGCAAAGGGAAGCTGTGGTTTCGCCAAAAAACACTAAACCTTCAGTCAAAAAATCAGTTTCGCAGCCAAAACCCACACCGAAAACAACACCGCAACCCAGTTTTACACCTGACTTAACTAAATCTAAGCCTCAACCCAGAAGTACAGCGACAGTTCCTGTTGGGAATCTTCCTTGGAATCGTCGCCAACAAATCGTTCTTGGTAAAGGAAAACCGTTACCCAGCAGTCTTCCTACTGATCAACCAACCAATTCCACTACAGGAACAAGGAAAAATCCTTCTACACCAATTGGAAATCCCTCTCCAAATTCTACAGGTACAACTTCTGACACCCCGACTCAAAACAATCCCCAGACTTCTCCTTCTCCTGCAAGCACAAATTCTCAGACTTCTCCACAAACTGGCTTAACAGCCGCTATAGTACCTTTAGCTGATCAGGAAATGCGCCAACTCAGCAAAGATTTACCTGATGTTCTGGCCCAATACCAGGGAAGCCGTATCAAAACATTAGCTGTAAATTCTCTCAATGGCGAACTAGGAATTGCACCAGCACAACTTTTAGCCAGTTTGGTAATTGATCAAAATGGTAACTTTCAAGAAGCAAGAGTCCTAGAAATACAACCATCCACCCTCGAAGGCGAAAAAAATCTCTACCAACAAGCAATCAATGAACTTTTCAGCAACGAGAAGTTTACCCCCGCCTACAATCAAGATGGCAGTAAACCGGACTTGAGTAATTTGTTTGTCAGAATTAAAATTCAATCGGTTAATTCTAATTAAATATTTGAATTTTTTATAAAATAGTGTTATCATTAGTAAGTTAGAATTTCGCGGGCGTAGTTTAGTGGTAAAACTATAGCCTTCCAAGCTATTAATGCGGGTTCGATTCCCGCCGCCCGCTTATAAACTGAAACCCTTGTGAGTCATATGCAAGGGTTTCTCTTTAGCTTTGAAAACTAAATTTTGTACTTCACTAGAAATCTGCTGTAATTGTGTACTTGTAATATTTATACCTATTCAACGGTTTAAGGTGGTGGGAATTCTCCTTCTAGCGGTCTACCATCAGTATGATCACCGCCTGGGTTGTCACCATGATCACCGCTGGGATTGCCACCTGGGTTGCCGCCTGGATTGCCACCAGGATTACCGCCTGGGTTGCCGCCTGGATTACCGCCTGGGTTTCCACCTGGGTTGCCACCGGGATTACCGCCTGGGTTTCCACCGGGATTACCGCCTGGGTTTCCACCGGGATTACCGCCTGGGTTGCCACCGGGATTACCGCCTGGGTTGCCGCCTGGGTTGCCACCGGGATTACCGCCTGGATTGCCACCTGGGTTGCCACCGGGATTGCCACCAGGATTACCGCCTGGATTGCCACCTGGGTTGCCACCGGGATTACCGCCTGGGTTGCCGCCTGGGTTGCCACCGGGATTACCGCCTGGGTTGCCACCGGGATTACCGCCTGGGTTGCCACCTGGGTTGCCGCCTGGGTTGCCGCCGGGATTACCGCTTGGGTCGCCACCTGGGTTGCCACCGGGATTACCGCCTGGGTTGCCACCGGGATTGCCACCTGGGTTGCCACCAGTGTTACCGCCAGTATTGCCGCCAGTGTTACTGCCAGTATTGCCGCCAGTGTTACTGCCAGTATTGCCGCCAGTGTTACTGCCAGTATTGCCACCAGTGTTACTGCCAGTATTGCCACCAGTGTTACTGCCAGTATTGCCACCAGTGTTACCGCCGGGATTACCAGGATTATCAACATTACTTGGCAGATTTATTTCATTGTTGCTGGTATTGCGCGTAGTGTCTGATATTACTTCTCCAGTATTGACAAAAGAATCTACTGAAGAATTATCTAAGCCCTGATTTTGGTCAGAAGAGTTAGAAGAGTTATTACTAGATAACTCCATAAAAGATGGATTTTCAATGACTCCTTGACCCACTAGAGGCACTTGTGATGCTAATGCGGCAAGAATTTCAGATTGAACACTAGCGATCGCTGGATCAGGGTTAGCTGTACTATTTTGCTTGGTTAAATCTAATCCTTCTACTAAATCACTGGTTTCATAAAAAGTTTTCAAATCAAAATCATATAAGCCCCGAAATTCACCTTTAACGATGACCATCAGTTGCCCTGCCTCTAACACCTGATTTTGAGAGGCAGCTTGATTAAATACCTCAATACCGCTATTTGTCAGCGCCCCAACAATTGTGGTGTCTGTTTGTTTGTCGTAGCGGACAAATAATGCTGAACCACGAATAGCAGCCGTCGCGCTTGGTGTTTGTATACGTGTCTGTCCTTTTCCGGGTGGAATCAGTAATAGTACTGTCCCATTCGACAGTCGGAAGTTTCGAGTTTTGGGTAGGAATTGAAATATTGCTCTTTCTCCAACCCTGGCTAGGGAACCATCGTTAAAACGCAAATCAGCTAAAGATGCTCTACCTGTAGACAAGCCATCGCCAGGGATTATTGGATCTAATTTGCGTGCTGGGCGCTTTTTACGATTCTGCGGTAACAATTGCACTAAATTTCGCAGATTTTGAATCTCGGCACGAGTTAGAGGAGTAGATGCAATAGCCGATAAAGGCATCATGTTCACTCCCCACACACTCATTATCAACAAGGCAACAAATTTCAAAGACATCGCTTGAATTCTAGATAAATTACCTGAGACCACACCAACTGAGATAGATTTTGAGATATTAGATTTACTTATTGATTTGTGCGTTTTATCACTAAATTTTTTTGTATTCATTGAAAATTTTAGCGAAATTTTGTTATAAATCAAGGTAATAAAAATTATCAAAAAATATTAAAATCAAATAATTAATTTTTAAAAGGTAATAATCGTTGTCTTTTAATGAGCAAACTGAATGGTGAATTTTGTTGTCTATAAAATATAAATGTTAATGCAATCCCAGGGCTGGACAAAACTGTTATTTGCAACTTTATTAGCTGTGATTAGTGGCAATAAGTGTTGTATGGGAGTAGATGTAGTATGGGCTGCTAACTCAAAAGACTCTGGTGAGCAACGCAAAGCAAACATAAAATCTGTTACAGATAGCCAGCAAGGTTATCATTTTTACCAGAATATCAAATTTCAGGCAAGTAATTTTGAGTTACAGCGATCGCATCTGCTGAATTTTAATTCAGCCGCAAACATACTCATATCTCAATCTAACCCTGAAGCAAACCCTGATACTGAATCCTCACCTCAAAGGCCAACTCCACCTAGCAATCCGCCACTATCTAATGAACCACTACAGCTAGAAGCACAGCCTAGAGAGTTTCCCCAGTCTTCACCAACAATTATCGAAGAACTGTTAGATCAACCCGCAGTCAATAAAACTCAGCAGTTAGAGAGACTCAGAAGAATTTTGCAATTCAGACAAAAACCCCAACCACAAACAGATAATTTACGAGAATTAGAACTCAGAGTTAGACAAAGACCTTTACCCCAACAACAGCCAACATCTAATGCTAATAGTCTCCGAGAACTGGAATTAAGGGTAAGACCAAGACCTTTACCACCAACAAAACCACCTTCGTCGGTAGCTAAGTTTAAACCAATAGGTTCCCTACAAGCTAATGTAGGTTACTTTCATACAAATAACATTTTTTCTTCTGAGTTTTTCCCCAGAGAAGATGGCTTAATTTTTTATGGTCTGAGTCTTGCTTCAGCTTATTTCCCTTTAGGTGCTAAAACTTATATTAATGGTTCAATCAATGGGAATTTAATTCGCTACATTGATCAATCAAGGTTTAACTATAATCAAATCAGTTTTAATGTTGGGATTTATCAACAACTTTCGCCTCGGATGTATGCAGAGTTAGATTTTAATAACCAACAGTTTTTCTATGCTAAGAGCGTTGGTAGGTTTCAAGCAGGCGATCGCTTTTTGGATGAAAATTCAGTCAGGGTATCTTTAGGCAGACGAGATCCACTGAATTCTAAATTAACTCTAGATAGCTTTTACGAATTTAGTGCCAATTTTTCGGAGCCAAACAGTCGCAGTCGGCTAATTAATAATTTCTGGTTATCTCTGAGTTATGCTATACAAGAACCGCTACAAGTGGGAATTAACTATCAATTAACCCTTGCTGATTTTACACAAAGACAACGAGACGACAATTATCACCGCCTGTTTGGCCATGTGATTTACCGAGTATCAAAATCCAGTAATTTAAATTTACAGAGTGGTTTTAGCTTTGGGGATTCTACAGATAGAAATATTAATTTTGACAACTGGTTCTTGAGTGTTTATTACAATTTGAGAGTTGGTGAATTCTAATATAGGACTCCGAAACTGTTCCCCGTTCCCTACACCCACCAAATAACTTTTTTAGCAAACCCTAAATATAACTAATCCAATCACTCCAGCTACCAGCATAGAGTTTACCTGTGTGAATGTCGGCTAATTCTAAAGAAAGCAAATTCACGCAAGCTGTGACACCAGAACCGCAGTAGACTAAAATTTCTTGAGCTGTGGTAAGATTTTCCCATCTTTGACGGTGCTGTAGTTGGGAAAGTAGATAACCAGAGGAGTCTGTAACTTCTTGCCAAGGATAGTTAACTGCGCCAGGAATATGTCCAGCAATTTTATCAATGGGTTCTCGTTCACCACGATAGCGATCGCTTTCTCTAGAATCAACTAAAATAACTCCTGGTAAGTCTTTACGGCTTTTCACAACTTCTATATCGACTACCAGTTCGGTTTGAATTTGCGGAATAAAATTACCTGTCTGGTGTTCTGGAATCACATCTGTAATTGGATATCCAGCTTTTTGCCATTCAGTATAACCCCCGTCTATAACTACTACTTGTTCATGTCCAAAATAACGTAATAACCACCACAAACGAGATGCAAAAGCCAGCCGAGAATCATCATAAGCTACCACCAAAGTTGCTTGGGAATTAATTCCCATTGCTGATAATTTCTTCGCTAAATTATGGGTATCGGGTAAAGGATGCCTACCACCATGTTTACCTATAGGGCTGGAAAGATCCTGATTTAAATCTAAATAATATGCTCCTGGAATATGACTGGTTTGATATTGTTTGCGTCCCAATTCTGGATCAGATAAAGCAAAACGACAATCAACAATGACAACTTGCGGGTTATTTAAATTGTTAACCAGCCAATCTGGAGAAACAAAAATTTGAGTATTAACCATAAATATAAGAATTTATAAGACTCGGAAAATCAAAATCGCAATTTATTCATAATACTAGATTGTGATGCAATTATAACTAGCCAAATTGTTTAAATTATTAACTATCAACTTAAATAGAAAAATATCATGCCAGAATTTGAAAATTTTATCCCACAGGCAACAGCAGATGGTTCTTTTACTTTTTTTTCTCCAGAGTTTAATGAATCATTTCACAGCCATTTTGGTGCAAAACAAGAAAGTTATTTTAAGTTTGTTGAACCAACTCAACTTGCTCAAGCAGCGCAACAACCAGTTGTGCGGTTATTAGATGTTTGTTATGGTCTAGGATACAACACAGCGGCAGCTTTACAGAAAATCTGGACAGTAAACCCTAATTGTTATGTGGAATTAATTGGTTTAGAGCTGAATCCATCCGTACCGCAAGCTGCGATCGCCAATCATTTATTTGATCAGTGGGATTACGAATATACACCAATTTTGAACCTACTAGCTTTTGAAGGGCAAGTACAAACAGAACGTCTGCAAGCAAAGCTACTCATTGGTGATGCCAGAATTTCAATTCAAGCAGTTAATCAAGGAGGTTTTTGTGCAGATGCTATTTTTTTAGATCCCTTTTCACCACCCCAATGTCCTCAATTATGGACTGTAGAATTTATTCAGCAAGTTTCAGTGTGTCTACAGAAAAATGGCTGGCTGGCAACTTATTCTTGTGCGGCATCTGTACGTACAGCAATGAAATTAGCTGGTTTAAACATAGGTTCTACGCCCCCAGTCGGCAGGCGATCGCCTGGTACAGTTGCCGTATGTCCTCAAAATAGTGAGTGTTTGAGCAATTTACTGCCGCCTCTTTCCCTGGAAGAACAAGAACATTTGTTAACTCGTGCCGCAATTCCTTACCGCGATCCACAATTAAATGATCCTCCAGAAGTCATTATTATGCGCCGACAACAAGAACAACAAGCTTGTTCGTTAGAACCTACTTCCCGTTGGCGAAAACGTTGGTTAATGAAAAACCAAACAGCCACTCTGAGGACTTAAACACTGACAGCAGTAATAAAATATGCTTTGACATTTTCTAACCTTGAGATTTGATTATTAACCATGAGTCAGTGATTGCACTTGCTCCATAACGATTATCCAACGGTCTGGAACGGCATATTTTCGTTATGCACAAAATAGTTATTTTGTACAGTGCATAAGTCCTAATATATTCCTAATTCAAATCATACCCATTTGGCAAAGTAACAACTAAAAATATATATGTAGACGTTTTATTACCAACTAGTGTGTCATCAAAACTGAAATCCTTGCAAAACTGAGTTCCCAACTCTTGGATGTTGAGATCAAAAGTTTTTCATACCAGATGATTTAAGAATCATCCTGTTTTTCGATGTATAAGTTACCTCAACTAACCTCATATAAATATTGATCGAATATGATGATTGTCAAAATATTTTATTCAGGAGGACATGTTTTTTTGAAAGTTCTATAAAACCGCAAAATAAACATATAATTTTTCAGACAAATTACAATAGCAAAACATCATTGCGGTAACTGTACTGAAATATTAAACAATCTCCGTAAAACACCTGATTTAACATCTGCGTGAATTTATGATACTAGAATGAGTACTTAGGATGTTTACAGCAAATTCCCCTCAGTAAAATTATATTTTTATAAAGAAAATATCCTTGGGATGAGAAAAACAAGCAGCCTAAGAATAGGTCAGTAAGCTTATCAAAGTCCAAATAGGAGTATGGTAGCAGAGCCAAATTTGATTTTTGCAGACAGAAACTGTTCGTTTAAGAAGAATGGGGTGCTTTTGTGATTTACTGGAGTGCTAATTCCACAAATTCTAATCAACAAAATTTAAGTGGAACAAATACCAAAAAAAAAGTACATAGTGGAAATGCAAATCATGAGCTAGAATGGCGAGATTTAGAGGAGTATCCTCTAAACTTATCCCAGCAAGAAGTAATGATTGAACAGGGACAAGCAGAGTCTTCTTGGAGCAAATCTGAGATTAATTCTGGCTACAATTCATTATTATCTAGAAATCTACAAGCCAAAGGCTCCAAAGTGAATTGCTTCTTTGATACTGAAGCACCAAAAATTTTAGTAGTTGACGACCATGCTGCAAGTCGGATGACTGCTGCGGCTTTGTTGGCAATGGAAGGTTATGAAGTAATTGAAGCAGACAGTGGTGCGGCTGCTGTGATGTTGGTTGCCCAAAAACAACCAGACTTAGTTTTGCTGGATGTGATGATGCCGGGGATGGATGGGTTTGAGGTATGTCAATTGCTCAAACAAGACGAACATACGAGGTTAATTCCAGTAATATTTATTACAGCATTAAATGATCGGCGATCGCGCATTCGTGGCATTGAAGTGGGCGCTGATGATTTCCTCACCAAACCTTTTGACCGAGTGGAATTAGCAGCCCGTGTGAAGTCTTTAGTTAGACAAAAGCGGTTAAACGAAGACTTAGACCATGCTGAACAAGTCCTATTTTCCATTGCGAGAGCGATTGAAAGTCGAGACCCCAACACCGGAGATCACTGTGAACGCTTAGTCAAGTTAGGACAAGCTTTTGGGGAATACTTAAGTCTTTCTCGTTCTCAACTGCGGGATTTGATGTGGGGCGGTTATCTTCACGATATTGGTAAAGTTGGCATTCCCGATGCAGTGCTACTCAAGAATGAGCAACTTACCTTAGAAGATTGGGAAATGATGCAGCAGCATGTTTTAATTGGGGAGAAAATCTGTCAACCCTTACGCAGTATGCAGGGTGTAATTCCGATTATTCGCCATCATCATGAGCGTTGGAATGGTTCGGGTTATCCTGATGGACTCAAAGGTCATGAAATTCCTTTCCTCGCCCAAGTATTTCAATTGATTGATATTTATGATGCTTTGACTAGTGAAAGACCTTACAAAAGAGCCTTTACGCCAGAAGAAGCTTTATCAGTGATGCGAGAAGAAACTGAAGCGGGCTGGCGTAACCCCGAACTGATGGAACGGTTTACTGATTTTATTTACACTTACAAGCGGCGGTGAAGTTGTAACTCTAAATTGTCAGTGGGAGTGGGAAGTATAACCAAAGACTACCTTCATCTAAGGCTTGTGCAACTTGCTTTATACCTCCTGCTATACTACCCTTTGGGAACGTCAAGGGCGAACACGCTTCATACTTTTGATTATGGTAGTTGTAGCAATTCTAGCGGCTGGACGCGGCACAAGGATGAAATCAAGCTTACCCAAAGTTTTACATTCTTTGGGTGGGCGATCGCTAGTAGAAAAAGTTTTAGAAAGTGTAGAACCACTTTCACCTACAAGGCGAATCGTGATTGTAGGCTATCAAGCCTTAGAAGTAAAAGCTGCTATCCAGTCAAGCTTTAGCTTAGAGTTTGTAGAACAGACAGTACAACTGGGAACAGGTCACGCCATCCAGCAATTACTTCCCCATCTTGAGGGCTACACTGGAGATTTGTTAGTCCTGAATGGTGATGTTCCCCTGTTACGCACTGAAACGCTGGAACAGCTATTGCTCACTCACCAACAAAATCAAAACGCTGCTACTATTCTGACTGCACATTTATCCAACCCTAAAGGTTATGGGCGAGTTTTTTGCAATGGGGAAAACATCGTTCAACAAATGGTTGAAGATAAAGACTGTAACCCTGCTCAAAGAGAAAATCGCCGAGTTAACGCCGGGATTTACTGCTTTCGTTGGCCGGAATTAGCTAAAGTTTTACCCCATTTAGAAGCCAACAACGCCCAAAAAGAATATTACCTCACCGATGCTGTTACCCAAGTTGGGAAAGTGATGGCGGTGGATGTGGCAGATGAGCAAGAAATTTTGGGGGTTAACGATCGCCTACAATTAGCTACAGCCTACGAAATTTTACAAAGGCGAATCAAAGAAAAGTGGATGACCGCAGGTGTAACTCTCATCGACCCCAACAGCATCACCATTGATGACACTGTAGAATTACAAGCCGATGTGATTATTGAACCGCAAACTCACCTGCGGGGAAATACCATTATTAAAACTGGTAGCCGCATTGGGCCGGGAAGTTTGATTGAAAATAGCCAAATCGGAGAAAACGTCAGCATTCAATATTCTGTAGTCACAGATAGTATTGTCCAAGCCGGAACTCGCATTGGCCCCTACTCTCATTTACGTGGTCATACGGAAGTGGCTGAAAATTGTCGTATCGGTAATTTTGTAGAGTTAAAAAATACACAACTAGGCGAAAAAACTAATGTAGCCCATCTGTCTTATTTGGGTGATGCTACTGCGGGTACTCAAGTAAATATTGGTGCAGGCACAATTACTGCTAATTATGATGGTGTCAAAAAACACAGAACCAAAATCGGCGATCGCACTAAAACAGGTTCTAATAGCGTCTTAGTTGCACCAGTGACTTTGGGTGATGATGTTTATGTCGCCGCAGGTTCCACAGTTACCGAAGATGTCCCCAACGATAGTTTGGTGATTGCTCGTAGCCGTCAGGTAGTCAAACAAGGTTGGCGGAAGAAAAGTGCTGAGTGCTGAGTAGGAAAAGTTTTGAGCTATAAAGGCTGTATCAACTTATCTAACTACAACTCAAACGGTTTTAGAACAGGGTGCAGGGGTATGAGGGTGTAAGGGTGTAAGCATTTAAAACCCTTACGCCCCATACCCTTTCACCCCCGCACCCAATCCCTACAGACAATTTTGGTGCGTAAGTCCTGTCAGCACTAGGAAATACAGCCGACTTGCGTACCATCTGCCATTTCTAAAGTGTCGCCAATTTTTTCACCGTTGTGATAGGCGGCGAGTAAAACTTGGCTAGTTTTACCCCAAGCGATCGCACCACTGGCATCTAAAGCGATCGCACCTAAGTCTCTTTGATGTTCGTGGGCTTCAGCAAAAGAGCGTTGCATGGCATCTTTGAGGGTCATCCCATCAGTTACCCGCACTACAATTCTGGGAGCTAAACATTCATCGATAATATCTTCGCCAATGCCAGTACAGCTAACAGCCGCATGACCAGTTGCATAATTCCCCGCCGGCATGGCTGAATCACTGACTCGACCAATGCGTTCAAAGCCTTTACCCCCGGTGGATGTGCCGACGGCTAGTCCACCATGAGCATCTAAAGCAACTACGCCAATTGTCCCACGTCCGGCATTGCTGGTTTCTAATAACTCTGGCTCTGCTACCACCCCAGCCATTGTTCTTTTAAAATTATCTTGCCGTTCTTGAATCCATTCTTGTAAGCGTAAGTCAGTTAAGGCATTGTAACTGGGAACTTGTAACTCGCGGGCTAATTCCGCCGAACCGTAATCTGAAAGTACGCGGTCAGGGGAGTTTTGTAAAAAATAGGCTAACTCGATGGGGTTTTTCACCCGTGAGACATTAATCACACCGCTAAACCGCCCGGAGATCCCATCCATTAAGGCAGCACTCATCCGAATTTGACCATCAGATTGCAATACCGAACCAGTACCCGCATTAAATCGGGGGTCATCTTCTAATAATTGGCAACCCCGCAGTACTGCTGCGGCAGCGTTTGTTCCTGATAATAATAAAGCATAAACATCTTCAATGACTGCATGGAGCGATCGACGTACAGCCTCTAATCCTCCTTTGCCGTGGAGAGAACTACCAGCCCCTCCATGAATAATTAATTTTGGTTGCACCTTTACCTGCATTTATAAATTTATTGCGCTATTTGCGTCTCAATTGCAGTTGATTTTACTAGGAATTTGGACTGATACCAATTCTCCATGAAGATGCACTTAATTTTTTTACGAACCGCCAAGAACGCCAAGAGCGCCAAGTCAGACACAAATAATTATTGAGTGCAAGCTTACAGAGATTTACTCTGAGAAAGGAGTTTTTTCATCCCCTTACTCTGTTTTTGCTTCAGAACGGCGACGGCGACAACGTTCTGAGCAATATTTCACTTCATCCCAGCAATCTTGCCACTTTTTCCGCCAAGTGAAGGGACGTTGACATACAGGGCAGATTTTTGTAGGTAGGTCAGATTTAGAACGATAGCGCCCCATATAAATACTGTAAAAATATTAAGTTGATTTCTGAGAGAGACGAAAAATAATTATAACCAGTTTGCGAAAAAGGCGGGAGGCTGGAGGTGATGTTGCTGTGTGAATAAAAGAGACGTGGGGGACAAGGTGGACAAGGGAGACAAGGGAGAGAGATGTTTATACAATCAATTAAGCCATGATTGGTTGGCAAATGGGAATGGTGATTACAAACTCTGTTCCTTGTCCTGGTTGGGAGTAACACTCCAATTTGCCTGCGTGTTTTTCCGTAATGATTTGATAACTAATTGACATGCCCATCCCAGTTCCTTTACCAACGGGCTTGGTGGTAAAGAAGGGATTGAAAATTTGTTTTTGAATTTGTTCAGACATCCCCATTCCATTGTCAGCGATCGCAATTGTTACCCAGTTAGCATCAATCACCGCAGTCCGAATTGTAATAGTTGGTAGTTCTTCTTTCCTCGTTGCCATTTCTAAAGCATCAATGGCATTTGTGAGAATATTCATCAACACCTGATTGAGTTGTCCGGCGTAGCATTCTACTAAAGGTAAAGAACCATAATCTCTAATAACTTGAATTTCAGGAAACTGTGGCTTTTCCTTGAGACGATGTTGCAAAATCATTAAAGTACTATCTACACCTTCGTGAATATCGACTTCTTTAAATTCGGCTTCATCCATACGGGAGAAGTTACGTAGAGATAAGACAATTTGACGGATGCGTTGAGTGCCGATTTTCATGGATTGCAAGATTTTGGGTAAGTCTTGCTGAATGTAATCTAAGTCAATTTCTTCCGACAACGTTTCAAATTCTGGCAGATTCATCGCTTGGTATAAATTAACTACCTGTAATAAATCTTCAGTATGTTCCTCTAAATGGGTGAGATTACCGTGAATAAAATTTACAGGGTTATTGATTTCATGAGCAACTCCCGCAACTAATTGTCCCAAACTAGACATTTTTTCTGCTTGAACCATTTGTGCTTGGGTGCGTTGCAGTTCTTTTAGAGTTTGGGCTAAATCTTCGGCTTGTTGTCGCAGTTGGGCTTCGATTTGGAGGCGATCGCGAATATCACGGGCGATGGTTGATAAAAATTCTATTTCTCCCTGTTCATTCTTATGGGCAATCATTACCTGAGAAATGGGAACTTCTTCGCCACTCCGACTAAGTAACTTAGACTCTCCCGACCAAATACCCTTCTCAAGTAGAGTTGGTAGGCTTTCTGTCTGAAATTTGTCTAACATCGAGGGTTCTATCACCTCGCTAATATGAAACTTATCAGTTTCGGAAGCGGGAATACCCAACATTTTCTGCCCTGCCTGGTTAAGATAGCAATTATTTCCGTTGACATCAGCTATACCAATGATGTCTGTGGTTGCTTCTAGGATGGTGGTTAATCTGCGTTGCTCTTTTTCAGCTTGTTTACGCTGGCTAATATCACGCACTACCGAAAGTGCATGGGGTTTGCCATTGTAGTTCAAGAGTTTACCTGTAACTTCGATATCAAAACAAGTACCATCTTTGCGGATATCTACCGCCTGAGTGTGATATTCGCCTCCCATTTTAATGACATTGATAAACTCCCCAAACTTCTCAAAACAACTGGGATGAACAAAATCGGTAGGATCTAAGTAGAAAAATTCTTCTTGAGTGTAACCGTGTATCTGACAGAAAGCCGGATTAGCAGCGACAATTTTACCAGTATCTAAATCAAGAACACTAAGGCCATCACTAACAGCCTCAAAAATACTGCGATACTGGGCTTCTTGTTGACGTAAAGCTGCCTCCGTTGCTTTGCGATCGCTAATATCGCTGAGAACACCATGAAAACCAATAATTTGACCGTCAGAATTGAGCATCGGAGAAGTTATCGACCTCATCCAGCGCCAGCTACCATCTTTGCACTGATGACGAAACTCTATTTGGGTGCGCTGACCATTGGTTGCTATCATTTCTTCTACGCTTTTCTGAGCTAAGAGTAAATCATCAGGATGCAATAGTGGCGCAAAAGGTTGACCCAGTAATTCTGAGGGTTCCCATCCTAAAATATTTTTGTACTGGGGTGAGGCATAAATAAAAGTACCTGCCAATGACATGGAAAATATGAGATCGCTGATATTTTCTACCAAGTTGCGATATTTTGTTTCATTTTCCAATAAGGCGGCTTCAGTTTTTTTGCGATCGCTAATATCTCTCGCTACCCAAACAACAGTATTATTGGTCATTGGTGCAATATTTGCCTCAAACCAAATTTCTTGATCACCAATGGGCAAGCTGTATTCGATTTTGGTATTTTTCTTTGTTTTAAGTACTTGTTGAATACATCCCACAAAAAGATCAGCTAGGTGGGTAGGTAAAACTTCATAGGCAGTTTTACCAATAATTTCTGTAGGAGGTTTATACAGTAATGGCGCACAACTAGGAGCAATTTTTAAGTATCTACATTCGGCATCAACAACAATAATTACATCTTGGATAGCGTTAAACAAGGCGAGTAATTCGGCTTGTTCAGCTTTGAGTTCTATTTCGGCTTGCTGGTAGTTTTGTAACAGTTGTTGAGTATCTTGCAGTTCCTTTTCTAACTGAGCAATTCTGGTATTAGATTCAATAGTCAATTTTGCTAACTGTTGTTGTAAATCAGCATTTTGTTGACGCATTAAAGTAATTTCTTTTTGCATGGATATATTATTCATATTTATTAGCTAATTGGAATTAAAATCACAAATTCTGTACCTTGCCCTGGTGAGGAATTGCATTTAATAGAACCGCCATGTTTTTCGACAATAATCTGACGAGCGATCGCCAGCCCTAAACCTGTGCCTTTACCTACATTTTTAGTAGTAAATAAGTTGTCAAATATTTTTTGCTTGACTTCTGCATTCATCCCAATGCCGTTATCAGCAATTTTAATTTCGACATATTGATTTATCAGAGATGTTTGAATTGAAATCTGATGTCTAATTACCTGATTTTTATCAATTTTCACTTCTTCTAAAGCATCAATAGCGTTCGCCAGAATATTCATAAATACCTGATTTAATTGCCCAGGAAAGCAATCAATTGTGGGTATATTGCCATAATCTGTGATAACTTCTATAGCCGGACGTTTTTCGTTAGCTTTGAGACGATGGCGCAGAATTAAGATTGTGCTGTCAATACCTTCATGGATATTAAAACTGACTTTATAATCTTGATCAGCACGGGAGAAAGTGCGAAGACTAGTGCTGATATTTTTCAGGCGATCGCAAGCTAAAATCATTGCATCAATTACTTTTGGTAAGTCTTCTAAGCTGTAATCCAAATCAATTTCTTCCGCATGTTCTTGGATTTCTTCACTGGGATGCGGTAACATGGCTTGATAAAGTCGTAAATGTTCAAAAATCTCGGCAATTGTGGGTTGAGTTTGTTTTAAACTAGCAGCAACAAAGCCCAAGGGATTATTCATTTCGTGGGCAACCCCGGCAACTAAATTACCCAAAGCCGACATTTTTTCACTTTGCACCATTTGTAATTGGGCTTGTTGTAAATTCTGCAATGCTGCTTCTAATTCTTGGGATTTTTGTTTGATAGCAGCTTCGGCTTGTTGGCGTTCGCTAATATTTCTACTAAAGGCAAAGTTGTAGGCTTTACCATTAAATTCCACATAGTTAACAGTAACTTCTACAGGAAAAATATGGCCATCTTTGTGCCGATGATAAGATTCAAATACACAAAAACCTTTCTTAGAAATTGATTGCCAATGTTCTTCCCATAATTCTTGCGGGAACCCAGCATCAAAATCAAAAATGTTTTTCCCAATAATTTCTGCTTGCTGATATCCTAAATCTTGACAAGCGGCATCATTTACATAAAAAATGCTGGCATCTTCTTCAACCCACCAAATCCCAACAGATGCCCGATCAATTGAGAATTGTTTGAGCAAAGAATCTTGGAGTGCCTGCTGTGCTTTTTGGAAAAGTTGGGCATTTTCTAGAGATATTGCTGCTTGGGAAGCCAGAAGTTTAATAATTTGTACACGTTCTTGAGTAAATACCCCAGCAGTTAGCTTATTTTCTAAATAAAGCAAACCAATTAAATGCCCTTGATGTAATATCGGTGTACACAATACACTCTGGGGTTGATGTTTCAGCATATATTCCCCAATTACCCCTGGTATATCTGTTTGGGAATTTTCAATCATCAGTGTTTTTTGGGTATTTTTAACATAATAGATAATTCTTTTGGGAATATCTGGGCAAGTTTCGAGTAATTGTGGTTTCAGAATATTGTGTAATTTTCCATTCTCAATCACAGCAATGGCTTGTACATGCCAATGATGATTTTGGGGCAGCAACAATATCGCTTTTTTCGCACCAGAGTTTTCTAGAATAATTTGTATTAAATTAGCAATTAATTCATTGAATTCTAAAGAGCTGGAAATTGCTTGCGCCGCTTTGATGACAGAAGTTAGATCCAAAATTTCGGAATAACTGGTGCTATTGCTGCTAGAAGTACGCGTGGATAAAGTAACGTTATGGGTAGCAATAGTTTCTAACAAATTGAAATCATGTTTTTGTTGTTGCAAAATTAAATGCAACAGTTGAGGATAATGTTTTTCTAAGTCGTTGACTTTGGCTTTTGCACCCCAGCGAGCATAACAGTAGTATGCTTCTTGCATATAACCTGTGGCAATTTTCTCTTTACCCCAGTTGAGGTAAAATTTAGCTGCGAGTTCGTTAGCTAAAGCTTCTTCTTGGATGTAAGCGTTAACTTTGGCTCCTGAAATAGCGCGATCGTAAAAATCTCCAGCTTCGTATAATTTGCCTAATACTCGATATTTTTCTGCTGCGATTAAATCAACTTTATGCTGATGATTCATTGGTGCATAATCCGCCCAATATTGCAGTTTAGTTTGATTTTCTTCCACACGTTCTAAAGCTGCTGATGTTTCCCCTTGCTGTGCCAAAGCCAGGAGAGAATCATAAAAATAAAAAACTGGTTCACTAGCTAGTCCTGCGCCAGCCATGAAATAGCTTTTGACTGCCATTGCATAATTTTCGGCTGATTCTATGTCTGCAAACCAGAAACAAAGCATCAACTTATACAAAGAGAAAATATATAATCCGTAACCATCATTCCCAGACTGCAATAAGGAAACAAATTCATCTTCTAGTAAGCCTTCCCCAGATAAAATTGTCGGGTTTTCTGCGAACCCTAGTAAATTTAAAATTGCTTGCCAATAAATGCGGCAATAATTAGCGGTGGTTAATTGGTTAAGCTGCATCAACCCATTGCAGTAAGCGCGAGTCTCCTGTTCCAAATTAATGAGAGGCTGACCGCAACAAAAAGCGTAAAAGCAAAAATTATGGGCGTTGTGTCCCGCAAATTCTAATTCGCCGACTTCTAGTGCTATGCTATAGCCTTCTCGCAACAGTGGTAGACTTTCTTGGATGTGAGATTTGCGTTGGCGAATATACAATCCTAGGATTAGACATACTTGCGGTTTAGCGGCTTTCGCATCTAATTTGGTGGTGAGTTGGAGTGCTAATTGTCCAAACTCTGTGGCTGTATCAATATCTTGCAAAAAATTACACAACAGCACACTATAAGAGCAATAGATATAACTTGTAAAGGGTGTGTTTCCATACTGAATGGATGTTTTCACAGATAAAGAAATTAGTAAGGGAAACAAGGGAGAACCAGAAAGGTAAGCCACGGGCATGATGCTACCAGCAATTTGTACAATTGCCAATTTTGTGGCATCAGTCATCAATGGGAGATGAACTAAATCTTCAGTTTTTCTGTCGCCAATCAGTTGATTAATTGCTTGGATTTCTTGTTGAATATCTGTTGGCGTGGGTGTGTCTTTTAAGGTTACGCCCAGTTGTTGCAAAATTGTTTGAGCGATCGCAATAGCCGCGCTAAATTGATTCTGGGAGACAAGAGACTGAATTTTAATTCGGTAAACCTGGATCTTTTCTGGTAAAGATTTGGCTTGGTGAATCACTTGATTCACAAACAGTTCCATAGTGTCAAAATCACCGCAAAGCATAGCTAACTCCGCAGCTAATTCATGGAACGCGAGAGTGATATCATATTGGAGTTGCCAAGCCTGGGCAGATAACAAAGATAATCCCACCGTGGCATACTCCCGCGCCGCTTGATAAGCAGTGGCGGCTTTAGCTTTGCGACAAGCCATCAAATTGAGTTGGGCGAGTTCCTCCCGTTCACTAGCTAGAGTAATCAAATCAATACCATGATTTAATTGATTCACCAGTTCAAAAATCCGCTCTTGTCTGGTAGCAGGCGCAATTTTCTGTAACAGTAATTTGCCAATGCGGTAATGAGTTTTTTGTTTTTGTTCCAGAGGAATTAATGAATAAGCTGCTTGTTGGATGCGGTCGTGTAAAAATCTATATTGAACTAATATTTGATGATTTTGAGTTTCCTTGTTGATGCTTACTTCATCATTAATATCTCTCTGATAAAACTTATAAATATTATTATTCGGTAAAATTAGCCCTTCCTGTAAAGCTTTCCATAAATCCGCCGCTACTTCAATTTCTGATGTTTCGGCAACAATGGCTAACGTTGTCAAATCAAATTGATTCCCAATAAATGCGGCTAACTGTAATACATATTGCGTTGATAAAGGTAATCTTTGCAACTGCAAAGTCATGAATGTGACCACATCATTTGTTACTGCTTGTTGACTGACTTTTGTGATGTCGCATTCCCAACCACCCAAGTCATAGTTAAATTGAATCAGTTTATCTTGATGCAGGGCTTTGAGAAACTGTGTCGTAAAAAAGGGATTGCCGTGAGTTTTCTGTGATACTAGTTGTGATAGAGTCCAAGCTAAATTTTCAGGACATTTCAGTGTATCAGCCACTAGTTGATTAACTTGCCCTTGACTAAGTGGTAATAAATGAAGTTGATGAATTGTGGTTTGGGTTTTTTCTAGTTCACCCAAAGTCAACATCAATGGATGTATGGGACTAACTTCATGATCTCGATAAGCACCAATTAATAATAAATATTTGCTTTCGGTGATTAATAGCTGCATCAATTTTAATGATGCGGCATCAGCCCATTGCAAATCATCTAAAAATAATACTAAGGGATGTTCTTGATTGGTAAAGACTTTGACGAATTTTTGCCAGATTAAATAAAATCGATTTTCGGCTGTGACACCTGAGAGTTCTGTGACTGGTGGTTGCTTGCCCAGAATTTGTTCTAATTCGGGAATGACATCAATAATTACTTGTCCATTGTCACCAATGGCTGATAGGATTTTGCTTTGCCATTGCTGAATTTGAATATCATTTTCTGTTAATAACTGCGCGATTAAATCGCGGAAGGCTTGGACGAAGGCGCTGAAGGGAATGTTGCGGTTAAATTGGTCGAATTTGCCTTTAATGAAGTAACCATGCTGTTTGACGATGGGTTTATGAACTTCGTTGACGACGGCGGTTTTCCCAATTCCTGAAAAGCCGGAAACCAAGATGATTTCGGTTGTGCCTTGGCTAACTCGTTCAAATGCTTCTAAGAGTGTATTGACTTCGGCTTCTCTGCCATAGAGTTTATCAGGAATGATGAAGCGATCGCACACATCTCTCTGAGCAATAGGAAAACTTTCGATAATTGCAGTTTCTATTAATTGACGCAAGCATTTTTCTAAATCATATTTGATTCCCAAGACACTTTGATATCTGTCTTCGGCATTTTTCGCCATTAATTTGCTGACGATTTCTGAGAGTACGGGGGGAATTTTGGGGTTAATTTGATGAACTTGTCGGGGTTGTTTGGCCAGATGACAATGTACTAATTCCATTGCATCATTTGATGGAAATGGTAGTTCTCCTGTGAGTAATTCATAAAATGTTATACCTAAAGAATAGAAGTCGGTGCGGTAGTCAATGCCTCGGTTCATTCTTCCTGTTTGTTCTGGGGAAATGTAAGCTAGGGTTCCTTCTAAAACATTAGGGCTAACGATGGTTTGGGTTTCTCTTGCCAGTAATGAGGCGATACTAAAGTCGATTAATTTAACTTGTTGGCTTTCGCGATTAATTAATATGTTACTTGGCTTTATATCTTTATGGATTATGCGATCGCGGTACAGTATTTCTAATGTGTTACATAAGGCAATGGCTATCTCTAAAAATTCCTGTAAAGATTGGGAATTGTCTCCCATTCCTGACTCCCATCTTTGGATTACCCATTCTTTCAAGGAGATACCACCAAAGTCTTCCATTAGCAACACATAGCCATTTTGGTAAGCTTCCAGGCTATAGGTTTGAATAATTAGGGGCGAGTTGAGATTTGTGGCGATGGTGTATTGATTGTGAAATTGTACCAGTTCACCAAAACTGGGGTAAGGATTTTTCAGCAGTTTGATAACTACTTTTAATGAGTCAGCCTCTCGATATCCTCGATAAACCAAGGTTCTGGAACCATTGTAGAGTTCTTCTGTAACCTGATATCCAGGTATGCTGACCATAGTGTTAACCATACTACCAAATCCTGATAAGCCACAGCTTTATTTTTCCCAATTTTTCTCAGCCACGTTAAATTTATGATAAATATGAGCATAAATTTACAACGGAACTTGAATAATAAATTCTGTCCCTGTGCTTAGAGTTGAGTGACAACTTAAGCTGCCGCCGTGGATTTCTGCGACAATTTGACGCGCAATAGCCAATCCTAAACCAGTACCTTTACCCACAGCCTTGGTAGTAAACAAATGGTCAAAGATTTTTTGCTGAATTTCTTCACTCATACCCTGACCATTATCAGCAATAGAGATTTTTGCATATTGATCTACAATTGCGGTGGTAATTGTAATCTGGTTAGGATGAGCTTGTATTTCTGCAAAGCTTTTACCAATACTTGCTTCTTCTAAAGCATCAATAGCATTAGCCAGGATATTCATAAATACCTGATTTAATTGCCCAGGAAAACAATTGACTAAAGGTAAATTAGCATAATTAGTGATAACTTCAATGGCAGGACGTTTTTCGTTAGCTTTGAGGCGATGCTTGAGAATTAAAATGGTACTGTCAATGCCTTCATGTAAATTAAACTGTACTTTGTAATCTTGATCAGCGCGAGAAAATGTCCGTAAGCTAGTACTAATATTTTTTAATCTGTTGCAAGCCATAACCATTGCATCGATTGTTTTGGGTAAGTCTGCTAACAGATAATCCAAGTCTATTTCTTCAGCATGGTCTTGAATTTCATCACCAGGATTTTCTAAAATTTCTTGATAAAGTTTGAGATGTTCAGTCAGGTCAGCAACATTAGGTTTAGTTTGTTGCAGACTAGCAGAAATAAAACCCAGAGGATTATTCATTTCATGGGCAACGCCAGCGACTAAATTACCCAACGCAGACATTTTTTCGCTTTGAACCATTTGTATTTGTGCTTGTTGTAAATCTTGCAATGCTTGTTGAGATTTTTGATAAAGTCGGGCATTTTCTAATGAGATGGCGGCTTGAGTGCAAAGTAAATTTAAGATTTCTACGCGATCGCTAGTAAATGCCCCTGTGACTAAATTATTTTCGAGATATAAAATACCGACTAACTTGCCTTGCTGTAAAATCGGGCTACACAAGATACTCTGGGGTTTCTGACGCACAATATACGAGTCGTTGGCTAGGCTAAGATCAGTTGTCGCATCCACCAACACAACCGTTTGCTGACTGTGCTTAACTTTATAAATCAATTTCACAGGAATATCCTGGCTCTCCTCAACAGCAATATTCTGCAATAAAATTGGCTGATGTCCTTCTGTAATTGAGCCTGCAATAACTAAGGAATTATCTTGCAATAGTATTAACAAACATTTATCAGCCCCAGCATTTTCCACAACAATAGCCAGCAATGATGACAGTAGTTTTTCTAGTTCAATTTCACTAGCCAGAGTTTGGTAAGCGGTGAGAATCGCTTTTAAATCCAGGCTATCGGAGATACTGCTGCTAGAAGTAGGGGAACTGGTAGATGTGAAAGTTGCTGAAGCTAGGATAGTTTCGTTAGTTGTAATAGTCGCACGAGTTGATTGTAATATCGGTGTAAGTAATTCGGCATAGCGTTGTTCTAAGTCAGCAATTTTGGCTTCTGCCCCCCAACGAGCATAAGCATAGTAAGCTTGAATCATGTATTCCTGGGCGATGCGTTGTTTACCCCAATCAAGATAAAATTTGGCTGCTAGTTCATTAGCCAGTGCTTCTTCAGCAAGATATTCGTGAGCTTGAGCCGAAGCAATGGCTTTGTCGTATAGTTCACTGGCTGAAACTTTCTCTCCTAAAACACGACATTTTTCTGCTTCTACTAAATCAAATTTATGTTGGTGATTCATTGGCGCATGATAAGCCCATTGCTGCAACTGAGTTTGGTTTTGCGCCACTCGTTCTAATACAGTTGCAACTTCATTACAATCTGGGCTGAATTGGGCTAAAGCCACTAAAGAATCATATAAATAAAAAGCAGGTAAAGTAGCCGATCCTGATGCAGCAATTAAATAGTTTCGGCACTCAAAAGTATAACTATTAGCTTGTTCAAGTTCTGCAAACAAATAGCATAGTTGCAATTTATATAAGTAGAAAATATAAAAACCAGAAAAATCATTTGCTGAACGCAATCGTGAAAGACATTCCGCTTCTTGCAGGGCTGAACCAGTCAAAATAGTAGGATTTTCCGTACAACCTAGTAAATTTAAAGCAGCTTGCCAATAAATGCTACAGTAACTTGCTGATGACATCTGTTTGATCTGGAGCAAACTGCTGTAGTAATTACGCATCTTTTGTTCCACGCTTACCAACGGTTGACCAGACCAAAATGAATGTAAGCAAAAATTGTGACCACTAGCGCCTGCAAAGAGTAAATTGCCAACTTCTAAAGCAGTTGTGTAGCTTTCTTGCAACAAAGGTAAGGTTTCCTTGAGGTGAGATTTTTGATGCAGAAGAAAACTTGCCAACACCATTAATATTTCTGGTTTACTAGCTTTAGCATCAAGTTTTAAAATCACATCCCATGCTAATTGACCAAACTGGACAGCTAAATCTACATCTTGCAGCAGCTGGCAAATAATGACGCTATGAGAAACATAACCGTAAGCAGAAGCAGGAACATGACCGTATCGCAGAGATAATTTAACTGATAAAGCAGTTAGTAATGGCAGTATAGGAGAGGCAGAAACATAAGCTGCTGGCAATATACTGCGAATAGACTCAACAATGGCAATAGTATGAGCATCTGTCATCACGGGCAAATGAACAAAATCTGCAACTTTTTTGTTAGCCAGTAATTCGCTAATTTCTTGCATGGACTCGTGAATATCTGTTGGTGTCGGTATTTCTGGCAGCGTTACACCCAACTTTTGTAAAAGTTTTCTTCCAGTTTCCACAGATTCAATTTGTTTATTCTGCAAGTGATTGGCTTCAATTCTCAAGCAGTAAACATTCACCTGTTCTAGTGAAGATTTTGCTTGGGCAATCACAACATCAATGAACAGTTCCATAGTGTCAAAATCACCACAAAGCATAGCTAACTCCGCAGCTAATTCATGGAAGGAGAGAGTGATATCATATTGGAGTTGCCAAGCCTGGGCAGATAACAAAGATAATCCCACCGTGGCATACTCCCGCGCCGCTTGATAAGCAGTAGCGGCTTTAGCCTTACGACAAGCCATCAAATTGAGTTGGGCGAGTTCCTCCCGTTCGCTGGCTTGAGTAATTAAATCTACACCTTGATTTAATTGATTGACAATTTCAAAAATCCGCTCTTCCCTCGCAGTGACAGAAATTTTTTGTAACAGTAGTTTGCCGATGCGGTAGTGAGTTTTTTGTTTTTTTTCTATGGGAATTAATGAATAAGCTGCTTGTTGGATGCGGTCGTGTAAAAATCTATATTGAACTGATATTTGATGATTGTGATTGTTATTGTTGATAATCACTTCATCATTCACATCTCTTTGATAAAACTTGTATATATTATTCGTTGGTAAAATTAGCCCTTCCTGTAAAGCTTTCCATAAATCCGCCGCTACTTCAATTTCTGATGTTTCGGCAACAATGGCTAACGTTGTCAAATCAAATTGATTCCCAATAAATGCGGCTAACTGTAATACATATTGCGTTGATAAAGGTAATCTTTGCAACTGCAAAGTCATGAATGTGACCACATCATTTGTTACTGCTTGTTGACTGACTTTTGTGATGTCGCATTCCCAACCACCCAAGTCATAGTTAAATTGAATCAGTTTATCTTGATGCAGGGCTTTGAGAAACTGTGTCGTAAAAAAGGGATTGCCGTGAGTTTTCTGTGATACTAGTTGTGATAGAGTCCAAGCTAAATTTTCAGGACATTTCAGGGTGTCAGCTACTAATTGATTGACTTGTTCTTGACTAAGTGGTAATAAATGAAGTTGATGAATTGTGGTTTGGGTTTTTTCTAGTTCACCCAAAGTCAACATCAATGGATGTATGGGACTAACTTCATGATCTCGATAAGCACCAATTAATAATAAATATTTGCTTTCGGTGATTAATAGCTGCATCAATTTTAATGATGCGGCATCAGCCCATTGCAAATCATCTAAAAATAATACTAAGGGATGTTCTTGATTGGTAAAGACTTTGACGAATTTTTGCCAGATTAAATAAAATCGATTTTCGGCTGTGACACCTGAGAGTTCTGTGACTGGTGGTTGCTTGCCCAGAATTTGTTCTAATTCGGGAATGACATCAATAATTACTTGTCCATTGTCACCAATGGCTGATAGGATTTTGCTTTGCCATTGCTGAATTTGAATATCATTTTCTGTTAATAACTGCGCGATTAAATCGCGGAAGGCTTGGACGAAGGCGCTGAAGGGAATGTTGCGGTTAAATTGGTCGAATTTGCCTTTAATGAAGTAACCATGCTGTTTGACGATGGGTTTATGAACTTCGTTGACGACGGCGGTTTTCCCAATTCCTGAAAAGCCGGAAACCAAGATGATTTCGGTTGTGCCTTGGCTAACTCGTTCAAATGCTTCTAAGAGTGTATTGACTTCGGCTTCTCTGCCATAGAGTTTATCAGGAATGATGAAGCGATCGCACACATCTCTCTGAGCAATAGGAAAACTTTCGATAATTGCAGTTTCTATTAATTGACGCAAGCATTTTTCTAAATCATATTTGATTCCCAAGACACTTTGATATCTGTCTTCGGCATTTTTCGCCATTAATTTGCTGACGATTTCTGAGAGTACGGGGGGAATTTTGGGGTTAATTTGATGAACTTGTCGGGGTTGTTTGGCCAGATGACAATGTACTAATTCCATTGCATCATTTGATGGAAATGGTAGTTCTCCTGTGAGTAATTCATAAAATGTTATACCTAAAGAATAGAAGTCGGTGCGGTAGTCAATGCCTCGGTTCATTCTTCCTGTTTGTTCTGGGGAAATGTAAGCTAGGGTTCCTTCTAAAACATTAGGGCTAACGATGGTTTGGGTTTCTCTTGCCAGTAATGAGGCGATACTAAAGTCGATTAATTTAACTTGTTGGCTTTCGCGATTAATTAATATGTTACTTGGCTTTATATCTTTATGAATTATGTGTTCTTTATATAGTAAATCAAGTGCATCGCACAGTGAAATTGCAATTTCTAAAAATTCTTGTAGAGATGCTTGGTTTTGTTGTATCTGCCATTGCTTGAGAGAGATTCCACCAAAATCTTCCATGATTAGCACATAACCGTTTTGATAAGATTCTAGGCTATATGTTTGGGTTATCAAAGGAGAATTGAGATTTTTCGTAATGGTGTACTGATTACAAAATGATAATAGTTCTTGATAGCTTGGGTAAGGATTTTTCAGCAGTTTGATGACTACTCTCAATGAGTCGGTCTCTCGATATCCTCGATAAACTATGGTTCTAGAGCCATTGTATAGTTCTTCGGTGAGTTTGTAGTTGAAAAGACTGAGCATACTAATGAGTTACGAAATATACTCAATTATTATTCCCGTACACACATCATTCAAAACAGTTCAGATCAACTTTTTTGCTTTTTAAAGTCCCTTAGACAAATTTGGGAATACTAAAGTCAGAAATTCTCCAGCCTGAATGCAGTTATGATTAGTACTCCAGTTAGTATTTCCGGATATATAGTCGGCGAACAAATTTATGATGGTTCTAGAACTGTAGTTTACCGGGCGGTACGAGAAACTGACAATTTACCTGTAGTCATTAAACTGCTAAAAAATTCTTACCCTAGTTTTAGTGAACTTTTATCTTTTTGCAATCAATACAGCATTGCGAAAAATCTCAACTCACCTCTGATTATTCAAACTTATAGCCTGGAAACATACAAAAATGGTTATGCGCTAATCATGGAAGATTTTGGTGGAATTTCTCTTCCAGAATGGAAAGCTAAGGGTAGAGAAAAATTTCTCCCAGAGTTTTTAGAAATTGCGATCGCTCTTAGCAAAACTTTAGATATCTTATATCAAGAGCGGATCATTCATAAAGATATTAAACCCAGTAATATCTTAATTAATCCTGCGACCAAACAAGTTAAATTAATTGATTTTAGTATTGCCTCTTTATTACCGCGAGAAACGCCAGCAATTGTTAATCCTAAAGTTTTAGAAGGGACACTTGCTTACATTTCTCCAGAACAAACCGGAAGAATGAATCGCACAATTGATTATCGGACTGATTTTTATTCTTTGGGTGTGACTTTCTATGAATTACTCACAGGTGAATTACCTTTTCAATCGAATGATGCGATGGATTTGGTACATTGTCATATTGCGAAAACTCCGCCTAGTTTAGAAAACAGGAGGCTCACTTCGACTTCGCTCAGTGACCAGACTTCGACTGCGCTCAGTGAGCAAAATGCAGGAAGTAGAGGGGAAGAAATACCGCAGGTAATTTCTGATATTGTGATGAAATTGATGGCGAAAAATGCTGAAGACAGATATCAAAGTGCTTTAGGACTAAAATATGATTTAGAAAAATGTTTATCTCAACTCCGTGAAACAGGTGCGATTGAAAATTTTGAAATTGGACAACGAGATATATGCGATCGCTTCATTATTTCTGATAAACTTTATGGCAGAGAAGCAGAAGTTTCAACTCTATTACAAGCATTTGAGCGAGTGAGCCAAAGCGCAACCGAAATGATGCTGGTTGCTGGGCTATCTGGAATTGGTAAAACAGCAGTTGTGAATGAAGTTCATAAACCAATTGTCAGACAACGAGGTTATTTTATCAAAGGTAAATACGACCAATTTCAAAGGAATATTCCTTTGGGTGCTTTTGTCCAAGCATTCCGCGATTTGATATGTCAAATCTTAACTGAAAGTGATGCCCAAATTCAACAATGGAAAAATAAAATTTTAGAGGCTGTGGGTGAAAATGGCGGGGTAATTGTGGAAGTTATTCCCGAATTAGAAACCATTATTGGTAAACAGCCACCTGCTATAGAATTAGCCAACACAGCAGCACAAAATAGATTTAATTTATTATTTCAAAAGTTTACGCAAGTATTTACCTGTGCTGAACATCCCTTAGTGATATTTTTAGATGATTTGCAATGGGCAGATTCAGCATCATTAAACTTAATTCAGATTTTAATGTCTGATACAGCGTATCTATTCTTAATAGGAGCCTACCGTAATAATGAAGTCAAACCAGCAGATCCATTAATTTTGACGTTGAATGAAATTCAAAAAACACAAGCCACGATTAATACTATTACTTTAGCACCACTCAATCAAATAGAATTAAATCAATTAGTGGCAGACACACTCAAGTGTGCAGAAAATATAGCTTGGAATCTTTCTGTATCAATTTATCAAAAAACTTATGGTAATCCGTTTTTTGCTACCCAATTTTTGAAATCATTACATCAAGAAAATATTATTAAATTTGATTTTGGATTGGGTTGTTGGCAATGTGATATTACGCAAGTAAATCAACTGGCACTTACAGATGATGTTGTGGCTTTCATGGCATGGCAATTACAAAAGATGCCACAATCAACGCAAAATATCTTACAATTAGCTGCTTGTATTGGGAACTCTTTTGACTTAGCAACCTTGGCAATTGTTTCTCAGCAGTCAGAGATAGAAACTGCTGCTGATTTGTGGAAAGCATTGCAAGAAGGATTAATTTTACCGATTAGTGAAGTTTATAAATTTTATCAGGCAACTGAGGGCGATCGCTTAACCCTAGAACCAGGTAATACTACTCAACAATTAGCAAAATATAAGTTTTTACATGACAAAGTACAGCAAGCCGCTTATTCGCTGATTCCTCAAGAGCGACAACAAGCAACTCATCTACAAATTGGACAATTACTCCAACAAAATTTATCTGCAACGGAACAAGAAGAAAAAATCTTTGATATTGTTGGACATTTGAATCAAGGCATTCAGTTAATCGCTGAACCAAAAGCACAGGAACAATTAGCACAACTGAACTTAAAAGCAGGAACTAAAGCGAGAAATTCGACAGCATATTTCGCCGCCAGGATATATTTCCAAACTGGACTAGAATTATTACAAGAAAATTGTTGGATTCAGCAGTATGAATTGGCGTTGCATCTTCATATTGCGGTGGCTGAAGCGAGTTATTTAACTAGTGATTTTGAAAATATGGAACAGATAGCAACCATAGTATTGCTATCAGCTCGCACCATTCTAGATAAAGTTAAAATTTATGAAATTCAAATTGCCGCCCAAGTTTTACAAAGTAATGTGTTGGAGGCGATCGCAGTTGGCAGACAAGTATTAGCACAATTGGGGGTTGAACTGCCACAAGCACCTGATCAAGCCTTAACTGGCAAAATCTTACAAAACCTCAATACTCAACTTGCAGGCAGAAAAATTGCCGATTTGATCAATTTGCCATCAATGACAGATCCCACCACAGAAGCAGCAATCGAAGTGTTGGGAATGTTGTTTTCACCTATCATCCAAGGAATGCCCGGTTTACTACCCTGGTTAAGTTCAATGATGGTGAGTTTATCTCTGCAATCAGGTAATAGTGTGGCATCCACAACTGGATATGGTATTCACGGAATGGTATTGTGTGCATTCTTAGAAGATCCAGTCACAGGCTATGCTTTCGGTCAGTTGGCTATCAACTTACTCGAAAAATTTCATATCCAAAAGCATAAATCCGTCGTCCTTTCTTTGTTTGGCTGTTTTATTCAACATTATCAAGAACGATTAGATGCCACCATCCCCTTGCTGTTAACCGCCTACCAAACTGGCATCGAAACTGGAGATTTTTTACACGCTGGTTTTGCTTTGGGTGGTCATAGTGATGGCAGATTTTTCACTGGTGAAGAACTGCATAGTTTTGTTCCAGCTATGGCTGATTATAGTCAGGCATTGGCTCAGGTAAAACAATACTCGGCTCAAATATATTTGAATTTGGGCAAACAAGCGGCAGAAAATCTGATTGAACCAGTCAGCCAACCAGATTACTTGATTGGTGATACCTACAATGAAACATTGATGCTGACTAAACACCAGCAGGATAATGACTTGATTGCGATCGCCCAAGCTTATATCTATAAACTGCTACTTGCTTGCTATTTTGCTAATTATACAAATGCACGCAACTATATTGACCAAGCCAAACCTTGTTTAATGGCAGTATCAGGATCGATTTTTGTGCCGATTTTCCATTTTTATGCGGCACTGACTTATCTAGGGCTTTTCCCCAACCAGCCAGAACCAGAACAAGCCGAACTGCTGGCGGTTGCAGCCAGCCACCAAACAGTTCTACACCAATGGGCGTGTGATGCGCCGATGAACCACTTGCATAAATGGTATTTAGTCGAGGCTGAACGTCATCGAGTTTTGGGTGAAAAATTTGCCGCCAGTGACTGTTATGACCAAGCGATAAATCTGGCGAAAGAACATCAATTTATCAATGAAGAAGCCCTCGCCCAAGAATTAGCAGCCAAGTTTTATCTGCAATGGGATAAACAGCGCATCGCCGAGGAATACATGATTAAAGCCTACTATGCCTATGCCCGTTGGGGTGCCAAAGCCAAAATTGCCGACTTAGAAACACGCTATCCCGAATTACTTACACCGATATTACAATCAACTCGTTCAACCATTACCACTAAAGAAACTATCCTGGCCTCAGCAACTTTCACATCTACCAGTTCCTCCACTTCTAGCAGCAGTATCTCCGATAGCCTGGATTTAAAAGCAATTCTCACCGCTTATCAAGCTCTAACTGGTGAAATTGAACTAGGAAAACTGCTGTCAACATTGCTGACTATTGTTGTGAAAAATGCTGGGGCTGATAAATGTGTGTTAATGTTATTTCGAGATGAGCGCCTGTTTGTCAAAGGCTTGATGATAGAAGGAAAACCGCCAGTTGTATTGCAGAGAATTCCGGTTGAAGAGAGTCAAGAAATTCCCCACAAGTTAATTTACAAAGTCAAGCACAGCCAGCAAACTATTGTCCTATTGGATGCAGCAGCAGATTCTACCTTCGCCAACGACCCATATATTGTAAGTCACCAGCCTAAGAGTATCTTGGTTAGTCCAATTTTGCATCAAGGTAAATTGCTGGGTATTTTATATCTAGAGAATAATTTAGCAACAGGAGCCTTCACTAGCGATCGCGTCGAACTGTTGAATTTACTCTGCACACAAGCAGCGATTTCGCTAGAAAATGCCAGACTTTATGAGCGAGAACAAGAAAAATCCCATTCCTTACAAATATCCCTGGCACAATTACAACAAACTGAAGCATCTCTGGCTCAAGAACGAGAATTTTTAAATGTCATCATTGATAATATTACCGATGGAATTGTTGTTTGTGATGCTAACGGCAAATTGACCTTATTTAACAAAGCAACTTATGAATTTCATGGCTTACCAATAGCATCATTACCCCCTGAACAATGGGCAGAATATTTTGACCTTTATCAGCCTGATGGGCAAACACCATTATCAACCCACGAAATTCCTTTATTTCGTGCCTTGCAAGGGGAAAAAATCGAAAACGTCGAGATGGTAATTGCTCCCAAAAATGGTACACCGAGAATTTTGTTAGCCAGTGGACAAGCAATCTTTGATGCTTGGGGTAACAAAGTTGGTGCAGTAGTTGTGATGCGAGATATTAATGAGCGCAAACAAGCTGAACTGGCTTTACAACAAAAATCCTTAGACTTGCAACAAGCTCTCCAAGAATTACAGACAGCACAATTGCAAATTATCCAAAGTGAAAAAATGTCTGCTTTGGGTAATTTAGTTGCTGGCGTAGCTCATGAAATGAATAATCCTTTGGGTTTTATTTCCGCAACTCTCAAGCAGACTAAGCCCAATTTGGATGATATTATTGAACACTTAAAACTCTATGAAGCAACCCTAGAAAATCCCAGTGATGAAATTCAAGACCATGCCGCAGAAATTGATTTAATTTATCTCTTGGAAGATTTACCGAAAACTCTAGATGCAATGATGATAGCTTGCGATCGCCTGAAAAATATCAGTACCAGCCTACGTACATTTTCCCGTGCTGATAAAGATTACAAAGTCCAGTTCAATCTTCATAATGGTATTGATAGCACAATCTTAATTCTCAAACATCGCCTAAAAGCAAATGAACAACGACCAGCGATAGAAGTCATTACTGAATATGGAGATTTACCACAAATAGAATGTTTTCCTGGTCAGTTAAATCAGGTATTTATGAATATTATCGCTAATGCGATTGATGCTTTAGAAGAAGGGAATACGGGTAGAAGCTTTGCAGACATCAAAGCTCATCCTAACCAAATTAAAATTACAACATTGCTCTTAGATAAATCTGTTAAAATTTCCATTGCTGATAATGGTAAAGGCATAAGTGAAGAAATCAGACAAAAAATCTTTGACCATTTATTCACTACTAAAGGTGTTGGTAAAGGTACAGGATTAGGATTGGCAATCGCTCGGCAAATAGTTGAAGAAACCCACGGTGGCAAGTTAAGTTGTTACTCGGTTTTAGGAGAAGGAACAGAATTTGTAATTGAAATTCCAGCGTGATAAATTTTCCTGTAGAAGACTTATAATTAAGGCGGCAGAGGGAGCAGAGGAAGCAGTGCGGTCTTAATGATAATTTTTTCACAGAACATGATAAGTAGAAGGACTGAATTAAACCTAACTTGAGCTTGGCGGGTTTCGACACTTCAACAGGCTCAGTACATCGCTGCGCTCAAACCTCTTTTAGTACAATACGGTTCAGTTAGTAATTTTTTCTTCTCTTCGCGCTCTACCCTGCGGGAACCCGCTATCGCGTCTATGCGCTCTTTGCGGTTCGTTCTTTAATTCAGTGCATCTTCATGCAGAATTGGTATTATCATTCCTGTTGATATAAAGCTAAGAATAACGTGAGAAATTATGCTATAGGTAGAGTAATTATAAATTCAGTTCCTGTACCAACAACAGAATTAACGGTGATTTCACCGCCATGTTTTTCTTCGATAATTTGTCGGGCGATCGCCAATCCTAAACCTGTACCTTTTCCTACTGCTTTGGTAGTAAATAAATGGTCAAAGATTTTTTGTCTGATTTCTTCACTCATTCCCTTGCCATTATCAGCAATTGAAATTTTGACATATTTATCTATTATTGAAGTTGTAATTGTGATACAGTTTGGCTGAGATTGAATCTCCTTGAAATTTTTGCCAATACTTGCTTCTTCTAAAGCATCAATAGCATTAGCCAGAATATTCATAAATACCTGATTTAATTGTCCAGGAAAACAGTTAACTTGAGGTAAGTCACCATAATTATTTATGACTTCAATAGCTGGACGCTGGTTATTAGCTTTGAGACGATGTTTGAGAATTAAAATTGTGCTATCAATGCCTTCATGTAAATTAAATCTTACTTTGTAGTCTTTATCGGCGCGAGAGAAAGTCCGGAGGCTAGTACTAATATTCTTTAATCTATCGCACGCTATGACCATTGCATCAATAATTTGAGGCAAGTCTTCTAAACTATATTCCAAGTCAATTACTTTAGCATGATCGAGAATTTCTGTATTCGCATCAGGAAAGCTATTTTGATATAATTTCAAATGTGTAAATATATCAACAAGAGTTGGTTTAACTTGTTTGAGGCTGGCAACAATAAAACCCAAAGGATTATTCATTTCGTGAGCAACTCCAGCCACTAAGTTACCCAATGCAGACATTTTTTCGCTTTGCACCATTTGTATTTGAGCTTGTTGCAAATTAGAGAGTGCTTGTTTTAATTCCTGAGATTTTTGTTTGAGTTCGGCTTCTGCAAGTTTGCGATCGCTCACATCAATTACTACCCCATCCCACATCATTCCGCCGTCGGCTTGCAGTTCAGGACGCGCATTCGATTGAATCCATTTCACTGTTCCCGAAGGTAAAATAATCCGCCATTCTCGCTCAAACGGCGTTAAATTTTGGGCAGATTCAGCAATTGCTTGGGCAATCAATGGGTCATCTTCAGGATGGTGTAAAGTATAAAGGGTTTGTCTACCTGCCATAACATCTTCTGGATTTACGCCATACAGTTCATAACAACCAGAGCTAATGTAAGGAACAGAAATCGAACCATCAGGTGCAAGCCGGAACTTGTAAACCACACCCGGAATATTATCTGCCAGATTGCGAAATTGAGCTTGACTGGCTTGCTGTTGCGCTAAAGATTGTTCTAATTGTTGAGCATAGTTTTGAGCATCTCGATACAACCGGGCGTTTTCTAAAGCAATCGCCGCTTGAGTGCAGAGTAAGTTGATAATTTCGATGCGATCGCTAGTAAAGACTTCGCTGGTTAAACTATTTTCTAAATATAAAATACCGACAAGTTTGGCTTGATTAACAATGGGATGACAAACAATACTCTTGGGTAAAGACTGCTGAATATAACTATCTGTTGTCCAGGTTTTTTCTTTGGTGATATTGTGAATAATCACTGGTTGCAGAGTATGTTTAACTGCATAAATCATCTTGATTGGGACATCGTGACTACTGTCGAGATCATGGGGTGAGAAAACAGACTGTTCGACATCGTCAATTGTAGCCACAGATGTCACAACCCAATCTGCATTTTCTGGCAAAATGAGTGCTATTTTCTGCGCCCCAGAATTTTGCAATAATACTTGCATTAAATTTGTAATCAATTCCTCAAGTTTGATCGCACTTAATAAAACTCTTGAGGCTTTGAGAATAGCTGCCAAGTCCAGACTGTGGGAAAAGCTGCCACTATTAGAAGTTGAGGCTTGACTAGTATAGGTAGCAATAGTAGCGTTGCTGATGGTTTCTTGGGGGTTTAGGTTAAGTGTTCGCTGTTGCAGAATATGTTGCAGCAGGTAGGGATATTTGATTTCTAAATCGTCTGTTTTAGCTTTGGCACCCCAATGAGCATAGCAGTAGTACGCTTGCTGCATGTATGCTTGGGCGACTGTTTCCTTACCCCAATCAAGATAGAATTTTGCCGCCAATTCATTAGCTAAAGCTTCTTCTTGAATATAGTCATTTGCTTTCGCGCCAGCAATAGCGCGATCGTATAATTCCATCGCCTCCAATTTTTGACCTAAAACTCGATGCTGTTCAGCTTGAATTAAGTCATACTTGTGTTGAAAATTCATCGGTGCAGCCAGCGCCCTTTTCCACAGCATTTGCTGATTAGCTGCGATCATTTCAGCATCACCTGATGTCGCCAACAGTGCCAGTGATTCATAAAAATACAACAAAGTTACACTGAATGTCCCAGCCCCGCCTCCTAAGAATTGTTTAGCCTGTTGGGCTACATCTAAAGCTTGTGAATATTCACCAAATAAGAAACACAAATAAACTTTGTTTGTTAACAACAACCATAATCCTGCTTGATCACCAAGTTGAAGCAGTATTTCCGACATACTGGTTTCATCCATTGCTTCCCCTGTCAAAACAATAGGATTAGCCGCATTTCCTAGAAGATTTAAAATTGTTTGTTGATAGGTTTTGATAAAATTTAAAGCTGTTTGCTGATGAATTTGCTGGATACCTTGACTGTACGTATTGATATTTTGAATTAGGTCGTTTAAAGATTGCCCAGTAAAATAAGAGTTGGCACAATAAGTGAACCCAGCAAAACCGGCAAATACCAAGTCTCCTACTTCTAGACTGCGGTTGTAACCTTCTTGTAATGGTGCAAGAGTTTGTTGGAGATGATGGGTGCAGAATGTAATGTAAAAATTGGCAAGAACGAGTGTACGTCCATAAAACTCTTGTTCATTGAATTGTTCGCAGAGATTGAGTGCTAGTTGTCCAAACTCATAACCTGTGGAAAAATCTTCGAGTACCCCACACAACAACAGCCCATAACCAACATAACCACTTACAGAAGTATTCGCATTACCATACTGGAGTGATAATTCTAGTTGTTTCAAAGTCACGAGAGGAAATAACTCTGGCTGACAAGCATAGGTAGCAGCCCCAACCTTGACTAAAATCCGCATAGCAACTAAGGCTATTGCATCAGTCATGGGCGGGAGAGTCAGTAACTCAGATACCGATCGCCCATTTAGTTGTGTGGCGATCGCTTGAAATGCGGCGCTAATTTCTTCTGGTACAGGCTGTTTAGGCAAATTAATACCTAACTGATTCAGTAAATCTAATGCCATATTAATGGCAAACACAAATTGACCTTGGTTGGTGTATGCTTCTAGTTTGACTTCGGTAATCTTCGCCGTATCAATTAGGGTTTGTGCATTTTGTTGAATTTCCTGGGCATAACTATCCATTGCATCAATATTTCCTGATAGATACGCCGCTTCCGCTGCTAAATTGTGCAGATTGAGGGTTAATAAATACTGCTCATTCCATGCCGATTCACTTAATAAATTTAAGCCATGCTGGGCATAATCCAAAGCACTAGTATAAGCAGTGGCAAGGAGGGCTTTTTGACTAGCTTTGAGGTTACATTCTGCTAGTAAAAGTTTTTCATTGATGTCAGTAATTAAACTCTGCCCTAAATTAAGCTGACCAACAATTGCAAAAATGCTTTCTTCTTGCTGCTCATTAGAAATATCTTGGAGTAAGAATCTGCCAATTTGTAAATGAGTGGCTTGCTTTTGTTCATCGGGTATTAACGAATATGCCGCTTGCTGAACGCGGTCATGCAGAAATTTATAGGTAACAAATTCAGCATCTTGCTCAGTTAAATTTTGATTTTCTTGCCCTACATAAAATTTGTAAACTTCACTTTGAGGTAAGATTAACCCTGCTTGTAAGGCTGGCCATAAATCTGCTGCTGCTTCTGGGTCTGTTTTTTGACAAACAATTCCCAAAGTTTTTAAATCAAATTTATTGCCGATACACGCTGCTAGTTGTAATACTTCTTGAGTAGAAGTTGGCAATTTTTGTAACTGCATTGCCATGAATTCGACCACATCATCAGTGAGCGATCGCTGGCTAATTTGCGTAATATCACATTGCCATAAACCTTTATTAAAATCAAAGTGAATTAGTCCATCTTGATGTAAGGCCTTGAGAAACTGCGTGCTGAAAAACGGATTACCTTGAGTTTTTTGATATATGAGATGCGCCAGTGGTAAAGATGATTCGGCTTTACATCCTAAAGTATCAGCGACTAACCGATTTAAATTTGCTTCGCTGAGAGGTTGTAAACTAATTGTATTAATGATAGAATTACTTTTGTTAATTTCCTCCAATGTCAACATCAAAGGATGTCCAGGAAATACTTCGTTATCTCGATACGCCCCAATTAATAGCAAATAATTACTAGCAACTTCACTCATTAATAGTTTAATGAGTTGTAGAGAAGCCAAATCAGCCCATTGCAAATCATCTAAAAATATCACTAAAGGATGTTCTTTAGTAGCAAATATTTGGATAAATTTTTGTAATAATAAATTAAACCGATATTGAGCCGCTGTGCCAGATAATTCTTGCACAGGTGGTTGTTGACCAATAATTTTGACTAATTCAGGAATCACATCAACAATTAGCTGACCATTTTCCCCTAAAGCTTGAAGAATTTTAGCTTGCCATTTTTGTAGTTGTTGGTCAGTTTCGGTTAATAACTGCCTGATTAAATCGCTGAGGGATTGCACAAAAGCCGAAAAAGGAATATTGCGGTTGAATTGGTCAAATTTACCTTTAATAAAATAACTGCGTTGTCTGACAATTGGTTTATGAACTTCGTTGACAACGGCAGTTTTACCAATCCCTGAAAAACCAGCAACCAAGACTAATTCACTGCGGAAATTAGATGAGTCTTGAATTGTAGCTACTCGTTCAAATGCTGCTAGGATTTCTTCGACTTCGGTTTCTCGTCCGTATAATTTCTCAGGAATGATGAAGCGATCGCAAATATCCCACTCAGCAATTTCAAAGTTGACAATTTTTCCAGTTGCTTGCAAATGCGACAAGCAAATTTCTAAATCATGCTTTAATCCTAAAGCACTCTGATAGCGGTCTTCGGCATTTTTCGCCATCAATTTCATCACAATATCGCTTAAAGCTTTTGGTATCTCTTCCCTTCTGCCTTCTAAACTAGTCGGCATTTTCGCAATGTGACAATGCACCAACTCCATTGGGTCTTCGCTGTTAAAAGGTAATTCTCCGGTTAACAGTTCAAAAAATGTCACTCCTAAAGCATAAAAATCACTGCGATAATCAATCCCGCGATTCATCCTACCAGTTTGTTCTGGTGATAAATAAGCCAGGGTTCCTTCTAAAATATTGGGACTAATTAGAGTTGGAGTTTCTTTAGGCAGAAGCGAAGCAATACTAAAATCTATGAGTTTAATTTCGTGATTTTTAGGATTAATTAAAATATTGGCGGGTTTGATATCTTTGTGAATTACTCGATTTTGATATAAGTAGTGAAGAATATCACACATTTGCAGGGCAATAATTAAAAACTCCTGTAATGTTAATTTTTGATTTTTAAGATATTCTCGCAATGACAAGCCACCAAAATCTTCCATCACAAAGGCATAACCGTTACGGTATATGTCTAAACTTAAAGGACGAACAATTCCCGAAAAATCCAGTTCTTTTGTAATTGTGTACTGATTTTGAAATTGCAAAAGTTCGCTAAAAGTGGGATACTCTCGATTGAGCAATTTAATCACTACAGGTTGGTCATCTGCGGCTCGAATACCTCGGTAGACTACAGTTCTAGACCCAGCATAAAGTTGTTCTGTCAGCTGATAGCCAGGAATTTTTGCTGTTATATCCACAGGTGTATTCATTTATATATACCTCAGTCTGGAATTAGCAATTTTATTATTCCCGTAGTTTAAGTATTGTGAACAGCAAAATTTTTCTCAGTAGGTAGGTGCAATTTTAGAGATAACAAGGTAAGAGTTTCCAGCAAATTTAAATTTTTTAATATAGTTTGGTTGATTTCCAGCGACTTACGTAGAGACGTGTCATAAAACGTCTCTACCTAGAAACTCATACCTTGATTCAGCAATACAAAGTATTTTTAGATTACATTCTGTTGGATTTTGCTATCTAAAAAGGGCAATATAGCTTCTGCAACTTCATTTGCATACTCTTCATACATTCCCAATGTGCCAGGAAGAGTTAATGATTGAATGTCTGGAATTGCGGCCATTGCTGTCATTTCTTGTTTGGAATAAGGTGGGGCTTGCTCTGCTAAAATGAGCAGCACAGGCACAGTTGAAGATTGCAGTAGTGTGAGAAATTGCTGGCGATCGCGCACTGGATCAAGTCCACCTGTAACAAATGCCGCAGGAGCAAATCGCGCTCCTGGTTGTCGAGTAATTTGCTGTTTCTCCTCAATAAACTCTGGCGTAAGGTTTGACTTATCTGCATAAACATGCCTACCATACATCAGCCGCAGAAAGCCCTTGGTTGTATTTGCTTGATAAAGTCCTTGACCAATCACCGGAAATCTGACCAATTGTCGAACTGCGGTTGCTAGTGGTTTGGGTACGCCCATTGTTGGTAGAGGGCCTCGCCAAGTAGGTGCAACTAAAATGATGCTAGAGCAAGTCTGGGGTTGTTGAGCCAGTTGCAAGGCATAACCAGCCGTATGACCAGCTGCAATTATCGCCACTGGTTCTGAGAAAGTTTGTGTGACAAACGCTTGAAGTAACTGCTGCAACAGCGCGGGTTGATAGTCTAAAGCAGGGCGTTCAGATTCACCAAATCCTAACCAATCAAGTGTTACTGCTTGGTAACGATGGGCAATTCGCTCGGCAATTCCTTGCATTTCCGAACGGCTAGAAACCGTACTAAAAGCAGGTAAGAGTAATACAGGTTTACCCTGACCGACTGTATCGTAAGCGATCGCATAACGGTTTTGCTGCCACTCAAATGAAAATTGATGCTTTGTTTTCACACTCATCGTTATCCCATCCAGCTTGTATCCATTTAACTTTAATGTAGAGCTGGAACAAGACTGATGTACAAAGGTTATTTGTTTAAGAAGGTATAAGGGTTTTGAATACATACACCCCTACAGGGAAGTCAAAATTCAAAAGTCAGAAAATTTTTGACTTTGAACTTTTAACTTTTGACTTGATTCTGCCCATACACTTTTCTTCTCACTGCGTAATTCCTATCCTTCTTTAATCGGCCTCCTGCCTGCTGCCTTTCAACTCCTGCCTTCTTTAATCAGCTAAAGGTAACACTAAGCGACTAACTACTCGATGATCTGGTAATTGATAAAAATCTAGATTTCCACCCAACTGTTGCATGAGTTTTTGACAAATTAGCAGGTGTAAAGCTGGTGGTTGGTTCAGATATGAACTGGCTAGTACATCTTTAGGTGTCTTATTTTGTAGTGCTGCTAACAAAGGCGGTTCAATCATTCCATGATCTGTAATTGATATTTCTAGCAATTTTTCTTCTAAGCGACGACACCAAATATCAATTCTGCCGCCACTTTGAGAACGGTTACAAGCGACAATCAATAATTCATATAGTACTAATTCAAATTTAACGATATCGCCTGTAATTGCTAAGGATGATGGATAACTGGAAGGTTGCAGTCCTTTGAGGAAGATTCCACTATTACCGGAATCTGTATCTGTCGCTGATTGTCCTAAACCATGCACTCCTGCCCAGAGTTTACGCTGTTTGAGTAAATTATCCACTCGTTCGAGCGATCGCTTCAACAAGGTGGCTATGGGCATCGTTTCAGAACTCTGATGTAATTGCCATTGCTCAAGTTTCACTAGGCCAGTCATAGCGGCGGTGTTATGGTCTAATTGCCGCAGTAATAGCTTATAACGTGTTTGTGTCAGTTCATTACTGGGAATACCCAAGTCTTCAATTTGGCTGAATAACTGTGTGGCAGTGCGTTGAATTTCTTCGAGGCGACGATGTTTGTACCAGTTGAGTTGGCGCAATTCTTGGTTTGATGACTCTAGCAGTTTGGTGATTTGCTGTTGACGACGCGACCAAGCTAATTGTGTTACCAAAGTTTCTGTAGCATTCAGACTTTGTTCTGTCCAATAGCGTTCTCGGTAATCGGCAACTAAAACTACACCTGTGGGTGCATAATCAGGACTAGTGCGGAGTGCGATCGCTAAAACTTGACCAATGTTCTGCCCATGTAACCATTTTCTGGTTTCTGGTGGTAAATCATCAGCATACACACACACATAATCATCTTTGGCTAATGCCCACTGAATTATTGCTTCTGTGTGAATGGGAATTGGTTGATCAGTCACAACCGCAAATCGACTATCATGAATCACACTCGGAATAATTTCGGCAAAGTTATCCCCCGGCGACCACGATAACAACACTGCTAACGGAGAATGGAGAACATTAGCAATTTGTTCTATAGCGGTGCGTTCTAGACGTTCTGTACCTGAATCGCTGGGGTCATTTTGGGTTTTTTCCAGAATACGTAAGCATCGCTGAACACTATGGAGGATTTTTTGCTGTTGTTCAACTTCCGCATTTAATTGCCACTGGCGGACAATTACGCCAATTTGTTGACTGACAGCCCACAATAATTCTTTGTCTAAGGTTGCCCAACCGCGATTTGTTTCATGGGCAATCACTAACAGGGCGTTGGGTGTATGATCTTGAGCGCAGTTACAAACCAACAGCGATCGCATTCCATGTTCTAATAACAAAGGTCGCCAGTTAAAAAACCGCAAATCTTCTTCTACTTTCTGCACTTCTACGGCTGTGGTGGCGGACTTCAACATCTGCTCATCCATATCTTTGAGCGTATTGAAGCTAACTGTCAGCAGACGACGATTTTGGGGTTGGCTTTGAAAAATAATTTGATAGCTATGCAGGTCGGGGTTGTACTGTAAGATTAAAAAGCGGGTGGCAGCGAAGCGCGTTAAAACTTTAGTGGCACAGTCGCGTAAAGTTGCTTGCAAGTCATCTGCGTTATAAATCGCTTGGGCAACTTGGCTAGTTAATTGAGCATCTTCTTGAATTTGCTTGATAGTAGTATCCATAGTTTCGCTAGGCGCAACTAAAGAAACTAGTCCGGCTGCACTTTGAACAAAGTTTTTGTCTGCTTCTGTCCAGATGCGTGGTTCATTGGCTTCTACCGCCAGAAAACCCAATAGTTCTTTTTGCCACATAATTGGTGCGGCTAAAAGCGATCGCACCTGTAAACGTTCCAACACTTTGGCAGTAAAATGACTTTTTAAAGAACTGCGCTCATCACCAATCAAAACAATTTGATTCACCGACAAAGCATAATAAAATTCACTTAAATCCTGGACTGTCATCCCCGCCGCTAGTTGCTGTTGGCTGTTATTCCGACCGATGTTAGCTAGTTGATTACTCATTCGACACCAAAAATAACGCCCTTGGCGCTCAAACCAGTAAATATTTGTCCGGCTAGGCGCAACAAACTGATGTGTTGTTTGCACAACTGCTTTCAGTTTTTGGTCTATATTATTGAAAGTACGTAAGTTTTCTAATAAGTGTAATATCGGCTGATCAAGATGCTTTGTTTGCTGTTGCTGCAAATTCAATTCTTGTTGATAAAGCACTGCCCCCAGTTCGCCCAAAACCATTAATAAACGAGCTTTGGCATCACCAGGTAACAAATAGCCCCAACGTTCTGAACCAAATAATAATAAACCTAAAAAACGGTCTCGATAGCGAATAGGTAAAACAATCGTTCCCTGAATATTGAATTTTTTACCAATTTCTTGCCATTCGGCTGCACGAGGTTCCAGCCGCAAATCAGCAACACCCAAGGGACGCTGTTCAATGACTACTTGTTCTAAAAGCCCGCCAGGAGTGAGTGTCACCTGTTTGCGTAAAAATTTAGTGTCACCATCAGGTGCAACCCCACCTTTACCAATTAATGTATGTTTTGGTAGGTCATATAAAGCAATCCAAACCAAATTATAGTCGAACTGCTCTTTAATATAAGCAATAGTAGTATCAATCAGAACATCAACATTATCCTCTTCCCTCAGTGTTTGGAGGACACGTCCCAAAGCAATGATTGTATGTTCGGCTGCTATCGGTCTTTGTGGCTGCCCCATTGGATTTTTGGTTGACATCGCTCTTTAATATATAAGATGCCCAGAAAAGCAGCCTAATACCATTTTGGATTTTAAATTTTAGATGTTGGATTGAAAAAGTGCTGTGTTGAAAGTGCTGAGTTCTGAGTCCAAAATTCTCCCCCTTGTCCCCCTTGTCTCCCTTGTCTCCTCTTCCCACTCCCTAACTTCCCCACATGGATATTTACCAAATTGCCCTTCGTCCCGTACTGTTCAACCTACTGAAAACAGATGCAGAGTGGTTACATAAGCAGGCTATTCGCAGTCTAGATTGGTTATCACAAAGTAATAATGCTCCGGCGAGCTTAGTCAATCAAAGCTTACAACAGTCTTTGTGTCTATGCGATCGCCGTCTGGAACAAAATTTGTTTGGGCTAAATTTCCCCAACCCCTTGGGTTTAGCAGCCGGTTTTGATAAGGATGGGGTAGGGGCAAAAATTTGGTCTAACTTTGGTTTTGGCTTCGCTGAGTTGGGAACTGTCACTTTTCACCCCCAGCCAGGAAATCCCCAACCAAGGTTATTTCGCTTACCTGTAGATCAAGCTGTCCTGAACCGGATGGGTTTTAATAATCAAGGTGCAGCAGTCATGGCTGCTAGGTTAGCAGCACAAAAAGATTTGACTCACACAATACCCATCGGCATAAATTTAGGTAAATCGAAAATTACCCCCTTAGAAGCCGCAGCTGAAGATTACCTCAACAGTTTCCGCTTACTCAAAGAATTAGGCGATTATTTTGTGGTGAATGTCTCTTCACCCAATACACCAGGATTGCGATCGCTCCAAGATGCCGCTATGCTCAGTTCTATCTTGGATGTACTACAAAAAGAAAACAATACACATAGACCAATATTTGTCAAGATAGCACCTGATTTAGAATGGGAAGCGATCGCCGATATTATTGGCTTGGCTAAAACCTACCAATTAGCAGGAATTATTGCCACAAACACCACAATCAGCCGTGATGGCTTGAAAACCCAGCTAATTCACCCAACTGGGAAACCCCCGCAAGATGAAGCTGGCGGAATTAGTGGTGCGCCATTGCGCGATCGCTCCACAGAAATTATCAAGTTTATTTGGCAGCAAACCCAAGGGCAAATTCCCATTATCGGGGTTGGTGGCATATTTTCCGCAGAAGACGCTTGGGAAAAAATCACTGCGGGAGCCAGCCTCATTCAAGTTTATACAGGCTGGATTTATGAAGGCCCCTTGATGGTGCGCCGAATTTTAACTGGTTTGCTGACTAAGTTAGAGCAGAATAAATTAAACTCGATCACCGAAGCGATCGGATTAAAAGTTTGAAGTATTCAGAAGTCAGAACTCAGGAGTCAGAATAAATTTTTGATTCTGGATTCTGACTCCTGATCGGATTTCACCCCTAATCATTCATGACTCTTCTAAAGGAAAGAACTCTTTTGTTTTTTCCGAGAAACTCCAAGCAATACCATCAGGATCACGGCTGCGAGTCCATTCGGGAAAATCTGGATCATTACGCCGTTTGTAGACAGTGCTGGAATAAACATTCAACCGTTTCGCCAATTCCGATTGAATCAGTGAGCCGAAAACTAACTGTTTTGCTAAATTGGGTTTGACTTCTGTATGAGTTGCTGGCGCTGCTAATTCAACTTCTGGTTCTGCTAATAGTGTTTGAGTTGCTGGCGGTGCTAAAAGCGATCGCGCAGCCGTTGTTACAGGTTGAGCAGACAAAGTTTTGACAGGCTCGCTACTGTCAAGAATATTACCCAAAATACTGGCAGTAATAAAGTAATACACCTCATTGCCTGAACCAGCATTGACTATACTTGCACCAAACTCGGAAGCTTTGCCATCCAGGTAGCGTTTTGCTGTTGGGCCAGGAAAACTACCCCGCATTGCCAAGTCCATTGGTGTAATTTTGCCCTGGTTTTCCCGAACTAACTGATGGAAAACCGGGTTAACTCGCTGACACCATTGTTGCCATTGATATTGTTGCCAGATATTGAAACCAATAATCAAAACAACCAGCGCCAGCAAAAATCTCCAGGTAGAAACCAGGAAAATTATTAAAAACGATATTGGCAAAAGTAGAACGAGAAAACCTTTCCCGCCACTTTCCATTGTTTTTTCACTCATGCCGATTTTTGCCAAGCGAATTTTTTTGGGAAATAATATATTATATTGGCAAAAATTGGGACTGGTTTTTGTATCTTTTGGCAAAATCACTGAAAAAAGCAGGTGTGCGATCGCTCATTTTAATCACCTAAAACCCAAACACCCCACATTTCCGGCAAAAATAGGCAAAAAATTTTTGCCTGATAACAAAAATCAGCAAAAACAAAAACTTTACATAAACATTAAGAAGTATTTCATCTTATATTCAACAAATCTCAGCGCACCTTGGCGTTAAAAATATTTATCTCTCACTGACTCAACCTATTGACGTTTAAAACTACATATATTACATTAATACTACAAGCTGATTTTCCCAAAGGAGTTAGCCAAAAACTGTAGCGGATAGCTCAAATACCAGAGCGCCCCCTTGCCTGCAAAGGCCGACACATCAAGGGTTATCGCAAATAACTTAAACATCCTTGAGACAAAATTCTGGAGATGCAGGTGAAAATCCTGCTCCGCTACACTCCAAACAAAGTGCTGAGTAAAAAATAATTCTTATGTGGCAGGTAGCTCAATGGTAGAGCGCCAAAAACATCTTTGTTCACTCCTTGCCTGCAAAGGCCGACGAATGAGGGTTATCGACTCATAATCGGGAGGGTTGTAGGTTCGATTCCTATCCTGCCACACCAAATTTCATTTTAAATTTAATCCAAAATCCAAAATTTTTGTGTGGCGGGTAGCTCAGTGGTAGAGTGCTTTACCCTTATTCACTCCTTGCCTGCAAAGGCCGACGAATTGAGGGTTATCGATTAGGGTTCGAGAGGTCGCAGGTTCAAATCCTGCTCCGCCACCCAAAACTTAATTTTAGATTTAATCCAAAATCTAAAATCTAAAATCCAAAATTCTTCATGTGGCAGGTAGCTCAGTAGGTAGAGCGCCTAAACATCCTTGTTCACCCCTTGCCTGCAAAGGCCGAAGAATGAGGGTTATCGCCTTCCAAGCGGGATGTCGCAGGTTCAAATCCTGCCCTGCCACCTTTCATTTTTGCCCGCAAGGGCCGGGAGATGAAACCATGAACTACAACTTCTTCACCAGAAACAAAACCAGCACGCCACAAACTCAGCCCATCCCCGGACGGGAAACCGAGATGATCAAAGGACGTTCCGGTGGCTGGATGTTTGATGCTGGCTTATGGAAGATGCTGCGGCGCTGTCTGTTAGTTGGGACAGCCCAAAGCACCTACTATGCTGGTAAACAAGAATTAACTGAAGATTTTGTAGCAGTTGTCAACCAAGCTGTTGCCGAAAATCCCAGCCGTGTAGCGGAAGAAATTCTTTATGCCAGCGATGGACGAGCTATCTATAACAGCGCACCTATCCTAGCTTTGGTCTTACTGTCGATGGGTGAAACAAAAGAAGCCAAACAAGCTTTTGCGGAAATCTTTCCCCAAGTTGTCCGTACAGGTAGCCACTTCTACGAATGGTTGAACTACACCAAATCTCTGCGGGGCTTTGGTAAAGTTGTGCGGGAAGCAGGTAAAACTTGGCTATCAAGAGAAGATGTCAAAGGTTTGGCTTATCAACTCTTGAAATATCAACAACGCCAAGGCTTCACTCACCGCGATGCTTTGCGCCTGTTCCACGTCAAACCACCTACAGAAAATCACCGTCAATTATTTGAATGGGTTGTCAGAGGTTGGGAGGAATTGCCCACAGAGATACCCTCGCAAGCATTGGCGCAGATTTGGTGGTATGAATGGCTAAAGCGCAACCCTGAGCAAACTCACGAAGCAATTTTGCAAGGACGCTTAACCCACGAAATGGCTGCACCCGTGGGCAATATGGACAAAGCTGCTTGGCAGTTGCTATTTCAAGAAATGCCCATCGGTGCAATGCTGCGTAACCTGGGTTCACTAACTGAACTGGGCGTATTACGGGCTGATGAAAGCGCCAACTTGCTAAGAGTGGAAGGAGTTCTCAACAATAAAGAACATCTGCGTAAAGGTCGCATTCACCCAATCGATGTTTTGAAAGCCCTCAAAACTTACGAGTCTGGGGGAAGACTGGGACGCAGTAAGAAAACTTGGACTCCCGTTCCTCGCATCGTAGACATCTTAGAAAAAGCCGTTGAGTTGTCTTTTGATGTCGTAGAACCCACAGGCAAAGTTTTCATGCACGCCGTAGACGTTTCCGGTTCGATGGGTAGCTTAGTTGCAGACATGGGACTAAGTTGCTGTGAAATTGCCACCACAATGGCACTTGTTACAGCCAAAGCCGAGAAAAACTACATGATTCGCGGTTTTGCTAACGAGTTTCGGGACTTAGATATCACCGCCAAAGATAGTTTTAGTTCGGCTGTGCGTAAAGCCAGCAATCAAAACTTTGGCGGGACAGATGCCTCCGTTGCTTATGACTGGATGATTCAAAATAAATTCAAAGCTGATGTAGTCTGCTTCTGGACTGACTCGGAAAGCTGGGCTGGTTACAAGCATCCTAGCCAAGCTTTGCAGGAGTATCGCAAAAAAATCAATCCTAATGTGAAGGCTGTATACGTCACCTTGACACCATACCGCATCACCTTGGTAGATCCTCAAGATCCACTGTCTTGGGACTTAGCAGGATTCGACCCTGGTACACCTCGCATCATCCAAATGTTAGCGACAGGTGAACTGTAAGAATTGTGAAGTATGAAGTATAAAATTTCATACTTCATACTTCACACTTCTCGGCGGGTTATCCCTTGTTCGCAACTTGCCCTTTCGGACGAAGAATTTAGGGTTATCGGTTAACGTCTCCACCATCTCCGGGGACTAGCGGGTTCAATTCCCGCACCCGCCTTTATACTTTTTTTCAATTAAATATTAATGCTATGGGTCTTTGCTAAAATACCCTTAAAAGCAACAATTAGCATAGAATGTCAGCGAAAGATAAATTTCATGATGCAGTTAAAATAGCCCTGCAAAAAGACGGGTGGCTAATTACACATGATCCTCTCCGCATTCGGATTAATTCTACAACTAAATATAGACTTGGGAGCAGAAAAACTGGTTGAAGCTGAACGCAATGGGCAGAAAATTGCAGTTGAAGTCAAAAGTTTTTTGGGTGCTTCTGCGATGGCTGAATTCCATTTAGCTATAGGGCAGTATATTAACTACCGTTATGCTTTAACTGACTTTGGCTATGAACAAGTTTTATACTTAGCGGTACCGTGGCTCATTTATGATGAGTTTTTGACACAGCCATTTGTGCAGGCAGTCATTCAACGTAGTCAAGTCAATTTATTGATTTTTGATGACGAAAAAGAAGAGGTTGTGCTATGGCAAAGCTAGATATCTATCGAGAGTATATCCAAAGATTACTCAAAGAATATGCAGCGCGAGATTTAGAGGAAGATAATGTAGAAGTACAACTGATTTTTGATACTGAACACGACCATTATCAGCTTTTTTATGTTGGTTGGCGAAATCGAAGACGTGTTTATGGCCCTGTCATACATTTAGATATTAAAAATGAAAAGATTTGGCTGCAATGGAATAGTACAGAAGACGATATCGCTGCTGATTTAGTAGAATTGGGTGTGCCGAAGCAAGATATTGTTTTAGGTTTTCATTCGCCTTATATGCGTCAGTTTACTGATTATGCTGTTGGTTAAAATATTGGTTTTTGAAATTTACAAATTTCCTGCTTAATCTCCCAACCAAGGTATAGTAGGTAAGTTTGAATTATCATTTTGTGGTGAAAGATTCGTATCTGGATAAATTTGTAATTTATCAAGTACAGCTAACACTTCGGATGCTGATTGATAGCGTTGTTTAAAATCATCAAGTACCATTTTTTTTAAAATCTCAGCGAAGCCATCGCTGACAACTGCCTGATTTTTCCATTGCCATTCGCCATCCTCATTTCTATTCATATCATGGGGAGCAATTCCGGTTAAGGCGCGAATCCCAATCATCCCGATCGCATATATATCACTACTGTACTGCGGACGACCAAAACATTGTTCGTTAGGTGCATAGCCTCTTGTCCCAATACCAATTGTAAAAGGCGCTTGTTCGGAATTTTCTAGTTTTGGAACTGAGACTTCTTTGACTGCACCAAAGTCAATTAAGACGAGTTTGTTATCTGTTTGGCGGCGCATGACATTACTGGGTTTAATATCTCGATGAATCACACCATTGTCGTGAACAAAGACTAAGATTTGTAATAGTTCCTTGATAATTTCTCTGACTTGAGTTTCTCTTAAACCTTGACCGGATGGTAGTTCTTTAATCAAGGAATGACCTATGACATATTCCTGAACTAAATAAAATTCATCATCTTGTTCAAAATAAGCCAAGAGTTGGGGAATTTGCGGATGAGTCCCCAATTTTTCGAGGGTTTCGGCTTCGGAATGAAATAAACGTCTGGCAAGTTCTAAACTTTTTGCTTGGGTGTTGGCTGGTTTAAGTTGCTTGACTACACAGCGTGGATAACCAGGACGGTGCATATCTTCAGCGATGTAGGTTTCGCTAAATCCACCAGAACCGAGAACTTTGACAATTTTGTAGCGTCCGGCGAGGATTCTGCCAGATACGGCTAAATCCCTTTTCTGGAGTAAGTCTTGTAAGTCGTTTTGTTGGCTGATAATTTCTTGAACAACGGGAGATGTTTTATATTTCTGAAAGATTGTGACTAATTGACGGGTTCGCAATTTTTCTCTAGCAACTTCTATTCCCAGATAAGACAATCCGTTGAACGTGATCGCTATCATTGGAATGGCAGTGGGAAAAATTAACTGACCGTGTATAAAGCACACATAGCTAATTCCTCCCCAAATGCCAGCTGCGGCTAAACTTATCACAAAGCGTTTCATATTGCTCTTAGTTCTATTGGCAACGTAGACGGTAGCGCCAACTAAAACCAGCACAAACAATCCTTGCAGTACTGAACTAGAAATTGCTGGGGCGATCGCTTTATTCTGCATTAAAGTAGCGATCGCATTGGCATGAATTTCGACTCCCGCCATCCTCTCTGGTGGATTCACCGCCGCTACCGGATGATAATCATTGTTGAGTTTATCTGTAGAGCCAATCAAAACAATTTTGTCTTGAAAAACTCTACCTTGCTGCAAATAATTATTCCAATTTGGTGGGTCGAGAACATACCACAGGGGAATTTGCTCAAATGTTCCGGCTGACCCCCAAAAATATAAGCGATCGCCTTTTGGCTGCGGATATTTAATTTTGGCTGCGCTTAAAACTGCTTCATCAAAAGATGGCGCTTTCTCCATTAACATCCCATTAGCAGCTAACAACTTGGGAAATTCACTGGCTAATTTATGAACTTTGCCATCTGCTTCTAAGGGAAAATTCACAGAACCAACTGTTACTCCACCAACTTGAAACATTTCTTGCGGTAGAGTCAATTGTGTAAAAGTACCCTGATGGCTCTCAAAACTCTCATACAGTGCGGCTAAAGTCACTTTGCTGCCATATTTTTTTAAGACAGCTTGCAGTTGGCGATCGTCCTCACTGCCATAACTGCTGGGTGTGTCAAATACTACATCAACGGCCACAGCCCGCGCCCCAGCTTTGACTAATTTTTCGATAATTTGAGCATAAGCAGCCCGTTTAAATGGAAAAGATTTCAGTGGTTCTAGGTAGGCATACTGGTGTGGGTCTGAATTATAGTACTGTTCGGGAACTGAAATTGACTGGTCGTCAATTGCCAAAATCACGATATCGGCTGGTGGTGTTATCACACCCCGCAGCTGAAAAAACGCTGAAACTATCTGACTCTCCATCAAATTCACCCAACCCACGCCAGAAGTAGTCAGCAATGCTGACCCCATTGTGGATACAGCCACGAAAAAATGACTCAAGCGACTCACAAGTTTAGACTGTGATGCTGTCAGAGTTACTTTTGTGGGTTTGCCTGAAGTTGTATTGGCAGTAGATACATTTTTTTTACTGAAGGTAGATATAGGTTCTTCTGCCATATCGTGTTAATAATTGGTTTACAGACAACTTGATTTATTTAGTCTCATTTCTACTAAAAACATATTGAAATAAAACTTCAATGAAAATCTTATACATTTGTAATCTATCTTCTCTGGCTCTGGAAATTTTGACAAATCTAAATGGGAAAGGCTTTCAACTCTAAGACAGCCTGAGTTATTTACTGAGTAAGTTTGAGCATTGATTGTTTATTTACTGGAGTCCAAGCCAGGCAATACCCTCCGCACAAGCTGAGGTTGTGGCAAATTTGTCGCTGAAACTTGATTTCATGGTGTAAGGATATAAAGGTGTCAGAGATAGACAATTAATTGTTTATTTCTGAGGTTCCACTCCTGAGTTAAACATCTCCTGTTGTCAGGATATTCTGATTCTGCATTGCATAGCAGCAAGATTTTTACCTCTCAAGATGCGATGTGAGCCTCCTATAAATTATTATCCAGTAAGCTTGATTTGTGAAATGACTCCAGCTGATTGTGTCCGGGTTACATTTGCCAAAACGCCTCTGATTTTGTTAACAGGAAAACCGATATGTGGATTAATATACTTGAAATCTCTCCTTTGATTCCCAGTTTCCTCTCGTTTCTACATTTGCCTGAACAGATAACTTTACTTAACTCAACTGTATGTATATATGAGCATTAGCCAATATCCTCCTTTCAGACCGATGCCTTACCTCTTTAGGAGTAAAATTGACACTTATATCACTAAGAATGCTGTTACTCAGTCAACTTTATTGGTAGATTTTGATCATAGGACATATTTATATAGTGTTAGAGGTTAAACTATCCCACACCCAGCAGCTTGGGTTGATGTTTGCGTCAAATTTATGCTTTGCAAGAGGTAAGATAAAGGCTATACATGGGGAACTCGTTCCCAGCTATTAGCAAATTTATGATTTAAGAGTTGCTATAATCTATTGTTCAATCTAAATTCATTGCTATATTTTAGGTGTAAATTTTTATGGGTTCCCCTATGAATCGTCTGTCTATTTTTGTAGACGGAAATAATATGTTCTATGCTCAACAAAAAAATGGCTGGTTTTTTGACCCTCGGCGAGTATTAGAATATTTCAAACATGAGCAATCAGAGACGACTTTAATTAATGCTTTTTGGTACACGGGCTTAAAAGACCCGCAAGATCAACGAGGTTTCCGAGATGCTCTCATCAGTCTAGGTTACACAGTCCGAACGAAAATTCTCAAAGAATACTATGATGATACTTCCGGTCGCTATTCCCAAAAAGCAAATTTAGATATAGAAATTGTCGTAGATATGTTTAATACTGTAGACCAGTACGATCGGGTAGTTTTATTTAGTGGTGATGGTGATTTTGAACGAGCTATTGAACTATTACGATCTAAAAATACACATATTACAGTAGTGTCTACAGAAGGAATGATTGCCAGAGAGCTGCGTAATGCTACGGACAGATATATAGATTTGAATGATATTAGAGACCAAATAGAAAAAGTGGATGGTCAAGTACCTTAGCAATAATTATTTACAAAAATAAGAGCGAAACAACTAAGGTTACAAATATTTAAAATAAAAGAACTACACCTAAACAAAAAACCAAAAAGATGAATAAACCAGAGCGAATTATCATTTTTGATACGACACTCCGAGATGGTGAACAATGCCCAGGTGCGACGCTGAATATAGATGAAAAGCTGGCGATCGCTAAACAACTAGCCCGTTTAGGCGTAGATGTGATTGAAGCTGGTTTTGCCTTTGCAAGTCCAGGAGATTTTGAAGCAGTCAGTAAAATTGCTCAAACTGTAGGGACAGAAGATGGCCCGATTATTTGTAGTTTAGCTAGAGCCAGACACGACGATATTAAAACAGCCGCCGAAGCCATCAAAGGGGCGGCGAAGGGGAGAATTCATACATTTATTGCAACTTCTGATATTCACTTGCAATACAAATTGAAAAAAACGCGACCAGAAGTAGTGGCGATCGCGGAAGAAATGGTCGCTTATGCTAAGACTTTTACAGATGATGTGGAATTTTCGCCGGAAGATGCAGGGCGTTCTGATCCAGAGTTTTTGTATCAAGTATTAGAACGGGCGATCGCGGCTGGGGCCACTACAGTTAATATTCCTGATACTGTGGGTTACACAACTCCCAGCGAATTTGGGGCATTAATTAAGGGCATTAAAGAAAATGTCCCCAACATTGATCAAGCAATTATCTCCGTTCATGGTCATAACGACTTAGGTTTAGCCGTTGCTAACTTTTTAGAAGCAGTCAAAAATGGCGCAAGGCAATTAGAATGCACTATTAATGGCATTGGAGAACGTGCCGGAAATGCCGCCTTAGAAGAATTAGTCATGGCGCTGCACGTCCGCCGTCAATATTTCAATCCCTTCTTAGGTAGACACGTTGATTCCGAAGAACCATTAACAAATATTGACACCCGACAAATTTACAAAACATCCCGTCAAGTTTCAAGTCTGACAGGAATGCTAGTACAACCCAATAAAGCAATTGTCGGCGCAAATGCCTTTGCCCATGAATCTGGTATCCATCAAGATGGGGTATTAAAAAATAAACTCACCTACGAAATTATGGATGCCCAATTGATTGGTTTAACAGACAATCAAATTGTCTTGGGCAAACATTCCGGTAGAAATGCTTTCCGCACCCGCTTAAAAGAATTGGGCTTTGAGTTATCCGAAACCGAATTAAACAAAGCCTTTGTGCGGTTTAAAGAGGTTGCTGATAAAAAGAAAGAAATTTCTGATTGGGACTTGGAAGCAATCGTCAATGATGAAATTCAACAAGCACCCGATTTGTTTAAAGTAGAATTGGTGCAAGTTTCCTGCGGTAGTAATGCTCGTCCCACAGCTACAGTCACCCTCCGCACCCCAGATGGCGAAGAATTAACTGATGCCGCTATTGGTACTGGGCCAGTTGATGCAGTTTACAAAGCAATTAACCGCGTTGTCAACGTACCTAATCAGTTAATTGAATTTTCTGTGCAGTCAGTAACCGCTGGTATTGATGCCATAGGCGAAGTCACTATTCGCTTGCGCTACGAATCAAGAGTATTTTCTGGTCATGCAGCCAACACAGACATCATAGTAGCATCCGCGCAAGCTTATGTTAATGCGTTGAATCGTCTTTACGCATCCTTGCAAACAAAGCAACAGCCAGAAGAAGTGACTGCCTAGATATATAGGACTTACGCACCAAGATTGTCTGTGGAGGTCGGGTTTAGGGGTGAAAGGGTATGGGGTGTAGGAGTTTTAGATACATACACCCTTACACCCTTACACCCTAAATCAAGGTTTTTGGAGCATAACGTAAAAAACCTACACCTGTCAGGGATTGGGTGTGGGGGTGAAAGGGTATTAATTAGGATAAAAATAAAGGTTGCGGCCATAATTATGGTTCTACGTTTGACAGTTCCTCCCTTAGAAAATGGCGATCGCTTGACTCGCTTTGAATTTGAACGGCGTTACAATGCCATGCCTAAGTTAAAAAAAGCTGAATTAATTGAAGGAACTGTCTACATGGCTTCACCTCTGCGTTTTGAACCCCATGCTGAACCCCACGCCGACTTAATGGGCTGGTTATGGAATTACAAAATTGCAACCCCAGGAGTACGCCTCGGTGATAACCCGACTGTGCGCCTTGATTTAGACAATGAACCCCAACCCGATGCGCTGTTATTGATTGATGCTCAAGCTGGGGGACAATCTCGTTTTAGCCAGGATGGTTATATAGAAGGCGCACCAGAATTAATTGCCGAAATTGCCGCCAGTAGTGCCACAGTTGATTTAGGTGACAAAAAGCGTGCTTATCGGCGCAATGGCATTAAAGAGTATATTGTCTGGCAAGTCTTTGACCAGCAGATTGATTGGTTCTGTTTGGAAGCAGGAGAATATGTGAATCTGCAACCGAATCAAGCTGGGATATTTCAAAGCCAAGTCTTTCCAGGCTTGTGGTTAGATAGGTCGGCATTGTTAGCAGGTGATATGCAGCAGGTATTAACTGTATTACAGACAGGCCTGAGTTCTCCTGAGCATAAAGCTTTTGTACAACAGTTAAACCAAATAATGGAATCAAACAGTCATTAGTCCTTTGTACTGACAAAGCTTAAAGTCGAGTCAGTTGCTTGAGCGAGCTGGCGTTGCTCGAAGGCTTTCTGCTCAGAACTTTGTCAGAGAAAATAAGACATAAAATAAGCACCCTAAATGCGAATGTGATTCTGCTTGACATCGCCAACAGTAAAGCCTACATTAAGAAGTGTATATAAGTGTAAATTGAACATTTACTGCTAATAGACTGCTGTGAATTAGCAAGTTGCCTGTATTCAAAACCTATTCATAGTTAAACCACACTACATCAGACCAACGGATTTCACTTTTTTCTGTGTAGCCTATGTTTTCATTAATGCCTTGTGTAAGCATGTTCTTACGTAGTGATTTATAAATAACGAACGTTCGATATAAAAACTGATCGCCCCCAGATTTACATCCCAAATCCACAATCATTTGACTTATGCCCAAAATTGTTGACCATGACCAATACCGGAAAGAACTTCTCAGCAAATGCTTTGATTTATTTGCTCAAAAAGGTTATGGCTCGGTGACTATGCGGCAGATTGCTCAAGAAATGGGGGTTTCGACAGGGACTTTGTATCACTACTTTTCTAGTAAAGAAGCCTTATTTGAACAATTAGTAGAGGAAATTTCACAGCAAGATGTGAGTGCGGCTTTGGCAGAACTAGAAGGTAAAGAAACTCTGTCAGAAGCAATGACAGCTTTAGGGAAATATCTAGTAAAAAACGAGGATTACTTTATTAAGTGGACATTTGTTTGGGTTGATTTTTGTCAACATCAAGACTCAGAGAAACTGCGACATCAAAGCAGTGTTTTTAAACGTGCTAATCAACGCTATCAACAAGCTGCTTGTAGTTTTTTGGGAGTTCAAGATCAGGTTTTAGCTTCTTTTGTCTTGAGCTTTGTAAATGGATTAATTTTGGAGAAATTATGTGGAGATGAAACTATTGATTTTGTAGAGCAATGTACGTTGCTGGGGAAAATGTTGACAGCTTATTTGCAACAAAACAGCACAATTCAGAATTAGCAATTTGAATTTCTAGAGGGGAATATGGGACAAAATCTACTATTGAAATCTGCCAATAAAAAATTATTGGGTTTAGTGATTGGGGCTACGGCTATTACTGGGGGAATTGTGGTTTATGGTGTTTCGCAATTTGGGTTAATTGGACGCACAGCTTCTCAAGAACCGACGACTGTAACCGCCTCAGTACCAAAGGTTTCAGCTTTAGCCAGACTCGAACCAGAAGCAGAAGTGATTAGCTTATCTGCGCCCTTAGTTTTGGATGGCGATCGCCTCCAGGAAATTCGGGTGCAAGAAGGTGATATTGTCAAACCTGGACAGATCATCGCCATTTTAGATTCGCGCGATCGCTTAGAAACTGCCGTACTCCAAGCAGAGAAACAAGTGCGTGTCGCCCAAGCCAGACTGGATCAAGTTAAAGCAGGTGCAAAAGCTGGGGAAATTCAAGCACAAAGAGCCAACGTCGAGCGTTTACAGGCTCAATCTGTAGGAGATTTTATCGGACAACGGGAAGCGATCGCCCGGATTGAAGCGCAATGGGAAGGCGATCGAATCGCCCAAGCCGCCAGCATTCGGAAACTGGAAGCAGAACTCCGCAACGCCCAAGCTGAATATGAACGTTATCAAAAACTGTATACCGAAGGCGCAATTTCTAACTCTGCCTTTGACAGTAAACGCTTGATTGTTGAAACAAGCAAACAACAACTAGACGAAGCCAAAGCAGTTTTAGGGCGAATTAACTCCACCGCCAGCAGACAACTAGCAGAAGCGAAAGTTTCTTTAGCGCGGATTAACGCCACTGGGAACAAACAAGTTACCGAAGCCAAAGCCACACTCACCAGTATTGCCGAAGTCCGTCCTGTGGATGTGCAAGCCGCCAGAATGGAAGTAGAAAATGCGATCGCCGCACTCAAACGCGCCCAGACTGACCTACAAGCAGCTTATATTAGAGCGCCAATGACTGGACAAATCCTCAAGATTCACACCAGAGTGGGTGAAAAAATGAGTGACAAGGGCATTGCAGACTTAGCGCAAACCGAACAAATGATTGCAGTTGCCGAAGTTTATCAAACAGACATCGGCAAAGTCAAACTCGGACAAACAGCCACAGTCACCAGTCCAGCATTTAACGGCGAACTGCGCGGTGAAGTTTACTATGTTGGCTTACAAGTCAACCGCCAAAACGTATTTAGCAACGAACCCGGAGAAAACTTAGATAGCCGAGTTATAGAAGTCAAAATTCGCCTCAATCCTGAAGATAGTAAAAAAGTTGCAGGTTTGACAAACTTGCAAGTGCAAACAGCCATTGAAATTTAGGGAGTAGGGAGTGGGGGAAAGTTACACCAATGACAAATAACAAATGACAAATAACCAATATGAAACTATTTCTCAAAACGCCATTAGCATGGCGACAATTATTAAAAGAAAGAACTCGCCTCTTAGTAGCAGTCGCAGGTATTACCTTTGCCGATATGCTGATATTTATTCAGATGGGGTTTGAAGGAGCATTATTTGATGCGGCTATCAAACCACATCGCAGTTTACAAGCAGATTTGGTATTAATTAATCCCCAATTTCAAACCCTGTTCTCTGTTAAAAGCTTTTCCAGAGAGCGACTGTACCAAACATTAGGTTATGAGGGTGTGCAGTCGGTAAGCCCAGTTTATATTGGCACTGGACAATGGCGCAATCCCGACACCCGATTAGAACGTGCCATTTTAGTTTGGGGGATTGATCCAGCGAAATCTGTTTTTAATTTTCCCGAAATTCAAAACAACCTAGACCAAATTAAACAATTGAATCAAGTGCTGTTCGACCAAGCAGGTCGTCCAGAATATGGCGCTGTAGGGGAGATTTTTCAGAAAACTGGCAAGTTTGAAACGGAATTGAACAGTAAAAATGTCAGCGTCAAGGGTGTGTTTAGTAATGGTGCGTCTTTCGCTGCTGATGGTAATGTGATTGCCAGTGACTCTACCTTTTTACAAATTTTTCCCCAACGCAAAGCAGAGAGTATTGAAGTTGGGTTAATTGCTCTCAAACCAGACGCAGATCCAAAAAAATTACAAGCGCAACTGATTGCAGGATTACCCAAAGATGTTGTTGTCCTGACTCCAGAAGAATTTGCCCAAATTGAAAAAGCCTACTGGTCTAGTGGTACAGGAATTGGCTTTATTTTTGGGTTAGGTGTAGGAGTTGGTTTTATTGTTGGTATCGTCATTGTTTACCAAATTCTTTATTCCGATGTTTCCGACCATTTGCCAGAATATGCAACTTTAAAAGCAATGGGTTATACAGATCGCTATTTGTTAGTAGTGTTGTTCCAAGAAGCATTATTTCTGGCTATTTTAGGCTTTCTGCCAGCATTTTTTCTATCTATTGGCCTATACAAACTTACCTATGCTGCCACTATGCTGCCTATCGTGATGAGTTCGCAACGGGCTATTAATGTATTTGTTTTGACGTTAATTATGTGTACAGGCTCAGGTGCGATCGCGATGCGTAAACTCAGTGCTGCTGACCCTGCTGATATTTTCTAACCATCCAAATTTTATGTTACAAGAATCTCTGCCTGTAAATTCCTCCGACTCACTGGGTAATTTAGAACCTGTAATTACCGTTCATCAATTAAACCATTACTTTGGGGAAGGTAGTTTAAAAAAACAGGTTTTATTTGATATTAATTTAGAGATTAATGCTGGTGAAATTGTAATTATGACTGGCCCCTCTGGTTCCGGTAAAACCACTTTGTTAACATTATTAGGGGGGCTACGATCTGCCCAAGAAGGCAGTTTAAAAATTTTAGGACAAGAAATTTGTGGTGCGAGTAAACGCAAATTAACAGTGCTACGTCGTCAAATTGGCTATATTTTTCAGGCGCATAACTTGATGACCTTTCTCACAGCCAGAGAGAATGTCCGTATGTCTTTAGAATTGCATGATGAATACCTGAATGAAAATATGGATGCCAAAGCGATCGCTATGCTAGAAACAGTTGGCTTAGGCGAACGTGTAAACTATTACCCAGAGAAACTTTCCGGTGGACAAAAACAACGGGTAGCGATCGCTCGTGCCTTAGTCAGTCATCCTAAAATTGTCTTAGCAGACGAACCAACAGCCGCACTCGATAAAAAATCTGGACGCGATGTTGTGGAATTAATGCAGAAACTCGCTAAAGAACAAGGCTGTACAATTTTGCTAGTTACCCATGACAACCGGATTTTAGATATTGCCGATCGCATCATTTATATGGAAGATGGAATACTCAAAAGTGATGGTGTAGATGTAGCAACAACAATGCACTAAAGTAGAGCATCGATTCAGTAATCAAAAACCTAACCCCCCAGCAAAATGCCCCTCAGACTGGAAGTCTGGGGCTACACAAACGAAGTCCGCCTACGCGGACTAATATATGCAAATAGCCTGGGTTCGGCTTTGCTGTTGCCGATAGGCTAGGCAGGCGTTGTTCTTGTAGCCGCGACTTCTAGTCGTTCGGCTTAATTATAAAAAAGCAAACTAATGACAAATGACCAGTGACAATTGACAATGAAAAATTGACAATTGACTCTTGACGAAAATGCAAATTAGCAATTTATTCGCGGCTGGTGGCGTAGTGATGTGGCCGCTGCTGGGGTTCTCTCTGTTAGCAGTGGCTTTGATTCTTGAACGTATTTTCTTTTGGATTAAAATTACCAATCGCCAAAATCCTGTTGTCAAAGAAGTACTCAAGCTTTATCGTTCAGATAATGTAGTTGGTGCTTTAAACAAATTACAGCAAAATACAGATTTACCCATCGCCCGAATTTTTCTCGCCGCTTTAGAATTAGAAGAACCAACACCAGAAGAGTTTCGTTTGGCGCTAGAAAGTGAAGCACAAGCCGAAATACCCTTACTCAAACGCTTTCAAAACATTTTTGATACAATCATTGGTCTTGCACCATTATTAGGTTTGTTGGGTACAGTTTTAGGCTTAATTACTTCCTTTGCTTCGCTAAATATTGGTGATGTAGGTAGTACAAAAACAGTAGGTGTCACTGCGGGGATTAGTGAAGCTTTGGTATCCACCGCATCAGGATTAGTCGTGGCTATTTTTACCCTGTTGTTTGCAAACACCTTCCGAGGACTCTACCAGCGTCAACTAGCACGCATTCAAGAGTATGGTGGACAGTTAGAGTTACTCTATCGCCGCCGTTATGAAAGGAGAGATAAATTTTAATGATATTAAAAGTGCTGAGTGCTGAGTGCTGAGTAGAAACTCAGCAACAATGGCAGAGTTAGTCATCGCTCAATTCGTCAGCGATTTGGTCATCATCAAGGTTAATCACAGGAACTTGTAAACGTCCTAGTTCGTACATAAACTGGGGTTTGTTCATATTGCAAAAAGCCGCTGCTTTACCGAGTGAGAGTCTTCGTAACTCAAATAATTTAACAGCAAGCAAAAACGTGAGTTCTGCTTCTAAAGCTTGGGGTGATTTACCAGAAGTAATAAGTAAGTCATCAGGATATTGCAGGGAGAGGATGTGCATTGTTCCTAACTCTGTTTTTATTTTAATTATGCTTGAATATTCAGTTAACTCTTTCTGCTATTCTCAGTTTGGCAGAACGCGATCGCGGGTTATTACTAATCTCTAACTCTTGTGCAGTGATTGGCTTTTTGGTGATTACTCGCAACAGTGGAGAATTGCGTAAACCATGCTTAACTAAGCGGTCTTCTAAACTATGAAAACTAATTACCGCAATTCTCCCACCAGGAACCAGGGCATTCGGCGCGTTTGCTAAAAAAGTTTCTAAAGACTTTAACTCATCATTGACCACAATTCGCAAAGCTTGAAAGGCGCGGGTTGCTGGGTGAATTCTACCATAACGGTATTTGGGAGGAACAGCAGAGGCGATCGCTTCCGCTAATGCTGTTGTTGTATCAAAGGGACGGCGTTCGACAATGCGTCTAGCTATACGTCGAGATAATCTTTCTTCACCGTATTTAAAGAAAATATCTGCAAGTTCCGCTTCCTCCCACTCATTAATTACATCCGCCGCAGTTAGGGAAGCTTGTTGATTCATCCGCATATCTAAACTTGCAGTGTTGCGAAAGCTAAAACCCCGTGCGGGAGTATCTAACTGATAAGAACTTACTCCCAAATCGGCGAGAATACCATTAAAAGTAGCTGAGGGAAAAGAATAAGCTGCAAAGTTACTTTGAATAAATTCTACGCGATCGCCAAACTCCGCTAATTCTTTCTTTGCTGCGGCTAAAGCATCCTCATCTTGGTCAATAGCCGTTAACTGTACATCCGGTGAAGCTTGTAAAATCAACCGACTGTGGCCACCACCACCGACAGTTGTATCCAGATAATGACCTCCCGCAGACACCGCTAAACCTGCAATTACTTCTTGCGGTAACACAGGTAAATGAGAAAATATCTGTTCGTCAATAATCAGCGATGAGGAAGAATCAGAATTCATTAGACTTAAAGCAAAAATCTGTAGTAGTCCTATTGTATAGACATGCGAGACAAAGAGTTACTAACTATTCTGAATTCTGATTCCTGATTCCTGAATTCTTAGGTTCATTTTTTAATTTTCTGTTGGTAAATAGTTGCCTCTGGTATTTGTTTAAACTTCTTCTCAAAATTGAGATTAGTATTCAAAATAAAGCAAAATACTGCTCCTGGTAATTCAATTTCTTTTAACAGTGCGTCAACAAGTTGTGCGTTATCGGTTTCGTGATTGCTTTCCCAAAAGCTGAATTTTCGCATTACAGCCAGGATATACAGTGGTTTTTCGGGAAAATACTGCACAACTTTTTGGACTAGATAAGCCGTTGTAATATTGGGATAGCGAGATAATTGCTGACGTAGATGAGTTATTTCTGCATCAGCAAGACTATGGGTTTTAAATTCATCAGTTACATTTAAACTAGCGCGTTCTTCTTGACCACGTAAGAGCAAATCATAATGTTCTTCGGCAAGCTCATGATATAGTTCTGCTCGATCATCTTGTCCTTGTCGTTTGAGGAAAGCACCAATTATTTGATAACCATCAATGGCAATGTCTATATCTTTGGCGATCGCTCTTTCAATATGTTCTATGCCACTAGCATCTTGTTGTTTTAATAGTATTTGCCCTAATAGGTAATTTGCGGAAGCGTGGGTATGATCTAATTTAATTACTTCGCGCAACAATGGTATGACTGCTTCTTCACCTTCTAACTCAAATGTTAACAACGCTCTTGTCGTTGCTTCTCCTAATGATAGCGTTTGTTTTTCAGCCTTAGAGTTGAGTTTATCTAAGATAGCTAATGATTGTTGCACTTCAGCATATTTTTGTCTCCAAGGTGTGGCGATTTTCTCACACCAAGTCTGACTAAAATTATCTCTAACTTGTTCAAAAGCGTGACCTAAATATTCTTGTGCTGCACTAATCAGCATTGGTGCAGCAACTGATAATTCTTCTTGAATACCAGGAACAAAGCCTAAAGCTTGTAATCTATCTGTGAGGGAAGGGTGAGTATCTGTATAATTCGTTTTTTCTGTTAGTGATTGTGCTAAATAAATACTGGCTTCTCTCAGAGGTACTCCTTGAGTTAAAGCTGTTTGCATAGCGGTATAACTCGTTTTTGGTGGCTCAACTTCTGTTTGAACTTGATGATAAATATTAGACCAAAAATAGTTTTCTAAAAATCTAATTTTTACCTTGCGATTCATCAAAAATTTGGCGGTGTTTTCTACGCCTGTGATTTCCACAGCCAATCTATCAACTTCATATTCGTGTAGTCTGGCTAATTCAAAAGAATAAGCTGAAAAAAATGGAATATACCACTGTAAAAACTTATGAAAAACTACCCACAATGATTCATTGCGACTTTGTTCTAGTAATTCTTGAATCCGATACCAAATGAGACGTTGACGATAAATCCAAGCACTGAAGCGATGATAATTTCCTGATAAATGTCCCAACTCATGAACTAAAACCGCCCGAAATTGTTCAGGTGGCAATGCTAACATTAATGGCAAACCAACAATCAGGTAATTTTGATACCAGCCAAATAAACCTAAGCGTGGTCTCTGCACAACGGTGGCATTAAAATCTGTGGTAAGTAAGATATGATGAAATCTCGGAGCCTTTAATTTTGTAGTGAGATCATCAACCAAACAAAACAAGCTAGGTGCATCTTTGCGGCGTAATGCTAACCCTGTAGGTGGGGGAACTGATACCCAAAGCGATCGCAATAATATAATAGCGATCGCTAGTAAAAAAATCACACCTTTAATAGTTCCACGGCTAAATGATCTAGCATTGAACATCAACCAGCCAATAGTTAGCAGTAATGCCACACTTACAGCTAAAATCATGACTATGTAGGCGTAACCTAACACAGCCAGACATGCAACGTGAAATCTATAAAGAGTTGGCTGTTGACTAGCAAAAATTTCTAATCTCTGAATTAGCTTATCAAAACGCTGTTGATCGAAAGCCATAGATGTTTACTAGCTTGTTCAATTTGCAATATAGCTGACACCATATATGCTTGACTTACGTAAAAATGCAGAACTATTCAGTCATTTATTCTTTGTGCCATTCTACGTAAATATATAATGCTTGGAATTGATACTTTTTAGGACAGGTAAAATACCTGTCCTAATTGTTGACTAATCCCAAATTAAACTCTGTGTAACTTTCTTACATATAACCAGGAACATGTGGTTTATGTGGTTTTTTGGAATTATTAGAATCATTAGAGGAAGTATTAGAAACAGAATTACTACTTCTAGCTGCTGAAGAAACTTCCGCTTCAGGAGAAGCAGGAGAAGAAAGATTTAAGAAATCAATCAATGTCAGAACACGTTCTTTAATTAGCCATTTACCATTTTTACTGACAACTTTATCTACATAGGTACCATTAGCAACGTCAATGCTGGTATCGGAAAGCTTATGAGTTGCATGGAGGTAAGAGGACATAATTGCTGTATTATTGTTGATATCTATCTTGAAACTACCTAGCAAATGTTGAGTAGCAGTATATCCATTAGTTGTAAATACTGAAGAGACAAAATTAGCCCAATTAACTGCACCAATAAATGTTGCCTGAGCGCCATTAGGAAAAATCGCAGTTATTTTAGCATCAGGAGTAAAACATTTTTGGTAAGTATTTATACCTTCTTGTAGATTCCCGCGACCGATAGCATCAGTTCCTAATGCGTAACAAACTGACAAACTTTCAATTTCTGATTCTGCATTTGGTTGTGATGCACTGGCGACATCGAATTTACTTCCCACGAAAATAACCATCACACCAGCCAGCAAAATCAAGCTTAACCGCTTGACAAAAAATGACATTAAATTTGATGCAACCTGCTGAATTTCTCTGCCTTTTTTCATATAATTAACGTCTCAATGCCTATATAAGTGTCTGGATTTTCGCTGGTAATTCTTACTGCAAGCTGGCGCTTATCTAGCTAATTTTAATTAGCTAGATTCTGTTACCTGTATCAGTAAAAAACTATGCCAAAGAAGTTATTTAATTGTTTTTGGTCATATCAATATTAATAACAATTTCTATGTTGGATGGAACTGATAATTACAACCAATTTTTAATTACTAAATTAAATCTATTTTTGTACAAAAAAATCAGATATTTTCTGTAAAAACACTTTCAATCTATAAAAAATTCATAAATAGAATATGAAAAAATAATACCCATCTCTTAAAGGCAAATAGGCGAAAAACAATCCCAAATAAATAGAGACGTTGTATACAACGTCTCTGCTTCGGCTGCAACTTGCTGTTAATTATTTATAGCAGTTGTCAAGTTGTTTAGGACATAGATAAATAATAAAAATTAGACAACATAAAGCTGTTAAAGCTGTCACCTGTCACCTATTAACTGTCCCCTGCTATATTAACCAGAAATAGGAATGGAAATGATAAATTCTGTGCCTACTCCTAAAACTGACTCACAAGTTAAACTGCCATTATGATTATCGACAATAATTTGCCGACTTATAGATAAACCCAAACCTGTACCCTTACCCACATTCTTAGTAGTAAATAAGTGATCAAAAATAGATGCTTTAACTTCTTCTGTCATCCCTTTAGCATTATCTTTAATTTTAATTACCACCTGTTGATTCACTTGATCAACCTCTGTTTTGATAGTAATTGTATTCGTGATATCTGCTGTGTTATCTGCTAATAGCCGGGAAGAGTAGGCTTCTTCTAAAGCGTCAATGGCATTAGCCAAGACATTCATAAAAACTTGATTTAGCTGTCCTAAATAACATTCTACTGAAGGAATGTTGCCATACTCTTTAATAACTTTGATACCTGGATGATCATAATTAGCTTTTAAGCGATGTTGTAAAATCATCAAAGTACTATCAATCCCATCATGAATATTGGCTGATACTTTAGATTTAGTATCCGCGCGAGAAAATGTCCGCAAAGAAGTACTAATTTCTCGAATTCGTTTTGTCCCTGTTTTCATCCCATTAATCATTTTGGGCAATTCTTCTAACAGGATATCTATATCTATTTCTTCAGCTTTATCATTAATTTCACTGCCTGGATTGGGAAAAGTAGACTGATAAAGTTGGAGATAATTAATTAAATCAGTCACAGCATCTTTAGCCAAATCTAGATTACCAGAAATAAAGCTGAGTGGGTTGTTAATTTCATGGGCAACACCAGCAACTAAATTACCTAAAGATGACATTTTTTCACTTTGGATAATTTGTAATTGTGCTGCTTGTAAGTCTTGTAGAGATTGGGATAATTGTCTTGATTTATCTTGTTCGTTGGCATATAAGCGAGCATTTTCAATTGCGATCGCCATTTGAGAAATCAAAACTTTCAATACTTTGACTCTTTCAGGCATAAATGCCCCTGTGGACAATTTATTCTCTAAATAAATAATCCCTGTAATTTGTGATTGATAAATAATTGGCAGACAAAGAATTGATTTGGATTTTGCTGCTTGGATATAGCTATCAAGGCTAAAAGGTTCAGTTGCGGCTGCATCATTTAAAATGAGATTTTCTTGGGTGCGGAAAACATAATTAATCACAGATGAAGGTAAATCGGGATAGCTATTGATAGGAAGTGATTGTAAAACTGTGACCATATCATCCACAGCATTACCAGCAGCTTCGATATATAGCTGATTTTCTTTTACCAGTAGTAATACGGCTTTTTGGGCGGCAGCATTTTCTAGTAAAATCTTGATTAACTTACTTAACAAGTTTTCTAAAACAATTTCATGGGTGATTGCTTGCGAAACTTTAATGAAGGTATTTAAGTCCAAGAAATCACTTAAACCACTACTGGTAGTAGTGTGAGTTGTGGTGCGGATAACATCTACTTTGAGAGTACCAGTTTCGGGGGCTGTCGTTTGTTTGACTAAAAAAGGATATTGGATTTCTAAGTGTTTAACTTTAGCGATCGCACCCCAGCGAATACAGGCATAATAAGCCTTAGTAATGTAAGTTTGCTGAATTAATTCTTTCCCTACAGACTGATAAAACTCACCCGCTAACTGGTATGCTAAAGCCTCATCTAACAGATAACCATTAACTTGGGCTTTTTGAATAGCCAGTTCATAGTAATCCATCGCCTCCAAATGGCGCTGTAAAACTCTCTGTATTTCTGCTTCCACCAAATAAAATTTATGCAGGTGATTCATCGGTGCATGAGTCGCCCAGAGTTCCATTTTTTGCTGATTATTTCTGACTTTGGCTAAAATTTCTGTCTGTGTTGCTTCGGAAGCTGTTTGATAATTTGCCAGTTGTGCTAATGAATCATAAAAATAGAACAAGGGAACTACAAATAATCCGGTGACACCACCTAATGATTTTTCTGCCATTGCTGCATACTCAACAGCAAGCTGATATTCACCAAATAAATAAGCCAGCATCAACTTATTAACAAACAGGTGATTCATAGTGTACAAATCATTCACCTGTTGATGAGTAGGTAACATCACTTGCTCATCGTAAGCTTCGCCCATTAAATAGTAAACATTCTCTGGACTGCCTTTCAAATTCAATACTGTTTGCAGATATATAGAATTCCAAGTAAAGGCGACTTGTTGCTGAATTTTTTTCAGTGATTCACAATAAGCAACCAGTTCTTTTTCTAAAATCCAGAGTTCTTTACCCAGCCAAAAAGAGTGATAAGGATAGATATATCCACAATAACCAGCATATTCTAAATCTCCCGTTTCTAAACCACTGGCAAATCCTTGTTTAGACGTAATTAAGGTTTCTTGAATATGCTCTTGCCAGTGCATCACATGGGCGCTAACTACTGTGAGAATTTTTGGTTTTAATTCTTCAGCATTAAATTGTGAGACTACATTTAATGCTAATTTCCCAAATTCATAGCCGACATCAATTTTGCCTTGAACTCCGCAAAGCAGTAATCCATATAAGCTGTAGCCATAAGCAGAAACAGATGTATTGCCATATTTTAAGGATAAAATCACCATTTCATAGGCAATGAGGGGCATTAACTCAGGTGCAGTTTGAAATGCTGCGGGGAGGACTCCCATCAAAATTCTCATTGCTGCTATCTTTTGGGGATCGGTCATTAATGGTAGATTAATTAAATCTGCGATCGCTCTGGTTTGTAAATTAGCAGTAATCTCTTCTACCCTGAGTTCATATTCCAAGGCTGTTGGTTGCTCTGGAATTTTAATTCCCAATAAATCTAGGGTTGATAATGCGATTTGAATTGCTTTTCGTTGTTGTTTATGAATAATCGAGGCGATAATCTGCACTTCATAAACATGGACTTTATCGAGTAAAGTTTGCGCCTCCAACAACACAACATCAGCCCATTCCAACATCTGATCAAAGTTACCCCCCAAATGAGCAACTTCAGCACCACCTTCATATAAACTTAGTGCTAACTGATATTCTGTTTGCCAAACATCTGTGCTTAACAGTTCTATGCCAATTTTGTAATACTTCAAAGCTGCTTCATAAGCTGTAGAAGCTTTCGCCTTACGTCCCGCAATTAAATTAAACTTGGCTAATTCTGTCTTTTGCGATTGCTCAAATATAGAATTAACCCCGACATTTAGCTGATTGACTATATCAAAAATATGAGTTTCAATTTCTGCTTGAGGGATATTTTTAACCAGCAACTGCCCAATTTTTAAATGAGTGTCTTGCTTTTGAGATGCTGGAATTAACGAGTAAGCTGCTTGTTGTACTCGGTCATGTAAAAATTTATAACTAATTGTAGAAGTTTCAAATTTTAATTTGACAGCCTCTTCTTGATTGAAAACTAAAGGAATTCGGTAACTTTCATTTAAAGGAAGAATCAAACCAGCTTGTAACGCTGGATATAATTCGTTAGCTGTGATTGACGGTGCTTTTTCATTGATAATTGTCAACACATCTAGGCTAAATCTATCTCCGACACAAGCGGCTAATTTTAAAATCTCCTGAGTAGCAGGAGGAAGTTTTTCTAGACGACTAGCAACTAATTCGACAACATTTTTATCAGTAATGCCAATTGCTTGAATTTTTTCTAAGTCCCATTGCCATTGTTGACTATTAAAATCAAATAACAATAAGTTTTCTTGATAAAGTGCTTGCAGTAGTTGAGTTAAGAAAAATGGATTACCACCTGTTTTATTAAAAATTAATTCAGCTAGTTGAAAAATTTGCTGTGCAAATGCTTGAGATATGATATCCTGTTTGCTAGTATGGCGACTGGCTTGTAGAGTCTCTGCAATTAGTTGGTTAACGTGATTTAAATTTAAAGGTTGTAAAACCAGATTATTGACAATTGTGCTGACACTCTCAATTTCAGTGATTGTCTGAATTAAAGGATGGGTGGGGCTGACTTCATTATCTCTGTATGCACCAATGAATAATAAATATTTGCTGTTGGGGTTTGTGGTTAGGAGTTTGATTAAGTTTAAAGTAGCCGAATCTGCCCATTGTAAATCATCTAAGAATATGACTAATGGATGTTCCCTCTGAGTAAAAACTTGGATAAACTCTTCAAAAACACGGTGAAAGCGATTTTGCGACTCGGCTGCACCTAGTTCTGGTATTTCTGGTTGTTTCCCAATAATTAATTCGACTTCGGGAATCACCTCAGTAATTACTTTTCCATTGGTTCCTAAGGCTGCTAATATCTTGCTTTTCCAGACGGCGATTTTTTCTGGACTTTCTGTTAATAAACAGCGTACTAAATAGGTAAAAGCCTGAATTAATGAAGCGTAGGGAATATTCCGCTTGAGTTGGTCAAATTTACCAGAAATAAAGTAGCCTTGTCTTTGGGTAATGGGTTTATTGACTTCATTAACTAATGCAGATTTACCAATCCCAGAATATCCAGAGACTAGCATAATTTCGCTAGTACCAGAATTCACCCGCTCAAAGGCTGCTAAAAGTTCATTAACTTGGGTTTCTCTACCGTATAACTTTTGTGGTATTAATAACTGACTTAAAATATCTAACTGACCAGGAATAAAGTTATTAATCTCCCCTTTAGTTTCTAATTGTTCCAGACAATTTTCTAAATCAACTAATAATCCTGTTGCACTTTGATATCTATCTTCGGCATTTTTCGCCATCAGTTTCATGACAATTTCTGAAACTGCATCGGGAATGTCAGGGTTCAATGACTGAGGATTGACTGCTGGAACTGCAATATGTCGATAAACAACTTCTAGAGGATCTGGGCTGAAAAATGGGATTTGCTGAGTCAGCATTTCATATAAAGTCACACCCAGGGAGTAAAAATCGCTACGATAGTCTAGAATGCGATTCATTCTCCCTGTTTGTTCGGGAGACATATAAGCAAGTGTCCCTTCTACACAGTTAGGATTGGTAAATTGGGGAGTTTCTTTATTTAAACGAGAAGCGATACCAAAGTCAGCAAGTTTAACAATATTAGTTTGTAAGTTAATGATAATGTTGCTGGGTTTGATATCTTTATGAATAATTTGCTGTTGATGAAGATGTTCTAAAGCTTTAGTTAATTCAATTGTAATTTTTAAAGTTTGAATTAAGTCAAGGGTATTTGTCTGGATAAATTGGGCTAAAGATTGACCACCAAAATCTTCGAGTAAGAGACCGACACGATGCTCAAAATTTTCTAACCTAATGGCTTTGACAATATAGGGAGAGTCTAAAGTTTGTTGAATCAGATATTCATTTTTGAGGCGGGTAAAAGCTTCTAGGGTGGGATATTCTTTTTTCAACAGCTTGAGAATAACTGATTGTTTAGTTGCTGGTATGTGTGTGCGATAAATAATCGTTTGCAGTCCTTCATGGAGAGTAGAGAGGATGGGATATTCTGTAAGATGTGGCATTGGTTTTTAGTTTTAAAGGAACACAAATTAAAATAAAATCTTCGCTAATTATGGAAGAGTTACTAGTTTAATTATTCCCAGTGTTCTGGCAATGATCACAATTATGTAAGTTATTAATGCCTCCTATCAGTTTTTTAAGGTAAAAATTGCAGGTAAAACTGATAGAAATATAAAAAGGCAGATTTCAAACAAACAATTTCGGCTTATGGCAAGGTTAATTAAATTCCGTAAATTACCAAGCTTTTTAAGAAGATCACCCTGACACTTAATTCTAAGTACCATATTGCTGTAAAAGCTACTGTGCTTGTACTTAACGTATTGTAAAGAAAGCGATCGCACTCCAACACAAGCAGAATGGAAAAAATTCCGATGCCTGAATTTCCGGCAACTCAAGCTCCATATAATAGTTGAAGAAGTGAAACAAAACGAAACATCGTAAAATCTCTCTGCTGCCACATCTTCTCCAACAAACTCCGGTATTGACAATAGATGCAGGGTTTACCCGCAAAATATTGTCCTTACAAACTTACATTTTGGCAGACACGATTTTATCGGTCTGGTTGGCATCTACGCGGTTCCTTTCAATTTTTGATCATGGGAGAACACGGAATTTATGGCCAGAATAGAAACCCGTACTGAACCAATGGTGCTGAACATGGGGCCACACCACCCCTCAATGCACGGGGTTCTGCGGCTAATTGTCACCTTGGATGGCGAGGATGTCATTGATTGTGAACCGGTAATCGGCTATTTACACCGAGGGATGGAAAAAATTGCCGAAAACCGTACCACTGTTATGTATGTTCCCTACGTTAGTCGCTGGGACTACGCAGCCGGAATGTTTAACGAAGCTGTCACAGTTAACGCCCCCGAAAAGTTAGCTGGGATTGCTATTCCCAAACGCGCCAGCTACATCCGCGTCATTATGCTGGAACTGAATCGCATCGCCAACCACTTGCTATGGTTTGGCCCGTTCCTAGCTGACGTAGGCGCACAAACTCCCTTCTTCTACCAATTCCGAGAACGGGAGATGATTTACGATTTGTGGGAAGCAGCTACAGGCTACCGCATGGTAAATAACAACTACTTCCGCGTTGGCGGTGTGGCTGCCGATTTACCTTATGGTTGGGTAGATAAATGTGAAGAATTTTGCGACTACTTCTTACCTGTAGTTGATGAATACGAAAAGTTAGTTACCAATAACCCCATCTTCCGCCGTCGTGTTGAAGGTATTGGTACAATTACCCGCGAAGAAGCAATTAACTGGGGGTTATCTGGCCCGATGTTACGTGCTTCTGGCGTGAAGTGGGACTTGCGTAAAGTTGACCATTACGAGTGCTACGACGATTTTGACTGGGAAGTTCAGTGGGAAACTGCCGGTGATTGTTTAGCCCGTTATATGGTACGGATGCGGGAAATGCGCGAGTCTGTGAAGATTCTCAAGCAAGCCCTGAAAGGATTACCTGGCGGCCCCTACGAAAACCTGGAAGCTAAACGCCTAGCTGCTGGCAAAAAATCCGAGTGGGATGATTTTGATTACCAGTTTATTGGTAAAAAAGTAGCCCCCACCTTCAAAATGCCCAAAGGCGAAATCTATGCCCGTGTGGAAAGCGGTAAAGGTGAACTAGGCATTTATCTGGTTGGTGATGATAATGTCTTCCCTTGGCGCTGGAAAATTCGCCCCGCAGATTTCAACAACCTGCAAATTCTACCTCACTTATTGCGGGGTGTGAAAGTTGCAGATATTGTGGTCATCCTCGGTAGTATTGACGTAATCATGGGATCTGTAGACAGATAGGCGATGATTCTTGTAGGGTAGGCATTTTGCCTGCCCAAACACACCAAGTAATATTCAGAGTAATAAAACTAGTACAACAAGGCAAAAGTAAAAAGGCAAAAGGAAAAAAAGAATAACGATACTACAAGCCTTTTAGCAATTTCTTAATGATCTGTTTATTTACACCGACCTCTACTAGCCTCTTGGCCTCTGTTACATTACTTTGCAACTGAAAGCTGATTTGCCTGAGTATTAACAAAAAAGAATTAAAATAAATTGAGGAAAACCAGGGAGGTGAACATATTATGTCGATAAAACTTTTACCAGACCTTGGAGATTTAGCGGAAGGATTAGGAGTTACAGGTATTGTTGGGGTTGTGCTGGTGCCTGTATTGTTGCCAGTGGTAGCTGGTGTTGGTAGACCAGTGGCCAAAGCAGTTGTGAAAAAAGGAATATTGTTCTATGAACAGAGCAAAGCTGCGATCGCAGAAGTCAGCGAAGTCTGGGACGATATCATTGCTGAAGCTAGGGCAGAAGTTGGCGAAGAACGGATGAAATCAGCCGAACCCAGAGAAATTTAGGCTGCGTCACCAAATTCCGAATTATAGCAGGGGACAGGCAATAGGTGACAGGTGACAGGTGACAGGGTTAAAAGCTTTGTGCTGTCTCAGTTTTATTATTTATCTATGTCCTAAGCAAATTGGCTACTGCTCTATCTAAGATTCTCGCAAGACATATCCCACACCCCGCACTGTTTGAATCAGGCGTTTTTGACCTTCATCTTCAATTTTCAGGCGCAGATAACGAATATAAACTTCAATCACATTTGACTCACCCATAAAGTCGTAACCCCACACATTTTCTAATATTTGTTCGCGGGTTAATACTTCACGGGGATGTTCCATTAAAAACTTCAATAACTCAAATTCTTTCATCGTTAAATCAATTACCCTGCCATTTTGAATAGCGCGGCGGGTTGAAATATCTAAAACTAAATCCCCAAAACGCAACTGTTCTGTTGTATCAATATCAGGTTTTAAATACAGGCGAATTAGCTTTAAAAATTCTTCTGGGCGGTAAGGTTTGAGAATATAATCATCAGCGCCAGCTTCTAGACAAGCTACACGGTCATCAACGGTATCTCGCGCCATTAAAACCAGCACTGGAGAACGCATCCCAGTACTTCTGATATTTTTACACAAGGATAGTCCAGATTCACCTGCCAACATCCGGTCTAAAACAATTAAAGCAGGTTGACAATCACGGCTATATTGCAAACCACTGGCGGCATCGTGGGCTAAAATCGCATCATAACCAGCTTCTTGTAAATCAGAAGATAGCTGATTTGCAAGGCTTTCATCAGTTTCAATCACCAACACACAGGGACTGTGAGCAACTGTCATAAATTTTAGTCAAAAGTCAATGGTCAATGGTCAACAGGAGTAGCACTCATACCATTTCACTTTCAAAATGATACACACAGGCAAGCAGAGGGAGCAGAGGAGCCAGTTGCATGGGCGGGTCTCCCGACTTGAGCAAACTGGCGTGTGCAGAGGAAGTGATTTGTATCAGTAATTTCGTGAATTGGTATCAGCACTTGGCGATAACTTTGCTTTTTAATTCTATTTATAAACCAGTAATTCGGGAAAAAACCCAAAGAAACAATTTTGACTCAGGTGAAGGTTGTCTATTGATCATGGGTATAGGGGTGTAAGGGTGTATGTATCTCAAACGCTTACACCCCATACCCTTTCACCCCTATACTCAGTCTTCACAGACAATCTTGGTGCCTCAGTCCTCAACTATTAACCATTGACCATTACGGTAATTCCACAGAGGTGGGTTTGGCGATATGGGGTAGACCCCAGCCGAGTTTTTCGCGTAAGATGCGGAAAAACTCTGGCGGTTGTAGACGAATAAATCGGACACTATATTGCGATCGCTCTAAATATACTCGATCTTCCGAAAACACATAACACCCACCATTGCCATCGACTACCATCACCAAACGCGGAATATTGACCGGATAAATATTGACAGTCTCCGTATCTGGGAACACCAAAGCCCTAGAAGCTAAGGAATGCGGACAAATCGGTACTAACTGTAAAGCTGGTATCCCAGGAGTGACTACGGGGCCGCCTGCACTGAGGGAATAAGCCGTAGAACCTGTAGGTGTCGAAACAATTATGCCATCGGCGGCAATATCTACTGGCGCGTGCCGACCAATAGCAATTTCAAAATGACACATACTAGTTAACGGTTCTCGATGCAGCACCATTTCATTCAAGCACAGGGCTTCCCAGAGAACCGACTCTCCTCGCAATACCTTAACAGTCAGCATTGCCCGTTCTTCAATTTCATACTCACCCGCCATTGCTTGTTCCAAGGCTTGGGGGAGTTGATTAAGATAAGCTTCTGTCAAAAACCCCATGTGACCGGTATTCACCGTTAACAAAGGAATACCCAGTGGTGCAACTTGACGAGATGCAGCTAAAACAGTACCGTCTCCTCCCAGGACAACTGCAAACTTCATGTCTGAGTCAAACCCAGGGGGTGTTAAAACATCAACCGGAGTGTGGCATACAGGACTTTCGGGATTAGCATAGCCCAGTATTCCACCGATGCTACTGGTGACACATACATCCCAACCCGCAGCGGTGATTTTCTCTTCTAGTTCGATAGCGATGCGACTAGCTACCGGTTTTAAATCATTGTAGATAATGCCTGCTTTCGGCACATTCAAATATCCAAACTTTTAGCGATGCTTTGTACTATGTAATCCTGACATATTTTGAGTCCATGAGCAAAAGTCAAAAAGAGGCTAGAGACTAGAGGCTAGGGACTAGCATTTTTTACTCAGCACGATTGACTATTGACTATTAACTTTTTTAAATGGCGATCGTTTGTCTTTTTGCTTTTTGGTCTTGGTTTTTTCGTAGTTTAGCTCTTTGAGCTTTTTCATAATTCTACTGAAATACTCTTGTAGATAAACTTCGAGAGTCGTTGTTTCTTGTTGATTTAAACCAAAAACTTGATATACTTCATCCATTGGGGCGTTTAATGGTCTGCCACTGGCTAAAACTTCAGTAAACGCCAGTCTGTCTGCCACATTCCATCCCCACTGAAAGAAGCGGACACATCGGCGCACAGTCCGCAATAAATTTAACGGCATTCTTGTGACTTTAGCATCTTTGCCAGACAAGCGTTCACACAAGCTAATAATTTCTTCTGCACTCCAAGCACGAGTGCCAACAACCGGGAAAGCTTTTTTTTCTGTGGCTGGTACACTCAAAGCCCGCACAGCAAATTTCGCAATGTCTTGAGTATCCATATAAGCAATGGGTGATGACTCGCCAGTTACCCACACTGGTTGTGCTTCTAAAATCGGGATGCCATATTGACCGATTAACCCTTGCATAAAGCCAGCTAAACGTAAAACTGTGTAATTGAGTCCAGATTCAGCTAAAAATAATTCTGTACACCGCTTAATTTCCATTAGGGGTACTTCTGGATATTTTTCGGCATCAATTATAGAGAAGAAAATAAAACGTTCCACACCTGCCGCTTTGGCCGCTTGAATTAAGGCTACTTGCCCTTCCCAGTCTACCTGCTTGATTGTTAAAGAATCGGTGGCACGGGAGGTAGCCGCATCAATAATTGCGGTGACTCCTTCTAGTGCGGCTGGTAGGGTTTCGGGGTAACACAAATCTCCGAGAACGAGTTCCGCACCCCACTCTTTGAGAAACGCCGCTTTTTTACTACTGCGGACAAGACAACGCACTTTATACCCCTCATCGATCGCACGACGAGCCACTTGTCTTCCTAAGGTGCCAGTGGCACCGACTATTAGTAATGTCATGAGGGCTGTATTAAATCTTAATGTTTTATGAAAAGAATCTTAACAGAATTATATCCGTAAACAAAAGTTTACACTTTTCTTAGAAATTAATTAATACCTGAAAACTAAGAAAACAGCGTTGTCCGTTGTCCGGACACGCTATTTTTTCAGACTTCAGAGAGATTATTCTTCTGCACCCTGAATTTTCAGCAATAAAGCACCTAAAGCCCAACCCACGAAGATTAAACTAAAAGCCAGAAAAGCTGTACTGAAAATTTCGCCACCCATTGTTGTGTGTCTCCTTTGTGAATCGTTTGTCATAATTCTAAAGGCTAACCTTTAGATTGCATATAATTTGGGCTGTTTGTTGTCATCTGGTAAATCAGGAGTAGAAGTTTTACTTTTACCAATGACCCCAGATAGACTGAAGTTACTCAACAGCTACCGTTGAATTAGACCTGTGTAAACAATTCTAAACTAGTTTGATGGTTAATCCCGACGATTGCGGGATCAAGCCAATTCCATCACAAATCGAGATAAATTAGCCTTATGTATCAAAGCGAGTCAACACTCATAGCAAAATCACACAAAGCAATTCGGCCTCGATTAGCACTGACATTGGGAGATCCCGCCGGAATTGGGACAGAAGTCATCTTAAAAGCTTTAGCTGATCCAGAAGTAACTCAAAATTGTGATGTCACGGTAGTAGGAAATCAAGATTGGTTAGTGCAGACTTATGACCAATTAAATTTATCGGGTAATTTAGTTGCGTTGGCAAATCCCAACAGCTTAAAAGTTATTGATGTGCCGTTGCATCAAAATCTAAATGAAATTGTTCCAGGTGTGGGTAATGGGGTGAGTGGTGCGGCGAGTTTTGCTTATATGGAATATGCGATCGCCCAAACATTAGCAGGTGAATTTGATGGTATAGTCACAGCGCCCATTGCAAAATCGGCTTGGAAAGCCGCAGGTTATAATTATCCAGGTCAAACAGAACTGTTGGCAGAAAAATCAAATGTAGAGCGATACGGGATGTTATTTGTAGCGCGATCGCCTTACACTGCTTGGACAATCCGCACCCTGTTAGCTACGACACATATTCCCCTGCGCCAAGTAGCAGATACACTCACACCTCAATTACTCAGCCAAAAACTAGATTTATTGGTAGAGTGCTTACAAACAGATTTTGGTATTAGTAAACCCAGAATTGCGATCGCCGGGTTAAATCCCCACAGTGGCGAACAAGGACAACTAGGAACTGAAGAACTCGATTGGTTGATTCCTTGGATCAAACAAGAACAGCAAAAACACCCTCAATTGCTCTTAGAAGGGCCAATTCCTCCCGATACAATGTGGGTGAAACCTGGTCAAGCTTGGTATGGCAACTCTTCCATAAATCATCCAGCCGATGCTTACCTGGCACTTTACCACGACCAAGGCTTAATTCCTGTCAAACTTATGGCCTTTGACCGCGCCGTTAATACTTCCATTGGTTTACCATTTGTGCGGACTTCACCTGACCACGGTACAGCATTTGATATTGCAGGTAAAGGAATTGCTGACTCCACCAGTATGAAAGCCGCAATCCAATTAGCCACTGAGTTAGCCAGTACCAGAAAACAAGTTGATTTATAAAAAATATTCTAGTGCTTGACTATATAAAAAATATGCGCTATCATCGACGATTGTGTGGTTAAGGACGTATAGCTCAGTTGGTTAGAGCGCTACGTTGACATCGTAGAGGTCACTGGTTCGAATCCAGTTACGTCCATGTCCTAATGTACAGTGACTAATTATTGGTCTTGTGATTTAAAGTATATCTTTGCCGCAACGGCAACTTGATGCTTGAAATCATACGTTATGAGTGATTTACAGTGACAAGCTATTGGCGATTGTGCAGAAGCATATTCACATCAGCAAATTTAGGACTTACGCAGATTCTACGATTCCTTGGCATTTTACCCTACAGGAAGACTTTGATTCTCATGTGAATTGGCGGTACCCTGCGGGTTTTTAGCAATTTTTACGTAAGTCCTAGATTATTAAACTCTAATCCATTTCAGAACACGAGGATCTTTGTCATAGCGGTAGGTAAAGCCATCTTGAGCCGTAATAGTATCTCCTTTGCTTGCCTTACTTCTAATAGTACTAATAGTGTATGAGGTGAATTCGCTCATTTGTTTATGAGAAAGTCCTTCATTGGTAAAATTTTGCGGCAATATTTTTGATGGGCTGCGATATTCATCATTAGGTAAGCTGTCTGTAGTAATCACAACATTTTCTGGAGAATTGCTAGGAACTGTTTTTTGATTGCGATAATCTTGTACAGTCAAAAGCCGCCAACTAGAATCCTGTGTCAGTTCTAGAACCCATTGATGATAATCAAATAAACTTTCTCGGTGTCCAACGCTAATAAATGTGGTTTTTGTTGCTTGTAACTGTTGATATAAACTTGCTTCATTTTTTAAATCTAAAGCACTCGTTGCTTCATCTAATATCGTGAAGCGAGGATGACTTACTAACAAACGTGCGAATGTTAGACGTTGTTGTTCTCCTAATGACAGAATATTTTCCCAAGGAAGTTCTGTATCAAAATTATCTACTCGACTGATTAAGTTTTGCAGATTAACTTGTTGTAAAACTGCTTCTAGTTCGCGATCGCTCATTCCCTGTTTTGTATGGGGATAGAGTAACTGTTCACGCAAAGTTCCTAAAATGATGTAAGGACGTTGAGGTAAAAACAATACGTCTTCTAGAGGAGGTCTCACTACACGACCAGTTCCTGCATTCCATAAACCGGCGATCGCTCTCAATAAAGAACTTTTCCCTCGACCACTAGGGCCAACAATCAATACACCCTCTCCAGGTTGAACAGATACAGACAAATCTTCGACAATTACCTGTTCATAATTGGGAGTCTGTAAAGTCACATTCTCAAAAGCTAGTCTTTTTTCTTCTACTGTCTTAATCGTACTAACATTTTCTGGTTGTTCAGTTGCAACTGTTAACCCTTCCAATAGTCCAGCTAAACGTTCAATGTAACTGGAAAAACGTCCTGAAGTTGCAAATTCTCTGATTAATTCTGCCATTGCATTGGCAAATAGATTACAAGCTAAACTAGCTTGGGCAATTTCCCCAAAATCAATTTCTCCCTTAATCTGTAAAGGCCCGAATACTATAAATGGAAATATTTGAATAACGGACTGATATCCTCGATTAAAAATATCCTGACTTCTCTCCCAATTAATTCTATGTTTCACACCTTGAATAATTTTATTAAATCTACGCTGAATAATATTTGATTCTTGGTCTTCCCCCTGGAAAAAAGCGATTGATTCAGCGTGATTACGAACATGAGTTAAGCTATATGTATAGTCTGCTGTAAATTCTAGTTCTTCTTGTTTAATTTTATTTAGTTGTTGAGCTAAATAAAGAGCAATTAAATTACCGACAATAGTATAACAGACTAAAGCAATTGCTACAAATGGAGACAGTATCCAGAGAATGATTAAAAAAGCTGTCATTTCTATAATTTTTTCTAGCAATGTAGCTGAAAAGCTCATAACATTGCTGGTTAAAGGCTCAATTTCTTGCGCTATTTGTTGATCTGGATTATTAACATCAGATTTAAAGTTTATTTTATAATAGGCACGATTGCTTAAATATTTTGATAAAATATGATTATTGAGCCATTGATACCAATCAAGAGCAATCTGCTTTCTCACATATTTAGAAAATCCGACTAAAATTGTTACCGAAACTAAAGCACCGCCATAAAGCAACAATATATCCGTAAACTTCTTTAAATCTTTTTCTTTAGTAATAACATCAAGCAAAAAGCGATTGACAAAACTATTAAAAACAGTTACGCCCACGAGTGCAAGGATTAATAAGACCAGGAGAATCAGCATCCCCCATGTGCGAATTACATCGGAAAAGGCTCTACCATTTGCCTCTGTGGGATACCAGTAAGGACTGATAGTATTTTGGAAATTTTTCCAAAATTGATTAGTATCCGGAGCAGGATTATGATTTGCGGATTTATTAATAACAGTTGTCGCTTGCATCTGAAAAAAATTATTTTAGTCTTTTGAGGTAGATAACAGAGAACACTAAAAAAGGCTAATCAATGTATAAATAGTTTGTCAGCAAAAGCCCAGGCTACGCCAACAAAATTAAAAGATATTCCTGTATTAATACACAGAAATAACCAACTATAATTGGCAATCAACTCAAGTTTGAGCTACTGTTTTTCTCAGTCTCTAACTATTCGGAATTCTAAGTTGTCAATTCACACAATAGACTATTCAAAGATACCATCTTTCCATAGTTTTAATACTTCGTTGGCTGTAAAATAGCGTTCTTGTTCCGCGGCCAATGATTTGATGACAGAACGCATTTTCTCATACTTTTGTCTGGGTTGTGGATTTTGCAGATGCTTTTCAAATAGATATTGGAAATTACTGACTCCGCTCCATTTGCCAAATACAACATCTATCCTATTGTGGGGAAAGATGGCATAGCTTTTGGAGTCACGAAACAAAGAATTAACATGAATACCAGATTCGTGACGTTGTGCAGTTTGAGAATAGGGGGGTGCAGGACGAATCCCCATCTGCTCGATGTAATTAGTCACTGCGGCTACAGCATCGTAATCGATACCCTCAACTTCAATGCCAAAACGGACTCGTAAACCATTTAATACTTGCTCCAGTGCAACATTTCCGGCTCGCTCCCCCAAACCACAAAATGTCCCCGATACTAAAATTGCCCCTGCCATCAGAGACTGGAGAGTATTTTCTAGAGCCAAGCCCATATCGTTGTGATAATGTACTCCCAATGCTACCCCTGTTGTAGATTGCAGCAAGTCGTTAACCCAGATATAACTCTTTTCTGGACTCAAAACCCCCACAGTATCACACAGTAAGAAGTGTTCAATATAAGGACTGCACGAGCGAATACATTCCACTAAAAAGTCAAAATCGGCTCTAGAAGCATCCTCCGCCGCAAAATCCACTCTGAGTCCGGCGACTTGTGTAGCATAGTGCAGATTTTCCACAATCACATCAAGAGCATCTTGACGAATTTTATTGATGATATGAGATGGAATATCGTCATCAATGGTTTTTCCTTGATATTCGCTCATCAGGCGAACTTGGGGATTGCGTAAAAACAGCAAGCGATCGGAAACAGCATGGAAAAGAATAATGCGCTTTACGCCGCAGCTTTTCGCCTGCTCAATATACTCTTTTCCCATCATCGTATCAGCTGTAATCAAATCGTCCCATCCCTCTGATACTAAGGATTTGACTAGCTCTGCTTCTTGTTCACAAACACTTGGCATAATGGCAAGTCCATCAACTCCTGTTTGAGCAATCAGATGGGCAAGTTTGTGTTTAGTTGCATAAGGGAAGAAAATACCTACTTGTTGTTCACCATCTCTTAGGGTTTCATCGGAAATTTTGATTGGAAGAGTTTGCATTTTTTTATACCAATTAAAATTCAAAATAAAGTGATTCGGATTATTAATTGCTTGTGGTTGATAGGTTAAGTCATCATTAACCGTAATTGTGAGGCTAAAATTTTGACATTTGGCTCATAAAGCATTTGACCGTGGTTTCCAGGTACAGATATTACCTTGACCGGATTTTGGGTGTATGCTTGCCATCCCCAATCCGGTAAATCGTAATCGGTGAGAGCTTGGAGTTCTCGCACAACTATTTCAGGCACTTCTTGTGCGCGGAATAAAGCAATTGGCGCAGCAATTCGATGAACAGGCTGATAGTTCACGTAATTGAGCGTCTGCACTCTCATTACTTGCATATTGGTTTTGAGTAAAGCCAAGCTTGAGTGTTCCGGTAGGACATTGTGACGGTATAAATAATCTGCTGCTAAATCCCAACGAGCTTGATCATCGCTGTGGGCAGCTAAATCAGCGTATTCTAAACCTAGAGAGACTCCTTTTAACGCTTCGATTCGTTCGATTATTTGCCAAATCCAATCGATATCTGCTCTACTCTTGAAATATTCGGGATTATTCACCAATCCCGAATCCAAAATAGCTAGTAAACTTACCTTTTCGCCTTGCTGCTCCAGTTGGGAAGCAATTTCAAAAGCTACACTACAACCTGAAGAGTACCCTAGCAATATGTATGGGCCTTGTGGTTGCTGTTGACGGAATTGGGCGATTAGTTGACTTGCATGGTCAGATACTGACTGAGGGAGTAAGCTCAGTCCGTCTCTTCCTGGAGCATCGAGTCCATAGATGGGACGTTCAGTGCCTAAATTGATTGCCAAATCTCGAAAATAGAAACCGTGTCCGTTGGAACCAGATACACAAAATAGGGGGGTTGCATCTCCTAGAGGCTGAATCGTTACTAAATCAGGATTTGACTGTTGAATCTCTTTATTGCCTAATAGTTGTGCTAATTGAGTGATGGTGGGGTTCTGAAATAAACTGCTTAAAGCCAGTTGTTGCCCAAATTCTTGTTGCACAAGATTAAGCAATTTAACTGCTAATAAAGAATGTCCACCCAAGTCGAAAAAATTATCATAAATGCCAATTTCTTGACATTCAAGAATAACAGACCAAATTCGCGCTAATTGTGATTCGATTTTGTTGTGTGGTGGTGTGTATGAACCTTGAAACCTAATATTAGGAACAGGTAAAGATTGACGGTCAATTTTGCCATTGGGGGTTAAGGGTAAATCGTCTAAGACCATGATCTGAGACGGAATCATATAATCGGGTAGACGGGTTTTCAGGTAATTTTTCAATTGGGGCGATGAATCAGGGGTAATTCCTGTTAGATATGCAATTAAAGTTTGGTTATTTTCAGTTTTATGTACAGTAACGATCGCTTCTTGAACAGCAGGGTATTGCAACAAGACTGATTCAATTTCACCCAATTCTATGCGAAAACCACGGAGTTTAACTTGGTTATCAATACGACCAATAAACTCGATGTTGCCATCAGGATTCCATCTTACTAAGTCTCCAGTTTTGTAAATGCGCTCAGTTTTGCCGAATAATTCAATTTCGATAAATTTTTCGGCAGTCAAATCGGGACGGTTGAGATAACCCCGCGCCAAACCAGCACCACTGATGTGTAATTCTCCTGGTAAACCAATGGGTACAGGTTGCAGATATTTGTCTAAGATGTAGAGTTGGGTGTTAGCGATCGCTCTACCGATGGGAATGGTAATAGCTTTTGCTGGTACATCCTCTACCAAGTACCAAGAGGAAAATGTGGTGTTTTCCGTCGGCCCATATACATGAAGCAATCTTTGGGGAGAACCTTGATTAATTACCTGTTCCACAGTTTTAGGATCAACAGCCTCCCCACCAAACAACAAACATCGCAGGGAACTAAATATCTGGGGGACAGCACTAACTAACTGATTAAATAAAGCTGTGGTTAAGAACAGAATGCTAATTTCTGTGTCTCGGATGTACGTAGCAAATTTTTGGGGTGAAAGCAGTACATCTTGATTAACTCCCACAAGCGTTGCTCCATTCAAGATTGCTCCCCAAATTTCAAAGGTAGCCGCATCGAAAGCAATGTTCGCAGCTTGAGCAACTCGGTCTGTAGATTGGATCTGCACATAGTTAGTGTTCAACACCAGCCGATTAACAGCTTTTTGAGGAACTGTTACCCCTTTTGGTGTTCCTGTAGACCCAGAGGTATAAATTACATAAGCCAAATTATCAGCTGTACTTTGAGGAAGGGGATTTGCTGTTGACTCCTGAGCAAAAATTTCCTCATCTAAACAAATTACTTGCGGTGGGTTTTGCAGTTTAGATAGGGGTAATCTGTCTACGAGGAAACTCTGAGTTAGTAACACCGATGTCCTAGAATCTGCTAACATCAACCCGATACGCTCTTGGGGATAATTAGGATCAATTGGCACATAAGCACCACCTGCTTTGATGATGGCAAGTAACCCAATCACCATCTCTGTAGACCGTTCAACGCAGATACCAATTAAAGTGTCTGGCTGAATTTGGTAATTTTGCCTTAAATAATGAGCTAATTGATTAGCTTTTTGATTCAGTTCTTGGTAAGTTAGGCTGTGGTTGTCAAAAATTACTGCAACAGTATCGGGGGTTTTTGCGGCTTGTTGTTCAAACAGTTCAGCTAAAGTTTTATCGTGAGGATAATTAGTTTGAGTTTGATTCCAGGTTTGTAATTGTTGCAGTTCGGCTGCTGTCATCAAAGGCAAAGTATGAATTGATTGGTGAGGATGATCAATAATTCCCTGGAGCAGAACTGCAAACTGTTCCGCCATCCGTTGGATAGTAACCTTTGCAAACAGATCGGTGGCGTATTCCCAAGAGCAATGTAACTGGTTGTCAGACTCCGTTACCAATAGAGTTAAGTCAAACTTGGCGATCGCACCCTTGACTCCGAGCCATTCAATGTCTAACCCTGATAAATCCAAGTCTGGACTTGCATTATTCTCCAGAGCAAACATGACTTGGAATAAGGGGTTATAGCTCATACTGCGTTCTGGTCTTAACTTTTCTACCAACACCTCAAAGGGAACGTCTTGATGAGCATACGCATCTAAACAAGTTTGGCGAGTTTGTTGCAATAACTCAATAAAATTTTGCTCTGCTTTGATTTGCTGACGCATAACCAAAGTATTGACAAAAAAGCCAATTAACCCTTCAGTTTGGCTATGGGTGCGGTTAGCAATGGGAGAACCAATACATAAGTCTTCTTGCCGACTGTAACGAGCTAGTAAAATACTCAACGTAGCCAACAGAGTCATATATAGACTCACGCCTTGCTGTTGGCTAAAAGCGTTAACGGCAGCAGTTAATTCTGGTGTAAGAGAATAAATATAGCGATCGCCTCTGTAACTTTGCTGTGCTGGACGGGGATAATCTGTAGGTAATTCCAGTAATTGCGAAGCATCCTGAAGTTTCTGTTTCCAGTAATTAATCTGCTTTTCTAATACTTCCCCTTGTAACCAGTTGCGTTGCCAAGTTGCATAATCGCTGTATTGAATGGGTAAGGGAGCAAGATTTGGGGTCTGACCTTGAGAATAAGCACTATAAGCTTGCCGTAACTCCCGCACAAATACACCCATTGACCAGCCATCACTGATAATGTGGTGCATATTAATTGCCAACACAGATTTTTGCTCTTGCAATTGCAGCAGTTTAGCTTTAAATAAAGTGCCAGTATTTAAGTCAAAGGGTTCTTGAGCATGAGCATCAATTAAATTTTGGATATTTGGGCATTGGGAATCTGAGTCCCCAGTCCCTCGTTCCCGGCAATCTTGTACTGTTAAAACTTCGATTTCGTCTAAATTGCGGATTGCGACTTGGGGTTCTCCAGCCACCGTGGGAAAATACATCCTCAGACTCTCGTGGCGATTAAGCAGATAAGCCAAACTAGAGCGCAGAGCCTCAATATTTAGTTTGCCGTTTAATTGGAGAGCGATCGGCATATTGTAAGCGGCTGATGATCCCTGGAGTTGTGCTAACAGCCAGAGACGTTGTTGAGCAAAGGAAAGCAGTTTGGGAGAGTCAGGACTTAAAGCCGGAATTTCTGCTGTGGAAACAACTTGTGTTTTAGCAGCTTGTAAGAAAGCGAGAATCTCAGCTTTGTGATCTTGAATTTCCTGCTTAAGTTCCGCAGTCAGAGCGTTTTTGCTAGTACGAATCCGTAACTTATCATCTTCAGCCCAAATTCGGCAGCCCATATTCTGCAAACGAAGCATTAAAGAAACTACTTGCTGATTTTGTGTCATAGTCATAGTTCGATTTCCTCTTCGTCTGAGTTTAAAGGTTCTATATCTGCGGTAGCGGCATTAACCCACAGGAAGCTATCTATATAACTTGCCAAGTCCATTAAGTTGGGAGTCTCAAATACTTGACGCAGTGGCAGTTCTATGTTGAATGTGTCACGGATGCGATAACAAAGTTGGGTAGCAAGTAATGAATGTCCCCCCAAGTTGAAAAAATTATCTTGTCGGGCGATCGCTTCATATTTGAGTAACTTTGCCCATATCTGCGCCAGTGATTTTTCTGTTTCTGTAACAGGTAATTCAATATCTTTTGTAGTGACAATTTGATCCGGTGCAGGTAAGGCTTTACGGTTTATTTTGCCATTTGGTGTCAGTGGCAGTTTTTCCAAGACGATGAAATGGCTGGGAATCATATAATCAGGCAGAGTTTTGCCCAGAAAATCCCGCCATTCTGTTAATAAAGCTGGATCAACTTGATGACTGCGATATTGTAAAGGTTGGTTGGCGTAATTTTGCCAAGGTTTCAGCCGCCAATTGCCTTTTGTCGCAAATTTTGGTACTGTCTCCTCTCCAGGAATATGGCGTTGAAACACAACATCATAATCAGCAAATCCTGTGGAGCTATATTGAATAAACGCCTTATAGGGCAAATCTCGCGTTAGATTTCGGAGTGTTTCTGGTTCTATACCTGATTGGGCTTGGGAAATTACTGCTTTTAAGTTTTTGACAGTACCATCTAATTGAGGTATTTGTTCTAACAACGCCATTTCAGGAGTGAGACGAGCATTAGGAATATTTTTAATCCCTAGTAAGTCTGGTTGCTGGGTGGTTAAAATTCTCTCGATTGTTTCCAGATTCAACTGTTGCCCTTGCCAATTTAACCATTCCGGTTGCTTCAGGGTAATATCTGCCCGATCTAAGTACAAAACAACGTCATAACGAAAACGGCTCATTTCCGTATGACTGTAACCCCGTTTTAGTTCAATTTGCACATGACTAATCCGAGGAAATCTTTGCTTGAGGGCAATAAAGAAATCAGGATCAATTAATAATTCTTCTTCGGTGCGAATACTGTTTTGAATTTGTTGGCGCAAGTCCTGAATTGATAAATCATCAGGGGCGCGATAAAAATCGGCTGCGGTGTGGAAAGCCTCTAATAAGTGGAGATTTTGCACATCTCCAATCAAGATTTTGCCCTGATTTCTAACAGTTTTGATTGCTCCTTCAATAACTGACAACAAGTAATCCAAAGAGGGGAAATATTGAATTACAGAATTGATGATTACTAAGTCAAAAGCATTGGTTTCAATACCATCAAACTGATGAGCAGCACCAGTTTTTAAGGTAACTTTTTCTTGAAGTGACTGCTGTTCTAGATATTGTGATATGTACTGCAATGCCTCTGGCGCAAAATCTGTACCAAAATAATGCTGACAATGGGGCGCGACTTTAAACAATAACATCCCTGAACCGCAGCCGATTTCCCAAACTCTTTCGGGTTGAAGTTCGAGAATTTTCTCAACGGTTGTATCTCGCCATTCTTGCATTGCTTCTGGCGGAATGGGTTGGCCTGTGTAGCTATCATTCCAACCGACTATATTTAGGGTGGGGTCGTCAGTGGGCGTTGTTTGGTGAGCATAGTTAGTATTAAAAATGTCTTCCCATAATTCCACCAATTCATCTGGGTTTGTGTTGTCTTCTGTTAGTGTCGGCACAACATAAGCTACCAACCGTTTATCCAGATCAGTTTCTTCCCGAACAGTGACAACTGCTTCCTGAATTTTGGGATGTTGAACTAATGTCGCTTCAATTTCAGTTAATTCAATGCGGAAACCACGGACTTTAACTTGATGGTCAATGCGGCCTAAGTATTCTAAATTGCCGTCAGGTAGCCAACGGGCTAAATCACCAGTTTTATAAATTCGCTCAGTTTTACCAAATAACTCAACTTCAACGAACTTTTCATCTGTTAATTCCGGGCGGTTGAGATAACCTCTGGCTAAACCCACACCAGCAATGCACAATTCCCCTGGTATTCCTGGGGGTAATTGTTGGTTGTGTGGATCTAATATATAGATGCGGAGATTAGATATTGGTTGACCGATAGGTGGTTTTTTGCCATTAGGTTGACAAGGAGCTAAGGCAGCAGTCACCGTGGTTTCTGTCGGCCCGTAGCAATTATATAAACGTTGTTCTGTTCCCCATTGGTTAACTAATTCAGCAGTACAAGCCTCTCCGCCAACAGTCACACATTGCAAATCAGGGAAACTCACGTTTGGTAAGACAGATAAGGCTGAAGGAGAAAGAAAACTGTGAGTAATTTTGTTTTCAATTAAAAAGTCTACTAGGCTTTGACCGGGTAACAGAGTTTCTTTATCACTCAAATACAAGCAAGCACCACTGACTAAATTAGTGGCGATTTCACCAATAGACAAATCAAAACTAAAAGAACCAAATTGCAACAAGCGATTTTGGGGTTGAATTTGAAAAGTCTGCGCCCAAGCCAAACTTAAATTGACAATTGCGCGATGCTCAATCATTACCCCTTTGGGCTGTCCTGTAGAACCAGAGGTGTAAATGACATAAGCTAAATCATTGGGTGTACTTTGAGACAGGGGATTTTTTGTTGACTCCTGAGCAAACGTTTCCTGATCTAAACAAATTACTTGAGGTGGGTTTTCTAGTTGATTGGTTGGTAATTGGTGTTTGAGGAAACTTTGGGTTAATAATACCGATGTCCCAGAATCTTCTAACATGAACTTAATTCGTTCTTGGGGATAATTGGGATCAATCGGTAGGTATGCGCCACCTGCTTTGAGGATACCGAGTACACCAATAATCATTTCCAAAGAGCGTTCGACGCAGATACCAATTAAGGTATCTGGATGAATTTGGTGATTTTGAATTAGGTAATGAGCCAGTTGATTGGCTTTTTGATTTAACTGATGATAGGTAAGGCTGCTATCTGCAAAAACTATTGCAGTTTGATCAGGGTTTTTTGCGGCTTGTTGTTCAAACAGAGTTACCAGTGTTTGGTCTTGCGGGTAATCGGTATCTGTTTGATTCCACGTTTGCAACTGTTGAATTTCTGCTGTGCTGATGAGCGGTAGCTTACTAATAGGCTGTTGGGGATTTGCGGTAATTGCTGTCAGCAAGACTTCAAAGTGTCTCGCCATATGCTTAATTGTGTCCGCCGCAAATAAATCAGTTGTGTATTCCCAGACACAGTTAAGTTGGTTGTTATGTTCCCGCAGATCAAGTCCCAGGTCAAATTTAGCAAACGGGAAACTTTGCTCGAATGTTTGAATATCTAACCCAGGTAAACTAACATTTTCCCCTACGCCTTCGGTGTTTTGTAAAGCTATCATCACTTGGCAGAGGGGATTACGGCTCAAGCTGCGTTCTGGTTGTAGTTTTTCTACCAGATACTCAAAGGGAATGTCTTGATGAGCATAAGCATCTAAGCAAGTTTGGCGCGTTTGTTGCAGTAATTCACTAAAGCTTCGCTCTGGCTTGATTTTGCTCCGCAATACTAAGGTATTGACAAAAAAGCCGATTAACCCTTCTGTATAGCTATGGGTGCGGTTAGCGATCGCACTACCAATACATAAATCTTCTTGGCGGCTGTAACGCGATAGTAAGATACTAAAAGCCGTTAACAGGGTCATAAACAAACTTACCCCGTGTTTTTGACTCAGGACTTTGAGTTGCTGTGTTAGTTCCTTACTTAAACAATATTCCTCATGTTCACCCTGATAACTTTGTTGTGCTGGACGGGGGTAATCAGTCGGTAAATCCAGCACACGAGGCGCATCACCTAGTTGTTGTTGCCAATAATTTTCTTGGCTGGCTAAAATTTCCCCTTTTAACCAATTGCGCTGCCAAACTGCATAATCACTATATTGAATTGGTAATGGTGATAGGTTGGGAGTAGAACCCACAGCATAAGCAGCATAAGCTTGTTCCCATTCCCGCTTAAATACACCCATTGACCAGCCATCACTGATAATGTGGTGCATATTAATCAGCAGGACATTTTTTTGCTGGCTTAGTTGCAGTAGTTTGGCTTTGAACAGGGGGCCAGTATTTAAGTTCAAGGGTGCTTGTGCATGGCTATCTGCTAACCGTTGTACAGTTTCCGCTTGTGTCTGAGGATCGAGTGTTTGTAAGTCCGCAATTTCTAATACTTCTATATCTTCAATATTTTGAACTACTACTTGGGGTTCTCCCTCTAAGGCTGGGAAATAAGAGCGTAAACTTGTATGCCGTTCTAGCAAATAAGTTAAACTTTGTCGGAGAGCCTCTACATTTAATTTGCCGTTTAGTTGGAGTGCGATCGGCATATTATAGGTAGAAGAAGTTCCTTTTCCTTCCAGTTGAGCGATAAACCAAAGTCTTGATTGGGCAAAAGAAAGAGTTTTTGGTTCATTTTCTGACTGGGGTGAAATAGGAGGTAAAGCAACACTCGCAGATGCTTTATCAATTTCCCTCGCCAACTCAGATAAAATGCTTTGCTCAAATATCTTACGAACAGGTAACTCTACCCCGAAACTATCACGAATGCGGGCAACTAATTGAGTTGCTAACAGGGAATGTCCACCCAGTTCAAAGAAGTTATCAGAGCGACCTACAGACTGAATTTTTAACAAACCTTGCCATAAACTAGCCAGCAACTCTTCTGTGGAAGTTATTGGCATCTCCAAAGCAGTGGAAACAGTTGTATTTGGTGCTGGTAATGTTCGGCGGTTTAGTTTACCGTTAGCAGTTAGAGGAAATTGATCCAAAACCATAATCTGGCTAGGAATCATATAATTTGGCAAGCGATTTTTGAGGTATTCCCTCACTTCTTCAGCTACATTAGCGGATTTTTCCGTTGTCGTAATATAAGCTACTAATCTAGAATTGTTATCAGTTTCAGACAAAATAACAACAGCTTCTTGAACTAATGGATGTTGTAATAAAAGTGATTCAATTTCACCCAGTTCAATTCTAAAACCGCGTAATTTTACCTGCTCATCAATCCGACCTAAATATTCTAAATGACCATCATTATCCCACCTGGCTAAATCACCTGTTTTATAAATGCGCTCAGTTTTACCGAATAAATCAATTTCAATAAATTTTTCGGCTGTAATTTCGGGACGGTTGAGATAACCTCTAGCTAAACCTACTCCCGCAACACATAATTCCCCTGGTATTCCTGGGGGTAATGGTTGATTATTTGCATCCAAAATATAAATGCGGAGATTAGGCGAAGGTTTACCAATTAGTGGTTTTTTCCCATTGGGTTGACAAAGGGATATTGCCGCAATAACTGTACATTCTGTCGGCCCGTAACAGTTATAGAAACGTCGTCCCGTTCCCCACTCACTCACTAATTCCGCCGGACAAGCTTCGCCACCAACGCCGATTGATTGTAAATTGCTCAGAGTTGCTTTTGGTAATGTCGCTAACGCCGATGGCGGTAAAAAGAGATGGGTAATTTTATGTTCAGTTAAAAAATCAACTAAGGTTTGACTGGGTAATAAAGTTTCTTGATTAGCTAAATATAAACAAGCACCCGCTGATAAAGCAGTTGCAATTTCACCAATAGATAAATCGAAACTAAAAGAACCAAATTGCAGCAAGCGATTGTGGGGTTGAAATTGAAAAGTTTCCACCCAGCCTAAAGCTAAATTCACAATTGCTTGATGTTCAATCATTACCCCTTTGGGTTTTCCAGTAGAACCAGAAGTGTAGATAACATAAGCTAAATTATCAGGCTTAACTTGATTTTTACTTATTTTGCTTTGCTTCTCTACATCTATGCGTGAACTATCATCTAAATAAACAACTTCAACTGGATTTTCTAAACTATCTAAAGGTAATTTATTTACTAAATAACTTTGGGTTAATAAAACCGATATCCCCGAATCTTCTAACATGAAGAGAATACGTTCCGGGGGATAATTGGGGTCAATCGGTACATAAGCACCACCAGCTTTAAGAATACCCAGGACACCAATTATCATTTCTAAAGAGCGTTCCACAGAAATACCAATTAAGGTATCTGGTTGAATTTGGTATCTTGCAATTAAATAATCAGCTAATTGCTCGGCTTTTTCATTTAATTGTTGATAAGTTAGGCTTTGGGATGCAAAAACTACAGCTAAATTGTCAGAATTTTTTGCTACTTGTTGTTCAAATAAGTTAACTAAAGTTTTATTTTGGGTATATTCTGTTTGTGTTTGATTCCAGTTTTGTAGTTGCTGAATTTCATCTTCAGTCAGCAAGGATAGATTATTAATTGATTGATTGGGATTATCAATAATTTGCTTAATTAGAACTGCAAAATGTTCTGTCATCCTTTGAATAGTTTCAGCCGCAAACAAATCGGTTGCATATTCCCATTCACCGATTAAACCTTGGGGAGTTTCCCGGAAAATCAGCGATAAATCAAACAGGGTTGTAGTGTTTTCCCACTCAAATCTGGTGAGAGTTAACCCAGGAATTTCCAGTTGTTTTGGAGTTCCACTTTGTAAACCAAAAGCGACTTGAAATAGGGGATGATGAGCAAGCGATCGCTCTAATCCTAATTCATCTACTAATTTCTCAAAAGGTAAATCTTGATGATCATAAGCATCTAGGGTTACTTGCTTCACCCTTTGCAGTAATTCTAAGAAACTGGGATTTCCTTCCAGGTTGGTACGCAAAGCCAGGGTATTGACAAAAAAGCCAATTAATGGTTCTATTTCTCTACGGTTACGATTGGCGATCGCAGAACCAACGACAATATCCTTTTGTCCACTGTAGCGCGACAGTAATAGTGCAAACACCGCCAGTAAAGTCATAAACAAAGTAGTTCCAGACTCCTGACTTAACCGCTTTAATTTCTGTGTTAGTTCTTGACTGATTGCTAAAAACTCACTGCTTCCCCGAAAACTCTGGACTGAGGGACGCTGGTGATCTGTCGGTAATTCTAACAGTGGCGGGACATCTGCTAATTGTTTTCGCCAGTAATTGAGTTGATTTTGCAGTACCTCTCCCTGTAAGTATTGTCTTTGCCAGTGGGCGAAATCGGCGTATTGTAGAGATAACGCTGGTAAAGGTGACGATTCCCCCGCACAAAAGGCTTTGTATAAATTGAACAATTCCTGACGGAAAATATCCATTGACCAACCATCACAAACTATGTGATGAATGACCAACAACAGTAGATGAGATTTTTCAGCTAGTTTTAACAGCTTGACTCGTAGTAAAGGCGGGTTTGATAAATCAAAAGGCTGTTGTAATTCTGTTGTTGCTAAATGTTGCGTCTTGCTTAACTGTTCTGTTTCTTGGACTTGTCGCCAGTCTAGCACCTGCATTTGCACTTGTGGATGAGCATGAATTACCTGTATGGGTGACTCATCGACCATAGAGAAACTAGTGCGTAAGACCTCATGACGCTGCACAATTTCTAAAATGGCTTTTTCTAAAGCATTGATATCTAGTAAACCTTCAATTTGCCAGAAAAACGGGACATTATAGACACAATTTTTGTCCTCTAATTGGTCAATAAACCATAGTCTTTGTTGAGCAAAAGACAGAGGAAGATTTTGTTCCCTTGATACCGATGTGAGGACGGGTGATTTCTGCTGCTGTTTTAATTTTTGTAAAACTAATTCTCGTTTTTCTGGTGATAGGCTTTCAAGACGCTTTAGCAAATCGCTCATAATATTTATTGTAAAAATTTAACTTTCAAAAGAACAGTCGAGAATGGAGAGCAAAGAGATTATTATAAGTAATTTAGAACGTCCAAGATATTGTATATAACTTATACTGCGGGTCTAAAAAAATAGCTGCGTCGAGTTTTAAATTTACCATCTTCAAACGAATAAACATCTGCGAAACGCTCATTAATTTTTGAACCATTTTTATGTACACCAATAAAATTGCCCCAGCAAGCACCATAATTATTATCAATTGCAATATATTCGATGTGATGTTTTCCAGAGGCAATAATTCTCTCATACTGATAAAATTTGAGTAATTTATCAAGCCCAATAAAAGGCTGATAACCAGGACGTTCATAAATAATATTGTCGTCAAAGCAATTTTTAAGTAAATTCCAATCCGAGGAATCAACGGCAGAAAATAAAGTAACTATCAATTCCTTTTTGTCGGCAAGATTCGATAAGGTAATAGTCTGTGACATATTCTTCATCCTGGGAATTTTGCATTTGTGACATTAAATCGCTAAAACTAGTTATCAAAACATTAACTGCTGTGTCACCTCCTCTTCTGATAACTGATCTACCTCTGCCAAAATTCTTGCTAAATCGTCATTTTCTGCTTGCTCAATTTGCTGTTCCATGACTTTTTGAGCCAGTTCAGCAATAGTAGGATTGTCAAACAAATAACGCAAAGGGAAATCTAAATTAAAAACTTCCCTTAAGCGAGAAATAACTTGAGTAGCTAGTAAAGAATGTCCCCCCAACTCAAAAAAGTTATCGTGAACTCCTACCTGTTGTAATTGCAGAACTTCAGTCCAAATCGTGGCTAATTCTTTTTCAATTGGTGTGCTAGGAGCAATAAAATCAATCTCTAGATTTCTTTGGGTTTGATCAGGAAGAGGTAAAGCACGGCGGTTAACTTTACCGTTAGGAGTTAGGGGTAGTGCTTCCAGAAATACGAAAGCAGTAGGAATCATATAATCTGGAAGCTTTTCCTTGAGGAAATTTCGTAAACTCTTAGGAGTTGGCGTATTAATTTGCGCTACTGAATAAGCTACTAATAATTTCTTCCCTGGTTCATCTTCCCGCACCATCATTACAACTTGCTGAATGTCGGGATGCTGAATCAAAACAGCCTCAATTTCTGTTAATTCAATGCGAAAACCACGAATTTTGACTTGTGTGTCAATTCGTCCAATAAATTCTAAATTTCCATCAGGTAAACGACGGACTAAATCACCTGTTTTGTAAAGTGTATCTTCTAAAATGAAAGGATTGGGAATAAATCGTTCACTAGTTAATTTTGGTTGATTTAAGTAACCTCTAGCAACACTTGCTCCACCCACATACAGTTCACCGACTACACCAACTGGAACTCTATGTAAATTTTCATCTAGGATGTAAGTTGTGCGATCGCCAATGGGTTTACCAATAGGAATAGAACTGAGATTTTCAGATAGTTGTTGAGGAATGGGATAACAACAGGTAAATACTGTACATTCCGAAGGCCCATAACCATTAATTATTTGAGTTTCTGGTAGTAGTTTTAAGGCGCGACGGACATGATCTACAGACAAAGATTCTCCACCTATCAGCAGTTGTTTAACACCTAATAAACTTTGGGGTATTTGGTCAATGATTAGATTGAACAAGGCGGAAGTTAACCAAAGGGTGTTAACTTTTTGTTCTTGAATAATTTGGCTTAAACTTTCTGGTGTAGGAATCTTTTCGGGATACAGTACACAGCGTCCACCATACAGCAGTGCTGGCCACATTTCTAAGGTGAGTCCATCCCAAGAAATAGATGAATGTTGTAGCCAAACTTGGGTTTCATCAAAGTGAATATAATCCACCCCAAACATAAAACCGATGAAGCTGCGATGAGGAACTTCTGTTCCTTTTGGTGTTCCTGTTGAGCCGGAGGTATAAATAATATATGCTAAATTTTCTGGAGTAACTTCACTGAGTAAATTATCTTGTGAATATTGAGCAATAATTTCCCAGTCTGTATCAAAATCCACTACAGTTTGATGATTAATTGGGAGTCTATTTTTTAAATGAGTTTGAGTTAATAAGATGGGTGTTTGTGTATCTTCGATTATTAAAGCTAGTCTTTCAGTCGGATAAGCTGGATCTATTGGTACATAAGCCCCACCAGCTTTGAGAATAGCGAGTATTCCAATCACCATTTCTAAGGAACACTCAACACAAATTCCCACCCGGACTTCTGGTTTAATTCCCAATGATTTTAAATAATGAGCTAATTGATTAGCGCGGTGATTTAATTCTCTGTAAGTTAAATTTTCCTGTTTATATGTAAGTGCTATTGCATCAGGTGTTTTGTTTACCTGTTCCTCAAATAAAACATGAAGACATTTATAATTAAGAGAATCTGCTGTTTGATGATTCTCTAGCTGAATTAATTGCGCTTCTTCTTCTACACTGAGTAATGATAATTGAGCAACTTTTTGTTGTATATTAGCTGCTATGTTTGTGAGCAATGTTTGGAAATGCCCAATCATTCGGTTAATTGTTTGCCCATCAAAACAGCTAGTATCGTAAACAAACCTGCCAGCTAATTGGACAGCAGGATTAATTACTAAAGTCAGAGGATAATTAGTGCGTTCAAAACAACTAATTAGCTGAACTTCTAAAGTTTTTTGAGCTGCTTGTTTACTTGAATCTACTGGATAATTCTCAAATACTAAAAGACTATCAAACAGTGACATTCCTGGGGGAATCTCACTCATTTGTTGAATTTCTGCTAGGGAACAATAAGCATATTGTTCTTGTTCTAAGGCTTGGGTTTGTAATTGTTGGAGCCAGGTTAATAATTCTGTCTTGGCTGTAATTTGTAATCGGACTGGTAGGGTATTAATTAATAGCCCTACCATTGAATCTACTTTTTCTAGAGTTGCGGGACGACCGGATACAGTTGCACCAAAAACCACATCATTTTCACCACTGTTTATAGTGAGCGAAGTCGAACTATAGCGGGAAATTAGTAATCCCCATGCGCCTTGCACTAAATTATTCAAAGTTAAATGGTGCTGTCGCGCCAAAGATTGCAATTTTTCAGTTACCGTTGGTGATAATTGAAAATGTTGCTCCTTGTATCTTCCCAGTCCCCAGTCCCCAGCGATGCACTGAGCTTGTCGAAGTGTCCCTAATCCCCAATTCCCCAATAAAGTAGGAACTTCTAAACCTTGAAGAGTTTTGCACCAAAAGTTTTTTGCTTGCTCAATATCTTGTTGCTGTAACCACTCAATATATTCTCGATAGGGGCGAACTCCAGGGAGACGTAAATTTTCACCTCGCTGACTAGCTTCATACAAAGCTAAGACTTCTTTGAGAACGATTTGCATTGACCAGCCATCAAAAAGAATGTGATGATGACTCCAAATAAACTGGTGGGTTTGCTCTCCTAATTGAATGATGGTAAAGCGCATCAGGGGGGCTTGATTGAGAGTAAATCCCTTTTGGCGATCGCTTTTTAACCACTCTTCTAACTGCTGCTGTTGTTCATCAGGTGCGAAATTCCGCCAATCCAGCTTCTCCCAAGGAAGATCCACCTGCTTACTCACCACTTGCAAGGGTTTTTCTATCTCTTCCCAATAAAAGGAACTACGTAACACTGAATGTCTCGCCACAACTTGTTCCCAAGCTGTTTGGAACGCCGGAAAATTCAATTCCCCAGAGAGTATGCAAACTAACTGCTCAAAATAAACTTCTGACTCTGGTGCATAAAGGGTATGAAACAACATCCCTTGTTGCATCGGTGAAAGTTCATAAAGGTCTTCGATGTTTTGCATTATTACCTCTGGGTTGGGAATGGGGAAAAGTAGACAAGGGGGACAAGGGAGACAAGGGAGAAAAAACTAATGACTAATGACTATTGACTGTTGACTACTTTTTGCTGATTTTGGTGAGGAATTTGTCTAGTTGTTTTTGGTTAAGTTTGGCGGCGGAAAAGTCGGAGGGGGTATAGCTTTGGGAGTCTTTTGATTGACAGTGGGCTATGAGATTTGTTAGGGCTTCTATGAATTTTGCAGCTAATTTTTCAATGGTTTCTCGTTTGTGGATTTTTTCGCTATAACTCCAGGTCATTTCTAGTTTTCCTGCACGAATAAAGCCGCTTATTCCTAACAGGTGAGAGCGTGTATTGAGTGAGCTTTGTTCTGATTTGAATTCTTGGGCTGCACCCAGGTTTGCAGATGCTCTCAGCACTTGATCAAATTGACCAAGGTAGTTAAAACTAACTTGTGCTGGTGGTCGAAATGCTAATTTTTCGCGGATGGTGGGGTTTGCGTGCAGATATCGCAGTACGCCATAACCGATTCCTCGGTGGGGAATTTGTCGCAGTTGTTCTTTGACTGACTTTAAAGCGTCTCCTAAATTTTCACTGTCTTTGAGTTGTAACCCGACGGGAAATAAGGTGGTAAACCAGCCAACAGTCCGCGACAAGTCTACATCTTCAAATAAGTCTTCCCTTCCATGTCCTTCTAAATCGACGACTAAAGAATTTTCGCCTGTCCACTGGGCAAAACTTTGTACTAAGGCTGTTAAAAGTACGTCGTTAATTTGAGTGTTGTAGGCTGAAGGTACATCTTGTAATAGGGCGCGGGTTTGTTCTTCAGTCAACGCCAGCGACACAGATGCAGTTGCGGCGACGGTGTTATTTTCGTTATCAGATGGATAGTCTACTGGTAAGGGTGTAACTGGAATATCAGATTGACTCAGCCAGTAATCCAATTGTTTGACGGCTTCGGTTTGGGCGTATGCTGTTAAGCGATCGCTCCAATATTGCCATGATGTTGTCTTGGCTGGTAGTTTAATCGCCTCACCCCGGCTAATTTGTTGGTAAGCAGTGGCTAAGTCTTCCAGTAAAATCCGCCAGGAAACTCCGTCAACGGCTAAGTGATGGATGATACAAAGTAAACTACTGGGGCGATCGCTTCCTAGTTGGAATAAGGCGAATTGTGCGATTTTTCCGGTGGTTAAATCCAGACTCGCCTGGAGTTCAGCGTCTTGAGCTTTGATAGCAGCGTCTTGTTCTGCTGGTGCAAGATGGGATAAATCAAAAATGCTCAGTGGTACAGTTTCCTGGGTGGTGTGAATTTGCTCCCAGGTTTCACCTTGCTGCACAAACCGCAGACGTAAAGCATCGTGATGTAATAACAGTTGTTGAATTACCTGCTGTAATAACTCAGGTTGTACATCTGTTGGTACTTCCAGTAATGCTGACTGGTTAAAGTAATTGGGTTGGGATAATTTCTGCTCGAAAAACCATTGTTGAATCGGTGTTAATCCTACATCACCGGCGACTAATCCCTGTTCAGCATTGATTTTGCGAGTGATACCCACTACAGTGGCTAACTCAGCAATGGTTTGATATTTAAATAGCTGTTTAGCTGCAATTTGGATACCCGCCTGATTAGCTTTGGAAACTAGCTGAATACTCAGAATTGAGTCGCCACCCAATTCAAAATAGTTATCGTGAATGCCAACATTTTCTATTCTGAGGACTTCCGACCAAATTGCTACTAATTTCTCTTCTATTAGTGTGCGGGGTGCAGCAAATTTATCTTCCGCACTGCGAGAAAAGTCAGGTGTTGGTAAAGCGCGATAGTCTACCTTTTGGTTAGGAGTCATCGGAATGCTTTCCAGCAACATAAACGCCGCCGGAATCATGAAATGCGGCAGTTTTTGTTTGAGGAAATCGCGCAATTCGTCCACGGAACCTAACCCCCTAGCCCCCTTCCCTATAAGGGAAGGGGGAATATCTGAAGCCTCTCTCCTTGTAGGGGAGCCAGTTGCGTGGGCGGGTTTCCCGACTTGAGCAAACTGGCGTGAGAGGTTGGGAGAGGGGTAGTGAGGTACAACATAAGCCACGAGCCGCTTTTGTCCGGGAACTTCTTCATGGGCAATTACCACAGCTTGCGACACTTGGGGATGTTGTCGTAATACTGCTTCAATTTCGCCCAACTCAATGCGGAAGCCGCGAATTTTCACTTGGTTGTCAACTCGTCCCAGGTATTCTAGATTGCCATCTTTCCGCAATCTGACTAAATCGCCGGTTTTGTAGAGTTTTAGCGGTGTGGGGGAGGAAAACTCTATGAATTTCTCGGCTGTGAGTTCAGGACGTTGCCAGTAGCCTCTGGCTAGTCCTGCTCCTCCAATATGCAGTTCTCCTGGGACTCCTATGGGTAAGGGTTGCAGATATTGGTCTAAAACATAAAGTTGAGCATTGCTAATTAGTTTACCAATGCTGATGGAGGTTAATTCTGGGGTGAGGCGTTCTAGGGTGGTGACGACTGTGGCTTCTGTTGGGCCGTAGCTGTTAAATAATTGGGGTGATGGCTCAAGATGAGCAATGCTACTGTGCCAACGTTGCACTTTTTCTAGTTGGGCTTCTTCACCACCGATAATTACAGTCCTCAAACTGGCGGGAATGCGCGAGTCTTGGGGTTGCAATTCTGCGACTAATTGATGCCAATATGCTGTCGGTAAATCCAACACAGTCAACTGTGATTTTTGGCAACATTGCCAAAAGTCATCACTAGAGTTGAGCATGGCTTCGGTGCGTAAAACTAAGGTTGCACCAACACACAAACAGGGGAAAATTTCTTCAATAGATGTATCGAAACAAACTGAGGCAAATTGCAGCACCTTATCTTGAGCATTGATTCCATACTTATCAATGGCAGTGAGGACAAAGTTTTGCAATGAGCGATGCTCAATCATTACGCCCTTGGGTTTACCTGTAGAGCCAGAGGTATAAATAATGTAAGCCAGGTGATTTAGTTGCACATCACTAACTGGATTAGCTGTGCTGTGGGTGGCTATTAATTGCCAATCTGTGTCTAAACAAATTGTTTTGCCTGTATAACCTGCTAATTTATCTTGGAATCGCGCTTGTGTGAGCAAAATACCAAGCTGGGTATCGGTCACAATCTCAGTGATGCGTTCTTGGGGATAAGCAGGGTCAAGGGGAACGTAAGCACCACCAGCTTTGAGAATGCCCAGTAAACCTGCAATCATATCCAGGGAACGCTCAACGCACAAACCTACTAAGGTTTCTGGCTTCACTCCCAAACTTTGCAGATAGTGGGCGATTTGGTTGGCGCGATCGCTCAATTCGCGGTAAGTTAATTTATGCCCGTCTTGTTCTACAGCTACAGCATCGGGTGTTAATTCTACTTGCTGCTCAAATAACTTATAGATACACTCTTTCTGTGTATATTCTCGGTATTTTTGCGTCCATTCTTCTAGTAATTGCTGCTGAGATGGCGTGACCAGAGGTATTTGCCCAATTTGCTGCTCTGGGTTGGCAAGCATCTCAATTAGTACCTGTTGATACTGCTCTAACATCTCTTGCATGGTGTCAGCATCAAACAGGTCGCTGTTATATTCCAAAACTAAGGTAATTCCTTTAGCTCCAGTTTTCGCGCCGTGTTGTACGCTTTGTTCAAACCGTGGAATAACGAGGAAGTCAATATCAAACTTCGCAGATTTGTTACTCGCCGGTTCATGTAAGAAGAAGTCAAAGCCAGGGAACTTCAGATATGGCTTGGCGGAGTTATGGAAACTGAACATCACCTGAAACAGAGGATTATGGCTCAGGTTACGGACTGGTCTAATCGCTTCTACAACTTTATCGAAAGGTACGTCTTCGTTGGCGTAAGCTTCCATTGTCACTTGGCGCACACGGTCGAGTAATTCCCGCACGGTGGGATTACCTGATACATCGGTGCGTAACACCAAGTTATTGACAATCATCCCCATAATCTTCTCGATTTGGTGTATCCGGCGATTCGCCACCGCAGACCCGATAAAAATATCATCTTGCCCAATGTATCGATGCAACAGGATGATAAAAGCTTCCAGCATCGTCATAAATAAGGTTGCACCTTCTTGATGACTGAAAACTCTCAAGTCTTCACACAAATCGACAGGTAATTCCATCCTGACGTGATCGCCATTATAAGTTTGTTCTTTCGGGCGTGGGCGATCGTAAGGTAATTCCAACAACGGCGGAATTCCTGCTAATTTTTGTTGCCAATAAGCCAACTGGGCTTGCGCTTCTGGAGTTTTCGCCCATTCACGCTGCCAAGTAGCAAAATCTGCAAACTGATAACTTAATTCAGGTAGTGGGGAAGGTTTACCCGCCGAGAAAGCTTCATACAGTGCTACCAACTCACCCAAAAAGACATTAAAAGACCAGCCATCATGCGCCATGTGATGCTCAACATGGGTCAATATATATTCCTGGTCGCTCAACTGAAATACAGCCCATTGAACTATGGGTAGTTGTGTCAGGTCTAGGTGTGTGAGAACTTCTTCCTCAACTAACTTTTGCGCTTCTATTTCCCTTTCAGCTTCGGGAATTCCTCGCAAGTCAACGACTCTAAAAGCGGCTCCTGGATGGGGGTGAATTACTTGATATAGGCGACCATTTACTTCCTGATAAGTTGTGCGGAAGATTTCATGACGCTTGACAATCTCATCTAAAGAGCGTTGTAGTGCTGCAATATTCAAGACACCTTTAATTTCCATCGTGGCTTGGAATTGATAAGCACTATTTTCTGGTGCTAATTTATGGACGAAGTAGATACGCTCTTGCGAAAAAGAAACTGGTACAAGTCCTTCATGAGAAATGCGTTGGATGACAGGACGTTGCCATTGTGATTCTTCCCCACCTTGGACTATGAGTTGAGCTACAGCAGCTATGGTGGGATTGGCAAATATCTGAGTAAAGGATATGTGAACCGCGAAAACTTCCCGCACACGAGAAAGCATCTGAGTCACAATCAGAGAATGACCACCCAAACAGAAGAAATTATCATTGATTCCTACTACATCCAGTCCCAATAATTCTGCCCAGATAGTAGCTAACTTCTCTTCAACTGGGTTACGAGGTGCAATAAAAGCTTCTTCTAAATCGGGGCGTGTCCGTGCTGGGGCTGGGAGACTGCGGCGGTCTAGCTTACCATTGGGGGTCAAAGGTAAGGAGTCAAGCATCATCAAAGCTGCTGGCACCATATAGGTAGGCAACTTTTCTTCTAGAAAGCGTTTTACAGTTGTGGCGTTGACTCCTGATTCTGGCTGAGGAACGATATAGCCAACCAACCGTTTATCACCAGGAACATCTTCGCGGACAATTACCACCGCTTGCTGTATGTCTGGGTGTTGATGTAAAGCTGCTTCGACTTCTCCTAATTCAATGCGGAAGCCGCGAATCTTCACTTGGTTATCGACTCGCCCGACAAACTCGATATTTCCGTCTGGTAAATAACGTCCTAAATCTCCGGTTTTATATAATCTAGTTTCTCCTACCTCTGCCAACTGATGCAGAATAAATCTTTCTTCAGTCAACTCTGGACGGTTGAGGTAGCCTCTTGCTAAACCATCGCCACCAATGTAAATTTCCCCAGGAGTACCAACAGGAACAGGTTGTAGTTGGGAGTCTAGTATATAGATTTGTGTATTCGATATCGGGCGACCAATGGGTAAAGTTGTAGCCCCTTCTGGAACATCCTCAACTTGATACCAACAAGAGAAAGTTGTACTTTCAGTTGGGCCATAAACGTGCAGCAAATGCTGTGGTGCGCCATTGTCTAGAACTGCTTTCACAGACTTGGGGTCTACAGCCTCGCCACCAAATAGCAAGTAGCGCAAGTCTTGGAATGTTTGGGGTGCAATATTAGCTAATTGATTAAATAAAGCAGTAGTTAAAAATAATACATTAATTTTATGCTCACGGATGTAGGCGGCAAAATCCAGGGGTGAGAGCAGAACATTCTGCGGAACACCCACTAAGGTCGCCCCATGCAGCAATGAACCCCAAATCTCAAAGGTGGCGGCATCGAAGGAAGTATTCGAGGCTTGGGCTGTACGTTCAGCAGATGTAAACTGCACATAATTGGTGTTGCAGACTAGCCGATTTACAGCCCGATGGGGGACAGCAACGCCTTTGGGTGTGCCTGTGGAACCAGATGTATAAATTACATAAGCCAGATTTTCTGAGGTGACATCACTATGAGGATTATCTGGGCTTTGAGAATCAATTAAGTCTCTGTCCGCATCCAAACAGACAGTCTTAATATCACTTGCCGCAAACTTTTCCACAAACTTTTGCTGAGTTAACAGTAATGACGCTTGTGAGTCTGACAACATGAAAGACAGACGGTTTTGGGGATATGTCGAATCTAACGGTAGATATGCACCACCAGCCTTGAGGATTCCTAAGAGTCCGATGATCATTTCCAGGGAACGCTCAAGACAAATCCCGACTAATACGTCTGGTTTTACACCCAAAGATTGTAAATAATGAGCTACTTGGTTAGCTCGGTGATTCAACTCTTGATAAGTAAGTTGTTGACCTTCAAAGGCGATCGCAATATTATCTGGTGTTTTCGCTACTTGTGCCGCAAATAATTCTTGTATGCACAAATGTTGATGATAATCTACAGATGTATTATTCCATTCCACCAAGATTTTGTGTCTTTCCTGCTCAGTTAAAGCAGACAAATTTTGAATATCACGCGTAGAGTTGATCACCATTTCTTTCATAAATTTTGGATATAAATTGATAAATTAGTAAATTTATTTTTCATCAAGAGAGTAGCTAATTTTGCCTTTGATTGCTGATATTGCCACCGTTCTGGGGGAGGCTAAATAGTTTTTACCAGTAGGATCACCACTGCGTCCTTTAAAATTACGATTGGTTGCATAAATCCCCGTTTCTTCTTTATCTAAAACCCCAATTCCAGAATTGATACAAGCACCACAACCAGATTTGAGAATTTGTGCGCCTGCTTGGGCAAAAATATCGAGATAACCTAACTCTTGGGCTTGTTCTCTGATTTCTACGCTGGCCGGGACAATAAATAAATTCACGCCATCTGCGAGTTGGCGACCCTGCAAAACTTCAGCCGCCTGTGCTAAATCGTAGAGTTTGCCACCTGTGCAAGAGCCAATAAAAGCTTTGGTGATAGGAACTTCTTCTAACTCACTAATGGGAACTACTTGATCTGGTTTTGGGGGACGGGCAACTTGCGGTTCTAGATGGCTGAGGTCAAATTGATAAATTTTTTCGTACTCCGCATCAGTATCGGCAATAATTTCTGTAAATTCCTGGTTAGAGCGACTTTTCACATAATTTTTGGTTGTCTCATCTGGCACAATCAACCCACAGATAGCACCACACTCAACGGCCATATTCGCTAGAGTCAATCGTTCATCAAAGGGCAGTTGTGCAAGGATTGAGCCGCGAAACTCCATCACTTTACCAGTCGCCCCAGCACAACCGATTTGCCCCAGAATAAACAAAATAATATCTTTGGCGCTGATATAAGGAGGTAAAGTTCCAGACAAGTCGAATACTAATGTTGAGGGAACTCGAATCCACATATCCCCCATTGCATAGATATTGGCCATATCTGTAGTACCAACCCCGGTGGAAAAAGCTCCTAACGCGCCGTAGGTACAGGTGTGGGAGTCTGTTCCCGCAATGATCATTCCTGGTCGGACAAGTCCTTTTTCTGGGAGTAAAACATGACAGATACCCGCAGCTTCGCCAGGGGAAACCATGTCAAATAAATGACAGCCTTGCTCTTGGGCAAACTGAATCATCTCTTCATACATGACATTGGCTTTGCGATCGCTACGAATGTCATTGACTTGGATAAAATGGTCTGCTACCAGAACTACCTTTTGCGCGTCCCACAGCTTGGTAGCTTCTCCATAGTGTTTATAAAATGTCGCGGCGACAGGCCCAGCCACAGCATCATGAGATAAAGCTAAATCGACCTGAGCAAAAACTACTTCCCCAGGACGAACATAGTTGTTACCAGAGGCTTTAGCTAAAAGTTTTTCAACTAAAGTCATGGGTCGTTTTGGGGTCAGACTTTGCGGAATAGTGATTTTCCCCTGACGACGCATTTGATTAAAAGCTATCAATCCACCTGCTTGAGCGATCGCATCTACAACAGGATTCTCTGGTTTTTCTCCCAAAATTTCTAGGGTCAGTCCAATATTGATGCTATTACGATAAAAAATTTCTGCAAAAGATTGCGCTTGAATCTTTTCAATCCCTGCCGCTTTTAGGGCAACAGGCGCAATTTCTCGACTAGAACCACAACCAAAATTTTTCCCAGCGACAATCACGTTATATTTCTGTAGTTCCCCGATGCCAATCAAATGTTCTAAAGCATAGTTTTTCAGCTTTTCTGGATCGTATGTAGTAGCTCGATTGGCAGGAATAATATCATCGGTATTGATGTCATCTCCTAGATATAAAACCTTATTTGTATGACTCATAAAGCACCCCAGATTCTGAATATTTTTCACTACAAATTTCTGCTAACAACAGGTCAATTATTTCTTCTGTATTGACTAATATTTCTGACCCTTGCGGAGATAAATCGGCTGTCCGATATCCTTTGGCTAAAACTTTATCTTGGGCTACCAGAATGCGTTGGGCAGCACCAGCTTCTCCCCACTGCTGAAGCATTAAAACACAAGCTCCAAGGGTTCCCAATGGATTGGCAATTCCTAACCCTGCAATATCTGGGGCTGTACCGTGAATCGGTTCATATAGTCCAAATCCATCCGCGTTCAGACTGGCTGATCCCAATAAGCCCAGAGAACCTACTAAAGCACCGCCAATATCGCTGAGAATATCCCCAAACAAATTACTAGCCAAAATCACATCAAATCGTTGGGGATTTAACACCATTTGCATGGCTAAGTTATCCACCAACATTGGTTCGACTATCACACCAGGAAAATTAATAGCTTCTGCTTGCACTATACGAGTCCAAGGCAAATGAGGTAAGGCATTTTCTTTGTGCGCTACAGTGAGCCGTCCTCGACGCTGTTGAGCCTTTCGCAAAGCTTGGCGAGCGATGCGCCGGATTTCTTCGTCGTAGTAAAGCATGGTGTGGTAGCCATAAGCTCCCTGCTCATCTTCAAACCTGCCGCTAGGGCCAAAATAAATACCACTAACCAATTCTCGAATGACGAGTATATCTAGCCCTTTAACTTTTTCTGGTCTGAGACTAGATTTATGCAGCAAACTATCAACAATCCGAATTGGACGCAAATTACAAAAAAAGTCGTAGTGTTTTCGTAGTTCTAGCAGTCCACCTTGAGTCACTGCACCAAATAAAATGCCATCAGAGCCATCACATAGTTCAATTGTGGCCTGCGGAAAATAACTACCAAATTGTTCTAAAGCTGTGTTACCAAGCCAACCATAATCTACTTGCAAGGTAAATCCTTCCAGTTTAGCGACTTGTTGCAGAACTTTTAAAGCAGCTTCTACAACTTCTGGGCCGATTCCTTCTCCTGGAATACAGACAATGCGATAAGAAGGATTACTAAAAAACTTCATTTTTCCGGATTCATTAATTGATGAGGCTTCATACATTCGGAAATTGTCAAAGCTGAAATCTAATTTTTAAAGAAATAAATATATCGTTGATTACCTAATTGCATTATTTTAATATCCTTTAAATTTGAATATTAATGAATGTAATGTAATTCTAATTAAAATCATAAGGTTTATATTTTTTGCTTATTGTCTTTTACAATTATTTCATCAGATAGATGGTCTCAGTTTTATCAAGAAAATGCAACCGCGATTAAACCAGTTAAGTAGATATTTAAAAGATGAAAGTCAACAATTTCAGTAGACAGTTAAGATATTTAAGACAGTTAAGGAAGTTAGTTAAGACATTTAAGACAGTTAAATAGATGATCAAATATATTGTAAAGATTAATTAAGATTTGTTAAGAAAAGTCAGGATTTCGTCAGATGTTTTTACTTTGTAGTTGACAAGATGCTAATGCTGCGAATAGTTCCGAATGCTTGATACAAATCACTGGGTCTGCTCTCTCTGCTCGTCTAACGGTATAACACCTCGACACAGACAGGTCTCTATTCTCTGTTCCCTGTTCCCCGTTAAACTATTGACTACGGACTCTTGTATGGATGGTTTATGGCTATTTGGTTAAGTTTGTGTGGAGCAATTTTTGTAGTGGCTTACTTGCTCGGTTCCTTTCCCACTGGTTATATTGCCGTGAAGCAGCTAAAAGGTATTGATATTCGAGAAGTGGGTTCTGGTTCAACGGGGGCGACTAATGTATTAAGAGCTTTGGGTAAAGGGCCAGGCGCATTTGTTTTAGGAGTTGATTGCTTAAAAGGAGTATTAGCGATCGCTTTAGTTTATGCTTTATTTAATTTTGTTGGTAGTTCCGAGTTAATTCCCACAACTGTAGATGTAAAATTATGGCAACCCTGGATGGTAACTTTAGCGGGGTTAGCGGCAATTTTGGGACACAGTAAATCAATATTTCTCGGTTTTACTGGTGGTAAATCTGTGGCTACCAGCTTAGGAATATTATTGGCGATGAGTTGGCAAGTGGGTTTAGCAACTTTAGGCGTATTTGCTGTTGTTGTCGCTATTTCCAGAATTGTGTCGTTAAGTTCAATTTCTGGTGCGATCGCTGTCTCTATTTTTATGGTAATTTTCCATCAACCATTGCCTTATATTTTATTTAGTATTCTTGGCGGTTTTTATGTAATTATCCGTCACCGCAGTAATATAGAGCGCCTTTTAGCTGGGACTGAACCCAAAATTGGACAGAAGGTAGTTACAGAAACCGAAACAACAGAACAGACTGTTTAATTGTTGATGTAGTTATTTAATATCGCGATATATATAGCATTCCTAGTTGATATGTGAATAACAAAGACAAAGGAGACAAGGAAGACAGGGTAGACAAGGGAGAGAGATGTTGATAAATAATTTAGGATTGCTGTATGAACAAAAAGATACCCGAATTCTTTGAGAAGTTGGGTATCTGAATATCTATAGCAGTCCTATTTGAGATATGAACAAACGATCCCAGCAAGACATGGTCTACCCTACAAATTCTGAATTTGGAATGCAATTAAACCAATTAGAACCACTAGACCTAATGCTCTGCGAAAATAATTAACGCCTTGAAATAATTCCAGCCATGCCCAAGTAAATAAAGCACCATTGGCAAGTATTTGAAACACTGTATTGAGTGTGCCACTGGGAATAATTAAGCTTAACAAACCTGCTACTACCCAGAGAATTAGTGGTGGGTTTGGCGCTTGGGCAATGACAATATTGCAATTACTGTCTCGAAAAATTTTATCAAATAATGTACTGTCTGTATTTTCCATAAGATAATTTCTATTTAACTAAAAATTAATTAACTGATACAAATTCTCTGCTCGAATGTAGTTCTAGCACATTAATTCCATTAAAACATTCAGCCAAATATCGTACATACATCTAATTGCTGAAATTTGAGCAGTAAGCCATATCATAGATGCAGAGATAATTCCCCCAATAGATACATCTCATAATCTACCTGATTTCATCTTGCTCATCTGTAGTTATCGTATGTATAAAGTTCTTCCGAAACAAACTGCATCTATGTACACCCGCGATGGTGTCAGGCTGGATGCAGATATTTATCGCCCTGATGCAGCAGAGAATTTTCCGGTATTATTAATGCGACAACCTTATGGTAGAGCGATCGCATCAACTGTAGTCTATGCTCATCCTAGTTGGTATGCGTCCCAAGGTTATATTGTCGTGATTCAAGATGTTCGCGGACGTGGGACTTCTGCTGGGGAATTTAAGTTATTTGCCCATGAAATTGCTGATGGTGAAGATAGCATTTATTGGGCAGCACATTTACCTGGAAGTAATGGCAAAGTCGGGATGTATGGTTTTTCCTATCAAGGAATGACTCAACTCTACGCCGCATCTGCTAAACCCAGTGCGTTAAAAACAATTTGTCCCGCCATGATTGGTTATGATTTATATACAGATTGGGCTTATGAAGGTGGCGCATTCTGTTTACAAACTAATCTTGCTTGGGCAATTCAATTAGCCACAGAAACCGCGCGTCTCCGCCATGATCAAACAGCTTATCAAGCTTTATTGACTGCGGCACGCAATTTACCCATAAATAATCCTGAAATTCTCCAACAACTTGCCCCAGAGTCCTTTTATCATGAATGGGTAGCCCATCCCCAAGCAGATAATTATTGGGAAGAACTTTCACCCAAGCGCCACTTACAAGCTGTGGACTTGCCAATATTTCATATCGGTGGATGGTTTGATACTTATCTGCGTGGTACTCTGGGTTTTTACCAAGATATAGCAGCCCGCAGTACCCAACCCCAACACTTATTAGTCGGCCCTTGGGCGCATTTGCCTTGGGGAAGAAAAGTCGGCGAAGTTGACTTTGGTGCGAAAGCCGCCAGCCCTGTAGATAGAATGCAAATTCGCTGGTTTGATCAATTTTTGAAAGATATAGATACAGGCTTGTTGCGGGAGTCTTCTATTTGTCTGTTTGAAATGGGAAGTAATATTTGGCGCACTTTCCCCAGTTTAAATACAGATAACCAAAAATCTTATTTTCTGTCAACTACCGGACTCGCCAGCATCCGCGAAGACTCAGGAATACTCAGCACTCACACTTCGACTACGCTCAGTGTACAGCACTCAGAACTCAGCACTCAGGATGTTTTAGTCCACGACCCTTGGCGACCTGTACCGTCTTTAGGTGGTCATGCAGGATTACCAGCAGGTGTATTTGAGCGATCGCATCTTGATTGTCGTTCTGATGTGTTAACTTATACTAGCCAACAACTCACCGAAGACCTGCATATCCTGGGGGACGTAGTGGTAGAAATTGATTGCTTTGCTGACCAGCCTAGTTATGATCTATGCGCTGTATTATCCCAAGTGCAGCCTGATGGCAAAGTATATAATTTGACCCAAGGTTATATACATTGCCCACCAAACACTGCCGTTCCGATTAAAATTCAACTGCAAACGACTTGTGTACGCATTGCCAAAGGTAATGCTTTGCGTTTGAGTTTGAGCGCCGCTTGTTTTCCCTCCTACGCCATGAACTCTGGTAATGGCGCAGTGCTGAACAGCCATGATTTCGGCAATGCTCAGGTTATCACATTGACAGTACATTGTGGTGGCGATCGCAATTCTCAAATTTTCTTACCAGTGGTTTAAATAGTATGTACATCAAAACCAAAACTTTTCAAATTACACCAAAAGAATTAGGCGGAATCTTAACTGCTATCTATTACAAGCGGATGAGATTTTTTTTTATTCTCTTAGTACCTTTATTAGTAATCTATATTGTTATTTCTATATTGCAGAATCGCTTTGATTGGTGGTTAATATATCTTGCAGGTTCAGTAGCATATTTGGCCTCCTTACCTTTGCTCTTTAAAGTACAGAAGCGCAGTTCTACATTAGAGTTTCAAAATCGCTACTGTGAAATTGATGAAAACTTCTTTGCAGTCTTTTATGAAGATGGCAGTATTGTTAAAATTAATTACTCAAACTTTATTCAAGTCATAAAAAATGCAGACTATTATTTTCTCTACCTGACTAAAATCCAATTCTATTATTTACCAGTTACTGCCTTTGAAAGTGAAAAAGATATTCATAGATTTGATTTGTTTTTGCAGAGTAAACAATTAATGAAGCTTTGGTAGTTTTACTATATGATTTAATTTAATTTTTTACTAGCCAAATCCATAATTTTTTCAAACTGAAAGTTGTGAGCTAAATTTGCCAAATACTTTTGATATATAGAATTCTTAATCGGGATTTCTGAAATTAACTTGAAAATTAAATCATCACTACACTGAGCAGCAGCGTTATGTAGTTTTGTCAGCCATTCATCTGGCATTTGGGTTAACCAATCCAACACCTCATTGTGCATGGTATTGTAATTCGTATTTGATTGGATTTCATGAGCAAATAGTTGACTTTCTTCCTGATAAATATATTGAACACTTAAATATTTTTGAATTTTTTCCAAAATTTCTTCTTCACGAAATGGCTTATTAATTAAATCATCACAGCCTGCTGCTCTTATGGCTTCTCTTTGTTCTTCAAAAGCATGGGCAGTTAAAGCAATAACAGTCGAATTAACAGAAGACAAAACTGCTGTTTTATTTGTATTTTTAATCACATTGGTCGCTACATAGCCATCCATTACAGGCATACGCATATCCATAAAAATCAGATGTGGTTGCCATTCTTGCCATAAGGTAATTGCTTCCTGACCATTTGTAGCTTCGCGCACTACAAAACCTCTCATTTGTAGCAATTTAACCAGTACTAAACGGTTTTCTAAAACATCATCTACAATCAAAATTCTGTACTCAGTTTGTCCTGGTGCTAAACACAAAATTTGATGTTGATTTTGTTTAACTATAACTTGACTAGTCGAAGCAAGACCAATTTCAATTTGAAAGATAAAAGTAGTGCCAACACCTTGTTGGCTGGTAACAGTGATATCTCCTCCCATCAACTGTACATATTTACGACTAATGGCTAAACCAAGTCCAGTTCCTTGTTGAGATTTGCGTCCAATTTCAGTTTGTCCAAAGGCTTGAAATAACAAACCAATTTCTTGGGGAGAAATACCAACACCTGTATCTTGTACCTCAAATATCAAAAAATGTCGGGAAATATTATCTATTTTTTCCTGTGTTTTTTGGGCTAACTTGACACGCAATGTCACGCTACCTTGAGCAGTAAATTTAATGGCATTGCCTAAGAGGTTGAGTAAAACTTGCCGTAGTTTGTTGTCGTCTGTTTCCACATATTGAGGTAGCTGTGGTGGATATTCAAAGTGCAGTTGTAACCCTTTTGATTCAGCGCGTAAACGCAACATTTCTTCTAGATTGTTTAATAAGGCAATTAAATTAAAATGACTGATGTTTAATGTTGTTCTGCCAGCTTCGATTTTAGACATTTCTAAGATGTCGTTGATTAAGTTCAGCAAATGCTCACCAGCACGATTAATAATTGCTAGGTGTTGTTGGTGTTCTGTTGACAGTTGATTGTCATAGCTCATAACTTGGGTAAAGCCAAGAATCGCATTTAGTGGTGTGCGTAATTCGTGACTCATGTTAGCGAGAAATTCGCTTTTGGCTTTGTTGGCAGCATCAGCAGTAATCACTGCGGCTTGTAGTGCTTGTGATTGTCTTTGGGTTTGTGCCAGCAGTTCGGCTTGTTGTAAAGCAATTCCCAGATGATTGCCAATTTGCACAACAATGTTAATTTCGCCAGTTTTCCATTCTCGTGGACTAGAGTTTTGATAACTGGCTAGTAAGCCCCACAGTTTGCTACCGCAGAAAATTGGGACAATAATATAAGCTTTGGCTTGAAAACGTTCTAATAAATCTAAATAACAAGAATCAAAATCGGCTTTGTAAATATCTGGTACAGAGCGAAAATTGATATCTTGGTTATATACACCGCCTTGATTGGCTTGCAGATAGGTATCTTGAATGGGATAAGCGGCGCTTTGTAAAATCTTTTCTAGACAGCGACCATCTTCTAAAACATTGTTGGCAATGATGGGATCACTGATTTGTTCTAACATTAAAGAAATCCAACCTTCGCTCATGGATTCTGAGACAAATTCACCACTCCAATCAGGATTAAAACGATAGACAACCACGCGATCGCAATTTAATACTTGGCGTAATTCTTCAGTTGTCGCAGCAAAAATTGTCTGTAAGTCTAAAGTTTGGCGCATTCTTTGAATAACTTGGGCAATTGCTTTTTCCCGTTCGACACTCTCCCGCAAAGCGGCTTCTGCGAGTTTAGTCTCGGTAATATCTGTAATTGTCCCTATGTGTCCGGTAATTTCTCCATGTTCATCCAGTTCGGGGATGGCTTGGCAAATCACCCAAACGCTTTTTCCATCAGGACGCAGAAAACGATGTTCACAAGTATATAAAGATTTGGTGGCGGCGGCTTCATTCCAGGTAGCGAAAACGCGATCGCGATCATCTGGATGCAAAGCTGCTGCCCACCCAGTCCCCATTGCTTCTGCTTGTTCTAAACCAGTAATGTCACACCAACGCTGATTCAGGTAGATACAATGACCCAAGTTGTTTGTATGGTAGATACCGACTGGTGAAGCATCGGCTAAGGTTTGATAGCGTAACCGACTTTCTTGCAAAGCCAGTTCTGCACGTTTGCGATCGCTAATGTCTACTACCACTGTACCCACTCCAGAAATGCGATTGTCTTCATCGGGAATCGGAAAATATGAAGTTAAAAAATAACTCAATGTTTCTGGTTGCTTGGGTGTGGGTGTACAAATTTCTATATTCAGAATCTTTTCGCCAGTCGATAGTATATGTTCATAAAATGGCACTACTAATGGTGCAGTTTGGGGTATAACTTCGTATATTGTTTTGCCAATATGTTCTTCTGGGGATAATCCGTGAATGTCAGCTAAAACTTGATTTACCTGTACATATCGCAATTGGTGATCGAGTATTTTCATCCCCACAGGCGCACTGCTGAAAAAAGCATTTAGACGCGCTTCTCGCAGTGCTAATTCTCTCTCTAAAGTCTTGCGTTCTGTAATATCTTTATGAGTACCGATCATCCGTAATGGCTGACCCCAATCATCACATTCAACAATTTTCCCGCGAGACTGAATCCATTTCCATTCACCATTAGCACAGCGCATCCGATACTCAACTTCATAAACCGGACTCATTCCTTGGAGATGGCCTTTTAAAGCAGAACTGACTGCTGGTAAGTCTTCTGGATGGATATATTGCTCAAGTGCTTGAGAAGTATTTGTCAGATAGTTGCTTTCGTACCCCAGTATGTGTTCCCACTGCCAGCTACAATAAGCTTGATCTGTGATCAGATTTTGATCCCACAAACCCAAGTCACTGGCTTCTAAGGCAAGTTGTAAACGTTCTTCACTTTGTCTGTGTGCAGCTTCGATCATTTTGCGTTGAATTAAACTGCCTAACTGGGTAGCAACAGCGCCAACTAACATCAATAAACGCTTATCAATGGATGCGGCAGTGCGTTTAAAGAATACTAAAACTGCTAATACTTCACCCTCAGCTAAAATTGGCATACCAAAGGCTGCTTTTAATCCTACCTTGGCAGCTTGTGGCGATCGCAAAAATACTGGTTGCGTAGCCGCAGAAACATCTTCAATCCATTCTGGTTGTCTCGCTTCCCAAATCCGCCCAGGGAGTCCCTCACCCAAGACAAACTTGACTGTTTGGCTATTGAGCGAAAATTGTCCTAAACTGCTTTCTTCTCCATACCACACCAAACTGTGTTCTAAAAATCTCCCATCTTTACTCGGTAGCCATGCTTCACCAAAATCCCAATTGATGGAATGACAAATTAAACGCAACACCACTTTTAAAGCACTATTCACATCCAACGCGCGGGTAATAGCTTGAGATGTTAAAAGTAGTAGCCGACTTTCATTTTCTGCCTGCTTACGATCTGTAATATCTTTAGCTGTGGCTAACACATATTTCTGCCCATCAATTTCAATCATTTCCGCACTGAACAACATGGTTTTGATTTCTCTATTGGCGGTACGGAAATCAACTTCATAATTGCGTAAAGATTTGGTTTGTTGCAAAATTTGCGTCAGAAACACACTTTCTTGCGAATTAGCCCAAATCTGCAATTCTTGATCAGTGTGACCAATGACTTGATTACGAGAATAACCAAATAGCCGACAAAAGCTATCATTAACTTCGATGTAGCGAGTTTCTGGCAGTTTACACAAGATAATTGGGTCAGGGGAGGCTTTAAAGGCGGATGCTAACTTGGCTTCAGAAGCTTGACGTGCGGTTTCGGCAAGTTGACGTTCCCGTGCTTCCAGTATTAAAGATGCTATGTTTGCCAGGGAACGGGCAAAGTTTTGGTCTTCTAATGTCCAAGTCCGCAATCCTCCCACCGCTTCTAAACACAAAACTCCCACTGTTTTGCCGACTGATCGAATTGGTATATCTAAAATCGAAGTAATGTCGAGGGCAGCATAAGGTTGAGCAAATTCTTGCGTTCGTGGATCAGTTTGAACATTCTCCACCGCAATTACTTCTTCTTGCTGCAAAGCTTGAAAATAAATTGGATAATCTACTACAGCTAAAGTACGTCCTTCACTATGTTGCTGATGACTTTGCTTAAATAAATCTACACAAGAGATTGCAGTTGAAGTTTGATTATATAACCAGACACTAGCTCGTTCCGTTTCCAAGTTTTTGGTAGCTGCTTCTGTAATGGCTCCAAATGCTTTCTTGATATCACCTTGATATAATATTTGATTTTTGGCTAATTCTGTTAATACTAAATAGTGGTTACGCAGTTTAATATTAAGTAGTTGTAAAGCTTGTGCCTGAGATGTACTTTCTGTTGAGGCCAACTCTAGTTGCTGATGCTGTTGTTGACGATGAATGCAGCTCTGGACGCGGATTAAAATTTCGGGAGCGCACAGTGGCTTGGTAATATAGTCAACAGCACCTAATTCAAAGAATTTCGCTTTGTCTTGCAAAGATTCTAGGGAACTGAGCAAAATAACCGGAATATTTTGAGTTTGTGGATGATTTTTGAGATATTGACAGACTGCATAACCATCCATGTCTGATATGAGAATGTCCAGTAAAATTAAATCAGGCAATGTTTTGAGTACTGCATCAATTACCAGTTTACCTGAAGTGATTTTTTGTACCTGATAATTTTCACCTTCAAGAATTTGAGTTAAAAAAGTTAAATCAGTAGGCTGATCATCAACCAATAGAATTTTCATCGATTGATCATACATAATGTCTTTTAATTTTATAATTTATTAAAAATTTCCGGTGATCAAAGTGAAAATATTTCCATAAAATTAGAATATTATTAATAAATATAACGCAGAGATAGTAATTTGGTTTGATTGCCGAATTGAATGGTGTTGTCAATCATTTTTGATTTCCGCAAAAAACGTGATTCACGAATTAGGCGAGATATCTTCACAAGTTCCTCATTTTTTTCGGGTTCAATGTTGATGGAATTATAGAGAATAGCAGTTTAGTCAAATCAAATGCAGTATGTCGAGTGACTGGTAGCGATAATTGCTGTGATATAGATTTTGATTGCGATCGCACCCCACAATTCCAAATCAAAGCATCAAGAGTATTGGGTAATTTCAGCACAGGAGGAAACAGATGGAAATTCAACCTACTCACCCATCGCCCACACTTCTAGAAATTCCCCCTGGCTATCTCAACATTATGGGTTATGTTGACGAGTCAGAAGTTAATGGCCCTGGTTGTCGGGCTGTGATTTGGGTGCAAGGTTGTCCCCGCGCTTGTCCTGGTTGCTTTAATCCTGAGTCTTGGCCTTTTGAGATGAACCAACTAATTGCTGTTGATACCCTCGCCGAACAAATTCTCAGTAAACCCCAAAACACAGGTGTCACCTTCTCAGGTGGTGAACCTTTTTGGCAAGCACCTGCTTTAGCTGCTTTAGCACGTAAACTCAAAGCTGCGGGCTTAAATGTCATGTCTTTTACAGGTTTTACTCTCAAGCAACTCCAGTCCGACTCCGCACCTCCAGGTTCACAAGAATTATTAGCACAATTAGATATTTTAATTGATGGGCCATTTGTCGAATCCCTAGCGATTAATTCTCCCAACTCCCCAGTTTCTTCCAGTAATCAACGGGTGAACGTTTTTAACCCCGCTTTAGCCGAGCAAATTACTTGGGCTAGTGACCAAATCGAAATCCACATTCTCAAGGATGGTAGCCGTATTGTCACCGGTTATCGTGGACGACTGGAGTTAACTTAAAGTAATTGAGTATCAATGTCAGATCCCCGACTTCTTCAAGAAGTCGGGGATCTTATTTTTCACTAATGTATAACTAAAGGCGCTGGTTAATTATATTGATTATCCAAAAAGATGCAATAAATATTTATCTAATGTTAAACTATTAATCTAAATATTTTTATTCAACCTCTAAAGATAGAATTTTATTCTAATTTTTTATAACTAAAGAATAATTTCTGATTTCACAAATATGTCTATAAATTAAGCATAGGTAATTAACAAATACCTATGTAACGTAAGTGAGGTCAAGATTATGTTGTTTCAAACAAAAGTATCCGATTTATTTGTGGATTTATCTCCAGAAAACCAAGAATTTTTAGCTGGGGGATGTAAATATTATGGTCGTGGTGAACAACCAACTCAAGGAGTATCGCCAGCAGAAGAATCATCACCTGAACAGTCATCGCCAATAATTTCATCGCAACCATCAGTGCGTCTGGTTGTCGGTAATATCATTACAGTAACACCATTTGCCAAGTGTTTACCCGGACAAGGTTGTTACGGCGGACAAGGTTCTCAAAGTCAAGACTAATGAGATTTTGAACAAGTGGGAAAAGTCTCTTTTTTCCTTTTAATAAATTAAGTGTATGAGGCAGGGGAATAAAAATTTATTTCTCTGCTTACTTGTAAATACAATTGTGTCATCTGTTTTAAATCATGCGTGAACTACAAGATCCCCGACTTCTTCAAGAAGTCGGGGATCTAAACGTAGATTGTGCAAAATATCAGATGATTGCTATAGTGCAATTGTCTTGACAAATGAATTAGTTAGTTATAAATGAAATTGGCTCTCCCAGAGTAGCTATGCTAGAATAGCATGAATAAAATCAGTATAATTCAATAGAATTAGCAGTAATTGGTGGCAAAAGCCCAAGTAGGGAAAGAGTTATACAAGCAATTGGCAATATAAACA
>NZ_JACJSD010000029.1 GCF_014697615.1 Nostoc sp. FACHB-280 | reverse complement strand
ATTTAAGTCTGTGGGATAAGACTTTCGTGCCATAAGCAATTACGTAAATACACTGCATATCAGGTATTTTAATTCTTGCCGTCATCCCCTCCTACTCGCCTTTAGATTTACTTTATAAATAGCCTCTTATTACGTCTGATGTCTGATGATTTATTAGATTTCTTGCGTGAAGCTAAAGTTTTTATCAGCGATAGTCATCCTCAAGAAGCAAAAGCAATTGTTAAAAGGGCGGAACAGTTATCTACAAACATCTTTAAACATTTCGATTTAAGAGGACAATCATCAGAAAAAAATGCCAAGTCCTATGCAAATTATCAAACTTTACAAGCTTTAGTGAAAGCTGTCTCTAGGCCTCAGTGTTCTTTATTGCCATCTTTAGATAATGATGCCCTAGAGATACCTGATAGTCTAACTTGTATAGGCCCTTTCTGGATAGAAGATTGGAGCGATCGCAAAACTGAAGAAATATTTAGTTTTGAAGCGTGGAAATCCGATATTAAACAAAATAGTAGTCGTCTTTTAGGCTGTCTCCAAGAAATTGCTGAAAGCAAGAAATTCAAATTTCCCTCAAAACTCAAACGTCCAGCTAACGAACTGTATAAACTATTGAGTCGGGAACAAGAAGGATTTGTGATTGAATCTTCCACAATTCAAGCGTTGAAAACCAGAAATATAGTGATTGGTTTACCTCTAGACTATCCCCATTTCTGGAATGAACAATCAGAAGATGACACCCGTCAACAAGTATTACAAGATCCGCAAGCTTGGAGAAGTGCGCTAGGGCGTTCTCTAACTCCTCAGGGCTTAGTCATACCTGTCATACCTCACTATCGAACATTTCCTTGGGTAGCTGTGGCAGGTAGACGGATTTTTACACAATTAGAAACAGTTTTTAGCGATCGCTATTTTATGGCATCCAATGAACTCAATCTTCTCAATACCATTCTGCTAGAAGATGAAGCAGAGTAAAATTCTTAGACAATTGAGAAGAGTTGATTTTAGGAGCAAGCTTCTGTCTTTACAATTTATCAATGTCCCCCCAGCTAATTCTCAACCCCCCGTTGGCTTAATTGTCGCTTTGCACGGTTGGGGTGCAAATGCTGAGGATGTCGCATCTTTATTACCTTATTTCCAGTTACCGAATTACCAGTTTGTGTTTCCCAATGCACCATATCCTCATCCTTATTCTTCTGTGGGTAAGGCTTGGTATGACTTGCGAAATGAGAATATGTATCAAGGTTTATCCGAAAGTCGCCAATTACTCACCGACTTTTTGCAATCTTTAGAAAGCAGCACTGGCGTACCTTTATCGCGGACGATTTTGTGTGGGTTTTCTCAAGGTGGGGCGATGACTTTAGAAGTGGGGTTAAAGTTGCCCTTAGCTGGTTTAACTGTAATGAGTGGGTATTTACATCCTGATGCTGTACCTACAGAACAGCAGAAAATTCCGCCGACTTTAGTTATGCACGGTACTCAAGATGAAGTTGTGCCATTGCAAGCAGCTATCAGAACGCGGGAAACCTTGCAGTCTCTGGGTTTTACTGTAGATTACCGGGAATTTGAGGCGGGGCATGAAATTAATCTGCAAATGTTAGAGGCGTTACGAAATTTTGTTTTAACGACAATTGCGTAGCCTTAAATACAAATTTTTTACAATTATGGTAAAAATCATGCAAATTTTTACGAAAGAAATGCCGTCTAATGAGTAATATAGATTGGGTGGTTGCGTCAAGCGCAACTTTACCCAAGCTGGATGCAAATGCTGCATAAGGGAGGGGCAAGCATTATGAAGACTCTAGGCATTTCCAGAAATGAAATAGCTGCCATGACCGCAGCAGATGTGGAAGATTTAGCTACTCGTCTGGAACTTGATAATTATAGCAATGCTTTTGAAGGTTTGAACGATTGGCATCTACTCCGAGCGATCGCCTTTCAGCGTCCAGAATTAGTTGAACCCTATATCTACCTCTTAGATTTAGAACCTTACGATGAAGCTTAGATAAAGTCTAAAGTATGAAGTATGAAATTAATTTCAGCCTTCATATTTTTTTCTGATGTCTAATCTTCAGTCTTCCAGCGAAAATCGCAACAACAGGGTTCTTGTTTGTGTAGGCGGCGGTATCGCCGCCTATAAAGTTTGTGAGGTGGTTTCGACGCTGTTTAAAGGTGGGGTGGAAGTTCGCGTAATTCTCACCCGTTCAGCGCAAGAATTTATTACACCTCTGACTTTAGCTACCCTCTCCCGTCATCCAGCCTATACAGATGATGATTTTTGGCAACCAACTCACTCTCGTCCGTTGCATATTGAGTTGGGCGAATGGGCAGATTTAATTGTAATTGCACCTTTAACAGCAAATACGTTAGCGAAGTTAACCTACGGGATGGCGGATAATTTGCTGACGAATACGGTGTTAGCTTCGACTTGTCCTGTATTGTTAGCCCCAGCGATGAATACGGATATGTGGGAACAGTTGACGGTGCAGCGTAATTGGCAGCAGTTGTTAACAGACAGCCGTTATCATGGGATGAGTACAGCATCAGGTTTACTGGCGTGCGATCGCATCGGTGCTGGTAGAATGGCGGAACCAGCAGAAATCGTCACCCGCGTTCAATCTTTGTTACATACTGGCGGTAAGCGAGATTTAATCGGTAAACGCATATTAATTAGTGCTGGGGGAACGCGAGAGTATCTCGACCCAGTAAGATTTATTGGTAATCCTTCTACGGGTAAGATGGGTTTGGCGTTGGCACAAGCCGCTTTGCATCGTGGTGCAAATGTGACTTTAGTACATGGTGTAGCTAGTTGGGATGTACCTTTGGGTGTGCAAGGTATACCTGTGATTTCAGCCGAGGAAATGCAGCAGGTAATGTTGGAATATTTACCGAATGCTGATGTAATTGTGATGTCGGCAGCTGTAGCTGATGTCAAGCCTAAAGATTATAGTACCGAGAAATTGCCTAAGCGATCGCTCCCCCAAGCTTTACCTCTAGAACCTGTACCTGATATTGTTGCCCAATTAGCACAACTCAAACAACCACATCAGTTATTAATTGGTTTTGCTGCACAGTCGGGAAATATCATCACTCCTGCAAAGGAAAAATTGCAGAATAAGAAATTAGATGTGATTGTTGCTAATCCTATAGATCAACCAGATAGTGGTTTTGGGAGTAACAACAATCAAGCCATATTCTTAGATGGGCAGAATCATCAATTAGAAATTGCCCATTGTTCTAAGTTGGAAATGGCGCATCATCTCTTTGATTTTGTGATGAGTCGAGATGCTTGATGATGTTTCTCCAATTAATAATGGAGAACAAGAATTTTATTTTCTCGCGCAAAGGCGCAAAGGCGCAAAGAAGAAGAGAAAGTGTGCTGGTTGAGAGGCAGTTATTTTTTGGAGTGAATTACTTGTAAACTCCCGCCTGCATATAATTGCGTCCTCTCTACTTTGAAGCCAATTTCCTTTAATAACTCTGGTAAATCAGTTTTGATTAACTCCCAAGCTGTTTCTGTTTCAAATAATAGTAAAAACACTGAGACACCAGGCCAAAATATGGGATTGTTTGGTGCATGAAAATCTACTAATGTAAAAACTCCGCCTGGTTTTAGGACTCGATAAACTTCTTGCAGAATTTGTCGTAATTGTGCAGCGTGCATTTCATGTAATGCGGCGCTGGTATGTACCACATCAAAAGAATTCTCGGCAAAGGGTATATTTTCGGCAAAGGCTTCTATATATGAGGCTTCAGGAACATTTTGTCTTGCCCTTTGCAAAGATTTTGGTGAGGCATCTAATCCTGTTACATTTTGTGACATTTTTACTAAAAATTCTGTAGATTGCCCACTGCCACAACACAAATCTAATACCTGAGTATCTGAATGAATTGTTAAGCCTTGTAAGGCAAGTTGGCGAAAACGGCTTTCTCCACCGACGCTGATAGCTGCTACGCGGGAAATAGCATCATATAACCATTGATAGCGGTAACTTAAATCTCGTAAAATTGTGGCCATTGCACCGTTCCTGACTGTTAAGCTTTATATTTAATAAAGATATATTGTTAACATTAGTAAAAAATCTGAAAAGGTTGGGGGAAAATAACTGCTATGGGTCGTGTAGGCGTTTTATTACTCAATCTCGGTGGCCCCGATAAATTAGAGGACGTAGGGCCATTCTTGTACAATTTATTTTCTGATCCCGAAATCATTCGCCTACCATTTCGCTGGTTGCAAAGACCCCTAGCTTGGTTTATTGCGTCGCGGCGCGTGAAGACATCTCAAGAAAATTATAAGCAAATTGGTGGTGGTTCTCCCTTGCGGCGAATTACCGAAGCCCAAGGCGAAGCTTTAAGGGAACAGTTGAGTGATTTGGGTAAAGAGGCTAACATCTATGTGGGTATGCGATATTGGCATCCTTACACAGAAGAAGCGATCGCCCAACTTACCCAAGATGAAATTGATAAGCTGGTAATTCTGCCTCTTTATCCGCAATTTTCTATCAGTACCAGTGGTTCTAGCTTCCGGTTATTAGAAAAACTTTGGCAAGAAGACCCTAAACTGCAAAATCTTGAATACACTGTCATTCCTTCTTGGTATAAACAGCGCAACTACCTCAAAGCAATGGCGGAACTCATCGCCCAGGAAATAGACCAATTTCCTAACCCTAATGATGTGCATATCTTCTTTAGCGCCCACGGTGTACCCAAAAGCTACGTGGAAGAAGCAGGCGACCCCTATCAACAAGAAATTGAGGAATGCACATATTTAATTATGCAGACCCTCAACCGTCCGAATGCTCACACTTTGGCTTATCAAAGCCGTGTCGGCCCTGTAGAATGGCTACAACCCTATACAGAAGATGCGTTGAAGGAATTAGGCGCACAAGGTGTACAAGATATCGTGGTTGTACCCATCAGTTTTGTCTCTGAACACATCGAGACACTGCAAGAAATTGATATTGAATATCGAGAAATCGCTGAAGAAGCGGGAATTCACAACTTCCGTCGCGCACCTGCACCTAATACTCACCCAGTATTTATTCGCGCCTTGGCTGATTTAGTCATTGAAGCACTGGAACAACCCAACTTCAAGCTATCACAAGCAGCCCAAATGAAAAAAAGGGTGAAGATGTATCCCCCAGAAAGTTGGGAATGGGGTATGACTACCAGTGCGGAAGTTTGGAATGGTCGAATTGCGATGTTAGGTTTTATTGCCTTAATTATTGAGTTAGTGACTGGTCATGGTTTATTACACATGATTGGACTGTTGCAATAAAAAAGGGGTTAGGGGCTAAAAAGGAGTATTTTTTAAGTAAATTTCAGAATGAATTTATGAAAGTCTTTTAATCCCTAAACCCCATTCCCTACTCACCATTCCCGACTTACTATGTTTAAAACATTAGTTTTCTACGGTTCCTACAGGAGCGATCGCCAGGGCATCAAAGCTGCTAAATTCATAATTGATCAACTCCAGCAAAGAAACCATGAGGTAATTTTTGTTGATGCTAAGGAATATGACTTTGGCATCTTAGACAGGATGTATAAGGAGTATGATCCTGGTCAGGCTCCCGCAAAGATGACAGAACTGGCAGAACATATCCGCACAGCCGATGGTTTTGTTGTGATTACTGGAGAATACAATCATTCCATTCAGCCAGGGTTGAGTAATCTGATGGATCATTATCTGGAAGAATACTATTTTCGTCCGGCTGGGATTGTTTCTTACTCAGCTGGTGGCTTTGGTGGAGTCCGCGCCGCTATACAGTTACGCTCGTTTCTAGGGGAGATGGGAATGGTAACTATTTCAACTATGTTTGCCATTTCTAAAATTGGCAACTCTTTAGATGAAGCAGGTACCCCCCAAGACGCAAGTTTGACTAAGAGATTTGGTCAATTTTTAGATGAATTGGAATGGTACGAAGAAGCATTGCAACGCCAACGCCGAGAAAAAGGAACTCCATACTAATTGAGTCATTTTCACTATCTACTCACCATTCACCCAATGAGAGATAGATGAAATTAAATAATGAGTTTTGCCAAACCTAAATAACGGATACCTTCAGGAGAGATATCAAACCGACAAGGTAATACTTCTAAACCAAGGGCGATCGCTTGCCGCAATAACTGGCCATATACTGGATCTGTAGTATCACCAGGGGCAAACTCTGTACAATCACCCCTGTTGATAAAGTACAGCATCACAGCCCGATTTGTCGGTAGCAGCGCCATTAATTCGCGCAGGTGTTTTTGTCCTCTGGTAGTTTCTGTATCAGGAAATAATGCTAAGGTTCCTTGCGCCCAAGTTGTATTTTTAACTTCTAAATATATCGGGCGTTCTGTTTCATTACCTGTTAACAAAAAATCCACACGACTCTTTTTATCTAAGCCATAAACCACTTCACCTTTAATTTGGCTGTAGTTACCCAATTCGGGAAATAAGTATTTTGCTAAAGCTAGTTTGACGATGCGATTAGGTAAGCTTGTATTAACACCGACCCAAGTCGGTTCCTGGTCATATACTTGAATTAGTTCTAGGGTGTATGCCAGTTTACGCTTAGGGTTATCACTGAGAGATAATTGCACCAAACTACCAAGGGTAGAAACTCCAGTCATTGGCCCTGTGTTGGGACAATGTGCTGTGACTATTTGACCATCAGCAAGCTGCACATCAGCAAAAAACCTTTTGTAGCGTTTGAGTAAAACACCAGGGTAGAGAGTCGGGTAACGATAAAGCCAATCCAGCATTATTTTGCAAAGCTAACTTTGAAGAAGAAGACAGTAATCAGAATTCAGAAGTCAGAATCAAAAGTGTCGAGTATTCACTCGCAACTGATGGAAAACCACCAAATCTACTCTTTAGAAGGGGTTTTAAACCTGATGAGTTGTACAGAGTTAAATTATGAATTTGGGCTTCCTGACTCCTGAATTCTTTCTTGATAAATTCACAGAGAATCATACCGTGTATAGTCTTAAGCTGGGTAAATAAAAATTTACATATCACATTTTTTACAAATTTATACTGAGTAATTCTCAAAGAGAAGTATCAATTTAATAGCTTTTTGAGGGATAAGTAAGTCGGTGGAAAAAACAAAACTATGAATTAAGAAAAGTTGATTAACTTAAAACGCTCTTTCCTTCAGATAATTAGTGATGATTCCCCACATCTGTGGAGGAATATTAAAACCCTCTCCTCTGCTTCCGGTCGCCGAGCGTGTTTCCCAAACTACTTCACTTCAAACCCCCGCAAACCTTCGGGTTGTTCATACTCAGTCACCACCCCTTGTACCACAGCCGCAGGTGGGCCAGAATAACACCAGCGAATCATTTCCTCTACAACCTCCCGCGCCCCTTCAAATACCGCCTCTACTCGACTATCAGGGAGATTGCGTACCCAGCCAGTTAAACCCAACTGACTGGCTGTATCAACCGTTGCATAACGATAGCCCACGCCTTGAACTCTGCCAGAAATTAAGACATGGGCGCGAATTATTTTTGGTACTTGTGTGGAATCTTGCATAAACTGGTCAATTCTTTACGCTTTCCAGTCTACCTGTTATGTGAATACAGAACAAAATTTTAATTACACACTTAAGTTTTTACCTATAACTGTTTCATAAAAAAATAGCGTTTCCTAATCTACCAGAGGACAAATTTATCTTTGTTCATCTTCTGCAACAATGGTTAAATTTATCTAGCTCCACTTCACCAGTGTAGAAATAGCCACAATCGCTTTAAAAGTAAGTAAAGATAATGATAAATTATTGTTGTTACATTGCCATAACTTATAAATAGCTGCATCCATAATCACAGACTAGCATCTATCAATCTGCTAATTTTAAAGTTTGAATTCTGCCTTGCTTATGTCTAATTTACCACCTTTAAATCCTGATACAATTTGGGGAATCCTCAAGGATCAAATTGATGACACAACAGTCAATCAATTAGTTTGGTACCACTTGGGATATCGTTATAACTCCACAACTGATAAATGGGAAAATCACGAAGTTTTACCAGAATGGCGAGATGAATACCCAGATCCGCCAAACTTTCTTGCGAGTCGTCCAGCAACTATGAAGTTAACACGTTCAATTCCCACCGAATACAAGCAAAGCCTCAAAGAAAAGTTAGGTTTTAAAGGTTACAAAATTGGGGAATTTACACCCAGAGAAACACGCAGAGCCACAGCTGCCAATTGGTTATTAAGTTATTGGCGACAACAAAATCCCGAATTATAGTCATTGGGAAATTTTGATATATCAATCCTCAGTTATTCATCAACTATAACATACCCGATTTATTGAATAAATCGGGTATTTGATTTATTAAATTTAGTTATAATGCACAAAAAGCTTTATAGCAAATATTTTACGCCGTCGTTAACACATTCCTAATTGTGTTTCACAAATCAAATTAATTCTTATATATACAAAACTAATTTCACAAATTTAATAAAATCTATCGAATGATGGTAGATAGCTGATAATTCCTAAATATTCAGCATTAGTTGGAATTAAGCCCTAAAAAACACCCATTTAGACATTAACTAGTCCCTCTACAGATAGAGGAGGGATTATTTAATTATTTCCGTAGACCGATTTGCAAATTGATTAATTATTACGAAAATACTGATATTCGCTTTATATAGATGAAAAACTTTTATGGCTAATCCCATTGAATTTAGTTTATTTGCCCCTTATAACGAAGGCGCTGCATTAATAGGTTCTTTTTCTGATTGGCAAGAAATTCCAATGGAAAAAGGAGAAGATGGTTACTTCCGTACAAGTGTAGAATTAGAAGATGGTGTTTATAAATATAAATTCCGTGTACAGTCAAAATCATGGTTTTTTGAAGCAGATCAATGGGTAGATGTTACAGACCCTTATGCAACCGATATTGACGAAATTGGTGGTAAAGATAATAGTATAATTCGCATTAAAGATGGCCAAAAAATTGTTGATACTTATGTTTGGCATCATGATGATAAACCTTTACCAGCAGACCACGAATTAGTGATTTATGAATTACACGTTGGTGACTTTTCTGGTGGTGAAGATGACCCTTATGCCAGAGGAAAATACAAACACGTTATTGAAAAGTTAGATTATTTGTGTGATTTAGGAATTAACGCTATTGAGCTACTACCAGTTAAAGAATATCCTGGTGATTATAGTTGGGGTTATAACCCAAGATATTTTTTTGCAACTGAATCTAGTTACGGTTCTACAGATGAATTAAAACAACTAATTGACGAATGCCATAGTCGAGGAATGCGAGTGATTATGGATGGGATTTATAATCACTCAGAATCTTCTAGCCCTTTAACCCAAATAGACCATGATTATTGGTATCATCATGCGCCGCGAGACCCTGATAATAGCTGGGGGCCAGAATTTAATTATGAACTTTATGATGAAAATCTAGAGACTTATCCCGCCCGGAAATTTATTGGCGATACAGTTCGTTTTTGGATTGAAGAATATCATATCGATGGCATTCGCTACGATGCAGCCAGACAAATTGCCAATTACGATTTTATGCACTGGATAGTTCAAGAAGCGAAAAAAACTGCTGGTGCGAAACCTTTTTATAATGTTGCCGAACACATCCCAGAAACAACCAGTATTACTAATGTTGATGGCCCAATGGATGGTTGTTGGCATGATAGCTTCATGCACACAGTTACAGCACATATTTGCGGCGATAGGTTTGAGTTAGAAAACCTCAAAGATGTGATTGACCCGAAACGTCAAGGCTTCATGGGTGCAACTAATGTGGTTAATTATCTCACCAACCATGACCATAATCGGGTAATGGTGGAGTTAGGTAATCGAAATATTTTCGATGAAGAAGCTTTTAGACGCATCAAATTAGGTGTAGCTATTTTAATGACATCTGTGGGTGTACCTTTGGTATGGATGGGGCAAGAGTTTGGCGAATATAAACCGAAAACTCAAGAATCATCAAAAATTGACTGGACACTACTAGGTAATGACTTAAACAGTAGTTTATTTAATTACTACAAAGGACTGATTCATCTACGCAAAAATAACCACGCTTTGTACACTGAAAATATTGATTTCATCCACGAAAATCATGAGGCTAAAGTGCTGGCTTATAGTCGCTGGAATGATGAAGGTTCCCGTGTAGTTGTGGTAGCAAATTTTTCGGAAAACTTTTTAGGCGGCTATCATGTTCCTAACTTCCCTTGTGGTGGTACTTGGCACGAGTGGACGGGAGATTATGATTTGGAAGCTGGTGATGATGGAATTATTACTGATCTTGGCCCTTATGAGGCTAAGGTATTTGTCTGGCAATAACAAGATTCTCTGACATTGAGTTAGGTGTAAAGGGGGCGATATTTGCCCCTTTTTTTATTAATGGTGAGACAATGAGCGATCGCCCCAATTCTCTCCGTCACCAATTACAGTTAAACTATCAATAGGCTCAGGAATAAAGTCTATTTAAATAAAAATCAAGGCAGAGATTGTTGTGCTTTTGACCTAAAATGTGTATATTACTGTTCACTCAGGCAATGAGAGCATTAAAATCTCCAGAGCGTCTACATGCACAACAAATTATCTAATACTAACATTAAAAGTTCCCATATCTTATTAACGCCTCATGACGTTAAGACAAGATTGCCAATTACGAAATCGGCAGAACATACAGTATTAAAATATAGACAAGAACTAGAAAATATTTTAGATTTTCAAGATAGTAGAAAATTTATTGTAGTTGGGCCATGTTCTATCCATGATACCAAAGCAGCGATAGAGTATGCCGAAAAATTGAAAGTTTTAGCAGAGAAAGTCAAAGATAAACTTTTGTTAGTTATGAGAGTTTACTTTGAAAAACCGCGAACAACAGTAGGCTGGAAAGGTTTAATTAATGACCCTGACATGGATGATTCTTTCCATGTGGAAAAAGGTTTATTAACAGCCAGAGGTTTGCTATTAAAAATTACGGAATTAGAATTACCTACTGGTACTGAAGCTTTAGACCCAATCATTCCCCAATATATTAGTGAGTTAATTACCTGGTCTGCTATTGGTGCGAGAACCACAGAATCACAAACACACCGGGAAATGTCTAGCGGACTTTCTATGCCAGTAGGGTTTAAAAATGGCACAGATGGTAACATTCAAGTGGCTTTAAATGCCCTGCATTCAGCGAAAAGTCCCCATAACTTTTTAGGGATTAATCATAAAGGACAAGTTAGTGTTTTTCAAACTAGGGGTAATCCTTACGGTCATGTGATTTTAAGGGGTGGAAATCAGCCAAACTATGATGCTGCTAATGTCAAATTAGTTGAACAAAAATTAAAAGATTCTAATTTACCACCGAGAATTGTAATTGACTGTAGTCATGGCAATACTAATAAAGACTACCGATTGCAATCTCAGGTCTTTGAAGATGTAATTCAGCAAATTGTCGATGGTAATACGTCCATCGTGGGTATGATGCTGGAATCGCATTTATATGAAGGCAATCAACCATTAAACTGCAAACCAGCAGAATTGAAATATGGTGTTTCTGTCACTGATAAATGTATTGGTTGGGAAGAAACAGAGAAAATTATTTTGGCAGCCCACGCCAGATTGAGGTAGTAGGCTGTCATATATAGCAGGAGGCAGAAGGCAGAAGGCAGAAGGCAGGAGATAAAAGCCTGACTATGTATGGCATTCGATTCGTGATTTTTAAATGTCCTCACCTATACTTCGACTGCTTTATTTAAATTGCATAAATCTTGTAGGGCGGGCAAGATGACCACCCTACAAGATTTATGCAAACTCAGGATGGTTTCAATTTATAAAATGGTGCTAATTTCCTTCAAATAAACTCTGGTAAATGGTTCATTTTCTCCCAGGGTGTAGTCTTCAATTAATCCCTTGCGTTTAATGGAAATATCGTTGCCTTTTTTAATTACCACCGTTGAACCATCAACCAAATCACGCACTAACATCATTTCCGTTTCAGTGGGGTTATCTAAGATCACAATATTGCTGCCTTGATAAAACATTCCTTCTGTATCCAAAGTTTTGGAGTCATATTCTGCAATTAACAAATCAAGTTTGGGATTCCGCAGTAAACTTTGAATATTGCTGTTGTAATCTGGACGCAAAACTTTTTGGGAGCGATTGATCAAAACAGCTTCCCGACATACAGCACCTATTGTCCATTCGGGATGTTGCAACAAAATATGGTCTATTGTGGTTTGTAGTTCTTGAACCGAGATTGTGTTAAAGGTGATAGTAGGAATCCTCGCATCAAGTCCAGATGCAAAAAAAGTTTCGAGGATGCGTGAAGGTACATCAACACTTTCACCTACGGCGGGGTTAAGGTGCATTAAAATACCGGGTGCAGCATTAATTTCTAAGATGGCAAAGTTACCTTGTTTCCAAGATTCGGCTAAGTCTTCAGTAATCACATCAATACCGAGACAAGTTAAGCGGAAATGTTGAGCAATGTCTTGCGCCAAGATAATATTATCGTCATGAATTGTGTGGGTAGCATTGATACTCACACCACCAGCAGAAAGATTAGCAACTTTCCTTAAAAAGATACTTCTACCTTTTTCGAGGACACTTTTTAAAGACAAACGCTGTTCTTCTAAATACAGTTCCATCGCCTCATCAATTTGAATTTTGCTCATTGCTGAGGTGGGTGAGTCTAAACGTTCTGGTTTGCGATTTTCTTGGCGAATTAATTCGTTAATGCTGGAGTAACCATCACCTGTGACTGATGCGGGACGGCGTTCTGTGGCTGCGACAAATTTACCGTTGACACACAGCAAGCGAAAATCTTTCCCCGCAATGCTTTTTTCGACAATTATCCGCGTGGGTTGATTTTCTGGAATGGCCGTTAAAGCGCGATCATAAGCTGATTCTAACTCGTAGGAGTCTTGTACCGCTGCGGTGACACCAATTCCTTTATGACCAACTACTGGTTTTACCGCTACTGGGTAGCCAATTTCTCTGGCTACTATCAAGGCTTCTTTTTCACTAGCGACGATTTCACCTTGGGGAACTGGAAAACCTAAGTTACCCAAAAAGTCTTTACAGTCATCTTTGCGGGTGGTGAAGTCGGAATCTATATGGCTATCACAGTCAAAAGTTGTAGCGACACCCCGGACTTGGTTTTTTCCCCAGCCGTATTGCATTAATCCTTCATCCCAAAGATAAAAGGCGGGAATACCTTTTTCATCGGCGGTACGTAATAAGGCGTAAACAGTAGGGCCGCCATAGACAGATTCGCGGAATCTGGTTTGTAAACTTACTAGTTGGTCATCAAACAGAAAATCTTCGTCTTGACTAATGGCTTCAAACCAATCCCAAATACAATAAATTACGGCTCTGGTTGTGCGGGGATGTAGTGATTGAATACTAATGCGGGTAAATTTGTCCTCTGGCTTGACGTGGAAGTGAGTGAGGTGCAAATCCATCTCTAACTTTCCCACTTCTGAGGCGGTGCGTGCAAACAAATGAGCATAAGATTCATAAGTTTGATTGCCTAGAAGGGGATAGCGATCGCTAATTTTTTTTACATAGTCTTCAATGGGCAAAGGTTCTCTATACCCAGTCAGCGCAAAATCAAATACTAGTGCGCCTCTATCTAAATAGGGGTTCGGCCCGGCATAATGCTGAAAGTTGAAAACATCAAACACATCTGTTCTTCTGGCATTTACACGGACTAAATTGGTGCTTTTTTCTTGAATCATTAATTCTCAACCTTTGCTAAACACCCTGAAGTTTCAACTTTAATTTGTGGTTGCTTAGACTCAATCAATTATTGTAAATTGATTCAAATTAGCTTGAGGAAGCTGTAACTTTATTCTTAACTTTGTTAATTTCACCCTAAATCTGTTTATTAGGTATTTTCAACTATCTCAGGGCATAAACAAATTTATTTGGGTTCGACTGCAAATCAATAGGATTCTACACGCAATTGGTCAAGATAAAAATATAACTTTTGAAGGGTACTTTTTGATTCAGAAAAATATTATAAGTAGAAAAATAGGGTTAGAGGAGACAGCCAACATGAATAGCACAAAAGCTGCTCTCAGAGATGAAGTGAGACAACTCGCCGAGGAAGCTTTTCATTTGAAACTGATTTCTGGCTATGGTGATGGCCCAGATATCAACGAATTTCAAATTGTCTATCAGGGTAAACCACGACATTTACCTCTGGAACAAGCACGTTTATTTTTAGTTAACTTGCTTTACAAAATTCGTCCGCAATAGCAATTTCCCTGGTTACTTGTGGATAATAATTTCCACATTGCTCATTTCGGAGCATTAACAAAAGCCTGTTAGATAAGAGTGATAAATACATTCTTAATACATTAGTAATTGGTGATTCTGCCAAATAAATTACCAATTACTACTATGCTTTTCTATCTCTTTTAGTCTTAGTGCTGTGGCAGTTTTTATGATGAGTATTGAGCGACTTGCCTTGAGCGTAGTCGAAAGGAGCCGAAATGCGTATTCTAAATAATTATGTCCACCTACTTATTTATGAGATTTAGGTATACATAAAGTTATATAAATTTTAGCTTTTCCTACTAAAAATTAATCTACCAAATGGCTGATTTGATTGTGGTAATTGTCATGTTTTATTGAAATTAATTAAATTAATTCTTAATCCGGTTATCCGGGAGGCATTATGACAGAGGCTACACATAAACGCCAGTTGGTAATTATTGGCGGCGCAGAAGATAAAGAAGGCGATTGCGTAATTCTGCGAGAGTTTGTCCGTCGCGCTGGGGGTACAAAAGCCAATATTGTAATTATGACAGCCGCCACCGAATTACCTAGAGATGTGGGCGAAAATTACATTCGAGTTTTTGAACGCTTAGGTGCAGAAAAGGTGCGGATTGTTGACACTGAAACTCGTGAAGATGCTTCTTCTTCGACTGCTTTAGAAGCAATTAGTAAAGCAACCGGGATATTTTTTACTGGTGGAGACCAAGCTAGAATTACCAGCATCCTCAAGGATACCGAAATTGATGCGGCGATTCACAAACGTTACGCAGAAGGTGCAGTAATCGCCGGGACTAGTGCTGGTGCGGCTGTGATGCCCGATAAAATGATTGTTGAGGGTGATTCTCAAAGCACACCACGGATGGAAATTGTAGAAATGGGGCCTGGCCTTGGTTTTCTCCCTGGGGTTGTGATTGACCAACATTTCTTGCAACGGGGACGCTTAGGAAGATTAATTACAGCCTTAGTCCGTGAACCTGCGGTGTTAGGATTTGGCATTGATGAGAATACAGCGATCGCTATAACTGATGACCACATCGAAATTATTGGTGAAGGTTCAGTCACAATCGTGGATGAATCTGAGTCTACATATAACAACGCTGATGAAATTCTCCGCGATGAACCTTTAGCAATCTGCGGTGCGAAGTTACATATTTTGCCGCATGGTTATAAATTTAACTTAAAGACACGGCAAGCAATTCTGACTAATGGTGTTGCTGCTAGTGAAGTGGTGAATGAGTCGGTAGCGGTATAGAGATACGGGTTTAGGGGTGTAGGTTTTAAACACCCCTACACTCTGATTTAAACCCTTAATTTTGCGTTTTCTTACAACTATAGTCACTTGATAAATACTATGAGAAAAATGATAGTTAGTTTGAGCGATCGCTAACTTTACAAGTGCTGCACTATGCAACAAAATAAAATCAGAAAAGCAGTGATTCCGGCTGCTGGTTTTGGCACTCGCTTGTTTCCGGCTACGAAAGTTGTCAAAAAAGAACTGTTCCCGATTATTGACCGGGATGGTAGGGTTAAACCTGTGATTTTGGCAATTGTCGAAGAGGCGATAAGTGCAGGTATTACAGAAGTTGCTATTGTAGTACAACCAGATGATGTAGAAATTTTCACAGATTTATTTAAAAATCCACCACAAGCAGAACTATTAAAAAAGCTTTCGCCAGAAAATCAAAAATATAGTCAATACTTGCAAGATATCGGTGACAAAATCACAATTCTGACCCAAGCAAAACAAGAAGGCTATGGTCATGCTGTCTTTTGTGCTAAAGATTGGGTGCAAGATGAACCATTTTTAGTGATGTTAGGCGACCATGTTTATGGGTCTGATACTGATAAATCTTGTGCTAGTCAAATGGTAAATATTTATGCACAAGTAAATCAAAGTGTTGTGAGTTTAACAACTAAGCCAGCCGAGATGCTTCATACATCTGGATGTGTCACCGGAAAGTGGCACGTCACTAATTCTATTTTGCAGGTGACACAACTTTGTGAAAAACCAACAGTGGATTACGCGCGGCAAAATCTGCGGATAGCTGGGATGGCAGAAGATGAGTTTTTATGTATATTTGGTTTGTATATTCTTACGCCTAAAATTTTTGATTGTTTAGCAGAAAGTATAGAGAAAAATTTGCGCGATCGCGGGGAATTTCAGTTAACAACTTGTCTGGATAACCTCTGCCAAGCTGAGGGAATGACTGGCTATGTTGTGCAAGGCAGATGTTTTGATACAGGTTTACCAGATGCTTATCGACAAACAATGATTGATTTTAGGAATATTTAAAGAAGAATTTAGAAGTCAGAATTCAGGAGTCGGATATAGGTAAATGCACCTTATTGACTACATATTTATGAATTTGAGGATGGTCTTTCTTTCTCTTTTTCTTTTTCTTTTTCTGGTTTGGATTTTTTGGCTATTTCCATATAGATATTAATTTCACTAACTTCTACATCATGTTCAATTCTCGTTACTTTCCAATTCTCCCTGTTTATGTAAATTTCTTCTCCAATTCGCGGAATAAATTGTAAATCATACAACTTTTTCAGATAATCTTTTTGCCTTTCTTCCCATAAGATGACTTTGACTACATCTCTACTCATAGTTAGCCTGTCCTATTTTATAACATCATGAAAGTCAGCATTTAATGACATTCACCTTGAAAAGTTTATCTGATCTAACCCATCTCAGAGCGTAGTTAAAACCACATTATTTATAATTTTGATATATGAGTAAAGAGGACAAGGGGACAAGGTAGATATGGGAGACAAGGTAGAGAGATTTTAATAAAATATTTAGGATTTCTCTATGAAAGCAAAAAGCGATCAACTTTAGGCGATCGCTTCATAATGGGAGTTAACAACTTGAATTTACTGTAGATTGGTTTATACCAGAGATAATGCAGATTCCACTAATTTTTTCAACTTCATGTACGCTTCTGGTGGAGTGAGGGGATTTGCAGTGTTTTCTTCACCGAGATAAAATTCTTGGCTATCGGAGTAGTAACGAATACTAAAATAAGGAATCAGTCCCAAATTGACAGCTTTTTTACCTAGTTGTTCTGCCTGTTCTGCGAGGCTGATGGGATCATGAAACATAAACTTACTCATAAAATTTACTACCCCTCTTTTTTCTTCCTAAAAGGTTACTGGATGAGAATTTGAGTGATGATTACTTTGTCTCATCTCTGCTAAACCTTTTATAAGCAAGAAATGTGAGGAACTTGTGAGGAAAAATCAGAATTTATCTCAAAATAAATTAGTATTTTACAATACATTTTTAAAATTGGATGCAAGCTATTTATGGTATTCCAGCTTCTTGAAAAATTTGTGCGGGTGTAATTTGCAGTCCTTCTAATAAAGAATCTTCTAAACTATCTTCACCAGTTTTTGTTTGTGGGTGGGCATCAGGATAAAATACAGTAATTGTTTTAGCTTTGGCATCCACAACCCAAACTCTCAAAACACCTGCTTCTAGATAATCTGTAGCTTTAGCACTCATTTCACCAAAAGTTTGATCAGGCGAGATAATTTCAATTGCTAAATCTGGGGGAATGGGACAGGGTTCATCTTCAATAACATCATTATCTAAACGAGAGTAAGAAACATAAAGTAAGTCTGGTACAGGAACCCAGTCTCTACCTTTACGTTTTAACGTCACTGCCCATTCAATACCAACCTCACCACGATTTTTTGCCCACGGCATTAAAATTATGTAGATTGTACCTGTCAACCTAGAATGATATAGTTTTGGTGCCATTTTAGGTTTTGCCTCTCCATTCACTAATTCGTAGGTAATATCGCCTTCTGGTAGGGCGAAGAATTCTTGTAGTGTTAGTTGAGATTTGATTTGAGTCATAAATATCGCATCTCCTTGGCGGTTAAGTTTATTATGTCTTTTCTGGTCTACCTGCGATCGCCTGACGGTAGAAGCTCAATACACAGTGTATAGAAATTAACAATTTCGTTTTTACTGAGAAAATCCATATAAAACAGTTAAATCAAGAGTTTACACTGAGAAATATAAAAAAATAGAGAAGTTTTGGCACAATAGCAGCTAAATCAGCAAAAGAGAAAATAAAGTATTATGGAATACATTTAGAAGACAGCGATCGCGTCATTCTAACAAAACAGTGTGAGGAAAAAAGAACATGTCTCATCTATTGTGGAAAACACTGGTATTATCTCCAGTGTGTTTAGGCGTAGCTATTTTATGTTCATCCAAGGTAGTAGCAGCTGAAATTGAAACCAACTCACCCACACCTCAACAGCAGTTGATTTCTCAAGCCACCACTGAAGAAAACCCAGTTTTAGAACAAGTCAACCAATACAGCCAAGAAGGTAAAAACCAAAATTCCCTATCTCAAGTCACATCAGTTTCGCAATTTTCTGATGTACAGCCCACAGATTGGGCATTCCAAGCATTGCAATCTTTAGTTGAACGCTACGGATGTATTGCTGGTTATCCTAACGGTACTTATCGCGGTAATCGTGCTTTGACACGTTATGAATTTGCCGCCGGTTTAAACGCTTGTTTAGATAGAGTAAATGAACTGATTGCGACAGCAACCGCCGACTTAGTAAAAAAAGAAGACTTAGCCACACTCCAGCGTTTGCAAGAAGAATTTTCCGCAGAACTGGCAACCTTACGCGGTAGAGTAGACGCACTAGAAGCACGCACCGCCGAGTTGGAAGCCAATCAATTTTCCACAACTACTAAACTCGTTGGAGAGGCTGTCTTTGCTGTTACTGATAGCTTTGGCGACAACGACAATAACAACACTGTTTTTCAAGACAGGGTGCGTCTCGACTTCCAAACCAGCTTCACCGGTAAAGACATTCTGCACACTCGGATTGCAACTGGTAACGCCAGTGTTTTACCTTTAGCAAACAACACTTTTGAGGGAACACAAACATTTAACGTGTTCCTTGGTAGTGGCAATAGTGCTTTTATCGATTGGTTAGCTTATTACTTCCCTGTTGGTAACTCGCAAGTTTATGTTGCAGCTACTGGCGGTATTCATAGCGATTACGTTCCTACAGTTAACCCCTACTTTGAAGATTTTGACGGTGGTAATGGTGCGTTATCTACCTTTGCTGGCGAAAGCCCAATTTATCGTATCGGCGGCGGTGCTGGTGCGGCGCTGAACTTAGCCTTTGGTGGTGGCGGTACTTTTAAACCTTCATTAACCTTGGGTTACTTGGCTTCCGAAGGAAATAACCCCAATTCTGGTTCCGGGTTATTTGCTGGTAACTATGCAGCCTTAGCCCAATTAAACTTGAATGTTGGCGATCGCCTCACCTTAGCTGCCACCTACGTTAACGGCTATCATGGTGCAGGTAGCGCCTTATTCGATTTTGGCTCAGTAACCACTGGTGTTGTTGGTACTCGACAAGCTAACTTTGTCGATAGTGGTAATCCCTACGTCAGTAACTCCTATGGTTTTGAAGCAGCTTTCAAACCCAGCGATAAGCTCTCCATTAGTGGTTTTGCCCTCTATAGCCAAATTAGAGGCTTTGGCGCTAATGATGATGGTGAAGTTTGGAGTTATGGACTAGGGGTAGCTTTGCCTGATTTCGGGAAAAAAGGCAACGTTTTAGGCATTTTTGGCGGCGCTCAACCCTATCTTGGTAGTAACACTAACAGCAATCCTTTCCACATCGAAGGCTTTTATAAATACCGCGTCAGCGACAACATTTCCATTACCCCCGGTGTAATTTGGTTAACCAATCCTGGTCAAACTGCTAATGCTGATGATGCAATCATCGGTACTTTGAGAACCACCTTTACTTTCTAGAAAGTTTCATCAGTTAAAGGTGTCTCTTGTTGAGAAATCAAGATACCCGACTTCTTTAAAAAGTCGGGTATCTAAGCAAACGTGATTTTCACAAAGTAAATAGAATGGCTGAATTCTCATTAAAAATCATTTGCAGGGAAGATGGCTAATTCTGTTTCTGGGTCGAAAAAGTGAATTTTTTCGGGATTTATTGATAACCATAATTGTTCGCCAATCTTTAGCTGTCGGTCGGTGGGAACTCTGACTTGCAAGTAAGGCGCATTAATATCTATTGGAGAGTCTGGTTCAGTTAGTCTGACACTCAAAAAAGCATCATTGCCGAGATTTTCTACCAAGTCTACTTTGACAGGCAAATTTTTAGTAGCAGGTAAACTCAGGCTTAAGTGTTCAGGACGAATACCTAAAATTAATGTTTGTTTATCATATTTTTGTAGAGCTTTTCCCCAACTTTCTGGAAGTGTGAGGCGGAATAGGGGATGGGTAATTAATAATGGTGCAGAAAATTCTACCGGGATAAAATTCATCGGTGGTGAACCAATAAATTCGGCAACAAAGCGGTTAGCGGGACGGTTATATAGTTCTAATGGGGAAGCCAGTTGTTGAATTTGACCTTGATTCATAATGGCGATGCGATCGCCCATTGTCATTGCTTCTGTTTGGTCGTGGGTAACGTAAATTGTGGTTGTGCCTAATTGTCGCTGCAATTTCACAATTTGAGCGCGAGTTTCTGCCCTTAATTTGGCATCTAAATTTGATAATGGTTCATCCATTAAAAATACTTGGGGATTACGCGCGATCGCTCTTCCTAATGCTACCCTTTGTCTTTGCCCCCCTGATAATTGTTTGGGTAAGCGATTCAGCAGCGTTTCAATTTGTAATAATTGCGCTACAGAATGCACCTGTGTCTCAATTAATCGTTCTTTTGCAGAAACGTAACGCAATCCTTTGGGTAATTTCCTCGTTCCTCCAACCAAAAGATTTTCCGCCCAGTTAGGAAGTTGAGAGCGTTCATTTACCCCACTACTTAATTCTCTGCGGCGTAACCCAAAAGCAATGTTGTCATACACCGTCATGTGCGGATAGAGGGCGTAATTTTGAAACACCATTGCAATGTCTCGTTCTTTGGGTGGTAAATCATTCACCAAGCGATCGCCTACTAAAATATTGCCACCAGTCAGAGTTTCTAAACCAGCAATTAACCGCAGCAAGGTGCTTTTACCACAGCCAGAAGGCCCCACCAGCACCATAAATTCACCATCGGCTATTGTCAGGTTAATTCGCCGCAAAACATTAATATTCTCCGCACGTTCTGGGGTTGCACTGCTTTCGCCTTTACGCGGAGGGAAACTTTTATAAACGTTTTCTAAAATTACTTGCGCCACGGTTATTAGTTATTGTCTTTATAAGCCATTGGTCATTAACTGAAAACAAATGACGAATGACAAAGGACATTTTAACGCCCATCAGTAATTAAGTACCTAAATTCTCAAGTCAGAATGACATCTGTTTTAGAACATACTACCCGCCACTCACAGGCGGAATCAGTACTACTTCATCACCATTGTGGAGTAATGTCTCTGGTTCCACAAAAATCAAATTGATACCAAAACGGGTGATATCGCGCCATTTAGCGAGTTCTGGACGTTCTACAATCAGGCGATCGCACACGGCTTTCACTGGTGTATTTTCAGGAAATTCCAGGACTAATTCTGGCAACCCAAAAGCTTCTTGATAAGCGGCAAATAATTTTACCGTGACAGTGATTGCAGATGTAGACATACAAAAGTTTGGTATTCTATAACTTCGCTCAATATAGAGTTTTTCTAACTGAAAAATGACGTAGCCTCTTGAGCCACTGTCATTTGTAACCACTAATACAACTTAGATATTGTTGATGTGGTTAGCAAAAATACTATCATCCATTCGTCCAGAAAAAATGATGAGAAAAGTAAATAGCACAGATACAAAAAGTTATGTTTTGAGTAGAGGTGAATAGTAGTAAAAGTGTAAGGGCTTTTCCCACTTACACCTCTAAACTGTAGATTTTTGTTGGAATTTGTTAGTTTAATTACTAAATACAGTTAGCACCGCTAGGAGTAGCATCAGGATAAAAAGTCCGAATACCACCTGATCTTCTGACAAATACAGCTTTAAAGGTTCTACCTTCATCAGTCACACTGAGAAGACAGGTTTGGTTAGTGCTGGTAGTGTTGGGGTTGTTTTTGTAACCCAAAGATGCTTTAGACAAGATTTCCTCGGCATTCAAAGTATAAGGATAACCTTTAATGCTAGATTGAGAAGTCCCACTACCAACTCTCACGATCGCACCTATAGTGTAGATTGTGTTCGGCACGACTTCTTCGTTAGATGTATTATTGTTCAGTCGTCCAGCTAAACCTTGATTTTGCAACTGTAAATAACGACCAACAAAATGCAATCCACCAATAGCACCGCCTTGTACTGGTTCACCGCAGAATACATGGTCAAAACCTGCGACGTTAAACCACAAGTCGGTTAAATCGTTCAAGAAATCAACAGTTGAAGTCCGACCTGGTTTGAGGTACCCTCCCACATAATTCTGAATATTTGCCAACACAGTGGGGTTATTATTCATCAATGTTTGGAAACCAGTACGACTCACAACTGTACCTGGAACGCCGCAAAGATTCACTACTGCTGTGTCAAAGCTATTAAGAGCAGGAGCGGGAGGCGTGACATCAGCCGGACTACCATAAGCCAACCCAGACACAAGGTTGTTGGTGTTATCAAAGAAAGGTACAGAACCTGGGGGTAAAGAAGAAGTAGTACCGTAATCAGTAATTACGATGTCATCAATATTAGTTCTGTTTGCAGTTCCATCAGTTTTGCGAATGTCGCAGCGAACTGTACCAGAAATATTGGCGGTAATAGTCGCTGTTTGCAAGGTTGTAGAAGTGGTATTGACAATTGCACCCACTGGTGAATATGAAGCGCCACTATTAGTTGAACACCAAACGCCCCAGCTAGAATTACCATCATTACCAAATCTAGCGTGTTTGAGAGTGATAGTACCTGCACCTGTAGTCCGGTCAAATCTCATGGAGAGAATACCACTATTGCGGATGCGGGCAGATTGAGTACCATTTTTTACGTCTGTACTAAGATTCCCCAGTAGAGCATCATCAAAATTCCATGTCCCTGTTCTCAGCACAACATTTGCTGCTGCATAACTGCCTTTTGTACCAATTTCAAAATCTTCCGTAATTGTGGCACTATTGGCACTACTTACACAAACAGTCAACAGAAGAAATGTTCCAACTGATATCTGTAAGGGAAAAGCTAACTTAGACATACTTAATTGATTTAATTAGTGGGTGATAGCGAACTAGAAAAGACGATAATTTCCGTTACTTTTCAGATAACAAAATCATCATGTAAAATACAGGAGATGAATTTGAAAAAACACATTACAATTAGCGACGCGGCTATCAATTATCCCGTCTGTTTATTAAATCTCGATTAAATCTCAGTTAAAGTTTAAGTTAGTAACTTATTCTCTAATTCAGTCATCAATCTTCATCATTTACCCAGAGTATTCCCATCTGTGTTTCAGTTACAAACAGTACTCCTGTGTCAAAGGTCGCTGGTGTCAGAGAATCCCAAGCAATCATGGCAGAATAGTTATTAACAAATTCTGCGTTAGTAAAAAATTTACAGTGAGGTTGAAATAAATCAAATACTTGATGAGAGATTTTTTCTGCCTCTTCTACCTGCATAATTTTTGAGGAATAGGCTAAATCTTTAGTCAGGACAAATACTATAATTTTGTTGGCTGCTGTTTGCGTGATTTCTTGCCAGCGATCGCCAATACCAACATAACCTATTTGTCCAACAAATAAATCAAGAATTTCTGTTAAATTTTCAGCCTCGTCAAGCAGAAAATTAGAGGTTATTTGTTTAATTTCAAACAAAACATTTCCTCGATTACGTTTTGACAGGATTTCTGCTCGCAATTCTCTAACTTCTGAAGAATCTACACTGTCTAATATTTCTAGACTCATTTTATATCAATGTATCAGTATGATATTTGAATGTAATGGCAAACAACCATTCATCTATACTGAGGCTTGTCAAAAATTAAATAACGACAAATGACAAAATTACTCCCAAGTGGAAACATCACGCAGCACATCGGGGATTTCTCCCATCTCTAGGGGAAATTCCAACAAAGTCTCTCTGTAACCTAAATACCCAGACTCCGCGAATGATAACAACATTCGTCTCAGGGCAAACCATACTTCTGATTCATATTCCCAATCACTGTAACGCGAAGCCCGTCCTGCAATTGAACGCAGCGCCCAAAAATAAGAATTTCTCACCACCGAACCGCCCTTTTTAAACTCTGGCAAGTCTGGGTGGTGGAGAAATAGTACTTGATTTTCTATTCTGGCTTTCACTTTTAATGCGTAAATCTTGTGAGATTGATGATTTAGATACTTTGTAATATGTTTTGAATAATGGTATTGAACGCTTGACGAACGGGAAAACCAGCCATAATTGCTATGAGTAAACCAACAAATAGCACAACACAAATATCAATCACTACACTTAGTTGAGAAAATAATGTTTTATAGTAAACCAATAAGATAAAACCTATAAGTGCCGATAGATAAAATCTCATCTCTTTAAAAGATTGAGATGAGGATACTAACTCTTGCTGAGGTTCTGATTCAACAGGTGATTGATTGTTTGTATTGAAAGGAAAATATGAATGTTCTGGACGACAACCAGATAATACATCGTGTAGATTCACCACAGAACCAATAACCGCGATCGCTGGCGCATCAAATTTGGTTTGTTCAACTTGCTCTACAATTGTGCCTAACTGACCAATTAATTCTTCTTGATCTGGTCTTGTACCCCAGCGCACTAAAGCAATTGGTGTTGCTAAACTTAAACCCGCCGCCGTTAACTCTTCAATAATGTGCGACAGATTATGAACACCCATATAAATGACAATTGTCTCAGAACCTTGGGCGATCGCTTGCCAATTTACCTTCGGTCTATACTTACCAGCCGACTCATGTCCAGTTACAAATGTGACTGATGAACTATGCAAGCGATGGGTCAAAGGTATGCCAGCATAGGCTGGAGCCGCAATTCCAGATGTAATTCCTGGCACAACTTCTACAGGAATCCCGGCGTTGACTAAATCTGCCATTTCTTCGCCACCACGACCAAAAATAAACGGGTCGCCGCCTTTGAGTCGTACTATTATCGTGTTGTCTTGGGCTTTATCTATTAATAACTGCGTGGTTTCATCTTGTAATAGTGAATGTCTCCCCATCCGCTTCCCAGCGTTGATTTTTTCGGCTTGGGGATTAATCATAGCTAAAATTGCTGGACTCACCAACGCATCATAAATCACGACATCGGCACATTCTAATAAGCTTTTGCCTTTGAGAGTCATCAGTCCGGGGTCTCCCGGCCCTGCACCTACTAAATAAACTTTTCCCAAATTCTTCTGCTCTTCTTTTTCTGTGCAGTTCATTCCTTCATCAAATCCCAAATCAAATCAGCTAACTCTGCACTTGCTCCCAAAGGTTGAGCTAATTGAAAAGTCACAGCCGGAAATTTTAATTTTAGCGTTTCTGTGAGTTGAGCGATCGCATCTGTTATGCCACCTGCGAATAAAAAATATGGCACAATTGCAATTTCTTCTTTACCAGCAGCTACCAACTGTTCTACCTGTGCTTCTAAACTAGGAGCCACAGACCAATAGGCTGCTACTGCACCTATATTTGCTGCTATGGTTTCCACTGGCTGTTGAAAACCCGGACGGCGACTCCCATGAGCAATTAAAATCCAGGCTTGGGTTATGATCTCAGCCATTTGTTGAGACAGCAACTTAGTTAGAGCAGGGTTGCTACCTATATATGGTAGTAATTCCAAATTAATATCTTTACCCAAAGCTTGTTGTGCTAGTGCTATTTCTTCGGGGATTTCTTGCATCACATGGACTCCCGGTAAAAGAAATAGGGGTATGATTTTGAGACTCTCGCATCCAGCCACAAATGCACTATGAGCAAATTCTTTGATTTGGATGTGTAGAGGTTCTGGACGTGTTTCTAAGTAAGCCAAGCCGACTAGTTTTTTGCTTGATGAGTAACTTTGCTGTTTTTGATTGATGAATTCTGTCAATTGCTGTAAAGCAATTTCTGGACGAGGGTCACGGCTTCCGTGCGATACCAAAAGATATGCAGATGACATGGGTAAAGGTGTAACTCTTGCTAACTAAGCTTAATCTTAGATGCGGGAGTTAGTGAAGGCTATTGCTGTTCAGCTCTGTAAGTATAAAAATTATGAAAAGCTCCCACCGTTTCAAACTTGTACCCTGGTAGCCAAGCACCAAGAGTCAAATCTGTACGGTACACACTAAACAACATAAAATCTTGCCGTTCCGTTGTGGTTCTGATCAAATCTCGCATTTGGGGGTTAGTAGAATCAACAAGTTTGTCGCAGCGAGAATTAAGTAAGCTCTCAATCAACTTTGAGGTTTTTTGACACACATCATTTTTGAGATATTGGGTGAGTTGATTGACTGCATAATCTTCATACTCCTGGGAGGTCGGATTGGTTTTAGACATGGCTACGCTAACTACAGCTATGCTAGTAGCGATCGCCAATGCCATCATCGTCAAAAGCTTCATATTTCTCACTGTCATCTTCTGATAGCCATTAGTGTTCCTGGACTATACATTAGTAAAGTCCGTTCCTTGAAAAAAACCCTTGCTCAATCACTAAATAGATGCTATGATTATTAATCGATAAGTCAATGGCGAGCGTAGCCAAGTGGTTAAGGCAGTGGTTTGTGGTACCACCATCCGTGGGTTCGAGTCCCATCGTTCGCCCTAGTTAATACAAACTACTCTAATTAAAAGTTATAAACCGGAATGGGTACAATAACGTTTGGCTATCCCGGTAACACTTTTATCAAAACTTTAATTTTCAGTCCTGCCTGGGAATCAATTCTGAGTCTCATAGCGTAACTCCTCTTTCAGAGAACTCAACCAGCAATTCATTGCAGTCCACTTGAGTGGACTTTAGCTATTAGCCTGGAACTTTAGTTCTAGGCGGGAGAAGTTTCATAATTTTTTTGCGTAAATCCTCATTAAAAAGGGAAGCAAATTCAGTTGTTTGCTTCCCCACAAATTCTTTATTTCCCAAGGTCACTGTTAGAAAATTCCTAAAAGAAAGATAAAAGTCATTCCACAGAATACGATGAATGAGACAATTAGAATGTTGCCTATGCTGTGGTCGGTAGTTGTTAATTTATGTGAATGGTCTTGCATATATACCGTCCCTGTTTCTAATTACTTCGTGGTGCAATTATAGCGAGGGCAAATTTAAATTATTCTCACTAATATCAAAAGTTGATTTTATTTGATTTAAATACAAACTCATTGTTAGTACCACAATATAAAAATTAACTTTTATTGCAAAAAAATACTGGCCACAAACAAGTATGAATATTTTACATTTAAAGCAAAACAATTTAAATTTTTATTAGGCGTTGTTGAGAAATTGAGCTAAAGAGAAAAAGAAATAATTTATCAGGCGATCGCTTTTCGATATCAAGTGAGAATTGAGGCATTTCCAGCAATAAATGTACTGAATCAGCCTAAAGTTAGGAAAATTGTCCGCCTATAGTTAGAGGGAATCATACGGAGTCTTCGATAATTTAGGTAAAGAAGAACACGCAAGAAGTCCATAAGCTTTGTGAAACACAGATAGAAAGAGTTTATCTGTGTTTATTCGTGTTTGTACTTATTGACTGTGAGGTGAATATGTCTGAATTGATTCAAGCAGTTCTAGAAAGTGAAGAAAAAAATGATTTGCGTGCTTTCATTAGTGAATTACGCCAACAAGAAAAAAATTATTTACTGAGAAATGACATACTCCAGGTATATGGTGAATATTGTGCTAAACATGGGCAGCCGGAAAAGTCTGACAAATTATCTCTGTTAGGAAAACTCCTCTATTACACGCAAGAAATTATTCAAGAAGACTCCAACTTTTGTTTTATTATCCGCCCTTATATTGCTAGTCAAGAAGTGTATCGAATCACAGCAGATTTGAGTGCGGAAGCTATGACAGTACAAGAACTACTGGATCTGCGCGATCGCCTCGTCAATAAATATCATCCCAACGAAGGCGACCTGTTAGAATTAGACTTCGGCCCTTTTTATGACTACACCCCAGTTATCCGCGACCCCAAAAACATTGGTAAGGGTGTACAGTATCTCAACCGTTATCTTTCTAGTAAACTTTTCCAAGACCCCAAACAATGGCTAGAAAGCTTATTTAACTTTTTGCGCCTGCACCAATATAACGGTATTCAACTCCTAATTAACAATCGGATTCAATCACAGCAGCAGCTTTCTCAACAAGTCAAAAAAGCGATCGCATTTGTCAACGAACGCCCCAGTGATGAACCCTACGATGATTTTCGCTTTCAATTGCAAACAATGGGTTTTGAACCAGGTTGGGGTAACACCGCCCAACGGGTACAAGAAACCCTGAATATTTTGGACGAACTAATTGACTCACCAGCCCCCCAAATTCTCGAAGAATTTATTTCCCGCGTCCCGATGATTTTTAGAATCGTCTTGGTTTCCGCACATGGTTGGTTTGGACAAGAGGGAGTTTTAGGAAGACCCGATACAGGTGGTCAAGTAGTTTATGTACTCGACCAAGCCAGAAATTTAGAAAAGCAACTACAAGAAGATGTCTTACTGGCGGGTTTAGAAGGACTAAACGTCCAACCAAAAGTCATTATTCTCTCGCGCTTGATTCCCAATAGTGATGGTACTTTATGTAACGAAAGGTTAGAGAAAGTCTACGGTACAGATAATGCTTGGATTTTGCGCGTACCTTTGCGGGATTTCAATCCCAACATGACCCAAAACTGGATTTCTCGCTTTGAGTTTTGGCCTTATCTCGAAACCTTTGCTATTGACTCAGAAAGAGAATTATTAGCAGAATTTCAAGGTAAACCAGACTTAATTGTGGGTAACTACACTGATGGAAACTTAGTCGCCTTCCTATTAGCGCGACGGATGAAAGTTACCCAATGTAACATCGCCCATGCTTTAGAAAAATCTAAATATTTGTTTAGTAATCTTTACTGGCAAGATTTAGAAGATAAATATCATTTCTCTCTACAATTTACTGCTGACTTAATTGCTATGAATGCTGCTAACTTTGTGGTCAGCAGTACTTATCAAGAAATTGTCGGCACACCTGATAGTGTAGGACAATACGAGTCTTATAAATGCTTCACCATGCCGGAGTTGTATCATGTAGTGAATGGCATTGAGTTATTCAGCCCGAAATTTAATGTTGTTCCGCCTGGGGTGAACGAGAGTTACTACTTCCCCTACACCAAGACTGAAGAACGGGTAGAAAGCGATCGCTTGCGTCTCGCTGAAATGTTATTTACTTTAGAAGACTCTAGCCAAATTTTCGGCAAACTGGATGACCCCAACAAGCGCCCTATCTTTTCAATGGCGCGTCTCGACCGCATTAAAAACCTGACTGGTTTAGCCGAATGTTTTGGTCAAAATAAAGATTTGCAAGAGCATTGTAACTTGATTTTAGTGGCAGGGAAATTACGCACAGAAGAATCAGACGACAACGAAGAACGTGACGAAATTATCAAGCTTTATCACATCATTGATGAATATAATCTTCACGGCAAAATTCGTTGGTTAGGTGTCCGGTTATCAAAAAGTGATTCTGGCGAAATTTATCGTGTGATTGCTGACCATCAAGGTATTTTTGTCCAACCTGCTTTATTTGAAGCCTTCGGTTTAACAATTTTAGAATCAATGATTTCTGGACTACCAACCTTTGCGACTCAATTTGGCGGGCCGCTAGAAATCATTCAAGATAAAGTTAATGGCTTTTACATTAACCCCACGAATTTAGCAGAGACGGCTACGAAAATTTTAGATTTTGTTACCAAATGTGAACAAAATCCCGACTATTGGCAAACAATTTCTCAAAAGGCAATTAACCGAGTTTACACTACCTATACTTGGAAAATACACACGACCAAGCTGTTATCTTTAGCTAGAATTTACGGTTTCTGGAATTTTACTTCCCAAGAAAACCGCGAAGATTTATTGCGCTATCTAGAAGCACTGTTTTACTTAATTTATAAACCCAGAGCGCAACAACTTCTCGAACAGCATAAATATCGGTAATGATTTAAGGTAAAAGTAAAAAGTAAAAAGGCAAAAGCTTATTTTATTTTGCCTTTTTACTTTCATGTTTATCTTGTTAGATGAAACCAAGTTCTTGGGCCGACTATGCCATCTACATTGATATTGCGACGATTTTGAAAGGCTTTAACAGCACTTTCTGTTAACGCACCATAAACCCCATCTATACGAATTGTATAGCCATTAGCTATGAGTAACTTTTGTAAAACTCTCACAGCTAGACCTGAATTTCCAAAACGTAAATTAGGTACAGTACGACCACCCAATCTTGTAGACCTAGCTAATAAAAGTTCATCGTCGCTCAATTTTTGGGCGATGAGGCGTTGTGAACGCGGAAACTTGATATTTACAGGTTGAAAGTTCTTAAATTCTGATACGCTATATAAGTCTTTAGTAGGTTTTTTGTCTGTTTTTTTTACTAGATTTTTTTCAGAATTAGCATTAAAAGCTACTAGAGTAGCTTCAGGTTTTTCTTGAAGCTGCATGAATTCAGACGGCGTGGTTTTTCTATTTAAATCGAATTGAGATGACTGCCCCTGTGGTGTTTTCTGCACGCCATTATCTATCTGAATTACAGGCTGCTGGTTGATATGAGACGGAGATGGTTGTTTGGCAATTAACACGCCCGTCATCAGCAGGACAATATCACTCATTTTTTTTGATGTTATTAACACCCATATTTCCTTTGACAGAAAAATTGTCGTAGTTCCGGAATGGTGTGTCCTAAAAATAAAAAAATATAATAATTTTGCGTAATCATAAACAACGGAGTTTGCCTAGTAATCCTCAATCATGACTGACACAATCGAGCATAACTAGTCTATTTGCTTTTATGTCCCTGCTTTCCTTGAAAATAATAAACTCTAGATAATAAAAAATTGACTCTATCTGAAGCAGTATCTCTGATGGTTAATAAGATTTGAATAAGAAATTACTTTGATTTTTCAGACTTGATAAAGATACAAAAATCTGGTTACGTAGCGCACAAAAAGTCAAATTAATTCTATCTCTTAGCAGAAGCGATCGCTCACAAAAGTAACAGCGATCGCTATCTGCATAATTATCACTATCCAATACTGGTAATTACTGGATGGAAGTAAAAAGCAAAACCTAAAACTGTATATGCAGCTAACAACAAAGTACCTTCCAACCAATTAGATTTACCATCAGAACTAATACTGTTGGCAATTAATACCGACACAGCCACAGCTACCAATTCAAAGGGATTAAAATCTAAATCCATTGGTTGACCAAATATCCACCCGGCGATGACTAATACTGGGGCTACAAATAAAGCAATCTGCATACTGGAACCCACAGCTACAGATACAGAAAGATCCATTTTGTCTTTCATTGCTACAGTCACAGCCGTGGCGTGTTCTGCGGCATTACCCACAATTGGCACTAAAATTACACCTGTAAACAGTGCTGTTAAACCTAATTGGGATGTGGCGGTTTCTAAGGAATCTACTAACATTTCTGATTCCAGTGCGACTAGTAAGGTACAAACCAATAACACCCCAGTCCACAACCACATATTTGGTTTCTCGTGGGAACCTTCATTGTCTTCCGCCTCAGCCACGCCGACATCATACAAATAAGTATGGGTTTTCATCGAAAACAGCAATGTCAAGGCATAAACCACAATTAACACCACTGCCACAGCCAAGGAAAGATTTTGTAGAGTTTGTTCATTAATTCCTTGGGAAGTATAGTTCATTGCCGTGGGGAGTAACATAGCAATCACCGCCAGATTCATGGAGGAAGCATTTACACGCGCCACAATCGGTTGAAATGTTTGTTCTTTGTGGCGCAGTCCTCCTAAAAACATCGAAAGACCCATCACCAGTAATAAGTTACTGACAATTGACCCTGTGATACTGGCTTTGACTACACCAACCAGTCCGGCTTGCAAAGCAACTAAAGCAATGATTAATTCTGTTGCATTACCAAAGGTGGCGTTTAATAACCCTCCCAGCGTTGGGCCGACCACCACAGCAATTTCCTCTGTTGCTGTTCCCATCCAAGCTGCTAAAGGCAAAATTGCCAAACCAGCAGTGACAAACACTATTAAGTCTCCCCATTCGAGAAAATGCGCCGCCAGGGATACGGGAATAAACAGTAACAGCACGAAAAAAAGAATGTTTTTACCTGACATTTGGTTACTTTAGTAAAAGTTATCCTGGAAAAATGCTGAGTGAAATATGGGGAAGATGAGGCAGTGAAGCAAGTAAAGTGAGTCAACCAAAATGATTCTTCCCTGTTTTGCTTCTCTTCCTCATCCCCCGCAGTACTCATAACTCAGCACTCCAATAGGATACTCTCAACCTTTAGTTAACCCATTGAGAGAATTTACTAAACTCGTGGCAATTTATCAAAATTGATGAAAACAGATCAATGCACAATGTAAACTAACGTTGTGTTTTACAGATTTTCCGCAACATTTTGTAGTAAAAATATCAATTTTCAGGTAGCATACTACACAGAAAATAGAGTTTAATAGATTGAAAGACAATTCATGTTGACCAATAGTCCCTAAAGGGTGCAAATACCCAGATTTATCTGTGGGGTCAATCTAAAATCTAAAATTGTGAAATAGCCGAAAAATTAGTAATACTTGAGAAACAGAGATAGGATAACGCAGATTTCACACTCTAGTCAGACTGCTGTCTCAAGAACTAGAGTGTATCCTATAGCCATAGTTTTAGTCTATACCGGATTTTGTGTTCAAGCCTGTGTAGATGAGGTTGGAAAACAAGCCTTTCCGTGTTGCTGCAAGTTTTTTGTTTTGGATAAATATACTACATGACTTCTGCTGCTGAATTGCCAGCTAGCTCTGGCGCTACGTCTATTAATCATTCCACTGTCCAAGATACTCACCAGCATGATCCCCTAAAAACAGCGACTGGTGTGTATGTCACAGTGCATGGTCATTTTTATCAACCACCGCGCGAAAACCCTTATCTAGATGCAATTGAGCGTCAACCCAGTGCTGCACCTTTCCATGATTGGAATGAGCGAATTCACTATGAATGCTATCGTCCTAATGCTTTTGCCAGAATCTTGAATGACCAAGGCGAAGTGATGGGGATCGTGAATAATTACGAGTATCTCAGCTTTAATATTGGCCCTACCTTGATGTCGTGGCTAGAACGCTATGATGTGGAGGTTTATCAACGAATATTAGAAGCAGATGCCAAAAGTGCCGATCGCCTGCAAGGTCATGGCAATGCGATCGCGCAAGTATATAATCACATCATCATGCCTTTGGCTAACGAACGGGATAAATATACGCAGATTCGCTGGGGTAAAGAAGACTTCAAATCCCGCTTTGGCCGTGATCCCGAAGGCATCTGGTTGGCAGAAACAGGTGTAGACTACGCAACTATAGAAGCTTTAATTGCCGAAGGGATTCGTTTTATTATCTTGGCACCATCCCAAGCACAACGTTGTCGTCCTCTACCCACCAAAAATGATCCCCAGCCAGAATGGCACGAAGTTGGCGGTAGTCAGATTGATCCCACCCGTCCCTATCGTTGCTATTTGAAAGGGAATAAAGAATGGGGATTTGACAAAGGAGACATCCTCAACTCACCACTCCCAACACCAGACACTTCTAAATATATAGATATCTTCTTCTACGATGGCCCCATATCCCGCGATATGGGTTTTACAGATGTCACCTATAGTTCCCATCATTTAGCCGGACGTATAGGTTCAGCTGTGCGTGGGGATCATCGTCCCGCCCAATTGATATCTGTGGCTACCGATGGGGAAACCTTTGGACACCATAAAAAAGGCACAGAAAAAACCATCGCCTACGCCTTTACAGCCGAATTTCCTCGTCATGGTTGGACAGTTACCAATTTTGCCCACTACCTCAGCCTAAACCCACCAACTTGGGAAGTCGAACTCAAGCCTATCACCGCTTGGAGTTGCGCCCACGGTGTCGATAGATGGCAAGATGATTGTGGTTGTGGTGGTGAGGGTGGTGTTTGGCATCAAAAATGGCGGCGGCCTTTACGTAATGCCTTAAATTGGCTACGGGATCAGTTAGTAGAAGTGTACGAAGAATATGGTCAGCAATTCTTCAAAGATCCTTGGTTAGCTAGGGATGAGTATATCAAAGTCATCCGCGATCGCTCACCCGCCAATGTCAGCCGCTTTCTTTCCCGCCATCAAACCCACAAACTCAACGCCGCCGAACAAGTAGATGCTTTGCGTTTATTAGAAATGCAGCGTCACTCCTTATTAATGTTCACCAGTTGCGGCTGGTTTTTTGAAGAACTATCTCGCCCAGAAGGTACTCAAATTCTGCGTTACGCCGCCCGCGCCTTAGAACTGGCGGGAGATGTTGCAGGTGTGCAGTTAGAAAAAGGCTTCGTCAAACGCCTGGGTTTAGCACCAAGCAATGTAGACTTATTCAAACATGGTGGTGAAATATATCGTCAGTTAGTCCTAACTGCTCAAGTTAGCTTCAAGCAAGTTGCTGCTCACTATGCAATTACTTCGCTGTTTAATAGTAATAGTAACGGTCAGCACTCAGCACTCAGCACTCACAGAAAGCGAGTTTATTGCTACACAACGAATGAGTTAGACTATCAACTGCAACGAATGGGGGCGTTGACTTTAGTTGTCGGACATTTAAAATTAGTTTCCGAAATTACTTGGGAAAGCGAACATTTAGTGTTTGCTGTGCTGCATTTAGGCGGTTGGGATTTTCACTGCTGCATTCAACAGTTTACTGGGCGACGTGATTACAGCCAGTTAAAAGAAAAATTGTTCACCGCACTCCAGCAAGCCAGTGCAGCCCAGACTATTTTGGTGATGACACAGGTATTTGGCAATGAAACCTTTAGCTTACAGAATTTATTTGCTGAAGAACGCCACCGAATTATGCGGTTAATTAATCAAGAAACATTAACTCGACTAGACCAACTGTATACCCAAACATACCGGGAAAATTATGGCGTACTCATGGCCTTTCATCGGGATGAACTCGAAGTACCCCAAGAATTGCAAGTGGCTGCCGAGATTGCTTTAGGATATCGCTGTATGACAACATTGCGATCGCTAGAGCAAGACATCACAGAACCGCAATCTTGTGGAAATCACATTGTAGAATTAGAAGCGATCGCCACAGAAGCCAAGCATCTGCGTTGTCGCTTAAATATTCCCGAAGGTAAGCAAATATTAGAGCAATTGATTTTGCGATCGCTCTGGCAATTATTACATGACACCAACGGTAGTTTTGCCACCGATATCCAACTATTAGAAAGATTGATTGATGTGGGATATCAACTCAACTTGGGTATTTCTCTCTATCGTTCTCAAGAACTATACTTCAGTTGTCTGCACAGTCAGATAGCACCAGCTTGTTTTGCCAGCCTGATCAATAAACAGGATACGAATCAATGTCGGCAGTTATTAAAATTAGGTCAAAAGTTAGCTGTTGATGTCAAAGCAATTTTAAGTCAGTTAGATTAGTATATTCCTCAAACTTAGATCCCCGACTTCTTGAAGAAGTCGGGGATCTTGCTATTCACGAATGATTGAGAATTGCTATAAAACTAGATTAATCAGCCAAATAATTTGGTCTGATATAGAGGAATGATCGCTCCTATTAGCCTAAATTAAGGGAGCGATCGCTGCACAAACAAAAGTGGAACATTAGTAATTATGTATTGAGTGGCAATCTCATTTAACATACTTAAGATAGATTTACTATACGTCATCAGACTGATATAGTAACTTGTCTGATTTATTTAAAATCCCCAACTGTACTATTGTGGTCGCAGTCAACCCAAAATTGACTAATAACTATTGAGCAATCAAACTATTAATCATCTTTTATGACTCGCATTATCGGTTTAATTAGTGGTACATCCGTAGATGGCATTGACGCTGCTTTAGTAGATATTTCTGGTACAGATTTAGACCTGAAAGTCGAGTTATTAGCAGGACAAACATATCCTTATTCTGCTGAACTCCGAGACAGTATTTTAGCTGTTTGTGCAGGGAAAGCCATTTCAATGGCAGAATTAGCAGCATTAGATGATGCGATCGCCTTTAGTTTTGCTCAAGCGGCTCAAAACATTCAAACTAATCATCAGCCAGCAATTTTAATCGGTTCCCACGGGCAAACAGTTTATCATCGACCACCACAAAGCCAAGGATTTAGGCAACCCCAGTCCCTAGGTTATACCCTGCAACTGGGAAGGGGTGAATTGATTGCTAGTATCACAGGAATTACCACCGTCAGTAATTTCCGTGTGGCTGACATTGCAATTGGTGGTCATGGCGCACCCCTGGTACCAAGAGTTGATGCTTATTTACTCAGTCATCCAGAAGAAGCTCGCTGCATTCAAAATTTAGGCGGTATCGGTAATGTTGCTTACATCCCACCCCGCCGCGACAACTGGTTAGAAAAAATGCGCGGTTGGGATACTGGCCCTGGCAATAGCTTATTAGATTTAGCAGTAGCCCATTTAACTAATGGTGATAAAAAATATGATGAAGATGGTAAATGGGCAGCGACGGGTAGTCCTTGCCAATCTTTAGTAGAACAGTGGTTACAGCAAGATTACTTTCATCTACCACCACCCAAATCTACAGGACGTGAGTTATTTGGCGTAGATTACTTAAATCAATGTTTAAAAGATGCCGGGCCATATCAACTCAGTCCGGCTGACTTTCTCGCCACCCTTACCGAACTGACAGCAGCCTCTGTTGTTCACAGTTACCAAACCTTTTTACCGCAAATGCCACAACGGGTATTTTTATGTGGTGGTGGTAGTCGGAATCTGTATTTAAAAGAACGTTTGCAGTCATTATTAAAGGCAATCCCCGTCTTAACTACCGATGAAGTCGGCTTGAGTGGAGACTTTAAAGAAGCGATCGCTTTTGCAGTTTTAGCCTACTGGCGACAGTTAAATATACCCGGAAACCTGCCATCAGCCACAGGCGCACCCCATGAAGTCCTACTGGGAGAAATTCATCTAGCCAAAAAATAAGTTTTGCGGACTTAGCACCTGACATTTTTAGGTTTCAAATATATCTTTAAGTCGTAAGGTTACTCGATTAAGACAAGGAACTGAGAAGGTGGGTCACACTTTTTTAATGGAACCAGGACGCTGGTCATTACAAGGCAATTGGCTAGAACACAATGGAATGCCAATCAGCGTTAAGGGTATGACCCTAGTTGCTTGGAATCGAGATAACTGGTTTACAATGGCAACCAAGCTGATTTTTCCTGGCAGCGATCGCTCAGAAATCTCCTTACTGTATAAAGGGCGTTTGCATGAAGGTGAACGTCAGTATACTTTTTTACTTCAACATAATTTGTTCGGGCAGATTGAAGGTGAAGGTTGGATTGGTCTAGATACAATTGTGCAACGCTATTGGGTACTGAGCGATCGTCAACGTCGCAGTGGCTTTGAAACAGTGTATCGTCTCTCCGATGACGCTTACTATCTAAGTTGTGGTGTCATGTCCGGTCATTCCCTCACCAGTACAATGGAAGCCAGCTTAGAACGGCAACCACTCAAATAATGCTGAGTTGAAAGTGTTGAGGAGCCAGTGCGTTGCGGAGGTTTCCTCCGTTGTAGCAACTGGCGTTACTGAGTGAGGAATTGTAAAGATACTCACTCAGCACTGATGCAAAAACCGCTCAAACTCTCATTTCTCAGGGAACTCTGCGTCTTGCGTCTGGAGTGGTTTAACTTTCCATAGCCTGTGCATCAGTCCTGACCCAATACGATTCAGATAAGAATCCTAAATGACAACAAAAGCAACAAATAATAACTAATGGCTCAATAAAAAACGAAAAAATGATTTTGGAGGGGGTTTGGGGGACGCAACCGTCCCCCAATCGGGGGTGTGGGGGAGAATCCCCCAAATCTTTCTCATTGTCTAATAGGTAGAGCAGAAATTGAGAAATCAACTCTCATCACCTTAACTGAACCGTATTGAGTCCTGTCCTTGAAATTACTGGGTTTCTACTCAGCACTCAGCACTTTGCCATATATCAGCAATTGTAAATCAATAGAAACTATAGATAATTATTTAGTTAAATTTGGGCAGACTAGAAATACATCAACATCAGCGTGCGGAATGTGAGCAAACTTCAGGATGAATCTACCATTCCGTAGATTTGAATTGGCATCTTCCACCAGTTGTAAAAACCACTAGCTGACAAACCGCAGTCCAAAAGTAGTAGCTCTCCTCAGAGAACTAAAAACTGCTTTTGAACTTTATTAATTACTCTAGAAACTCATTCTAGATCCATCAAAAATACTCGTTTGAAAGTACTTGTTTTCCTACACACTTAAAATCAATCTGCTTTTGGAGTCGAATATTTTATGTCAGACCCCAACATTGGACGCTTACTCGGCAAACGCTATCAGCTTCAGGAATTAATTGGTACTGGAGCAATGGGTCGAGTTTATCGTGCTAAAGATATTTTGTTGGGAGGTGTACCAGTTGCAGTTAAGTTTCTCGCCCTCTCGATTCAAAATGAAAAAATGCGGTTACAAGAACGCTTTGAGCGAGAAGCGAAAACCTGTGCTTTGCTAGGACAAAAAAGCATTCATATTGTGCGAGTCATGGACTATGGCGTAGATGAAAATAACACGCCCTTTTACGTGATGGAATATCTTCAAGGACATGGACTCAGTCAAATTATTCGTCAGCATCATTTAGCTTTACCCAGATTCTTGAGTATGGTGCGTCAAATTGGGCTGGGGTTACAGTGCGCCCATGATGGTATTCCCGTTGATGGCGCTATTTACCCAATTATTCACCGCGATATTAAACCCAGCAATATGCTGGTAATTCAAGACTCCAGCTTTGGTGAGTTAATCAAAATTCTGGATTTTGGGATTGCTAAGTTACTCCAAGCTAATAGCAACGACCAAACAAAATTTTATTTGGGAACTCTGGCTTATTCTTCTCCCGAACAGATGGAGGGTAAGGAATTAGATAATCGGTCAGATATTTACAGTTTAGGTGTGATGATGTTTGAGATGCTAACTGGCAAAATGCCGTTAGTAGCAGCAACTCATTCCTTTGGTGCATGGTACAAAACCCATCATTTGCTTGAACCACGTTCGTTTGCTGAAGTGAATCCTGGGTTAGAACTACCTAAACAAGTAGAAGATTTGGTTATGAGTTGTCTGGCAAAATCACCAAGCGATCGCCCCCAAAAGGTAAGCGAAATTTTGCAGGCGTTAGAATCCATTGAACAGAATTATCGCTCGCCCATCATTCAACCAGATAAACCCGCACCAAAAGCTGTAGCGACTCGTAGCTTAACAATTCCGGTAGAAGTTCAGCCCAAAACAAAAGCTGATATAGAGGTATTATCTGCACATGATGAAATTTTACGTTCTACTGCTTGGCCAGACAACAAGCCAATAGCTGATATTGTCTTCCCCAAAACAATTTGTGTGAATAACGAAGTTTTACCAACTCTTTGGGTGATGCTACCACAGCAGGAAATTATCAAAAGGTTTGCTTGTAATCGTTATAATCAATTTCTCTTTCTGCCTGCACCACATCCGATGACACTGTGGATTACGGTTATTTACAATCGGCAACATGGTGTAAAGTGGCTGCCTTATTATCTTGATCTCAAAACTAGCTTTGGCCAAGAAATAACTAGATTACTCGCAAAAACTGGTTATTATCGATTGTTATTCTTTGCCAGAGAAGCACCAAGTCGCTGTTCACATATCCTACTTTGTAGTATCGCTACAGCTCAACGCAAAAATCTTGAACAATGGGCTGAAGAAAGTCAAATCTCAGCTTCATCTGTTGATCCACAACTTAGTAAGAATGTACTAAAAAGTGAATACGAAAGAATTAAACCCCAAATCTTATCTAAATTAGAAGCAACGGCTACAGACTTTCCTTTTGAGCTTTCTGGTTAGTAATGTTGTAGATTGCAAAATGTAAACTTTTGTAACGAAAAAACTATATTCGGTTGTAAGCCTTACGTTATAGCAAATATAATGATTAGCGATGGTGATTGGTAAACTACAATTAAATGGATCTACGCAAGTCGTGCTATGTATCCAATACAGCACCCAAATTAGTTTGCTTAATTAGCTTTGAGTTAATAACCTCAGCTATCTAAACTTTCTAATTTATCCCCTACAATACAGTTTACTCTTAACAAATATGTGCAGCCTTTAATTTGGCTAGTCATAAAGTTAGGTTAAAACAATCAATTTACAATCACTGATTTAAAGTTGACGCCCCAGCATCCCCAGCTCCTTTCCTTCTTGGAACCGAGCAAGAGAAGGAGGTCGCCCACTGCGACACAAAAAGTAAGTCTATGCCAGAGTGGAACCTGAATCTAAGCCCCACTGGTGCTTAAGTAACTCTTGGTAGGTAGCCTCGCGCACAACCATTTGCTCATAGAGCTTGACCAAAAAGTCTTTTGCTTGGTCATGGCTCATGTGCTGCACCTGAGTAGCAAATGAACGAATGCTGAATTGTTGTTCCAAAGATAATTCAATTGGCTGGTTCATAGTAAACTCCGAAAAACAACACGTAAAAGTGAGATTTAGGGACAGAAATCCTACAAAGGATAGTTTTGGGAATTAGCTCTACATTTGTTCCTATGTATTAAGAAAGATAACAATTGTTTGACTATTTGCCCACACCCCTTGGGATTAAATTTTTTGTGTCCTTAACCGTCTTTGCCTAAACCTACTGGTATACAACTCAAGTATATTGAGGCAAATTCCGGGAAATTTCACAAATAGTGAATCTAAATACCTGATTTTAGCCTTTTCGAGTTACAGATTCTCTGGGAGAGGAAAACTGATGAGTGCAAAGGCAAATACAAGGTATTAAACCTGAATTATATTCGCTATACCGTATTAGGTGCAAGATGTCAATTCAACAAATTATATAAACTCTGCCTCCAACTGCTAAATTTTGGAAGTTAAGAGTATTTTTATCAAGTTGTAAAAAATAAAAATGCTCAGGCTGAACAAATTGCTGAGTATATCTACTAAAAATAATGTTCAAAGTCAAACAATTTTGGGATTGGACAAAAATGTGAGTCCGTTCCTTCCAAGACTTATATCGTGTTCGCTGAAAGACTTGCCATTAAGAGCGCAGAGGGAGCAGAGAAGACAAAGGAAAGGGTTGTGACCTTCCTGCACAGATGTGGGGGAATCATCACTAATTAACTGAACTTGATCTTACGCATCAAGATTGAGTGTAGGGGTGAAAGGGTTTTGAATACAACACCCCCACACCCTTGCTCAACCCCTTGATTTTTCATAATTCTAGGCTGGTAGATGTGGACTGTATGGTCAGGCAGTGCATAGGAATGAAGTAAACTGCCGTTAGCCACGAAGAATTTCACCAGAAGGGCGACTGGCGGGCTAAAAACACGATTAACTGTTGGTCAAAGGTAATTTTGACTGGTGAGTGTTGACTATCTAGTAGTTCTCTTGTACTTCTACGATCACGACTGTGATGTTATCATGCCCGCCATGTTCTTTAGCAGCTTCTATGAGGGAGATAGAGGCTTTTTCCAGTATGGGGATGTTTTGTAGACAATCAGCAATTTGTTCGTCTACCAGTTCTTCTGTGAGACCATCACTGCATAATAGCAAGCGATCGCTCCCTTTCACATCCAATGGTTGCACATCAAATTGGTTAAGGTCTTCTCGACCCAAACACCGGGAAAGCACATGGCGGAAAGGATGAATTCTGGCTTCTTCCGCAGTGATGTCACCAATTTTAATAGCTCTTGCTACCCAAGTATGGTCTTCGGTGATTTGCTCTAGTTGTGAATTCCGCAAGCGATACAATCGAGAGTCGCCGACATGAGCGCACAAAGGAGCGCCTGCTTGACGGAAAAGTACTACAACTACGGTAGTACCCATATCAGCACGTTCGGGATGATTTTGCTGATCTTGTAAGATAGCTTCATTTGCTTGCCACAGAGCTTTTTCGAGGATTTCAGTATCTGATTCAGCCCCATCCCAATTTGCTACTAAATAGGCTTGAATTTCTCTGGTAGCAATGTGACTTGCTTCTTCACCACCTGCGTGACCACCCATGCCATCAGCGACGATAAAAAATCGTCCTTCAGGATCGATATAATAAGCATCTTGGTTACTAGAACGAATAAGACCCGGATCACTAAAACCCGTGAATTTTAATTTCATAATTTTTTAAGGCAATATTTAATACATACGTTCATAACGGTCGAGGCGAAGAAGCAAACGGATCAGGATTACTGAGACGGCTGCTGCAATCAAGCCAGCTACCACCGCTAACCATACATAATGATTCACCAATAAAATGGTAGCTGACAGAGTAAATCCACTGATTATCAAAGCGTAACTAATTCCAAGTTGGATACTTGCCTGTCGTCGTAACAGGCGTTCTGATTCGATAGAACGCACCCGCACCCGCATATCACCCCGCTCTAATTTTTCCAGGGTATCTTCTAGCCTACGGGGTAGTCCAAATGCTGTTGTACTTACCTGTACTGCTTGACGACTTAATTCATTTAAAAAGCTGTTGCTGTCAGCGCCATTCATGTTTGTCATAAGCTGCATTGCATAAGGTTGGGCAACTTCCATAAAGTTAAATTCTGGATCTAAGCCCTTGCCTACCCCCTCTAGAGTGGAAAAAGCTCGCATCACAAAAGTAAACGTTGCAGGAAATCTAAATGGCTGATTATAAGCTATTTCGTATAGATCATCACTAATTGCTGCAACTGATTGTGTTTCAAACGGCTTATCCATGAAATTGTCCAGCATATACTGGACAGAACGCCGGACTGGCCCCATATCATCGACTGGTGCGATCGCTCCTAAATTAACTAGTGATTCTACTACGCGATCGCCATCTTTTTGGGCAATGCCAAACAGGGTTTCCATCAGTCCTTCTCGAACATTGGACTTAATTCGCCCCATCATCCCAAAGTCGTAGAAGATTAAACCACCCTCTGCACTGACAGCAATGTTACCTGGATGGGGGTCAGCATGGAAAAAGCCATTATTCAGCAATTGATGTAAATAAGCTTGAGCGCCTTGACGCGCAATTAATTTCCGGTCTAAACCCGCAGCTTCTAAAGCTTCATATTGACTAATTTTAATGCCTGGTAAATATTCTAAGGTCAGAACCCGTGGTGAAGCGTAACGCCAATAAACTCTAGGCACTTTCACCCAGTCATAACCGCGAAAGTTGCGGCGAAATGTATCAGCGTTACGGCCTTCTCCAAGATAATCAATTTCTTCCCAAAGAATGCGACAACATTCTTCATAAATCCCCATCCAGTCTCGTCCCTTCCCCCATTTGGGATGATTTTGGAAGTAACGCGCAATTCCTTTGAGAATCTGTAAATCTATTTCAAATAACTTTTTTAATCCAGGACGCTGTACTTTAACGACAACAGCTTCCCCACTGTGCAGCACAGCTTTGTGTACTTGTCCTAAACTCGCAGCCGCTAGTGGAATAGGTTCAAAACTTTGAAAAAGTTCCGGAATTTTCTTCCCTAATTCTTGCTCAATAATCGTTTCTACTTGCTCATAGCTAAATGCCGGGACTTTATCTTGCAGTTTTGACAACTCTTCGACATATTCACTCGGAAAAATATCAGCACGAGTTGAAAACAACTGCCCAACTTTAATAAAAGTCGGCCCTAAATCTAGTAATGTATTTCTTACCCAAATTGCTTGGGCTTTGCGCCTTGCTGCTTGTTTGGCCTCTGTTACACCACCTGGATAACTCCAAGATTTGTTGTAACGCCAAACTTTGAACATAAAGGTCAACACGAAAGACCAAATGTCCACAAAACGGCGTTTGCTAGAGTAGTTTTCACGATTCCAACGGTATGCTTTGTCTGAATAACTTTGTTCCATATCTTTTGCGTACCGTTGGTTTGTCACTGAATCAACTGGAAGATAAGACACTCTGATTCCTAAACTGTGTTTGATTAAAGAGTCATTTGTCATTCGTCATTGGTCATTTGTCAGTCGTCATTTTGACTCTTGACTATTAACTCTTGACCATTAACTAAACAGAACTGCTGCGATATCGCTGGAGTTCATTACGCAATAGGGCAATTTCCGCGCGTAGTTCGTCAATGTTGGCTTGCAAATCAACTGGGTCTTCTCCCACTGTTGTGGTTTGACCAACATTAGCCGCCTCTGCTGCCCGATTTGCTCTGGCTGTGACTTCTTCTGTAAACTGACGCAGTTGCTCTCTGGCTTCAGCATCAAATTTACCTAACTCACTTAACGCATCAGTCAAGGCGACTTCTAGGCGCTCGTTAATCACTTCAGCTACTGCTCTGCCTACAAAAAAGGCTTGTAAAAGAGGGTTACTCATAAATTTTTGTTACGCTCGTCCGCAAGAGAATTATAACTTGCTCGTATGCTTTGCCGCTTCTATCTGAGAGTTTGGAGTTAATTTTACAGGTTTCAAGTTACACTATTTACAATTCTTTATTATAATCATATAACTATATATTTATTAGTTATTTATAAAACACTAGATTAAGAAAATCTAAAAAAATTAGTTATTTTGATGGTGTTGTGCTTGGATTGGCTAATTTTTCATTTCCACAGCTAAATATATATTTACATTTCTTAGTTTATTCAGAGTTTTAAATATTTTTTCTGCTTCAGTGAGAAGTAAAATGCTGAATTTTATTTAAGTTTTAAAAATTACAGCAATTCAGAGATTATAGTAGCAGATATTAAATAATTTATTTTCTCAAGATTGGCATATTTCTTCTACATAATTATGTCCATCAAATTTTGCTGTTTGTCAAAAAATACAGTTGGTAATTTGACTTTAATTGTTGTTGCTATTAGTTTGACTCTGAGTAGCTGTACACCAGAACGAAGAGCTATCCTCAGAGCTACGGCGGAAAACTTTCGTAACCAAGCTGCTGAGGCAATTAATTCATATAGAGAGATTAATCAATTGCAACTGCGAGATTCTACCAGGGATGACCCAGAAAAAATTGTTGAGGAATTATTAAATAATCCTATTCTGGAAGATGATAGTAATGGTGGTAGTATTAATTTTCAAGAGTTAGATTTAATTATTTTAGGAGAAAAAAAGCAACCAACAGAATTTGATGCAGCTTTAAACAATTTACAAGCAGAATATGATCAAGTTGCCGAGATATTTAGCAATCTGGAAGCTATTGATTATGGTAGTAGCAAGATAGTAGCACAAACGGCACGACCAGCAAGGTGTTTAACGGTGAAAATGCTGCGTTTGGCAAAACTTTTGCAAGAAAATCCACCCAAGCCAAAAAATCCTGAACGAGCAGATATTGGAGCCGAGTTAATTAAGCTGCGTCAAGCGTATAGACAAGCGAATATATCAGAAGCAGAGAAGCAAGCAATTGAAAAGCAAGTCGGTGTGTTAGTCAGACAGTGGCAGAGTTTGGATGTTGAAGAAAAGGAACTGATAGAAGCAGCGATCGCTAAATTTATAGTAGCAGCAGATAAAGGACAAAGGCTATCCAAACTCATTGATGAATATCCCCATCTTAGCTTTGATGTGGTGGCAGCGAGAATTACCCAAATCTTAAATTTAACTACAGATATCACTGGGAATAATTACAGTTCACTCAGAGGCAGAATTAATATTGTTGAGCAAGAAATTAAATCTGATCAAACTCTGAGCAGTTTTTTTATTGATGTTGTCAATGGACAATCAAAACCTGATAAATCTCAACTGAAATGCCAAATCTAACAAGGTGATCATTATGAATAATCAGCCTGTAAATAACATTATAGCAGTGGTTGGTAATAAAACAATAGATAGTTTAGCTACAATTATTCAACAGTTACAAACAGAACCCAAAGATAGTATTAATTTACCGAAATTACAGTCTACAGAAGATGAATTAGAAGATATTTTACTTATGCTGCAATTTGAATTAAAGCAAGCTAAAGATAAAAGTAATTGGGATTTAGTAAATACCTTAAGACCAGCAATTCAGGAATGTAAATATACCATTGATAGTGTAAGAGCCGCCATTATTAATAAAATTGTGATTGAAGTTAATTCTGATAATGCCGCCGAAATGCAGAAAATTTTGGCGAATATAGATGAAGCCAGTAAAACTCAAACGCAAATTAATGTAGCAATTGGTTTGTTTGGCTTTGTGCGGAGGTTATTATCTGGGCGAATTTTGCTTTAGCAATTTATCTTAGCTGAGTTAACAACTGGCACAGGGATTAAACTAATACCACGGACAAAAATATCTACACAAGTATCAATATATTCATCATTGGTATAACTCTTATATTTGAGTTTAGCATTATGACAGAGCATAGCTGCGAGTAGCATTCCCGTAAACATATCAACTGCTGGTGCGGGGTCAAGTTCCGGTCTAACAGTACCATTTTGCTGACAAGATTTGAGGTAGGTAATGAGTTTTTCGCTTAAGGGTTGAGCAGCTTCTTGAATGACTTGTTTAGCTGCTTCTGGATGACGTTTAGCTTCCCCAATAAAAGTACGAATTAAATCTTCTTGAGCTTCTAACATTGAGTTATAAAGTTTGGCATAGTGTCTCAAATCAACACTGAGATTTTGTGTCCAGGCTTCGGGGTGAGCCAAAGCTTCTAACTGGAGTGCTACAGCATTTTCAATAACTGCTTTGAGGAGTTGTTCTTTGCTGGCAAAGTGACGAAATAATGTTACCTCATTCACGCCAGCAACGCGAGCTATTTCGCGGGTAGTTGCGCCTTGTACACCTAAATTAGCAAATACCTGTGAGGCTGCTGTAATTAAACGTGTACGGGTGAGAGTGGATGAACGGATGTTTTTAGTCATTTTGCTTGCAAGTACTTACTTGCATTATATTTAAGGTTAAATAAGGTTTGATTAAGCAACTTACTACAATATTTAGCAAACATTTGTAAAGTTATAACAGACTAATACTACTGAGATTAATAAAGCTTTACGAAATTTCTATCTACGTGTGTAACGATGCTTAACGCCGATGGGGAAATATTCGCGATCGCCTGTTGCGGTTAAAGTTACCTGTGGTGTTTGATATTCTGGGGGGACATAATTAGCAAACTCACCGTTGAGGCGTAAAAGTTGCACCAAAATTGACTCGGTGATAGCTTGGCGTTTATCTTCACTTTCTTCAATATCAGGTGCGAGTTCTACAACTACAGATAAAAATCGGTTCTTGTCTGCATCTTCTTTGACTTGCAAGACGAATTTCCCTGTTACCCACTCTTGTACTGCGGGTTGTTCTAAACCGACAGAGACATTTTCGGGATAGATATTGGCACCAAAATAAGACACCGTAAAGTTAGAGCGTCCAAAAACGTAGACGAAAGGTAAGGGGTGTATTCCTCTGGGGGTTTTGAGTGCTGAGTGCTGAGTGCTGAGTGCTGAGTTTTGAGTACTGAGTGTTTCTAGTGGGTTGAAGTTCCATTCTGCTAAAAACTCAAGCATTGCATCGTAGGTAATAATTCCGCCAGTGTCGAGGATGTCGTAACGTACTAGGGGAACGCCATTATCACCAGAAAATAATAATGAGTTGTTCTGCACCTCAAAAAAGCGACTGATGGGGTCATATTGGACTAATGTAGGTAGACGAGATTCACCGAATAAAGTTCTAGCAGCGTCGGGGTTTTTCGCTAAGAAACGGCGAATGCAAATACTCAACGGCGTTTCATTTCCCAACACCCCAGCATCAGCAGTTCCATAAAGTGAGGCGAAATCATAACAAGGGTTTTGGGAACCTATTCTGTCAGCAACTAAACTGCGCCATTCTTCGCTGAATACTTCTCCCGCCATAACTAGTTTGATGTGATATTGTGACCACTGCACACCACGACTTAAACCAGTATCAATAACATCTTTGAGGAATGGCGGATATCCCAACAAAACAACTTGTTCAAAGTTTCCCCCTAGTTCTTGAACGACGCGCAAGATTTCTTCTTTGTTGTTACCAGGAGTAATAAGGGTGATGGGATAACCTTTACTCGCCAAATAACGACAACAATTTGTCGTGAACATTCCCCCTACCCAAGTTCCTAGGGTGAAACAAACTACAGCCAGGGTGCGTCGAGTATCTGCAAAAAAACTATCATGAAAAATCTGCTCAAAGCGGGTGGCTATTTGCAGTTCATCGGTGAAGAAGCGAGGCCAAAATGTGGGTTTACCTGTAGAACCAGAGGAAGCGGCTATCATATCGCACTCTGCTAACTGTCCATTGCGGCACAAATCTGGCAGAGGATAACGTTGGATATAATTTTCTTTAGCGATCGCAGGTAATTGCTGAAAATCTTCTAAACTTTGAATTGTCGCTGGATTAATGCCTCTTTCGGCTAAAAATGCCTGGTATGCTGGCACATTCGCCGCCACATCCCGAAACAATGTTAAGACTATTTGTGAACTAACAGTGTTGTGATGTCTCTGTAGTAGGGTTTCTATAGGAGTAGAGATAAAGTCCGTAAATGCCTTTATGCTGCGCTGTTGTTGGGAATTAGCGTTCATAAATCTATATCCAGTCGTTGAATATCAAGCTAGATTTGATTTTAAACGCACTGGTAAACGCAAAGTAAAGCTGAGTGTTCAGTTGGCTAAAAACTTTACTAACTAATATGTCGTACAGCCAGTTTAGTTTGCCAAGAGTTATTCAAGATTATGACTTACGCAGAAGTATGAAAAAACGAACCGCAAAGGACACAAAGGACGCAAAGGACAAGAAGTTCTAAGAGTTTAAGAGAGTTCTTGCTTAAGTCCTAAAGATTTCCACCTGACTCTGAAAAGGCGGTTTAGGACAATGTGTTGCAGATACGATTTATGGAACTGTTACTACTGGCACAGTTTGGCGTTTTCTGCGATTGCAAGACAGTACAATTACTATTGATTTGACTGAGTATCCCTTACCACCAATAGAGTCTATTTTAAGAAGATTGGTGTATATGGTGAGCTGTCCGTAAACAGAACTACCTCAGCTGTAGTAATTTATAAAAACCCTACCTTATCCTTCAGCACCATGCAGGTTTATTGCAGTAAACAACACGCAAATTTTGAAAGTAATCGGTTTTGTACCTCTTGTGGTGAACCGTTACCGCTTGCGGTTGGGCAGATTGTTAATCAACGCTATCAAATTATACGTCAGCTAGGGCAGGGCGGTTTTGGACGTACTTATTTAGCGGAAGATCAACAAAAAGCGAATCAAATGTGTGTGCTGAAGGAATTTGCACCCCAAGTCCAAGCACAGCAAGATTTACAAAAAGCCAAGGAGTTATTTGAAAGAGAAGCCAATGTGCTGAAGCAACTCCAGCACCCACAAATTCCCCGGTTTCATGCTTCTTTACAGGTGCAAATCGGCAGTAAAGATTTTTTCTTTTTGGTGCAAGATTATATCCAGGGTGAAAATTATTGCCAGTTATTAGAACAGCGTCAAGCCCAAGGACAAACTTTTAGTGAAGAAGAAGTCATTTTGCTGCTGCAACAAATTTTACCTGTGTTGTCCTACATCCACTCAAAAGATGTTGTTCACCGCGATATTTCACCCGATAATTTAATTTGGCGACGTTCAGACCATTTACCTGTATTGATTGATTTTGGTGGGGTGAAGCAGTTACCAGCTTCCCAGGGTTTTTGGTTCACTAAGTTAGCTGTTAATCACACTTTATTAGGTAAAAAAGGCTACGCACCAGAAGAACAGATTCGTCAAGGAAAAGTATTTTTAAGCAGTGATTTATATTCTTTAGCGGTGACGATACTCGTATTATTAACAGGGAAGGAACCGCAAAAATTATACGATAGCTATCAAGGGATGTGGTATTGGGGTAAAGAAATTAAAGTTAGCCCCAAATTAGAATCGGTATTGAAAAAAATGCTGGCTTATAAACCAAGCGATCGCTATCAAACAGCCGAACAAGTTCTCAAAGATTTACCATCGCCTGCTGTTACCCAACCCAGCAATCCTTATATTACCAAGTTGAAAACTCAAATCGTCGCCCCAGGGCAGAAACGCGCTAACGCCATTGTCAGTAAAATTCATCAAAGAACTCAAGCTGTTAGCCGTAAATTACCTTTACCTATGTGGTTGCGTCCCTTTGCTGTGAGTATGGCGGGTACAGCCATAGTCGGGTTAACCGTGGCGGGAACTTGGGCGGCGGTGAATGCGGTAGTGCGGGGTATCACATCTATCAGCATACCTTCAATTTCTTTGCCCACAATGCCATCTTTACCGAATCCCCTAGCGCAACCAGTCAGCAATAAAGGAAACGGGGATGTAATGGCGCGTCGCCAAGAATTAGAAATTTCCGAAGGCTTCTTTATTCGTATGGTAGACTCGTTGTTTTATAGCCAAAAGCCGGAAATGCAAGGACGAACCATCACCTCAAAATCAGAAGATAAGGCTTTGCGTGATGAATGGTTGAGAATTGCTGATGACTTGTTGGATAAACTAGAACAGGCTGAACTTAGTCCCACCGCCCGCCGGAAATTGGGTAGTTATACTCAACAAGATTACGAAAGATGGAGACAGCAAGCCAGAAGTGGAAAGTTCGGTGACTATACAATGAGTCAGTTGAACAGAGAAACCAATCAAAAATTTGAAGAGTTATTTCCTGGAAAACAACGGGAGAAACAGCAGCAACAAACTTACGGTCAAATTTGGTATGCGATCGCGGCTGATAAAGTTAGTAAAATACAATCGAACAATTAGTTAAGGTGTCAGGGTGATGAGTGAGTATGGAAGCAGGGGTGTAGGGGTGCAGAGGTGCAGGGGGAATAAAACGAAAATATATTACTTAAAACTCAGCACTCAGCACTAATGACTAAATTTTATTGCTCTAAAGGTCATGTAAATCCCGCAGGTAGTCGGTTTTGTCTCCAGTGTGGTGAAAATTTGCAAGAGATACCTGTAAGTTATGGTATCCAACCTGGGTTAACTTTAAGCGATCGCTATGTAATTGTTCGTCAACTCGGACAAGGTGGGTTTGGACGCACTTATTTAGCGGAAGATATTAACCGTTTCCGTGAACTTTGTGTTTTAAAGGAATTTTCTCCCCAAGTGCAAACAGCTTATGTGCTGCAAAAAGCCGAAGAACTGTTTCAGCGCGAAGCCAGTGTTCTCTACAAATTGCAACATCCCCAAATTCCCCGCTTTCGGGAACTGTTTCGCACAAATTTGCAAGGTAAGGAATATTTGTTTTTAGTCCAAGATTATGTCGAAGGACAAACTTACAACTCGTTATTAAATACCCGCAAGCAGCAAGGGTTACGATTTACAGAAGTAGAAGTCAGGCAACTCTTACAGCAAATTTTACCAGTTTTAGATTATATTCATTCTCTGGGTGTAATTCATCGAGATATTTCCCCAGATAATTTAATTTTACGCACCGCCGACCAACTGCCAGTCTTAATTGATTTTGGTGGTGTGAAACAAGTAGTCGCCACTGTAGCTTCTCAATATTACCAACCAGATGCAGCTGGTCAAATGCCTGCACCGACTTTATTAGGAAAAATCGGTTTTGCACCATCGGAACAAATGCAAACTGGTGCAGTATCTCCCCACAGTGACTTATATGCGTTGGCAGTCACCATATTAGTATTATTAACAGGTAAACAACCACAAGAATTATTAGATAACTACACCCTAACTTGGAAATGGCATCAAGAAGTTAGTCTGAGTCCGATGTTAGGACAGGTGTTAGACAAAATGTTAGCACCCCGACCAAGCGATCGCTATCAATCTGCTAGTCAAGTTCTGCAAGCCCTAAACCCAACACCAAGTAACTACGCCGTTACTCAACCACCATTACCACCAGCGCCAGAAACATCTGCAACTGTCGCTGTCTCCCCTTCTCCTCATATTAAATCCATACCACCCCGCCCAATTTCACCCTCTCCCGCACCCATACCCCAACCCCAAAGCCGTTGGACACCGACAAAAACTTTTGTGGCAACATTAGCTTTAGTAAGTGTGATTGGGGTAGTTTGGTTAGGCACAAATCGCAATCGTAATGATGGTGGAAAAGTTGAACCCACACCCACCCCGACGGTGACTCAACCTGTGGATGCTTCCGAGAATTATTCCCCAGAAGAAAAGCAACGCAAAGAAAAATTAAGCGATCGCCGTCAAGCACTGGGAATTGATCAAGACTTTTATATAAACTTGGTGAATCAAATCTTTTGGCGGAGAAATCCGAGTTTACAAGGACGCACCCTCAGCAATAAACCCGAAGATGAAAATTTGCGGGCGACTTGGGATAAAACTGCGGATGAATTATTAGGTAAACTTGCCTTTCTCACTGACCAATCCCGACGGCAATTAGGGAATTATAACGCAACAGACCGCGATCGCTGGAAAGCTGCCGTAAATAATATTAACGTTGGGAGTCGCGCTTTATATGATTTAGGCGATGCAGCTTTTTACCGCGTCTTTCCCGAACAACGTGGCCGAGATTTTATGAAGGAACCCATCGGTCAAGTTTGGCATGGGTTTGTTAACGATCAACTAAATGCTATCCTCAATGGCAACGCTTTTGCCAAGATTGTCTTTGATATAGGCGCAACAAGTGAAACAGTCAATGGAACTCTCAAACCAGGAAGTGGTAAAGTCTTCATTGCTGGACTAGCCAAAGGGCAAACTTTGGATTTAAACCTGAAAGCAAATTCCAAAGTTTTGTTATCAATTTATTCCCCTTCTGGCAAACTCAAACTCTTAGAAGACTCGACAAAACGCACTTTAACTACAGAGTTACCCGAAAAAGGATACTACGAGTTTGTGATTGTTTCTACAGCCACAACCCCAGTCGATTATCAACTTACCATCGCTGCGGAAAGTCCCATCCCTGTAGAGACACCCACACCTACAGAAACACCCACAGAAACGCCCACACCAATAGAAACACCTACAGAAACGCCCACACCTGTGGGAACAGAGCAGTAACTTTCAAAGATAAAGTAGTAATATCTCGCTCAATAGTCTCTGACTTGATCACCAATTGTTGTTACAAACTTTCACGCGAGTCAAAAATAGGTGCATTTGCCACACCAACCAAGAACCAACGCGCCAAGCACCCATTGACATCGGCTCTACAGATAAATTAGAAGATATGCTAACAGTATCTTGGTCGTAGTGTAACCATTTAACTGGTAGATGTCCCATTGGTGTATTTGGGGATAATTTAAAAGTTAATTGCTCGTATTGTAACCATTTTCCTGCTTTTCGCCACCCCAGGCGATCGCCTAATTTTTTTTCTGTTTCATAATCAACTTGTCCACCAATTTCATCCCAAATACTTTGTTGAACACTAAAGCCAAAATAACCATGACTGTATTTTTGCCAAAGTTGATCAATATGATGAAAATCTTGACAAGAAAAACTTAAAATATCTTCCCGATAAACTTCATTCCAATCACTCTTACCCATAACTTGCAACATTAATTTCGCTGTTTCAATATCAGCTTCTTGCCATTTAGAATTTGCTAGTAAACTTTGCAACTTACTGTAATCAATTGTTGTTGTAAACTGCAATTCTGCTTGGCTAAACTTAATATCATCCTGCGCTACTTCTGGTAAATCAATTTTTGCGATCGGAATTTCTGCTCTAGTATCAATTCTCTCTATCTCTACTATCCCCAGTGCTTCTTTTTGGGCTACCAGTTGGGTAGACATATAATTAGATATTAAGCAAATCGCTTGATTGACAGTTATTTCATCGTGATTGATATTAAAATCGTAACTTTGAGCATCTAATAATTGTACTTGAAAAAAAGCATCTGGCAGCCTATCTTGCTTTTCGTAACTGGCTACTAATAAATTAAGAATATTATGAGAAATTGTATTATTATCTTGGAATTTTAATAAATTTACTTCAGAATTTAAATTACTGCTGGCTAAATTTTGAATTTCTCCTACAGTTGCATAAAAATCTGCATCTACTTTTACCACCTCATCTATTAAAGACTGCAATGGACTAAAGTAATCTTGCAGAGAATTTTCCAAATTAATTGCGGTTTCTGCTATTTTGGCAATTTCTTGGCGAATTTTTGTCGCTTTGAGTTGATATTCATAGATTTCTTGATATATTTCTATATCTTTAGCTATTTGCTGAATAGCTCGCTGCTGATTTTTAGTATCTTCTCCTAAACATTTAATTCCCGCACTGAGCAATTGAACTTTTTCTAAAATTAAAAGATTAGTATTACTTAATAGTAAAGTAGATTTTAAATTTTCTTCTTTCTCCCATTTTAATTTTTCGAGAATTTGGGAATTCTTAAAGTTTTTAATTTCTAGCTTATTTCTCTCTTCATTAATTTTTCTAATTTCGCTGTATTTTTGGTTAAATAAATTCTTCCAATCATCGATAAATTTTAATAAAAATTCTTGATAACTATCTTTATAACTTTCCAAAAACTCTAACAGTTGAGTATAATCCCTAATTAATAATTTAACTTCTGCTAAAACCTCAACTTGACTAATTTCTTGTTTACGTTTAATTAATCCCCACAAGTAACCATGAGATTTATAACCTTCTTTAATTAAGGTTTGACATTTTTTAATTTTTTTTTGAACCTTCTTTAACTTAGGATTTTTTAGAATCGGGAACTTATATTTTTTTTCATAAATCGTAATCGATTCATAAGTAATTAATTTTTTCTGCTTTTTAGCTAACATCACAGATTCTAAAAAATATAATTAGCCCCAAACTTTTATCAATTGCAACACCTAAAGATTTAATGCAAAAAACCAGGCAAAATTACGGCACAGTAGCTGTTTTAGATAATTTCCAGACCAAACAATTCTGGCGTGATTCTACAAGCTCCATACCGATTTTTTCTAACACTCGCTTAGAAGCTATATTATCGCGATCGCATCCAGCAGTTACATTTTTTATATGGGGTTGAGACAATACCCAATCAATCACAGCTTTTGTCGCTTCTGATGCGTACCCATGTTGTCGATATGATGGCGCTACATAATAGCCAATTTCTAAAGAACCAGTGGGTGTACCTGTGCTATCAGGAATTACTTTCACCATAACGTGGCCAATAAGGGTGTTATCCGCTTGATGAATGATTAAACTTCCCCAACCCCATTCTCTTTGAAAGGGATATTTGGATAAAATATCTGCAATCATAGAGAAATTGTTCATAAACTCATCATCATGCCAATACCAATCAGGTAAAACTTTCACATCCAAAAATGATGATAATTCGGCATTTCCTTTGATTGCTACTTGTACTACATCTAAGTTAAAAGGTACTAAATTTAATCTGTGAGTAATCAGTTGTTTCAGCATAGTTAATTCCTAATTTTTTGTTTGTGTTTGCGTTCAATACAATTGATGTACTTAATGATGAAGTATGAGAATCTTTAATCGAGTATCCATTTCAAAACCTTTGGGTCTTTGTTGTAGTAATATATTTTGCCATCTTTAGCAGTTACAGATTTACCTTGACTGGCTTTGCTTCTAATAGTAGCTAGAGAATAGTCTGTTAATGTTTGCATTTCCTTGTGAGACAATCCTATAATTGTTGCCGTTACTGCTAATTCTGGCTGTATTTTCAATTCATGCTTAGGCAAAACATCTATAGTAACTATTTCTGTTCCAGATAGTTTACCAGTCTCTTTTTCTCGACGATAATCTTCTATAGAAATCAGTCGCCAAGTAGATTCTCCTGAAAGTTCCAAAACCCATTGATGGTAGTTAAACAGACTTTCTCGATGTCCGACACTAATAAAGGTTGTGTTTGTTGTTTGTAATTGTTGATATAAATTACTTTCGTTTTGCAAATCTAAAGCACTTGTCGCTTCATCTAAAATGGTGAAACTTGGATGTGTAATTAATAATCTGGCAAAAGCTAGGCGTTGTTGTTCACCCAACGACAAGATATTTTCCCAAGGAACTTCTGTATCAAAACCTTTGACGCGAGTCAGCAAGTGTTGGAGGTTAACTTGTTGCAAAATTGCTTCGAGTTCGCGATCGCTTATTTTCCGATCTGTATGAGGATAAAGCAACTGTTCCCGCAAAGTCCCCAAGATAATGTAGGGACGCTGGGGTAAAAACAAGACTTCTTTGAGTGGAGGACGGACTAAACGACCAGTTCCCGCATTCCACAAACCTGCGATCGCCCTCAACAAAGAACTCTTACCCCTACCACTAGGGCCAACAATCAATAACCCTTCCCCTGGCTGAACGGCAAGTGATAAATCTTTCACAATTACCTGTTCATAATTAGGGGTTTGCAAAGTCACATCCTCAAACGCTAACCTACTTTCTTCCAGTGTTCTAATTACACTGACATCCTTTGGCTTTTGAGTAACAGCTTCTAAGGCATCAGAAAACTCTGCTAAACGTTTCACATAACTAGAAAAACGCCCAGACAAAGCAAATTCTGAGATTAATGCTCCCAGAGAATTAGAAAACATAAAACAAGTTACACTAACTTGATTAATTTCTCCATAATCAATTTTGTCTTGTAAAAATAAAGGTGTCAGAATGAACATCGAAAATACACCGATCGCAGCCTGATACCCTCTAGCAAAAGCATCTTGTCCTCGCTCCCAACTCAAGCGACGTTCTGCACTTTGAAGAACATTATTAAAGCGGCGTTGAATAATATTTAATTCTTCGGTTTCGCCCTGAAAAAAAGCAATTGATTCAGCATGATTCCGCACATGAGTCAAGCAATAAGCCAAGTCAGCTTTAAATTGAATTTCCTCTTGATTAATTTTATTCAGTTGTTGATTTAAAAAAATAGCAATTAAATTACCCACAATTGTATAAATCACTAAATACATGGCAATTTGTGCAGAAATAGTCCAAAGAATTATCAAAGCACTTGCCATTTCTAGCGTCTTTTCGATAAAAGTTGTGGAAAATCTCAGAGCAATCTTCGTAATCGGTTCTATTTCTTGAGATAAGCGTTGATCTGGATTATCTATATTAGATTGAAAATTGATTTTATAATAAGCTTGATTGCTAAAATATTTCCCTAAAATATAATTGTTTAGCCATGTATACCAATCAAGGGCAACTTTTTTAGTAACATACTTTAATAAAGTAACAACTATAACAATTGCTACAACAAATAAACTCGATATCCATAAAGTATCATTATATTTATCCAGACTTCTTTCTTCAATAACAATATCAATTACATAACGATTCCAGTAAGTATTTGCAGCATTTATCCCGACACTCCCGACTATTAGTAATAGCAAGAGAATCAGCATTCCCCATGAACGAATCACTTCTGAAAATATTCGTCCCTCTGTTGCTGTGGGATACCAATAGGGTTGAGCAACTATTTTAATATCTTGCCAAAATTGAATCAAACTAGAAAAAGGATTGATATTATTTTGCTCACGCACAGATGAAGTTTGCATATTCTAAAAGTGAAATACACCAGACATTTTGAAATGGCCTTTGAGTAATAAATTAAACTCAGAGGCCATCTTGTAATTTTAAAAATTGAGGGTTTTTCGCTCCCCATCAACTGTACTACGTTGTTGCTTCCTCCTCAACAATTTCGATAGTTTTTGGAGCCTCTCCCTCTGGAGTGTCAGTAACAACTACTGGACTAAGATGTTCTTGAAGTTTGGTTTTGAGTTCATCTGTAATGGGTAATTCATTGATTTCTTTGAGAAGAAATCTCACAGATTCGGTTTTACTACGTTCTGTATATACGAGTTTAAGAACGTTTTCAATTCCAAAGCCAGCAATATATTCTGCCAAAACACCTACTAATCCCAACAGACCTAGACCTCCCAACAGTCCCAAAGGCCCGCCCAAAGATGAAAGTAAAGCGACAACTGCGGCGACACTACCACCAGATGCGGCTGTTGCAATCACGAACAATATGCCAGGAAGCCCTAAACCAGCAATTTTTTTGACCAGTTCATCCATTGTACTTACCGATATCCTTGTATATTAGGTGAAAACATGAATCAGAGAATTATTAATGACTTCTTTAAAACAGAAATCATTAATTTGAATTTATGCCAACAACAGACTACATAATTCATCAATTTGTTGGCTATTTTCAGCAATCAATTGATGGGCTACAGCTTGTAGCTTCCGAGTATTTGGAAGTTTGATATTATCTATTGCTTCTAGTTCCTCATCTAAAAATGGTTGAAATCGATAGTAAGAACTTTTAGCTTCTTGATGGCTATGTTCAAACAACCTTTCTAATTCTCCAGATACCACTTCACTACCACTATCAAACACAATATTTAAAAGAGGTCTGCCCCATTGCAAGAGTCCCCAGTTTTTGACTTCGTTATAAGGGTAGACACTCGTCAAGGAACCTGTACCTAAAGAAACTACTAAGATATCTTCGGGATTGAGGATTCTGTTTGCTTCTTTTTTACTACTAATTTGTGCTTCTATAATAGCTAAATGGGCTGGATTATTAGCAAAAACTCCACCATCAACTAAAGTGTAAAAGCCGCTAGTATTGTGGGAAGTTGGAATCCGATGGGGAGCAAAATAAGTGGGGGTAGCACTAGTGGCTAATGCTACATCTAATAGCGAAAACCCTCTACACAAATTACGAAAATTTTTAGATTCTATCTGTTCTTTTTGTGATTGATTGGTAAAAAATATGGGAACTCGCTGTTCAATATCGTAACTAGTGACAAAAACTTCTTTCAGATTATTTTCAAGAGATGCAGTGCCAAAATATTGTCTTAAAATTGCTTCTTTGCTGGTTGAAGGATATTTTGGTTGAAGAAATATATCTTCTATTGGCCCTAGTATTCTTTCAAAAAATGGCTCATAAAATATTTCTACACCATACTCAATAAATAGTTGCAGCAAATCCTCAGCCGTGTATTCCGCAGATAACTCTTCAGATGCTTCGGAATTTAAGCGAGGTTTTGTGAGTCCGAGGGCTAAAATCCCTCCACTCGAAGTACCAGCAATTAAATCAAATAAATTGAATATGGGTTTTTGTGTCCGCCTTTCAATTTCTGCTAACAAAAGTGCTGGAATAATCCCACGAATACCACCTCCATCAATAGACAGTATTTTATATTTGGATTTGGCTGTAGTTTCCATAGTTTCTGGTGCTTGATTTTGAACTAATGTTGGTACCTCTGAAGGTTGAACATTATCTTCAACTTCACGTTGACTAGTAGATTCTTGTGTTGGTTCTGTAACTCGTAGCGGGAGTGTTACTAGATTGAGCAGAATATCTGATTCTTGATTATTAATTGGTGTTGCTTCTTCTTGGTTAGTTAAAGAGACCGTTGCTGCTAATAAATTTGTCGTGATTGGTGAAATCTCTTCTTCAGTAGTAGTTATTGTTTCAACTGCAATTTCATCTGGTGGTGATGATGGATCTGCAAAGGGAATTTGTACAACATCCCAAATAGGATTACCACGCAAATTTCCTTGGGAGTCGGTAACAGTTTGACTTTTGACTGTCTTCCCTTCACCTTCATCTAATTTCCAATAAGCCATTAATCCTGGTTCATCTCCTACTATTAGTCCACAACGATGAACATGGATTTGTTCTGAGGTGCAGGGATAATTCCAGATGCTAATATTAGCTAATTGCCCAGCAAAATATATACGTTTGTGTAAGGTCGCACCAAGAGTTAAAGGACTAGTTGCTTTGTTTAAAGCTGTACCTCTTAAGGAATCAGTGTATTCTTGTTCATCCAGATGGACTGTAATTTGTCCCTGATTAAAAACAATAGCAAAAAAGTGCCATGCTCCTATAGTTAACTCCCCTTGACCAAAGGTTTTGATTCCTTTAGTAACGGTTTCATCAATATAAATATCTAGGCTTCCTGTTTCACTAATACCAAATTCAAAGTTATCACTATATCGCTCTGAAGAACGAGCTAAAAATACATTGCGTGTTCCGTAACTCGTCGCTTTATTGGTTAATTTATGAGGGTTTATCCAGCCTGAAACCGTGAAAGCTGAACTTCCTTGAGCAAAAACACCACCGAGGTCATTTCTGCCAAAATCTATGTAATCATCTACCCCATCAAATGTTAAAACTGTTTGCGTCTGTACTCTCTTGATCACAGCATTTTAATCTCCAAATAAAATTAATTCGTCATTAAAGGAGTAAATTTAAATAGTAATTTTTGAATAATTAATTTGGTAATTAAACTAATAATATATTAATTGGTGACAATTTTATCTATGTCTATATTTTTTCAATAAAAATAATGTACATATCATTTTGAGCAAGTCACAATGGTCTTATACCAATTCTGGATGAAGATGCACTGAATTAAAGAACGAACCACAAAGGGCGCAAAGAACACAAAGAAAGAAGAGATATGAGCATTAAATGCAGACTCACATAGAATTGGTCTTACGTAGTTCAAAAATTTTATTTAACAAATAATTAATATGAAGATTGAGGATTTGAGATTTGGTTACTAGACTAAACCACAAATCCCGAATATTTGGCTTTCTAGCTTATTTTTGAGTGACTAAAATTTCTGCGATCGCCTGAGAAATTGGATAATAAGGTGAATATATCTCCATCCAAAAAAATTCCCCGACTGGATTAACTTCGAGGAATACATAACGACCATCTGGGGTGACGATAATATCAATTGCGCCATAGTTTAAGCCAAACTCAGCCATCAAGGTGAGTAGCTTTTTCTCAATGTCTTCCGGCAAGTCGTAGGGTTGCCAATTCTTAGCTAAGGCTTGACCTTCTTTACGCCAATCAAAGGTAGAACCTTCTAAGCTTTGTGAATCGACTGCGGCGGTGAATACCCGATGTCCTACAATAGTTGTCCGCAACTCTAGCGCCTTTGGTACATTTTCTTGAAAAGTCATCGGACAAAAACGTAGCCCTTCCATATTCTCCAGATCATCAGCTGTTACTGGAGTGGTAAACACAACGTTTTCTCGCCCTTGCTGATCATAAATAGCAAAGGAAGACAGCATTTTGGTGACAATACCTTGGGGACATTCTTGGGCAAATTGTTTGACGGCTGCGGGATTATTTGTGCTGAGAGTACGGGGAGTTAACAAGCCAATTTTTTGTGCAGTTTGCAATTGCAACTGTTTATTATTCGCCCGATCCACATTGAACATTTTATCTAAATGAAATCCCTGGAGGCTGGCAATCATACCTCTGACAGTGACGCGACATTCCTGAATGGACGCATCTCGATATTGCTTGTCCATTGAATTGGGGATTTTATGCCCATAGCGCATCCGCCGATACCAAACGGAAGAAACTTCGCTGAAATCAAGCTGCTGTTCACCATCAGTAATGATGACTCTTTCACTATCACCAGAGTAAATATCTAACTTGACTTCAGTGGGAAATCTGTCTGTATCAAACCGAAATGCTTTTTCGCCTCTAGCTTCAATTTCTTTGATAACTAAAGGAATGCTTTCGTTGTCGTTGCTAAAGGTAACTATTAATGCTGTCATAAATAAGTATGAAGTGTGTAGACGCTTTGACGGGCTTGCCGCAAACTAGTCTGAAGTATGAAGTCTTGCTAGATTATTTGTCGGTTTGCAATAGTGCATTTGCGATCGCATTGGCAATGGGTAAGTCTAAATCCTTCTCTAACATTCCCCACTCGCCAGTAGGATTGACTTCCAAAAACACGTATTCCCCTGACGGAGTGAGGATAAAATCAAACGAGCCAAACAATAGCCCTAATTTCCCCATAAAGGTTTGCAAACGACGAACTATTTCATCAGGAAGTTCATGGTGTTGCCATGCACCAACATCTACACCGGGTTTACGCCAGTCAGCTTTGGCGGCTGCATACACATCTGCATTCAGCGCCCCGACAAACACCTCGCCATTCACATAGACTACCCGTAATTCCTGTTGTTTGGGTATTTGTTCTTGAAAAACCATTGGGCAGTAGCGCAGAGACTCAGCATCTTGTAAGTCTTCTTCTTTGACAACGCTGGTGTAAAGAAAGAAGGAAGAGTTAGCCTGCATACTACGAGAAAGCGCAGTTAACAGCTTGCTCACCATTTTGCCATTAACTTGTCCAAAAAACTCTCTAGCGGCTTCGGCTTTGTTTGTCACAAGGGTTTTAGGAATTACAAAACCTACTTCTGAGGCGATTCGCAGTTGGCGCAGCTTGTTGTTGGCATAATCTATCCGTTGCAAATCATCTACCCAACGAGCTTGTTTAAGGCTATCCCAAAAACCATCTAAAGTTGCTTTTGATTCTCTCAGGCAAGCTTCGCGGAACTTAGGCGCTAATTCTGGACTGAGGTTTGGTTCCCAAATCCGACGCATCCACACAGCTTGCACCTGTTCTGTGCTGATCAATTGATTGCCATATTCTATGGTGTGGTAACTTTTAAACTTGTCAAATTGTGCTGTTAATTGCACTTCTAAAGGAAATTTGTCAGTATCTAGACGAAATGGTTGCGCCCCTTTTTTTGTTAAGGCTTCTGCCACTCTATCTATTGTGAAAAAGTCTCCACTATGGGTAATTAATAAAACAACATCACCAGATAGGTGCATAAAATATGCTCTTTTAGAATTATGAGTAAAGTAGGTATTTAAGAAATATCGAACAGATTTTTTGCTATAGAACTTAACTATCAATAAGTCAGAGTTCTAAAGGCGATCGCATCCATATTTGGGATAATTGAATATGGAAGCGATCACTCAGACAAGAGTAGGTTTCAGTTATTAAATAACAACGAAGCTAACTAGAGATTTAGTACTCTTCCCAGTCAGAAGGATACTTGAGAGTTTGTGGGAAAGGAGCATTATCTGCTTGTTCAGCAGCTTGCTCTTCTAAAAAGCGAGCAAAGAAGGGAATTGCTTCTACGTTTGCTGGTTTGTTTGTGTTGGTAGACATGGTATTATTCCTGTGATATTTGTTTTTATTCAGGAGTAACTGTTTATTCAATAACAGCTACTCCCTTAATTGCTAATCAGGGGGAGCTGGATTTAGTACTCTTCCCAGTCAGAAGGATACTTGAGAGTTTGTCCGTAAGGAGCATTATCTGCTTGTTCAGCAGCTTGCTCTTCTAAAAAGCGAGCAAAAAATGGAATTGCTTCTACATTTGCTGGTTTGTTTGTGTTGGTAGACATGGTATTATTCCTTGATGTTAGTTTTTATTCAGAATTAGCAGTTATTTAATAACAAACTACTCCCGTCACTCCAGGTTTAGAAGACTAGAATTAAGTGTCTTCTGCATCTGAAGGGAACTTGAAAGTCCAAGGCCAAGAAGGAATGTCTGTACCTTCTCCTTCTCCTTCTGCCGCTTGCGCTTCCAAGAAACGTGCAAAGAATGGTACCACTCCCACACCCACTTTTTGAATTGTGTTTGTAGACATGGTGATTTCCTTGAAGGAAATTATTTTTGCAATTAAAGGTATATCAGTAATTTAATATCTATGCAAGGACAGTTAAGACAATTAAGCATTAAATATGTTAAGTATTTCAAGACAGTTAAGACATTTAAGGCAGTACAGCAGACACTTAAGACAGTTAAACAATATTATTTAATGATTATTAATATAAAATTTGATTTTATTTTTTAACCCAGAATATTGATATAGCAATCCTATTTGATATGTGAACAAATGAGGCAAGGGAGACAAGGCGGAAACGGTAGACAAGGCAGAGATGTTTCTTATTCATTTAGGATTGCTATAATCTATCATCCATAATTCAGAACTGATACGAAACACGTTGTGATAAATCCTCATTTATCCAAAGACTGGAAGACTTATACCAATTCTATGTGAGTCTGCATTTAATCTTCATATCTCTTTTTTCTTTGTGTTCTTTGCGCCCTACCCTGCGGGAAGCCGCTACCGCGTCTATGTGGTTCGTTATTTAATTCAGTGCATATTCATACAGAATTGGTATTAATTATACAAACAACGCCCATTTACTCCGACTCCAGAATAACAAGGTGTTTTATGCGTATTTAGTATGATTTAGGATTTACGCAGTGAGACGAAAAACCAAGGGTTTTGGGAAGGGTATAAGGGTTTATGGGTATAGGGGTGTATGTGTCCAAAACTCTTACACCCCACACCCTTTAACCCTTACACCCAGTCTCCACAGAAAATTTTTGTGCGTGAGTCCTGTGATTATATAAAACGGATGTTGAATTGCTGAAAAAAACTCCACATCCAAATATTACTCTTTAATTACGAGCCACTCTAAAAATACTTCTTATTTCTGTGTCAATCTTTTACAGGTGCTAGAGTTGCAGACTGAATAGAACGCAGTTGATAGCTCTCAAAAGTCGATTTTTCTGTAGAATTCGGCTCTAGTTCTGAGAGAGACTGATAAACCACAAGTTCATAGCGTAGCTGGTTATCTTGTAGTTGACACTGTGTACTCAGTAGCAGATTTTCAACTCTAAATTGACTGTAGAGTTTTTCTCCTAACCACCAAGTATCAATAACAGTTCCATCTTTTTCATCAATAGCAAAGTGTCCAGTACTTTGATTTTTAGCAACTAATTCATAATTACGTACCTGCTTTTCGCTTCCTGTGCCATAGGTGATTTGCCAAGTGTAGCGGATGGGATCTTGCGAAATGAGTTTAATCCGCAGCTTCATCGGTACAGTGTGAGATTTTCCTGATACAGTGCGATCATATAATGTACCACTCCATGTACCTTGCCAAGTCTGAGGAAAAGAGTTACTTGACAGTGCAGCAGTTGGTATATTACTAATACTGATAAATGTCAAAAGTGACATCAATAGCCCAACAAAAAAGCTGCGTTTTAGCATAAACTAAACTATTCCATGATGGCTAAATCTATTTTAATAAGCTGAACATATATTTACTCTTTTTGAAACTATCTCTTAAGTTAGTAATTTTGTATTTAAATGGTTGATTGGAGTAACTGTAGTAGCTATGAATATATATAAAAACCCCACAAGCTACCTATTTAACAGCGATGTTAGTGAGCTTGTGGGGTCAATGTGATGTCAATTTTTACCAATACTTGGTATTATTTAGATATAGCAAGAAAGCTACTTATAAAAAGTTTTACCTGCCTCAATAATTCCTAACTCTTGCAATGTGTCATTTATTGCGTCTACTAATCCTACATCTTGCAAACTGGACTTACCTTTTAACACTCGACGCAAAGATAGATAAAAGCTAATTTGTCCAAAGGCTAGATCATCAGATTTATCTCCACCTTTAACAATCTTTTCAGCGTATTCATTTAACTTGCTTTCAACAAAGTTTGTTAATTCTATAGATGTTGTTGAACTCGTTATATATTTGTAGCGATTGTGCTTCATCTTTCGCAACAGCAAATAAACAGCAAACTGCTGACGTTGCTGCGATCGCAGCATCTGATGATTTTGGTGAATCAGCAAGGACAGTTAAGACATTTAAGGACAGTTAAGTAATTTAATTAAGAAAGCCAACAAAACTTAAGTATTATTTATGTATCAAGTAATCGGGTGCCTTGTAGACGCACTCTGACAAAGGAGAAGTATGCTATTCTCGCTTGAATGACTGTGCAACTAAGTATAATGATACATAATTTTTAGTATAAAATATTACTTAATTTTTGGTATTACCGAGAAAATTAGCTCTCACCTTGTAAGCTATAGAAAAATCGTGAACTATGGATAAAGACTTGTAAACCTCTAGTTACAAGTTTTGTAGAGTATTTGTTTCTGGTCAGACTGAGAAACATTATACAAAGTATTTTTACTGAAAAATACCACTAATTTTCAAAGTATTGACGTGTATTTCTGCCTCTAGACGTAGTGATATTTTCTAATTATTGGCTTGAAATAATCATTATATTTACGAATGACGAAATCTTTACTGGTTTTGGAGAATAAAACACAACAGTATCTTTTTGAAATCTTTAAAAATGCTTACTTACATCGGCAATTTTAACCATCCGGAAAAAAACCATGCAATTAATGAAAACTTATTTTTCGATATCATATTAGGAATAATTAACCGCCAAGACAAACAGCAGCATACCTCGCAACGAAGCATTAAAAAACGTTTGAGAATGGCAGTAGATAAGCTACATCATCAAAAATTAGATGTCAGATTACAGGGAATTGCCGAACTCGAAAAATTAGCCAATTATCATGGACAAGAGAACTGGGAAATTATGGAGGTTCTCACGGCTTTTGTGCGCCAAAACTCTCTGTATAAAACACACCAGGAAGTTAAGAGTCAGTCATCACCAAACATTCATCCAGATATTCAGGCTTCTTTGAAGGTACTCACAAAAACAGACACCCAAAAATCTTTAGCATCGGAACAACTCGACTTAAGCTATACAGACTTAAGAGGAGCAAATCTCAGTGGTGGAAACCTTGCAGGTGTGAATCTCTACCAAGCTAATTTATCAGGAGTGAATCTGGCGGGTGCAAATCTCAGTGGGGCAATTCTCTGTGCTGCTAACTTATCCCAGGCTAACTTAGCTGGTGCAAACCTTTCGGAAGCAATTATTAGTTCTGCTAACTTGTCTGGGGCAAACCTAGCAAAAGCAAATTTGGTCAAAGCAAACTTTTATCTCGCTAATTTGTCTCAAACTAATCTCCAAGATGCCATCCTTGATGGAGCTAATTTCCGAGAAGCAAAATTTTCCGGATAGACACAATTTCTAATGAAAATAGAACAGATTCCGCAACATTATTATTAATTTCTGGCAGTACAAGTCTGAGTACTGGCACAGAATCAGGGTGAAAAACTACTAAATTGTCCGCGAATATTCAAGATTATCTCTGTGGTTGTCACAATATCATTACAAAGACAACTTTAAGCATAAAAGTAATATCAATAAAAATCCGTAATTTCATATTCAAACCTTGAGCGAAATGTTATACTCATCCCAACCTCTAAGTAATAATTCTGTAGTGTGAGGAATCTAATTCCTATGTCTGCAAATAAGACAGACAAAATGTTGCGTTGGTTGATAGGTACAACAGTTGTATTCGCGCTGGGGCTGAATATAATTGTTTTTGCTGCCTCCAGTAAAAAGGAGTTATCAATTTCGCAGCAAATGCAATACAGAACGCAAGCATTAACCACAACTGCAATTATGTTTTTAGGCTTGGCAGTCATGGTTAATGCCTATTATGCAGGTAAACGGGCCGAGGCAATGCAAAAAAATGCGATCGCCTCCGAAAAAAATGTCGAAGTGAGTCTGCAAAATACGCAAATCTCCCAAGACAGATTGATTGCAGATAGATTTATGGCTGCTATTACGCAGCTTGGTCATGAGAGAATTGAAACGCGCATCGGTGCAATTTATGTGTTAGAACGCATTGCCCAGGATTTTCCTAAAGAACACTGGACAATTATGGAAATCCTGGCGGCATTTGTGCGGGAGAACACAGGCATTCCCACAGAAGGCGAACTCTTCAAAGAAGAAGATGCACAGCCTATATATTGGGGTAAACCCAAAAGTCGGGTATTGGCAAACAAACACAACAGTGAAGCCGCTCCCAAAATTCGCCGGGATGTCCAAGCCGCACTGACAATCATTGGTAGACGTAATTCCCTATTAGAATTAGAAAGTCAAAAATTAGATTTACGCAACATAGATATTCGGCGAGCAGATTTACTCGGCGCTAATTTAGAAAGGGCAGATTTACGCGGTTCTGACCTTTCTGGTGCAGATTTACGCGGCGCTAACCTTTCGGGAGCTAATCTCAACAGTGCCAAACTGGTACGCTCCATTCTCTACGAAACCAATTTACAAAAAGCCAACCTGCGGGAAGCCAACTTACAAGGGGCAACCTTGAACCGTGCGAACCTTTATGGCGCAAACTTGCGTGCTGCTAACCTGCAAAGTGCAAGTCTGCGTACAGCTAACTTACAAGGGGCAAACCTGTATAAAGCGAACTTACAGCAGGCAACCTTAAAAGTTGCTAACCTCGCAGGTGCAAAATTATTTCTGGCTAATTTACAAGGGGCAAAGCTGGGTAAAGCTAACTTGCATTTAGCCGGATTAATTGGCGCGAACTTACAAGCCGCCAACTTGAATGGCGCTAACTTGTCTGGGGCAAATTTAAATGCTGCCAAACTCCAGCAAACAGAAGTCTTTTTTGCCAACCTCACCGAAGCCAGTTTGACAGAAGCCGATTTATATCAAGCCAATCTCATGGGTGCAAATTTGAATCGGGCAGTTTTGTATGAGGCGAATTTGTCTAAAGCCAACCTCATCGGCGCGAATTTATTCGGCACAAATTTGTGTGATGTCAAACTAGAAGGCGCAATTCTCACAGGTGTGAAAAACTTAGACTCACAACAGATTGGCATGGCAGTAGGCGATCGCACAACCCGTCTACCCGATGATCTTGAACCTCCTACACACTGGCGACAGTCGAGTTAAGAGGCTGGGGGAAAGTGTGCAGGGGGCAGGGTGCAAGGGAGAAAATATATTACTCAGCACTTTCAAGTCAGCTATTCATGAGAAAATCTTAAAGCAAAACGTAAAAAACCCTTTCCCTACACCCCTAGCCCTATCTTCACGACAGAGGTAATACCACCATTGGAGAAACTTTTAAAAATTTCCAAAATTATTGATACTTGTACTGAATTTATCGGTCGATGTACCAGTTGGCTGGTGCTAGTCATGGTCATCCTGGGAGTATGGAACGTTGTCGGGCGATATGTAGGACGATTTATTGGCAGTAACCTGACATCCAACGCTTACATCGAAGCGCAGTGGTATATTTTTGATTTAGTTTTTTTGCTGGGGGCAGCTTACACCCTCAAGCATAACGAACACGTCCGTGTAGATATTTTTTATAGTAATTGGCAACGTCGGCGCAAAGCCTTAGCAGACTTGCTAGGGACAGTATTTTTTTTGATTCCCTTCTGTGTGATGGTAATCATTTTTTCTTGGGATACTATCATCGCTTCTTGGCAGATTCAGGAAAATTCCCCTGATCCTGGCGGTTTACCCCGCTACCCAATCAAAGCAATGATTATTGTCTCCTTTATATTGCTGATTTTTCAGGGAATTTCCCAAGCAATTAAAAACTGGGCAATTATCCAAGGCAGACTAGCAGTTGAGGAGGAACAACGTGACACTGGCTTATGAATGGCTGGGGCCGCTGATGTTTGCCGGGGCTTTGGTCTTGTTATCCCTGGGATATCCCGTGGCATTTTCCCTGGGTGGTGTGGCTATTGTCTTTGGTTTATTGGGAATTAGTTTGGGTGTGTTTGACCCGATATTTCTCACCGCTATGCCCCAGCGAATTTTCGGAATTATGGCTAATTACACCCTGTTAGCTATTCCTTACTTTATTTTTCTGGGGTCAATGCTAGAAAAATCTGGCATTGCGGAACGGCTGCTGGAAACGATGGGGATTTTGTTGGGACGGTTACGGGGTGGACTGGCCTTAGCAGTAGTGTTAGTGGGAGCGTTACTGGCCGCCACTACTGGGGTCGTAGCAGCCACTGTGGTAGCGATGGGTTTAATTTCGCTGCCAATTATGCTGCGCTATGGTTACAACAAACAATTAGCCACGGGTGTGATTGCAGCTTCAGGCACTTTAGGGCAAATTATTCCGCCGAGTGTGGTTTTGGTAGTGTTAGGCGACCAACTTGGTGTGTCTGTAGGTAATTTATTTATTGGTTCGGTGATTCCCGGCTTGATGATGGCTAGTGCCTTTGCCCTGCATGTGCTGATTGTGGCATTTTTAAAACCAGATGCCGCACCAGCTTTGCCTGCCCAAGTGCGAGAAATTGGCGGTAAAGCCTTGGGGACAAGGGTAATTCAGGTGATGTTGCCGCCTTTGGTAGTAATTTTACTTGTGTTAGGTAGTATATTTTTTGGCATTGCCACCCCCACAGAAGCAGGTGCAGTTGGTTGTGTAGGTGCGATCGCTTTAGCAGCAGCCAATGGTCAATTAACTTTAACATCTCTGCGTCAAGTATGTGATACCACTTTACGAATCACCAGTATGGTGGTGTTTATTTTGTTTGGTTCGACAGCTTTCAGCTTAGTATTCCGAGGATTAAATGGCGATCAATTTATGTTTGATGTCCTCGCCAATCTTCCTGGTGGGAAAGTCGGCTTTTTAGCCGTCAGTATGATTGTGGTGTTTATCCTCGGTTTCTTTATCGACTTTTTTGAAATTGCCTTTATCGTCATACCTTTATTTGTGCCTGTTGCCCAGCAATTAGGCATTGATTTAGTTTGGTATGGTGTAGTACTAGGGGCAAATCTGCAAACTTCGTTTTTAACACCACCTTTTGGCTTTGCTTTATTTTATCTGCGTGGTGTTGCACCTCCAGAAGTAACCACATCAGATATTTATCGTGGTGTCATACCGTTTATTCTGCTTCAGTTGTTGGTTGTGTTGTTAATTATTGTCTTCCCGCAGATTGTCAGTTTCTTACCTTCTTTGGGAAGTTAACTGCCCTTCTGCCTCGTGCTATATCTAAGATTTAGCCACACGCTCTTGCTGTCTAGATTCCTGTACCAAAATGCTGTGTAAGGTTTGCAATAAATCCTTGGTTGTATAAGGCTTAGGAATAAACTTTTTCACCCCAGATATTTTGGTTAATTTACTACTAGCAGTTAAACCACTAACAGCAATTACCTTGACTTGAGAGTTCATTTTTTGCAAAGTGCTAATAGCCGTAGCACCGTCCATTGCAGGCATCATCATATCCATCAACACTAAGCTAATTTCGTCTTCGTGTTGAGCATAAAGAGCGATCGCTTCAATGCCATTAGTAGCAGTTAATACTCTGTAGTTGTAGGTTTCTAAGGAAATTTTGGTAGTTTCTAAAATTCCACTTTCATCATCAACTACTAAAATTAATTCTCCGTCACCTTTAAATAAATCTAAGTCTTCCTCAAGGAGTGGATTTGCTACCTCCACAGCTGGTAAGAAAATTTTAAATTCTGTACCTTTATCAACTTGACTAGAAACATTCACAAAACCACCGTGACTTTGAATGATACCTCTTACAGTCGACAAACCCAATCCAGTACCTTTCCCAATATCTTTAGTGGTGAAAAATGGCTCAAAGATTCTATCAATAATCTCTGGCGGCATTCCCACACCTGTATCGGCAATTGTCACCACAATATAAGCACCGACACGCGCATCTAAATTCATCCGTGCATACTGTTCATCTACTAACAGATTTGACGCAGAAATTTTGATACTACCGCCTGTGGGCATGGCATCACGGGCATTAACTACTAAATTCATCAGTAGTTGATGGAGGTGGGTTGCATCTCCAATTACAGCCCAAAGTCCTGGCTGAATCTGGGTTGTTAATTCAATAGATTTAGGAAAAGTCTCTTGGACAATTTGTCGAATTTCTGAACATAAATGGTTTACTTGCACAATGGTACGCTGCCCATCTACTCCCCGCGCAAATTGTAAAACTTGCTTAACTAAAGCTGCGCCGCGTTTAGAATTAGCTTCGATGGTTTTCAACATTTGTTGATTGCGCTCGTTAGTATCGGGCAGTTTGAGTTGTAGTAGTTGTGCGGCTGTTAAAATTGGTGTCAAAATATTGTTCAAATCATGAGCAATACCACTAGCTAATGTGCCGATGCTTTCTAAACGTTGAGCGCGGAGAATTTGATTTTCTAAATGTTTTTTTTCGGTAATATCAGTATTAACAGTCAAAATTGATTTAGGCTGGTTATGGCGATCGCACATTAATGTCCAACGACTGGCCACAATCACAGTTTGTCCTTGTTTGTTAACTTGGTTTAATTCTCCTTGCCAAAAGCCAGACTCAGCTATACTTGCATAAATGTTTTGGACTTGCCCTAAAGTCTCTGGTGAGTATAAAATCTGATTGACATTTTGACCAATGACTTCTGTAGCTTGCCAGCCATACAAATTTTCCGCACCTTGGTTCCAAAAACAAATTTGATTATTAAAATCTTTCACGACAATTGCATCGCTAGTTACATCTAATAAAGCTGCTTGTTCGCGGATTTTTTCTTCAACTTGCAAACGTTCTGTAATTTCAGCTTCTAAACGTAAATTCTGTTCTTGTAATGTTTTAGTGAGAGCGCGTAACTTGAGATGTAATTGAATTCTCGCCAACACTTCTTGGTGTTGGAGTGGTTTAGTGAGGTAATCAACTGCACCCAGTTCAAAGCCTGTGACTTTATCAACAGTCTCCGAAAGTGCTGTCATAAAAATCACGGGAATATCTTGGGTTGATTCCTGCGCTTTCAGACGACGACAAGTTTCAAAACCGTCAATTCCTGGCATGAGGATATCTAACAAAATTAAGTCAGGCTTACCATATTCTGCTATGGCGATCGCACTTTCACCATCCTCAGCAATTAATACTGTAAATCCGGTCGTGCCTAAAAAATCAAAAAGCATTTCTAAATTGATGGGAGTATCATCAACAATTAAAATGACACTGGATTTATTAAAATCGTTTTTCATAAAGCCTCAGAATACTTTTGGAGAAACTCCAATATTTGTTTCCCTTTAAAACCTTTAGCCAGTTGATATAAACGAGCAGCAAAAGGTTGTAACTCCTCACTGTGTTCTGCTAATTTTTGAGTTCTTTCAGCAATACTTCTTAAGTCACCCCGCATAGCCAAATCTAACAAAATTGCCAGTTCATCTGCTGGGGGAGGCACAATCGAAGCCTGAGATGTTAAGTGTAAAGGATTTATTGAACTTTGGTGTTCATCCTTTATCTTTCTTACCTTGTCTTCATATACCCATGTCAATCCCAAGTGAACTTGTAACTTTTCTAAAAGTTCGGCTCTTTGAATAGGTTTCGCTAGAAAGTCATCACACCCAACTTTGCGGCTTTCTTGTTGATTAAACTCAAACACACTTGCTGAGACTGCAATTACTATTGTTTCCTTAAAGTTTGGTAACAATCGCAAGCGTCGAGTAGCTTCAAAACCATCCATTCCTGTCATCACCAAATCCATCAAAATCAAATCTGGCTGAAACTTGGGTATTTTATCCAGGCAGTCTACACCATCACCTGCTTCCAAAATTTCAAAACCCAAAGGCTCTAAAATATTGACTAACACTGAGCGATTTTCCCATTTATCATCAACAATTAAAATCTTGCGTTGAGAGCATGTAAAACCAATAATCTTAGATGGCTCACTATCAAAATTTAACTGTTGCTCAACTTCCGGTAATTCCAAATCTAGCCAAAAAATACTGCCTTTACCTAGTTCACTTTTGACACGCAATTCGCCACCCATCATCTGAACTAATTGACGGCTAATTGATAAGCCTAACCCAGTTCCTTCCGTCTTCAAACTATCCTCACCCGCTTGTTTGAACGGTAGAAATATTTCTTCTAATTGCTCATGAGCAATGCCAATTCCTGTGTCTTCTACTAAAAAGCGAATTTTTGGTGTTGGAGATTGGCTAGTAAGTTCTTCTCCATTTAATATCCAGTCTCCATCCTGGGTTGCATAACCTACTTTAAAATTTATCCTACCTTTTTTTGTAAACTTAACAGCATTACTTAATAAATTGATTAAAACCTGACGTAAGCGTTTTTCATCACCTCGAATTAGCCTGGGTAAATAACCAAGTGGCTGATAAACTAAAGCTATGCCTTTAATTTCTGCTCGTAGTCGGCAAATTTCGGCAATCCCTTCTAAAAAGCCAGGAAGATTAAATTCTTTCAATTCAAGCTCCATTTTCCGAGCTTCAATTTTAGAAATATCTAAAATATCATTAATTAGTGTTAAGAGATGTTCGCCACACTGATGAATGATATTTACACCATTTTTCTGTTGACTACTCAAAGACGCATCTGTTTGAAATATTTGCGTATAACCTAAAATGCCATTTAACGGTGTCCGCAGTTCGTGACTCATATTAGCCAAAAATTCACTTTTGGCGCGGTTAGCGGCTGCGGCTGCTTCTTCGGCTCTTTGGCGTTCCTGAATTTCTTGTTGTAATTGGGAATTTTTCGCTTGTAATTCTAAAGTCCGTTCTTTAACTTTTGTTTCTAATGTTTGATTATACTCTTCTAAATCATGATAAAGGCGGGCATTTTCTAAAGAAATTGCTGCTTGTGATGATAAAAGTTGTAAAACTTCTAATCGTTCTGGTGTAAATGCCCCAGCAATCAATTTATTTTCTAAGTAAAGTATGCCAATTAATTTGCCTTGATTTACAATTGGACTACATAAAATTGACCTTGGTTTATGCTTAACAATGTAATCATCTGTGGTAAATCCACCTTCACAATTAGCGTCATTAATAACCACATTTTCTCCTGTACGATACACATAATTAATCACTGAACTGGGCAAATTATCACTGGATTCTACAGGGGTAGATTGGCGGACATTAATTTCAGGTTGATCAAAACTACCTGATGCTGCAATTAATAAAGTATTTGCCTGATTTAGAATTAAATATCCTCTGGCTGCACCAGCATTCTCTAGGAGAATTTGCATTAATTTAGCCAGTAATTTGTCTAAAACAATTTCACCAGAAAGTGCTTGAGCCGCTTTCATCACTGTTGCTAAATCAAAAGCTTCACTTGTATTGTGATTGATAGCGTTGATGAGTTGATTTTTACCTAAGTTTAGCGTTTGGCGTTCCGACAGCCGCGCGACAATTTGGGGATATTTAACTTCCAAATCTCGCAACTTGGCTATGGCTCCCCAGTTACTATATCCATAGTAAGCATCAATCAAATAAATCTGAGCTACCTTGTCTCTACCAGTCTCAAAATAAAACTTTGCTGCTAGTTCATTGGCGAGAGCTGCTTCTTGGATATATCCTTGGTTTTTTGCAGCGATAATGGCTTTGTCATAATGTGCCATTGCTTGCCAATACTGCCCTAAAACTCTGGCTTTTTCCGCTTCCACAAGCTCATATTTATGTTGAAAATTCATCGGCGCATAACTCGCCCATGTTTGCATTTTTTGTTGATTATAATTGACTTTATTCAGCAGCAGTTTTTGATGATTAGATGCAGATGATGGATAAATAGCAAGTTGTACTAAAGAATCATAGAAATGAAATGATGGCACATTTAACCACCCTGTAACTCCATCTAAATACTGTTCTGCATTGTGGGCATTTTCTACAGATTGGGCAAAATCTCCAAAGAGATAGCACAAAATTAATTTATTGAGAAATACATAGTGAATAATGGTGCGTTCATTTGATTGGATATGCAGTGCTAACAATTCCACTTCGTTGTAAGCTTCACCAATTAACAGACAAGGGTTGGCAGATAATCCCAATAAATTCAAAACTGCTTGGTGAAATACTTGATGCCATTTTAAAGCAGTCTCTTGATGAATTTGTGCGATCGCCTTACTATATCTTGCCATTTCCTGTTCAAGACTGGTTAATTCTGCGCCGCTCCAATAGGCATATTGACACCTATTACTGGCTGAATATCCTGTATGTACTAAATCTCCTGTTTCTAATCCACTTAAGTAAGCAGCTTCTAAAAGCGGTAAAGTATCTTTGACATGGTGTTTCCAATGGATGATGAAAGTAGCTACTTTAAATAAAACTTGGCTTCTGACTTCATCAGCATCTAAACTATTCAATAAATTTAAAGCTAATTTTCCAACTTGATAAGCAGCATCAATATTTTGGCATAAGCCACTAAAAACTACGCCAAAATCAGCAAAACCACTAGCTGAAAATGGTGTATTACCATATTGAATAGATAAGTTAACTTGTTGACAAGCCATCAAAATAAATAATTCTGGTGCAGATTGATAAGCAGCAGGGACTAAACTGGCTATTAGTCTCATTGCTGCTAGTTTGTGAGGATCTGTCACCGCAGGTGAATTAATTAAATCTGCAATTTGTTTCCCGGCTAAATAATTTGTAGTTTCTTGAATAGCTTGCTGAATATCTAACTCTGTTGGTGCTTGGTTAAGTTTTACTCCTAACATCTCTAAAACTCGTAACCCAAGCTGCACAGCCGCCATTAATTTCCTTTGTACTTCACAGCTTTTGATTCGCAACTCATAAACTTTCACTTTTTCCAGTTGTGTTTTAGCTTGTTGCAGTACGACTTCAGCTAATAACTCCATTTGCTCAAAGTCACCACCCAAAAATGCCACTTCTACTGCTTGTTGATGTAAATCTAAGGTTAATTCATATTGCTGATTCCAGCTAGAATTACCGATGAGGCTTAAACCTATATTTAAATAGCCTATTGCAGACTCATAAGCGGCGGCTGCTTTTGCTTTCTTACCTGCAATCAAATTAAGTTCTGCTAACTCATATCTTTCCCAATCTGATGTGAGCAAATCAATGCCATAATTGAGATGATTGACTAAATAAAAAATATGCTCTTTCTGCTCTTCTGGGGAAAATTTTTGTAACAGTAATCTACCAATAGTAAAATGAGTGATTTTTTTTTCAATATCAGGAATTAGCGAATAAGATGCCTGTTGTACACGATCATGTAAAAATTTATAGCTAATTTGCTGTTCTGTTTGTTGTTCACTTAAAACTAAAGGTCTTTTATAAGACGCATCTAAAGGTAAAACCAAACCTGCCTGCAAAGCTTCCCAAAGTTCTTTGGCTGTTTCTGCCCAAGATTTTTGATTTACAATACTCAAAACATCTAAGTTAAACTTATCTCCAATACAAGCAGCTAGTTGTAATTTTTTTTGGGTTGTTGGTGATAATTTTTGAATTTGGTTCACCATCAATTCAACGACATTATCGGTAATGGCAATATCTTTTATAGTGTCGATATGCCACTGCCAACAAGCGGTATCAAAATTAAAAAACAATAAGTTTTCTTGATAAAGAGATTTGAGTAATTGTGTCACAAAAAATGGGTTGCCTTGGGTTTTATGAAAAACTAAATTAGCTAATTCTTGGGAATTTTCTGGAAAACTCTGAAATGTATCACTAACCAGTTGTTGAACATGACTAATATTCAACGGATGCAGTCTAATATTATTAATATTTACCTCACTGTTTTTTAGTTTTTCGAGAGTTAATATTAATGGATGGGTTGAACTGACTTCATGATCACGATATGCACCTATGAGTAATAAATATTTGCTCTCAATATCACTCAGAAGTAATTGAATTAATTTAAGAGATGCAATATCTGCCCACTGTAAGTCATCTAAGAAAATTACTAATGGATGTTCTGTTTGGGAAAATACATAAATAAATTGTTGAAATAATCGATTAAAGCGGTTTTGTGTTTCATTAATTCCTAATAACGGGATTTCTGGCTGGGTACCGATAATTTTTTCAACATCAGGAATCACATCAATAATTACTTGACCGTAAACACCAACTGCTGATAGAATTTTCATCTTCCATCTGGTGATTTTTTCAGAGCTTTCTGTTAATATCTGTCGAATTAATTCTTGGAATGCTTGGATAAATGCTGCATAAGGTATATGACGTTTATACTGGTCAAACTTTCCTGAAATAGAATAACCACGCTGGCGGATAATCGATTGAGAAACTTCATTGACTAACGAAGATTTACCAATTCCCGAATAACCACTAACTAGGATTAATTCAGTGCTGCCAGAACTAACTTGCTCAAAAATACTAATCAATTGAGCAACTTCTTGCTCGCGTCCATAAAGTTTTTGAGGAATTACAAATTGACTATTTAAATCAAGTTTACCGACAACAAAATCTGTAATTTTGCCAATTGTTTGTAACTGATGTAAACATAATTCTAAATCGGCTTTTAAACCCAAGGCATTCTGATATCGTTCCTCAGCAGTCTTAGCTAATAATTTCAGCACAATATTAGATACTGCTGGTGGAATTTGTGAATTTAATTCTTGAGGTGGTATAGGAATTCTTGCAATATGAGAATGAATTATTTCTAAAGGATCGCTTGCTACAAATGGCAGTTTACCCACTAACATTTGATAAAGGGTAACACCTAAAGAATAAAAATCCGTACGGTAGTCTATTAAGCGGTTCATTCTCCCGGTTTGTTCGGGTGATAAATAAGCAAGACTACCTTCTAACAAATTGATGTTATTTACAGTCTGATTTTCTCTATGTAAGCGTGAAGCAATACTAAAATTGATAATTTTGATTTTATTTGTGTTAGGGTCAATTAAAATATTATAAGGTTGGATATCTTTATGAATAATATTATTTTGATGTAACTGAGATAATGTTGATGCTAATTGAATTGCAATTTCTAAAAAAACAGTTAATTTTAAGTTATTTGTGCGAATGAAATCATGCAATGTTTCTCCAGGAAAGTCTTGTAGAATCAGTGTAATTCTATTTTGTGTAGTTTCTAAAGCTAGAGGTTGAATCACTTCTTCTATTGCTAAAGATTGCAGTATTTGATACTCGTATCTCAGCCGAGTGATTTGTTCGATTGTAGGATACTCATTTGTGATAGTTTTAATAATTACTGATATTTTTTCTGACTCTTTGACAGCACGATAAATACAGGTATTGGTGTTCTGGTACAAAATTTTAATAAGATTGTAGTCGGCAAGAATAATACTCATGTTTATTTTTTCACTTGCGTGAGCTAAATCGTAAGCTCAGTGATCAAGAAGCTATTTGGCTATTAATGAATTTTGTAAATATTTTCTTAAAGTTTGCTCAAGCTGAGGTATTTACCAGATGAGATTGAGAGTTGAAAAACTCAGGTCAGCAATACTGTTGACACTATGATTATAGTAATACAAATAAACTAACTTGGCGGATGTTTTTTGTGCGATCGCTATCCCTAAATCAACATTCCCACACAAGCAAGCTCAACATAAAATTTATATCCCCACACAAAGTACAACAGCGTGTGGGGAAGCTATCACTTGCTATTACTAGCAGTAACAAAGTTGGCGTAGCTTAATTCATTCACCCGATTCCAGTTATAAACTTGTTGGCGGAAGTTTTTCCACTGTTCATAAACTTGTTTGAAGTTAGTATCTTTAGTGGCGTTTTCTTGATATATCTCAATGGCAATTTGCTGTGCTGCTTGTAAAATCTCCTGACTATAGGGCGTTAGTTGCGTACCGCCAGCAATTAATCTCGAAAGTGCAGCACCATTCAACGCATCATACTCTGTCAGCATATTCATGTTTGCTTCTAAAGTAGCAGCTTTTAAAATCTGCTGATATTCTTGGGGTAATTTGTTCCAAGCGTTCAAATTGACTAACACATCCAAAGATGGCCCTGGTTCCCACCAACCGGGATAGTAATAATATTTTGCAGCTTTATTTAAGCCAAGTTTTTCGTCATCGTAAGGGCCTACCCATTCAGCCGCATCAATCGCACCCCGGTCGAGTGACAAATAAATTTCGCCTCCAGGTAAAACTTGCACATTCACACCCAAACGCGACATTACTTGTCCGCCTAACCCCGGAATTCGCATTTTTAAACCTTTGAGGTCAGCGACAGTTTTAATTTCTTTTTTAAACCAGCCCCCCATCTGCGCCCCAGTATTACCTGCGGGAAAATTAATAATATTGAAATTGGCATAGACTTTCTGAATTGCTTCTAAACCGCCGCCATGATATAGCCAAGCATTTTGCTGTTGGGCGTTTAAACCAAAGGGTACAGAGGTGGCGAAAGCTAAAGCTGGACTTTTACCAATGTAATAATAGCTGGATGTATGACCGCATTCTACAGTTCCGGCTTGCACCGCATCTAAAACTTGCAATCCTGGGACTAACTCGCCAGCCGCAAAGGGAGTAATTGTAAACCGACCGTTAGTCATTTCCTTGACTCGTTGTGAAACTACCTTTGCACCAATAAAAGTCCCTAAACTTTTAGTCCAACTAGTAGCCATTCGCCACCGGACAGTCGGGAGTCCAGTTTGCACTCCAGGGGATGTATTACTACGGTTACAAGCAGTTAAAGTTGCAGCAGTGGCTGTGGCTAAAGCGGCTGTGTTTAAAATCTTTCGGCGTTTCATCATGCTTATAGAGACTAGAGACTAGAAATTAGGGGTTAGAGAAGATAGTTTCTCATATTTGATTCAGGATTTAAGCACAAATATGGTCGGTTGATGCGGGTGTATGGAGGTAAGGGTTTTGAACACTTACAGTCTTACAGCAAAGTCAAAATTCAAAATTCTTGGATATGACGCATCACTTCGGCTATTGACCAAGCTTGAGCGATCGCACCTCTGGGGGTGTGCGGTGGGTCGCCATCAAAAATTTCGGAAATGGAGCCAAGACAAGCATCGGCAAGAAAATGGTCGATGAGAGGTTGCCAATTAAAAGGCAGTGGTTGTTTGGGGTAAAAACGCTGCCAAGCACGAATAAACGGCCCAATTAACCAACTCCAAACGGTACCTTGATGGTAAGCGCGATCGCGATCATGGGGCATACCTGTATACTTACCTACATATTCCGGATCAATCGCATCCAAGCTACGCAGTCCATAGGGAGTCAGCAAGCGATAAGTGGCTAAGTCGAGTACCTGACGACCTTGTTGTTGAGAAAATCCACAATGGCGTAAAGATAACGCAATCACAGCATTGGGGCGAATTTGGGAGTTGCGGCGATCGTCTGGTTCAATGGTGTCGTAAAAGTAACCCAACATTGGATTCCAGAATTTTTGCAGGGAAACTTTTACCTGTTGTGCTTGCTGTGTATAACGTTGCGCCTGTTTTGCTAAACGTGGTGCATCCTCCACAGGCATTTGGCTTAAGCGTTGCGCCCATTGGCTCATCCAACACAACGCAGAATACCACAGGGCATTAATTTCTACTGGCTTACCATGACGAGGCGTTACAGGTTGACCATTAACTAGAGCATCCATCCAAGTTAAAGCTACACCACGAGCATACCAACCCACTAATCCATCGGTGGCATCAACTTGGATGTTATATCTTGTCCCACCAACAAAGGCTTTGTGAATTTGCTGCACTATCGGGAATTGGTCTGCTAAAAATTCCCAGTCTTGGGTGACTTCTAAGTACAGTCCTAATGTTTCAATCCACCAGAGCGCCGCATCAATACTGTTGTAAGATGGTTCACCATCAACATCAGGAAAGGCATTGGGAATTAAACCGTGGCGACAGTAAAGCCCAAAAGTTTGTAATAACCCTTTGGCTAATTCGTAGCGTTGCGGCACTAATGCTAGACCTGGTAAGGCAATTAACGTATCACGCCCTCTGTCATTAAACCAGTGATAACCAGCAATAATTGTTGGGCCAGCAACGGCAGCCCGATACACAATAAACTGATCACTGGCTTTGAGTAATTGTTGCCAAATCAGAGATTGGGTATTCAGCAGTGGACAGGAAACTGGGAATTGAGGGCTTTCTTCACTTTCCTGGGCGGTTGCTGCTTTACTTGTAAATAAGCCTGTGGTTGATTCCCAATCTCGATTTTTGGGTTGAATGTAGCCAAAAATCTGGCTGAGTCTTTCTTGTTCTGCTTCGACTGCTTCTGCAAAACTTTCTGTTAACAGTGGGTTTTGCTGTGGGTCAGGAAAACCTAACCTTGCTTCTAAGGTGACGCTATCTCCTGGCTGGAGTGTGACGATTAAATAGCCAGGACTATAAAGGTCTTCATAATTACCTAATCCTCGGCGTGTTTCTTCTGGTAAGACGTAATTCCAATACCAAAATGCGTCTGCTTGATATTTACCCTGAGTCCAACGTAAATACCAAGGTTTGCCAAAGTGTCCCGATGCGATCGCTTGTAGGCAAACTTGTTGTTGCCCTAGTAATTGGGAAAATTGTAACCCTGTGGCAGTTTGTTGACGATGAAAGTCGCGATCGCAAATCAACAACCTCAATTTTAAAATTGCTGTCTCTATGCCGTCATAACGATAGTGAATCAATATCCGATGGGCTTGGGAGTTACCTTCCCTACTGCCTTCACTGGCATAGTATGGCATTAACAGTTGTCTACTTAACTGCCAGTTATCTTCACCCCAAATCCATTTGGGTACTGGGTTAATATCAAAAGATCGTAGGAGTTCGTAACCTGTGGGCTTAATCTCACCACTGCCCCAAATGTTTGTTCCTAGTGCCACGACTCCCTTTGATACTTCTAAACTCGCTTCTAAGTGCGATAACAATAGGGTGCGCCCAGATGGCGGATTTGTAGCGGCAAATAACCAACCGTGGTAGGTACGTGTGCGGACATCAGAAACTGTCCCACTGGCAAAACTGCCTAAGCCATTGGTTAGTAACCATTCTCTTGTATCTAAATTGGTCATTTGCTACTCAAAATCGTTATGACTATGATATAGTCGTAACAGATCGTAATTAAACTGTGAATCAGCGTGGATGGGTGAGTTTTACCTGACCCGAATCCTAACGCTACCAAAACAAAATATAAGTTGAAGGAGAATTAGGTTAATGTCCCTCACTTACGGAACAGAAGGAAGCCTCCGCGTTGGTCAACAAGCTCCCGACTTTACAGCAACTGCTGTATTTGATCAGGAATTCAAGACAATCAAACTTTCCGACTATCGCGGTAAGTATGTAGTCTTATTTTTCTACCCCCTAGACTTTACCTTTGTTTGTCCTACTGAAATCACAGCATTTAGCGATCGCTACGAAGAATTCAAGAAACTTAACACTGAAGTTCTCGGTGTTTCCGTTGATAGTGAGTTCTCCCACCTCGCTTGGATTCAAACTGATCGCAAATCTGGTGGCGTAGGCGACCTCAATTATCCCCTAGTTTCCGACATCAAGAAAGAAATTAGCGCGGCTTACAACGTTCTTGACCCAGCAGCAGGCGTTGCATTGCGTGGTCTGTTCTTGATTGACAAAGATGGTATCATCCAACACGCTACCATTAACAACCTAGCTTTTGGTCGTAGCGTTGATGAAACCCTACGGACATTACAAGCTATTCAGCACGTACAATCACATCCTGATGAAGTTTGTCCTGCTGGTTGGCAACCAGGAGATCAGACAATGACTCCTGACCCTGTGAAGTCTAAAGTTTACTTCGCTTCCGTCTAGAATTTTCTCGCTTTCAATTCCAATAGTTTTTGTTGGCATTGAAGGTAAAATTCATTTTTACCACAGGTAAACACTGGGTTTATCTGTGGTTTTTTGTATTAATTAATCGGCACGAATATACTTTAAGTAGTGGCGTGGCAAGGCTAAAATAGGGCATAAAAATGACTCTTGTGGTGTGGGCATCCTGCCCGCACCGGACGGGCTAGAAGCCCATCCCACAAGAAATTTATAATGCAACATTTAAGGCTTGTCACGCTAGTAGGGTGTGTTACGGCTATACAAGGATTTTGGAACTTAAAAGAGAGAGAATTAGCCGTCACGCACCGAGAAAGATGGTGCGTTAAACGTTGCTATAATTCACCCTAAAATTTAAGGTTTACTTTATCAATCATCTCTAAACCTTATAAATATACGAAGCATTTTTTGTGCCTTAAACATCTCTCGCTAAACGGCGAGTACAGTTAGCGCAGAGAAATTAATCTCCAAAACCACAAAATTATTCCTGTGAAACTCGTTTACGGAATAAACCTGTCATAGTTACGCCAGTAATTAACAAGCCAACTAACCCTAAACCATTCAAAAGTGGGTAAATTTTTTCTAAATGAACGATTTCTAAGGTATGCAACCCTAAGAGGAATTCACCTATCTCATCTTGGTGTAATATTTCATGGGCTATGGTATAACCCATACCAGTTAATACAGTTAAAAATAAAGGCAAGCACAGAATAATGGCTATCTGACGGTGATAGCGGCGAAACATGCGATTCATAAACTGTTTTTAAACAAAGTAAATTTTAAGGTATCAGTTTTGGCATTGTTTGACACGGAAAGTTTTATTAAAAATTTTGAACTTTGCACTTTTATAGAGTTTAATTCTCAATTAACGGGCGATCGCATTTTTCTTTGATACCAAGACAGTCAAATCCAAAAGTTAAAAAAGTTACATTTTTATGTATGCTGGATAGCCGAGTATCATAGCTATACATTTTTGGCAGTTACTATGGAACGTGCTATCTCCATACTGGGAATATTAGTCTTTCTTGGCATCTCTTATGCTTTATCTGTGGAACGTCAAGCAGTTCGTTGGCGTACAGTAGCTTGGGGTTTGGGATTAGAGTTTATATTTGCACTGCTAATTTTGAAAACACCTTGGGGTTTAAATATATTTAAATCTTTAGGAGATATTGTCAGTAATTTCTTAGCTTTTTCTGATGTTGGGGCAAAATTTGTCTTTGGCGAAAATTTTAAAGACCATTTCTTTGCCTTTCAAGTACTCCCAACTATTATCTTTTTCTCTGCTTTTATTAGTGTTTTGTATTACTACGGAATTTTACAGCGAGTCGTCAATTTGCTCGCCTGGGTAATGATTAAAACTATGAAAACATCAGGTTCAGAATCATTATCTTGTGCAGGTAACATCTTTTTAGGGCCGACAGAAGCTGCACTGATGGTTAAACCATATATAGGCAGTATGACTTTATCCGAACTTCATGCCGTGATGACGGGAGGTTTTGCCACAATTGCCGGTGGAGTTTTAGGCGCTTATCTTTCCTTTGGTATTCCCCCAGAACACTTAATTGCAGCCTTTTTTATGACTGCACCTACATCTTTAGTTGTATCAAAATTAATGTATCCAGAAACCGAAGTTTCTCAAACAGCAGGACAAGCCAAAATTGATGTCGAAACCAACTATGTCAACGTCATTGATGCAGCTACAACAGGCGCTATTGATGGCGTAAAATTAGCTGTGAATGTGGGGGTAATGATTATTGCTTTTTTAGGATTACTTGCGGCTTTAAATGCTTTATTGGGTTGGTTTGGTTCACTTGTAAATTTACCGCAATTATCCTTACAGTTGATATTATCTTTTGTTATGGCTCCTGTGGCATGGTTGATGGGTGTACCGTGGCAAGATTGCCAACAAGTCGGGGCGCTATTAGGAACAAAAACAATTTTAAATGAATTTATTGCTTTCTTAGATTTAAAACAACTAATTCAAGACGGAAAAATTTCTCAACGTGCCGTAATTATTGCAACTTACGCATTATGCAACTTTGCCAATATCGGCTCAATTGGCATTACAATTGGCGGACTGACAGGTATGGCTCCTCACCGTCAACATGACTTAGCTCGCTTGGGAGTGAGGACAATGATTGGAGGACTATTAGCTGGTTTTATTACTGCTTGTATTGCGGGAGTGCTAGTTTGAAAAATGACTGAATAAATAAGGCAAAATTAAAAAGTTAAAAGACTAAAAAGAAGTTATAATTACATACTTCTTTATATGGATTTTGTATTACTAGGATGATAAACACTATTTCTATTCTTATTAACTTTTTTGCTTTCAAAATAACCTAGTTTCCAATTGTTTGGTTGTTTTAAATCGTTAATATGTCCTTGCAAGATCAGCCAAAGAGCGATGCGAGTATTTAAATACCCCCTAAGAACACGGTTTTTTGGCTGTGGGTAAATTCCCGGAATGACAAAACTACTCACATTTAACAGTTGTCCACAGTAAGTTTTATCTCCTGGTAATGTGAGCGTAAAAAAGCCATCATTTTTATAACCATTGGGAATAATGAATGTCCCATATACATTATGTTGTCCCCGCCAAGGTGTCACAACTAAATCTACAGGATGGGCATAATATTTTTCTGGTGGGTAATTACTAGAATATTTCCACTTATCGCAACTAACCAACGGTGAAACATCAGTGAATAAACAAAAGCTAACAATAGCAGCTAAAGTGAGAAAAAATATTAAATAAAAGACTTGATATCTTCGCACTGCTGGGATACTTAGACTATTTTTTGCTGTTCTATTTTAGCAACTGAGGCAAATGTAGCGAATGATTGATATTTTTGGCTCTCCCAGAGTAGCTATGCTAGAATAGCATGAATAAAATCAGTATAATTCAATAGAATTAGCAGTAATTGGTGGCAAAAGCCCAAGTAGGGAAAGAGTTATACAAGCAATTGGCAATATAAACA
>NZ_JACJSD010000028.1 GCF_014697615.1 Nostoc sp. FACHB-280 | reverse complement strand
GTGACTATATTCGCAATCTCTCTGAGGTGGCAATGGAACCAGAGGAACTGCAATTAGAAAGTGAAGCGGTACTCAAGTCCATAGAAGCCCAACATGGGCTACTGACAGAACGGGCGCGGGGAATTTTTTCCTTCTCTTATCTGGTGTTTCAAGAATACTTCACGGCGAGAAAAATCGTTGCCAGCCATAACCTCCAGGCATTAGAGCAAGCTCTGGCAGGATTAGTCAGTCACATCACTGACCCTCACTGGCGCGAAATCTTCTTGTTGACAGCTGCCATGCTTCGGAGTGCAGACGGGCTGGTGCAGTTGATGAAGCAACACATTGATGCACTAGTTGCCCAAGACCCTTACCTCCAAGAATTTTTGACTTGGGCAAGCCAAAAATCTCTTACTACCCCGTCGCCACCAAGAGTTGCGAGTAACCGTGCATTTTACCTTGCCCTTGCCCGGAATCCTCACATAGCTTCTCACTTTACCCTAGCCTGCACCCTCGACCAGGGAATGCTTCTGGATGCCGTGTTAGATAACTTGCTGCTGGAATGTGCGATCGACCGCAGCCAAGATTTTGCCTATGCTCACGCCTGTGGAGATGCTCTCTCGAACATTCTGAGCATTGTTTTGGATGCTGGACTCCATAAATCCTTGCAACAACTTCAGGAGCAATTGCCGAACCCTAATCAAAACCAAGAAAAATTTCAGGTATGGTGGCACGCACACTCTTCAGCTTGGATTGAACAATTAAAAATGACGGTCAATAATTATCGGAACATTAACCACCATTGGCAATTTAGTCAACAGCAACAGCAAGTGCTGCAACGCTACTATGATGCCAATCAGCTACTTCTCGATTGCTTGAATAGCAATTGTGAGGTGACATCTGTGATTAGGCAGGAAATTGAAGCAACTTTACTGTTACCTCAAAAGGAACTTGAGGATAGAGAATGGCAATAGAATTTGTCTGTTGATTTCACAAAAAACACAGATAAATTTAGATTTTATCTGTGTGCGACTCAGGTCAATTTTGGTTTAATTCAGATTTTGATAAGAAGTCTGATACATCTTGGTAGTTGTGATGTATCGACTAAAAGTAATTACTATCTCAGCAATTACTTATGCAGGCATTAAAACTGTGTCGATGATGTGGATAACGCCGTTATCAGCCGCAACATCTGGTGTTGTGACTGTGGCATTATTTATCTTGACACCATGTGAAGCGTCAATTTTCACATCTTCACCTTCAACCGTTTTAGCTGATTTCAATTTAACTACATCAGCCGCTAGCACCTTGCCAGAAACGACATGATAAGTCAAGATTTTTTTCAGTTTAGGAATGTCCTTAAGTAATGCATCTACTGTACCTGCGGGAAGTTTAGCAAACGCTTCATCAGTAGGTGCAAAAACGGTGAATGGGCCAATACCTTTGAGAGTATCTACCAGACCAGCAGCCTTAACAGCAGCAACCAAAGTACCGAAAGAACCAGCCTTAACAGCGGTATCTACAATGTCAGCCATGTGATTTACCCTAGATTTTTTGTCATCTCTTAACAATATCAAGTATGACAGGCTGTTGTTTCAAATCATGTTTCAGAAAACGTTCAATAGCGTATAAGTTGTCTAATTTAGACTAAAAAAATAAATGTTATGGCGATAATTTGAAACTGATTAACTAAAATTATATTTTCAGTAATGTAATAGCATCGACACTAGAAAATAACCATGATAATTCAGCAAAATAACTACAACAAATCAGTATAAATGAATCTGCTATTAGTAATAGTTTATCAAAAAATATTGCTTTTGAATAAATTATTGATCGATTATCTATGTCTATAGATAAATACATTTGTCAAAATTAAGAGCCTACAAAATTTTGCCAGTTTTTGCTACAATTCTCCAGATATCAGTGTGGAGTTTATAAGGTAGCTTGGACTCTCAAAACCCAAATTTAACCAAATCTACCACTGACGTAATCTTTTGTGGCTTCCTGCTGAGGATGATTAAAAATCACGTTTGTTGAGTCGTACTCTACCAAGTAGCCAGTAAGATCTCTTGTTTGGGTAACGCTAACGTTGAAAAAAGCTGTTTTGTCAGAGACTCGTGCTGCTTGTTGCATATTGTGAGTAACAATGACGATGGTATATTGCTTTTTGAGTTCGTTAATCAATTCTTCAACCCGCAAAGTAGATAGGGGGTCAAGGGCAGAACAAGGTTCATCCATAAGTATAACTTCTGGTTGTCCAGCGATCGCTCGCGCAATACACAACCGTTGTTGTTGACCACCAGATAAGGCTAAAGCACTTTGTCCCAGTCTGTCTTTAACTTCATCCCATAAAGCTGATTGCCGTAGACTCCGTTCTACCAATTCATCCATGTTATCTTTGTAGCCGCAAACTCTGGCTCCAAAAGCAACATTGTCATAAATTGATTTAGGAAATGGGTTTGCTTTTTGAAACACCATCCCAATCCGACGACGCACCTCTACAGCATCAATTTCTGGTGCATACAAATTTTTATCGTAAAAATAAACTTTACCTTCGGCTCGAAATGACTTGATGAGGTCGTTGAGACGGTTATAGCATCGTAGCAATGTACTTTTACCACAACCAGAAGGGCCAATAAAAGCTGTAACCTGATTTTTGGAAATATTTAGGCAAATATTCTGCAACGCGAGAAACTTCCCGTAATAAACGTTGAGGTTTTCTGTGCGTAAAACGGTTTCAGTATCAATTACTGTACTACTATTAGTAGCCATAAAATTGTTTAGCATTAGTTTGATTAGTCACTTTATATGAGCTAAGTGCCAGGTAAATTATGCAGATATGCTGGTAAATGGTAACGCGCGCCCAATACTTACAGACTTAGTAAGGCCACTTCCAGTTGACGATTTCTGGCTTATCTATCCCGTGCTTGTGAGCATAATTGCGGTTGTCAATAATTTCTTTTTTCATGCGCTCTCTAACATAGACAGCAGCAGAACCCAGCTTCGGAACCCGATCAATCACGTCAATCACCAGATTGAACCGATCAACTTGGTTGTTGATGGCTAACTCAAGTGGTGTGTTAATGCTGCCCTTTTCCTTGTAGCCACGCACATGAATATTTTCATGGTTAGTGCGACGGTAAGCAAGTTTGTGAATCAGCCAAGGATAGCCGTGGAAGTTGAAAATAACAGGCTTATTTGTGGTAAAAAGACTATCGAAATCCCAGTCTGATAGTCCATGTGGATGTTCTGTATCTGGTTGCAACTTGTACAGATCAACAACATTAATAAACCGCACTTTGAGATCAGGAAACTCATCTCTTAAGATGGCCGTTGCAGCTAAGGCTTCCATCGTCACAACATCTCCGCAAGATGCCATAACGACATCAGGAAGATCGGGTTCTTGCCCATGATGGTCGTTGCTTGCCCATTCCCAGATGCCGATACCTTTGATGCAATGCTCGATCGCTTCTTCTATGCTGAGAAACTGGAGGTGTTTTTGCTTGTCTGCAACGATGACGTTGACATAGTTGGTACTACGCAGGCAATGATTGGCTACAGAAAGTAGAGTGTTAGCATCGGGAGGTAGATAAATCCGGGTAACATTGGCACTCTTATTAGTCACCAAATCTATGAATCCTGGATCTTGGTGGCTAAAGCCATTGTTGTCTTGTCGCCAAACAGTAGAGGATAGTAAGATATTTTCTGAAGAAATCGGCGATCGCCAAGAAACTTCATTTTTGCTGATTTCCAGCCACTTGGCGTGCTGGTTGAACATAGAATCAACAATGTGAGCAAAAGCTTCATAGCTGTGGAATAAACCATGCCGCCCAGATAAGAGATAGCCCTCAAGCCAACCGAACAAGGTGTGTTCACTGAGCATTTCCATCACCCGACCGTCGGTAGATAGTTCACTACAATCTGCATCTTCAGGGAGGATATCTGCCAACCAGGTTTTCTCGCTGACTTCGTAGACAGCACTGAGTCGATTGGAGGTGGTTTCATCTGGGCCGAATATGCGGAAATTAGTCATGTTATTACGCATGATATCTCGCAGGAAGTTCCCTAGAGGCTTAGTGTTTTCCACCTCAACTGCACCAGGTTTAGATACCTCAACTGCATTGTTGCGGAAGTTGGGTAGACGCAATTCTTTCCGCAGAAGTCCACCATTAGCAATGGGATTGGCACTGATGCGACGATGACCAGTAGGAGCTAGTTCTTTGAGTTTGGGAATTAGACTGCCATGGTCATCAAATAATTCTTCTGGCTTGTAACTTTTCATCCATTGTTCGAGAATCTTGAGATGGTCAGGATTATTAGCTACATCCGTGATTGGTACTTGGTGCGATCGCCAAAATCCCTCTAATTTATGACCGTCTATTTCTGCCGGCGCAGTCCATCCTTTGGGGGTGTGAAGGACAATCATCGGCCAACGAGGACGTTTTGCAACACCCGAAGTCCTAGTTTCGGTTTGAATTTTCTTGATTTCCAGAATCACTGTTTCTAAGGTTGCTGCCATCAATTGATGCACTTGCGCTGGATCATGCCCTTCCACAAAGTACGGTGTATAGCCATACCCCTTAAATAAGTCCTCTAGTTCCTCATGACTGATGCGGGCTAGGATGGTTGGGTTAGCAATCTTGTAGCCATTCAAATGCAAGATTGGTAAAACAGCACCATCCCGAATGGGGTTAATGAATTTATTGGAATGCCAAGCCGTTGCCAGAGGCCCAGTTTCTGCTTCACCATCACCAACAACTGCCGTCACAATCAAATCTGGATTATCGAAAGCAGCCCCGTAAGCGTGGGAGAGGCTGTAACCTAACTCGCCGCCTTCGTGAATCGAGCCAGGAGTTTCCGGTGTGCAGTGGCTACCAATTCCACCAGGAAAGGAGAACTGCTGGAAAAACTTCAGCATACCTTCCTCATCCTCGCTCTTATCAGGATAAACCTCAGAATAAGTCCCTTCTAAGTATGTCGGCCCAAGGATGCCCGGAGCGCCATGACCGGGGCCTGCGATGTAAATCATATCCAAATCATATTTCTTGATTAAACGGTTGAGATGGACGTAAATAAAGCTTAAACCGGGACTTGTACCCCAGTGCCCTAACAGGCGATTTTTGATGTGCCCTGGCTTGAGAGGTTGTTTGAGCAGTGGATTATCTTGCAAATAGATCATACCTAGAGCTAGATAGTTACAGGCACGCCAGTAAGCATTGATTTGATACAGTTCTTCAGTACTAAGTGGGGCAGATTTGTCTTGTTTCACATCTGAAGACTTTGGCTTAGAAGGAGAAATAGTCATAGATTCTGAATCCTACTCATTTATTTTTGGTTAAAGAATCGCTGAACACGCGATATTTTCTAATAAATAAAAAGATGCGATCGCATCTTTTTACCTCTCAATGTTTCGCCTTCGGATAAAACAAATATGTCACCCATTCACTCAGTGGATTTTCATGTTCTGCCAAAGAGTCATCGCCTTGACAAATAAATGTCACAAAGTAATATAGTTGCTCTTGCGTGTGGACAAACTTACCATATTCTATCTGCCGAGTTATTTCCACAGAGGTAGCCTTGTCTAAGGGTGGGAGAGGGGAAAGTTGCAAGCTCACACTTAATGGAGGTGATTCAACGAGATTTTTCATCCCTCTATCTACTACAAGTGAAATTACCCACTCCTGACCCCACGGGTGTGGATCGGGCGAAACAATTTGTAGGCAAGGGGTGTTTTTATCGACCCAATACCATGCGCCCTGATTAAAAGATTCAACAGAGATGTAATTGTCTTGGGGTGGCAATTTTCCTATAAATTTGAGAAAATCTCTATCTTGGCGATCAGTTAGGTTCATTGCGATAATTCCTGACTACAGTACCTAGTATTTTTAAAGGCTTTGATATTGCGGATTTTTTCTTATAAGTTATTAAATTCCAAACTGAACAAATTATGAAATTACCTTCAGAATGTAATGGGTAATAGCCGTTATCAGACAGGAAATTGAAGCTACTTGTTTTTGCTAATAAAAGATTTTGAATAAGTTTTGTATCGTAGTTAATCAACTAATTCACAAAATCAAACAACACCAAATCATAATATAGGAGCAATAATATTTCATCTGAACCATTAAAGTGATTCTCTCCTACTTTTGATTCATAACATCCAGTTATTAATACTCTTTTGAAGGCAATAATTCACCACACAGAAGTCAGAATTTAGAAGGAATTTAGGATGATTGGTATGTTGATTCATCAAATTTTATCCTGATTTTGTAACTATTCAGGCTACTGTTAGCGCAGCGGGGCGTAGCCCATTTTGACTCCTAAATTCTTACCTTTGTAGTTCCAGTTTTTTCAATCCCGCGTTGCACTTAAAATCTTAATCGCAGGTTTTGTTATGAATTTAACTATTGCCTCTCTTTTCAAGGTTGAAATACTCAAAGATGTGCAAATAATAGTTGTAGACAATGATCTAGATAGTGGAGTGCTATACACCTTATTTCTCAAGTATTTTGGCACAAATGTGATCGCAACTGGCACCATCAAGGAGGCTTTAGAAACTCTGACTTGGTTCGTCCCCCACATTGTAATCTGTGAAATAAGATTCTTAGGTGAAAGTATTTATACTTTGCTAAACAAATTAACGGTTATAGAAGCATCTAATAGGAATTGTATCCCAATTATTCTGACTTCAACATCTGCCACAAGTACTATTCAAGAAACTTTGAAGATAGAGTTTGCAGGATATTTGCTCAAACCAATTGACCTGGATAAATTAGTTGTCATGATAGAGAAATTAGTACTTATTAGAGAAGTGAATATACTATAAAAATAGCTATGGACTAATACGAACAATCAGAACGCTTATGTCTCATCAAAAAATAGAAATCCCAGGGTTCACTTTTACTGGCATTGCTGAATGCTCTTGCGTCTGTATATCTAAAAGCTTTAGGTGAAGCAGTTAGTAAAATAAACAGCAGAACCGCTTAAATCTTCTCTAAAAACATCATGGAAACCATAGGAAATAACTCACTAGATATAAGCCAGATTAGCCCTAAAGTAAAAGAGCTAATTATGCAATACGCTGCTGTAAATAACTGTACACAGGCTGAAATGCTAGAACGTATTGTTTTGGAGTGGAACACCCAACAAAGTGAGAGCGAACGACCATCAGGAGACGAAGATGAATAGCTTTTTAGCTTTTTTCTACAAGCCCTTGGCGTAAATGAAATAGGAATGCTCTGTACACTTGACGACTAAAATTTTACGTGGCTGTAAAACACTCGTTTAACATTCTCCGCCGCAGTCACGTAGAACACCACGATCGCCCCCAGAACTAGCACAAAACTCAATGGCAATGGTTGAAATCCGAATAGGCTTGCCAACGGTGTCCAGGGCATGATGATTGTCACTCCGATAGTCGCCAGCGTTGCCATCAACAAGTATTTTCCTGGCTTACTGTTGAAAATCGATTGGCGAGTACGAACGACTAGCACAACCAGCGATGCAGAAATAACAGACTCCAAAAACCAGCCTGTTCTAAACTGTTCTGGTTGAGCGTGCAGCAGCAACAGCAGCGCCCCAAAGGTGAGATAATCAAATATTGAACTCAACAAACCAAAGACGATCATAAAGTTGCGGATAAACTTGATATCCATGCGGCGAGGTTTGTTGACTAACTCCCTATCTACCCGATCTGTGGCGATCGTTAATTCTGGGAAATCAGTTAGTAAGTTCGTCAGCAAAATCTGGCTGGGTAGGAGCGGCAAAAAGGGCAGAAACAGAGAAATTCCCGCCATACTAAACATATTGCCAAAATTGGCGCTAGTTGCCATAAATACATATTTTAAAGTGTTGGCAAATGTCACCCTTCCTTCCTTTACGCCTTCGACGAGGACATTCAAATCCTTTTCCATTAACACAATATCAGCAGCTTCTTTAGCGACATCAACTGCACTCTCGACGGAGATGCCAACATCAGCCGCATGAAGCGCAGAGGCATCATTAATACCGTCTCCCAGATATCCGACTACATTCCCCGCTTTTTTGAGGGCGATGATGATGCGCTCTTTTTGGTTTGGCTCTACCTCAGCAAAGACATTTGTTTGCTGTACTCGATGCATCAAGGCTTCATCACTGAGCTTTTCTAGTTCGGAACCTGTCAACGCCTTTGGTTGAGGCAATCCTACCTGCTGAATGATACTCATCGCAACTGCCTTGCTATCTCCAGTAATCATCTTCGGGGTGATTCCTAGCAGTTCCAATTCTTTGAGGGTGTTAGCGATGCCAGCTTTTGGTGGATCGAACAGAGCAAGGTAGCCGAGAAATGTCATGTTTGTTTCATCGTCTTTACTGAAGGAATCTTGATTAAAATCACGATAGGCCACACCCAAGGTTCTAAATCCCCTACTGCCCAAGTCTTCAGCCTGTTGGTGGAGTTTTTGTTGCTGGTTTACAATGTCGATTGTTTTCCCCTCAACAGTCTCAACATTTGAGCAAACATCCAAAATATTTTTCAGTGCGCCTTTCGTGATAATTAAATGCGTATTTTCTGTCTTGGAAAATTGCTCTACTTGGGGAGACACCAGACGCTCCTCCGTCGCTAACGCTGGCGCTATCGCTTTTAGCGTCTCCCCTTGGGAGAAGACCGCATTTTCCGATTTTTTGAATAGAATACTTAGACGTTTGCGGTTAAAGTCATAAGGCACTTCATCTAGCTTTTGATAGCCAGAAATGTCGAATGTTTTGTGTTCGCGAATCGCTGCATCGATGGGATTGACATAACCTGACTCAGATGCAGCATTCAAATAAGCGTAAAGTAGAACGCGATCGCTTTCTTTACCTTCTACATCAACCGCAGCGTGAATTTTCACCTCTCCTTCCGTCAGCGTCCCCGTTTTATCGGTGCAAAACACATTCATGCTGCCAAAGTTTTCAATTGCAGGTAAGCGCTTTACAATCACCTGCTTTTTCGCCATTTTCTTGGCACCACGAGCCAGATTAACACTGACGATCGCCGGTAGCAGTTGGGGAGTCAAACCAACTGCCAGCGCCAGCGAAAACAGAAAGGATTCCAGTACTGGGCGATGGAGGTAGACGTTGGCGACAAAAATTAGCACTACCAAAATCAGCGTTACTTCCATGAGAAAGTAGCCAAACTTGCCCAGTCCCCTTTCAAATTCCGTTTCGCTCGGTCTGAGTTTCAGGCGTTCCGATACTTTGCCGAATTCAGTTTCCTTTCCGGTATGCACGACTACTGCTTTCGCCGTTCCACTTATAACATTAGTTCCCATATAGAGGGAATTGGTGCGTTGGGCCAGTCCAGTTTCAGCAGGCAATACGCCACTGAGCTTGTCAACCGGATAGGTTTCGCCTGTGAGTGCTGCCTCATCCACCGATAAATCTTTCGACTCTAAAACTAGACAGTCACCTGGAATATTTTTACCTGCACTCAGCAACACAATGTCGCCCCTGACTATTTCCTCAGTGGGGATTTCTTGAGATTGACCATCCCTTAAAACAGTTGCTTTAACTTGCACTAATGCCAATAGTTTTTCGACGGCGTTCGAGGCTCCTCGCTCTTGCCAAAATCCTAATAACCCACTAATGAAGACAATCGTCAAAATGATTATGGCATCTGCCGGATCTTTCAGAAAAATCGATAGCACCGCCGCAAAAATCAGAATCAAGATAATCGGACTCTTGAACTGATTGAGCAACAGCATCCATGCGCTCGATTTGTGTTTTTGTTTGAGGCTGTTTGCGCCGAACTCGCTTAGGCGTTGTTTGGCATCTTGACGGCTTAACCCAGAGGTTTTAGAGTGCATCTGCTGAAGCACCTGATCGCTGGATAAGCTCCAAAACGTGGAGGGTTGGGGAAGGTGAATCAAAGATTTTCTGGGGTAGGTTTTCTTGATTTGGATTGAATAGCTCGTTGGGGTCGATTGAGAAACTTTAACTGTTCAAACCAAAGCAGAGCGATCGCCCCACCGCCCAAACAAATTGCCAGGTCGATTGGGTGTAAGAAGGAGAAGCTAAACAATTGACGCAAGAAGGGAACATACAACACGAACGCGAGAAAAACCAGTCCCCCACCAATCACCCACCAAAGGGCATTATTGGGAGATTTCAGTATTTTGAGGCTGAGGCGAGATGAAGAACTTTCGCTCAAAATTAGTCCTAAATTTGCCAAAATCAACGTCGTAAAAGTTAAAGCACGGGCATCAAGTTCGCCTTGTCTGCGATATAGTGCAACGACAAAGATGACGAGAGCGATCGCTAAAATTCCTACCCCTTGAAGCACTGCCAAAGCCAAAGTCTTCCTACCAAATAATGGTTCTTTGGGGTTGCGGGGAGGACGCTGCATCACCGTTGCTTCTGCGGGTTCGGCTTCTAAAACAATTGAGCAGGCTGGATCAATAATTAAATGTAGAAAGGCAACGTGAACGGGAAGTAATACTAACGACAACTTAAACAAGACTGGAATTAAAGACATCCCAGCAATGGGAATGTGAATCGCTAGCAGATATGCCATTGCTTTGCGGAGATTATCAAAAATTCGCCGTCCCATTTTCACCGCTTGCACGATTGACGAAAAATCATCATCTAATAACACTAACGCCGCCGACTCACGAGCCACATCTGTACCTCGCTGTCCCATTGCAATCCCGATTTGGGCAGATTTGAGAGCAGGGGCATCATTCACACCATCCCCAGTCATGGCGACGACTTCACCCTGGGATTTCAAAGCATTAACTAACCGCAGTTTTTGTTCGGGAACAGCGCGTGCAAAGATGTTTGTACTTTGAATGCGCTCCTGGAGTTCAAGGTCACTCATGAGATCCAATTCTGCTCCCGTCAAAATAGCTCCCATTTGCATCAATCCAATCTGACGGGCAATAGTTTGAGCCGTTCCTGGATAATCACCCGTAATCATGACTACTCGAATACCTGCGGTGTAACATTCTTGAATCGCCGCCGCAACATTTGGACGCACTGGATCAGACAGTCCCACTAATCCGAGAAATTGAAAAGGAAAGTCATGTTGCTCGTCGGGTAAATGATTCGGATTGAGCGAGGGATGAGGTGGTAAAAATGGGGGCGGTGCATCAACAAGAGAGGCTTTGGCAACGCCTAATACACGCAATCCTTGATCTGCCATTTCACTGATTTGGGCTGCAAGAATTTTCTGCTGTTGGGGGGTGAAATGACAGAGATCCGCGATCGCTTCCGGCGCTCCTTTGGCAGCAATTTCATACTGTTGTCCGTCAGCTGACTGCCAAACGTGAGACATTGCCAATAGCTGCGGTGAGAGCGGATATTCTCGTAACAGCTTCCAATCGTTGTGCAGATGTTCAGTATGTGCCAGATAGCGATCTCCTAATTCCTTAAATGCTTTCTCCATTGGATCAAAGGGATCTCTCTGACTCGCTAGAATGCAAAACTCGACTAATTCATGAAATGCTTCGGGGAGCAACTCTCTTAAATGCAATTCCAAATTATATGGGTGGGGGTTTTCTGCCTGGTTGTATGCGAATAGCTGTTGCACAGCCATCTGATTCAGGGTTAGTGTCCCAGTTTTATCCACACACAGAACTGTTGCAGAACCCAAGGTTTCCACGGCGGAAGCGCGACGAGCTAAGACGTGTTTCTGAGAAATGCGCCAAGCTCCTAATGCTAAGAAAATCGTCACGACAACCGGAAATTCATTCGGCAAAATTGCCATCGCTAAGGTAATACCCGCAAGAAATCCTTTGAGCCAATCTCCTCGCGTGATTCCATAAATCACTACAATCGCCACACACAACAATAAAGCGATGCCAAATAAGCGACTCACCAACCGAGTCATTTCCTGTTGTAGGGGAGTCGGTTCTGGCTTGACTTTTTGCAAAGCCTTACCAATCTTGCCCATCTCCGTTTGAGCGCCCACAGATTGGACTTGAGCAATTCCCTGTCCTTGAACTACCAAGGTTCCGGAATATACAAAGGGCAACTCATCTCCCCCTGGACGTGCCATTTCCACGGTACCGGCAGCAGCAATTTTACGGACTGGTAGGGATTCCCCGGTTAATAATGACTCATCGGTGGAAAAATTTGTGCAAGATAACACCATTGCATCGGCAGAAACGCGATCGCCTTCTGCTAGAACTAAGATATCTCCCCTAACAACTTCTCGCCCCGCAATCCGTTTTCGCTCACCATCTCGAATCACCAAGGCGCGAGGACTGGAAAGATCGCGCAAGGCTTCTAGGGCGTGTTCGGTTTTACCTTCCTGGTAAAGGCTAATTCCTGTGATGAAGAAGACAAAACCCAGTAAAATTAGGGATTCCTGTAGGTCGCCTAAAATCCAATAGATGATACCACCACCGACCAGCAACAGGAAGATCGGATCTTGAACGGTTTCCCAAGCGAACGATAAAATAGTGCGAGAGCGAGCCGAGGGGAGTTCATTGTAGCCTTCATCTTTGAGCCGAGCGATCGCCTCTTGCTCAGATAAGCCAGCTACGGTATTAATATCTACCGTCGAAACCATAATTCTGCTTTTTCCTATGAAACATCAAAAACAGTATTGTGGTTCTTAGCGACTGCTAATTCCATTAGTGGTTCGTCCACTTATTTCACTCTTATGGATGCGGTAGATGGCGATGGCTTCTGAACGTCCCTCAGCATCAATCCAAGTTCGATTGATTGCGGGTGACAGCGTTGTATTGCGCTCTTTGATCAAGTTCATTACGCGATCGATGTCTGGTTGTTCGGTGAGGCGTGAGGCTCGACCATTCACAATTATGCTACGCCAATGCAGAGGCCCGTTAATTTCTTCAACCTGTAGGCAGATTTCTGGATTCGCATCTATGTCATGAGTTTTCATCCCAACTGTTGTAAACAGGTAGATGTCCTCTTCTTCGAGATAATAATACATTGGTATCACATAGGGTTTACCTTCATGTACACAGCCAAGATGACCGTATCCTACTTGGTGTAGTAGCTCGTGTATTTCTTTTGAATTCATTTCATCAATATCTAACATGACTATTTTTCTCAATATTCAGTTAATTGGTTTATCGTTCAGATAATTGGATTTTATTGTCCCAACTTACTTTCTGTTGATTAACTCTCAATGTCTGCACAAATTACTGATTAATAACCTGATTTCCCAATAAAACATAAAACAGCAAATATTTCTTCTATCTTGCTAGGTAAATAAGTTAATTTTTTATCTAATACTTTTGAATATTTTATTAAGAATTGTATATTTTATCCAGAACTAAAACATTCAATCAAACATGATATTTAACAGCAAAAGTTTATACTTATTGTTGATTATAATTTTGAATTCAGAGCGCAACGACTTGATTATTTGTCTTCATTCCTTTAGCAAGATTTTAGCCTATGAAGGTTTCCACTGTTTCCACTGAGTTAATTCCTGCTGCTTTTCTAAACTTAAATGAGATGACACACCCCAGTTGCCAGTCCACACACCAACATCAAGTTTCCAAGACCCAAAAATTGGTTAGCACGCAAATTAACTTAACTTCACACGTAGGAGGTAGAAGATGAGTGTGTCTCTACCAAAAAAGCATCCGTACTGGTGATCTTGCGGAGGGAATATCTTGAAATCACTGGCAACCTCTGTGCGGCCAAACTGCCAATCGTATATCAATTATTTCCGCAAGCTCTTTAGAAATATCGATACAGCCGTAATATTCCAACGGTCTTCAAACCAGATCTACATAATAAAAGACATTTTCCTAAGTATGGTCCGAAAATTATTTTAATTTTAGATAATGCTAGTTTTCATAAAAGCAAAGATGTTCTAGCTAAAATATCTGAAGAGTTTCCGAATTTTGTTTTAGAGTTTTTGCCTGCTTACAGCCCTGATTACAACATTATCGAGTTAGTCTAGCACTCATGTAAGGAATATATTGCTCATCGCTTATTTAAATCAGTAGATGAGTTAAGGTCACTGCTAAATAAGCTATTGCATCAAGGTGAGTTAGTTATTAAGTGGCATCGGAAAATCAAACATAAAGGTAATTTTAGCTATATTGCAGCTTAACTGCTGATTAGCTTAGTAGCAGAGGCGTTAGCATTCATTTCCAATTTAAGATTGTTATTTTTTGTGATTTGAATCATAAAATAAACTTTTAGCTCAAGATATGGATTCAAAGGACATTTTTTACGCGGACTTACGTCCAAATAAAGAAGAGAAAGCACTATAGCTAACGCTCAAATCCTTAAGAAGTAACTCTCACATAGGAGATAAAAATTATGGCTACTAAAATCAAAAAAGTTAGTTTAATTGATGACAACGCAATGGGTATTTACAAAATTGCTGACTACAACGAGCGCAAGTTTAAAGCAGTCTACTACGGGCTACAAGAAACCTGGGGTAAAACTATCCAAGCACAGTCACAGACTAACTGGAATAAAACACAATGGGATGCTTTTAAAGCCAGATTTATTGCTACATTCGGCTCAGTTGACAACCCCAAATACAGTGTACAACAAATGGTTGACTATTCCATTAAGCACTTCAACAAAGGCTTAAAAGAACTACTTGAAGTCAACAAACGTACTTGGCTACAACGCGAACGTTTATTAGCAAAATAATCACAAATAATCTGATTTTACAGAAAATCTCGCTCATACAGAGTGGGATTTATTTTTTTGACTAATGCTGACGCAGCTAAAAGCGAAACACTCATCAAGGAAACAACTATGGCTGCTAATAAATCTACTAAAGCTCAAGCTGCTACAGTCGATGATTCAACAATGGAACAATTCAAGATTGAATCATTCGACGTGCGTAAATACAACACAATTTTCTATTCAATTCGTGACCTTTACGGACGCGAATCACAACGGCAACTGGGGTCTGACAATTTCGATTGGAAAGCTTTTAAGCTTCAGTTTGAAATCTGTTTTGGTCGTCCTGAAGATTGTCGTTACACCACAGAACAATTATTGAATTTCGCCAAATACAAATTCAACATGAGTTTGGAAGACTTGTTAGCTTATAACCGTAAATCATGGGAACTCCGCAAAAGACGAGAACAACAATATGCAGGCATGGAGCAAATTAACTCTGTAATTCAACACATTCCAGAAATTACCAATTCTCATGTTGATTGCTACCAAATGCTAGAGCAACAGCCATACTAAAATCTCAAAGAATCAGTTAGAAAGTACTATTTTATGCAGCACTTCATTCTAGCTGATTCTTTTTTTACTACATTGATTTTTGTCTGAACCTATCAAACATTCTCGTTTACAGCAATAAAGGTACTAGGCCGCTCACAAGGTGTAAAGTTATACTTACGTTTGACTTCTTCACCTGCATTATTTGTATTACCTTCAACAGATTTAGTTAGCAGTACAACTTCAGAGCGTATATAACCAGTTAACTTATCAAACTGAATAATCATGTGCTGGTGGAAAGCCCAAACATCCGCCATCCGATTGCCCATACCAGAAGATATTTCATCAGGTATAAAAATATTAGCGTGCCAAGATACTTTCATCCCCTCTTTCTGGAAGTAAGCATCTATTTCAGGACGAATGTAATCCGCAGTTCCTCCGCAAAATACCAGTTCTTCAATATCCTCATCCATCTTTGAGCGCAACCACCTGGCGATCGCACGCCAATATTCGTCTCTAGCAAGTAATAAAGCTTTGGACATCAACTCTCCATCAAGTTGAATCTCATCAACTTTACGCTTGCGTGAGAGTTTTTGCATCACCTGGGGGTCACAACTGGCTCCAGCTTCTATCAGTACCTCAATAATATTGGAATTATCAGGGCTTAGTCCCGATGTTTTGGAAATCAAATTATTTACTAACCAAGACATACCAAAATTGCTGGTTATTCCTGCACCAATCGAACCACTGCGAAAGGTGAAAATACTCGCGTTGCGATAACCAAGCATCACATACATCGAAACAGGTACATGATCACCAAGCGTTCGCCTACGGTGGAGAAATATTCCACTACCCTCAGAAGCTGCATCATAACGAAGCATTTTCACCCGCATCTTACCTGCTGGTGTATCAAACCCCCGAAACGTATCCTTCAACCGAATTTGTAACTGTTCCTTGTCTTGCACTTCACCCGGCGGCAGCAGGACACTCAAGTAAGCTGCAACATCATTACCCAGATTCAACTTCTCCTTAGCCAGCCAAAATGCACCGCAAATTTTGGGGATTGCTAGTTCATACTTTAACTCCCTCAGTTGCGATATACCCCCAAACCGACGACGAGCAAGTTCTCCCAAGGCGAAATACTCATCGCCTATCCCTACCCAAGCACGAGATTCAGGAGTACCTTCAGGTTGGACGCTTTCAATTGAGGCTTTAGCAACATCTGCTATTTCTGAGTCTAAAAGTAAAACAACAGGCTTTCCTTCTGGATACTCCTGAACGATAGCCTTAGTTTTACTTGCACCCATATCAATCGTAATTACTATCTTTTTTACGTCTGTTTTCTCCTTAATTTTAGGCATATATATTGATGTTTTATTAACTTTTCCTATTGTTACTAATTTACCTGAAATAGGAATGATGCTGTAGTGCAAAACATTTTCTTTACAGGAGTTAACAGTTTTTTTACATACAAAGTAAGTAGAGAAAAAACCATTACGATCATTTTCTTCTATAACACTAATACCAAACCAAAACTGTAGATTCTAAGTAAATTAATGTATTAAAAATTTCTTCAACACACGCTGGTTAAATTACGTCCTGTATCATGAACAAATTACCCCAATCACACCCTAATTCTGTATCAACTAAAAGTTGAATTACAAAATAATATTTGTCTTTGGCATGTGAAATAAACAATGTAATTGTGATTATTGCACCCAGTCTTACCTCAATCATCCCCACATTTACCTCACTAAAAGCACCACAATTGGGCAGTCTTGTACAATAACAAGGTATGTCCAATGGGGTTTATTACAAATTTGCTTTGCTGCAAAATTGTTGATTGCAACTTTTACAAATGAAATATCATGAAGGCAATTGCACCTCCGAAGTTAGAATGCGATCGCCTCTCCAGTTCGGTCAAATATTGTTAATGCACTCGATCACAAGCTTTGACCAAGTGTATGGCTGAAATGGTTTAAGCGCAACTTTGAGTAATGCAGGTGCTTGGGCAAAAACTTCTTCTAAATGTGCCTTGTGGAGAGAAGCAAAACACTTAGTAGATGTACCTTATTATCTATGTCTAGGATTTCTGCACCAAGCAGCTTTTCTTAGTTCTTCTGCGCCTAAAATAATTGGCGGACATACTAGCAACAGCAACCATTGCCAAGGTGCTAAGGGTGCAGTGGAAAAAATTCTACTTAAGGATGTGCTGTTGGTAATCAGTATGACTAACATCCATTCGATCGCAATTCCTAACCAAATTAGAGGATTAGAAAATAATCCCAACCGCACAATAGAAGTGCGCTCCGAACGGCAAGCGAAAACATTACCATCCTGACAGGCGACAATGGTAGCTAAGGTCATGGTTGTAGCTTGAGCATATATGGCAACGGTGGCGGCGTTGGCTGAGTGCGATAAAATACTGGGCGTGACGGCTTGTAATTGTTGTAAATTATATCCGTAACTCCACCAGACGAGGAAGAATGCTGTCATTCCTAGAATTGCTTCTAGCAATCCTAGAAAACAATAGGCGCGTAAAAGTAGGGAACGGTCAAGAAGCGATCGCGTTTTTTTCCGAGGTGGTTGGTGCATTATGCCAACTTCTGGTTTTTCTGCACCCAAGGCTAGAGCCGGTACTAAGTCAGTACCTAAATCAATGGCGAGAATCTGCATAATTATCAAAGCGGGGGGAATTTTTAGGGCTACCATTAGCAAGAAAGGCACTAATTCCGCTACATTCGATGCCAAGATATAAGTCATAAATTTGCGGATGTTTTGATACACGGTGCGTCCCTGCTTAATCGCGCTGACAATAGTGGCAAAGTTATCATCTGTCAGCACAATATCGGCGGCTTCCCGTGCTACATCTGTGCCATTCATCCCCATCGCTACCCCAATATGAGCCGCTCTTAAGGCTGGGGCATCATTAACTCCATCCCCTGTGACTGCAACTACATCACCAATATCTTTGTAGGCTTGCACCAACCGTAACTTGTGTTCTGGAGACATCCGCGCAAACACCAACCCAGAACGATATTTGACAATTTGCTTTAGTTGTGCATCAGATAAATGTCCCATGCCTTCACCTGTGACTACCCGTACCGAGTTGTTGACCAGTCCAATTTGACGGGCGATCGCTTCCGCAGTTAAACCATAATCACCTGTCACCATAGTTACCTTAATTCCGGCGGCATGGCATTGAGCGATCGCATCACTTACTTCTGGACGGGGCGGATCAAACATCGCCACTAAACCAATGAAGGTTAAATTCTGCTCCAAATCTTGCGATCGCCAATCTAACATCTCACTCCCACCACGTCGCGCCGCCACTCCTAGCACCCGAAAACCTTGGGCGGCTAAACTATCGTTGGCTGCTACCACTTGATTCCAGTCGTCTTGGTTGATGTCTGTCAGGGTACCATTGCGTAAAATAGATGTGCAGTGGCGTAAGACTTCTAAGGGCGCACCTTTAGTAAAAGCTAAGTTCGGCAAGTCACCAGTCCATACCGTTGAGGCACGCCAATCTAATATTACTGTCATCATTCGCCGCCGCGAATCAAATGGCACTTCGCGCAAGCGTGGCAGTTGTGTTTGCAAGGTTTCCAAATTTAGCCCAGCTTTAGCCGCAGCGACTAACAAAGCTGCTTCTGTGGGATCACCAATCTCTTGCCAACGGCTAGGGGCTGTCAGGTGAATCAGGCGGGCATTAGAGCAAAGTGCTGCGCCTGTGAGTAACAAATTGACCTTCCAGGCAGCAGTAAAATCCCTAGACATCTGTACTTTCCCAACCGTAGGGTCGTATCCTGCCCCAGTGACTTCAATCAGGGTGGGTGAGATAGCCAATGGTGTTTCCGGCAATTCATTACCAACGGGCTGCCAGGGAATCCAGAGATAATGCACCGTCATTTCGTTTTTCGTCAATGTGCCAGTTTTGTCTGTACAGATGACAGTAGTAGCACTTAAGGTTTCCACCGCCGACAGCCGACGCACTAGAGCATTGCACCGTACCATCCGCCGGACTCCAATTGCTAATGATAATGTGACGGTGGGCAATAACCCCTCCGGCACTAAGGCTACAATGATACCGATCGCAAACATAAAGCTCTCTTTCACTTCCATCCCCACCAACAGAGATGTCAGCAAAAATACCAATACTCCCATCGTCAGAGCGATCGCTGTGATCACCCGCACCACTTGTGCCACTTGCACTTCTAAAGTGCTAGGTTCGCGTTGCACAACGGTTGTGAGATGGGCTACGTGACCAAATTCTGTTTGTGCGCCTGTGGCATAGACTACAGCTACCCCTCGTCCTGATGACACTGTTGAGCCTGCTAACACCAAATTGGGAATTTCCGCTAAATTAGTTGGTTCTTGTAAAGGTTGTTCACCGGCTGGTAGAGTCTTACCACCCCGAATAGCAGCAACTTCCCGCACCCTTACGGGATAAGCATTACGAGCCACAGGCAGAGATTCACCAGTCAGCACAGAGACATCGAAGTATAGACTTTGGGATGTTACCAGACGCGCATCAGCCGAAACGCGATCGCCTTCTTCTAATTGCATAACATCCCCACGCACCAGTTCCCGTGCTGGTATTTGCTTGAGTTCACCATCTCGATACACTTTTACCTGCATCGGTAACACATTCTTGAGTGCTGATAATGCTTGTTCTGCCTGAAACTCTTGCCAAAAACTAAAGACGGCATTAATCCAGATCACAGCCCAGATTGCCCATCCCAGTTCTGGAATGCCGGAAATAAATGCCAAAATTCCTGCTATCCATAACAATAGAGCCATAAAGTGGGTGAGTTGATCCGTGAAGCGAAGCCACATTGGACGCTGGGCCGTTTCTGGCAGTTCATTCGCACCATAACGCTCAAGGCTTTGTGTTGCCTCATATTCAGTCAAGCCGTTCTCAGTAGTTCCCAATAACTCATAAACGGCGGCAATGGGTAATGTCCAGACTGGTTGATGAAACGACATTAATAGTGCTAATAATTGAGAATCTAGACAACTAAGTAGGTGGACATAATTATTTAGAACTCGCTGACCTTATCCCAAGAGGGTTGAGCGCAGTCGAAACCCGGTGATCTCTAGTTAGGTTTAATTTAGTCCTTCTACTTATTGATGAATAGTACCGTCAGGCATAATTGTCCCAGTTAAAAAGGCTTCACTCATATCTGTGGCATTTAGATTTGCCCCAGTCAGGTTTGCGTCACTTAAATTAGCCTCACTTAAATCAGCACCAGTGAGGTCAGCTTCTCTCAAATCAGCTTTCCACATCCTGACCCCACTCATTTTGGCATCACAGAGGTTCACACGCTGCAAGTTAGCTGTACTGAGTAATGCCATATGCAAACTTGCATTACATAAGTCTGCATCACAAAGATATGCACCGCTAAGGTCTGATTCATTCAGGTTAGCTGTCGATAGAGTAGCTTCACGCAAATCTGCACCACTTAAAATCACTTCTGATAAATTTGCTTGTTCAAGGTTCGCGCCTTGAAGATTTGCTTGACTCAAATTAGCACCACTCATGGATGCTTTTGTCAGATTAGCGCCACTTAGGTCTGCTCTACCAAAGTCTACACCACCCAAGTGAACACCTCTGAGGTCAGCTTTTGGTAAGGCAATACCGTAGAAGTTCCTTTCGCCTGCTGCATATCGATTGAGAAGTTCTTTAACGTCCATAGTCTTAAGTTTTGTGAAATTTTAGTTTTCTATTAATGCGGCTGTAGTAACAATCCTTCGTCAATGTCCAATGCTGCTAGGGGATTTTCTGTATCTAGCCATGCAACTTGGGCTTCGAGTTTGTCACAACACTCACGCACTAGACGCAAACCCGCATCTAAGGTCAGTTGAGTAGTTGTCGGGGTAAACTCTTGTAATATCCCTGCTTCTATCGTCTGATAGTGATCGAGGTCTTTTCTAAGTTTTGCCATAAAATTTGCTCCTTCGCCTCCATCTGCAAACTGCAAAATTGAATCGACGTAAGCCTTAACTTTGGGGTTTTTAATTCCCTCTGTAGCTGAGGTATAGAGTAATTCACCATTTAGATAGGCGAAATCTGGGACATAAAGACATTTACCTACTAATTCAAATATCTGTATCCCTTTAGCTGGTCTAACTGTTAACTTCTCGCTCCTGACTCGATTAGCGGCATTCTCAAGCAGCACAATTACAGCTAAAATCACTGAAGGATAGTTACTATCTATACATCTGATTTCTACAGTGCCGAGTTTGTTGAGTCGGACTGGATTCCAAGCAGATTTCAGTAGGCTTCCTCCCGCTTCTAAGAAAGAGTGAGGTTCAATTCCTACCTTGGCCATTGCTTGCAACCAAGCGTAGTAACGAGCAAATTGCTGTTCAACTAAATCCTCCACACTCTCGGCATAAGGCTTAAGCCCGCCCACAGATTGTAAATTCGTGTAAACTCCTTCCCAGCCAAAGGTTTCACTACCCCGATAGCGAATTGTATGGGCGGCTAGTCTGATCGCTTGTCCTTCATAAAATGGACAAGCCCGTGTTAAAGCAATGAGGGCTGAGTCGCAAGCTGTAGCTAAATTGTAGATATTTAGTAGTTCTTCTCGCTCGGCTGATGTTGAGTTGTAAGAGACTGCAACGCGAGGATCAATTACTCCTGGCGGAACTTCTAAATGCAGATGTGTGCCTGTACATTTCCCGGCGTGCAGAAATTTATCATAGCCCACAGTCCGCGCTTGGATATGGTAATTGGGGCGATCGCGCATCACTGGCATAATATGTAAGGGGTAGCTAGACAGAGGATAGAGGCGTAAATTCATCTGTCGCGCCACAGCGATCGCCAATTTCAGATTTTTGAGATAAACTCTTGCTAGTTCTGTGCCAGTGTAGGCTGGTGGTGTGTTAATCTCCACCATACTCTTGACAAACTCCGGCACAAAGTAACTTGGGTTTAAACATTGTGCTTGCGCCATGATGTGACAGCCCTGCAAAAATTCATCAGCGCGATCGCTCAGATGACCAACTTCATCTACCAGAAAAAACTCTTGCTCAAGACCAATACGACGCTTGACTACATCCATAAACTCTTACCTCCTACACCTTGACCCCAATCCCATCTACCTGATACCATTTCACTTAAAAAATGATACAGATAGGCAAGCAGAGGAGGCAGAGGGAGCAGAGGGGCAGAGGAAGCTATTTGTATCAATAATTTCGTGAATTGGTATGAGATAGTGCGTAAACCATTCACTCGCCAGTTGTGCGACTGCGGTTAATGCACCTGGTTCTTCAAATAGATGGGTGGCTTTGGGGACAATCTCTAAGCGTTTTGGAGAGCGCAACTGTTCTAGTGCATCCTCGTTCATTGTGATCACTGGCAGATCGTAACCCCCAACAATCAACAATGTCGGCGCGGTGACATGAGGTAAGGCTGAACCAGCTAAATCAGGTCGTCCGCCACGAGAAACAATCGCCTGCACCGCCTCTGGACGTTCTGCGGCGGCGACGAGGGCTGCACCACCCCCTGTACTCGCGCCAAAGTAACCTACTTTCAGATGTCGAGTATCTGGGTTTTGTGTCAGCCAATCTGTAGCCCCAACTAACCGCGAGGCTAACAAACCAATATCAAAGCGCAAATGTCTTGTTCGCAGGTCAATTTCTTCTTCTTCCAGCGTCAGTAAATCAATTAATAAAGTTGCGAGTCCTGCCTGTTGTAAGACTTCAGCAACATAGCGATTACGCGGACTGTGACGGCTGCTACCACTACCATGAGCAAATAACACTATGCCTGTCGCACCATCAGGAATCACCAAATTTCCCTCTAGCTTAACCTCACCTGCTGTCACCGACACCAGATGTTCTTGGGGATTCTGTGTTAATGTCCTATCCATTGACTGAACCTCTGTTTACAAATCATTAGCTACCAGTAATTTTTGTCTTGTCAAAAGTTCACATACCTCAGCGTCGGTTGTTTGCCCAAAATCTTCATACCAAAGGCCGATCGCATATAAATCTTCTGGCATCATCACGCAGACAACCCGATCTACCTCTGCTTGCAGTTCTTCACAAGTGGCTACACCTGCAACGGGAACTGCAACTACCAGTTCACGGGGTTGTTGCTGTTTTAATGTGGCGATTGCTGCACGAATAGTTGCACCCGTAGCAATACCGTCATCAACTAAAATAATCGTATGATTTTTGACTTTCGGTAGCAGACGATTACCCCTATAGGCTATGTTCCGACGCTCTAATTCCCCCATTTCGATTGCGGCGACTTCATCAATAGTTGCTTGGGGAATCCGCAACCAATCTACAACATTTTCATTTAATACACGGACTCCTCCGGTAGCAATTGCACCCATCGCCAGTTCCTTGTGTCCTGGTACACCTAGTTTCCGCACTAAGCAGACATCTAATGGTGCATCAAGTGCCTTGGCTACTTCAAATGCTACAGGCACACCGCCACGGGGAAGCCCCAATACTAAAACATCTGGACGATTAGCATACTCTGTTAATTCAGCCGCTAACAGTTTCCCAGCCTCCGTCCGATTACGGAACTTTTGCCACATATTTTTATACCTCTAAAATAAATCACTAATTGAACCATCTGTTTTAAATCGTTGAATAGTAGTAGCAATTAAAGGTGCGATCGAGACAATTTTTAATTGCTGCCAGTCGGTTTCTTTGGGAGTTACACTGTCGGTAACAAAAATCGCCTTCACACTGGGATGGCTTAACTTAGCCCGTGCTTCTTTGACAAACAACCCATGAGTAGCAGCAATAATTATTTCTGGACGTGCTTCGGCTTTGAGTAAGGCTTCAATACTTTTAGCAAGAGTGCCGCCAGTAGAAATCATGTCATCGATAATTAAGCAGGCACAACCCTTTACATCACCCACAACACGAGTTACCTCTGTTTCTGTGCCACTGGTGCGGTGTTTGTGTAGCACGACTACCGAACTATCGAGCTTTTGGGCATACTGGGTTGCCATTTGGACGCGCCCCGTATCTGGAGATACAACTACGAAATTAGGTGGTAAGTAATGGCGTATAGCCTCACAAAAAATGGGTACAGCCGTCAGACTGTCTACAGGAATACGAAAGAAACCTTCAATTTGCAGTGTGTGTAAATCCAGGGTGACAACATGATTTACCCCGACAGCCTGTAACACTTCAGCTACCATACTGGCGGTAATTGGCTCGCGCCTACCGTGACGTTTATCAGCACGGGCGTAGCCAAAGTAAGGAATAATCGCTGTAATTCGACCAGCCGCAGATCGACGACAAGCATCTGCAAAAGCTAAAAGTTCTACTAAATGTTCATTGACAGGTGGTGCTGTAGACTGGAGGATAAATACAGACTTTTGGCGTACCGATTCCAGAAGCCGCACATTTACCTCACCATCTGGAAAGCGTTCCACCAGAGATTTCCCCAAAGGAATGTCGAGTTTCTGGGCAACTGCGGCAGCTAAATCAGGGTTAGCTGTGCCAGCAAAGAGGATGAATTTGTCCATAATCAAGACTTTGTTTGGTGGATTTGCTTCCAGGCGGCATCTAGAGACGCTTTTGCACGCTCTCCTGCACGGGTAATACTTTGTTGTAAACTATGCCATTGCTCTTGTAAGAACTCCGTAGCTTCTTGCACAGCATGATGTGGATGATTAGTAGAAGCTGCTACTTCGTCGCTAACTTCCTTGATTTTGACGCGGACAACTTCTGGTTTATCGCTGGGGGCAATCAGATGATGTAGGCGATCGCCTATGATATGTACTAAATGTTGTACCTGTTGTGATTTCTCGCTGAAGAAACCCTTGAGTCCCTCTGACTCAGCTTCAAGTTGATGTTTAACATCTTCACCGATAATTAGTTTATCAATGGTAATTTCCTCAACATCTTCGGGATACAACACTGCGCGTCCACCAAAATGAGCCGCAATTTCTCCCGCCACAATGTAAGCGGCGATTTCTCCCGTTTGCCAATCAAATAAAAAATCTTCCACCCAGCCAAGAGGCTCACCTAGTGTAGATTCAACTGTAATTTCATGCAAGCGGCGGAGGTTTTCTGGCGTGTCTTCTAGTGGAGGATAATAAACAGAAACTGCACCCATACCTACCCCAGCAATTTTTTCTACTGGTAAATATGTTTCTCCACCCGAAAAATAAGCAATACGCCCAGAATCATCTAACCAAACTTCTTCTAACTCACCAAAACTATTAGCTGTGGAGCTATCTATTGCTATCCAACCGATAATCTGACTACGACGCACAACATTGAGCATACTTTTCCTCCAATACTTTCTACTTATCTTGGAGTTTGATGAATATATACAGTGGCCCATCTTTTGCCACTTTGCTGTTTGAAATGTGGACTCTACTTTGAGGTTACCAACAAAATGTGAGGAATATGTGAGGAATTTTTCAGTCAAATTCTCGAACAAAGATAGTGGCTTATCTATCTTTAGATAGGGATTAATCAATCGCAAAGGAGATAGTTCAAAAATTTAATTTGCTCTTTCTTCTCTTTCCGTGGGTGTATTTCTTCTTGAGGATTGAGATTCTATCCTAATGGATTTGTATAGAAGCAGAACCAATCGAAGTTGAATTATTGTATTTGCAAGGAAGAAAGACTGTGTTAGATATTGATGAAATGGGAGCAAAGGAAATACATGATCTTCTACAGAAGATAGAGTATGGACACTTAGGCTGTACATCGGAAGGACATCCCTATGTAGTGCCGATGCACTATTATTTCGAGAATCCCAATCTGTACATCTTTACAACCGAAGGAATGAAGACGAAGTACATTGATGCAAATCCGGAAGTGTGCTTACAGGTCGAAGAGATTCACAATTTATCCCATTGGCGCAGTGTAATTGTCAGGGGTTGGGCTGAACGCCTAACTGAGCAGCAAGAGTTAACTCATGCGATGCAATTGATCAAAGCACAGAATCCACAACTTTCTCCTGCATTGAATCGAACGTGGATAGATGTTTGGGGACGAGCAAATGTCATTGTCATCTACCGCATTCATCCCAGTGAGATGACTGGGCGAACAACTCAAGGAGTCAGCAGTCAGTCGTGATTGAGTTGTCAAGATGGATGTAATTTAATTTTCTGTCCCGATTGGAGCCAAGGAGTTCAACCATGATTGGCAACTCGTTGCAGTGTGAATATATCGGTTGGGGAAACTTAGAGCAGTTTCGCTCGCGGGCTGTCGCCGAGAATGAGGCGTTAATTTTTACGCCTCCTGCGGGCAATGCTCCAATTTTAATTCACGGGTTTTTGGATTGTCTGCGATCGCCAGAATTACAAGCTAAAATCCCGCAAAAGTTTTCAGAAAACGATGTAGCAGGAGTTATGGTAGAAATGGTGAGAACGCTGCCGAAAACCCTTTTGAAAGAGTGGAAAAATCAATCCAACACCGCAGAACAAACAGCAGTTTTTGCAATGCTACGTTGGTCAACGAGTTAAATCATTTGGTCTGTCAAATGAGGCTCCAAGGTTAAAGGAAGATGGGCATTACATAGGTTAATTGTTTGTATGTTTTTTGAAAACTTATTTACATCCTCATCAGGAGAGAAATCTATTTCTCCTATCATTCGCCAACCCCGTAAAGGAGTAATTGTTGGTGCAGGTCAGGTAGGGATGGCTTGTGCTTATTCGCTGCTGATCCAAAATATCTTAGATGAAATAGTAATTGTTGATATCAATCAGCACAAATTAGAAGGGGAAGTCATGGATTTACAACATGGACTCCCCTTTGTTTAACCAACATTAATTAGAGCAGGAACTTTAGCTGACGGAGAGAATGCAGATATTGTCATTATTACTGCTGGAGCCAAGCAGAAGCCAGGAGAAACTCGTTTAGATTTAGTAAACAGAAATGTGGAAATTTTCCAAAGCTTAATTCCAGAAGTTGTTAAATTTTGTTCAACAGCGATTTTGCTGATTGTTACCAATCCAGTAGACATCATGACTTATGTCTGTCTCAAAATTTCTGGGTTGCCTAGTTCTAGTGTAATTGGGACGGGAACCGTCTTAGATACTGCACGTTTTCGCTATTTGTTATCCCAAAAGTTTCAAATTGACCCACGTAGTTTACACGCTTACATTATTGGGGAACACGGTGATAGTGAAGTTCCGGTTTGGAGCAAGGTAAATATATCTGGAATGCACCTTCTAGATGAAACGTGGGAAGAAGGCAAACAGATAGATCCGCAATTACAAAATATCTTTGCACAAGTGAAGAATGCTGCTTACGAGATTATCCAGCGTAAAGGAGCAACTTCCTATGCGATTGGCTTGGCAGTAGCCCAAATTACACAGTCAATTTTACGTAATCAAAACCGAGTTTTAACAATCAGCAGCCTCATTAATGATATTCATGGTATTCAAGATGTGTGTTTGAGTTTACCTGCGGTAGTTAACCGTCAGGGCGTTACGAGGGTTTTGAATCTCTCGTTGAATAAAACAGAATTACAACAGTTACAACATTCTAGTAAAATTCTCCGCCAGACTATTGAGCAACTGAATATTTAACTTCAGGATGGCGTTTGGCTGAAAAACGAACAAAGAAAAAAGGTTTTTGATTCCTCTTTCCTCCTTTAACGTTTTTCTAGTTCATAAGTAATAATGTTGGGTTAGTGGACTAATCTCTTAGAGCATCTGTTCTGCAACTTCTACTCGTAGAAGCGATCGCACATTCTCGATTTGATTGACAATAGTAGCTACCGATCAGCTAATATTTGCTATTAGATCAAGATATTGTCGCTTTGACTGGGAAATCTTTGGTTTACTTACTTTTAAGATGCGTTGACTATGTTGTTAATCTCAATTATGACAAAATTTAATTTTTCATAAGTATTGTGTTTCCTCACAAGTTCCTCAAATTCTTTTTCTAACTTCAAACTAGAGATATTCAACTAATTGATTACTGGCAACTCTACTCTCTGAAAACTATCGTAATTGCTGAACATACAACGGTAGGTCAAACCTAAGCGATAGGCATCTGCTAAAAGTCGTAGAAAAATTTTGAACTTGGAATTACTTAGGAGCTAAAAACCATGAGTACCATTGTTCAACGTCAAAAGGAATTTAATTTTTTTGATTTATGGGATAGTTTTTGTGCGTGGATTACCAGCACAGAAAATCGGATTTATATCGGCTGGTTTGGTGTATTGTCGATTCCTACCTTGCTAGCTGCTACCACCTGTTTTGTTTTGGCTTTTATTGCTGCGCCTAGCGTAGATATGGATGGCATACGTGAGCCAATTATGGGTTCACTAATGGAGGGGAATAATTTAATTACAGCCGCAGTGGTGCCGACTTCTGCTGCCATTGGTTTGCACTTTTATCCTATCTGGGAAGCGGCATCAATGGATGAATGGCTCTACAATGGTGGGCCATATCAGTTGATTGTGCTGCATTTTCTGATTGGTATTTGGTGCTTACTAGGGCGATTTTGGGAACTTAGCTATCGTTTAGGAATGCGTCCTTGGATAGCAGTTGCCTATTCTGCACCCGTGATTGCTGCTACTTCCGTTTTGCTAGTTTATCCCATTGGTCAAGGTAGTTTTTCTGATGGTTTACCTTTGGGAATCGCTGGAACTTTCCACTTTATGTTGGCTTTCCAAGGCGATCATAATATCCTGACGCACCCGTTCCATATGTTGGGTGTAGCAGGTGTGTTTGGTGGCGCACTGTTGAGTTCTTTGCATGGTTCTTTAGTGGCTTCAACACTAATTCGCAATACCGATGAAAATGAATCCATCAATGCTGGATATAAGTTGGGTCAGCAGCAAGTGACATACAAATACTTGGCAGGAACACCATAGCTTCTTGAGACGCTTGTTGATTCCTACCTTTGCTAGCAGAAATCATCGTGCTTTCCATTTCTTATTAGCAGCATTACCAACAATAGGTATTTGGTTTGCGGCGATGGGTGTATGTTCAATGGCATTTAGTCTCAATGGCTTTAACTTTAATCATTCCATCTTAGATAGTCGGGGTAATGTAATTAGAAGCGACGCTGATATCTTAAACCGTGCCAATATTGGTCTCAGTGTCATGCACGCGCCTAATGTCCATAATTTCCCATTGGTGCTGTCTAGCGGTCAACCTATTCCAGTTAGTTAAAGGCTAACTTGGCTTTTAATATCTGTATCAGTTTGGGTAGATACTGGTGATCTGGTAGAGTTAAAGCCACAACACCTGTGAGCTTTTCTACCAGTTCTACACCCGCAGTGGTGCTAGTAGCTATCCCACTGATTAAATCTGGAGTCACGCCAAAACTTTGACTGACTCCCACCACGGCGTAAGGATAAGATGCACACAAGACGATACAGTGAATTTGTTGTTTAATGTCTTCGAGAACCACAGAACCGTTGTATGAATCTATCCTACTAATAAAAAGTTAAATTATCTAAGAATCAACAGCAAAAAAAGCAGATACCGGACTTATTCAACATATGTTAAGTTCTCTAAATAGCGTATCGCCCTATCTCAGCACAGCAAATCATCAAGATAGCATCTTTAAAGAACTTAGATGCGACGAAATTGGTTTATGGACTTTAAATTCAGTCCTTCCTTCTGAAGCTTTTAGACAAGATCCAACCATGCAAATACTTTTACCAGAGCAGATTATTAAAGATAAACGAGTAAATCAACCCAACAAAGTTCTACAATATTTTGCTTCACAAGGTTTAGTACCACATTCATGGCAATCTCTGACTTCAGAGAATATATCTGAAGAAACTTATTGCATCAAAATTCCTGGAACTGATGTCAGATGTTTACAAGTTCAGACTCCTGCATGGCCACCAAGTTATATTTATTTTATGCAGACTAAATTTACATCTGCTAACTTACTCCCTATACAAAATGCCATTGTTAATGCCGTTTTATGTCTTTATGGAGCTTATGGAATTATTGCTTTACTTGAGGATGGTTCAGAAATATCTTTGATTAATCCCAGAATTAAGATTAATCAGCCTATCAAAAATATTTTTTATGATGAACGTCCAGCATTCACAGAAAAGGAAACAATTGAAAGGCAGGCTAGTGTAATTGCTCAGTTAATCGAAGCGCAGAATATTTATAGCTGTGTAAAAATTACTGTGCCTGATGCTATACAATACTGTAGCTATATGCTTCTAGATGCTTATTTGCAAGGTTTTTGTAGTAATCATCAATTACTAGAGTATATAGCAAAGGTAAGTAATAGACATACTCAAGTAGTCGTTGAATATCGTAGAGTTCTTGAAGAAAATCTTGCAGATTTACGTCAAGTAAAAATCATTACACCTGTATCTATTTTGGAAGATTTTAAATCCTATTTTATGGACTGTATTCACAATAATAGACAACCTGATATAAATTTTGTAAAAAAACAATTATATCATAATATCAAACTATTTGCTGATATTATATCTTTACAAGGTATTAGCGAAAATAAATGCGAAACATTTAAAGATTTACAATATATTAGCTATATATTGCCTTTGATAGCTGATAGTCTATCAGAAAAGAATAGTCGCTCATATTGTATGGCGGTCGCTAATATTAACGAAAGGCAAATAGGTCAAAATACGATAAAAATTGCCACAGAGCTAATTAAGCAATATCCAGATAAATATACGTCAAAAAATATTAACTTTGGAGGAATGTATTTAGCTTCTAGAATTGGAGTACCCAACCCTTTAGTAGGTACTCCTTGGTATCATGAACACCGTGAATTCTATATCACACCTTATATTTGTGATACTCATAACATAGATAGGGTTCCAGTTTTAGCTTGTAACCTAGAGATTCCAAAAGAAAATCTGTATAATCTGGAACTTATATACAGACGTAAAGCCCAATGCGATCGCCCAGATAAATAGCACCCTCTGAAATGTGAGTAAAAAAACTTGAGCAACCATACGCAGATATTTATATACCTGATTCTCTAAGAAAAAATTATAAGGAATTTCACGGTATAAAATAGAGAATCCGATCAATATTAATAAAAAAGCACATCAAGTAGCACCGTTTAACTATATTTTAAATATCTTGTCTAGCAAGACATATCCGTCTCTGGGCAAGTTCCAGAGCAGCCTGTCGTGGTAGCTTACCTGTTTTGGCAACTTGTTCTAAAACTAGCGTAGTATTGTGGCAAATTTTCTTTGCAATAGTTTCAAAGGCTGTGGTCTGATTTCCGCCATCATACTCAACCGCAGCGCAGATTACACCACCTGCATTGGCGATGAAATCAGGTACTACAATAATACTTCGTTCATGACATATCTTTTCTGCTGCTTCGGTAAACGGGATATTAGCACCTGAGATCACAAGCTGCGTTTTCAGGCGGTCAACATTATCAGCATGGATAACATCCGGTCTGGCTGCTGGTATCCAAATATCGCACTCGATGTCAATAACTGCGTCCCGATCTAGTTTGTCTCCCTGTGGATAATTAATCACACTCTTACCAGAATTTTTCAGTTTGATTACCTGCTTAACATCGATTCCCAGAGGATTAAAAAGGGTTCCTTGAGAATCTGCGGCTCCTATAAGTAACGCTCCTTTAGCCGTTAAAAAGCGAGCAGCGTTTTTCCCAACGGAACCGAAACCTTGAATGACAATACGTGCGCCTTCTAGATTGAGGTGACAAAACTTGCTAGCTATCTCTGCACAAATACTTATACCAAAACCAGTAGCACCAATTTCATCTAAGGGGATACCCCCTATTGCTTTTGGTAATCCTACAGCACGACCAATCTCTTTTTTGATCCAAGCCATGCACTGTTCATCTGTTCCCATATCGGGGCCAGGGATATACTCAGTCACATCCCTGATAGCACTAGCAAAGGTACGTACCAAGCGTTCCTTATCTGCTAAAGGTTGTTTCGGGTCGGCTAAAATTGCAGATTTACCGCCGCCGTGGGGTAAGTCAGCAGCAGCATTTTTTAAAGTCATAGCTCGTGCCAATCGAAAAACTTCTTCTGTCGTCACATCTGTAGCCATACGTACTCCACCGATCGCGGGGCCACAATCAATGTTATCAACCACAACAATGGCTTTTAGATCAACTTCTCTTTCGTAGATATGAATAATCTTGACTGGGCCTAGCTCATCAGCAAAGCGAAAAATATTATCCATTGGTTATTGGGGGTTAGGGATTGGCAAAGTTTTTCATACAGCAAATTGCAAGTTGATGGAATACACGCCTCCCTGACCCTTTGCTGACCAAGAAGAAGGTGTCTGATAGGACGGGTGAGGGAAGATACTTCACTTACATAAAAAGTGCTGTAATTATTGATTAATCATTAACTATCCTGTTAGGGATTTGGTAAATAGTGCGCTCAATCTTTGTAAAGCAGGCGAAACATCGTCAGGTGAGAGATGAACATCAAGAATACTGAAATTGCTACTATTTTGCGCTGTGTGTAAGGCTTGTTGTAGTTGTTTACTGGTGTGGATCACAAAGCCATGACCACCAAGAACATTGGCTAACTGGGCATAGTCCATTGTGGGAATTTGGACAAAAGCCGCTTCTTGATGTCCCATTGCCTGGAGGCTAGCAAATGAGCCATTGTTAATGACTATAACAATCGGGTTTAGTCTTAAGCGTTGCGCTGTGAGCAATTCCATTCCTGTCATGTGAAATGCCCCATCGCCAACCAAAGCGATCGCTCGTCGGGATGGGTCGGCTAATTGTGCGCCAATCACCCCAGGAACGCCAAACCCCATACTTGCGTAGAAGGCGGGACATAAGAATGATGTGCCTTGCTGTGTCTGGATATCATCTGCTGCAAATAGGGTATCTCCAACATCCGTCACTAGTAGAGTGTTACTGTCAATGAACTGATTGAGTTCATAAAGTAGTCCACTCATGGAAATTTTACCCACAGATGGCGTAACACGCGGTTTCATAGTATAGATGCCGGATGAATCCCAATGAGGCAAATCTGGACTATCAAGCAAGGTGGTGATGAAATCTTCAAACCTCACATTGGGGTATTCGTGATGCTTAATGGCGATGCGTTCTGAAGTTGCATACACTGTACAACTTGGGTTGAGATGAGCGGTAAACATCCCCAGGTTGATATCAGTCATAAACACTCCCAACATCAGCACACAGTCTGATTCTTCAACGATTTTCTGCACATTTAAATCCCCAGCCTCACCATTGTAAATACCGATGTATTGCGGATGTCTTTCGGGAAAAACAGATTTTCCTAACATTGTTGAGCAGACTGGTACACCAAGTTTTTCTGCCAAGGCTAGAAGTTGTTCCTGTAAGCCAAAGCGATGAATTTCAACACAAGCAAGAATGACTGGTGAGTGCGATCGCTTGAGCATCTCCAGAGTTTCTGCAATGGCTTCCATTAAAGTATCTGGATCAGTGCGCTTGATTGGTGGTGGCAAGTGTTCTGACTCTGTAATCTCCGCATAAACTAGATCACGGGGAATTTCCAAATAAACAGGACGTTTGAATGTCGTTGCATAGTCAAGCGCACGATGAATCTGAGCATCGGCTGTTTTTGGATCGGTTAGCTTTGTGGCGTAGAGGGTGACTTCTTCATAAACACGCCGTTGTGTGTCAAAAGTTTTCACCTTATGATGTAACAAGTCATGCTCCCGTTGTTCCCGCACACCTGGCCCGCCGCTTAAAATGACCAATGGAGACTTCTCGGCATAAGCACCAGCTACAGCATTCACCATATTTAAGCCGCCAACGCTATAAGTAACAACCGCTAAACCCAAACCCCGCATTCGGGAGTAAGCATCAGCCGCAAAGCCTACGCAGGGTTCGTGCGTCATGACAATAGGTGCAATCTTGCTGTCTGCTAATGCATCGAATAGTGTTAAGGCAAAATCTCCAGGTATACCAAAGGCATATTCTACACCTTTTTCGTATAAAATATCAAATATATGCGGTGCTAGTTGAGGCATCTTCTACCTCCCTCAAGAATATTTTCCCAAAACTGACCATCCGCAGATTGTCAATTTTCAGATTTTCTTCCAACGATATCTTTTAGTAGTCTTGATGGATAGTACCGTCAGGCATAATTGTGCCAGTTAATGATCTTGCGTGGCTTACTTTCTGGTGAGCCTTACAGCCAGCCGTAGGCTACAGCCTCCTGTCTGCTCTTAATAGCTAATTCAGCTTCCAACTCACTCACCAAAGAAGCAACCACCGCCTTTAAAGAACCTGTGCTTTCAAACACTCGCCGTTGTCGAATATAACTTGCTCCTTGGTCTAATCTTTTTTCTAATTGGAATAGATATGAGCTATTTCCCAAAGTATCGGCAGTTTCTATGAGTGTATTCAAAATATCTTTAACTATATTTTTGATGGGTCTGCTATTACCTTGTTCATCTTCGATGTAGTGAGCATCTAAACCCCAGCGAGATGCGCGAAAGTAGTTTTCCTTCTCAATTAACCAAGGAAGAGGCGTTAAAAAAAATTCTGTTTGCTTTCCTTGACTGTAACGATGCAAATCCACAATTAAAGAATGGACAAAGGCAGCCAGCATCATCGACTCTTTGATTGTTGGTTGAGCATCCATCACCCTAACTTCAAGAGTTCCGAAATCAGGTTGGGGACGCAAATCCCAATGGATATCGCGAATAATCTCCAACATCCCTGCATTTTGAGCAGTGGCAAAGAAATTAGTAAAATCCTGCCAGTTTTTAAAAGTGGGACAAATACCATAGGTTCTCAAAGATGATAAAAACCTTTGGCGAAAGGAAGCAAAGCTAGTATCATGACCCCACCAAAAGGGTGAACTAGCAGACAAAGCCAACAAAATGGGGAGATAGGGTTTAAGTCTGCCCATAATATCTATAGCTACATCACCCGATGGCATTCCTACATGAAGCTGAACCGCACAAGTCATCATTAAATCTGCAAGGTAGCCAGATCCAGCTTGCTGGGCCAGATATCTGGGAATTGGGGTGATAGAGGCAAAGCGATCGCAAAATGGATGAGTTCCGGCTGCACAAATCGTCATCCCCAGTGCTTGACATCTGGTTTTGAGGTCACGCAGAATAGCAACAATATTAGCTTCTAACTCAGGGATATTTGAGCAAACCTGAGAGGCAATCTCTACCATCGCTTGGTTACATTCTGGCTGAATCCAGGAATTTTCAGGATTTTGTGCCAACAGAGGTAAAATGCCATCTACCAATTGCAGAGTATCAGGATTGAGCAATTGCAACTCAATTTCCATCCCCAAAGAGAATTCAGGAGAGCTTTTGAACTCCATATCACCCATGTCAATTTATCCTTTAACTACAGCGATGGGATGCAGACGCGCTACTTTACGAGCAATTCCTGCTTGGCTAACCACATTTACCACTCGACTGACATCTTTGTATGCTTGGGGTGCTTCCTCAGCTAAACCGGACATAGACCCAGCCCGGATGCTAATCCCTTCGTGTTCTAGTTCGTCCTTGAGGCGATCGCCTCTAATTTCTCGTTTGGCTTTGTGACGACTCATCACCCTTCCTGCACCGTGACAACTCGAACCAAAAGATAGGCGATCGCTTGCTGGTGTCCCTAGTAAAATCCAACTGTGCGTACCCATCGAACCAGGAACAAGAACAGGTTGTCCCAAAGGACGATATTCCGTAGGTAAACCAGCAAAGCCTGGGCCAAATGCTCGTGTTGCTCCTTTACGGTGGACGCAGACTGTCAAGTTTTCGCCGTCAACTTCGTGGGTTTCAATTTTGGCCATATTGTGAGCAATATCATAAACTTGGCGTAGTGTTGAGTCTTGTTTACCAAACACCTCTTGAAAACTCCGCCGTGTATGCCATGCTAAAACCTGACGGTTAGCAAAAGCATAGTTAGCTGCTGACTTCATCGCTGCTAAATAGCCTTGTCCTTCTGGTGATTCAATTGGCGCACAAACTAACTCTCGGTCTGGTAAATCAATTCCATAGCGAATTACCGCAAATTGCAAGTCTTGTACATAATCTGTGCAGATTTGATGCCCAAAGCCACGAGAACCGCAATGAATTTGCACCGCTAAACAACCTGCGTGCAAACCCATCACTTCTGCCGCTTCCTGGTCAAATACTTCTTCAACTACATCCACCTCTAGGAAATGATTTCCCGCGCCCAAGGTTCCTAGTTGACCTTTGCCGCGCTCTTTTGCTCGCTTACTAGCCGCATCTGGATCTGCCCCTGCCAAACAGCCAAACTCTTCCGTGCGTTGCAAATCTTCTGCTTCGGCGTAACCTTGAGTTAGCGTCCAATTAGCACCCTGTTGACATACTTGGTCTAATTCTTCATTCGTCAGAGGGACACTGCCTTTTTCTCCCACACCGCTAGGACAATTGCGATAAAGGACACTGGCGAGATCGCTTAAATAGGGTTTGGCATTCTCATACTTAATTGTAGAAGTCAAAACACGCACACCACAGTTGATATCATAACCAACTGCTCCTGGGGAAATTATTCCCCCTGGAACTCGTGCTGCCATCACGCCACCAATAGGCATTCCATAGCCTTGGTGAACATCAGGCATAACAACTACATGGCCTACTAGCCCAGGTAAACGCGCAACATTCACTGCTTGAATTATTGATAAATCGCCCAAAGCATCTTCGAGGATTTCTTCATCGGCAAAAATCCAGACAGGAACCTGCATTTTTGGATGAAATGAGGTAGGAATTTCCCACAAATAATCATTAATACGGCGAAAATCTTGTTTAGAAACCATATCCCCTCGTAAGTTGAAAATGGGAAGTAGGGGAGAATAACTGTTAACTTTTGACTAATTCAAACATCTAATACTAATGTAGCTTCCAATCCTTTTTCTGTTTCTTGAATCGAGAGATTGTGATATGTGACTGCTTTAATAAATTTCTGCCATTTCTGCACTTGGCTACCTGTGACTTCCGCCTCTAGAGAGTGTGGATCGAGATGCAAGATTTTAAATTGGTCAAATGCTAAGTTCTCACTTTCATGTAAATACAAAAGTTCATTCAACCAAGCAACCAGTAGGCTGACATAATCAACACCTTGGAGTTGAATTTTTCGCGTAATTGAACACTCTGAGGTTAACTGAACATCAGCTAAATAATAAAGAGCGATCGCTGCTTGGATGAATAACTGAGTTAAATTCTGACCCCAAACGCGATAAGCCCAGTCAGCCGTATGTTCAACTTCTTGAAACCCTGCCAAATTGATTAAATCTGCGCTTTTCATAAATATTACTTAAGTGCCTTGTGCTGTTTTCTACTGGGAATTATCTGCGTATTTTGCGATCGCTTCTCGAACCACCCGATCAAAGAAAGCTGCGCCAACTTTCAATGCTTCTTCGTCAAAGTCAAAGGAAGGACTATGCAAAGGAATGTTCTCACAACCTTGTTGACAAGCACCAAATCTGACGTAACACCCAGGAACGTGTAACAAGTAGAAGGAAAAATCTTCTGCTCCCATGCTGGGATGATCCATTGTGACTAATCCCTTGGAACCCAAAATCTCAACTACAGCCCGTCGAGCAATTTCTGCTTCTTTTCCTGTATTAATCACAGGTGGGTATCCGTGGCGAATTTCTACCTCTACTCTGGCATTGTGCAGTTCTCCTACGGCTGTGGCTATGCGCTTCAAGCCATCAATTATGTAGTTCTGCACATCTAAGTTTGTGGTGCGGATAGTACCTTCTAAAATTGCTTCCTCAGCGATGACATTACCCGCACTACCTGCTTCTACTTTACCGATGGTAACTACTGAAGGATAGGCGGGGTTAATTTCTCGTGAAACTAAGGTTTGCACAGCCATAATTAGCAGTCCGGCAACAACTACAGCATCAACAGCTTCATGGGGTCTAGCTCCGTGTCCGCCTCTTCCTTTGACGCGAATAGTAAAGCCATCAGATTGGGCAGTAATTACTCCCTTGGCAACCATAATCTCGCCGACTTGGTAGTGACGGGTAACATGACCGCCAAAGATAGCATTTACTCCTTCTAAAGCACCAGATTGGATCATCACTTTCGCGCCAGCACCCTTTTCCTCCGCAGGTTGAAAGATGAAAACCACGTTTCCCGGTGGCGGATTCTCTTTCAATAAAGCTGCTGCGCCCAACACCATTGACATGTGACCGTCGTGACCACAGGCGTGCATCTTACCTGGGTGCAAAGAAGCAAAGGACAATCCTGTATTTTCTTGTCCGGGGAGAGCATCCATATCAGCCCGCAAAGCAATTGTCGGCGCTCCTTGTCTAGCATTGATCAGCTTGGCAATGATGCCACTACCCACCCCGCCATACCAAAAAGGAATACCTAAACGCTTAAGTTCATCTATAACGATGGATGCTGTCTTTTTTTCCTCAAATGCCAGTTCAGGATGGCGGTGTAAATGTCTGCGTAACTCTACCATTCGAGGGAAGACTTTCTCTGATGTCAGGACATGAGCCATAACATATCTCCTTGTTATTCTTCCAACTGCATCATTTTGGTGCTTACAGGGTCAAAATCCTCTGGAAAAACTGTGTAGCTATCATATTTGGCTGCATTTAAGTTAGCCCCGTTCAAGTTAGCTCCTCTCAAATCTGCACCTCGGAGGTCAGCTTCACTCAAATCTGCTCCCACCAATTTATCTTTAAACAAATCTGCACCACTGAGGTTAGCTCCTCTCAAATTTGCCTTTCTTAAATAAACTCCACTGAGATTAGCACCACTCAAGTCTGCTTTACTAAGTTTGGCTGCATCCAAGTTAGCTCCACTCAGGTCTACTCCTTCTAAATAAGTTTCTTGTAAGTCAGCTTTAGATAACTCAGCTGCACGAAAATCTCTTTCTCCTGCTGCATACTTTCTTTTGAGTTCATGTGCGCTTTTCACTGGTTGATTAGATAAGTTTTGCATAGTAAATTCACCAGTTTTTCTAAGTTAGAAGTGTTTAAATTTCTAAGTGCAAAGTGGCTCAATTTTTTGGCTTTAATTTAATGCTAAAAGAAAAAGTTGAAGAACTTGTGAGGTAGTTTTACTTTCCTCACAACTTTCTCAAATTTGTTACCTAACCTAAAAGATATCTTGTAAGCGGCGGTCAGTTATGGCTACTATGAGTCAAATCAAAACAAGATTCCGAAATCGCGCTGAAGCAGGGCAACAATTAGCTAACAAACTGACAGATTATGCCCATAATCCAGATGTATTAGTGTTAGGACTCGTGCGCGGTGGTGTACCTGTTGCTTTTGAAGTAGCCACAGCTTTAAATGTATCGTGGGATATTTGTTTGGTGAGTAAACTGACTGTACCAGGACATAAAGAATTAGCAATGGGTAGCATTGCCTCTGGTGGTGTACGTTGCCTTAATTATGATGTTGTTAGTTGGTTGGGGATTTCTGGGAAAACAATTGATGATGTTGCAGCTAGAGAACAACGAGAATTAGAGCGACGCGACAGAGCTTATCGGGGTCATCTTTCGCCAGCAGAAATTAGCAATCGCACTATCATTCTTGTAGATGATGGTATCGCCACTGGCTCAACCATGCGTGCTGCTATTGCTATTGTAAGAGAACAAAAGCCTCAGAAAATTATTGTTGCAGTTCCGGTAGGATTAGCCAAAACTTGTCAAGAATTAAGCCGTGAGGTAGATAAACTTATATGTTTACTAACACCAGAAACTTTGTATACAATCTCTCTCTGGTATGAGAATTTTGCTCAAATTATTGATGCTGCAATCCATGAACTTTTGACACAGCAATTTGCAGTCAGTTCTTAAAATTGTATATACTTTATTATCGTTTCTTCGTTGGCATTGACTTTTAGAGAAATAATAGAAATTGAAGGTCAAAGTTAATAATTCAAGTTCAAAATTTTCATATACATTGATTAATGAGTTGTAATTGCTGCTATATATGTCGCAGATATAACGATTTTTCTTTCCTAATTTAGTGTGGGAGGTGAGTAGAATGACCATTACAGCCACTCAACCAAAATTGCAGGTAAAAAAGGTAATTAAGAAAAAACAGTTATCTCAACATTCAACAGATATTGGTACTCCTCAAGTTCCCCTCCGTCAACTCCCAGTGAAACAAGAGTATGAGTTGTTATGTGATTGGGAAAACGCATCTTAATTAGCACCTTGCTTGAGCAATCGGTCAATCCAGGCAAGAGACACTTGAGAAATAGGAGAAAACATGATCATCCCACTACAAATCACCTTTCACAACATTCCACCATCAGAAGCGGTAGAAGCAAAAATTCGCTCCTTAGCTGATAAACTAGAGCATTTTTATAACCGGATTACCAGATGTCGAGTCACAGTTGATGCCCCACATCGACATCAACGTAACGGTAAACTTTATCAGGTGCGAATTGACATCACTGTGCCAACAGGGGAAATCGTTGTCAACCGTGACCCACCTGAACATCAATCCCACGAGGATATTTATGTAGCAATTCGTGATGCTTTTGATGCAGCCAAGCGTAAGCTGCAAGACCACACCAGTATGCTGCGTCAGGAAACCAAGACTCATGAAGAACAGCCTCATGGACGAATTACGTCGTTGTTCTCTGATGAAGACTACGGTTTTATTGAAACACCTGATGGTAGCGAAGTTTATTTTCACCGCAACAGTCTATTCAATGGTGATTTTGAGCAGTTGCAGGTGGGAGACGAAGTTCGTTTTGCAGAGGAAGAAGGTGATAAAGGACTCCAAGCTAGTACTGTTAGATTGATTGGTAAGCATCATCTACAAGGTTGAGGCTGTTGATTCAAACCACTTTTTGAATAGTCCAGAGAATATCAACCACTTCCGCCTATGGCAAACTCTGTCACTTTAGCATTTATTGGCGATGTCATGCTAGGTCGGGGTGTTAACGAAGAGATTCCCCGAAAATCGGCAAAGTTATCTTCTCTGCTCACTGGGGGCCGAATATGGTCATCTCACCGCCGCTTCACTTTTGCCAGTTTGCTCGCACAGTTGTGGATAGGGGTGTAGATATCTTTCACGGTCATTCTGCCCACCTTGGAAAAGGTGTATAACAGTATAAACAGGGGTTAATTCTTTATGACACAGGGGATTTTCTGGATGATTATGCAGTTGATCCTGTGTTGCGTAACGATTGGTCTTTTGTGTTTCTGGTAGAAGTGAGCGATCGCGGTTTATATAAGTTGCGTTTAATACCTGTATTTTTAAGTTATACGCGAGTTGACCTAGCCAAAGGTAGAGAATTTACTGCTATCTGTCAGCGTATGCAATTTCTTTGTGCAAATTTTAATACCAATATTATACAAACAACAGAAGGATTAGAAGTTAACTTGGAGGCTGGGAAAAACGCCACTATCAGTTCTACTCCTTCTCTGTAAACACAGGAGGTAAACGAATGAAATTACTCTCTATTGCAGAACTCGAAACACTAGCAAAACAACCCAGAGAAATCTGTGTATCGATTTTTCTCCCAACTTGCCATGCTGGGATGGACACGCAACAAAACCCAATCCGGTTTAAGAACTTAATTCGAGAAGCTGAAGAACACTTGATTGAGCATGGTTGGCGTTCTGAAGATGCTAAAAACTTACTCGAACCAGTCAGACAGCTAGATGAGTATGAATTTTGGCAACATCAAAGTAATGGTTTAGCAGTCTTCCGCTCACAAGATTTTTTCCAATATTACACTTTACCTATAGATTTTGCAGAGCTAGTATCTGTAAGTAACCATTTTTACCTTAAACCTCTATTCCCCTTATTCCAGAGCGATGGACATTTTTATATCCTGGCTCTCAGCCATAATTTGATTCGGCTATTAGAAGGCACTCACCATCATATTGAAGAGATTGATTTAACTGGTTTACTGCCAAGTCTGGAAGAAGTACTACGGTTTGAAGAACCAGAACGGCAAACCCCTTCCCATACAGGCACTCCAGGCGCAACAGGTGGACGACGCGCCGCTTCTGGTGGAGCCACGGTATTTCACGGTCATGGTGCTGGTGATGAGGATGAGAAGGAAAACCTCAGCATCTACTTCCATCGGGTCAATGAAGCGTTGCAGGAGTTACTCAAAGCAGAACACGCTCCCTTAGTGTTGGCTGGGGTAGAGTATCTTTTGCCGATTTACCGAGAAGCAAATACTTATCCTTATCTCGTGGATACTGGAATAACAGGTAATCCAGAACTACTATCACCAGAAGAATTACACGCCCAAGCTTGGGAAATAGTAGAACCATTATTTTTGCAAGCACAACAAGACGCAATCAATCAATACAGGGAACTGCTAGGAACTGGGAAAGCCTCCAGCCAAATTACGGAAACTATTCCGGCTGCTTGTCAGGGACGGGTTGACAAGTTAATTGTCGCCCTTGGTCAGCAGCAGTGGGGTACTTTTGACTCAGATACCCAAACAGTTCAGGTGCATCCCGACGCAGAACCCAACGACGAGGAATTATTAGATTTCGCTGCAACTCAAACTATTTTAAATGGCGGTATTGTCTATGCAGTTGAGTCGGCAAAGATGCCAGATGATACCCCATTAGCTGCGGTATTTCGCTATTGATTGGTAAGTACGTTTGTAGTAATTACTTTAGCTCTGTTTAATCACTCTGGGACAAGAGAAATAAGAGTCAATTTCCCAATTTTAGACAGCAAGGAGGTGAAGTTATGAACAATAAAAATTTGATTTATAATTTTATAGGGTTATTGAGCATTAGTGCAGTTGGAGGATTATTAATAATCAATAAAACTCCTGCTCAGTCCCCAAATTCACAACATAATATTCATCACCCATCTGCTCAGGTTACTCCTTGCCAACAAGGGATGATGGGTGAGGTAGATCAGCATTTTATCACAATAATGATTCCTCACCATCAGCAAGCAGTGGAGATGGCTAATCTGGCTTTAGCGCGTGCTAAACATCCTGAAATCAAAAAACTAGCTCAAGCCATTACAATAGACCAAGCCCGTGAGATTCAACAAATGCGAACTTGGTATCAGGCATGGTATGGCAAAGAAGTGCCTGTTGCATCAATGTCTGGCATGGGAATGATGGGAATGTGTATGCATCATAATATGAGGGGCATGGATGTAGATTTAGAAACCTTGAAAAATGCTCAAGATTTTGATAAGGAATTTATCAGCCAAATGATTCCTCATCACCAAATGGCTGTCATGATGGCACGGATGGTTATTAACAATGGTACACACCCTGAAGTTCGCAATTTAGCTCAGTCCATTATTAAAAATCAAACTGCTGAAATCATACAAATGCGGCAACTTTATCAGGTTTGGTATCAGCCTGTTCCTAGATAAAATCTAAGGAAGACAAAATTATGAACCTGAAGTACAGAGGCATTTTAATAATCATCCTGATTGTGATTGTTGGTTTGTCTCTATCCAAAATACTAGTGCATATTCTGACTGAAGCATGGTGGTTTGATACTGTTGGTTTTTCCGAAGTATTTTGGAAAAGGTTGACTTGGCAAATCCTGATCTGGATTGTCACCTTTGCGTTCTACACCATGTTTCTCTGGAGAAACTATCAGATTGCCATGCACCATACGCGGCATCGTTACTTTCGCTTGTTTGAAGACAGCGCATTGGCAGAATATAGCGATAAATTCATCAATTTCCTAGCTTTAGCGTTGATTTTGTTTATTGGGTTTGGCGCAGCGAGTGCTAGTACCCTAATGTGGGAAACTATTCTTAAATATCTGCATCCTACTAGTTTTGGTAATAGCGATCCCATCTTTCAACAGGACATCGGCTTTTATGTCTTCCAGTTACCGCTTTACGAAGCTATTCGCAACTGGTTGTTATTCGCTTTGGTTTGGGGACTAATATTAACTATTCTGGTTTATTTCCTCAAAGGCAGTTTTACACCACAACGGCGTAACGAACGAAATACCCTCAATGGCAAAGCTAAAAGTCATTTAAGTTGGCTATTTGCAGCTATCGCCGGATTAGTATCTGTTGATTTCTGGCTGAAACGTTACAGCCTACTTTACTCAACTAATGGTGTTGTGTATGGTGCTGGTTACACTGATGTCCATGCGCGGTTATTTGCCTACTGGGTGACAAGTATCATTGCGTTAGTAGTCGCCGTCCTGTTGCTTCTCTCAATAAGGCGCAGAAGTTATGCTGTACCCATGTTGGGGATTGTACTATTTTTCGTGGCTTTAATTCTGCTTGACGGAGTTTACCCTTGGTTTGTGCAACAATTCATCGTTGAACCCAACGAATTAACTAAAGAAAAACCCTACATCGCCAACAACATCCAATTCACCCAAAATGCCTATCATTTGCACGATGTACAACGGCAAAACTATACAGCCGCAGCCCAATTAAATCGTCAAGTTTTGCAGTTGAACCAGCCAACTATCCGCAACATTCGCTTATGGGACTACCGTCCGCTTCTCAGTACCTACCGCCAAATTCAGGGGATTCGACTTTATTACCAATTTCAGAGCGTGGATGTAGACCGTTATACCGTGAATGGTGATTATCAACAGGTGATGCTGTCGGGAAGGGAACTAGCTTATTCTCAGTTACCCCAAGAGGCGAAAACTTGGGTTAACCAACGTTTGAAGTATACCCACGGCTACGGTTTAGTGATGAGTCCAGTTAAGCAAGTCACCTCGGATGGTTTACCCCAACTGTATATCAAAGATATTCCCCCTGTTTCTGGGGTGAATCTTCAGGTGAACCAGCCAGCAATTTATTATGGCGAAGAAACCGATAACTATATTTTTACAGGGACAAAAACCCAAGAGTTTGACTATCCTTTAGGTGATGGTAATGCTTATACTAATTACAACGGTAAAGGTGGTGTACCCATCCCAACGATGTGGCACAGGTTAGCGTATGCTTATGACTTGGGTAGCCTTCAGATATTAATTTCTAATTACTTTCATCAACAATCTCGTATCCATTACTACCGCTTGCTTCAGGAAAGGGTGAGTCATGTTGCACCATTTCTGCATTTGGATAGCGACCCTTATTTAGTGCTAATTAATGGTAGATTACAGTGGATTGTGGATGCGTATACAACGAGCGATCGCTATCCCTATTCTGAACCAGTAGCACACACTCAAAACGCCGCCGAAATTCTTCAAGGCGGAAATATTGAACAGTTTTTACACCGTGATATCAACTATCTACGCAACTCAGTTAAGGTATTAGTTGATGCTTATGACGGCACAATGCAGTTTTTTGTTGTTGATGAAACTGACCCCGTACTGCGTACCTACCAAAAGATTTTTCCTCACCTATTTACACCCAACTCCGCAATTCCATCCCAGGTGAAAGCGCATTTTCGCTATCCCCAAGACCTTTTCAAAATCCAGGCGCAAATGTATCTTGTCTACCACATGAACGACCCAGAATTGTTCTACAACCGGGAAGACTTGTGGCGCTTACCCATCGAAACCTATGAAGGCAGTGAGCATATCATGCAGCCTTATTACATGATTATGCGCTTACCAGGAGCAGTGAAGGAAGAATTTATCCAGATTTTACCGTTCACCCCCGCTAACAAAGACAACATGATTGCCTGGATGGCGGCGCGTTCCAATAGCAACGAGTATGGGAAGTTGTTGTTGTACGAGTTCCCCAAACAAAAACTCATCTTTGGCCCTCGACAAATTGAAGCGCGAATTGATCAAGAACCGCAAATTTCTCAGCAGTTTACTTTATGGAGCCAAGCAGGTTCTAAAGTAATTCGCGGAGATTTGTTAGTGATTCCCATTGACCAATCTTTACTCTACGTCGAACCAGTATATCTGCGAGCAGAACAGGGCGAGTTACCTGAACTAAAGCGGGTAATTGTTGCTTATGACAAAGCTGTGGTGATGGAAGAAACTTTAGAACAATCTCTAGCAGCAATTTTCGGTGGCGTTCCAGAACAGAAGCAAATACCTAGTCCTGTCACGGGAGAAGTTCCAAATCTGGCTAAATCTGCATTGACCACTTATCAAAAAGCGCAGGAAGCACTGCGGCAAGGAAATTGGGCTGAGTATGGGCGTTATCAGCAAGAGTTGGAGGATATTTTGCAGAAGTTGAATCAGGATAGTAATACTAATTAAAAAATCATATCTCTCCCTTCCTAGTATTTGAGGAAATCTCATTTCACAAAATACGCCATACGTTGTAACGACTGCAATTTTATTCTCTAACTTTCCTAAGTTTCCTATATACTGCCTTTTGACATAATCTTTGGATATTCCTTTATTTTTATACCTCATTACTCAAATTTTCCATTACAACATAGCATCGCTAATTTACGAGGCTTGGGAATAGTGTTGGCTTGAATGAATACAACCTAAAGAGGTAAGTCTGTGGAAAAGCTTGGGACAACAAGATAGGCTTAGATTTTGAAAGTTTCACTATCTCCTCACTCCAGACGAAATCCTGCATCAACTTCTATTTCTGCCTTAGCAATCGGGTCATCCTCATCATCATTAAAGAACCCATCATCTTCAGAATCTTCTTCCAAAACATTTGACCCTACTGATTCTGCCGTAACAGGTAGCGAGTCAGGACTTGGCTCATTGGAATCAAAAAAAGAAACCGAAGGGGGAACTAAATTAGCTGAAACAGGAGTTACTCCCACACCATTAGTTCCAATTGTTGGTTGTAAGCCAATCACACCCTGCGGGAAAATTCCACTATGAGGATTAACAAGAACTACCTGGGGCAATCCCTCCATCCCAAATGTCCGTTTCATCTTAATTATCTGGGCTTCAAGTTGCGCGATCGCATCATGGAGGGCCAATTGCAATTCCATACCAGATACTCCCGCAGCCGATAACGCAAACGGTAGGTAATACGCCCGCAGCGCCTCACATACTAACTCAGTTTGCCCTCGCTTCTTCGACTGGAGATAGCTAATTACTATCCCATCTTCAGTATCCTTATTCCGCATGATTCGCGCCAACTCAACAGAATCAGCAGGCTTACTCGCTCTTGCCATACCTTTACTTCTATATAATCTGCAAACCAAGCTTTTCAGTCAGTTATTTGTCAATACTCTTACTTTAACCACACTGTAGGGGAACTTACCCCCGTATTTACTCCTAACTACCCCAATTCACACACTAATTACCCCAATCAATTGAAAATTAAGTCTAGTTTTTTAAATAAAAATATGTTGTTAACTGATACATAAACTCTTACAATTCCCATGATTGAGGTATTCTGAGGGCAAATTGACCCAATTATTTTAGCATTACTTCAAACATCAATCGTCTTGGAACAAAACTCTACAACCCTCTCTGCATATGAATTAACATCAGTCCCGTTCTACAATAAACTATTGCTGTTGTCGCACAATCCAGAACTAAAACAAGGTATGTTCAATGGGGTTATTTTATTCTTAAATTATTCGCAATAAATTAGATTAATTGATAATATATTCAATACAATCGTTTATCATGTAGTTCTAATAAATACTACTTCTGTTTTATATTTACTTTTTGATAACTAAGGTATGGTAAATGACCCCGTAAAGCGAACTAAATCTATCAAGGTATACCTCTTGGAGGAAGAGAAAACTACCATTGAGGAAAAAGCGATCGCCACAGGGGTAACTGCATCTGAGTATTTACGTTCCTGTGGATTAAGGCGGGTACTAACGGCAAAACCGTCTGCCGACTTGATAACTATCCGCGCCACTGCTGGAAACCTTAAAAGCGAACTGATGATGTTATCTCACTTAGCGAAAGAAACAAACAACCAGCAAATTTTGGATACTGTTAATAAGGCGATCGCACTTGTAGATCAGACCATCGCAGCTGCATTTAACATAGACATTCCCGATAAATCACCCTCAAGCCAAGATAAATAAGGCATTATAGGTTATATAGCCCCCACTTTCAACTGTCTCAATTTGATTCCCGTCATCTACAAAAAACCCAATTTTCTCGACACGCTCAAGTATGTCTTGGGGAAAGATGATGCTGCGATTGTCGATACTAATATGATGGGAACAAAGCCAGATGAATTTAACCAGCAGTTTCTCACCATCAAGTACACCAACAAAGCAGTTAAACGGCAGTGCGCTCACCTCATCATCTCAATCGCACACCGCCCGAACTACCACGAGCATTTATCCAACAGTCAGTACGGCTATGTAGCAAGAGAATATCTCAAGGATATGGGATACTTGCCCAAAGAAGAATCATCTGTAGCAGCTACGAGTCAGTTTGTTGCAGTACGCCACCACGATCGCAACCACGAACACCTGCATATAATCACCTCCCGGATTCGGTTAGATGGCAGCTTAGTTAATGATTCCTATGATTATTTCAACTCCCAAGTCTCAACTAGACGCATCGCGGCGGAACTAGGATTGGAAGTAACACCGACAACAAATGAAGCCGTCGCCTCTAGGTTAGAGCAAGAGTACGGAATAATTACACTCACCAGTCCCAACCGATCAAAAAGCATTAGAGCAGTCAACAGTAAGCACAAAACCCCAAGCAGTAAGGAAATTATTCGCCAAGCAATAGGAGAAGCTATTAAGGATAGTCCCACCGTCTCTACGTTCATTCAACGCCTGGAGGAAAATAACATTGGAGTATTGCCTAAGATGCAGGGGGAAGAACTACTAGGCTTTACCTACATTCATAATGATGTAAAAATTGCAGGTTATCAAGTATACAAACCTTATAGCTGGAACAAACTGCGGTCTGAATATGGAATAATGTACGACCCAGATAAAGATAAAGAAGTAATTCAACAAGCTAAAGCCAGAGCAATTAACCGCATAAATAGCCAAATACCAAGTAATAATGATTACTTATATAGTGATAAACCTACTAACAGCAGTACAAGTGATAGTAATGACGATACCGATAGTAACTCCAAAATACTTGAGAGTACAAAAGTACTAAATAGTAATTATCCAGATCAAATTTCGACAATACAACCAAAATTAGAAGATAAACCCACGTCGGAAGCAAATAAGGTTAAGAAAAAAGTACAGCCGCATCTGAAGGAACAGCACCCACAACAGGATATTTCAGAAGAAAACCGTCTATCCACTGCTCAACAAATCCTGGAAGAGCAATCTTCCCCTATTCATGCTTCTGTTACCCTTCTGCCTTCTACTCTCAAACATCTACCTTTTATAATTACTGACTATATGCTTGTTACCAATAACTACCGTATCAAAGGACGGGAGTTGAGTGCCAGCCTAGATAGCAATACTCTGAGTGTTTACCGTCATGGGGATAATACTCCTGTGATGCAAACCTGCTACAGTCAGGGAAACTGGTACGAAGAAATACCAACTCGATTAACAACAAATGAAATCGAGCAGATTGAAAGTCTGCGTTTCTTTACGCAACAAGTATTGATGAATAAACAGCGATCTGCGCTTCTGGAGCAGACGCTCCGCGTAGCTTGCTTCTCCGCAGAAGTAAGCAGCAGCGCTTCTCTACGAGACGCTGAGTCCTGCGGACACGCTACGCGAACGCGAACGCTATCGCAAAAAGGTATTGAGAAATAAACTACCCACATTGTAGCTTCGGGTTCAGTGCGAACCTCCTTGTGGAAATAGGTGAACGCCCACCACAGGGATCGTAGAAATAATCCACCTAAGACAATACCTTTGCCAATTTACGAGGGTGATTGGATGTACAAACTCTGATTCCTCTGAAGCTGGGCAAAAACAATCAGTTCTAAAAATACCTTTCAGGTTTCCCGCAAGGTATTTTTTAGTATATTGCCCAGAGTATATAGGCTCTGACACTCCAAGCCACCTTGTCAGCAAAAGGTTTACGTATGGGTAATTTTGGCAAAAACTGGCAAAATTTTTGTAGGCTCTTATTTTGGCAAAGGTATTGTAAGAAGTACTGATTAGTTCGATTTTGGGACAAGTAAGTTGGGTGATCATAAAGCGCTAAGGAATAGCGTTCCACCTTTGCTTGCGCGATCACCTCCCAAGTGTTGGCACATTTGCAAGAACAATATTCGGAAACAGGCTGTATAACAACATCAATCTGCCCCTGAAAATGTGCTTTTATTAGCAGAAAAATACAATTTCGATGGGGACGTACAGCAAATTAAACCCTTAATCGATGGAGTTAGTGGACATCCTTATCTGCTGGGAGAAGCATTTGCCCATTTGTAACTTAACTCTAAATATTACCCTCGAACAGCTACTGCAAAAATCTGCAACAAGTTTCCGGATCTATTATAGTCCTACTCGCAGGGGAAACCGATTGAAAGAGAACCTACTTGTTTTACTTCTCCGTTCATGGTTAAAGTTTGGACAGTATCAAATGGGTCGTAATGTCCTCTTTCCCAGCCTCCATTTTGGAAAATAAAAGATAGATAAACCCATTCCTTATGAGCATCTTGGATGACAAGGTTATCGCCCTCTTGGGGTGTATAGTCAACATCAAAGCAATTTCTGTAATTGAGATTGAGCAAAACCCAATCGTCCGTTAGTCCTTTGCCTATATCCGCCGCAGGAAGTTCGTATAGCCCTTCCATTAGCGGCTCGTCGTCGCTTTTATATCTTTTAAATGTAGATAAATACCATCGATACACCTTGGGAGTCGTTGCTTGCTCCTGTTTGTATCGCCTCGAATTTTTGTTATGCACAATGGGTTTTTCTTTGTCCTTGCAAGTACATAAAATGAAGCCTTTGTCAAAGTCGCACATAATTGTAGATACTAAGGATTGATAAACCAGTAGACAGGAGATGTTTAAGAGCTAAGAAAATGTATCTCCACACTACCGTTCTCCCCCCTGCACCACTGAAACTACTGCTCTGTCTACTACCATCTGAAAATAACCAATTTTTATAGGCAAGCGACTTAAACATTATCCATATAAAACTATGCGAGCAGAATATGTATAGTAATTTTGAACACATTAAAAGCCATACGAGTAAACGATTGCAATGAAACAATTGATACTTGTATTAGGAGTAGGAATTTTACTTATACCTGTGAAGGTAACTTGCGGTTCTCCTGGTGCAGCCTGCGCTCAACCACCACTTCCTGGAACCAACAGTCAAGTTAGATATTACTACGAATATGAACCACTGGGTGTAATGCTAGTAGAGTTAGTGATTCAGAAAAACTTGCCGTTTTATTACTTCAGTGGAACTGAGGATGTGTACTGAGTTAAAAATATGATTAGTTAATCCTAAGCCTTGTTTCGGGATGGTTATTTTGTATTGGTGGGATTGTATTAAGCGATTTCCCTTTTGGAGATGTTACGCGTTGGCATTAGCTTCGCTATACTGCGTAAACGCGTAGCGTGTCGCTTGCGACTCAGCCTCTGGGAACGAGAATCGCTTTTGGTAAAAATTTAATCATCAAAATCAATAATCAGTCCAGTAGGTACAATTCTATTGGGATTAATAATTGGACTTTAGGGATAAGTACACCTGTTACCAGGCTAAACTTCCAATTCCTTCATGATTTGCAACCACTTATCTGGTGTCGGCAGGGCTTGTTGGAGAAATTTGCTTGTCAGATTGCTAGCATTAGCTTGATATAGTAGGGTGGCATAGCTAAAACAACGAGCTGGTTTTTTGAACCCATCGTTACCATAAACAGAAATCAATTCCGCCAGCTTTTCCTCTACTTTCAAGATTATTTTGGGAGCAAGGGCAAGTAAATCGTACATCCACTGTTCCTTCTGGGCAATAAAAGCCGATAATTCTGAATTTGCAGAATTTCTAAACTCATCACAAATCGCCTGAATTTTTTCCCACTTATAACTACCCCAGGGTTTAGCATTCATCACTGGCAACTGCCATTTAACTATCTCTTCTTGCCAATAGTCTTTAGCTGCTTGTACTTGAATAATTTCAAAAGTAGGTAAAATTATGGCTGTCAATCTCCCTCCATGACAGGCTCCAGTATCAATACCGTAGGTTTTTTGGGGAATTATGAGGGGATTGTCTCCAACAACGCGATGACCAAAAATTACTGGCTTAACACCAGTATATAACTGACTCCAAGAACTATCTCCGTAGCGTTTTCCCAGGTGTTTTTCACCCGCAGTGCAACCACATAAAACCTCTTCCCTTTGTTCCTCGATGGGTATACCATCTTCCACCGCAGCATGAACGAAAATTGCCGATTCGGTTTCATGATAATAGGGTAGATGACTAATCCATTCTAAAAATTCGTCATAGCTGTCGCCAAATTGTAATTTGACAATTTCCTGGGAGTAGGAAAGAGTTTGCCTGAGATGTTTGCGTTCGTGATTACCCATCAAGACGATAGTATTAGGACGATTCTTGAGAAAATCATACACCTTGACTGAATCAATCCCGCGATCGACAATATCCCCCAAGGAGACTAAACAATCTTCTTCTGTAATTTCTACTTTGGCTAATAGTTGAAGCAATTCTGCATAGCAACCATGAATATCGCCAACTACAATTGTTCGCATAACTCCAGTTCAATCGAATAAATTCATTGTAGCATATATACTACAAAAGTAGTATATGGGCAAAAGTTGTGAATATATGGAAAGCCAGCAGATGAGAAGTAAAAAGGTTGTTAATTTTATCAGTGGACACCTTGATATAACTCAAGCAGAATTTGAGATCCATTACCGTCCTTTGAGCGATCGCGCGATCGCTCAAAACGAATGTTTTGTTGTTGGAGATGCGAGGGGCGCGGACACCCTAGCGCAACAATATCTTTGGGGACGGACAGAGGCAGTAATTGTTTATCATATGTTTACCAGTCCTCGCAACAATCCAGGATTTTCAACCCGTGGTGGATTTCAAAGTGATGTAGAGCGAGATACACAAATGACGTTGGATTCTGATCGAGATATAGCTTGGGTAAGACCTGGAAGAGAGCGATCGGGTACACAAGCAAACTGCGATCGACGAGGTTTACTAATATAGTTTGACGTAAAGAAGCATACCATCATTAAAATACTGAAAATCTTAATAATAATGGCTTTTAGCAACTGTCAACTGCCTGCTTATCAAAATTAATACTCAGTTCAGTAAGTACAATTAATGATGTGATTTTCGCCTGTGGAATAAATAGTTAGGTAAAAATGCAGTATATCTCTTCGGCAATTTATTTTTTTATTCTGGTAATGATGGTAATAACGCCATTTGCCATACCTTTTCTGTTAAGGCGGAAAGGTTATATAACTAGTTTGCTATTAAGCAGTTTTCTATCTTTGATGACGTGCGTACTTCTAGTTACTTTGTTGGCATATTTACCAGATTTATATGCCCAGATGCGGCTTGATTATCTGGGTTTTGATTTTAATGGCTGGTCAGACGAAGACCGACTCAGAAATATTGCTCCAGAATTCAGAGACGAAGCAATAAAACTTTATCGATCGACTATGGGCATTGGGTGGACTTTTAAAGCTATCATTGGGGCGGTTTTGCTCATTCCTTATCAAATTGTTGCTTCTGGCTTAGTTTTCATGGTGAGTCAGTCGAAAAAACATGGCAGTTAGCACCTAACCATACCTGAAAGTGGACACGAGGGCGGTGGCTGTTATGCCAATAATTTTAGTAAATGCAAGAAAATGTATCATCGAAATTTCAAACTTCTGGTTTTTCTGACTACCCCATTTCTGGGTATTGGAATTATATTTTTACCAACTATTCCAACTTTGGAAGATGCTAAATTTCTATTCTCTATAATTATATGGTTACTAAGTTTTATTTTTGGTTTTTTATTATTTAAAAAATCTCAATATTTACCATTTAGAAAAAAGCGAACTTTTATTTTTCTATATTTATTATTATCGAGTGTGCTATTTTTGTTTGTCTCATTTATCATTTTGATATCGTCTGGATTTGATGCGCCAAACATTGAAACTGTGGCATCTAAAGACTATCCTACAACAGTATATTTATACAACTATACATGTTCTCCACCAGATACTTCTACAGGATGTGACACATACCACGGGGAATTAAAATTTAGACTTGGTTTTACTCCTTTTGTAATTACAAAGTTTAATTGTGATTGTCTTTTTGGTTCACCCGATCGCGTTGGTGAGTGGGTAAAGATTCCCTTGGAAGCAAACCGAAATTCAACAGAATCTGCGATTAAAATTAACTTAAAAACTGGCGAGTTTCTCTCAAGATGAACGGCAAAACTTTAATTTACGATCCGAGTAAGCAAGAGGCGATTACTTTAACTGTTGATCAAAAGCGTTATAAATTGGTACGTTGGAATGTTGCCGATACACCTCAGATGTTGTTAGAGTCTTCTTTGGAACGATATACACAATTCAGCTTGCTTACCATCATCTGTAGCACTTCGTGAACAAACTTTATCTATCAGCAACACAAAGTTAGGACAGCACTATCCCTTGGCATCAATGAAAAAACTTACTCCAATCTTGATTATTAGAATTCTAACACTAGGTTTAATTTATTGTTTATTACGTTTTGCCTTCCCAGTAAACTTTTTAAAAACTCATATAGTTGACTGTAATAAAGCTCATAAAATTGCCAAAATATCCGATACCTTTCTCAGTGCAATTGGTGATCCATCTCCAAAAGAAGCAGAAATTATCGCCCAAAGATATATCACAAAAGCTTTTTGTTTAAATGATTTAAAGGGTGACAATAGCTTCAGCCCTAAAGCATATTTCTTTAATGGCTCAAACTTAAGCTCTAAGTATCAAATTGTTGGTTATCATGGTGCTGGTTTTCGTAGTCCAGGCAATTTACAAGTAAAATTTGATAACGGGACTCTCCTAAATTTTTGCTTTAGCATGATGGTAATTAACTGCAACCAAGCTCAAGAATGCGATTGTCCTCATGATTTTAACTGGGAACCCAAACCAAAGTAATCGCATCACAACTCAGGAAAATTATCGCAATAATGCAATGCTTGTTAGGATGAAAATCTTCAATTAACTATGGATAATCTTCAGATAAAAATACTTGGCAAAATAGCAATATGTATAACCTTGTTGATTGGTGTCGCAATTCTAATTATCAGTATTTACCCTGGTGCATTAAATAGTTTCTTTTTTCCAGTTATGCTGGTGTCAATTGTTTGTGTACCATTTGCAGTATTGGCAATTCTCTTCTGGGGATTGAGAACTTTAGGAAGACGGGATTTGAAAAGTATTAGACTTAGAAGGCAAACTTTTGTACCCTGGAGAGAAGTTGCTATCATTGCAGGGATAGTTTTAGTTTGTTATGTCCTGCTCAAGTTCTATATACCGCGTCGTTTAGCATTTATGATATCGCAATCGGCGTTTGAACAAGTTCGGGTACAACTTCCTATTTCTGCAAAAGGAAATATCAAATTAAACCGCAAACTCGGTTTATATGAAGTTGATGAATACGCTATGGATTCTCGTGGTGGTGTATATTTTCGTGTCTTCTGGGGTGGTGATGGTCTAAGTCCTGATACCATATCCTATGGTTTTGTCCATCAACCGAATAGTGAAGGAAGTCCATTTGGTACTGCTAATTACCAAGTATTTTACTTGTACGGTGATTGGTATTGGTTTCGTGTATCCGATGATTTTTAGGGATGACAATTGAGCTAGTTTTGAGCTATGGATAAGTGACATTACTACTTATGAAGTCACAAATATGAAATCTCATATTCACCATCCCTTGATTTTGCTAGTAGCGATAACTGGGATAACATTGTTTTCAACTCCATCTATATCTAGTGATACTCATCAATCAATATCTTCTATCACAGTTAAGTCTGCAAAGGAAAATTTATTACCCCAGTTATGGAAGGTGAAAATTAACGGTAAATCTGGATATATTGATGCCAAAACAACTTATAAAGTAGAACTTCAATCAGAAAAATATCCCTTAAAAACTCAAATTTCACCAGCAGAAATTACCGAATTTAATCAGATTTTTGAATTTGGTAAATTTAACCACCAAAAAGCGATCGCTCTCCGCAAACGGCTACAACCCTTAGCCGATCGAAATGATGCAGTTGCTTGTTACTGGCTGGCAAAAACCTACAATTTGGAAGAATTTGGCATTAAAAAACAGAGCGATCGCCAATCAGCTTTGAAATGGTATCACAAATCAGCCGAGCTTGATTATGCACCTGCTGCATATTTTCTCTACAGAGCCTATTTTTCTGGATTGATGGGTTTACAAAAAGATGAAAATGAAGCTAGCAAATGGCTGCATAAAGCCAAGGAAACATCTTCTGGAAAATTATTGTCCGAAACCCTGATGGAATTTGTTGCTTTTAGCGACCCAAGTGTAAAATTCATCAACTTGCGAACAATCCCAAAAAATGCTGGGAATTATCTTGAATCTCTACGCCAAATATATATATTAACTCCTAATAATAACTGGGTAATACACAAATATGGTGATGCGCTCTACGAAGCCAAACGTTACACAGAAGCCTTAGCGGTTCTCATTAATAGTGATAATGCCTTTGTTTGGCAAAAAATTGGTCAGATGTACGAGCAAGGTTTGGGTACTCCAATAGATATAGAAAAGGCTTTGTTTTGGTACAAAAAAGTAGCAATTGAAGGTAAAGCTCAAGAAAATGGAGCCAATCCAATTAGTACATATGGTAGATTGGAAATTTATCTTCAAGGGGCGACAATCGCCTCTAAACCCCGCCAGATAAAGGTTTAGGAGGCACATAACCCTTGAAAAAATTGGGTGCTTATTGAGAATGAACTGTACAGTTATTAAGCGGCTACCTGTAGGGTACAGTTTAATGGTAAAAAAGAACGGTCTCGTAATTTGATCAAGACCGTCATCAAAATGCTGGCATCATTCTACCAAAACTTCTTAGAAAAATACCTAAATAAAGCACAGTTAATCACCCTACAGATGTTGGTGTGGTTGTTACAAAATCAGAAACAGGTGAAGATAGAAAGACTGGCAGCAACCTTACCTCTACCAATACAACAAAACAGTCGTAGACGGCATATACAAAGGTTTTTAACATCGAATGCTTTGAGTATAGTCTTATTATGGTTTCCCATCATTGAAGCAATAATTAACCAACATTTTAAAATAGGGTCACAATTAACCATTGCGATGGATAGAACACAGTGGAAAGAAAATAATGTGTTGATGGTGAGCGTGATTTATCAAAAAAGAGCGTGGCCAATATATTGGTGCTTGTTGGAGAAAGACGGTAGCAGTAATTTAGAAGAACAGCAAAAAGTATTACGCCCAGTAATTCGCTTATTAAAAAAATACAAACTAGTAATTATTGGGGATAGAGAATTTCACAGTGTAGAACTGGCACAATGGCTGCACAAGCAGAACATAGGTTTTGTATTCCGTCAAAAAAAAGATACTACTTTTCGGAAAAAAAGACAGAAGTTTCAGCCTTTAAGTAGCATTGAAATTTATCCTGGTATTCGCTCCTTTTATCCCGATGTTAAAGTTACTCAAAAACAAGGTTTTGGTTGGTTCAATTTAGCTGTTTATTGGAAAAGGAAGTATCGGGGAAAGCAAGATAAGGAAGCTTGGTATTTATTAACTAATTTACCTGATTTAAACACTGCCATCAAAATATATGCTCAACGTTTTGGGATTGAGGCGATGTTCAAAGATTGTAAAACAGGCGGTTACAATTTAGAAACTTCCCAAGCCAACCCTGATAGACTTGTACGTTTAATATTCTTAATTGCTTTAGCAATGACGAGTGCTTGGTTACAAGGTCAAAAAATTAAATTACAGCGACAACAATCTTATGTCTGTCGTTCTCAAGAGCAAAGTAAAGCTGAAAAAAGGCACAGCAATTTTTGGATAGGTTTGTATGGTTTTAATTGGATAGTTGCTTGGCAAGGGTGTCAAGTATTGGTCGAGGAACTGGTCGCTTCCATTCGCAATAAGCAAGCATATTATCAGCGAGGTTTAAGGGCTATGGAGCTTATACAGCAAGCACTTTAGGGAGCTTGTCGCCCCTTGAAAAATTTATCGCTTAATCTGCTTGAAAAAAATTACAACACAGCAAGCAGCACCGTTATATAGTCCTGAAAAATATCAGAGTGAATTTGCTCAGTTTAGCGATAGTAAATGTAATTATGGCTCTTAATATGATGTATGTAATCCAGCCTGCATAATTCTTGAATATACAGCACTTTCCGGTGTAATGATGTACACTTTGGGCGGGCAATATGCCACCCCACAAGAGTTTCATGATGATAATTTGTACCTCATAATCACGAAATCTGCTGTATTTGGCAACCAACGCAGTAATTATATAATTTTCAATAGATTTGAGTCTGAAATATTACGACATAATGAGATGACAATAGAGATGGGAATTCTCCAAATTAATACCGGGAATTATGAGGTGATTCCTGTTGCAACTAGGGAAATATTTTATCAATTTTGGTTGCCGGCTTGTAAGTCTCTTGGTTTACAATTAATCAGTCATTTTCATGACGGGTATTTAAATGTCGTCTCAGCAGAAGATGTTCCTAAAATTGTAGAAGAATTGATTTGTTTACATTCTTATACTTTAGAACAAGAAGATTTAGCTTTTATGAGCGAGAGAATAGAACGTATAATCCATGTATTTCAGACAACAGATACGACATCATATAAATATGATTTTGGATAATTAATGGAGTTTTAACGATTGATTAGAATAACGTCTACCTGATGTCGAAATGACGCATTTCAATCGTTAAAAAAGCTCCAGGTTTCGTCATAGATCGGGTTTAATTTACTTATAATACTTTGATACAGCCGTCTTTGATTTCGATTTTAGAGCCATCTTTGACTTCGACTTTTCCACAAGATGTTTCAATAACAGCAGCTTTACCGCTACCTTGTATCGTTGCGGCTCCAGTCGTACGACCATTGAATGTAACTTCTTTCGTTGAACCATCCATCTGGACTTTCATTACATGTTTGTCCGAGTCCTTATTGGAATATTGGATATAAACAGAAGCCCAAGAGGGACTGGAAAAAATAATGCTTGGGATAGCAGACAACATCGCTAATAAAAGTATTTTTTTCATAGCTTTTATAAACCTATTTTCATCAACATTTTTATGTATATTTATTTCTTACTCTAGAAAAATAAATATAACATGGGTAGTTGTACGTAAATTATATGACTGTGGCTATAACTGCATAAAAATAATTATTTTCGCGCAAGTTTCACATTTTTAAATTAGCCGATGAAGATTAGGTTGTAAGTCTGTAAAGGTTAATTAAATTTTCAGATTAAAAAATTAAAAATCAGCAAACGCCAGGTCTAGCACACTCACACTGGAAAAATAGATCCAGATGATGGGTCATTTAGGGATACAATATATTATATATGTACTCCAACCTTTTTAAAATTCGTTGAATTCGCATCTCAGTTTGCTCTGCATTAAACCCAAAGTTGTACCGCATCTTACCCATATTCTTAATTCGCCATTGGTTGATTTTATAATCTATTTCACTGCTCATCTTCACTTGCTCATTTGTGAGTTCAGGAGAGATATCGATTCCGATGATTTCTGCAAGGAGTCTGGCAAAATTCACAGAATGAAAGTATGGATAATCTCGAATTAATTCCCCAGAGCGAAGAAAATCTAGTAATCCTTCAATTGTAGATAACCCATATTGAATATCATCTAGAAAATCCTTGAGCCATTGTTCTGGGGAAAACTCACAAAAACGAATCCAATCCCCCTGAATTTCCACCTCGTATCCTTCCTGGGTGAGAAACAAATCCCGCACAGGATTATCCCCATCGACAATTCGTAACAACCCTGGATATTGCTGATTTCCTGGATTTTTGAGCCAATCCCTCGATTTTGCTGCTTTCAACTTTGCGAGGAACTCAGGTAAAGGCTGATTCCATACTTGGGCAGAATTGTTTGCCATAACTTCCTCAGCCGACCAGTAATTTCCTAGCCGTTCCCAATTGCCACCATTGCAGACTTCTAGCAAAAATGTTCTGTAAACTTCAGGCAGTTTAATTCCATGTTGTGCTTCTAACGCGCTCAACTTTGCTTCAGAAGCAATTGGCGGATTAGTCGTGATTTGGGCATAGCGATTGTATGGATCGAATTTTCGCAATCGAGCGAGGGTAACGTGAATTCGTTCGGGAACAGTCAACCATTTTCGCAGGGGTAATTGGCAACCAAAGTGACGCTCCACTGTAAAAATGTCTTGATCGTATACTCTCACCCTTCCTTGCGGGTCGTGAGAGAATTGAATTTGTAACTGAGTCAACACCTGACACAATTGCTCTGCCTCATCATCAGTGGGAAATAATCCCACAAGATGGGGATGCTTGATTCTCTTAATCTCCTGATACATAAACTCACAAGCTTCCGCCTCATCGGTAAATTCAAACAGCAGTTGTTGAACCGCACCACGCTCGGTGTAAACGACTTGCCAGTTATCATCCCTTTGAATCAAGCAAATCTCATCATCACCCATTTGGCGAATCTGATACAGGCGACAGCCTTCGCCCCAAAGTTTGAGATCGAGTAACTCTGCATTCAGATATTGAACTTCCCACATTTACTCACCTCGAAAACACCCATCTCAATCACCGCCAGTTATGTCTTCACTTGTTATCATGGGTTTTCCCGCTACATTGATTAGGCGATCGCAACCACCTTTATCCCTTGCTTGGTGGCAACAATAGCTTGGAAAGATGTGTAATCAAACACCAAAGTATTAACTACTGCATCTACGTCATAGGTTTTGATTATTTCCCCTGTCTGAGCTGACAGCACTGCCAGAATTTGCCCTACACCACACAATAACCTGTTGTTACCCAGCCAAACGATATTACTTTGCCAAGGATTTAATCCATCATGGTCATGGTACAACCGAAAGAATTGACCCCACATTTTCTCCCGATATTGTGACGATTTTTCCCATTTTTTCCATATTTCATTGAGTGGTTCCTGCGTTTGCGGGGATAAAGTGCTTAATATCGAGCGTTCAAGCTGAAAACTTAATAAATCAACACCTTGATATCGATATGCAGTATAAGCCAGACGCTGACCATCTGGGCTAAAACTCAAGTTGCCACGATGACAACGCACACCACCTGAATATTCCCCCAAATAGGTTAATTTATCCTCAAGCATACTGTCAATTCTGTAAAACTGATGGGACTCATCCATGTCTACAGAATTAACAATGAGAAACTGCATTTGTGGATCGATGGCAAAAGCAGCATTATAATCTCGCCAACGACGCAACCAACGAATCTGCTCACCGCTTTCTAAATTAACTAGATAAATATCTCCCCAACCCTCACCAACCAATAAATAGCCCTGGCAAGGTGTTAATCCTAACCAGGAAATATGAGTACATTTACCATGTCCATAATACTCATCCTCCTGGGAATTCTCCTCATAGGGTGCATGGGGTAAGTCAACTCGTTGCAAAACGGACAAATCATCCCAGCGAAGAATCTCAATCCCAAATTCTGGCGTAACCTCAGAAGGAGCCACAGCAAACCTTTCCCCATCCGGTAACAAAACAATACTTGGTACTGATTCAAAATCATAGGGTAACTCGATTTGTTCAATTATCCGGGGTTGTTGGGAAATATCCCACTTCACCAAAGAATGGGGGTATATTGGTGCGATCGCCTGTTTCCTTACCGCGTCGTAAATTAGTGCTTTGCAATCCATACACCTTGCCCTCCTAGCCATCGCCATTAATTTTGAATTTTGAATTGTTAAGACTCCCCTTGTTCTGCCCGAAAAAGCCGGAGGAATCCCCCATCAAACCATTCCCCATAGTGAAATCGGAGTTCCCCGGATAGTAGCATCTGACCTCGACAGTAGAGAAAGTAGGTTTCTTTAGGGAAATAACTTTGCAAAGGGAGCAATCCTTGTTTCAACGCCGTTCGCTCCCCATTTTGCCAGAGTCTTGCCAGGTGAGATGCTAAACAGTTCAAGAAAAACTCAGCTTTAGGCAAGGAAGGATCTGTTCCTAAAGTGAGCAACTCATCTTCTCTTCCTCTCCAATCAACAGACATTTCCCAATCTTCGACGGGAGGTAAGCAGGATTCCAGCGAAGCCCAGACAACTAACTCTAGGTACGTCGGCTCATTCACGTTGGTAAATAAGGCATTTGCATTTATCGTCATTGTAATTTCTAAAACCGTTAACAAGGCGATCGCATTGGGATACACATTTCCTGTCACGAGTCGATACTGCTTCCCATCGCCTTCAAAGGGAATCGTATACGGGTACTGCAATTTTGCTTTTTGAAAATGCTGTAAGCAAAGCTGATGAAAGTCAGGTTGAGGTAGTGGTGCATCAAAAAACATCCAATCTAAACACAAACTATTTTTTTCTTGGCTCACAGAAGCAGCATTTAAATAGCGCCATAGCTTTTCAGCTTGAATGACGCAGCGTTGCAGATTTGGATAAGCAACTAGACGAGCAAGAATTTCTGCTGAGATTTCACGGTTGAGTAGGTTGGCGATAGCCATCTGATGCAGCAGTTCATATCTAATTGCAGCAACCTGATTGGGTGTATATAAGCGTGCTTTTTCTTCAAAAAATAGTAGATATATACTAGCAGCTTCCTCAATCTCAGATAAAATCTGGGGAATTAGTAAAGAGTGAGTAGGACTCGCAGCAGACGCAAAGCGTAAATTCCACTGGGTTTCATTGAGCAGTTCAATTCCCTCGATTTCTTGCAGATTCCTCCAATTACGCGCAACCTGTATCACCTTCAATGCTGTGCCATAGGGAATACCGTACATCGGATAGTAACTCCCCGGATGCCATAAACAAATCGGTTCATTGAAAGACTCGCCATGCTTTTGAAACAGGTGATTGATCAGTTCCCAAACTGCCCAATTTTGATAACCTTGCGGTAGTTTCCAACTGCGTTCGCGTAGCGACTCCTTTGGAGTATCGCCAATAAGCTGCTGGCAATTCCTGACAAAGAAGCGATTATCCTCATTCTCGTACATTTCACGCGCCTGAAAGCATTGCCAAAAAGTATCATGATGGGCATGACGTGCCAAAAACTGAATTAGGAGCGAATCGTCATATCTGGTTATGGCTTTGCGACTGTGGCAACCAGAGAATAATACACCTGAATCGCTTTGTGCGATCGCTAGTGTATATCCATCAATTAGAACAAACGTTTTTCCATGCTTATCTCTCATCCAGCAACTGGTTCAAATAGGTGAAAAATGCTGTAATAATGATTAAATGCTTGAATTTCTCCAACCTTAACCATTAAAGAGGTATGAATTCAGCAGTTTTTAAAGCATTCATCCAAGCGATGACAGCAGCTATACGATAATCAGACTCCCTAGAGTGATATTCGTGATAACTGCCATTAAAGACAGTAATTTTAAGGGATGAAAAAGCTTTATTTTCTAGATGAGAATATTGAATCAGCCCCTCGATAATTCCTTCGATTGATGGTGGAATATATTCGTCAGGAATAACGGTCTCATTTGGGATTTGCCAAATAATTTTAATCTTATTGTCTTCTAAATTCTGTTCTAATTTGAATACAATATGACCGTGCGTGTCAATAGAAGAGCTACCTCTGATATATTTACCCTCAGTAATTAATGGTTCTTTAATTGAATAACGTTGATACTCACAACCATGCCAGATATCTAATTCAATTACATTCTGAAATGTTTCCCAAATATTTACTACCCAATGCAAATTTTCCACATATTTACAAATATCGTCCCAAGCGGAGTTACGAATATGTTTATAAATTTTCAGCAATATATATAACTCACGAATATCCTGTTTATTCGGCTCCTCTTGGATAACTAATTTCATTAAACGTTGAGCAACTGTGATAGTTTCCTGGGTAAATAGCTCTTGTGAGTCTTCATCGTCTTTATATTTTCCTAATTCTGGTTGCTCATGTAGTGACTCAATTATTTCATTTAGCCAACCAATCTTTTTTTGTCTAGCTTCATAAGTATAGTCTTTTGCCCAGTATAATTGTTTGCGGTTCATATAATCAAATTGTTTCTAATAATAATTGTTAGATATATTATACAGAAAATACTATTTTATAACCTAAATATAGGTAAATGCACTTATCAAGCAATCTATAATATTAGTTAACAATTCATTTTTCTTGCATCAAAAATGGTTTTACTATGTCCACCATATATCATCTAGCAAATTTCGTTTTCTTTCTAAAGGAATTGCGGGACAATTTTCAATAAACAGCTTCAACCTATCATTTGCCAAACCCATTAAAAATCCTTGGAAAAGAAGATACGGACTTTGTTGAGAATTCAAAATTGAGAGCGATTTTTCAATCTCGGAAATACTATTAATGACATAATTTAGGTGCATTTGTAACCATTGCTTCGGCGTATAGCGTTCCATCACAACATAGGTCAACAACGGTTGTAAGCAGATTTGAATTTTCACTTCATGTCCTTCTTGCGTCAGAAATAACCCGTAAGTCTCTTCCTCTGGGGGATATAACCCAATCCGCAATAGTCCAGGGAGGGCGTTAAGATTTAAGAGATAGGGTAACTCGACTGCATCAGATTGTTTTCCTGTTGCCATAAATTGACGAACGAAATCAGGCGGTGACTGATGCCATAACTCAGCACAATTATGCTGCATGATTTCATCAATTGTCATCCAGCAGTCGCGCTCGGCACAATCCCAACACCCTCCATTTCCCACCTCTAGCAAAAAAGCAGCATAGGCGAATGGTAGCTGAATTTCCAATGCTTTTAGAATCGCCATTGAACCAAGCGGTGGATTTAAGTCTATTGCCAAACACATTCCATCTGGATCGAGGTATTTCAAGCGATCCAATGCGAAACGAATCTCCCTAGCAACTTCAATCATTGCAGTTTGATGGGCGGTTAAATGCATAGCTCTAACCCAGAGACTTGCTCCAAAAACATAGTAGCAAAGGATTCACAACGAGGCATGATTTTTGGAAGTTCAACCCGTAGCAGTGCGATCGCCGCCTCAACATCCTCACAATCGCAGTATAGATGTTCTAGATGATATCCTAATGAAGCTTCGGGGATTTCCGTACTCCCACAGCAGTTGTGAGAAACCCAAGCGATGAAGGATTTTATTGAGCCATCGCATTTGATATCCAACAAATAAGCTCGAATAAAAAATTCCTCTGAGTAGCCAAGAGCAATTGGAAGCGTTTTAATCAGCCCTTGTTTGAGGCACACTTTAGCACCTTTAGTAGCAATTTCCAGTAAATCATCAGCAGGTTTTTCAATCGCCAGAATCTGAGCATCAGCCCAAGCGATTAGGTTCTGCTCGGAAACAATGCCAATATTCCAAAGGGTAAGCGCGATCGCTAAAGGACTTGGATTTTCCAGTGACATACTCCTCACATCTTCCACCCAAAAAATGGTGAGATTAAATACTCAGCATAAAGCTAAAAGTATTAATTTATCGTTAAAAGCAAACAAAAATACTGTAGCTATACCGCCCAGATTTTCGATTTTGCTGTACATATACGTAAATGTGCAAGATATTAAGTTAACCTAAATTAGGATTTATTAGCTCAAATGTTCTCAAAACTAAGATGGCGATTGCTGCTTTTCATATTTCCCTTGGTGGTGGTTGGAATTTATCTGCTGCAACCGGCTCCCCCTGCGCCTTGTGGAAGCCTGAAAAAATTTGGCGCGCTCGAACAAGAAGGACGCTGCATCATAAATCGTAACGTTACCCTGGAAGGCAATCTCAAACGACTGCCCAATCAACTAACCGTCAAAGGCAACCTAACTATTAGCGGTACGTACATTGAAGAACTGCCCAATGCAATGGTAGTTGACGGAAACCTTTTCTTGTACAAAACTAGCATTGCCAAGCTTCCCCCAGATTTGCAGGTTCAAGGAAGTTTCGATCAATATAGTGGATTTGGTTCTCCAGGGGTTAAATGCAGTGCAATCCCTAAAACTGCTTTTATCAAAGGGAATCGCAACTGTCACTAATTGCGATCGCAATAGACTACAAATCAAATCGCTTACTAATTGGATTCATCAATTTAGTCCAATTTTAAAGAACAATGTTACAATCCTGGCGAATCAAACCCAGGAAATCAATCGTGCCTAAACAATTTTCTAATCTCAAGTGGTTGAGATTTAATCCTACCTCTTTCACCCTGTTTGCGATTCTATTTGCAATAGTTGTGATAATTGCACTCTTCTTCCGAGATGATTGGATTAGACCGTTACTGGGCGACGTTTTAATTGTCATGGTGATTGCTTACTTTGTTCATGCTTTTATTGCAGTTCCACTACAGAAAGTTGCTATTGGAACTCTCATCTTTGCCTACTTGATTGAGTTTCTTCAGTTTCTTAATCTCATTGATATTTTAGGCTGGCGAAACTCTCATCTAGCTCATTTAACAATTGGATCTACTTTCGACTGGCGAGATTTGGTTGCTTATACGCTGGGGATTGCGATCGTTTTCCTCACTGCGAATCGTTTGAAGTCATAAACTACTACTATTTTCCTCTTTATCGAGTATTCATCATTGCTTTAATATGGCGTAAACGCCCCAGATTTCAACGATTTAGGCATTGCTTCCTTCTGGTTTGACTACCAAAAAACTGTGACTATTATCAGAATTATATTTGATGATAGCTAATATCTTCAACTTGGTTTTCTGGATTTTTTATATATTTTCACGAAAATTTTCTATATGAATACTCAAAAGAATATCAATATTTTTCCTATAAATCGTCCCACTTTCTACATATACATACTATCTATATTCGGTTTTATATCCTTGATATCCTTGATTTGGTTATCGGGAAATACTAAATATTCACTCAGAGGAGGAGCATTTAGTAGTTTTTTCTTGACGATTTTAGTCCTAATTATTTCTATTACAGCAGTTATCCTAATTTTTAAATCAAATTTGTCTCGGTGGTTAAAATTCGTATTGTCTATACCTCAATTCTTGGGGATAATGCCCTTAACTTTATTTATTTTTCAATTGTTTGTAGTAATTTTTATTTTTGGAGCAGGATGTAGAACTGACTTTGTTTCTCCTAGTGGGAAAAAATCTATCGCAATTGACGAGACATGTTATATGGACTGTCATCATGCTGTTTTTAGACATTATTGGATACTGGAAAAAAAAATCGGCTCAATTTCCAATAATTCCACGAGAAGATGCAAAACAGAGGATGATTTCCAAGTAATTTGGAATTCTGATGAAACTGCAATTAGATTGAAAGAAAATAATCATTATCCTCAATCTGAAGAAAGTTTATTAATAGATTGACTGGAATTGCAAGAGGGAGCAATGCTATTTGACATCGAAAATTTTCTAGGAAGTCATAAACTAGTATTATTTTCCTCTTTATCGAGTATTCATCATTGCTTTGATATGGCGTAAACGTCCCAGATTTAAACGATTTAGGCATTGCTTACTTCTGGTTTGACTACCAAAAAACCGTGACTCAAACTTGCAATACTGAGTTTGATAACGCTCCCAAAGAGCTTGAGTTTTATCTTGTCCAGATGTAACTGGGGCTTGCTGCTGCTCGTCTTCTGAATCATATACAGCTATCCCCTTTAGATCCGCAATGCGATCGTTATTTAGCCGAGCTAAACAGCGATGATAGAGCATCGGTGCCATAGAATTTTCTTTAAAAGGTTCAACCAACTCAGTACAATGTGCTTCACGATAGTCTTGCCAGTATTTCTGTGCGATCATAAATGTTTGCTGATACTGCTTCGATAGTCTTGTTGCCCAATCGCCATAAATGCTTGATTGCAAAAGCTGAGTTGTTTTCGACCAATAGACCACGCATTGATTTAACCCAAACTGTGTCTTATCCACACAATTTAGCTCTGGAATTCCAGGTAGCACAAAACTATTGAAGAGATCCAAGCCACGAGTAGGTGCTGCCAAAAGGTCTTCTAGTTGGTGAAGTCGAGCCTCTCTGAGAAGCTGATGACATTCCGCCAATCTCAGGGGGTTAAAAACGAATAGAGCTTTTTCGATCTGGCAATACTGAGTTTGATATTGCTCCCAGTGACGTTGCACCGATGAATTTCTCAATTTGAGTCGATCGAGTAAGGATTCAAATCGAGGATCGCGGGATTGGAGGGTAATAATCTGACCACCTCTCTGTAATTCTAGAATGCGATCGTTATTTAATCGCGCTAAACAGACAGATGTTGCAATTGGAAAATCTGGCGTATTGCGTAAGCGTTGAGTTAACTGTTGACAGTGTTGTGTTTGAAACTGATGCCAGGATTGATCTGCGATCGCCAGTTGATGTTGAAGGGGTGGAATAAGTTGGGACTCCACATCTTGATAAACCAATGATTTGAGCAAATGGGTTACTTCTGCCCAACGCTTTGCACAGCGATATTCACCCGCTTCAACCTGTCGAACACAGTCCGGTTGCAAAACCCCAGCAAATCCTAATATCACGGTTGGATAAGGTAGAGGAGTCTGTGGCTTGGCTTCTGACGCAGGGATAGCTTGGCTTGGTTCCATACCAAGCTGAGTTGCAAATAAAATGGCGCTCGCAAATATCCCAATCTTAAATTTCATCATTTTCCATAATTAACAATCCTCAGTAGCCTTCAACCACTATCCCTGGCATTTAAATTGTATGAGCTTAATCTCCAATCGTGACATAATACCAATAGGAATCAATTGTATGTTCTACCCTTAATCGATATCCTAAAAATAAATTTTGATCGGGAATTTTAGCCTGTTCACTATACACAAATCCCTGTGCCCCCCCAAAGACCCTAGCTGTAAAGAACAAAATGTATAATCCATTCTCTCCCCGTTGTGTTTGAATTTCTTTGCTGATTGAAGTGTGATGGTAAGCTGGCGGTAAAGCAGCAATATTGTTCATACCTCCACGAATTTGATTTGACTGTACCAACGCAATTACTTGTTGCCGACTTGCCAAATTTTGATAAAAATTCGCCGTTAGCCAAAACTGTTCAAACGGGACGATAATCTCAATTACCAATCCTAATAACTGTAGTAACAGCGGAAAAAAGCGTCGCCACCGTTGATTTAGAAATGAGCCTTTCTGGATGGCACGCACCCAAAAGGAAATCGCCCAAATTAATCCAATCAATACTGCGATCGCACTTCCAATCCAGAGCAATGGTAAGAAAAACCATGTCAGCCAATCTAACCAAACAAAGTGCAATAATCGTATTAACCACAGTCCTAAGCTAACGCCAATGATGTAGCGGACAATCCCTGACTGCCAAACTGAGCGTTTTTTCATAGCCAGCCCTGTGAACGGTTCACTCCATAAGTAATATGCAATCCAGTATAAAAAATATAGTGACTTTGTTGATTCTGAATTGAACTCAGTATATTCTCGTAAATATTAGAAGTCAACTTGTAGCTAACTTGCATTGTTAAATATGAGGCGTATTATTTGACCTGGTTCATAGGGGAGTAGTAACAGAATAATGGAAGAAATAGAATATCCTGACTGGACAATCGAGCGGCGATGCGTGTTACAGAAACTGGAAAATATCGCTAAGGATTACATTCATTACTTTACATATCAAGCAAGATACTATCAACCAATGGTGGTGATTTGGTCGCGTGATGAATTGCTAAAAGGATTAGATGCCCTTCATTTACTCAATTGTGAGATCGATCGCCTTGTTTTTGAAGAAATTTCCCAAAACTATCCTCATCTGAGTCAATGTGTTCATGCTGCTGAATGCTTGTGGTATACCAATCCGGAGATTTCAATCCAGGAAAGCGATGTGAGTTTGGATTGGATGATGTTTAGTTTGTTTGGGCTAATTGATGATGAAATTCGCGAACGCTGTCTAGAAATAGTCAGAGCCGCAAAACTAAACCAACCTCGGACATTACTTGCAACAGTACAGGGACAACAATACCGTCTAATTACCGATTGGGATAATGAGCAAATTAAGCTGATGACAGCAGTTCCACTAAATGTCGATCGCAATCCATTTATGCGTGAAAGAACGGCTAAAAATGAATATGCACCAACCTACTTGGAGTTAGTGACCATGGCATCTTGCGACAGTTTGCCGATGAATTGCGATCTAGTAATAGACTGGGGTGCGCTGGGGTTGCTAGAGGAACTGGAAGCCCTCAGCACCGATCCTTCATTGCCCACTGCTGAATATCTCAAATATTGCCTAAAAACATATTATTCGCTCAATTGAGACGGTTAAATGGATGATGAGAAAAATTACGGTAGAATTTTTGGGTGATTCTGAAATTGAAATAGCCTGCTATGGTGCAGATTCTGACTGGGTTTGTCGATTAACCGATCCCCTCACTCAGCCAAAGGGATCTGTATCCGATGCATTTGCGCCATTTCCGGACTTGGGATTTCTTTGGTTTCGAGAGGTTGGCGATCGCGCGTGGGTCGTTTCTGGTATGGTAAATCGCTCTGTCTTTCAAGATGAAGCCTGGTTAGATGATTTGCTTTACCGCATTAGTAACGAAATATACCTGCGGGATTACTCGCCAGCAAGGCGAATTGAGTTTGTGAGCATTGACGTAACAGCCATGTTTGATGGTGAGCGGGGAAGGGATAGATTCCCAGGAGGAGAAGTGGAGAAAATGTGGCAGAGAAAGTGGCAGGGTCAACAAGCAATTACCCCTTTAGAAAACGACAAAGAAACCAGCGGTAACTCGTGATAGAAAGAGCGAACTGATGGAATACCCAGGCTGGAAAATCTATCTGCGATTGTTAATTGATGATTACCCCCTCGTCGTCTTGGCAAAAGATAATGAGCTGCGCTTTATCTCTGAAGGATATTATCAAAACATCATCGAATTTTTATTACCCTTGGCAGAACCAGGTGAGGATTTTGTCATCGAATCCGGTTCGGTGCAAATTGAGAGCATCCATAATCAATTACATCAGGCGTTTGTAAGTGGGCAGGAATTTGTTGATTATGGAAATATTTATTTCTGCCTTCAGCCAATTCCGCCATCTGATGTGGCGATACTCCAAAGGAATCGCTTCGCGATCGCAGGTTCAGAATTTCACCAAGAAATCCATCGATATCAGCAACGGACAGGACATCGACCAACTGAACCTTTCTGGTATGTAACTCTAAACTTTGCGGGTTGGAATGGGTGCGGTCACTATATCCCGAAAAGTAGCATTGACAAAATGATTCAAGTTACTCAACAGATTAAAGCAGGGGAGTTAAACTTTCCAGAAGGAGTAAGGCTTTTGTCCTAAATTATAGAAGATCGCCTCGCATTTTTTGGCTTGTATATGAACATAAACGCTTTACCCATCGATCCGAGCGATCGATATATTTTTCTCACGGATTTGTGGGATGAACCTTGGACAGCAGAGAATGCAGAAGTTATTCGATATACACTCTTTCACGATCCAGAACCTTCGATTTGTTCTTTGTGTCCTCAAATTCTCAGTTCTTGGGGCGATCGCATCTGTGACACCCGCAATGCTTTTTTGCGCTATATTGAAACACCATTAGATTTTCGGGTGCTGAATGAGGTACTAACGGCGAGTGGTGCGTTGGGCTTTGGGGATGATGAAATGGTAAATGCGATCGCAACTCATATTTGCAGTACCGAATACTGTGTCCCGTTAAATGTCATTGATGCCCTAAATCAATTAAATAACCCGACTTCAACCGTTCTAGATGCCCTGGAAAGGGCGACGACGATTCCCAACAGCTACTATGCGGATGAAATGATTCACCGTACTGCTGCGGAAACCTTAAGCAAGTTGAGGGAGAAATATCACTAACAAGTTTATGCTTTTTCATTTGTATAATCCTTTGCTGTTTGTTGAACTATAAAGCTATAAATAAGTTTTGAGAAAGTCACATTAATTTCTAAGATGTGTTTTTTGGGAGAACTCCATTAACATCACTTGACTGAATGCGCTACGACGAAGATGGATTGGAAATGCTCGACCTGGACAGCGATCGCGCCAGTTATGATGAGGCGGGTGACTGCCTGCTTCAGGACGGTTTGCCATTTACCGGGTGGGCCTTTGAAAACTATGAAGACGGTCAACTTTATACTCGAATACATTATGAAAGGGGCTACCATACTGGCTTGTTGGAAATATTCTATGAAAATGGCCAGATCATGAGCCGTCACGGGGATTACGACCATGTTGCACGTCAATCGATCATTCGGCAATGGGCGGAGAATGGGCAGATGATCTCTGAGGAGACATACCCCAGCACGACCTGTTTACCTGGTTATCGAAAGTTATGGACTGACGAAGGAAGGCTCATTTATGATTATGAATCTCCAGCGACTTACCAAGCCTTCAAGCACGGTGTTGAAACTTGGTGGTATGAGGATGGCCAGATCCAGGAGCGCAAAGTGTGGTCGTTCGGACTTTGTACGGAGCATCTGCAATGGGGACTGGATGGGAAAGTTCTGATGGAAGAATACCTGAGCGAAGGCAGCCCAGAATATCAACTCATACATATACGGAAAGAAAAAGAAGCGGAAATGGTAAAGAAATACGGTGAACTACCCGTCTGGAATAGCTGCTGAGGGCTTTTATTTGGTCATAAATTCCAACTATTGGTCTATCAACCTTGAATTGATGTATTTCTATGAAAATTTCCATTTGGTTCTTTGGCTTACTATTGCCTTGGTACTGCTTTTTACTATATCGATCGCGTTCTGCATATGTTTTACATCCGTGGGAATCAAAGGCACTTATTTGGGTAAATATTTTACTGCTATCGCTGTTTGGCATAGCATTGGGGCAACCTTACGCTTCATCAGGGCTACCAATGGACAATCATGGGCGGATTGTCGGGATGGCGCGATTAATCTGGAATCCAATGCTGGGAATCTATGCTCATAGTGCTTTTGTGTTATTTCCCTATAGCTGGATGGTTTGGGTACAGCAGCGACGGTTGCATTTTCTGATGTTGTTAGTACAGGTTGCATTTGCGATCGCAGTTTCCCATTGGCAAAGTTTAGTCTTACCGGATGCCTGTGATTACGAAATTCCAGCTGTAAAAGCGATGTACTTGTGTGGTTAACCTCAAACCAACTAATTGCCCTCTGAATCGATCGGGTTTAGATGCTGAAAATATCCTTTCGTAAACATAACAAAAGTTACTACTGATTTATCACTAAGCAGCCAACCATCAAATGCTTTGTATATTTTTTATCATACTTAAGCTCGAACATCACACTGAATCAGTCTTGAGCAAGAAAAAGCTCAGTAAACCTTTGACAATCCAGTATTTTTAATTACCTATAAATTGCCAACAGAAATTAGAAATATGTTGAATAAATTACTGATCAAAAGAAAGTAAAATTAAACTCTACGGGTATTTTAGTGCCAAAAAGTGAAAATTTATCTTTAATTTTATAAGTTTAATTGTTCATATATGACAATTCAAGCTAAACATTTTGACACTAGATTAAATCAATGGATTCATACGGATGGTAATACAAATAATCCAGATTCCCTGTTAAAGGAAGAACTTAATAATACCCTATTAGAATATTTCTTTCCTGGGGTAAACTTTTCGTTCGGGCATATGGACGAAAAGTCTACTGTGGAACAATTAATTAATCATCCTGAAGGTCATAAATTATTATTATCGTCAAAAACTCGGTTGTTATATGGCCCCGAAGAATGTCTAGATACAATTAGACAATTATGCCCTGATAACAAAGATAGAGGTGCTTACGGGTCTATCTTTCTTGGTTCATGTAGAAATGCTGTCAATAAAGAGTTAAACATCCTAATAGTTGATGATAATAATGGTGAAAATGGTGGCATTATCAGTAATGACCAAGCATATCGGCTAACAGGAGACTGTTACGGACAAATATCAAAAGACCTGTATCACGAATTAACCCAGCATCAAAAAGGTGATAAATATCGAGTAATTCAACACCGCTTCGGTTGGACTGATCGAGACGGAGATGATCAGAAATACCGCTTTGGTAAAGGTACACTACGCCCTGCTAACCTTGAGCAAATCCTCAATTATCAAAACTCGAATAACTCAACTAAAATTGACCTAATTCTTCCCTTATCTGCGTTCAAAGGAACTGATAAAGATAATCCTAACGGCCCGACTAAGCCTCAAATTCAACCTGGATTATACCGACAAAGTATCTGGCTAGGTGAAAAATCACAATCTGAACTCGGCAAGACAGCTATATCGCAGTTACTCGCTTCATTCCCTAACGGACTGAAAGACTTTACAGAACAGCTAGAACTTGAAGCCAAAAAGCTTAAAGAAGCACAGGATGATCCTCGGCAGCTTGCACAACTTTACTGCGAAAAGTACGAGAAACGGAAAGCTTTTTTAGAAGAACAAGCAACCACACTAGAAGAACAAGCAACAGAAGATCCAACCGTAGCAGAAGAATTAGAAACTTTGCGCTCGCGCATTGCTACTGACTCGTTTATTTACAAACTCATCAAAGCTGACCTGCAAGGAGAGGGGCAACTTCTCGAAACTGAGAAAGTACAGCGCGAACTCGCCCGGTTCGTCCAAAACGAGTGGAAAGAAATCGCCATCGGCAAGACGTTAACATTTGAGCGAGCAATGGTCATTCCCTCCAAAGACCTGCAAAATGGGGAAATTTCCATACCGCATTATCAAGACGGTGAAGAAGTTCTCAACTTCCGCTCCCCTTTCCTCAACTCAAATGGTCTGTGCGTCTCAACTAACAAAATTGTAGAAGATATCCTTGGGCCTGATGGTCAACCTCTCGCTGGTGCGATCGCTGTCTCGGACGAAACAAGCGATCGCATTTACAACCGCCTCAATGAGCAAATTAAATCTATCCTGCCAGAAGCTCAAGGAAAAAATATCCAGTTAGAAGGTATTGAAAATTACTTAGACCAAAGTATCAGTAAGCTCGAAACTAAAGATAAAGTCGAGTTTACTAACGAATTTAATCAGTATATTTTAGAACTAAAATCAGCTGGTTATGAATTAGAAATTCTTCCTCAAGAGTCTGAACAAGAGCGTCAAGCACGCGATTACGATGGTGATTGTATCGGCTTCGAGCGGGCAAGCAAGTATACCAACCTCACCGCCGAGGCAAAGGAGCGTAACCTTCCTGAAAACGCGTACGCTCCAACTGTCAAACTTAAAAAACAATCTTTTTACCAAGAAGATGGTAGTCAGCAAGAATTTGAGGAAATCGCCATCCACATGAGCGATGGCATTAGTGTGGGTGTTATCAACAATCACCTTACCGCAATTGAGGCGTTAGAGTCAGAAATTACGATTCTGAAAAACTTTGGTAGCGAAAAAGACCAAATTGAGTACGTACAGCAGGTAGCCAAACACTACGAAGATTTATTCAAAACAGAAGCCTGGGCAAAATCCAAGGGTATTGAAGGGAAGGAGATTCCAAGCAAGTATCGCAGTTACATGGAAGAGTTCATCAAAACTGTTCGACAAGAACCCTTAAACCAGGCTAATGCAGTAGTGGCTATGAACATTAATACCCAAATGTACCGTGAAATGATTGCTGAGGCAGCATTTCAAAATCAAATTGCAGTTGACCTTTTTAAGAGTGCCAAAAAACCTGAAATTGAAATTATTCGCAACAACAGTCGGATTCTTCACCGTGAAGTCAACTATATTAAGGATAAGAAAAAAGATGTCTATATTGACAATATAATTCAACCGACGGGATATTCACCTGTTGAGTTACTAATTGCTCAAACCAATCAGTATTTTGAAAAAGCTCGCCTAGAATCGCGTGAAATTGTGCAATTTCACGCTTTATTTAAAGGGGTTGAATTTTCTCATGAACAGCGATTAAGAGCTACCATCATCAAAAAAGAATTCGACAAATCATTCAACCGAGCGAGTGAGCTATCTAAACAAAAAGAAACTGAAAAAGGGCCATCTGCAAATATTACCCTTGCTAATGGTAATCAAGTAAGTATAACTAATCTTCTACAGTATGATAATGAATTTATCTGGAAAGCTAACACAATTACAATAAAAGTATCAGAAATCTCCGAAGATAAACGCAACAATAACCGTCTGCATAAATATTTAGTTTATGCTCAAATTAACGATGAAACTGAGAATGGTAAACCCAAGTTTAGAAAATTAGGAACACTAGCGAGGGAGCAAGAAAATAAACTCGAAGAAATAGGAATTACACTTGGACAAGAAGTAAAATCTAACAAAATATCATTCCAACCTGAACTAAGCGAAGGTCAAATTAAACTTCTTTACCAAAAAGCTTACCAGATAGCAGAGGAATTTTATAATTCGATTCCAGAAGACCAAAAGCTAGCAATGGCATCTGCCACCTGGGCAGTATCAACTACTCGTGAGACTGGTAATGATAAAAGTAGCGATCGCCAAAATAAAGTTTCTAATTTCCCCTTTGCTGCCTTTCCTCAAGAGATTATCAGTCAGTTAGATACACTCAAGTTTACCCAGTTTAGTATCACTGGGTTTGACCGGAATAGTGAGTTTTTTAATGAAAATCAACCTCAGAGTATTCGATTTAATCTAGCTGAAGATGGAAAAAGTGTAATTGAAATCCAGAATCAAGAGGGTAATTACGAATCATTCGGAAATATTGAACAAAGTAACGCTCGGCTACCAATTGGTACTATTGCTATTGGCAGTGTTGAAAAAGGTGAAGTATACACCACCTCTGTTACAACCAAAGTACCCGGATTACCAGAACTCACTTTCAAGGTAGGCGAAGTTAATAAGTTTGGAAATTCCCAAAGGTTTAATAATGAACCTGTAATGTTAACAATCGAAAAGGTTGACCTGATTCGGGAAGACTATACTATTTATCTTCAAAATGGTAATAAACCTGAAAAACTAGGCAATCTTGATAAAGAATCAATCAAAGAAGGTATTGCTCAAGGCTGGCTAGCAGAAAAGCCTGGCAATGGGCAAAAGTTACATCTTAAAATTCAAACCATTATCACTGGACAAAATGCCTATGCTATAGCAGAAACATCTCAGAAAAATCTGTTACGAATTAATATTACGAATCCAATATACAAGAAACAGGAGATTAATAACCAAGCATTTCAAGAAACTTTAGTTAGGGCATTTGATAAAAAGCACGTTTATATTGCTAAAATTGGTGACCAATCACTCGGTATTATTGGTCAGCATAATGAACGTCTCGAAGCTGATTTAAATAAAGGAAATATACAAAAACAGTGGCGAAGGAAAGAAAGTAGCACTGTACAAAAATTAATTGATACGGGTATTATTCGCCCAAACCAACAACGAACCACTATCCCTGTACAGATTACCAGTAATGAAAGTACCTGTAAAATAATTATTAATCCAGAAACAGTACAATATCCCGACAAATGGGTTAAACGCAGTCAGCTTATAAGTAATGAAAAGCCTGTCAAAGACGAGCAGCAGGAAAAACGCAACCAAATACTCGGTAAAATTAACGAACGCCCTACAATCATGTTCCAAGATAAAGAGCAAAAATTAGTAGGGCTTTTAGGATTAGCAGTTGATAAAAATATAGCCGAAAAAACCAAAAAGTATCTCGAAAAAGTAGGAGTATCATACGAACAGCTTCCTATATCACAAGCTCGATTAGAAGCCAAAAAAGGAATGACTGTATTCGTACTTGATGAAACTACTATCAGCAACGAATTAAGACAAACCTTTATTAACCGTGCTGGTGGTCATATCAAAAGTGCAGATACACCGTCACAACCCACTCCAATCATTCCCCAACAAACTGTATATTTTTATAATCCAAATCAACAATATACTTCCCCCGATGGATCGCTCTTAGAAACTAAAGAAGCTTTGGGATTAGTAGTTCCCGCACAAGACGCGATCGCTGTAGCCACTTGGTTAGAATCAAAGTCTACTGAAAACGATTATTTTATTGAGAGTAACACTGCTACATTTATTTTTAATAAAAATGAGATTAGTGAGGAAATAAAGAAAGAATTTAATAGTTTACTTGGAGAAGCTATTAATATTGGTGAAGTTGATGGTTTTGACCGCTACGAACAGCTTAGTGCAGAGTTAAATCAAAAAGTTGCAACTGAAGGTAGCGGTTTACAATTAAACCAAATTCCAGAAACTAGTGAGTACCAAAAAGCTTTACAAGCACTTACTAACCGTCCAAAAGAACTCAATCAAGAAGATTCTCCAGTACCAATTGTTCCTGCTAAAGCTTTATCAGAAAAGAATACAACTAATATTCAATTGAATACTAACGCCACAGTTGCAGGAATTTCACAAGTCTATCAAAACACGGTTGAGATACAACTAGTAAAAAATACACAATCAGGAGCTAAGAATCAACCAATATTACTACCCAACTCGCGTCAAGCCGATCCAACTAAAGCTATCGAAATATTGGGTAAGGTAAGCGAGGAAAAAGTAGAACAGCTGCGATCGCATCTTGAAACCCACCTCAAACCTATACTGGAAAATGACAAATCCAACTATGCACCACTGAGACAAGTTGCCTGGGTCGGTGCAAAATGGGATTTGAAGGATAAAGACTTCAAGCCAGGGATACAGGACGACTCTTTGATGAAACTTGTCAAACAAGTATATCCTGACGCTGATATTGTGCTGGTAACTTATTCCGAGAACCCCGGCGCTGGCATCAACTACCACTGCGATGACTCCTACGCCGCGACGGAAGCCCGCAGCATTAATATCGGAAATTCTGACTGGGGCTATCGTGCTGCTAAGGAACGAATGGCATGGACTAGGGAGGAGAATCAGGACGCACCATACCAAGAGTTTAAACTTGAGTCAGGTACAGTAACTCGCTTTAACTGCAAGAACGAACACGCTGCACTGAATACTGAGGCTGGCAGATGGTCTATCAACATCTGGTCAATTAAAAATGACCTGGGCAGAGAAAACAGCGTTCGCCAAAAATTTGAGAACTTCCTCGCTTCAAACCAACCTCCTCGTGCAGTAGTCCAAAGCAACAACGACCTCACCATTAAAGCTAACGAGTGGACACCAGGGGGAGAAATTAAAGTAGAGCGCAGTTATACCAGCCTCAGAGAAGTCGCCCAAAACATACCCTCACACCCTTCAAACCAACCAACTGTCGAAGAAATTATCGCCATCGGCAATTCCACTGCGGCACGCGCTGCTAATCCTCAGATTCCAGACAACGCGACTATATCTGGAAAACCAGTTCCAATGGTTTATTCGCTGCATCTGCACGGCAAAGCTGCCACAGTACCAGTTAACACAACCATCGATGCTATGCGCGGACACGGTAGGATACACACTACCAGAGGTGTAGACTACCAAAAAACTTATGGTATCAATGAGGGAGATATTGCGATCGCCCAAGGTAAAAACGGCGAGCAAGTTGCTTTTCGGGTAGGTAAGCAGTACAAAATTACCACCCAAATGATTCAAGACCCAAGTTACCAGCAAGCCTGGGCGAGATGGGAGAAGCATTCACCAAAAGAACTTACCCAAACTCAAGCGAGTAAGAGTCAGGTATATGGCTTATTCATGGAGCCACTAGGAGATTATGTCAATGGCAAAATTGTTCCGTTCCCAACCATCCAAAAACAACCTGCAACACCAGTAAATATCAGCCCAGACTCTAAAGATGGGCTGGGAGTAGCACTCAGCCTTGCCACTGCACTCGCCAGAGAACAAGGCAAGCTGCAAAACGATTACCAAGTTTCAGTCAAAAATAATCCAGAAGCCCCCGCCGGGCAGTATGGAGTAGAAACCCATGTCCAAAAACCTCAAGGGGTAGCATACGCATCCGCCGAACACGCATTTAATCACCAAAAGCAGTTGCATCCATCAGTTGATGAATACCAGCTAATGGTAGAAGTGCTTCAGGCTAAACTCGAACAACACCCCCGGCTGACTGAGGCGATCGCCAAACGCGGGGGAGCCGATTGGTTAGAGAACTGTACAAGCATTACTAATGCTCAGGATAAACAGTGGCAGGGTAAGGGTAAAGAATCTGCATTTATTCAAGCCCTTAGCGAAGCGTACATATATGTAGTTGCAAAAACACAACAAACTACAGTACAAACCCAGCACGACAAGTCCCAACAGACTGCTCTGCGGCCCACAAATCCACTCTCCCAACTCGAACCTATAAACGCCGCCGTCGCTGAACACATGAAAAAAGACATTGCGATGGCCCAATTAGCTACCCAGTTTATTGGTAAATCAGCTGCACCCCCCGGTACACCTTCAAGCACACGAAATTACGAGCAAGCATGGGAAGAACGCGCCAACACAGGAAATTACTCAAAAGAAGACACCATAATGGTGTCCGGATCTGGCCCGTGGCGCGGAGTAACAAGCGAGCAAATTGCCCAAACATTTGAAAATCACTATAAACCCTTACTTGATAAGGCAATAGCAGTGAAAAGCTCTTTTCTAGTCGGAAATGCACAAGGAACTGACCAATTAGTTCAAAATTATCTTCAAGAAAAAGGGTACAAAGTAGAACAAACTTCCCAAGGATACGCAGTATTTAATCCTGTAGAAAACACCAAAGTTAGTAGCGATATTATTTCTACCAATACACAAGTATCACATAATTCGTTGATTGCTAAAGACAAGAGCATTTTTTCATCACAACAAAGCCAACAACCAAATATTGACCAAGCACTCGCATCACCTACTCAACCCAAAATGCAGCAGGTTGGAGCGATGGATAGTATTATCGAGCGGATGAAAGCTAATACAGTGCAAAATCTCCAAGACTGGTATATAGCAGCTGAAAAACTCGGTAAATCAGATACATATCTCAATAGAATTCAGGAGGTAACTAATTTATACATTCAAGAAAATATTAGTCTTGAGAATGCTTTTAAGGCAATGGAACAAGACATTAAAGAATTAGAAAAAGTTAATGAGATGACCAGTCTTGCTCAACGTGTAGTTAAGACAATTGGGCAAGAAGATATTAATGGCATTATGACAGTTCAAACAGAAAAATATCAGATTGCTACTCAAACTCAAAACCAAACTTATCTAGTTAAAGATAAAAAGGATAATATCTTGTTATATGTCAAACAAGGAAAAACTCAAGTCAGTAACATTAGTGATGAAACATTACAAGATTTTCAAGTTATGAGCGATCGTATCAATAATGCACTCAAAGATATCAAAAAAGATTTAGTAGAAAGGTAATCTTACTATGAAAGAACTAATCGAGTTTCCAGTAGAAGCTTTAACTCCAGCAATGCAAGCTTGTCTCCTCAGAGAATTAATCGCACAGCTTAATATACCTGATGAGAAATTTGAAGAATATGCAAAAAATCCTCCAACTGCTGAGGAACGACAAGAGGCTGTGTTAAAGTTAAATTCAGAAATGAATAGAATCAGTGAAATAGCACAAGAGGAAGTAAAGTTAAGCTCCACAGAAATTGAACCTATCAATTTTGTTAATCCAGTTAGTCCAGAGTCATCTTTACAACCCGAAGTAAGCCAGTCTAAAGACAATACAATTGAACCAGACGTTCTAAAAAACTTTACAAATAAAAATGACGACAATAATGACAATCTAATAGAAGATGGTCAACACGATAAAGTACAATCTATTATCGCTAATTTACAAATTCAACAATTTGTTATTCCTGTAATTCTAGACCGCTTAAATATATTTGGAAAACCAGACAAAGAGACAGAAAGTATCATTTATAAAAGTGAGGCATATACTGCAAGTCTAAAATCAGAAGAAGATTCACAAATTCTTAGCCTTGATAGAAATTCGCCTGATTCAGAAGCAAGTCAAGAAGCACTTCTAGCATCTCGTAATAATAGCTCAGAGAATTACTCTATCATCATCAATAACCTTACCCATAATGAATTTGAACGTTTTAAGGCTCTGTTCGATGAGCAACAAGCACGCTGCGAACAGAACCAACAAGAATTCAAAAGCCAGGATGCTGTTAAAGAGATAGATTAATTAAATTAACCCAAAGCACACACCATACGAAAAAGCTATAAACCCCAAAATTAGCTTGTTATTAAAGCTCAAGGGAGTTTTGGGGCAAATAACAACCGCAACAGAAAAATAGTAAAAAGACGCAGTAAAGTCAAACAAACTTGTCGGGTTAACAGGTAATCTACCTAACCCGACCAAACATAGCATTCCTATTAAAGACCAAACAACAATATTTTCTATCCATCCTAAAAGTTGATTTAAATTCATAAAAACTCGTTTATTACTCCCTAAACTTGATAAATACTATTAAAACTAAAACCGATCAATAAAATTGCCTAGTAAATAGATTGCTTAATGAAAACTACACAAACCATCCAATCACTTTGTAAATTTTTTAAAATTAAAAATAAAGTTTTTAAATAAGCTGATTAATTTATAGTAACTGTAAAGATTAAGAAACAGTAAAAAGTAAGTGCTATAAGTATTATTATCAGGGACAATACTAAACCAAACAGTATGTAATATGAAACCTATTAATGTTGTCATCATTGAAAATGAGAACATCTCTAGGGTTGGCGCGGCGGCGATATTATCTGAAACTGGTAAAATCCAGGTATGTGGCCTTGCAAAATCCGGAAAAGAAGGAATAGAAATTGTTGACCAACAAAAGCCAGATATCGTAGTTATAAATATTGATTTACCTGATATTAATGGCACTGATGTCATAAGTTTGATTAAATGCAAACACACGTCAATTAAAATAGTGGTTATGACTGCAAATAGCAGTCGAGATACCATTAACGCAGCAATTAGTAATGGCGCAGACTGCTACTACTGTAAAAATAACGCCAGAGAAGAAGTAGGAGAAAGATTCATTGAAGCAGTAATGGCTGCATACAATAACGAATCATGGATTGATCCAACTATTAATCGCATTCTGATTGATAATCTTAGGTCAAATGACACAGCCAAGAGAAATGCAATAGACTTTTTAAGCGATTTCTCTAATAAAGAAATTACAGTTCTCAAATTAGCGGCTGGAGGCATGAAAAATAATGAAATTGCTAATGTCATGTATGTTTCCGAAGGTACAGTCAGGTCATATTTACATAATTCATTTATCAAGCTAGGAGTCAAAGATAGATTAAACGCTATCCGCGAAGCTATCCGCCTGGGAATCCTCAGCTTTGCAGACATGAAAATCGAAGAAGAAGTTACTCAAGAAACCCACACAAGAGTCAAAACCAACCAAAATAGTCAAAAGGATACAGCTAAAACGAGTAATAAGGGATACAAAGGCTGGGTTGCCTAGAAAATTAATCAACTGCAATTATGCAGCCACCTGAATACTTCTTCTGCTGACGGCAAGTTTTAATGATGGCAGCGTTTCTAACATAAATACTACGTGCTACCTTACCTTCATTAGATTTTGCCCAATCCAGAAGCTTTTTATCTTCGGGTTGTAAAATAGCAGTTCCAGAAACCGCCTGCTGAAAAGTTACACTTTCAGCAATAGTTTTGTATGTAAAAACACCAATTGTAGCTCCCAAAGCCAGTACAAAACCCAACACTCCCGCTACTTGTGCCAATCGCCAATTACTTACACCCAACAGAGGCAATGCCCCACCAGCTTGCTTAGTCATCTTAATTAAATCATTAGCGGCTTGGGCGATCGCACTTTTTTGTTGCTGTATTGCCACCTTAGAAGCACTATTTAACTTATCGTCCACCATGTCAGTCCAACCCACCACAAGCGAGTCAAGCCTACCAGGTAGCTGCTGCAACGCAAATTGGGTTGTACCTAGTTCCGCATATAGATTAAACAAGGGGTCATCAGGTCGAACACCCAATTTAAGTATCCAATCAGTGACCTCTGCTTTCTTTTCTTCAGAATATTCTGCAATTACTTTTTCAACAACTTTTGCAATATTGGTCATAGGTTGTTTAAACAGTTAATTTAAAACCTCACTGTCAATTTGGTAAAGCTCATACTTACCATTCTTCAGATTCAATATCTTCATTTACCTCAAAATTGGAAGGATGTTGTTGATTTGTACCTACAGAAGCTAGCTCTGTACAGTTCTTACTTAGCCCTAAATAATTAGAAGTAATCTCACTAGAAACAATAGAATTCTTGAAATTCTCCATCCAGTTGAATACTATCGAACGCTGAATAGTATTAAGAGGGGAGTCAGTTTCAATAAGTTGAGCATAAGCTAAACCAGTATCCTCAAGCAACTGGTAAAAGTCGTTATGCAACCCGCCCAAAACTAGCTCCAAGCCATTTAATTTTTTAATATCAGCTTGGAATCTACTACCTTCATAGTATCGAAATTGCTTGCCAAAGTAATAATTTTTGATAACAACATAGTCAACTTGACTACCAAAATGGTTGTATAAATCCTGAAGATAATCTTCAACACAGTCTTTACGATGTGATATCGGGTGCAAGAAAGTAACACGATATCCGAGATGGTTAAGATTTCCTATCAGTGAAACATCTTTATCAAAAAACTTGAACTCCTGATGGTTTTGACCTGGCATATCTGTCAAAACTACATCAATATTTGGAAACATTTCTAAGTCCAGTAATAATCTATCCGAATCACCCCTAGACAATCCCAAATGGTTTATTTCAAAACCTTTTGTTTTATACATCGATAGCTTGTTACGATAACCGTGGTAGAAAACACGCGCATTGCATTTACTTTTAAAGTACAATTCCAGCAAGAGCCTAGAAACTGTGGACTTACCCACACGAGCATCACCCGATGTAATTACAAAACGCTTTTTAAACATAATCAACCAAGCAAACTATTCAATTAAGCAGCTATATCTTGAGATGGTAAATTTGCATCTTGGTTTTTAGCTTTTTCTTTTTCTTCGTTTTCTCTAATCTCTTTAGACTTTTCTACAACTGCTGGGTAGTAACAGTCATCTGGTTGTATATCAAAACCCAATAAATTAAATGCTGGCTTAATTTGCGCTTCAAACTCAGCAAGCCAAGATTTAATTCTTGACTTAATTACAATATTTGTTTCTTTATGAGTCTGACCTTCATTAAAGGTTAAAGCATGACGGTCAAGAAAGTCATAAGATTTGTAGAATAAATCTGGCATTACAAGTTCTATTAGACCTTTCGCAAGCATATTCTGACGTAGGGAAGAGTCATTATATCGCTCAAACTTTTCTTCTTCACCATGAAATAGATTTTTGACTACAATATAATCTACTTGGTCTTTACAAAGTTCACGAAGTTTTTCTAAAACATTTATAGAGTCAAGAACTCTACTAATGACTGAAACCATTGTCACTCGACAATTAATTTCAGTTTTCAGAACTTCAAAAAATGCAAGCTCTTTGACATAACTTTCAAAGAAACCTCCAGATTGTGCAGGTAAGTCTAATAATGTAATAGGACAATCGCTCTCATCTAAATTAATTAATAAATCGTCAGCACCACCTCTATGAAAAATATCAATATAACGTATTATAGGGCGGTAATCTTTTTGAAAATATCTTTCTATCTGAGGATTCCTTAAGTCAGCTTCATAAGCAACACAGGGTAAATGTTTATTAATATAAAGTTGAAATATTGCTCGTGCAAAGGTACTTTTACCCACGCCACCTTTATCACCTGTTATAATTATCAGTCGCTTTTGAGGCTTACCATTAGTATTGGAGGAAGTATTGTTTGACATGGCTGGTTGTTCTTTATTCTTTCTGGTCATAATATTATTTACAAAGTCACTAAACTTTGTCGTATTAGATTAATGTAAATTTTTAATTTCATAAATAAAAAAAGAAATTAAATTAATGAAATAAAAAATTATCAAATATATGACTCAATAAAATTTTCCTAATTTATTTTGAATAAACTACTTTGAGTATGCAACCTCTAGCTCAAAAAGCCAAGCAACAAAACTCCACATTAAACCAACATTTGTTGTTATGTAAATTAGTCATAAATTTTATGTCGTTTAAAGTTACTTGACTTTCAAAAAGGGGATCATAATATTTTGATTGGAAATAATCTATGAGTGAAGTACGAGCTGATTATGATGGTGCTTGGAAAGAAGGTGTAGAAAAATATTTTGAAGCGTTTCTTGCATTTTTCTTTCCAGAGATTCAAGCGGAAATTGATTGGGAACGAGGCTATGATTTTCTCGATCAAGAATTGCAACAATTGATAAAAGAATCTGAAATTGGTAAACAATTCGTCGATAAGCTAATCAAAGTTTGGCTAAAAGATGGAAAGGAAACTTGGTTGCTTATTCACCTGGAAATCCAAAGTCAAGTAGATACAAACTTTCCTAAAAGGATGTTTTCGTATCACTACAGAATCTTTGACCGTTATAACCAAGAAGTGGTTAGCTTGGCAATTCTGGGGGATAATCAAGCCAACTGGCGACCACAAGAATATAGTTATGGTCGTTGGGGATGTCGTTTAAGTCTTCAGTTTCCCATTGTCAAGCTACTGGACTATGAATCTCGTTGGTCAGAATTAGAACAAAGTGATAGTCCTTTTGCTGTACTGGTGATGGCGCACCTGCGGACACAAGCCACAACTCAAGATTTAGCAGGCCGATTGCAATGGAAGTTGAGCTTAATTAAACGAATGTATGAGTTAGGCTATAGTAGAGATAAAATCCAGCAAATCTTCCGGTTGCTAGATAGATTAATGACTCTACCACCGGAGTTAGACTTAAATTTTCAAGCCGAATTAGAGCGTTTTGAGGCTGAACAGCAAATGACATACATGACAAGCATAGAACGCATAGGTATAGCAAAAGCTACCCAGAAATATATTGCTCAAATCCTAACAATTCGATTTAAAGATGTTCCTACTGAATTAGTAGAAAAACTAAATGAATTATATGACATTGAGTTATTGAATCAATTGTTAGAAAAAGCCGTAACTACAGGTTCAATATCTGAGTTTGGGCAACAATTAAGTCAAGTAAGTCAAGAAAATACAAATACATAGTTTTAAAGTCACACGGAACGCTGTCCGTATAGTCATAAATTTTAACTACCAGGCGTAGATATAGCGAAGCTGTCACTAGGGGCAAGATAGGCTGAAAGTATTGTGGAATCTGGGTTTGAGAAAAAAAAGTTCATGATTGGGTTTTAGCAGTTTTGACGGGCGTTTTATAAGCACAGCC
>NZ_JACJSD010000027.1 GCF_014697615.1 Nostoc sp. FACHB-280 | reverse complement strand
ATCAATTGAAGACCTAGAATATTTATTACATCAACTCTTAAATGAAGGAGCGTTAATTATTAAATGGGGACGAAAACTCAAAAATAAAGGCGATACTATTATCACAATTTAAATGCACAAGAGCTTACCAGTGTCACTAAAATTATGGATACTTCCCTAGTAAATACTCAACTCCTTGATTGGTTATCACAGATGTCTGGGCAAAAACTTACTCAACGAGAACTTACTCGACCTGTGATATTTCTGGCAAATTTAGTAACGATACTACTAGGAGTCATCTTTGTTGACGGTACAGTAGCAGAAGAAGAGAAACAAAGGCTGCTAAAAACTCTTTATTTATTTAGTACACCAGAAAGTAATGTTCGGCGACTAACGCATTTAATGATTAAAGGTATTAAAGAAAATCAAACTTATAAAAGAGTGAATGATTTGCTCCTTCTTAGTGATTCACTATCAGATTCTGAAAAACTACTATTGATTGCTTTTGGCTATGAAATGTCAGCAACAGATGGTGTAATAGATCCACGAGAAAAGCAATATTTAGAAGTAGTAGGTAATCATTTAGGAATTAACCAAAAACATCTAGCTGTTTTAGAAATTGGTTTTACTCATCAAACTGATATAGATTTAACCGCATTAGATGAAGTAAAATTTCTACTCGATCCCTCAAGGTTCTTTGAATTAGATGTGATATTTATCAAAGCTACAACTGATATGTTGACAGCTTTACCTGCTAAAAATGAACACAAAGTACTTAAGCAAAAAATACAGTATTCATATAGTGATTTAAAAAAGGTTCAAGATTATCAAAAACAATTAGATTATTTTTGTCATAATCTTTATCAGTTAATTGCTGATTGTAAAGAACATGGTTTTTTAGCAGATACTTTGATTAATGAAGTTAGTAAAATATCTCAAAAATTGCAATCTCAGAGATTTCGTCTAGCAGTGATAGGTGAATTTAGCCAAGGAAAATCAACATTACTCAATGCTTTACTAGGTGAGGTCATTCAACCTGTCAGAGAAATTCCCTGTAGTGGAACGGTAACAGTATTAAAATATGGAACTTGTAAACGAGTAATCTGTCGATATAAAAATGGCACCGAAGAAGAAATTCCTTTTAGTGAATATCAACTAAAAGCAAGTATTTCTGAAGATGCAGCACTTGGCTGTCTGAGTGATGAACTAGCAAACTCTGAAGTTAAAGAAATAGTTTTTGAACATCCTGATTTAGCATTATGTAGTAGTGGAGTAGAAATTATAGATTCTCCAGGATTGAATGAACATCCTGATCGGACAGTAGTTACTCAACAAGTATTAAAAGATACGGATGCCGTAATTTTTTTAACTAATGTATCTCGTTCTTTAACACAAACTGAACGCGAATTACTACAAGATTTAAGAATTCAATTAAATGGTGGTAAAGAGAATGAACCTACTAACAATCTGTTTGTAGTGGGTAATTTTATGGATATGGTACGGACAGAAAAGGGACGGGAACAAGTTAAGCAGAGAGTGGAAAGATTCTTACAAGGTGAAAATCCTCTAATTATTGGTGAAAATAGAATTCATTTTATTTCTGCTCAAGCTGCCTTGGAGGCGATGTTAGGAGGAGAAGAAAATGAATATTTAACTACGTTTCAGAATTTTACTCAGGCTATTGAAAAATTCTTAACAGATGAACGTGGAACTTTAAAAATAAACCTCTCTCTAATTGAAATCAACAGTTTAATCCAAAAATGTAGAAGTGGACTATCACAAGCAGAAAAGATATTAGATGGTAAGATAAATATTTCTGAATCTGAAAAGCAGAAAATATTTGAACAGATTGGTGAAGCAAGTGGGCGTGATGTCAGAATTCGTTTGGTAGCTTCTCAATTGGTAGAGCAAGTAATTGAACAAGCTGCTGAATCTTGGGATGAGTGGTGGGAAGGCTTAGAAAAACGCATAACAGAAAAAAGTCAACATTGGCATTCAGAACATAATCCTGCTTGGAGCCAAGATAGGTTAATCCAAGATTATATTAATCAATTTATTCGAGATATATCTAAAGAGATAGACGACTGGGGTAACAAAACACTTAAAGATGTTATTTTAAACGAAAATATTAAGATTTTAGATGCAAATATTGAGTATGAACTAGATGCAGTTCAAGCAGAATTTAGGAATATAGAACAACAGGTAAAAACTGATTTTAGTGAACAGCTTCAATTAACTATAGACGGCATAAATGATGATTTTATGGGTTTTGGAGGATTTGGTGGTGGATTAGGGATAGGTGGTGCTTTAGCGGCTGGACTACTAGCGTTTACAGGAATTGGTTTAGTTGCCATAATTATCGCCAGTTTGGCTGCTACAATTGCTGGTTCATTTGGTTTTGGTCTATTTGATATTGATGGGCTTCATAACCAAATAAAACTGAAAGTTATTAACATAGGTTTTCAAAAATTAAATGAATCAACAGATAAAGTTGCTGAAAAACTGCATGAAATCACTACCTCAGTTTTTGATACTAAAGTGGAATCAGCGAGTCGAGTTATTTCACAGGCTATATTGCTTTACGAGAACCTGCTAGAACAACATGAAAAAGCGTATCAAGAAACTCTAGAACAACGTGAAGCAGAAAAGGTATGGATATTTCAAAAATATCAAGAATTAGAAAAGATAAAAAATTCTATTGAAGCGATTCTGTAAAGGATGCTGGTTCAGGTTTGCCAATACCTTCAAAAGGATCTCTTAACCTTTCCTTTACTATTTTAAGTATCCGCAGTGCCGTTTTCCGGTCTTTATCAACCCAGTATTCCAAGTCTTCTAAAAATTCTGGCTGAAATACAGCTTCACGATCGCCTTTACTTTCACCCTCAACACCCATACAGCCCGACTTGGCTGGAAATATTTTAATATAGCATCAGGATAGGGCTGGATTTTGGCTATCTCTAAAGACGATATGATACTGAATTTATGTAGGTATTTTGCTACGATCGCTGTTTAATTGACCTAACTGTGATAGTGGTAACTTTATAATAAATATGTTAGTAAAACGCAAAAGCCGCAGTATCGCTGCTATTCTCGCTTTTTCTGGTACGCTCACCGTCTCAGGATTACACAAGTTCTATTTAGGTCAGCCGTTGTGGGGTATTTTATATGTGCTGCTTTCTTGGACACCAATCCCCAAGGTGGCTAGTGCAATTGAAGGTGTGTGGTATTTAGCCTTAGATGAGGAAGCTTTTGACCGGAATTTTAATCAGGGTAAGTCGGCTGTTAAGTTTTCGCAATCAGCCAGTAATCAGGTAGAAACGGTGGCGAATGCTTTGCGCGAACTCGATGCGCTGCGTCAAGATGGTCTGATTTCAGAATATGAATTTGAGCAAAAACGCCGCCAGCTACTAGACCAAATTTCTTGATATAGCACTGTAACCTGTCACCTGTCACCTGTCACCTGCCATACAAGCAAAGATAATGCACAACTGGCTACCTCTAAACTTTAAGTTACAAAAACTCCGCGCCAAATTGCTGAATGATCCTTACTATCGGTTGCAATCTGGTGAAGAAATTCAAATAGCGGCGCAATTGGGTATTCGGATTGATGTGAATCAAGCAACGGTGGATGATTGGTTGCGTTTACCGGGTTTGTCGATTCACCAGGCGCGATCGCTTGTCGAACTTTCTCGTTCTGGGGTTAAATTTTACTGTATAGAAGATGTTGCCGCCGCTTTGAGTTTACCTGTGCAGCGTCTCAAGCCATTAGAACCACTGCTGCATTTTGTTTATTACGACAATGAGTCTCTGGTTCATTCAACTCATTTGGTGAATCCCAACACCGCTACAGTCGAGATGTTAGCGCAAACGCCATTGATTGATTTGTCCCTGGCTCAAGCAGTAGTGGAAAATCGCCAAGCTTATGGACAATATCGTAATATCGCTGATTTTCAACAAAGATTGCAGTTATCTGCCGAAGCGATCGCCCAATTAATGTATTTTCTGCGGTTTTAATTCATCGTGGGTTGCTATTGGTTATCGGCTTTTTCTGAACTAAATTCAGTAAATATACACAGCTTTATCAAATTATTTATTAATTGAAAGATCCCTTTTAGGAAATCATTGATCCCTGTTTTATTCTATGAGGCAGAGATAATATTTTTATAGCCAGTGCCAGCCAGATTAAGATAAAACTACTCATCAAATACTTATAGCAAGAGACTTTTGAGCTTATCTCATATTTTATAGTATATGACTTTTTTGCGTCTTTATTATGTCTATCTACCCGTATCAGCTTCCTCTATCTTGCTAACAATTGGTGAGATATTTTCTTGACTTTAGGGACTTTATCACTAATTGTCAAGAAATGATGATATTGATCTAGTATGGTTCATAAAAACTTATTTCCCGAAATATTTGATATATATATCATCTTGGTTACAAAGTGTTAAGAAATTCTTATTAAAAAATATTGCTACTACTTGATTTTGTTGTTAACGTGTGTTTAGCAACGCTGCTGATCAATGCTCTGAATCTAAGAAGAGGTAAAAATTATGAGCCATATCCATTCAGCCAATTGCTGGAAGTATTGATGAAGTTCCGAAGCCTTGCAGAGAAAAGGGATTAGTACAACAAGGCAAAAGTTAAAAGGAAAAAGGAAAAAGAAAGATAGGTACTAGGATTTTTACTCAGCACTTTCAAATCAGAGGATTTCTACAATGCAGATACCAAAAATCTCCATTGCAAATAGCTGAGTTTTCTTCTGAAGTCAACAAGGATAGATGATTTGTCTTACCTGCGGAAAATGAGTAACCGTAATTGCGTCTATCTACAAACACAAAACGCGGGTTAAGACTTAAATTCTGGAGATATAAACCGATGAAGATTCAAGGTAATGTTGCTCTAATTACAGGGGCTTCTCGCGGTATTGGTAAAGCGATCGCCCTTGCTCTAGCACAACAAGGGATGAAAAAATTAATTTTAGTAGCACGCGATCGCCAAAAATTAACTGAAGTCGCCCAAGAAATTACGGCGATGGGAACAGAAGCCGTCATCATTCCGCTAGATTTAACTCGCGCCACAGAAGTAAATATTGCTGTAGCTCAATTGTGGCGCAATCATGGCCCGATTCATCTACTGGTGAATTGTGCTGGTGTTGCTTATCAAACCTCATTCTTGCGTTCCAAACTTCCCCAACTCCAAGAAGAACTGTCGGTAAATTTGTTGGGAATGTACACCCTCACCAGTTTGATTGCCCGACGGATGGCGAGCCAAAAACAGGGGACAATTGTCAATGTCTCTAGTTTAATGGGGAAAGTCGCTGCACCAACAATGGCAACATATTCAGCTACAAAGTTTGCCATCTTAGGATTTACCCAAGCCTTGCGTCAAGAATTAGCCGAGTACAATATTCAAGTCAAAGCCTTATTACCTTCTCTCACCGACACAGATATGGTGCGTGACTTGCAACTATTCCGTTGGGTAGTTCCCATGACACCCCAACAAGTAGCGCAAGCATTGATAGTCGGATTGCAGAATGATGCACCAGAAATTTTAGTAGGATGGCAAAGTCACTTAGCTGTGTGGTGTCAACGCCTTGCCCCTTGGTTGTTAGAGTTAATTTTGAAAATCGCCGCGCCACCAGCACCAAGAAAGCAGCAAATTGTTGAAAAACCCAGTTTATTCAGCCGGATCAATCGTTTTTGCGATGTTCTGTTAAATAGAAACGTGACTCCATTCGTATCTGCACGTAAGTCTTAAAAGATTCTGGGACGCGATCGCCTACTGCAACAATAAAGATACAGTATGAGGGATGAAAAGTTTTATTCCTCACACTTATGATTTCTTTTCCTACGACTCTCCCGCCAGAAATCGTTGACGGCTTACCAAATATTTCTGGTTGGGAGAAAGAAGTTCTTGCGGTTGTGAACCACAACGAACCTGTTTTTTTACCCTCGACCAATATAAAGTTAGAGGATGTAAATGCGGTATTTGCGATCGCTTTACACATGCACCAGCCGACTATCCCCGCAGGATACAACGGCGGACTGATCAGCAATCTGCAATATATGTTTGAACATCCCCACGAAGGCGACAACCACAACGCCGGGCCTTTTGCTTATTGCTATAGCCGGATGGGTGATTTCATTCCTGAACTTGTGAGTCAAGGTTGCAATCCCCGCGTCATGTTAGATTACTCTGGCAATTTGTTGTGGGGATTACGTCAGATGGGACGCAACGACATCCTCGACAACCTCAAAAAAATTACTTGCGATTCCAAATATCAACCTTATGTCGAATGGTTAGGAACAATGTGGAGTCACGCTGTTGTTCCTTCCACACCAATACCCGATATTAAATTGCATATTTTAGCTTGGCAACAACATTTTGCTGCTATTTTTGGCTGGGAAGCATTGGCAAGAGTCAAAGGATTTTCACCGCCAGAAATGCACTTACCAAATCACCCTGATACGTTATTTGAATTTGTTAAATCTCTGAAAGAATGTGGCTATCGTTGGTTATTAGTTCAAGAACATTCTGTAGAAACAATCAACGGTGAACCTCTCAGATATAAACACTTACCACACCGTTTAATAGCGCGTAATTCTCAAGGCGAAACAATTAGTATTACAGCCTTAATTAAAACTCAAGGCTCTGATACAAAATTAGTTGCTCAAATGCAGCCATATTATGAAGCTAAAACACTATCTAAACAACAAATAGGTAATGTATTATTACCACCGATAGTTAGTCAAATTGGTGATGGGGAAAATGGCGGCGTGATGATGAATGAATTTCCCAGTGCTTTCAAACAAGCTTGGTGGGATATGGTTAATCATGGAGGTGGTAAATCTGGCGTTGTCGGAGTGTGCGGTACAGAATATTTAGAGTTAATTACAGCCGCAGGTTGCAATCCTGAAGATTATCCAACTTGTCAGCCAGTAGGACAGTATCTAATTTGGCAACGCGTTGCACCTGATAATTGTCAACCTGAAGCTGTAGAAAATGCTATTCAAGAATTAAAGCAAAGCAACCCTAACTTTCATGTTGATGGTGCTTCTTGGACAAATCATATTAGTTGGGTAAAAGGATATGAAAATGTATTGTCTCCGATGAATCAACTCAGCAGTTTATTTCATGAAAAGATAGATAAGTTATTAGTAAATAATGAGGCGGGAGAGATGACTGAACAATCCCAATACCGTCAAACATTACTCTATAATTTATTGCTGCAAACTAGCTGTTTTCGCTATTGGGGACAAGGCACTTGGACAGATTATGCTAAAGCAATTTATCAACGGGGAGAAGCTTTATTACAAGCAAATTTTTAAATGCACAAGTGCTGAAATATCATAGACGCGCAAGCGGCTTCCCGCAGGGTACCGCAGAGGCGCAGAGAACACAGAGGTATGAGAGTTGTAGAGGAATATTGAGTAAGTCACGGCTATACAGACAAAACCCTTGATTTTATGTTAGTCCGCGCAGGCGGACTGAGTTTTTATAGCCGCGAGTTCCATTCGTCAGGGCTAGGTACTTGTAAATTTAATTAAATGTTAGTCAACTGATTACTTAAGTTGAATTAAAATTATTACAAATAATTTAATTTAAATTTAGATAAAAATATTGAGTAACAAAATGTTGTGGCATAAATGGCAACTATTGTTAGGAACTGCGGCATTAGTATTGCCATTAACGTTTAGTTTAGCTCATCCAAGGATAGGGATAAATCAGGCGATCGCCCAAAATTCTATCCTTGTACAACGCCAACATCGTACAGCACTCATTATTGGCAATTCTAATTACAAATCAGCCGATACGTTAGTTAATCCTGTCAACGATGCGACAGATATTGCTAATTCTCTACGTCAATTGGGCTTTGATGTCACTCTCCTCAAAGATGCAGATTTAAGACAGATGGAAGAAGCCATTGAAAAATTTAATCGCCAACTGCGTCAAGGCGGAGTAGGATTATTTTACTTTGCTGGACATGGAGTGCAAGTAGAGGGAGAAAATTATTTAATACCTGTCAATGCGCGACTAGAACGAGAACAAGATGTGCGTTATGAAGCGATGGCGATGGGTAAAGTTCTGAATGTGATGGAAGATGCAAATAACGATGTTAATTTTATTATTTTAGATGCCTGTCGGAATAATCCATTCGCGCGGCAATGGCGATCGCTCCAACGTGGGTTAGCCGCACCGACGCAAGCTGTTAAAGGCACACTCATTGCCTATTCTACTGCACCAGGGACAGTTGCTTTTGATGGCGATGGACGTAATAGCCCTTATACTACAGCTTTGTTACGCAATATGAAAGCTCCGAATTTAGATGTGGAGCAAATGTTTAAACAAGTCCGGGCTGATGTTCTCAATACAACTAATGGCAAACAAACACCTTGGGAATCTTCTTCTTTAATAGGTTCTTTTGCTTTTAACACTGCAAATGATAGTAACAGAAATAATATGACATCTTCTGTTACAACACCTCAATCACCACGCAATCAAGAAATCATCACCACTCCGCCGACTCCACAGCCATTGACTTCACCCAAAACAACATATTTTGCTCAACAGCCGAGTTTAGTAGAAGTCACAACAAATGATAATCAAGCCAAAGCTTTAGGCGCAACTTATTACTTTACAATTAACTTGCCAGATGGTGCGGGAACTAACCTCCAACAAATTACAATTAACCAGCGAGAAGGTGCAGAATATATCCGCTTTGATTTGAAAGAAACTGTCGCCGTTAAAGGGGGACGTTCTCAAAAAGGTGAAAAATTGCAACTAAAAGATATTAGCAGCGATCGCAAAACCCAAACAATCTCTTTTACTTTTGATCCGCCAGTTTCACCTGGAACAAAAATTACCCTTGGTTTAAAAGCCCGACAAAATCCCCAAAGAGGTGGTGTTTATCTCTTCGGTGTGACTGCATCGCCCATCGGAGAAAAACCTCACAGCCAATTTTTAGGTTTCGGCAGATTACAGTTTTATCAACATATTTAAGAAGGCAGGAGGCAGGAAAAATTTATAAAGTAAAATAACGCTATCTCCCTTGTCTGCCTTGTCCACCTTGTCCCCCTTGTCTCCCTTGCCCTCAGTCGATGAACTTCACCACAATCACACCAAGGGCAAAAGTATTTTAAATTCCGAACCCACTCCTTCTTGGGAACGGAAATCTAATTTACCGCCATGTCTTGCGGTAATAATTCGGTAACTAACGCCTAAACTAGTTTCTACATCAGCCCGTTTTTCCGTTGAAAACGAATCGAGAATTTGTTTTTGTGCTTCTTCCGACATTCCGGGGCTATTATCAACAATGCTAATACAAACCCAACGAGAATCCGGGGCATTTGGGTGGGTTGGTGCTTGAGAAACGACGGCTGTAGTAATGATAATTTGGGGTTGATTTTTGTCAGGACAAGAAGCCTGTTGAAATTGTTGCCGCACAGCTTCATCTAATAAACCATCTACAGCTTGACTAAAAATATTCATTAATACTTGGTGGAGTTGTCCCATAAAGCAAGAAACAGGTGGGATTTTGCCATACTTTTTGACAATCTCAATTTCGCCTTTTAAACGGCTTTTTAACAGCAGAACAATCCCATCGATACAAGCATTAATATCTACTGGTTTGGGATAAATTTCATCAATATGGCAGAAATTTTGTAAACTGGTGACGAGTTTTTTTAATCTTTCTGCACCAGTGTGGGCGCTGGCTAAAGCTTTAGATAAATCTTCTTCTAAAAAATCAAATTCAATTTCATCTTTGAGGTAATTAATAGCGGCTGAACCTTCTGGTAAATCTTCGGCGTAAGCAGCTATCAACTTGAGTAAGTCTTGACTATATTTTGAGATGTAAGTTAAATTGCCCCAAATAAAACCGACGGGATCTAAAATTTCATGGGCTACGCCGTCAACTAAACGCCCTAAACGTGCCATTTTATCATTTTGAATCATTTGAGCTTGACTACGTTCGTGGCGTACTTGAGTTTCAACACCGCGAATTTGCCAAGCTGCTAAATTTAAGTCGTGAATATCTAATAATTTGTAAGTATTTGCATCTGTTTGGACAACAATGGGTTCACCAAACAGTTCAGGCGATCGCTTGAGTGTATGCTGCATCGCTGTTAAAATTGTCATCGTCTCTGGTAGCAGCAAAATTTCTGTACGTGCATAGCTATAAAGCTCGCTTAGGTTGGCTTTGGCAAATAAATCTTGTCCAAAAGGACGAATAAGAAATTCTAGGATACGTCGTCGAGAAATCATCCCCAAGAATTTTCCCCGTTCCAATAAAACTACTCCTGGTAATCGCGGGTATTTTTCTAAAAAATTAGCTACTTCAGTGCATGTACAACTAATATCTACAGCAAAGTCATACATGGGTAATTCTTGCAAATTTGACTCTAAACTGAGGTAGTTATTGCTGGCAATAGATAAAACTGGTGGTGAAATTAAAGCAGTTAATTCTGATGACACTGGCAACCCTGAGATATATAGATTTTAAGAACTAATTAATAAATAAAAAGCTGAGATTTTAAAGTCTATTCAGTAAGTATGCAGCTATCAATATCATGATGTGACGCAAGTTAAACATATTGAAAACCTTGATTAACAGCAACTTAGCGACTCTCACGCATTAGCTTTATTGGGGCTAACTGACTTAAGTCCTTATTTTATTAACAGAAGGATAATTTAAACAACTTAATTCATCAAAATATTAACTAATAATAACAAAAATAAGAATTTGCCAGATTTTAGGTAGTAATAACCGTGAAAATACTTGGAGTCTTTTGGATGATTAGCGCCATACATAATGTTTACTAAAATTATTCCATTTTGGTATTGCGGATTGCTGATTTTTGTAGTAGAAATCAACCACAGACACTCTTGAATTGAAAAAATTAGGTTAAAACACTGATATCAGTAACTAAGAGTGATCCCCAAATGTTTAAAGACTGTGAATCCTTGATGAAAATGCGTGGAAGATAACACACTAATCAGCTAATTTACAGTAAGTATAAACATTAGGTAATTAAACGTCACCTAATCCTATGCCCGTTAACCGAGAATTCAGAACTATTTCGGAAATCACACAATCTCAACCAGAACAATCATCCGTAAATGCACTCATGTAAAATGGCTATACTAAAACTCACGGGCGCTAGTTGGCGCTTAAACAAGACTACGAATTAAAGATGGTCTGGTTGTGTCAATGATGTTTAATTATTTGTACATGATTTTGATTCCCATTTCGATAGAATGACTAGACATAACCTCAAAACTTTCAAACGCTTTTGACTGCGACACCCATGAATCAACTGAACAATGGTTTCACGATATTTCTGAGTCTGCTAGTCGAAGCGATGCCGTTTTTGCTTCTAGGGGTTTTATTCTCTAGTTTGCTGCTGTTTTTTGTTGATGAGCGCAAATTAGTTGAAAAAATGCCTAAAAATCCGCTATTGGGCGCTTTAGTTGGCAGTATGGTGGGTTTTTTGTTTCCGGTGTGTGAGTGTGGCAATGTGCCGGTAGCGCGGCGCTTGTTGATTCAGGGCGTACCCACACCTGTAGCGATTGGTTTTTTACTAGCAGCGCCAACAATTAACCCGATTGTGATTTGGGCAACTTGGACGGCGTTTCGAGATCAGCCAGAAATAGTAGTTTTACGGGTAGTGTTTTCCTTATTGATTGCTACAACTGTTGGCTTTGTGTTTAGTTTTCAAAAGGATTTGAATCCTATAGTCCAACCTGCGATCGCCCGTTATATGAAGTTTAATCCCCCGGCGAAAGTCGAAACCAAAGGCCGGGGTAAACGTTACCAACTTCCTCCAGAATCAACAGCACCAACCTTGTTGCAATCTGGGACATATATTTTGGGTGGAAAAGCAGGTACACCCAACCGCATGGATGGCACAGCAGATGACCCACTGGCAAGCCCCAATAAACCACTGGCGGCAAAACTCCGACTGTTGATGGATAACAGTATCCAAGAATTGCGCGAACTGGGCGGAGTGATGGTGATTGGTAGTGCGATCGCAGCTGCTATCCAAGTCTTTGCACCCCGCGATTTAATCCTTAGCCTCGGTGCTGGCCCGGTTACTTCCATCATCGTGATGCTAATTTTGGCAGCAGTTGTCTCAATTTGTTCCACAGTCGATTCCTTCTTTGCCCTATCTTTTGCATCAGCATTTAGTAGCGGTTCCTTGCTGGCATTTTTGGTATTTGGGCCAATGATCGACATTAAAAGCGTTGGGTTAATGTTATCCATCTTCAAGCCAAGAGCCATTTTCTACCTCTTTGCCTTAGCCGGACAATTAACATTTTTATTCACGCTGTTTATTAACTTGCATGTTTTGTAAATTAGTCCTTTGTCATGAGTCATTTGTAGATGACCAAGGACAAAGGATAAAGGACAAATGACAATGACACCTAAACCTAAACGCCTGAATTTATTACTCCCTTGGCTGGATGTCATAGCCATCACAGCTTGGGGAATTTTAATGTTGAAATACTGGCTGACTGGCAAACTGAATTTGCTGATTCATCCCAATTATTTTGGGTTGGTGTTAGTGGCTGGTATTGCCTTAATTATTGTTGGCTTATTCAAAATGCAAGAACTTTGGCAACGTCATCGCCGCGATATTTTGCCAAATGTCCAGCATATAACTTTGTTTCCGCCTGGTTGGGGTGGTGCGTTGCTGTTAACAGCGGCCATTTTAGGTTTCATTATTACACCCCAAGTTTTTGCCAGCGACAAAGCCCTCAATCGTGGCGTGAGTGATTTACTGGGAACTTCCCGGATTAAACCCCAAGCCTTCCGCGCTTCGATTCGCCCAGAGGAGCGATCGCTAGTAGACTGGGTAAGGACACTCAACGTTTATCCTGAACCAGACGCATACACAGGACAAAAAGCCAAAGTCCAAGGCTTTGTAATTCGTCCCCCAGATTTAAGCAAAGAATATATATTTCTCGCCCGATTTGTTCTCTCATGCTGTGCGGCGGATGCTTACCCTGTTGGTTTACCCGTGAAATTACCAGCAAATCCCGAACAATACAACCCTGATACTTGGTTAGAAGTCGAAGGACAAATGGCTACAGACAACCTCAACGGGAAACGCCAACTCACTATTGTGGCGAACTCTGTCAAAAAGATTTCCCAACCCGAAAATCCCTATAGTTATTAGTCATTTGTCATTTGTTCTTTGTTAATGACTAATGACCAATGACTAATGACCAATGACCAATGACTAATGACCAATGACTAGCAAAACCCTTATCCAACCACTAGACCGTGTAGCGATCGCCTTAATGCTGCTGCTGAGTTTGCTGATTGGCTTTATCATCTTCCAAGGTGATGTTGTTTCTCCCCGCGTCCGCAACTTTACTTGGCAAAATCAGCAAATTGGTTCAGATGATATTGCCTTTAGCCTCACCTTTAGCCGTCCAATGGATACTAAAAGTGTTGAGGATAACTTAAAAATTGAGCCGCCCTTAGCTGGAAAATTCAGTTGGGCAGGTAGGCGGATGGTTTATACACTGTTAACACCTGCTCCTTACGGTACAAACTATAAAGTTCAGCTACAACAAGCAAAAGATAAATTCGCTCAGAACGAAGGTAAAAATAAAGTTATACGTCCTTTTGTGGGCAATTTTCGCACCCGCGATCGCGTCATTATTTACATAGGTGCTAATCCAGAAGAACAAGGACAATTAATTCTCTACAACTTAACCCAAGAGCAGAAAAAAGTCCTGACTCCCAAAGACCTGACGGTAATGGATTTTAAACCATTTCCCGACGGAGAAAAAATCTTATTTTCGGCTCGCACAGCCAACAACCAAGATTTACTTTCTGCCCAGTTATATACCGTCACCACCGGAATTGCTGGCGAGTCTGAAACCAAACCAGAAGCAGCCGCGAAAGTTGATTTAATTTTAGATAACAAGGATTATCAAAACTTAAAATTTGACTTATCACCAGACGGACAAACTATCGTCGTCCAACGTGGTAACAAAAATAATCCTGGTGACTTTGGGTTGTGGTACTTACCAACCACTTGGGATAAATCCAGCCCCAAACCCACTCCTCAGCGCCTCAAAAGCCAACCAGGGGGCGATTTTATGATTACTCCCGATAGTAAAGCTGTAGCCGTTGCCCAAGGTCAAGGGGCTGCAATATTACCACTACAAAAAGATGCGAGTAAACCCTTAGACTTTTTGCCGCAATTTGGCTTAGTACAAGCTTTTGCTAAAGATGGCTCTCAAGCGGCAATGGTTAAATTTAATACAGATTACACCCGTGACTTATTTTTAGTCACCAACCAAGGTGTGCAGAAACCTTTGTTAAAAACCACAGGTTCAATTATCAATTGTCAATTTGACCCAGCTTCACCCACTCTATATTGCTTGTTAACTCAGTTAATCACCCAAGCAGAATATGTAGAGCAACCTTATTTAGTCGCCATTGATTTGAAAACTGGACAACAAAGACCATTATTAGTTTTACCAGTGGATCAGCGAAATGTAGAAATGAGTTTATCACCGGATGGACTGGGTTTATTATTTGACCAAGTAGTCCCACAGGCCGATAACACACCCGCACCTGCAAATAGTTTAAAGACAGATGACGGTGAAGCGATCGCAACTAGCAGTTTGTGGTTAATGCCATTGTTACCCATTGCCGATGCAGCCGTAACTACCATTAAACCAGAAAAGCTACCTTTAATTGGCTTTCATCCCCGTTGGCTACCTTAATTTAGTGCTGGCTGAAAAAGTTATCTGTGAGGATAGGGAACAGGGAACAGAAAATTCTCTGTTCTCTGTTCCATTTTATTCTCTGTTAGTCCGCGTAGGCGGACTTCGTTTTTATAGCCGCGAATTCCATTCGTCGGGGCTAAGTATTTTACTGTATCGAAATTTGACGGCTTAAAATGCTCATCACTTCATCGGGATTACCTGTTGGTTGCAGTGGACTCCAATCTCCCACACTGGCGTAGCCGATTACTTGTAAATAGTGAATTGTACTGGTCACAGCTTTGGGTGAACCAATCAGCAAATGTTTAATTGGTTCCCGGAAAGGAAATGGTTGCTGGGGAATTTGCTGGGGTGTGGGAAAGTGGAAGTTTTGTCTTAAAAACAGAGCTATTTGAGATTGGGCGAAGTTGAGTAATTGTGCCATCATTATGTTGAAACTCCTGTATTTGAGTTTTGATAAAAGCGATCGCTCTCTTCTTGCCAGAACCAGACGATCGCTTTTATCCTGTATTGAGTTTAGATAATGGCGATCGTTTTGTTCTTTGGGGAAAGAAGCGATCGCCTTTATCATGTCTTTTATATTAAAGTATAAAATTATACTTGTCAACTACTAACGCAAAAGTTTTTGTTAGTAATTTTAGGTTTTTAACAGAGACAAATTATGTTGGATGAGAGTAATATTTGTCATATTAATTAACAAAATTATTTGCGAGTTTGGGCTTGAATAAAAGTTATATCCCCGACTTCTTGAAGAAATCGGGGATATTTTTGTAAACAGAAATTTTGGCTGATTTACTGCTTAAGTTTAAAACAATCTATAGTCGTAAATTTAGGCGTTTTCAGTTGTAGTATTAGAAGTTTCTTGTGTGCTGGCTTTTAAGCGACTGACAGAACTTCTACGAACACGTTCACTTTTGCGAACACCGCCAGCCATCTCGTATTCAACACTGTCTTTACCGTATTTAAAAGCAACGCCAATCAGCATTTTATCATTTAATTCGCCTAAACTTTTTTCCAATTGTTCCATTTCAAGTTTAGTTGAATCTATGACAACAAGAGCCGTATTATAAGAATTAAGTTTAGCGCGATATTGCTCAATTAATTGAATCATATTTTGTAGATTACGATTATCGCCGAAATCCATATTTGGGTCAATCGCCTTGAGTCCAGATACTCTCAACTCAGCTTTTTCCACAATGCGAGATGTGCGTCTTTTTTGAGACATAATTATTTGCTTAATAAATCTTGCTAAAGCTAGTTTGTCTTAATTGCACTAAGTTTTGCGTCAGTATATTTGACAAAATCTGGTGGTGTTTAGATTTTGTGCATCAGTAATATTTCTGCTAAACGGAAGTGAGGGAGTAGAGAGAATAAAAGCTAGAAATATATATTTTGTTTAGATGTCAAGGACTGGATTTATTGTCCTAACGACAGAACCTTTTGTCCTAACGACAGAACTTTGTGTCCTAACGACGGAACCTTGTGTCCTAATGACAGAACTTTGTGTCCTAACGACGGAATCTTTTGTCCTAACGACAGAACCTTTTGTCCTAACGACAGAATCTTTGTTAGGTTACGCTTTGCTTTACCCAACCTAACTAGCTAAGATAGGGGTTAATTCGTCAAAATCTAAATTATTTCAATTAAATTGCGTAATTTAACGCTAAAACTGTGTATTCCTAAGTAAATAGGATGCACCTAAATTAAAGTAGCACATGGAACCTTTAACTACTGCGGCGATCGCTCTTGGGTCTGTAGTCGCCACCAAAGCTTTAGAAAGAACTGGTGAGATGGTTGGCGAAACTCTGTGGAATAAAACTGGTGAGTTGCTTGTCAAGCTAAAAAAACACTCACCGAATGTTGTCGCGGCGATTGAAAAAGCACCAACCACACCGTTAGATTATGGCAATGCTGTCATTGAAGTAGAAGCTGCGGCGAAAGCTGATCCTGAAGTCGCGCAAGCTGTACAAGAAGTGGCGACAGCAGCACAAGCGGAAACGAATCCCAAGTTTGTAGACATCATGACAGCACCTAATTTAACAAAATTGGCAGACAAAATTGGTCAAGTTGTGATGTCGGGTGGGACAGGTAAAGTTCAAGATATGCGTTTTTAATCTCATTTAATATTCTAAGATTATTTCCCCAACCCGCCCAGAAATAAATTTCCGGGCTAATAGCGCAAGTCTACTCAAGTAGACTGAAACCTTTCTTCCTAGTCTTCTTCAGAAGACTTTAGCTATTAGCCTTAGAATTAATTCTGAGGCGGGTGTGACAACCGATGCACTTAACCATATATGCCTGAAGACTTTAAAAAGTTAAGCGATAAAATTGGTCAGGTTATTTTTCCTGGTGGGAAAGGAGTCATTAAAAATTTAGTTATAGAAGGACAAAAACAATTAACTCCCACAAAACATATACCACGCGGTTCTGTTCACTTTGTCGGGCGAGAAACGGAACTAACACAAGCACATGAAGACTTGCAGCGTGGTAATTATGTCGCAATATCAGGGATGGGAGGCGTAGGTAAAACAGAACTTGCTACCCAATACGCCAGACAATATCAAAATAATTATGGCGGAATAACTTGGTTTAATGACAGAGCCAGTAATCTCGCGGCTGAAGTTTTAAGCTTTTTTGTTCAGCTTGGTTTAGAAATTCCCCAAGAACAAGGCGGAAGACTGTTAACCCTAAAAGAACAAGTTGCTTGGTGTTGGTTGCAATATCCCCAAGCTGACTTACCTATATTAATAGTCTTTGATGATGTCACCAGCTTAGACAACCTGCGCGAAGTTGTCCCCAGCGATAACCGCTTTCGTGTTTTAGTGACAACTCGACTGCGAAATTTAGATGCTAACTTTATTCAAGAAATTCCCTTAGATGTTCTCTCACCCCAAAAAGAACCGGGTAAAGCATTAGAACTGTTAAAAAGACTGTTGGGGAATCAAGACAAGCGAGTAGACAACCAACCAGAAGCCGCAAATGCAATATGTGAGTGTTTAGAATATTTACCTTTGGGGATAGAATTAGTCGGTGCTTACTTAGCAGAAGACCCAAACTTACATCTAAATATAATGTGGGAGCGACTGCAACAACGCAAGTTAGCAGAAGCAGCTTTACAAGACAGGGAAACTCTCAACTCAACACAACTGGGAGTCAAAGCCGCCTTTGCTTTAACTTGGGAAGAACTCAACCGTTACCCTTTGACGCAACAACTAGGCAAATTTTTGAGTTTATTTGCTCCCCAGTCTATTTTATGGAATTTGGTGATGTGGGTAGCGACCGGTGGAGGGGATAAAACAAGACAGTTAACCTGGACAGAAGATGAAATCAACGAAGCCAAAAAGCAACTTTACAAGCGTCACTTATTGCAACAAGTAGAAGACAGCCAAGGATTTTATAAAATTCATGCTTTAGTGCGGTGGTTTTTGCAAGAACAGTTAGCTGAGTCTAGCGAGATGAAATCAGTTTTAGAAGCAACTTTTGCTACTGGCATGACCACCATTGCTCAAAAAATCCCTCAATCAGCCACTTCTAAGGATATCGAACGTATCAGAGATGTTGCTCCTCATTTGGAAGACCTCGGAAACCGTGTAATTGCAGAGATAAATCAAGCAAAAGAAGAACAGATAATTTCTCTAGCATCAGTACCCAAAGATAAAATACCCTGGATATTTACGGGAGTCGCAAGATTTTATGAAGGAAAAGGACTATATCAATTAGCAGAATCTTGGTATGACCTATGCTTAAAAATTGGCAAAGTTTTGTTTGTAAGCGACCATCTCTACACGGCTGGTAGCTTAAACAATTTAGCAGAATTTTACAAAAACCAAGGGCGCTACAGTGAGGCTGAACCTTTATTAATTGATGCCTTAGCGATGATAAAGCGTTTGTTTATAGACGACCATCTCCATGTAGCTACTTACTTGAACAATTTAGCAAAACTATACAAAAACCAAGGGCGCTACAGTGAGGCTGAACCTTTATTAATTGATGCCTTAGCGATGATAAAGCGTTTGTTTATAGACGACCATCCCCATGTAGCTACAATCCTAAACAATTTAGCAGGACTTTATCAAGACCAAGGACGGTACAGTGAAGCTGAACCTCTATTAATTGAAGACTTAGCAATGACAAAACGCCTGTTTATAGGCGACCATCCTGATTTGGCTACTAGTTTGAATAGTTTAGCAGAACTATACAAAAAGCAAGGACGGTACAGTGAAGCTGAACCCCTTTACATTCATTCCTTGGCAATGGAAGAGCGACTGTTTATGGGCGACCATCCTAATTTGGCTTATAGCCTAAACAATTTAGCAGCACTCTACTGTATGCAAGGAAGGTACAGTAAAGCTGAACCGCTTTACATCCATGCTTTAGCGATGAGAAAACGGCTGTTTCCAGACGATCATCCCGATGTAGCAACTAGTTTGAACGATTTAGCAGTACTCTACAAACAGCAAGGACGGTACAGTGAGGCTGAACCCCTTTACATTGAAGCTTTGACAATGGCAAAGCGCCTGTTTATGGGCTACCATCCCAAAGTAACTGCAATCTTGACCAATTTAGCAACATTCTACCGCGATCAAAGGTTATACAGTGAAGCTGAACCCCTTTACATTGAAGCTTTGACAATGGCAAAGCGTTTGTTTCTTGGCGACCATGATAATGTGGCTGTAATTTTGAGACATTTAGCAATTCTTTACCATAAGCAAAAACAGTATAGTAAAGCCGAACCTTTATATGTTGAAGCTTTGGAAATGACAAAGCGTTTATTTACAGGCGATCATCCCGATGTCGCCAGTAGCTTGAGCAATCTAGCCGAACTCTACAATAGCCAAGGGCGGTACAGCCAAGCCGAACCACTGTTAATTGAAGCCTTGGCAATGTCTCAACGGGTGTTAGGGGATAATCATCCTCTTACAGTAACAGTTCAACAAAATCTAGCAATTCTGCAACGCCAGTTAATTCTCGTTCCTATTTGGCAACGTTGGTTAGGTTGGTTTTTCCAATTATTGTTAGGGATATTAATATTACCGTTTTATTTATTGTGGCAACTAGCTAAAAAAATAATAAAATTAATTCGTAATTCGTAATCTCTCTTTAATCATATCCAGTCCACTCAATCACTTATAATATGTCCGCCGCGAGTGCAACGAAGTGGAACAACGCGATCGCAAAAACTCTGCGATTACTTTACTTCACTATCGCTACCTTCGGATAAATTTTCAACTTTGAATTGGTTGCACACTCAGGCGATAGCCGAGATGATGCAGAATAAGGCTGATGGTTCGCAGTTCGGGGTTGCCTTCTGGCGACAAAATTCGGTAAAGATTCTGGTGGTTCAAACCCGTTTTTTCTGCAAGGCGCGTCATCCCCTCCCGTGCTTCCACCACGTTTCGCAGTGCTTCCAGAAAAAACGCAATATCGCCATCCTGCTCGTACTCTTCAAGAGCAACATCCAGGTAAGCCTTTGCCATTTCCGGGTTCTGCATCTGCTCAAACACAATCTCGTCATGGTTTCTCAGTTTCTTGCTCATGCTGTTCCTCCTGATAAGCCTCCCAATATTTTTTAGCTTTTTCTATGTCTTTGTCTTGGCTATCCTTATCGCCACCACACAGGAGAATTACCAGATCATTCGCAGATTCTCCAAAGTAAACGCGGTAGCCACTGCCAAAGAAAAACCTCAGTTCAAGCACACCATCTCCAACTGACTTGCAATCCCCGTAATTGCCCTGCTTAAGTCGCTCTATCCGTCGGATTATCCTTGAACGGATCGTGTAGTCCTTCAAGTTTTCCAACCATTCGGTGTAAGGCTCCTTGCCATCTTCTGTAGCGTAGACTTTCAGAGTTTTTTGACGAACGATATCAGCCATAGTTTAATTATAAAACGTAGCTTAAAAGTAGAAAATAAATAGTTGTAGATGCAGCGATCGCTCTCATCAACAATCAAGATACGATGGTTTTGTAGTAGGCGAATCGCAATGCTAACCTAGTTCATATCAAGACAAAATCACAACAATATTTATGAACCTTCCACCCCAACTACAAGAAAACATTGAAAAATGGGCAAGCAGTCAGGGAATATCAACTGAGCAATTTATTTTGCAAGCCATTACAGAAAAAATTGCAACTCTCAGTCAGCAAAAACTAGCAGAAGATACTCAACCCAACCCCAACCAAGCAAACCTCTATCGCAAAGATGGAATCTTAGTTGTAGACGCAGAATTACCAGCAAACTTTGATATTAATACTTTTATAGATGAATTGAGAGAAGAACGCATTCAAGAACAAATAGTTTAATGAAAGTTTTGTTTGATACTTCAGCCTTAGTTCCTGCAATAATTGTCAATCACCCACAACATTCGGTTTGTTTTACCAAGATTCAATCTGCAAAGTCTGGGGAAATTCAAGGGTTTATTTCAACGCACAGTTTAGCTGAAACATATTCTGTCATCACACGCTTACCCATTCAGCCGCGTATCAGTCCTCAACAAGCTCAAAGCATAGTTGTAGATATACTACAGTATTTAGAAGGAGTTCCACTAGTTGTCCAAGATTATTAAAATGCGATCGCTCAAATGGCAACTTTAAACTTTCCTGGTGGCGCTATTTTCGATGCTTTAATTGCTCAAGCTGCATTAAAAGCCCAAGTAGATATTTTACTAACATTAAATCCAAATCATTTTACTCGTTTGGGAAGTGCGATCGCTTCAATTGTACAAGTCCCTGCGTAGCGAAAAATTCAGATAACCGATTTCTTCAAAAAGTCGGTTATCTAGTTGTGTGATGGTTTTGCGTTAGGCGATCGCTATTTGCAGATAAAATAAAATAAAGTGATTTTCAAACAAAAACATCATCATGTCTTCGCTTCCTGTCAACGAAGCTCAAAAGCATTTGCAACAGCTAATCGACCAAGTTACAGAACAAGGTCAACCTGTAATTATTCAAAGCGATCGCGGTAATGCTATTCTGCTGTCAGAAAAAGATTGGTCTGCAATTCAAGAAACTCTCTACTTGTTATCTGTTCCTGGAATGCGAGAATCTATCAAAGAAGGACTAGCAACTCCTATTCAAGAATGCGATGAGGAATTGAATTGGTGAGTTGGCGTTTAGTTTACACAAAGCAAGCACAAAAAGATGCAAAAAAACTAGCCTCTAGTAACTTAAAAGAAAAAGCTGAGGAATTACTCGCCATCCTTGAGCAAAACCCTTGGCAAAATCCTCCACCTTATGAAAAGCTAGTTGGCGACTTAACAGGTGCGTATTCTCGCAGAATAAATATACAGCACAGATTAGTATATGAAATCATTGAATCTGAGCAAGTAGTCAAAATAATTCGGATGTGGACACATTATGAGTGATGGTTTTACTGTAGGCGATCGCTATAATGATTTGGACAAAATCAGGTTTAACCTTGTGCAGATTCATTAATTTGACGTTGAAGTTCTTGAACTTCCTCAATTGATAAACCTGTTACACGGACTACGGCTTCTATTGGGAAACCATCTCGTAACAAATTAGTGGCGATTTCCCTTTGTTTTCTCGCCTCTCCTTTTGCTTCTCCCTCTCTTTGAATAGACTGATAAATTACAGATTCCTGCATAATATCCCTCTGCAATATCTGGATTGTTACCATATCTAAAAGATGCGATCGCATTCAAAGCTTGAAATCTAAATTATTTTACTTGTTTAGGAAGTGCGATCGCTCAAATTATCACCCTTCAACCCCTACACCCTTCACACCCTACACCCTCACACCCCTAATTCCCCTGTAGTCTCACACCCCTGTTCCCTGATCACCAAGGTGTTTGGTAAATTATATACAGTGCAGATATTTATCTAGCACATGAATTTTTGCCAGGCAGCTGTTACTACCAAAGATTGTTCACCCAAACCAACCTAGATACCACTTTTATCCAGCATCTATGCTGAAGTCCGTACACAGTAACATTTGGCATCAAAACCTCATCCAGTCTCAGGTTGACGGTTTATCAGGTCAAAATGTTATAACGTCTTCAATTCTAGATGCAAAATGGGAACACTAGCTCATGACTAGTGACTCATGCTTGGGAAAAATTCAACTTGGTTTCTAAAATCAAAGCCGAGCGAACAAAGTTGATAAGCAATGCTGAACAAAGCATCGCTGAGTATCTTTAGGTGGATGGGTCAAGAGTGATGAATGAAGCGGACACCTCAAACAACAGGGCTGTGATGGAATCTCTCAATTCTGCTAACTCGCTACAACCAGAGCCAACAAGCTGTCCTTTTTATGCAGTTGTGCCTTCTGAAAATCTGGCTATTAGGCAATTGCCACTCCTCAAACCAGCAGAAGACACACCACAAGAACTGCAAAATTCTGAATCTGTGGAGAATGTTACCCCAGAAGACTGGGTAGCAGAACCGAACAGTGAACAACAAGCAGTCATTGATGAAGAATTCCAGAAACTGCTGTTGTTAAATGAAGAACTACGTACAGCTAACAATGAACTGTACGAACAAGTAGAGCATCTTAAAGATGAATTAGCTGAGTCAGAAAAAGCTTTGCAGTGGCAAAAAAGACGCTCTAGTGTCACTGAATCAATGCTAAATCAACAAGCTCAAGAACTCATTGCAGCCCAAGAACAAATTCAGTCACTCTTTCAACAATTAGACACTACAGCACAAACCGTTCAACGCCAAGAAACTCTAATTGAAACTTATAAAGCACAGTTGCAAATTAGTCAGCAACGTCTCGCCCAATTAGAACGAGAATGTGCCTTATTACAAACTAATTATCATGAACAGTCTCAACAAGTGTTGCAGTCAGAAACTACTTGTCGAGAGTTGCGGACTCGCCTGATGCGCCAACAGCGCCAAACCCTGCAATTTAAAGCCGCTTTAGAAAAGTGTCTCGAACCACCCACTGCTAACGACGACTCATCCGACGAAACCACAAATCATACTTACAGCAGCACTACTAAACAAAGCAGATTTTCGAGAAAAGCCCGGTCTTTATTTCCTAACGTACAACCGATTAGACCTTGGTCAGCAGAACCAGAATCTCCGGCGGAAAATGTCGCTCATCCTTGGGGTGAATCTTCCGTACCACCCGCATCTAGCTATAGTAACCCCACTCCCCAACCCTCATCGCCTTGGAACTGGCCGACTAAGGAAGAAACACCCGCACCCACTGAACCTGATACTTCCACAGAAACCGATGATGAGTTAATTACCTCCGAAACAGTTTCATCAGGAGATTCATCAGCCAAATTAGATGAGCAAATAGATAGTCTCATCCAAATGTTTTTTGCTGCCCAACCGGGAACAACACCACCTGTTAACAGTGAAACTAACGTCACCAGTAACCAAGCTGAAAAACCTCTGTGGGAAAGTTGGGCAACAGATGAAGCGCAGCCAGAAACTACTCTAGAAGAGCAATTTGCAGCATTAGAAACAGAAAATCATTTACCAATTACTGTACCTACTACAGTAATTGAAGAGTCAACAATTTTACCAGATAAAAACTCACCAATTTCTTTTACTGTACCGTTGACCAAGAAGACAACAGAAGAAGCAGAAAATCTTTGGTCAGAAACTACACCACAAGATACTGAGGAAGTACCAGAGACAGAATTACCGCCAGAAACCTCGGTTGATTCCAGCAATGATTTTCAATCACCCTCACCAGTGGTTTATCCCCAGCGTCCACCCAAGGGACGTAAATCGTTAGCATCTGTGGAATTGCCGAATTTTCGCCCTAATAGCTAGATATAGAAGGTGACAGGTTTTGTAGTATCTCAGTTTGATTGGTAATGAAAGTTAAGATATTTAAGTTGGATATTGCGATCGCAACACCAATCTTAATTTTTCTTGAGGCTAAACAAATTCTAGATTTGCCATCTCAAGTAAAAATATCCCTGGAATCTTACTTAACTGTTCAATCGACAGCACATAATCATTGAAATGATCCATATTCTCATCTGCATCAGAACTAATTTCTAGTCGGGAATTGCAGGTAGCGATCATTGCTTTGTCTGGGTGATTTTGACCAAAGCGATTTGCCATCTCCTGTGATTCTTGTAAAACAGACGGTTCTGTAGCTAAATAAATGTACAGTGACCAGCCATCAAAAGTTAATCTCAGACGGTTATCATCCCTTGAAAGACTCATTGATGGCTTAGTAGAATCACGATTAAAAAACTGGACAAGCTTGATCTCCGCATCTGCAAGTGTAATATTACAATCAGGTGTTATGAGAGCTAAAGCGTTGTAGGAAATTTGAGCCATTTTCAACTCCAAACCGCAATTACTCTTTTTAACTCACGAACTACGAATTGGAATTACAGCCGTAGCCAAGTTGGTTAGGACATCGATAAATCATAAAACTTAGACACCACAAAGCTTTTCACCCTGTCATCTACTATAAAAGTGAACACTCAAAACGAAGAATTAAAAAATCAAAATCTTCTCAATCAAGATGAATTTCCATTGCCTCCTGGAGACTTAGGATTGCCCTTGATTGGAGAAACAATCAGCTTCTTGCGTGACCCAGATTTCGCGACCAAACGACAACAAAAATACGGTAACGTTTTTAAAACTAATTTATTTGGTTCGCCAACTATTATGATGGTGGGGGCAGAAGCCAATCGTTTTTTATTTAGCAAAGAAAATCAAAATTTTGTTATTCAGTGGCCAAAAAGCGTTTCTACCTTACTTGGCCCGGCTTCTTTATCAACCCAAACAGGAAGTATTCATCAGACAAGACGAAAGTTATTGTCACAAGCATTTCAACCTAGAGCTTTAACAAGTTATATCCCAGCGATGGAAGAAATTACTCATCGCTATTTTAAAAAGTGGGAACAATTGCAACATTTAACTTGGTATCCTGAATTAAGACAGTATACCTTTGATATAGCTTGTAAATTGTTAGTAGGCACAGACGTTACTGAAGATACCGAATTTATTGAATTATTTGAAGAATGGTGTGCTGGATTATTTACTCTTCCTATTCAATTACCTTGGACAAAATTTGGTAAAGCATTAAAATGCCGCAAAAAATTATTAGCCAGAATTGAAGCTATTATCAAAGAGCGTCAACAAAAACCTAATTCTCATCAAGATGCTTTAGGTTTGTTATTAGATGCTAAAGATGAAGATGGCAACAGTTTAAGTATAGAAGAGCTACAAGACCAGCTCCTAACTTTAATATTTGCTGGTCATGAAACTTTAACTTCTGCATTATCTTCTTTCTGTTTACTGTTAGCGCAAAATCCAGAAATTTTAGCGGCTGCAAAAACAGAACAAGAACAAATAAATTGTAGTGGTGAATTAACCTCTGAAAATCTTAAGCAAATGAATTATCTAGACCAAATACTTAAGGAAGTTTTGCGAATTATACCCCCAGTTGGTGGCGGTTTTCGCTCAGTTATCCAAACTAGTAATTTCAATGGATATCGTATTCCTCAAGGTTGGTCTGTACTGTATCAAATAGGTCAAACTCATCAAGATGAAAATGTATATAAAAATCCAGAAATATTTGATCCAAAAAGGTTTGGAATAGATAGAGCTGAGGATAAACCTCAAGCTTTTAGTTACGTTAGTTTTGGCGGTGGAATTAGAGAATGTTTAGGGAAAGAGTTTGCGAAGTTGGAAATGAAAATATTTGCGGCTTTGTTATTACGTGGCTATGAATGGGAACTTGTACCAGGACAAAATTTAGATTTAGAAATGATACCTACACCGCGGCCTCGTGATGGTTTAAAGGTAGTTTTTAGTTCTATATCTCACAACTGATAACAAATCTTTCTGGTATGGGAGTGTGAACTAGCTACGGTAACTGAGAGTGTACACTGTAGCTAGTTCACTTTGGTTTCGTTCCACCCAACTTACATTTATTTTTTCAATTACGAATTGGGATTACCGCTTCTGGTTTAACTGTGGATGTTTGGTTGAGCGATCGCGGTTTACTTGTGGTAATTGCGTAGCGTAGTGCTAATAATTGTAACCACAGTCCTGGGTTTCGAGGTTCGAGCCAAGGTTGAATTTGTCCCAGGAAGCGCGGAAACCAAGAACTCAACACAGCACGAACTAAAGCATATTGACTAAAGTTAAAATAACTACCCAACCATCTGAATAAATCTTTGGGGCCAGCCAGTTCCCAAATCCACAACAGTAAGGCGGGGTTTTTCCGGGCGGCTTTGAGTGCGAGGCGGTTAAATGTGAACCAATCACATCTATCTTTAATGAAATTATCCGCTACCTCTGGCGGTTCACTGGCTAATAACCCAAAGAAAGTATTCAACATTGAGTTAATGCGTTGGGGTGGGATAAATTTCCCCGTCGGAACCATCATCCCCTTAGAAAATAGCCAAGTTATTGAGACATTGCTTTGATAAGCGCGAATTTGATTTAAGTGACGAAAACTTAATAAGTCATGCTTGAGGGCGGTATCTAATAGAGTTGTCAGCCGTTCCAAGTTACGCACCAAAGAACCAAAGCCTGTAAATACCAAGGGAGATTGTAAAGAAGCCGCATCACCGATCGCAATTAATCTATCAAAGGCAACTTTGCGATCGCTACCATTCACAGTAAAATGCCCTGGAATATAGCCAAAGGTCGGTTTTTTCCACACCAACTTATCCATATCGCAGCGCCGATACTCTGGCAAAATTGTGAAAAAGTCCTCATACATTTCTAACAAAGAACCAGGATTGTCGGGATGGACTTCGTGGTAATGAAACAAATAAATTGTCAGTTCCTCACCCGCGCCAGGAAACAATTCCCAAATCAACTGTCTCCCGCGCGAAATATCGCCGTGACTGTACAGCACATCACCATACTGAGAATCCCAAACTTGTGGTTCAAATCCGCCATCTACCACTGCACCCACAGTTGGACAAACACTATCAAAAGCCCGACCACCGTTTAATTGCCATGCAATCGGTGAAGCAGTTCCCATTGCATCGACTAACAACCGCCCAGTGGCTTGCTTTTCTGTTTGACTGGGTAAATGCTGAACTGTAGCGACAACTTGGGAATTATCAATATCTGCGCGGAGAAATTCGGTTTCGTCCCAAATCTCACCACCAGCCGCCCGTAGCTTCTGCCCACACAGTTGCAACCATTTTTCTGAATCTAGGGCAATATTTAAAACTGTGGGAGTGTGGAGAATTGGCGATCGCAATTTTGGCGGATTATTCCCATCAAAAAATTTATTAAATCCGTCTTTATATTCCCTGACAATAATGCTTTCTAACTCGCTGCTTGTCACCAAACCCAGATTTAATAAGCTTTGCAGTTCATCACGCGAAATATTCCATTCGCGGTTCATCTTACCAAAAGGCAAACGTTCCACCAACAGTACTTTATATCCCAATTTAGCCATCACCGCCGCATGGACAACCCCTAATGCACCACCGATGTAAATTAAATCGTAATCTAATTTAGGATTTTCGACTTGAGATTTTGGATTGGCAAACACTACCTGACGTGGCGCTTGGGGATGACGCACACCTTCGCGCCAGCGTTGTTCCCACCAATAGGCGCGTGTGAGGTCGTATTCCCCATTCGGCATTTTCTGAAAATATTTAACCGTAAGTGGGTAATCAGGTGCTAACGCTTCAAAAATTGATTGTTGGGATAAATCAATCACCGGTGGCTTGGGGTACTGATGGGAAAAACGCTGTCTAATTTCTTTCTTTAGGCGGAGTAAAATCTCCTTCTCTTGAGGGAAAGGCTGATCTGACCAACGGAAGACCTTTAAATAAGTAGTTCTCTGGACTGACCACACAAAAATTGATAATTCTGTCAGTAATTTTTCGGAAATATTCTGGTCAGATGCTGTATAGTCTGTAGGTAATTTCAGGCAAAAACCATCTGGAGTCAGTAGTTTTTCGCCAAATCCTGCTTGAAAATCCACTTGCAGCCATTGACGCACTGCTGTTGTGTCTGGAATTGGCACTTCTAAATAAAGGACTTCTTTCATGTTTCGTTGACATCTCCGCTTAAGATACTCATTTCGGCAGATTTATTAACTGCGAAAATTCGTGTACACTCCGCCCTATTACTCAAATAAAGATTCTGTAAAGAACTTTTAATAATTTGTCAAATTTTTTTATTCATTTTGTAACTTTGTAAACCCACGCCATGAATTATCCCATTCCAGATAGCCCCCAAGATATTCTTGCGTTACAACAAAAGCCCATTGTTGATGAAGAACTTGTAGCTTCCGCGATCGCAGGAGTAATTAAAATTGTCCGTTCTCAAGGTAAATCTTTAGAAGACTTAACAGCACAAGTCCTCGAAGATGATCCATTGCTGGATAGACAGCAACGACGTTGGCTCAGTCAATTGCTGGCTCAAGCCTGGGAAAGTTTTACATAAGTGCTAGAAGAGGCTAGGGAGCATTGGTTCGGCTCCTTTCGGCTTCTCCTGACGGAGACGCTGCGCGAATGCTCAACCCTCTTTGAGTCAGCTTATTGAGCATTGAGCGGAGTCGAAATGCGTTTTCTCAATAATGGTGTCTATCTACTTACAAGAAGTCTAATGTTGTTGTTTAAAATCTGAAAAGCCAAGATTAGGCAACACTTTGAAAAATTTGTTCCACAGTCAAATTGAGTTCTGAGAAAGTTTGTGAGATGAGACGCTCATGATTTCGGAATTGCTGCACTTGGTATTCACCCTCAACCAACGTGTAAACCGAGATAGTGGGTTGTTTAGGATCTCCAATAAATCGCCTACCACCTAAAGCCGCATAATCGACAATCCAATATTCGGGAATACCTACAGCTTCATAGTCAGCTGCTTTTTTTAAATAATCATCTCGCCAGTTAGTACTCACTACCTCAATTACTAAAGGAATGGATTCAGCTTGGCTGACAGTTGATGCTTTTTTCCACAGAGGCTCATTGACTAAATTAGGCTGATTTAATATCAGCACATCTGGTGAGTAAGCTGATTCACCTTCCAATGGTTTCACAAAAGCTGTTTTGGGAATGAAATAGGGAAGTTTTAGTCGCCTAATTTCGGCAGCTATCTCCAACATCAAAAAACCGATAATCTCTTCATGATCACCTGTTGGTGGTGGCATTTCAAGAATTACTCCATCATGTAATTCATAGCGTCGCTGTGCGTTATCTGGATACCAAGCGACAAATTCATCAAATGTAAATAGTTTACGTACAGTTTGAGTCATCTGAGTATTGAGTGTTGAGTGCTGAGTGCTGAGTGGGGGTAGACAAGGTAAAAAGATTGCTTCCTTATCTTCCTTATCTTCCTTGTCCCCCTTGTCTCCCTAATCTCTAAGCCTTCACTGCGGCTTCGGCTTGGGAATGTAATAACAAACCGTATTCCAAACCCTCAACTACTGCTTGATAGGAAGCTGCCAAGATATTTGCAGAAACGCCGATAGTTGTCCAACGTTGATGACCATTGCCTGATTCTACTAAGGCTCTGGTTTTGGCAGCTGTCCCCGCGTGTCCGTCGAGAATTCGCACTTTGTAATCTGTCAATTCAAAGCTGGCGAGTTGGGGATAAAAGTTGACTAAAGCTTTGCGTAAGGCGGTATCTAAGGCGGCAACGGGGCCGTTACCTTCTGCGGCTTCTAAGATATTCTGACCGTTAACAGCAACTTTCACGGTGGCTAAAGCACTGCTGGTTTCTTTGCCTTCTACCAAGTCACAGTGTACTTGAAAGCCTTTGACCTCAAAAAATTCTTGCCGCGCCCCTAAAGCTTCATACATTAACAGGGCGAAACTCGCTTCGGCGGCTTCAAATTGATAGCCTTGACTTTCTAATTGTTTGAGGCGTTGGAGAATTTGTTTTGCTTCTGGTGTTTGTTTATCTAATTCAATGCCAAAGGTACGAGCTTTGGCTAAGACGTTACTTAGTCCCGCTTGTTCGGAAATGACTATCCGCCGACGGTTCCCAACGGTTTCTGGCTGGATGTGTTCGTAAGTCAGGGGGTTACGTTGAACTGCGGAAACATGCACACCGCCTTTATGGGCAAAAGCCGAACGTCCCACAAAGGGCGCGTGTTCATCTGGCGCAAGATTGACTAATTCACTGACAAAACGGCTGGCTTCTGTGAGTTGAGTAAGCTGGTGTTCTGTGATACAGCTATAACCCATTTTTAGCTGTAAGTTGGGAATTAAAGAACAAAGATTGGCATTGCCGCAGCGTTCACCATATCCATTTATTGTTCCTTGTACCATTGTTGCCCCGGCCATGACGGCAGCTAGGGCATTTGCTACGGCTAGATCACAATCGTTATGAGTGTGGATGCCGATTTGGGGAGTTGTCATTGTTTTTTGACAAGTGACAGATACTTCGGCTTCGCTCAGTACAAGTGACAAATGACTTTTAACAGTTGTCACACTTTCGCTGACTTCATGAGGCAAAGTCCCGCCATTTGTATCACATAAAACTAACCATTCCGCGCCAGATGCGATCGCTGCCTCTAATGTTTGTAAAGCATAATCTCGATTATGTTTGTAACCATCAAACCAATGTTCGGCATCGTAAATCACGCGTCGCCCATGTGAGCGAAAATACTCGATAGTATCGCGGATCATGGCCAAATTTTCCTCTAAAGTTGTCTTGAGACCTTCTGTAACGTGTAAATCCCAAGATTTGCCAAAAATTGTCACCCACCGAGAACCAGCAGTTAAAATTGCTTGCAACATTGGTTCAGCCGCAGCCACAGTATTGGGGCGACGCGTAGAACAAAATGCCACAATTTCTGCTTGTTTGAGCGGATCTTCTTGGAGTTGCCAGAAAAACTGAACATCCTTTGGGTTAGCACCAGGCCAACCACCTTCAATAAAAGGAATACCCAGTTGGTCTAATCTTTTAGCAATGCGTAGCTTGTCTTCAATAGACACCGATAGCCCTTCGCATTGAGTGCCATCCCGTAATGTTGTGTCATAAAGCCAAATTTGAGGAGAGGGATTTGTGGTCATAAGACAAGATCATGCGAGACAACTGTAGAGGAAATGTGCCAATATACTACAAAAAGCCGGTTCGTTAATTTAAATATGCCCAAAGTACTAACACAGGGTACGAACAATACGTTGGTCTGGCGCTGTATTCCATACTGGATGCAGTTAAATTAAGGCTTGTATGAAGAATTTGGGTTTTAAGTTACGAAAAGTTTTGCAACAAAATCGTGTTGACCTCTAAAATGGCGGTGCAGAAGCAAAAAACAGTCAGTTAGTTGGTAGTGATGGTATGAGTGTGATCAATCAAGTGATGTGTTGACTGTGAATTAGCATCACAAAAGCAGCGATCGCTTCCTTCCCATTCTCCTACAATAGACCTGCATTTAGCCGCTCAGACAGAGGATTTTACGGATTATTGGATCAGGGATATCGGATAGGAAAGGAAATCAAAAGGTTAGGTTACACAAGGAGAAAAACAATATGGGTAGATGGACACCGCTTATTCTCATGGGTGGAGGCTTGGCAATTTTATTAGGTACATTGCTTGGCATTAACTTTCCAATGGGTGGAGGGCAACAAACTGCCAGTAATAATGCTCCCGGCGGCAAAACCTCACGCGTTCTCCCAGCTAATATTAATGTTAATAGCACTGCCCCCAGCAGAGGTAGCCGTGGCTTAAGCGAAGACAGAGCCAGCACTCCTCAAGAAGATAATGTTCCCACAGAAGCTAGAGGCAGCAGAAGCGTTAGACAAGAAAATTTAAACACCAACACAACTGAGCGCCGCACCAGCGTTGCTCAAAATACAACTCCCAGCGAATCATTTTCAACTCCTGACAATACATCATCAGAGCCAACTACCAGAGAAGTACAATCAACAGAAACTCAATCAACTGATACAACCACCAGTGAGAATGAGTCTACTAGAGAGCCAATTCGGGCTTTGTGGTAGGAAGAGGCAGTGGCAAGTCGCTCACCAACCAGGGGTAGGGAAGACAAGGGAGACAAGGGAGACAAGGAAGCAATCTTTCTACCTTGTCTACCCCCTCTACCTTGTCTACTCCCTTTCAGCACTCAGCACTCAAAACTCAGCACTCAAAACTAGTCATTGGTTACAAGTTATTAGTTATAAGTTATGTAGTTGTGTACTAATGATCAATGGCTAATAACCAATGACTAATGACTAATGACTAGCGATGTTTTAATTATTGGTGGCGGTGTTATTGGCTTGGCGATCGCCGTCGAACTTAAATTGCGCGGGACAGATGTCACCGTGCTTTGTCGTGATTTCCAGGCTGCTGCTACCCATGCTGCTGCTGGCATGTTAGCACCAGACGCAGAAATTATCCAAGATGAGATGATGGGTAAGTTGTGCAGGCGATCGCGTGCCTTATACCCAGAATGGACAAGCAAACTTGAAGATTTAACGGGGATTAATCCTGGTTACTGGGCTTGTGGCATTCTTGCGCCTGTTTATCAACCACCACAGTCTGCTGCGACTGGTGATTCACCTGCTTATTGGTTAGATAAAACTGCCATTCATCAATATCAGCCAGGATTGAGTAATGATGTCGTCGGTGGCTGGTGGTATCCTGAAGATGCTCAAGTTGACAATCGGGCATTAGCCCAAGCACTGAGAACTGCGGCTCAATTCCTCGGCATTGAAATCAAAGATAACATCACAGTTGCAGGATTAATCCAACAGCAAGGACAAGTCATCGGCGTACAAACCAACCAAGGCGTAGTTCGTGCCGGTCACTATGTTTTAGCAGCTGGTGCTTGGTCTAATGAATTGTTACCTTTGCCTGTGACTCCCCGCAAAGGGCAAATGTTGAGTATCCACTTACCTGACTTTGTGCCGGAATTGCCTTTGCGACGAGTCTTATTTGGCGAATATATTTACATCGTACCCCGGCGCGATCGCTCGATTATTTTGGGTGCGACTAGCGAAGATGTGGGTTTTGCCCCGAATAACACCCCTACAGGTATCCAATCTTTACTTCAACAAGCAATTCGTCTCTATCCCCAATTACAAGATTATTCCATTCAAGAATTTTGGTGGGGTTTTCGTCCGGCTACCCCAGATGAGTTACCAATTCTCGGCACTAGCCACTGTGCAAACTTGACTTTGGCTACAGGTCATTATCGCAACGGCATTTTACTTGCGCCTGTGACAGCCGCCTTAATTGCTGATTTAATCTGCGAACAAAAATCAGATTCTTTATTGGCACATTTCCATTATTCTCGGTTTCATACCCAGCCATCTACCGCCCCTATGCTCACTCACTCTGCCAATTTTACCAACGGCGATCGCCACTCCTCCCTGCCAACTCCCAAATTACTGAGCGCAGTCGAAGTCAACTCCCCGCTTCCCGACTCTCCACTGGTAATTGCCGGTAAAACCTTTCAATCTCGCTTAATGACAGGAACCGGCAAATATCGCAGCATTGCAGAAATGCAGCAAAGTATTGTTGCTAGTGGCTGTCAAATTGTCACCGTCGCAGTGCGGCGAGTCCAAGCCAAAACCCCAGGACATGAAGGTTTAGCAGAAGCACTAGATTGGTCAAAAATTTGGATGTTGCCGAATACTGCTGGTTGTCAAACTGCCGAAGAAGCAATTCGTGTTGCCCGTTTGGGTCGAGAAATGGCCAAATTGCTGGGGCAGGAAGATAATAATTTTGTGAAATTAGAAGTTATCCCAGATTCAAAATATTTACTCCCTGACCCGATTGGGACACTGCAAGCTGCTGAACAACTGGTAAAAGAAGGGTTTGCGGTATTGCCGTATATTAATGCTGACCCAATGTTAGCCAAACGCTTAGAAGAAGTTGGCTGTGCAACAGTCATGCCTTTAGCTTCCCCCATCGGTTCGGGACAAGGATTAAAAACCACTGCCAATATCCAAATCATTATTGAAAACGCGAAAGTACCAGTTGTGGTGGACGCAGGTATTGGTTCACCTTCCGAAGCGTCTCAAGCAATGGAATTAGGCGCAGATGCCTTGTTAATTAATAGTGCGATCGCTCTAGCCCAAAATGCCCCTGCAATGGCTTATGCGATGAATTTAGCAACCGTCGCTGGTCGTTTAGCATACCTCGCCGGCAGAATGCCGATTAAATCTTACGCTAGTGCTAGTTCACCTGTGACGGGAACGATTAATTAATTTAGATAGCAAAGTGCTGAGTGCTGAGTGGGAGTAGACAAGGGAGAGAGGGGGGAGACAAGGGAGAAAGATAGCTACCTTGTCCACCTTGTCCCCCTTGTCTCCCTTGTCTCCCTCCCCTCATATAACTCTTTACCACTAATTGTTAAAACAGATTATTTTTTAATACTTAATTTTAAATTTTGGCAAAACCCATTTATTTTCTAGTAATAAAAATATAAAAAAGAAACCTGCACAATTGCATTTTATGCCTTATACATTTAGTTGCTAGGTTGCAATTCTAAAATCGAAAATCTAAAATTCCAAATGGTATCACCGATTATTACAGTATCGCTATTATCAGTTTTAGCAGTGGCTTCCCCTGTGGCTGAGAAAAGCGAGGCTGAGGCATCTACTACCCTGAATGTCCCAGCGATCGCTAAAATCTTACCAGCAGACACACCATTGGTCAGCTTAATCAACACGAAGGTAGATGCTTGGGCAGACCTAAATCGTTTTTATTTATTTGACAGAGCATTTTCCGCCGTCGCTCAATATTTACCACCTTCTTTTAAACTCGACTATGTGCGAGAAATTGAGTCTTTGTTGGGCGAACAAGTAGCGGCTGCGTTTCTACCCAAGGTTGAAGGTACAACCGCAACTCTAGAGAATAACTTTATTATGTTGGCTCCTCTGAAAGATGAGTCCCGCATCCAGCCTTTGTTAGACTTACTGAAAAATAGTGACCCAAAACGAGTCAAGGTAAGTGAGTATAAAGGTGTAAATATTATAGAACTCCAGGTTCCAGAACCAGCCGAACCGCCAAAATTGCCAGAATCAAATCCAGAGACGGAATCAATACCCCCATTACCAGAGTTACCAAAAGCACCAGAATCAAATCCAGAGACGGAATCAACAGCCCCATTACCAGAATCACCAAAAGCACCGGAGCCAGCAGCATCACCAGAATCAAATTTAAAAAAACTTACCATATTACCGACAAAGTCGATAAAAATACCCCAAAAACCGACTAATTCTTTGACAAAATCCAACTTAGCGGCGATTCCACCGATTTTGGGTAATCCAGATTGGTTAAAAAGAAGACCCAAAGGACTAGCGATCGCTACTTTACCAGGATACGTTGTCACTGGATTTACGGCTAAAGCCATTGAGCAAATTATTGATACTTCCCAAGGAGAGAATAATCTTGCTCAAAATCCCCAATTTCAGGAAACAATAAAGCATCCCCAGTATGCTAAATCTTTGTTTGCCATTCATGAAAATTTGGCAACTTTTGTGCCTTTAATTAGCGAAATTGCCAAAGATCCAAGTCTGCCTTTTCCAATTTTTGGTAGTGAATCCATTAACCTTGATGAATTAAAAGAATATGGAAGTGTCAATGGGTTTTTAACAGTAGAACCAGAAGGATTACGCTTTCAAGCTACAGCCTATCGCCAAACTCCAAAATCAGAAAAAGATGAATTTCAAACTGAACAACCAGAGGCGATAGTATCAAGATTACCAGGTGCTACTTACTCTGCTGCCACTGGTCGCAATCTTAATCAGAAATGGCTACTAATAGCAAAAGCTTTAAGTACAGAACCAAAACTCAAAGAGTATCTCGACCAACTCCGTAGTTTTGTCCTGAATAATACCAAACTGGATTTAGAAAAAGACATACTCAACTGGATGGACGGTGATTATGCGTTCTTTTTGTTTCCTTCCAAGGGAGGGTTGTTAGGCTCAATTCCTAACTTGAATTTAGGGATTGGTATCGCCTTAGAAACAAATAATCGAGATGCTGCTGAAACCACTCTCAAGAAATTAGATGAACTGATCAAATCTTTTTCAAACGGAGAAGTTGTAGTTAATACTCAAGATATCCAAGGACAAACTATCACGAGTTGGGATATCAACGGAGAATCTTCTCAAAGCTTACTGGCTTATAATTGGGTAGACGAAAAAACTCTTGTGATTTCCACAGGTTTTGGTGCAATTAAAGATTTAGTACCACAGCCTTATATTCCCCTACCTACAACTTATAATTTCAAAACAGCAACTAATACTTTACCCCGACCTAACTACGGCTATTTTTATTTGAATGGTGGGTCTACTTTGTCTTGGATTTATGGATTTGCACCCAGTTTCTTTGATGATAAAAGTTTCCAACCTTGGAAATCAATTATTGGTTCAGTCTACAGTTTGAGTGCCACAAGTTCTACCACACCAGATAAAGAACAAGTTGATTTCTTAATGGTATTGGCTCCTACTAGAAGGCCAATTAATCCGGTGGGCAAAGAGTAATTATTAGGAGGTAGTAAGTAGGTCGGTGTTAAAAATTGTCGTTATGGCAAGGCAGGAGTCAGTGGTTCGGCTTCGCGGTAATCGAGCGAAGTCGAGATTACCGCGAAGCTCACCCACCTACTTACATCAACCCAACCACTCAGGATTAAGTGCGGTACTATCAAATTGACTCGTAGTTTTAAACAATTCATATTGACCTTTAGTCGCAGCTTGACGAGTTCGATTTAATAGTTCTTGAACTTGTGCTTGACTCATAGGTTCAAAGGTGCGGACAGCTTCAAAAGCTTGGTCTAGAATTTTCGTACTTTCAATGCCTGTAATCACTGTGGATGTTGGTAAATTCATCGCGTAGTGTAAGCATTCAATGGGTTTAACTGTATTACTTTTGAGAATATTTTGATCACCCATTGATTTCATTCCTAAAACACCAATGCCATCTTTGACTAGTCTGGGTAAAACTTGGCGTTCAAAACTGCGAAAATGGGCATCCATAACATTGAGTGGCATTTGTACTGTATCAAAACGAAAGTTGTTTTGAGCAGCAACATCCAGCATTCTTAGGTGAACTAAGGGGTCTTTGTGGCCAGTAAAGCCGATGTAGCGAATTTTGCCAGCTTTTTGGGCTTCTAGAACCGCCTCCATTGCACCGCCAGGAGCAAAAATCCGGTCTGGGTCTTCCATACGGATGATTTCATGATGCTGTAATAAGTCTATGCGATCGCTCTGCAATCTTTTCAAAGAATCATCAATTTGCTGGGTTGCGGCTTTTTTGGTGCGACCATCAATCTTTGTCATCAGAAATACTTTTTGCCGATAACCATCTCGGAGTGCTTTACCCATCCGAATTTCACTCCCGCCATTGTGATAGTCCCAGCTATTGTCCATAAAGTTAATACCACGATCAATAGCAGCACGAATCAGCCTGATACCTTCTTCCTCATCTTTTGGTCTACCAATATGGTGTCCACCCAAACCAATTACCGAAACTTTTTCCCCAGTCCGGCCTAACTGACGATAAATCATTTCACCTTTTTTAATTGGAGTGGATTGATTTTGGGCTAAAACTTGTTTGCCAATTCCTGCTGTCGCTGCTAGTCCGACTGTTCCTAAACCAGAAGCAGAAGCTATTTTCAGTAAATCTCGTCTACTGATTTCCATAAATCATTGAAATCAAAGTATTACATCCTCATAGCTTCGCACTGTGCAGGTTAGGGTGCATCTAACTGTTGAAAGAGAACAGTCTTGATCAAGAGGTATATTAAACCACTTACAGCGTTTTCCGGTTGAGTTCAGTATAAGTTGATAGAGGCTAGAGGCTAGATGAATGTACCTCATTGGAATGAAAAAAAGTGAATAGGGGGGTGAGGTGTAAGAGTTTTGAACATATACACCTCACACCCCTATACCCTTTCACCCTTCCCTAGTCCCTAGTCCCTAGCCCCTAGCCTCTAACCCCTCGTCTCACTTCGTCTGAAAAATATTCTGCACCATCACTTTATCTGTACTGTCGGCGGCTTTATCTAACTCTGCTATTTCACCAGCATCGAGTTGCCAACCTAATGCACCAATATTCTCCTGTGCTTGGGCGAGGGATTTTGCACCAGGGATGGGAATAGTACCTTTACAGATACACCAGTTAATGGCGACCTGTGACATAGTTTTATTGCGAGATTGGGCGATCGCTTGTAAACATGCTAACAGCGATCGCACCCCCGGTAATAACTGTCTAAATAACAACCCGCGTACACCTTTGGGAAAAGTCCCTGTCTCAGAATATTTACCTGTTAATATCCCCAAAGCCAAAGGACTGTAAGCAATTAATTTAATACCCAATTCATCGCACACATCTTTTAGTCCCAGTTGCGTCACCGGATAAGTCGATAACAAAGAATACTGCACTTGCAAGGTAGAAATCGGCACACCTCGTTCGGCAAATCTTTGCTGCACCATTTTTAAGCGTTTTGGCCCATAATTCGACAGCCCAACACCTTTAACCAAACCTTGTTCATAAAGGTCAGCCAAACCCTCTAATAAACCTTTTTCTTGCCAAGGTGCATAATTAGCAGTAGACCAGTGCATCTGTACTAAATCAACATTTCTACCTAAACGTTGGGCGGAAGACTGACAAGCTTTTATCATCGACTGGCTTGTCCATCGCCAAGGATACGCAGCCAGCTTTGTTGCAATGCAAATCTTTTCTTGGTTTAATCCTTGATACTCTTGAGAAAAACGCCCCAAGAGTAACTCACTGCGTCCATTTAATCTCCCAGTACCGTAAGAATCACCCGTGTCAAATAAAGTTACACCATTACTAACACACAAGTTAAACACAGCTTGTAGCTGCTCATCCATGTTTTCGTTGTATCCCCACAGCACTTGGTTTCCCCAAGCCCAAGTTCCGCAACCCATTTTTGACAGGGATAGTTCTCGACTGATTTGCATTTTGATTGTCAATCACGCACCATCTGTATTATCGGCATACATCGGCCTTTAATTTCATCCTGAGTGCTGAGTAGGAGTAGACAAGGTAGAAAGATTGCTTCTATGTCTCCCTTGTCCCCCTTGTCACACCTGCCCCGGTTGGTGAATCTCGACACTTCGACAAGCTCAGTGCATCGCTTCGCTCGATTACCGCGTAGCTGAACCACTGCCTCCTGCCTTCTTTCAAGCCAAGTGCATAAACACCAGTTTCAGCAACTCTGCACGGGTAAAAGGTTTAGTTAAATAACCAGAGGCTCCGACTAATTTAGCTTTGACTTTATCAACAATTCCTTTATTACCTGTGACAAAAATAATTGGAGTATGTTTAAACATAGAATTATTCCGAATTATTTTGCATAATTCATAACCATCAATTCCAGCCATATTGAGATCCAACAAAATTAAGTCTGGTTTATGACGAATAATTGACATTACAGCTTTGAGTGGATCATCAATTGTCACTACAGAAAAATTCTCACTTTCCAAAAAACGACTTATTTCTTTCAGAATTGTCGGGCTATCATCCACAGAAATGATTTTATAAGTCTTTTTGGCGTTGATGGTAGTAGTCGTTACTATTTCGGGCGGTGAGTTTATGGTATTTGGTATTGTTAATTCCTGAAGATTGTGAATTGATGGTGAGGTTGCTTGTGGCGATCGCACCACAAGGCTAAAATCTTCAACAGCCAGAGCCGTTTCTGCTTCTAGATAGCGATTACTGGGTTCTACTACTGTGTCGATGAATTGTCTGTTGAGTAATGCTGTTGTATATCGAGCAGATCCTGAAACTTCTGGCTGATGCTTAGGTAATTGATCAAATGGTGGATCTGGTTCGTGCAGAATTACCCCTCCTTGCACAATATGAGGGTATAAATGTTGAGCCAGTTGCATTTCATCTTGATTCATAATTACAGCCAGATGTCTCAGGCTAAATCCTTTCATCCAAGCTGTTAATTCTCGTGGTAGTTGCGGTAAATTCTTGCTGTGAAAATTCCTGTTAATTAACAGGTATGGACGCTGATAAGGTGAAGAGATTTGGGGTGCAAAAGATTGCCAATTTTGTAGTCTAACGTAACAAATTTCTAGAGTTTTTTCTACATCCAGACGACAAATTTTTGTCAATGTTTGGCTTGCATCACTTAAAGCATAAGTACCTGTTTTTACTAACAACAACGATTCCACCACTTCTTTAACAAGTTCTTGAATCAAAATTGTCGCTTGTGCATCATCCAGATAACCTTCGTTAATTAGCCAATGAATTGCTTGATAGTCAGCAGGCTGAGTTGATAAATCGTTGCTATCAGCAATGGCATGATTAAACACATCAACTTCAAAGTTCATGCGTAATTCTACGCGAATTTCGCTATTGAGAAAATTCAGGCGGCGGAGATGGCGCTCTAATCTATCAAAGGGTTCAACTGAGTTGGTGGCGTAGGTTATATTTCCCTGTTCTAAATAAATTAACCATGTTACTAAGTTACTAAATGCTTGTAAACAAGTAGTTTCGACACTATGAGATAGTTGTTTTAATAAACTATGAGGACGTAAAACTGTAAATGTACCAAAATTAGGCATTTTAAAAAATTGTTTTAGAAGATTATACAGAAGGTATGTAAATTTGGATTCTTATGTATGTTTTACTTTATTAGTTTTAATATGTCTTCCAGAAAATTATTTTTCTAGTAGAGAAAATAAATTGAGATTAAAAGCTATGGAAATCACAGCCTTATCTAGTCAGCTTAATGATCTGCTGAGACAAAACGACAATGCCTATAAAATACTTTTCATTAATATTTCTGAAAAGCCATAACAGAATTTAGTATTTTTACTCACTCAGGAGTCAGAACTGGCGCTGTACAAATCTTTACCCAAAACAATTCTTCTAGGAGGCTCAAGTACCAAAAGATCCGAGAAACTACCCCAGAACAATCTCAAATTCTATATTTGATTCAGAGTTTCCCAAATACACTAGATTTAAGAACAGAAAAATACATCTGTCATAAGATAGATTATTTATTTCTGAGCAAGCTTGAGGAAAATGAATGAAAAACAAAAATTTTACTAGCTCAATTCCGTATTTGGCTAAAAACCGACTTGCAGGATGACTTTAATGAGAAATTGCCAGAGTTAACAATTTGTCGCAGACAAAAAATGAATATGTTCCACACGAAATCTTTAAATTTTTATCTGGGCAAATTTTGATGTTTATTATATTCTATCGGTTGCCCTACATAAATCTTTATAGTTCTGGGATGCTCTAAACAAGAACTCTTGGTAAATTTGCGGTTGAGCAACGGTAACTTGATGAAAACTTTAATAAATGTGTAGAGAATTTAGGGAAAAGTATTTGTTTAATAGTTACATAAAGACTCGGCTGGCGATCGCCAAAAATTCACTTATTCCCTGTGAGGCTCCGGAAACTGAAATATATACTTTGAAAAAAGGAAAATAAAGCTTTGGACTATAACATAACACAAAAAGTTATGCAAGATACATTAACCCTGGATGAAGTAGTAGAATTTGCGGAAAATCCCGAACCCCGTTGTCCTTGTGTATTGTTACTAGATACATCTGGTTCCATGCAAGGCGAAGCCATAGAAGCATTAAATCAAGGCTTGCTGAGTTTAAAAGATGAATTAGTCAAAAATTCCTTAGCATCTCGTCGAGTTGAAGTAGCAATAGTAACTTTTGATAGCCAAGTAAATGTCGTCCAAGACTTTGTAACCGCTGATCAATTTAACCCGCCAATTCTCACCGCCCAAGGACTCACCAGCATGGGCGCAGGCATTCACAAAGCCTTAGATATGGTGCAAGAGCGTAAATCCCTATATCGCTCCAATGGCATTGCCTACTATCGCCCTTGGGTATTCATGATTACCGATGGTGAACCCCAGGGCGAACAAGAACATTTAGTAGCCCAAGCGGCCCAAAGAGTCCAAGGAGATGAAGCCAATAAGCGCGTAGCCTTTTTCTCTGTAGGTGTAGAAAATGCCAACATGACAACGCTCAATCAGTTAGCTGTGCGGACACCCCTGAAATTGCGCGGATTAAACTTCGTGGAAATGTTTATGTGGTTGTCAGCAAGTATGGCGGCTGTTTCCCATTCCCAAGTAGATGAACAAGTAGCATTACCTCCAATTGGCTGGGGTTCCATTTAATCGCCCTTGTGCGGTTTCATACTTACACAGCTAGCCCAGACACAGAATCTATGAACACATCAAAACAGATTTCTCATTGGCGGGTAGTCGCCGCATCTGTATGTGGTACCAGCCACATCAGAAATAAGCAGCTGTGTCAGGATGCTCACAACTGGCAGCTATTGCCAGACAATATATTAGTAGCCGCAGCAGCAGATGGCGCAGGTTCTGCCAGTCAGGGGAAAATTGGCGCAATGGTGGCGACAGAAGCAGCTGTAGAACATTTATCGCACAAAGAAGTCTCTCGCGCTGTTTTAGCTGATGATTTGGGAGTGCAATCTTTGTTGAGTGATGCCTTGCTGGCTGCTAAAAAAGCCGTAGAAGCAGAAGCCGCAGCTTGTAGTCAGCAGCCCCAAGATTTAGCAACTACCTTAATAATTACCATCGCTACACCAGAAATGGTAGCAGCCGCCCAAATCGGTGACGGGATGGCAGTCGCAAAAAATCGTCAAGGAAATTTAATTGCGCTAACCATACCCAATAACGGAGAATATATCAACGAAACGACGTTCTTGACTTCCTTAGATGCTATAGACACAGCTCAAATGAGATTATGGCGTGAAGAAATAGTCAACGTTGGTATCCTCACCGATGGACTACAAATGCTGGCTTTAAACATGGTTGTTGGCGAACCTCACAAACCCTTCTTTTTTCCTTTGTTTGACTTTATCGAAAACGCCGAGGACAAAACATTAGCGAAAGAGCAACTCGTGAGGTTTTTAGGTTCTGAGCGGATAACACAACGTACCGACGATGATTTAACACTAATTATTGCTGCCTTCAACCGCTCATAAACAAGGATTCTGCAAGTTCGGTCTTTTTATCTAACCCCCGTTAACAGTGACTTAAACATGAAGGTACTACGTTGTCTTCCCCAGCCAGAAATTATCAACCTCAGCGTTAGCTTAGGACGAGGTGGTGAAGCCTGTGTTTATGCAGTGCCATCTGATGGCGATTTAGTGGCGAAGGTTTATCACAAACCCACAGCCAATCACGCTAAAAAACTGCAAGCGATGCTGGCTAACCCACCGGAAAACCCGACAGCTAATTTGGGGCATATTTCCATTGCTTGGCCACAAGAGTTAATCAAAACAGCAGATGGGAGTAAAACTGTTATTGGTTTTATCATGCCGCGGATTCGCGGGATGCGGCCAATTATTGACTTTTACAACCCCAGAACCCGTCGCCAACACTGCCCGTTATTCAACTATCAATATTTAGTGCGAACAGCGCGGAATTTAGCGGCGGCTTTTGCAGCCCTGCACAGTAGTGGTTATTGCGTGGGTGATGTCAACGAGTCCAACATCTTAGTCAGTGATACAGCACTGGTGAGTTTGGTCGATACTGACTCTTTCCAAGTGCCAGATTTAAATCACAATCTTGTCTACCGCTGTGCAGTGGGTAAACCAGAGTTTACTCCACCAGAACTACAAAACAAAGTCTTCGCCCAACACGATCGCACAGTTGATCATGACTCATTTGGTTTGGCAGTACTGATCTTCCAATTATTAATGGAAGGTACACATCCTTTTTCCGGGATTTTTCAAGGTACTGCCGAACCGCCAGCTTACGAAGCCCGCATTGCTGCTGGACACTTCACCTACAGCCAAAACCGCCAAGTTCCTTACCTGCCAACTCCCATTGCCCCGCCTTGGGAAATGCTGCATCCAAGTTTGCAGGAATTGTTTATCCAGTGTTTTGAAACTGGCCACAACAACCCGCAGTTACGTCCCCATGCTCAAGCTTGGTTATCGGCTCTGACGGAAGCTGAAGATGCTTTAATTACCTGCACTACTAATCCTCAGCATCGCTACAGTAATCATTTGCATAGCTGTCCTTGGTGTGAGCGGACTTTGCGTTTAGGCGGACGAGATCCTTTTCCCTCACAACGGGCAATTGAAAATCGAGAACATCTCAGACCTGCCACTATCCCCACCAGACGCTACAATCAGCCTCATCGTTTACCACAGCCAGTTATGTCCTTTGCTAAGGGTAATTCCTGGCGACCGAATAATCAGCCAAATTATTTTCCTTATCAACAGCGCAAGGTATCGAAAATTTACCCGATTGTTTTAGGTTGTCTGGGTTTAGGGATGTTGGGTTATTTGGATGTGATGGTGAAATTTACCCGTCCGTTTGTGTCGCAAAATGCTTATACTCAGCAAACCTTGATGGCACATACGGCACCGAGTCGGCCGATGCTAAATTTTGCTGATTATTACAAACAAGGTCATGCTGCTTACCAAGTGCGCGACTATAAGCAAGCAGTGGAAAGTTTTACCAAAGCCATTCAAGAAGAACCAAAATACGCCAAATCTTTTATTAACCGAGGTAATGCTCGTTACAATCTTAAAGACTACGAAGGAGCATTAGCTGACTATACAAAAGCCTTGGAAATCAATCCCCAGGAAGTGAAAGCTTTGGTGAATCGTGGTAACGCTCGCTATATGCTGGCTGAGTATAGCAACGATCCAGATCGAGAATATCATTTAGCGATCGCAGATTTTAACAATGCCATCCGCCTCAACGTCAAAGAAGCCGAAGCATATATCCGTAGGGGTATTGTGCGAGCGCAAATCGCCAAGTATAGTGGTGAATCGCTCAAAGAGTTCCAGCAAGCCATAGGCGATTTTTCCGAAGCGATTAAACTCAACGCCTCCAAAGCCGAAGCTTATTTTCAGCGCGGTTCGGTATATTACCAAATGGCGCAATACAGCACCGAATACGCCCAACAATACCAAAAAGCGATCGCTGACTTTGACCAAGCATTAAAACTTAACGAAAAACTGGCAAAAGCTTATCTAAAACGCGGTATGGTGCGCTATGAAGTCGCCCAATATGGTGGTAAAGAAGCAGAAAAAAATAGCCACGCCGCCGTCGAAGACTTACAAGTGGCCGCTAAACTCGCCCTAGAACAAGAAGATACCGAAAATTATCAACAAGCACTCAGCAGTATGTGTGTGATCATTGAAAGCCAATGTAATGCTTTACTGCAAAGTTCTAGTGCTTGGGGAACTGTAGGAACAAATTAGGGTAAATTCATTGGTTATTTGTCAATAATTCTGCTTCAATATGGAACAATTAGATACCCGGCTTCTTGAAGAAGTCGGGTATCTGAATTTATGTAAACATTGACACTAATTGTTACTAGAAAATATTCTCTGCAATGCCCACAAAAGCCAGTCATATCTGAGTTAGAAAAATACAATCTAAATAATTTACGCGGTAACATTTATATTAATTTCAGTGAACAAATTTTCCGTGTAAAAACTATTCATCAACCTTTTACACATTCAAGATTTTAATTTACTTTTCCTTCATACAAGTAGCAAAAATTCTAGTTAGATTATGTACGGAGAAAAACAGAGCAAAGACAAATTCTCTCCAACCAAGTGCATCCTCTTCATCTCCAGAAACTCAGATTAAAGAATCTAGAAGTCAAAATCCAGAATCCAGAATTAATGAGTATATGAATCCTACACTCATTAAAAGCCTCTAAATCTAATATTTTGACTCCTGAATTCTAATTACATAATAATTCCCTACGAATCTCCGAGGTAATTGCATGAAAGCGGTGATTTTGGCTGGTGGACTTGGTACACGCCTCAGTGAAGAAACCAGTATCAGACCAAAGCCAATGGTGGAAATTGGTGGTAAACCAATTCTTTGGCACATCATGAAAACTTATTCAGCCCACGGCATTAATGATTTTATTATTTGTTGTGGTTACAAAGGTTACGTGATTAAAGAGTATTTTGCTAATTACTTCTTACACATGTCAGATGTAACTTTTGATATGCGTTTTAACCAAATGAATGTACATTCTGGTTATGCAGAACCTTGGCGTGTGACATTAGTCAATACTGGCGACAGTACTATGACTGGTGGACGCTTAAAACGAGTTGCTGAACATGTCGGAAATGACACTTTTTGCTTTACTTATGGTGATGGTGTAAGTGATATAAATATCACTGAGCTAATTAAATTTCATAAACAACAAAAAACATTAGCGACACTCACAGCAGTACAACCAGCCGGACGTTTTGGCGCTATTTCTTTAGAACAAGAGCAAACCAAAATTACCAGCTTCCGTGAAAAACGCGACGGTGAAGGCGCTTGGGTAAATGGTGGCTATTTTATTCTCGAACCAGATGTTATTGATTTAATTGCGGATGACAGCACCGTTTGGGAGAAAGAACCATTAGAAAAGTTAGCTGATATGGAACAGTTATCTGCTTTTAAACACAATGGTTTTTGGCAGCCAATGGATACCTTACGCGATAAAAATCATCTCGAAGAACTATGGCAGAGTGGTAAAGCTCCTTGGCAAGTATGGTAAGAAGTATGAAGTATGAAGTGTAAAGTATAAAATTTCATGCTCAAGCTTCTACTTCAGCTTTTTCACAAATGACAAATGACTAATGACAAATAATATGTACGATTTTGCGATTGTCGGCGGTGGCATAGTAGGCTTATCAACAGCGATGGCCTTGGGTAAACGTTATCCACAAGCACGCATTTTAGTATTAGAAAAAGAAAGCAACTGGGCATTTCACCAAACCGGCAATAATAGTGGGGTAATTCACTCTGGCATTTACTACAAACCAGGGAGTTTTAAAGCTAAATTTTGCCGTGATGGTAGTCGCTCGATGGTGGAATTCTGCCAAGAGCATGGAATTGACCATGAAATCTGCGGTAAAGTTATTGTTGCTACCGATGAACAAGAACTACCACGGTTAGAAAATCTCTATCAACGTGGTTTAGAAAATAATTTAAAAGTCCAAAAAATCAGTCCAGAAGAGGTTAGAGAAATTGAACCTCATGTGAGCTGTGTGGCGGGCATTCGAGTATTTTCGACTGGTATTGTTAATTACAAGCAAGTTTGTTTAAAATACGCCCAATTAATTCAAAATCAAGGTGGAGATTTACGCCTCAATACCAAAGTATTGAAAATCTCTGCGAGTGGGAAAAATCAAGTACTAGAAACCAATCAAGGCAACTTTGAAACGAAATTTATCATCAATTGTGCCGGATTGCATAGCGATCGCATTGCTAAGTTAGGTGGAGTCGAACCCAAAGCGAAAATCGTACCTTTCCGGGGCGAATATTACGAACTCACCCCAGAAAAACGGTATCTGGTAAAAACCCTAATTTACCCAGTTCCCAACCCTGATTTTCCCTTCCTAGGCGTTCACTTTACCAAAATGATTGATGGTACAGTTCATGCTGGCCCTAACGCCGTTCTCAGCCTCAAGCGCGAAGGTTACAAAAAAACCGACTTCGACTTGCGGGATTTTGCAGAAGTCATGACTTACCCCGGTTTCTGGAAGCTTGCAGCTAAACACGCTGACGAAGGTATTCAAGAAATCATTCGTTCCTTTAGCAAAGCAGCATTTGTCAGAAGTTTGCAAAAACTGATTCCCGAAGTTCAAGCCGAAGATTTAGTCCCCACCCATGCGGGAGTTCGCGCCCAAGCTTTAATGGATGACGGCAAACTAGTAGACGACTTTTTGATCATTCCTGGTCAAAATTCAATTAATGTCTGCAATGCACCTTCACCCGCAGCCACATCTTCTTTAGAAATTGGCAAAGCGATCGCTTCTCAAGTTCCTCAACAGTCCCATCTTGAAACTGTAATTGTTGCATAAGTATTGGGAGTTGGGAGTGCTGTAAATATACGACAGTCCCGAAAAATGCGTCAAAGTCCCCCTTAAAAAGGGGGATTTAGGGGGAACTCAAATGTCTTACTAGCAAATAGAGGGCTTTTAAAACATTTTCTGACTCCTGAATTTTTACCTCAAAACTTTTAAAGGAATTTCCACAAATGAAAATATTAGTAACCGGAACAGAAGGCTATCTAGGTTCTTTATTGCCTCCTCTGTTAATTGAACGTGGCCATGAAGTCATCGGTGTTGACACAGGCTTTTATAAAGTTGGTTGGCTGTACAACGGTACAGAAATTACCGCTAAAACCCTCAACAAAGATATCCGCCACATTACCCCAGAAGATTTAGAAGGTGTAGACGCGATCGTTCACATGGCGGAACTTTCCAACGACCCCACCGGACAACTAGCACCCAATATTACCTACGAAATCAATCATTTAGGTTCTGTACGCCTTGCTAATTTAGCTAAAACAATGGGTGTGCGACGCTTCGTCTATATGTCTTCGTGTAGTGTTTATGGTGTAGCTACAGAAGGCGATGTCACAGAAGAATCTCCCATCAATCCCCAAACTGCTTATGCAGAATGTAAAACCCTTGTTGAACGAGATGTTAGACCCCTGGCAGATGATGATTTTTCCCCAACATTCATGCGGAATGCCACAGCTTTTGGTGCTTCTCCTAGAATGCGGTTTGACATCGTATTAAACAACCTCGCTGGTTTAGCTTGGACAAGTAAAGAAATTAAAATGACCAGCGATGGTACACCTTGGCGGCCATTAGTCCACGCATTAGATATTTGTAAAGCCATTATCTGTGCCTTAGAAGCACCACGCGACCTTGTACATAACCAAATCTTTAACGTTGGTGATACCAGTAATAACTATCGAGTCAAAGAAATTGCCGAAATTATTGCTGATGCTTTCCCTGGTTGTAAATTAAGCTTTGGTCAAAATGGCGCAGATAACCGCAGTTATCGCGTATCCTTCGAGAAAATTAACAGCATTCTCCCTGGTTTTAAATGTGATTGGAATGCTCAATTAGGCGCACAACAACTATTTAACTTATTCAGTCAAATTGATATGACTGAAGACACCTTCTTATTTAGAGGGTTTACTCGCTTAAAACAGCTAGAGTATCTCATCCGCACCGAACAAATTGACAAAGATTTCTTCTGGACTAAAAAGTAAGTTCCAGTATTAACTATTAACCAAGTTATATCCCCGACTTCTTTGAGAAGTCGGGGATATGGAAATTCAGTCAATATTAACAATACTAAATCTCATCTTGTAATATATCTTAGCAAAAAAATGAATAAATTACTCACCATTGCTATTCCTACTTATAATCGTGCTGCACTTTTAGAGCAACAACTATCTTGGTTAGCAAAATCTCTACCAGGATTTGAATCTGAGTGTGAAATTATTATTTCTGATAATTGTTCCAAAGATAACACTCAAGAAATCATTAAAAAATGGCAACCAATCTTTAGTGAAACTACATTTAAATATTATAGAAATCAAGAGAATATAGGTTTAATGCCTAACATCGCTGCTTGTATTCAAGCTGCCAGTGGTAGATATGTTTGGACAGTTGGCGATGATGACCCGATTCAAGATAATGCTTTGACTTTTTTGTTAAAAACTATCAAGCAAAATCCTGAGACAGCACTGATTTTTTTGAATTGCTATGGCAGGGATAAGTTAACTAATGAAATCACTGTACAACGCTGGTTTAACAGTGATAGTGATGCACCAATGACTAATGGTAAAGCTGCTTTACAACGTTATCTCAAAGAAAGCTTTGGCGGTGTAATTTTTATGACTGCAACAGTTTATCAAACAGCATTAGTCAAACGCGCTCTGCAACAATGGCAATCTGCTTGTAAAAATCTGGCATCTCAGGCATATTGGACAGGCTTTTGTGCAAGTAATGGTAGCGTGATTGTCACTAAAGATAATTATTTAGAATGTACCATGCACGCGAGTTATTTAGAGCAAGACCCAAAATGGTCATTCATGATGAGATATGTTTACATTCCAGAAGTTTATGCCAAACTTTTAGAAATTGGCTATTCTAAGACATTTTGTCTGCAAATGATTTTGCAGAATATCGTTACCAAAAGCGACTGGATAATTTTCTTGGGAGCTTTTAGAAGATGGCCGGGTTTAGCCATCAACATTATTATTTCATATCTAGTTTTAGTAATTGCATCTATACGTAAGTCATTTTTACCAGCAAAAGCACTAAAAGTTAGTTAATAAACCTGAAAAATTTCTCTATTTATGAATAAATTACTCACCATTGCCATCCCTACATATAATCGGGCTGAATTACTGGATAAACAGTTATCATGGCTGACAAAAGCAATTCAAGGTTTTGAATCTGAATGTGAAATTTTAGTTTCTGATAACTGTTCTACAGATCATACTCAGGCTGTGATTCAGAAATGGCAAGCAAAACTGAGTAATATCACATTTAGGTCAAATAGAAATCCTGAAAACTTAGGCGTAATGCGGAATATCATGTATTGCCTAAGTTCAGCAACAACCAAGTATGTTTGGACAATTGGAGATGATGATCCAATCCAAGATAGAGCTATTCCTTATGTGATTGAGAAGCTCAAACAACATGAAGATTTAGGATTATTATTTCTCAATTTTTCGGGAAGAAATAAAATTAATAATGAACCAGTTCATCCCCCCACAATTGTAGGAAATCGCTGGTTTGATGCTGATTCAGAAGATGGTCGCGGAGATAGTAAAGCGATATTTGAACATTGCTTTGCTAAAAGCGTAGGCGCAGTTATTTTTCTCACCGCTAGTATTTACCGCGCTGATTTTGTAAAACGTGCCTTACAAATTTGGCCGGATGCTGCAAGTAATTGGATTTCTTTAGCCTATTTGGCTGGCTATTGTGCTGCACACGGCAAGATAATTGTCACGAAAGAGACTTATTTAGAATGTATTGTGGGTGTGAGTTATTGGCAAAAAGAGCCAAAATCAGCCCTATTAATGCAATACAAACATATTCCCGAAGTCATTTTGAAACTAGAGGAATGTGGCTATTCTAAGCAATTTTGCAGACGGATGCTATTACAAAATGGCAAAGAAGTTAATTTAAAAGTTTTCTTGGGTGCTTTAAGAAGATGGCCTGTATCTGCCATTAAAGTAGCAGTTCCGTTTGTTGCTTTAGTGAGTCTTTCGATGTTGGATGTAATGGCGTTGAAAGAATTGAAACTTGCCGAAACTAACGAACCAACTCCTCAAGAATTGCGAACAACCAATAACAGGCGATCGCAACTTAAATCTATTATCAAAACAAAATAATCTACCTATGCTAAATATACTTCAAGACAAGATAGAAGCAATAAACTCAGAGTTAGCTTATAGAATCAAACTCTGGCAGTATACGCCGAATTTACCAACCCTAGAACCAAGCGATCGCTTAATAGTTGATACCCTCAAGCGCGAAGGTATTTACATTACCACACTTGCTGAATTAGGATTAGCCACCACACCACAATTACTTGAGGCTGCTAATAGCTTACTACCAAATATTGGTACTGCCAACTATGCCGCTTCTGCTCAAAATCCTCCAGAAATTTACACAGTTACCCATTTACCCAACTTTCATAACTGGGGAAAGGAAACAAAGCTGTTAAATATTCTGGAAAATTACATTGGTCTTCCTGTTGCCTATCATGGTGTACAAGTACGTAAAGACTTTGTAAATACTAGTCAATTCAGCACCATGCTATGGCACAGAGATTCAGAAGATCGCCGGATTATTAAAATCATCATTTACTTAAATGATGTAGAAGAAGAAAACGGCCCTTTTGAATATGTACCAGCATCATTTACTTCTATCTCTAATCTTAATTTCTATCGCCTGTATACCAAAATCTACAATACAGGCATTGATGATGCAACCTTAGACAAAATTGTGCCTAAATCAGCTTGGAAGTCATGTCCAGGGAAAGCAGGTACCGTCATTATTGTTGATACCCAGCGACTTCTACATCATGGCACTGTACGCACTCAAGAGCGTTCCACACTATTTTTTGTCTACACTGCTAACCCACCGAAAAGACCTGGGCTTTGTACTCAATACTGGGATGATACTTATCCTAAACCAGAAGTACTCCAGAAAATCTAAGGATTCAGAATACGGAATTTAGGAGTCAGATTTGAATCAAGTTTGATAACCAACACATAGAAAATAACAAAATTTCTATCTAGCAGAATTATGAATTTTTAATAATTCTGAATCTTGTATTCTGACTCCTGAATTCTGGCTTCTCAAGCTAATTAACGTAATCACAGTAAATTAATGAGGTATTTGTGCCATGCTGAATACAATAAAAGGCAAAATGGCAACACTCAACTCAGAGTTAGCTTATAGAATGAGAATCTGGCAGCATACAGCCAAACTGCCAGCACTAGAATCAGGCGATCGCTTGATTGTGAACACACTCAAACGAGAAGGTGCTTATGTAACCACACTTGCCGATTTAGGCTTACCATCCACTCAAGAAATGCTACAGGCTGCTAATCATCAATTAAGCAGAATGGCAGATATCAATAACTCCCATCAAAATGAGAGATTACCACAAATTTATACAGTTACAGATTTACCAGAATTTTATAAATGGGGAAGTAATAACAGACTATTAAAGATAATTGAAAATTATTTAGGTTTACCCGTTGCTTTTCACGGTGTACATTTACGCAAAGACTTTCCGAATGAACACCAATTCGGCACATTATTATGGCATAAAGATTCCGAAGACCGCAAAATGGTTAAGGTAATTATTTATCTCCATGATGTTGAGAAAAAGCACGGGCCGTTTGAGTATATTCCTTTATCATTAACATCATATCCGCAATTAAATTCCTATCGAATTGACCGCCAGTTGCGTCAGTCTGGTTACTTAGGAATTAACGATGAACAAGTAGAAAAAATTATTCCCCAATCAGCTTGGAAATCTTGCACAGGGAAAGCCGGCACAGTACTCATTGCAGATCCCAGAACTGCTTTACATCACGGTACTATCCGCACCGAAGCAAGGTCAGCACTATTTTTTGTTTATACAACTAACCCACCCAAACGACCAGAACTTTGCACTCAATATTGGGATGACACTTTTCCCAAGCCAGAAATGCTGCAAGAAATTGCTTAGTGGTAAATAGTATTACTTTAGTCTCCTTGCTTTAATCCCATAGATATATCTATGGGATTACTCAGTACTCAGCACTACTGAAAATGTTCGACATCATAAGCCTATGCTAAAAGCACTTAAATATAAAATATTTTCCCTATTCTCTGATTTGGTTTTTAACCTCAAACGTTGGCGACATACTAAAAATTTACCAGCATTAGAATCACGCGATCGCAAAATTGTCGAGACTCTCAAACGAGATGGTGTTTATGCGACAACTTTGGCAGATTTAGGTTTAGATTTTAGTGCTGAACTACTCCAAGCTGCTAATTATCAATTGTCTCGGATACGAAATCCCAACAATGAAAATTTAGCCGAAAAATGGCCGCACATTACCACAGTGACGGCTTTACCAGAATTTTCTCAATGGGCAAAGCAAAAAAGATTGCTAAATATCATTGAAAATTATATTGGCGTACCTATCACTTTTCATGGTGTACATTTACGCCAAGATTTTCCTAGTGATCATCAATTCGGCACTTTATTATGGCATAGTGATGCTGAAGACCGCCGCTTGATTAAAATCTTTGTTTGCTTGCATGATGTAGAAGAAAAAACCGGGCCTTTTCAATACATTCCCCGTTCTTTAACACCTTTATTTAGTCTGAAATCTTGGTGGCTTTATTACCAGCTTTTAAAGTCAAGCTATATGGGTATTGATGATGAAATTGTCAAAAAAGTCATACCTCAATCAGCTTGGAAATCTTGTCCAGGGCCAGCAGGTACAGTCATTTTTGTAGATACCAAAAATACTTTACATCATGGCACTGTACGCAGCGAAACACGCTCAACACTGTTCTTTTGCTACACAGCTAACCCTCCCGAAAGACCAGACCTGTGTACACAATTTTGGGATGATACTCATCCCAGCGCAGAAGTGACTGTATCTGAAGTTGAAAAAACTCTGGTTTAACAAAGTCATAACTTAGAATTCAGGAGCCAGAATTTCAAATTAATTTAGGATAATTGATACTTAAATTTATGAATTTTTCCTGATTTTTTAAGTACTCTGAGTACAGATTTATAGCTACTAATTTCCGAAAAAACAAACATTAATTATTGAGGTAGTTCATGATTTTTACAGCTACAAGTCTGCAAGATGCTTACATTATTGACTTAGAAGAAAGAAATGATCATCGTGGTTTTTTTGCTAGATATTTTTGCGCTCAAGAATTTGAAGCCCACGGCTTAAAACCAATGGTTTCTCAATGTAATTTATCTTATAACTATAAAAAAGGCACTCTACGGGGAATGCACTATCAACTCCACCCCGCAGCCGAAACCAAATTAGTGCGCTGTACTAAAGGGGCAATTTACGACGTAATTATTGATATGCGTCCTAATTCACCAACATTTCTACAGCACATTGGTGTGGAATTAACCGCCGAAAATCGTCGGGCTTTATATGTTCCTGAAATGTTTGCTCACGGTTATCAAGCATTGACAGATGATGCAGAAGTTATCTATCAAGTTGGTGAGTTTTATACACCAGGATATGAGAGAGGCTTGCGCTATAATGACCCATTTTTCAACATTGAATGGCCTGTAGAAGTTACAGAAATTTCTGAGAAAGATTTGACTTGGCCATTGTTGAGTATGATGCGTGTCGGAGAAGCTGAAGCTGTTTCGGCAAGTGTATAAGTAACCAAAAATAATTTAGCGATATTCAAAGAGGAATTTCATGATTATTATTGATAATGCTTTAAAAGCTCGTGCTGCTGCTGGTAATCCCATCAAAGTGGGAATGATTGGCGCTGGCTTTATGGGGCGAGGAATTGCTAATCAAATTATTAATTCAGTTCCCGGAATGGAGTTAGTTGCTATCTTCAACCGGAGTATTGATGGAGCTAAAAGAGCTTATACAGAAGCTGGTATTGCAGATGTGCAAGTGGTGAACACTGTCAGCGATTTAGAAGATGCGATCGCCACTGGCAAATATGCAATCACCGACGATGCTAAAATCATCTGTCAAGCCGAAAGCATTGAAGCAATTATTGAAGTGACTGGCGCAGTCGAATTTGGCGCTCATATCGTCATGGAAGCGATCGCCCATCGCAAGCATGTCATTATGATGAATGCTGAACTCGATGGTACTGTCGGCCCCATCCTGAAAGTTTACGCCGACAAAGCAGGCGTTATCCTCAGTGCTTGCGATGGCGACCAACCAGGGGTAGAAATGAATCTGTACCGCTTTGTGCAGAGCATTGGTTTGACACCATTACTGTGCGGTAACATCAAAGGCTTGCAAGACCCCTATCGCAACCCCACCACCCAAGAAGGCTTTGCTAAACGTTGGGGACAAAAAGCCCACATGGTAACAAGCTTTGCTGATGGTAGCAAAATTTCCTTTGAGCAGGCGATCGTTGCTAATGCAACCGGGATGCAAGTCGCCAAACGAGGAATGCTGGGCTATGACTTCACAGGTCATGTTGATGAAATGACTAATATGTACGACATTGACCAACTCAAAGAATTAGGCGGTATCGTTGATTATGTAGTTGGTGCTAAACCCGGCCCCGGTGTATTTGTTTTCGCTACCCACGACGACCCCAAACAACGCCACTACCTCAACCTCTACAAATTAGGTGAAGGGCCTCTCTATAGCTTCTATACTCCTTATCACCTCTGTCATTTTGAAGTTCCCTTATCAGTGGCTCGTGCTGTCTTATTCAACGATGCAGTCATGGCTCCAATTAATAAACCAATGGTAGATGTAGTCACAACCGCCAAAATCGATTTGAAAGCTGGCGAAACTCTCGATGGCATTGGTTACTATATGACCTACGGTCAATGTGAAAATTCACCCGTTGTTCAAGCACAAAAACTCCTACCAATGGGTCTAGCTGAAGGCTGTCGCTTAAAACGAGATATTCCCCGCGATCAAGTGCTGACCTATGATGATGTAGAGCTACCTGAAGGTAGACTTTGTGACCAATTACGCGCAGAACAAAATGCTTATTTTGCTTCTGAAAAAGTTCTCGTAGCTGTTGGGTAATCCCATTTTGGATTTTGGATTGTAGAAGTGAGTAGAGACGTTGTATACAACGTCTCTACAATAAATCTATTTCTCAGAGGATGTTTGACAAGTGGTTGGTTGTAATTATTCGCACTTTTAGATCCCCCCTAACCCCCCTTAAAAAGGGGGGAAATAAATCAAAGTCCCCCTTAAAAAGGGGGATTTAGGGGGATCTAAAATGTTTTGTTACCAATAAGAGTACTTTTAAAAAACCCTCTCACAATCATTATTCAATGTGGTGTAAGATTTGGCTTTATCTAATTCTGACTCCTGAGTTTTGACATTCAATTTAATCATTCGTGAACAACCAGATCCCCGACTTCTTAAAGAAGTCGGGGATCTGAGTCTAGCAATTTTTAAAATGATATTTTTATTCTATATCCAAAGAAATATTTTTACTGAATCATGATTTTTGATCAGAAGTAAATATTATAAATAATTTAAACAACTAACAAAGACAGATAAATATTGCTAAAAAGTATTCTATTAAACCAACCAATTAGTTATGAAATCTTATAGTGCTAAACACTAAACTTTTAGCAGTATTGACTAAAATAATTGTCTCGTCGAATTTGGTAGCAGGTTGAATAAAATTTATGAAAATTGCTCTTGTCCATGATTATTTAACGCAACGTGGAGGGGCAGAGCGCGTATTTGAATTATTATGTAGGCGCTACCCCACAGCCGATGTTTTTACTTCTTTGTATGACCCACAAAAAACCATTGATTTAGGTGAGCGGATAGTCAATACAACTTTTTTACAAAAAATTCCGGGTGCAGCTAAATATTTTAGAATGATGGCACCATTTTACTTTCCTGCTTTTCGGGCTTTAGATTTGCAAGACTACGATTTAATTATTAGCAGTAGCACCAGTTTTGCTAAAGCTGTACGCAAAAGACCGGATGCTCATCATGTTTGTTTTTGTCATAATGTCACCCGTTTTTTGTGGGATACAGAAACATATTTGCGCGAGTATGGAGATTATCGATATTTTGCGCCATTAATTGAAAGAATTTTCCAATTGATGCGGCAAGTAGACCTGAAATATGCCCAGGAACCTGACTTATATATTGCTAATTCCAGCGTTGTGGCCAAAAGAATTCAACAGATTTATGGTAAACCCGCAATTGTAGTTAACTATCCAATTGATACCAGTAAGTTTGTTTATTCTGATACCAAAGAAGATTATTATTTAGCATCTGCACGGATGATCAGTTATAAGCGGCTAGATATAATCGTCGAAGCTTTTAATTGGTTGGGGTGGCGATTATTAATCTCAGGTGACGGCCCAGAACAAGCACGCCTCAAAGCCAAGGCATTAAATAATATCGAATTTTTAGGTCATGTTAGCGATCGCCAACGTAAAGATTTGTTTGCAAAAGCTAAATCAGTGATTGTTGCTGCTTTAGAAGATTATGGATTAGTTCCTGTAGAAGCTAATGCTAGTGGTACACCAGTAATTGCTTATGGCGCTGGTGGGGTTTTAGATACCCAAATTCACGGCGAAACTGGAGTCTTTTTTAAACGACAATCACCAGACTCTCTACAAGCTGCATTACTAGAGTCCGGACGCATCACTTGGAATTATGAAAATATTCGTAATCATGCAGTGAACAATTTCTCAGAACCAGTATTTTTTAGGAAGGTTGAGCAACTTATTGATCAAACTTGTATAACTCATTAATTATTCATCTGGCTTGTTAGTTGTTCGTGTAGCGTCTCGCAGAGAAGGATAATAAAAGTGGTTCAAACTAGTCTTAATCCCAGTGTAAATACAATTACTGATACAGAGCCGGGTTATGGACAAATATTAGCAGTTTTTATTCGCAGGTTTCCTTGGTTTGTCGCAGTATTTGTGGCTTCAATTGCGATGGCAGCAATTATTACTGCTAAGACTAAACCTACTTACAAAAGCTCAATGCAACTGTTAGTAGAACCTAACTATCAAGGTAAACGAGAAGCAGGTGGAGTCGAAAATCAGTTTACTGAATCAAATGTAGAAATAGATACAGGCACTCAGCTAAATCTCATGCAGAGTTCAGGGCTAATTCAAAAGGCAGTGGATAAACTGCGTAAAGAATACCCAGACATCACTGTAGGTGATATTAAAGGTGCTTTAGCTTTAAACCAACTCAAAACCAAAGAAGATAATATCGCCACCAAAATTTTCCAAGTAGACTACACCGACAGAGACCCCATCAAAACTCAAAAGGTTTTGACTGCTGTTCGGGAAGTTTATGTGGAATACAACAAACAACAACAAGATTCTCGGCTGCAAAAAGGTCTACAAGTTATTCGAGAACAGTTGAGTAAGGCTAGTGAAGAAGTCAATGCAGCTGAGTCTAACCTCCAAAGATTCCGTCGTAACCAGAATTTAATCGACCCGGTAGCTCAAGCCAAAGCTTTGGAAGATGCACTGAATAATGTTGAGCAAGAACGTCGTACAACTCGCGCTCAATATCAAGAGGCTATAGCACGACAGAAATCTTTAGAAGAACAATTGAACCGTTCTCCCCAAAATGCCCTCGTTGCTTCCCGGTTGAGCCAATCTACACGTTACCAAGGCTTACTCAACGAAATTCAAAGAACAGAATTAGCTTTAGCTCAAGAACGTTTACGCTTTACAGATGAAACTCCCAATGTGCAGAAGCTACAAGAGCAATTAAGTAGCCAAAAAGCATTATTAGAACAAGAAGTAGGCAGAACTCTAGGCGGAAGATCATCTGGTGTAGTTGGTTCTAGAGACTCGTTGTTAGAACAAGGACAGTTTGGCCAAATTGATTTGAGCTTGGCAAGTGAATTAGTAGAAACTCAGACAACAATAGTTGCATTGAGCGCCCGTGACCAAACTTTGGCACAAAAAGAAACTCAATTACGTTTTGAAATCAAACGCTTCCCACCTTTGTTGGCTTATTACAATCGCATCCAACCACAGTTGCAATTTAGCCGCGAAAGATTTGAGCAGTTGTTAAGAGCAGAACAACAATTGCGCCAAGAATTAGCCAAAGGTGGATTTAATTGGGAAGTTGTGGAAGAACCCCATGTTGGTGTGCAGTTAGGCCCCAACTTGCAACAAAACGTCTTGTTAGGTGCTGTGGTGGGGTTAATGTTGGGCGGAATTGCAGCTTTCTTACGCGAGGCTTCTGATGATGCGGTACACACAACGGCTGAGTTAGAAAAGCAAGTTGCTTTACCTTTGTTGGGAACAACGCCAAAATTACCACCCGCCAAAGCCAGAGATTCAATTATCAAGTTACCCTTTGGGAAGCCAGAAACTCCTGCACCTTGGACAATTCAGGTGTTACAGTCGCCTCCACGTTGGGAATCTCTGGACTTAATTTACAAAAACATTGAACTGCTCAATACTGTATCTAGTTTGAAGTCTTTGATGATTACTTCGGCTTTACCTGATGAAGCTAAATCTGGTATGGCTTTGGGTTTGGCGATGAGTGCGGCTCGCTTACACAAACGAGTGCTATTGATTGATGCGAACTTACGCAATCCCAGTCTGCACGAACAGCTAAATCTGCCTAACGAGCAAGGACTTTCGACTTTACTGGGTAGCGAGATTACTTTACCGAATCAGATTGGCATTCAATCTTTAGGTTCAGCTTATATTGATATTTTGACGGCTGGGCCGAAACCGACTGATCCCGCCCATTTGTTGAGTTCTCCGCGAATGATGCAATTGATGAGAACCTTTGAAGAGAATTATGATTTGGTGCTGATAGATGCGCCGCCTGTATTGGGTTTGGTAGATGCAATGTTAACAGCATCGTCCTGTCGGAGTGTGGTGTTAGTGGCTAGTATGGGTGTGGTGACTCGTAACCAACTTGCTCAAGCTACCGGAATGTTGAGCAAGTTAAATCTAATTGGAGTTGTCGCTAATGGCGTTTCTAGCTCAGATAGCAGTTTTGTCCAGTATCCCAAGGAATACCGTTTGGCTTTGAAACAAGCGGTAGAAAAATAGTACAACTTGGAAGTTTATAGATATGTGCGATCGCTCTTTTGGTGGATGCGATCGCACATATTTTTTTATCTTTATTAAAAAATGTCTTGATTTATCATTTTTGTTGTCAAAATCAAATCCTATTTACTTAGTTAAAAATCAGTATATTTATCTCAACTTTACAATTATGATGATTAAGTCTCTTGATTTTAAAGACTAAATAAAGAATCGACTTCCGTATATAGTCAATTCTACAGACTCTTATATCCTAGAGATTAAAGCCCCTTCCCAGCAGCTAAAAGACAACAGTGGACTAGTTTTTCTCAACTTAGACAATCAACAAAAAAGGTAGACAAAACTCAACACAGTTCTCACCCATAACGTCAAGAAATATTGGATGATTTATCTCTACATCTATCCAATATTTCTTGTACTCAAAAATACCAATTTTACCTGCAAGCTTTCCCTAAATATTGATTGTGATATCAGTCCTGTTTGATATGTGAACAACAGAGACAAGAAGACAGGTTAGACAAGGGAGAGAGAAGTTTATAAATCATTTAGGATTGCTATATCTACCTAATTATTCCTTCAGAAGTCAAAATCCACTATTCAGGATATTCATCAGCATCAACAACAAGTTTGCTCCCATCAAATTTAGCCATCATACTGAATTACTTCTAAATTTTGACTCCTGGATACTGAATTTTTACTCATCAGTCATCTACTAATTTTTAGAGCAAGACAAGATTCAGATCAAAGTCTTTGGCATGAATCGCCTTCAAGATCAGCAACTTACTATCTTACTAATCCAAAGACACATGACTAGCTCATTAGTTCGTACTCCACAGACTGTTTATAGTGTAACTCCACAACCTGCAACCGAAGCTACCCCATACTGCACACTACAATGGCGGCGGGGTCAATTGTTAGTGAAATCTCCCGGTAAATTCCAACAGCCATATTTACCAGCTTTAGAAAACCAGCAATTATTAATTGATTGCTTAAAACATTCCCCTGTGAATTTGGTGAGCGTAGACCCTCAAATTGGTGAGACTTGGATAAAGTTTTGGGCGAATGCTTGTAAAGAAGCTCATAAGCCAATGTTTCTTTACGGATCTTCAGAAAATTTACTGTTTAAACAAAATAGTAAACCTTGGGGATGGTTCCTGCGACTCATTGATTGGATAGCAGCTTTATTTCTGCTGCTATTACTAAGTCCAGCCATGTTGGGATTAGTAATATTGTTGCAAATTACCTCACCTGACTCTCTATTTTCTACCGAGTGGTATGTAGGAGAACGGGGTAGACTTTTCCAAGCTATTAAGTTTTCCACTACAGGCAAACTTAACCTTACACCCTTAATGCGTTGGATGCGTAAATCTGGTCTGGAAAACTTACCACAGTTATTCAATGTACTGCGGGGTGATATGGGTTTTATTGGGTCTCGTTATTGGAATTTAGCAACAGCAATAAGATTCAGTTCAGAAGCACAAATTTCCCTAAATCAATTACCTGTGATGACAAAATCTTGGTCAGTGTAGGCAGGGTAAAACTTAATAATTAATAATTCATAATTACTAATTATTAATTGCTGTCTTCTCTATCTAGCTAAAAACCTGTACAAACAGTGCGGTAATTGATAACATCACTTGCCGCACTTAGCCTAGAGCTAAATATCATAGAGCATCTGTAGCAACCTTTAGGAATTAGAAAATATTTATTCGCAAACTCATGCTTGTTAAACTAACCAAACAATTAAATGATTTATTTAAAGCTACTACATTTTGGCAAAAAAACTATTTAATATTGCGAGAATTTAAACATTTCCGCAAAGTTGCTATATTTGCTTTAGTATTTTCTTTTTTAGCAGCAACATTTGAAGGTTTTAGTATTGGTTTTTTGCTATCATTCTTGCAAAATTTAACTGAACCCAATGCAAAGCCAATACAAACTGGTGTCGAGTGGTTTGATATTTGGATTTTAGCTGCCAATAGTTCAGCAATTAATCGTTTATATCGCATATCTTTGCTAATTTTACTCAGCACTTGGTTAAGAGCAGGTTTTAATTATTTAGCGCAAGTCTATACAGAAAGTACTCAGTTATATTTAGCCGATCGCCTGCGAAAGCAGATTTTTGAACAGTTACAAAGTTTGCCATTGAGTTACTTTGCCACAACACGCTCTGGGGAACTGATTAATACAATTACTACAGAAATTGAACGCATCAAGCAGTGGTTTAGTGGTACGGCATTTTTAATGACGAGAACTATCACTGCTACTGTCTACTTTATCTCGATGTTTTTGTTATCTTGGCAGTTATCTATTGCATCGTTTTTGCTATTTACATTGGCTGGTGTCGGGTTATCAACTCTCAATTCTCGTGCGAGGGAAAGTAGTTTTAGTACTTCTATTGCTAACGGTCATTTTACTTCCACAGCTATAGAATTTATTAACGGGATTCGCACAGTTCAGGCATTTGGGACGCAGAATTTTGAACGTCAGCGTTTTTATCAGGCTAGTGATAATGTACTCAAGAGTTCCAAAAAAGTTATCTTAATTTGGGCGATGGTGAGACCATTAGCCGAAAGTATTGCGAGTACAATTCTCATTGGGATGATTATTTTTGCTTTTACCGTATTTGTGGTCAACGGCACACTACAAGTTGCATCTTTATTAACATTTTTCTTTGTGTTGTTTCGAGTAGTGCCGATTGTACAAGATATTAATGGTACGAGAGCGCATCTGAGTACATTAGCAGGTGCAGCCGACAATATTAAAGATTTGGTGAGGACTGATGATAAAACCTATTTACAGAATGGCAAAATTCAATTTACTGGGTTAAAACATTCTATTGATGTTGTGTCTGTAGATTTTGGTTATGATCCCAATCATTTAGTACTCAATAATGTCACACTCAGTATTGAAAAAGGCAAAACCACAGCCTTAGTAGGAGCCACTGGCGCAGGTAAAAGTACATTAATTGATTTAATTCCCAGATTTTATGACCCCACAGAAGGTCATGTGATGATTGATGGAGTTGATATCCAAAAATTTGATATCAATTCATTGCGCCAGAAAATCGCCGTCGTTAGTCAAGATACATTCATTTTTAATACTTCTGTTTGGCAAAATATTGCTTATGGGACAACAGGAGCCACAGCCGCAGATATTCGAGAAGCTGCACGGTTAGCCAACGCTCTGGAATTTGTTGAAGAAATGCCAGAAGGCTTTGACACCAAATTAGGAGATAGAGGCGTAAGATTATCTGGTGGACAACGCCAACGAATAGCGATCGCACGAGCTTTGTTACGTGACCCAGAAATTTTGATATTAGATGAAGCTACTAGCGCCCTCGATTCTGTGACCGAACGCTTGATTCAAGAATCATTAGAAAAGCTATCTGTAGGTCGGACAGTAATTGCGATCGCTCATCGTCTTTCTACTATCGCCAACGCCGATAAAGTCGTTGTTTTAGAACAAGGACGTATCGTTGAACAAGGCAAATATCAAGAACTCTTAGAGCTAAAAGGTAAGCTTTGGGAATATCACAAAACTCAATACGAAATGGGACAAGCAGGATAACAAAGTGTGAAGTATGAAGTAGGAAATTTCATACTTCACAATAATTAATCTGATTTTTTCACAAGAAATCTTATCTGCGTGTATCTGCGGTTAATTATTCTTTATATATTTATGAGGTAAATTCAATGGTAAATATAGGCTACCATACCGCTAGAATCCAAGGTCAAATCACTAGTAATATATATCGTAAACTAGTTGAGAAAATTAGCTTTTTACCTATTAAGCAATCTCGCAGGATTCATCTCAACGTTTATGCTTTTTCTTGTGAGCGAGATTTACCTGTACAAGTAGCGAGTATTCGTTCATTTATTCGTTATGTAGGCATTCCTGATAAATTTATTGTTATTTCTGATGGTAGTTACACAGTTCACTCCCGCAAGATATTAAGCCAAATCAATAGTTGTGTAGAAGTCATTGATTGGAAAGACTTGGCTAATCAAAGTATCCCTAAATATATCTTTGATTATGCCCTCAATCATCCACACCGACCAACAATGGCAATGTGGCGGAGACTGGCTGTATTTATGTCGCTGTCTATTGACAAACCAACTATTTTTACAGATGCCGATATTTTATTCTTTCCTGGTGCGACAGATTTAATCAATTTATGCGAAAGCGAAGATAAATCTGCTTGGTATTTACCAGATTGTAAGCCTTCTTTAGATGAAAGGATTTTATTAGATGAAACTGATAAACTAAATCCAGTTAATGCAGGTTTTTTTATTCTTAAACACCAACTAGATTGGCTCAAACCACTAGAGCGAGTAGAAAAGTTTATCGATTCACCTATTTTTTATACAGACCAAACTATAGTACATTTAGCTATGCACAATGCTAATGCTAAAGCACTAGCTGAAGATAAATATATTATCAAAGTTGACGACCAATTTATTTATACTGACCGTTACGCGGCTAAACATATTGCTTTGAGACATTACGTTAATGATGTCAGACACAAATTTTGGTTGAATGTCGGTCTGTAAAATGAGCAAAAATGTAACCAATACAGAGATGATTTACCACTGCACTAACACTAATATTAATGGAGGGGGAGGCATTGAAACTTATGTGGCTTCTTTAGCACTTTCACAAATTTCAGAATCTTGCGATATCTCTAAACAAGAAACTGTACATCAACGTGTTCTCAAGTCGATTAAAACAGAGAATCAAAAGCGATTTAAATTATTGCACCTTCACGACCCAGAATTTTTAGCGGATTTACGCGAAGAATGTCCGGCAATTTTTACCTTGCACAATCATTGTAGTTACTGTCCGAGTGGGACAAAGTATTTAGCAGACCGAGGCAAAATTTGCGATCGCGTCATCAATCCTCTTGGTTGTGCTTGGGGTCATGTAGTTGATGGCTGTGGTAGTCGGCGACCACACAAAATTTTGGGTAACTGGTGGAATGCTTACAATCCCTTAAATAACCTGAAAAAATTAAAAATCCCTGTAATAGCTAATAGTGAATATGTCCGTCAGCAAATCATTAATGCTGGAATATCACCAGAACGTGTGATCACCCTACGCTGTGGTGTGCAGTTACCCAAATTTGAGACAGAACCTCTAAGTCGGACAATTTATCAAAATCAGCGCATTTTGTTTGTTGGTCGGATAGTTCCCGATAAAGGTTTAGAGTGGCTACTCAAAGCCTTAACCAAAACTGAAAAACATATCCATTTAGATATTGCTGGTGATGGTTGGGATAAGGCAAATATGGAAAAATTAGCCGCCGATTTGGGATTAAGCGATCGCATTACTTGGCATGGTTGGTGTAATTCTGAACAATTAGAAACTTTATATCAACAATCGTTAGCTGTGATTTTTCCCAGTCTTTGGCCGGAACCTGCGGGTTTAGTTACCTTAGAAGCTTATGCGCGTTATCGTCCTGTAATTGCGAGTGCTGTTGGGGGAATTCCTGAACATATAAAAGATGGCAAAACTGGGGTTTTAGTTTCGCCTAACAATATTGCACAATTAGCGGCAGCAATTAATGAATTGGCAACAAATTATGCCAAAGCAAGAACAATGGGTGAAAAAGGCCAAGCTTGGTATCAAGAAGAATTTACAATTGATGTTCATGTTCAGCATTTGGCTGAAATTTATACCAAAACTATTGCTGAATTTCATACAAGAAATAACTAGTTAAACTTATGTCAATTCAAGAACCATTAGTTAGTGTGGTTATCCCTACTTATAATCGCCCAGAGTATTTAAAACAGGCGATCGCTAGTGCTGTTAACCAGACATTTAATAATATTGAAATTATTGTTTGTGACAACTGTAGTGATGTTAGTCCTCAACCAATAGTTGAAGCTTTTCAAGATGAAAGAATTCGGTTTTGCCGTAATTCACAAAACATCGGTATGGTTGCCAATATTATCAACGGCTTTGTCATCGCCAAAGGTAAATATGTTGCTAGTTTGCATGATGATGATATGTGGGAACCAGACTTTTTAGCCAAGCTTGTTCCTCCTCTGGAAGCTAATTCTGATTTGGCTGTCGCTTTCTGTGATCATTACGTTATGAAAGCTGATGGAATAATAGATGATCAACTGACCCAAAAGTGTTCCAAGACATGGAAAAGGGCTGATCTAAAAGCCGGAATTCATCAGCCTTTTTATAAAATTGCTATAGAAAATATGTCTGTAGGTACTGCTAACGCTGCTGTTATTCGTAAAGATGTTGTAGATTGGACAGCGTTTCCCCTAGAGGTGGGTGGCTTTTACGATTTGTATATCAATTATCTCTGTTCTCGCTCTGGTTTAGGCGCTTACTATACTCCAGAAAAACTAACTCGCTACCGCGAACATGAGTTAACAGATACATTAACAGATAATCCACAAATTAATATCCGTAAAGCTAAAAATCACATATTCTGTTATGAACAGTTTATTCAAGATGCCAGATTAAAAGAATTATTTCCCCATTTTCAGCAGAGATTAATCGAAGCTAATCAATATTTGGGTATGAGTTTATTAAAAGCTGGACAACCAGAATTAGCACGCCCTCATTTTTGGTATGTCTTGCAAAAGAAAAAGCTGAGTGTGAGAGCGATCGCCGCATTATTATTCAGTTTTATCCAAAGTTTATTTAGCAATAAATTTATCGGTGTGAAGGGATATGTTACAACAGAACGCAAAGCAACCTCTGGTTAGTGTTGTTATCCCAACTTACAATCGACCAGAATATTTGAAGCAGGCGATCGCCAGTGCAGTTAATCAAACTTATCAGAATCTGGAAATCATTGTTTCTGATAATTGTAGTCACGAAAGCCCCCAAGCAATTATCGAATCTTTTGGTGATTCACGGATTAGATTTTGGCGACATCCTGAAAATGTCGGGATGTTGTCTAATCAAATGAATGCTTTTAAAATGGCACAAGGTAAATATCTTGCCAGTCTCCATGATGATGATATGTGGCACGAAGATTTTTTAGCCAAACTTGTGCCAAAATTGGAAGCTAATTCTAATTTGATTTTGGCTTTTTCTGACCAATATATTATTGATGGTGATGGTAACATTAATCATCTTGGGACAGAAGCAAATACACAGGGTTTTAAACGAGATATTTTAGCTCCCGGTATTCATCAATCTTTCACTAACATTGGTTTAATTGATAAAAGTATCGCTACTGCTGCCTCTTGTTTAATTCGCAATCATATCATTGATTGGGATAGCATTCCCCAAGAAGCCGGCGGTATGTGGGATTTATATTTAACTTATCTCTGTTGCATTTCTGGCTATGATGCTTACTATTATCCCGAAAGATTAACTTATTATCGCGCCCACGAATTAACAGACACAATGTTAAGTGGTAGTAAAAATGCTAACGCCAAAATTCGCAAAGCCCAAAGCGAAATTTTTTGCTACAAAACATTCATGGAAGATAGCCGACTGCAAGAATTTCATGAGTATTTTCAAGCTAAATGGTTAGAAGCACATACCACTTTAGGTATTGGTTTACTGCGGAATCACCAAACAAAAGCAGCCCGTCCTTACTTATTCCAAGCATTTAAAAGACAAAAATTGAACATTAGAACTTTAGCAGCACTAATACTCAGTTTTACTCCGCAACCATTAGCTAATCAATTGCTGGGAGTATAAAAATCAATGAAACTTTGCATTGTTACCCACAAAGTCAAAAAAGGTGATGGTCAAGGAAGAGTCAACTATGAAGTTGCCCAAGAAGCTATTGCCCGTGGTCATCAATTAACATTATTAGCCAGCGAAGTTGCACCAGAAATTGAGCAGAACAGTAAAGTTAACTGGATTAAAATTTCGGTTGATAATTATCCCAGTGAGTTTATTCGTAATTTTATATTTTCATATAAAAGCGCGGCATGGTTACAAAAAAATCGTTCACAAATCGATTTATTAAAAATCAATGGCGCAATTACAAATATTACAGCTGATGTGAATGCTGTACATTTTGTTCATAGTTCTTGGTTGCGATCGCCTGTGCATATTTCTCGCATTCGCCGCGATGCTTACGGTTTTTATCAATGGCTGTACACCGCCTTAAATGCCCGTTGGGAAAAACAAGCTTTTCAACGGGCTAAAGTTGTGGTTGCCGTCTCCGAGAAAGTTGCCCAAGAGTTAATTAAGATTGGCGTACCACGCGATCGCATCCGAGTCATCGTCAACGGTGTCGATTTGCAAGAGTTTACCCCCGGTGTCGTCTCTCGCCAAAAATTAAACTTACCAGAGAATGTAAATTTAGGATTATTTGCCGGAGACATCCGTACACCACGGAAGAATTTAGATAGCGTCTTACAGGCCTTAGTGAAAGTACCTGATTTACACCTAGCCGTAGTCGGGAGTACTGATGGTAGTCCCTTTCCGCAGTTAGCCGCCGATTTAGGCATTAGCGAACGGGTACATTTTCTCGGTTATCGCCGTGATATTGCCGAAATCATGCGGGCAGTAGATTTATTTGTGTTCCCCTCCCGTTATGAAGCTTGCACCTTGGTCTTGTTAGAAGCCCTCGCCTCTGGGTTGCCTGTAATTACCGCTACAGCTACCGGTGGGGCAGAGTTAGTCACACCTGAATGTGGAATTGTTTTACCAGATTCAGATGATGTTGAGGCCTTAGCTGCTGCCTTGTCATCTTTAGTCAGCGATCGCACCTTGATGCAACAAATGGGTCAAGCCGCCCGCGCCGTCGCCCAACAATACAGTTGGTCAACAATGGCCCAAACCTATATGGATCTATTTGAGGAGTTACAACAGCATGAAGAACACAGTTCTCATCCCGACCTATCGCCGTCCTCTGGATCTATCTCGTTGCCTTTCGGCACTGCAAGCGCAAACTAAACCAGTTGATCAAGTCATCGTCGTTGTGCGGGATACAGATACCCAAACGTGGCAATTTCTCCAAGCCTTTCCCACTGATCATTTACCTTTACAAATCGTCACCGTCGCCATTCCCGGAGTAGTTGCCGCCCTCAACGCTGGACTTGCAGCCGTTGAGGGAGATGTTTTATCTATTACTGATGATGACGCTGCACCTCATCCTGATTGGTTAGAGAAAATTAACGCCCACTTGCTCGCAGATGCCAAAATAGGCGGTGTTGGTGGGCGTGATTGGATACATTACGGTGACAAAATTGAGGATGAATCTCGCGCTGTGGTGGGTGAATTGCAGTGGTTTGGGCGTGTAATTGGCAACCATCATCTCGGAGTCGGCGCAGCTCGTCCAGTCGATGTTCTCAAAGGTGTGAACATGAGTTTTCGCACCCAAGCGATCGCCAACTTACGTTTTGACGAAAGAATGCGAGGTTCAGGCGCACAGGTACACTTTGAAATGGCATTCACCCTCGCCTTAAAACGTGCGGATTGGCAGATGATTTATGATCCACAAGTTGCAGTAGACCACTATCCCGCCCAGCGATTTGACGAAGACCAACGCAATAACTTTAATGCGATCGCCCAAATAAACTTAGTTCATAACGAAACCCTAGTTTTACTCGAACATTTATCACCCCTACGCCGCCTCATCTTCTTGCTGTGGGCAATTTTAGTTGGCACAAGAGACTGTTTTGGCTGTCTTCAATGGCTAAGATTCTTCCCCAGCCAAGGCCGACTCGCTACCCGCAAACTTTTAGCCTCCTGGCGCGGTCGCTGGCAAGGATGGCAGACATGGCAGGTAACAGGTGACAGGTTAGAGGTGACAGGCTTCCGCCGTGAGCGTCAGCCGAACGGTTACAGGGGTGCAGGGGGAGTCCAAGAACTAATGACTATTGACCCTTTGGGTTCACCAGTTGCTTCAAGTCGGGGAACCCGCCCAACGCACTGGCTCACCAATGACAAATGACAAATGAAGAATTGGTATGATTTCTCAACCATTACTTTTTAATAGCTTTTTAGAAACACCATTTTCACCCCGACAGCGATCGCTACAAGGTTGGAGTGCTATTCTCGGCTTTATCTTGCTGAGTGTCACTTGCTACTTTGCTGGGGCGGCTGGTAGTTTACGCCTGATTTATCCAGTCACAGCCTTAATCGTAGCGATATTTTTATATTTACGACATCCGATTTTATACATCGGTTTTACTTGGTGGATGTGGTTTCTCACACCGTTAGTTGCCCGTTTAATCGACTATCGAGTTGGTTGGGATCCGACTCGCCAGATTCTGATTGCACCATATTTAGTTGTATTTGTCACAATCGCCACCTTCTTAAGACACTTTCCCAAAGCCTCTCGTCAGGGAGGTTTACCGTTTATTTTGGCTTTTATCGGCGTATTTTATAGTTTTCTCGTAGGTTTAATTTATAACGCTCCAGTTCCCGTGGCTCGCGGCTTATTAGACTGGCTGAGTCCCATTATTTTTGCTTTTCATTTATTCATGAACTGGCGAGACTATCCCACTTACCGCCAGAATTTACAACGAACATTTCTGTTTTGCGTCTTACTCACTGGTGCTTACGGGATCTATCAATTTGTCGTTGCCCCGGAATGGGATAGATACTGGCTAATTCAGTCGAAATTATTTACCAGTTCTGGCAACCCTGTACCCTTTGGAATGCGTGTTTGGAGTACATTGCACTCGGTCGGGCCGTTTGGTGCAGTGATGCAGACGGGATTATTGTTATTATTTACTGCTTCTGGGCCGTTAATTTTTCCCGCTTCGGCTGTTGGCTACTTGTCGTTTTTACTAGCCCAAGCCCGGACTAACTGGGGAGGTTGGTTACTTGGCGTAATTTTGATTATGGGTTCAGTCAAAGCCAAAATCCAAATGCGTTTAATTGCGATCGTGGTTGTGATGGCATTGTGTGTAATTCCCCTCACAACCATTGAACCAATTTCTGACGTAGTATCAGCGCGGTTAGAAAGTTTTTCTAATCTCGAAAAAGATACTAGTTTTAGGGATAGATCCGGCAGTTACGATCGCAACCTTGGCATTGCCCTTTCTAATATTCTGGGTAATGGTTTAGGCAATATTTGGAAAGTCAATGAAAAAACCGGACAAATCGAGGTATTTGTCATTGATAGCGGTATTCTCGATATGTTTTTCACCCTCGGCTGGTTTGGAGCCGTGTTTTATTTAGGTGGATTAATTCTGATTCTTTTTAGCGTCATCCAGTATAGCGAAGCGCGGTTTGATAGCTTCGTCAGTGCCGCCCGTGCCATTGGGATTAGTTCTTGCGCTCAATTAGTCATCGGGAGTGGAATGTTAAGCGTCTCCGGGATGATTTTGTGGGGATTTTTAGCAATGGCAATGTCTGCACACAAATACTATCAGCATGAAAAAATTACCAAAAATCGGGTGTAGGGGTTCGAGGGTGTAAGGGAAAAAATTAATCACCTACACCCCTACACCCTAAATCAAGGTTTTTGGGGCAGAACGTAAAAAACCTACACCTGTCAGCACCCCTACACCCTTAATCCCTCACACCCTTATTAAAAATATGAAAGCTATAGTTATCATGCCCCTAGCCGAACAAAGAGGCGGCGGTGAAATGATGTTTTTAGACTTGATGCAGCAAGGACGTAATGCTGGTGTTGAGTGGATAGCCATTTTTCTAGAATCAGGCCCAATGGTGGAACAAGTCAGAAAGTTGGGCATTGATACACGAGTTCTAGAAAGTGGCAGGTTGCGACAAGTCCATAAGTTAATCTCTACAGTTTTGCGAATAGCTGCGATCGCTCGGCGCGAACATGCAGATATAATCGTCAATTGGATGTGGATTACCCATTTTTATGGCGGTATGGCAGCGATGCTGGCAGGTTTACCATCTGTTTGGTATCAACTGGAAGTACCCCATGACAAGTTTTGGTTAGTCCGCCTCGCCACAGCATTACCAGCCCGTGCTGTTATCACCCTCTCCCAAGATGGCAAGCAAGCCCAAGCCGAAATTTGGCCCCATCGTCCCACACCGCTGGTTTATCCTGGTGTCGCCTTAGATAGATTTGAACCTGCTGCTTTACCTTCACCCCAAACAGCACGGCAAAAACTCGGCTTACCATCACACGGGCCATTAATTGGCATTGTGGGCAGACTGCAACGCTGGAAAGGAATGCACGTCCTTGTTCAAGCAATGCCGAAAGTGTTAGAGAAGTATCCTGATGCTCATTGTGTGGTAGTTGGTGGTAAGCATGATTTAGAGGCAGACTACGAAGAATTTCTTAAATCAGAAATAACAAATTTAGGGTTGCAAGAAAAAGTAATTATGGCTGGACTCCAGCGCAATATTCCCGAATGGGTACAAGCGATGGATGTTTTTGTTCATGCTTCTGATAAAGAACCATTTGGCATTGTGATTATTGAAGCGATGGCATTGGGTAAACCTGTAATTGCGGGTAATGCTGGCGGCCCTACTGAAATTATCACCGACGGGATGAATGGCTTATTAACACCTTACGGTGATTCTGAGGCATTGGCGATCGCAATTCTGCGTTATTTAGACGAACAAGACTTTGCCCAAAATGTCGCTGTCGCTGCCCGTCAACGCGCCCTCGATTTCTCCACCCAGAACTACGCGCAAAACTTTATCAATACTCTGCGTTCTCTGATACCGAGTGTTTCATAAATATGATTCACCCACAGAGATTGTCTGTGAAGACTGGGTGTAAGGGTGAAGGGGTTTGGGGTGTAGCGTTTTAGATACATACACCCTCATACCTTTGTAAATATAGCTAAATATCGACATATTCAGATCCCCGACTTCTTAAAGAAGTCGGGGATCTTTTATTTCACGCATAATTTTAAGAATACAAACCTTCAGCTTGACAATATATTTTTGCTGGCGCTTGCTCAAAATATTTAAATAACGCCGGACATAACCAACCTTCCAGACTTTTTTCCCGCCACAAATACCAATTACCGTTATACTCCTCACGTAACCAAGTTAATTCGGCTTGATAACCAGGGAAAGGACTAGCAGAAAACAACAGTTTAAACCCTTCATCCACATTAGCTATACCCTGAACCAGAATATCAATCATTTCAGGTACACCACTCACAAACGGTTCTTGCACCAAACCCAGACGCTCATCATCAAATACCCATGTTTGATTATGTCTGTATGGAAAAATCACCATCATTGAGTTAGTCATGAGCAATTATCGGTGAGAATAATATAACTTGAGAAAATTGTATTGCATCAGGAGGTTTGCAGGGTGAAGCAGGCAAGCATGGGGCAAACTCATTTACAATTCAGGAAATTCTCAGCCAACAAGCTTATTCTGTACTGTAATTGGGAGTAAATACTTTTAGCATGTGCCGTTTACTTGCCTATCTTGGTTCGCCTGTATCTTTGGAGCATCTTCTGTATAAACCAGAACATTCTTTGATTGTCCAAAGTTACCAACCCCGCGAAATGACTTCTGGGGTAGTAAATGCAGATGGTTTTGGTATGGGTTGGTATCATAGTTACAAAGATACTGCTCCCTACATCTACAAAAATACATTGCCGATTTGGAATGATATTAACTTACCCCATCTCAGCCGTTACGTAGAATCAAGTTGCGTATTAGGTTATGTCCGCAGTGCCACAATCGGACAAGCTTTAGATTTTGCCAATTGTCAGCCATTTAATCATGAAAATTGGCTATTTCTGCATAACGGATTCATTGAAAATTTTCGGCAAACATTACACCGCAGAATCCGTAGCACTTTAACACCAGAATTTTACGACAAAATTTATGGGAGTACAGATTCCGAACATTTATTTGCGTTGTTACTTTCTCAGCATCAAATTAACAAACATCGTCCGCCAGAATATGCCTTACGCACTACTTTGTTAGCGATCGCTGAATTAGCAAAACGTCATCAAATCAAAGTTTTAGCCAACATCGTTTTAAGTGATGGCAAACGTTTGATAGCTTCGCGTTTTGCTGTGGGTGCAGCCAATCCGTCTTTGTATTGGATACGAGATGATCTGAATTTTCCGAACTCAGTCATTATTGCTTCGGAACCTTTATTTCCTGGTAATTGGAATCCTTGCCCAGAGAATAGCATCATCAGTGTGGGAGAAGACTGTGATATCAAAATTGAGCAAATCTACTAGCACCAAAGAATTTATTTATTATGCTTTGAATGATTGTCGGAGAAAAACTTTAAAGCTGTTGGATGAGCTAGACGAAATTACATTTTGCAATCAGTATCATCCTGATTTTAGTCCTGTTGGTTGGCACTTGGGACATATTGCTTACACCGAGTCTTTATGGTTGCTAGAACATAGTGCGGGTTTAAGGTGTTTATTTCCGCAATACCGTAAGTTGTTTGCAGCAGATGGTTTACCCAAGTCAGAACGCATCAAATTACCAAACCTAGCCGAAATCCGTTATTACTTGCAGACAGTCCGCGAGAAAGTGCTGGAATATCTGGAAGTAGTTGATATTGAACCCCAAGAACGTCTGTGGCGATTTTTAATTCAGCACGAAAGTCAACACTGTGAAATTCTTAGCTATGTGTTGGAACTGTCAAAAAGAGGAAAGGGTGTAGGGGTGCATACTTCGACTTCGCTCAGTAACCCTACTTCGACTTCGCTCAGTAACCCTACTTCGACTTCGCTCAGTAACCCTACTTCGACTTCGCTCAGTAACCCTACTTCGACTTCGCTCAGTAACCCTACTTCGACTTCGCTCAGTAACCCTACTTCGACTTCGCTCAGTAACCCTACTTCGACTTCGCTCAGTAACCCTACTTCGACTTCGCTCAGTAACCCTACTTCGACTTCGCTCAGTAACCAAGGGGGCGAAGGTGTAGGGGTGCAAGGGAAGAACATCACACTCAGCACTCAGCACTCAGCACTCAGCGAGAAGTTGCGTGCGGGGGTTTCCCCCGTTGAGCAAACTTCGGTGACTCAACACTCAGCACTCAGCACTCAAATGGTGATGATTCCGGCTGGGGAATTTGAGATGGGAAATAATTCTCTGGATGCGTTGGATAATGAAAGTCTCTGCCATCGAGTATACCTGGATACTTATTGGATTGATCCTTATCCAGTAACTTGTGGTCAGTATCGGGAATTTATGGCGGCGGGAGGCTATGAAAATTCTGCGTGGTGGTCAGATGCTGGGTGGCAATGGCTACAAACAGAACAGGAAAAACAACCACTTTATTGGCAGAGCGATCGCAGTTATGATGATCATCCAGTCTGCGGTGTCAGTTGGTATGAAGCTGAAGCATATTCGCGGTTTGTTGGCAAGCGTTTACCCACAGAAGCCGAATGGGAAAAAGCTGCTAGTTGGGATGCTCAAGCTCAACGTCGGCGCACCTATCCTTGGGGTGAAGAAATGCCCTCACAAAAATATTGTAATTGCGATCGCCTCATTGGTCAGACAACCCCAGTAAATCATTACCCTGAAGGCCAAAGTTCCTACGGCTTATTAGATACCCTCGGCAATGTTTGGGAATGGACAGCTTCTTGGTTTACGCCATATCAAGGTTTTCAAAGTTACCCTTATGTAGGTTACTCGCAAGTTTATTTTGATTACCAACACCGTGTACTAAAAGGCGGTAGTTGGGCAACTCGTCCCTGGGTAGCACGTTGTAGTTTTCGGAACTGGTACTATCCCCATATACGCCAAGTTTTTAGTGGTTTTCGCTGTGCTACAAGTGTTAATTAACGAAAATTTATGGCTTTTTTAGTGGTAGATACGCAAATTTAGTGTTAAACCTTGATTGATCTAGCTTAAGCGTGAGGTAATCAGCTATGGCTGTGTGTTTCACTAGCTAGAGACAATCTCAGGTTGCCTAGCAATCTACTACTGCAACTCTACGGAGGTTAAATGACAATATCTCAAGCTGTCAACAGCAAGGTTCCTTCTCTCAACAACCTAGAAGAACGTTTGCAAATACAGCGTTTGATAGAAGCCACAAAAGTAGTTACATCAACAGCAGGAAGTGATGTAGTCAAGGGATTAACACATAACCCCAAATATTTACCCCCATACTACTTGTATGATGACCGAGGCTCTGACTTATTTGAACAAATCTGTGACTTGCCGGAATATTACGTAACTCGCACAGAAACAGCAATTTTACAACAGTATGCAGATGAAATTGCTCAAATCACAGGTGCTTGCGAATTAGTAGAACTGGGTAGTGGGAGTTCAACCAAAACCCGAATTTTGCTGGATGCTTATCAAAAGTTAGGGTATCTTCAGTGCTATTTGCCAATAGATGTGAGTGCGGGAATGTTGGAAAATAGCGCGAGAAAGTTACTCCAAGAATATCCCTCACTGCAAGTTTATGCACTGGCGGGAACTTATGAAATGGCTTTAGCACAACTCCCAGCAAAACATTCACCAAGTAGGATGATTGGTTTTATTGGTAGTTCTTTGGGAAATATGACTACCCAAGAGTGTGATACTTTCTTTTCGCAAATTACCAATGCGCTGCAAGTAGGTGAATATTTCCTACTGGGAGTCGATTTACAAAAACCAAAAGAAATTTTAGAACCAGCTTATAACGATCGCCAAGGTGTAACAGCAGCATTTAACATCAATATGCTGGAGCATTTAAATCGCAGATTTGAAGGCAATTTTGATACAACACAATTTGAACATTGGGCATTTTATAATGAAACCGCACATCAAATTGAAATGCACTTGCGGAGTATGCGATCGCAAACTGTGCAATTAAAATCTCTCAACCTCACTGTTAATTTTGCCCCAGGCGAAACCATCCTGACGGAAATCTCGCGCAAATTTAACCTGAACACTATTAAACAACAACTCCAAAGCCGTGGTTTAGTTCCAATTCAAACATGGACTGATGCAAATCAATGGTTTGGTTTGTTGTTATGTCAGTTTCAATCTAATTGAAGAAGAAGTTAGAAGTCAGAATCCAGGAGTCAGAATCAAATAAGTAGCTGTCTAGCCTGGAAACACATCTAAATATGGCAGTCGCAGGGTAAGGTAGGATATTTCAAAAGCACAAATGGCAGGCAGCGTAATAATAATATATTTACCTCCTGCCTCCTAACTCCTGCCTTCTTTTATAAAACACCTTTAGAACTAGGAATTGTCCCAGCGCGACGGGGATCAAATTCCGTAGCCATTCGCATAGCTCTAGCAAAAGCCTTAAATGTTGCTTCAATAATGTGATGGGAATTAATACCATCTAATTGACGAATGTGTAATGTCATTTGGCTATGATTTACCAAGGCGACAAAAAATTCTCGCACTAGCTGAGTATCATAAGTGCCAAGTCTTTGAGTAGGAATTTCCAAACCATAACTGAGATGCGGTCTTCCCGAAAAATCTAACGCCACCTGAATCAAAGCTTCATCTAATGGTGCTAAAAAATTACCAAAGCGAACTATTCCTTTTCTATCACCTAATGCTTGATGCAAAGCTTGACCTAAAGTAATACCGACATCTTCATTAGTGTGATGATCATCAATTTCCCAGTCTCCTTTGGCTTGGACATCTAAATCAATCAAGCCGTGAGAGGAAATTTGATGCAACATGTGGTCTAAAAATGGAATACCAGTCGCCGCATGACATTTTCCTGTCCCATCTAAATTGACAGTTACTTGCACATTAGTTTCACCAGTCACACGGTGAACCGAAGCAATACGCGCCGTGGTTAGGTTAACTTGGTGCAGAACTGAGTCTTTGTGAGCAGTATCGCTGATTTGCATAGTTAATTAGGGTGTAATAAGTTAAAAGTAAAAAAGCAAAAGTAAAAAATAATTCTTTTACCCTTCGGGTTCACCACTTGCTACTCTGCGAGAAGCCGCGCAAAGCGCGTCTACAAGCCGGGAAACCCGTCCAACGCAGTGGTTCACCTTTTTACTTTTAACTTTTGACTTGAGTAATAGTATTACATTCCCATAATTTCATATCCTGCATCCACGTACAGCACTTGCCCGGTAATACCACTGGCTAAGTCACTGCACAAAAAAGCCGCAGTATTACCAACTTCTTGTTGAGTGACTGTGCGTCGTAAAGGTGCTACCTCTTCTACATGGTGAATCATATCTAAAATTCCCCCAACAGCCGAAGAAGCCAAAGTCCGAATTGGCCCAGCCGAAATAGCATTAACCCGAATGTTCTGCGGGCCGAGTTCTGCTGCGAGATAACGCACACTTGCTTCTAAACCTGCTTTGGCAACTCCCATCACGTTGTAATTCGGCACAGCTCGCACGCCACCCAAATATGTCAAGGTAACGATGCTACCGCCTTCAGTCATTAACGGTTTCGCTGCACCACTTAACTGTACTAGGGAATAAGTACTAATTTCTAAAGCTGTATTGAAACCAGAACGGGAGGTTTGGCTAAAGCCTCCAGTCAAATCATCTTTATTCGCAAAAGCCAAACAGTGGATGAGGATATCTAATTTACCCCACTTTTCTTGCACTGCTTCAAAGGTAGAGTGAATCTGTTCGTCGTTTTGAACATTACAGGGAACAAATAAGCTGGGATTTAGAGGTTCTACCAATTCCGCAACCTTTTTCTCCATCTTGCCACGTTCATCGGGGAGGTAAGTAATACCTAAGTTCGCCCCAGCTGCGTGCAGTTGTTGAGCGATACCCCAAGCGATGGAGCGATTATTGGCAATACCTGTAACGAGGGCGTTTTTTCCAGTCAGATTCAGCATAGAAATTATTAACAGGATCAATCATGATAAAAGATGTCTGAGCAGTATCAAAGATTTTTTACCCCCTAATCACAGTGCAGTATTAACTTGGCAACGCAATGGCTGTTTTTGACTGCTGTGTAGCTATATAGCTTTCCTGTAAAACAGGAAAATCTAGCTTGGAGTCTAAATTTCTTAGGGGAATTGAGGATACTTCAACTGCTGAGTGTATCACCTGGGACTTTTCAGACATCCTCTTAGGAGGATACTAGAAACTGAGGCCTGTTTTTCTTGCCTGACCACAGGATTTATCAAAATCATGTTTCACAAGCAAGAATCAAGGCACTAGAAGCCTGAATTGCAAATTAAATTCTGTGAGACTACTGGATGAATAAACAAACAACGCACCAAATTAAGTGGTGGGTGTTTTTCCTCATTGACTAATTCTGCCTTGTGAATTCTGCTGTTTTAATTCTTCTTTAATTCAATTGGTGTGTTTGCTCCATAAAAATTGTCTGCTATTCCTGAAGATATTCTCAAGATATAATGAATTTTTTTGCAAAAAACCTGATGAATAGGAGTTTGTAAGTACTTATAACAACTACTAGCTAAAAAGGTGAAAAATTATGTATCATTATGAACAAATAGGTCTGAAGTTGGGCTTTTGAGTATAGGAAAGTACAGAAAGGTTGACGGTGATTTATTGATTTTTCAGGTGTATTCTTAGGTAATCAGTTTATTTGTTTTTCCGGCATTGGGTAGGGGAAGGGAGATGATCGTGACACAAGATAAAGCCCTAGCAAATGTTTTTCGTCAGATGGCAACTGGGGCGTTTCCGCCAGTGGTGGAAACGTTTGAACGAAACAAAACGATCTTTTTTCCGGGCGATCCTGCTGAACGAGTTTATTTTCTTCTTAAGGGTGCTGTAAAACTTTCCAGGGTATACGAAGCAGGAGAAGAAATAACGGTAGCACTGTTACGGGAAAATAGTGTTTTTGGTGTTTTGTCTTTGCTGACTGGAAATAAGTCAGATCGGTTTTACCATGCTGTTGCATTTACACCTGTAGAATTGCTATCAGCACCAATCGAACAAGTAGAGCAAGCACTTAAGGAAAATCCAGAATTGTCTATGTTAATGCTGCGGGGTCTATCTTCGCGGATTTTACAGACAGAGATGATGATTGAAACTCTGGCTCACCGAGATATGGGTTCTAGATTGGTGAGTTTTTTATTAATTCTTTGTCGTGATTTTGGTGTTCCTTGTGCAGATGGAATCACAATTGATCTGAAGCTATCTCATCAAGCGATCGCAGAGGCAATTGGTTCGACTCGCGTCACAGTTACTAGGTTACTTGGTGATTTACGCGAAAAGAAAATGATTTCTATTCATAAAAAGAAGATTACTGTGCATAAACCTGTTAGCTTAAGTAGACAGTTCACTTAAATGCAGAACTCAGGAGTCGGAATCAAAACGTAATTCATTCTGAATTTGGGCTTTCTGACTCCGGCATTGTTTGTTTTTCAAAACAATTGGAGGTTGTGGAGTTGGCAAGTTTGGTGTTTTTGCAGATAATACCCATAGCTGGAGGCAAGTCATAAATTGATGAATCTTCGCTATTGCCAATTTCCTACCCTCCACAGACAATGGTCGAAAGTAGTAGGCTGTATCTGGAACCATTTCGGTAGCTGAAGATGACCACCGGGTACATCCTCATTGCAGCAATTTTAATTTTGGGAGGCGTAATAGCCACTGTGGGCGATCGCATTGGCACACGGGTTGGCAAAGCTCGCCTCTCACTCTTTAAGCTTCGTCCCAAAAATACGGCGGTGGTGGTGACGATTTTTACTGGTGGCTTGATTTCTGCATCAACTTTGGGAATTTTGTTTGCTGCTGATGAGGGTTTGCGTAAGGGAGTCTTTGAATTAGAAGATATTCAAAAAGACTTGCGAAACAAGCGGGAACAACTCAAAACCGCAGAAGCCCAAAAAAGTCAAGTCGAAACAGAATTAAGTCAAGCCAGAAAAGAACAAACCCAAGCGCAACAAGACTTACAAAGAATTAATAAATCTTTGCAAGCGGCCAATGCAAAACAACGGGAAACCCAAGCAAAACTTAACCAAACCCTAAGCCGCCAAGCAAAGATCCAAGGGCAATTACAAAGCACTCAAGGGCGGTTAAATCAAGTTGCAACTCAATATCAGCAAGCGCGGTCAGAATTAGAAAACGTTTATAACCAAAGAAAAGCCTTACAAGTAGCGGTAGGACAATTAAAGGCAGAACAACAAAGATTGTACGCAGAGGCGAAAAAGGCGATTGATGAAGCGAAAACAGCCATTTCTAAACGAGATCAGGAACTCGCCAATCGTCAAGAAATTATTGAACAGCGCGATCGCAAAATCGCCCAATTAGATAAACTCATTCAAAATCGTAATTTAGAAATTACTGCCAGAGAGCAGGTAATTGCCACCAGAGAATCTCGCCTCAAAGAATTAGAAAGACAACAGGATTATTTAGAACAGGAAGTAGCCAGACTCGAAAAATACTATCAGTCTTATCAAGACTTGCGTTTAGGCAAGTTGGCGTTAGTGCGTGGTCAAATTTTGGCTGGTGCGGTAATTCAAGTCAGTCAAGCCTCGGCGGCGCGTCAGGCTGTGTTGCAAGTGTTGGGTGATGCGAACCAAAATGCCATATTTCAGTTAACTGAGCCTGGAGCATCACCAGAAAATACCCAAATATTGCGCGTCACTCCCGAACGAGTTGAGCAGTTGATTAGACAAATCAGCGATGGTAGGGAATATGTCGTGCGAATTTTCTCCGCAGGTAATTACGTCAGGGGCGAAAAACAGATAGAATTTTTTGCAGATGCCGCACGCAATATCTTAGTCTTTACGGGAGGAGAGGTTTTGGCAAGCACCAGTGCTGATCCCAAAACCATGACATCTTATCAGTTACGGCAAAGATTAGATTTGCTGATTTCTGCTTCCCAATTTCGTGCCAGAAATGCCGGCATTGTAGAAGGTGTGCAAGTAGATGGCACATTTTTGCGCTTTATTAACCAGCTAAGACAATACGATCAGCCTTTAGATATTAAAGCGATCGCCGCCGAAGATACATACACAGCCGGGCCTCTGCGCGTGAAATTATTAGCTGTCCAAAACGGTAAAGTGATTTTTAGTACCTAAGATTTTTGTCAGAAATTACAAGTCAGAATGAAAATAGTTCAGTTAAGGTTAAAAATTAAAGCTGATTGAATATGAATTTAAATGAATTCTCACCCAATCAACCAGTGATTCTTGGCTTTGACCCTGGTAAAGATAAGTGTGGTTTAGCTGTGATGGGATTAGACAGACAGCTGCATTATCATCAAGTGGTACCTGCATCAGCAGCGATCGCTAGTATAGAAACACTCAGACAAAAATATCCTGTTTCTTTACTTGTCATGGGTAATCAAACCACAGCCAAGCAGTGGAAACAAAAATTACAACAAGAATTATTACAAACGTTAAATATCATGTTAGTAGATGAGCGATATTCTACTTTAGAAGCACGCGATCGCTATTGGCAGATGTATCCACCCCAAGGACTAACAAAACTGCTGCCAAAAGGAATGCGCCAACCACCAAGACCAATAGATGACATTGTGGCTATCTTACTAATTGAAAGATATTTAAATCGTCTGACAGAATCAACTGTTAATAGGCAATAGTGAATCTCTCCCTTGTCCCTGGTTGCTTTACAACTCGGCTCGGATAGTAAAAGCATAATCTCCTCCTGGTTCTAGCTGATAATCTTGTTTTTCTAAAAAGCGACCAAGAGGTTCTTTAATTAAAGCGCGACCTTGAGAGGGTTTCACCGACAGTTCTCCACGGCGGAAATGCCATTGGAAATGCCATTCAAAATCTCCGGCGCTGACTTCGCCCTCAAGAAACCCATGTTGCCAGGATTGGCGTGTTATTTTAACATGGGCAGTAGTTTCTGGCAACCGTTTTGCACTCACAATGCTTTAGATAAAATGTGGGATAAAAGCAAACAACGCAGTCTATTTCTTTTATTTACCAAACTTCGCCGCGATCGACAAACTAGCAAAAGATAGCTTTATAGTAGAAGGCAGGAGGCAGAAGGCAGAAGGCAGGAGTAAAAGTCTTACTATTCCTCGCATTTAAGCTTTCAAATTGTCCTAACATATCTGACTACCGCCATAACACTTTTTTGAATAGCTAAATGGCTGGAACCTTCAAAGTCATACTGGCAGATATGGGCAAAAAACGAAGATTTATCTAAGAAAGCAATTAATAATGAGTGTTTATTTGGTTGTTAGTTGCTGAAAATAGTAGCAGCAGACGACTGAAGTCGCGGCTATAAGAACAAAGTCTGCCTACGCAGGCTTTTATACTAAATAAAGTAACAAATGCACAGAAATTTTACACAGTTGTACATACATTGTGTCTGGGGAACTTGGGATAGATTACCTTTGGTAACACCGGATATTCAAGAGATTATTTATTCAGCGATCGCCAAGCAATGTTCCGAGTTAGGATGCAAAGTAATTGCTATTGGTGGCATAGTTGATCATGTTCATTTACTCGCTGGCTATCCACCCAACTTGACAATATCGGATTTGGTGCAAAAAACTAAAGGCAGTTCATCCCACTTAATTACTCATGAAATTAAGCCCCAGGAATTTTTCAAATGGCAAGGTGGCTATGGGGCATTTACAGTTAGTCACCATCATCTTGAGCAAATAGCTAATTATATTCAAAACCAAGCCACACACCATCAACAAAAATCTTTAATTGCCCACTGGGAAATATTGTAATTGTAATTGTTTCTAGCCTGCGAAGGCAGGCTTCGTTCTGATAGCCGCGACTTCAGTCGTCCAGCTTATGGTTAATTAATATTTTAAAAAAGCTACGGCGATGCCTACAACAAAGGCATCGCGGATTTTAGATAATCTCTAAAATCCCAAATCGATTTATCGATTTACTGCCGCAGCTTCCCTTGCCGCAGCTGCTTGGTCTGGATGAATACCCAAACGTGTGAGATTAATTCGTCCTTTGCCGTCAATCTCACGCACTTTGACAATCACTTCATCACCAACTGCAACTTCATCTTCGACTTTGCCGACGCGGTAATCAGCCAGTTGAGAAATGTGGATCATTCCTTCCTTACCGGGTAAGAACTCCACGAAAGCACCAATTGGGATAATGCGAGTTACACGTCCTACGTAGACATCTCCTTCATGCAGCTTGCGGGTCATCCCTTGGATGATGTTCCGCGCTTTCTTGGCTTTGCTTTCATCAACGGCAGAGATAGTCACTGTACCATCATCTTCAATGTCAATTTTGGCACCAGTTTCTTCAGTAATGCCTTTAATTGTCTTACCACCAGGGCCAATGACTAAACCAATCATGTCTGGGTCAATCTTGATAGTCAGCAGACGTGGTGCGTAGGGTGATGTTTCGATGCGTGGTTGGTCGATGGTTTGCAGCATTTTATCTAAAATGTGCAACCGCGCTTCTTTGGCTTGGTGAATGGCTTGGGCAATAGTTTCCAAAGGCAGACCAGAGATTTTCATATCCATTTGTAAGGCTGTAATCCCGGTATCTGTTCCAGCAACTTTGAAGTCCATATCACCTAAAAAGTCTTCAATGCCCTGAATATCAGTCAAAACGCGGACTTCATCACCTTCTTTAATCAGACCCATTGCTGCACCGCTAACGGGTTTGATAATTGGTACACCGGCATCCATTAGGGCGAGGGTAGAACCACAAACCGAACCCATTGAGGTGGAACCGTTGGAAGAAAGTACTTCGGAAACAACCCGAATTACATAAGGAAATTGTTCTTTGGGTGGCAGAACTGGTAAAATTGCGCGTTCTGCTAAAGCACCGTGACCAATTTCTCTTCTACCAGGGGCGCGTAAGGGTTTGGTTTCGCCGACAGAGAAGGGCGGAAAGTTGTAATGGTGGAGGTAACGTTTAGATTGGTCGGTTTGCAAATCGTCGTTGAGGTTTTGAGCATCTCCGGGAGTACCAAGGGTACAGTTGGATAATACCTGAGTCAGTCCGCGATTAAATAAACCGCTACCGTGGACTCGTTTTGGTAAGACACTAACTTGACAAGAAACCGGACGGACTTCATCGAGTTTGCGACCATCAACGCGCACGTTGTCTTCAACGATTTGACGGCGCATGAAATATTTGGTGATTTCTTTAAAAGTCTTACCCACTGCTTTGGGGTCAGCAGTAGCCGCAACGCGAACGGGATCTTCTTCTGATAATTCAGCGATCGCAGTTTGGATGTTATCTTTAACTGCATCTAACGCAGTATCACGCTCAGTTTTAGTAAATTCAAATTGAGACAGAATTTTCTTAATCTCGTCGTTGGCGCGATCGCGGATATAATTTTCCAGGGTCTGGTCTACCTCTGGTGGTGCTTGCTGAATAATTTGCAAACCCAAATCAGCAATGATATCTTGCTGGGCTTTAATTAAATCGCGTACTGCTTCATAACCAAAATCAATTGCTTCGATAATATCTCGCTCTGGCAACTGATTGGCTCCTGCCTCAATCATGATTACGCCTTCTGGCGAACCAGCTACGATCAAGTCCAGGTCTCCGGCTTCAATTTCTGCATAAGTAGGATTGATAATAAAATCATCTCCTACTAAACCTACCCGTACGGCTGCCATTGGCCCGTTAAAGGGAATTTGGGCAATTAAGGTCGCTATGGAAGCACCAGTAACTGCTAAAACATCAGGTGGCACTAACTCATCCATTGATAATGTTAAAGCCACAATTTGCAGGTCATCCCGCAACCATGAAGGGAACAAAGGACGCAGAGGACGGTCTATGAGACGGCTGGTGAGAATTGCTTTTTCCGGTGGACGACCTTCCCGACGCATAATCCCGCCAGGAATTCTACCTGCTGCATAAAGTCTTTCTTCGTAGTCTACGGTAAGGGGCAGAAAATCAATGCCTTCTCTGGCTTCTGATCGCGTAGCTGTTACCAAAACAGCTGTATCCCCTGATTCTATCAAAACTGACCCACCAGCTTGGGGCGCTAGTAGGCCTAACTTCAGTCGAATATCCCGTCCATCAAAGGATATTGACTTTTCAACTTCTGCCATTCAGTTTTTTTTCCTTCTATGCACGCTATTCTCTCTCTGTGGCAATCCTAACATTTATGCACTCTGGCTGGCTTCTGTTACATACAAAGATAAACAAGTGATTCGCTGCCAAATGTATTACATATTTGCCTATCAAGGGGCAGTAAATTCGACGGCTTGACTATCTTTGAGGATTGCCACAGGTAGAATATGCCTAATCATACTCAAAAGTCTGAGAAATTGCATGTATGGCCATCTCTTTCATTGATCAAATACTGGTGGATGTCAGGTATACAAAGTAGATTTTTTTACAAGTCTGCAACGGAATGCGATATTTCTTAAATCATAATTAAATTAGCTAAAAACAATCTCGCCCCAGTATGTAGCCCTGGTTGTACAATAGTACCAACGTTGCAAACATGGCGGCACTAGCCTCAACGAAATAAATATTAATTCAAATTATTCATCAATAGTAATTTGACTTTGAGCAGATATTTAAATTGCTATTTTTTCTAAACTAAGCAATAATTTGGTAACTTAGAATGTCAATCAATTTGGTAAAATCTAGCCAAATAAATTTGCTGATTTTATATAATCAAAATAACAATAATATATAAAAATTTTAAATTTTCAATAATTTAGTCCGGAAATAATTCGAGTAATTCAAGATGGCGATTTTACACGGTAGTTGGGTACGCAAAAATCAAAATAGCTGTTTATTTATCTGGGGAGAAACTTGGCGATCGCCGCAAGTAAATTGGGATATAGATAAATCTTTAGAAATTCCATTACATCCATTAGCAATGACAGCAGTGGAGTTGAGTGAGTGGTTAGCAGGGCGGAATCTGAGAATTGCCAGCACTCAGCAACAGCCAGCACTAACTTCAGGAGGGCGATCGCGCAAAACTCCAAAACCGCCAGAAATCAGCTTACCAACCTGTTCACAAATTATCGCTTTACCAACTCAAATTGCCGAAAACAGCGAAGATCAAACCTTCAACTTATTACCTCTACATTCTGCCAGCCAAGATTTAAATTCCGACGCTGCAACGTATCTACAACCTTGGTATGTTGCAGGTTTTTGCCTGAATACCAGCGAAGCAATTCAATTTCTCCAATCCCTTCCTCTCAACATTACTAATGGTGAAGATGCTTTTTTAGCTGGAGATTTAAGATTTTGGTCACAGGTAGCCCGTTGGAGTTTAGATTTAATTTCCCGTTCTAAATTTTTACCTAATATTCAACACCAAGCAGACGGTATTACAGCTGCTAACTGGCAAGTGCTGTTAGACAGTGCTGTAGATGGAACTCGCTTAGAAAAGTTTGCCGCGAAAATGCCCTTGGGTTGTCGGACTTATCAGGAATTGGGTAGTGGGGATATATGTGTAAACTTACCCGAACCTGCACAAGCATTAATTTTAGATTTTCTCAACAGCATCATAGATGTGCAAGTGCGTCAAATGCTGGGTAATCAACCCATCATCGAAACCAGAGTGATGGCGGCTTTACCATCAGCAATTCGCCAGTGGTTACAAGCTTTAACTGGTTCATCTAGTACCGTGGTTGCAGATGCAATTGGTGTAGAACGCTTAGAAGCGGCGCTGAAAGCTTGGACTTTGCCGTTACAACATCAACTTACAGGAAAGCCCTTATTTCGCACTTGTTTTCAACTATCTTCCCCGGATGTGGGCGAAACAGAATGGAAACTGGCGTACTTTCTCCAGGCGGCGGATGATCCAGAATTTGTAGTTGATGCAGCAACAATTTGGCAAAATCCCGTTGAAGAATTAATTTATCAAAACCGCACCATTGAAAAACCCCAAGAAACTTTTTTGCGTGGTTTGGGTTTAGCTTCTAGATTATATGGAGCGATCGCACCCAGCCTAGAAACAGAATATCCCCAATCTTGCCAAATAAACCCCATCCAAGCTTATGAATTTATCAAATCTGTGGCTTGGAGATTAGAAGATAGCGGTTTAGGTGTCATTCTGCCCCCCAGTTTGACAAACCGCGAAGGCTGGGCGAACCGTTTAGGGTTGAAGATTACCGCCGAAACGCCCAAAAAGCAAAAAGAACGCTTGGGTTTACAAAGTTTGTTGAATTTTCAATGGCAATTAGCGATCGGGGGACAGACAATTTCTAAAGCAGAGTTTGACAGACTGGTAGCTTTAAATAGTCCGTTGGTAGAAATTAACGGCGAGTGGGTGGAATTACGTCCCCAAGATATTAAAACAGCCCAGACATTTTTTGCTTCCCGTAAAGAACAAATGGCACTTTCTTTAGAAGATGCCTTGCGCCTAAGTACAGGGGATACCCAGGTGATTGAAAAATTACCAGTTGTTAGCTTTGAAGCATCTGGGGCGTTACAAGAATTAATTGGGGCGTTGACAAATAATCAGGAAATTACACCTTTACCCACACCCGCCAGTTTCCACGGAAAATTACGTCCCTATCAAGAACGAGGTGCGGCTTGGCTGGCTTTTTTGGAACGTTGGGGTTTAGGCGCGTGTCTCGCCGACGATATGGGACTAGGAAAATGCGTAGCGCCTGATACCTTAGTCAATGTCAATGGAATGTTACAGACAGCAGAAGCTATTTGGACAAATTATGCTGGCGTAGCAATATTTGATGGTGAAGGATTGTGGGCGGAACCCACTCAAGAGTTACTAGTTAATTCCCTCGATGAAGCAACTGGCAAAATTGTCCAAGCACCAATTCAGCGAATATATCGCCAACAAGTGTGCGAGAAATTAAGAAAAATCACCCTGCAAGACGGCAGTAGTATTACTATTACCCATCGCCATAAATTACTGACAAATCACGGTTGGACAAATAATTTACAGGCGGGTGATTATGTTTGTGTACCTGGCAAGATGCTGTGGCATGGCGAACCACAAGACCATGATTTAGTCAAGTTTTTGGCTTGGCAAATTGCCGAAGGACATGAACTAGCTGATATTGGAACAGTCAGCATTACTCAAAAAGACATAAACTTATTAGAAGACTTACGCCAAACATTTCAGAGGATAGGCGATCGCTACAATCTCAAAATCAACCATCCTAGTATTTGTACATTTCCCAGTAAAGTTCCTTGTCTGCGAATTAATAGCCAAGCTTACCGACGCTTTCTCAAAAGTCAAGGTTACGTTTGGGGTAAACTTTCCGCAGCTAAATCGATTCCCTCATTCATTATGCAGGCTGACATAGAGAGTGTGCGGTTATTTTTACGCCACTATTTTGATGCTGAGTCCTCTGTAGTTTCTAGTATGCGGAGTATTGAGATTTCCACAGCATCAAGTATATTAATTCAGCAACTTTCTGTACTGCTGCGTCGCTTTGGTATTTGGTTAAGAATTTCCTCAAAACAAAAATGTGCCACCAATGGTAAGCGAATTTTGCGTACTTATTATATTGGTGTCATTGGTGGCAATTCAGCCCGAAGATTCTTGCAAGAAATTGGGTTTAACTACACTCAAAAGCAGCAAAAGTTAAAAGAAATTTGTCAGCGAGTAAATAACACCAATATCGAGGGTGTTCCGGCTGCTGATGTTGTCGCCCAAACAGTTGCCACAACAGGCATACCTCTGCGACACTTAGGAATGCACAATACAGTCTATATTAATGGTTCACAACAATTTTCTAGAGAAAGTTTACAGAAAGTTGTCGGCTGTATGAACCAAATCATTACAGGAGAAACTCAACAGCAATATCAGCAATTAAAACCTTCTAAATGGACAGCTAAAACATTAGCAGCTTATAGCAAATTAGATGTAGAAAAATTCAATTCTACCAAACAGCATCTCCAAACATTAATTGACAAAGAAGTATTTTATTGCCAAATTAGCAACATCGAAGATGTAGATTATCAAGGCTGGGTTTACGACTTTGAAGTAAGTAAATATCACAATTTTGTGGCGAATAATATTATTTGTCACAATACTATTCAATTTATCGCCTTTCTTTTACATCTCAAAGAAGAGGATGTACTAGAAAAACCCATATTATTAGTTTGTCCCACTTCTGTGTTAGGTAACTGGGAACGGGAAGTGAGAAAATTTGCCCCCAGCTTGAAAGTAATGCAGTATCACGGTGACAAACGCCCTAAAGGTAAGGCATTTGTTGAAGCCGTCAATAAACATAATTTAATTATTACTAGCTATTCTCTAATTCACAGAGATGTGAAATTATTGCAGACTGTTGCTTGGCAGATAGTTGTCTTAGATGAAGCGCAGAATGTGAAAAATCCTGATGCTAAACAGTCCCAGGCAATTAGACAAATAGAGGCAACATTTCGCATCGCCCTAACAGGTACACCAGTAGAAAACCGACTGCAAGAATTATGGTCGATTTTAGATTTTCTCAACCCTGGTTATTTGGGTAATAAACAATTCTTTCAACGGCGGTTTGCGATGCCGATTGAAAAGTATGGTGATTCGGCTTCTTTAACTCAATTGCGTTCACTAGTTCAACCTTTTATTTTAAGAAGGTTGAAAACAGACAAAGAAATTATTCAAGACTTGCCAGATAAGCAAGAAATGACAGTGTTTTGTGGTTTAACTACAGAACAAGCCGCACTCTATCAACAAGCAGTCGATACATCCTTAGTAGAAATAGAATCTGCCGAAGGATTGCAACGCAGAGGGATGATTTTAGCATTACTAACTAAACTCAAACAAATTTGTAATCACCCATCCCAATATTTAAAAGAAACAACATTAGAACAACATAATTCGGGTAAATTGCAACGTCTAGAAGAAATGTTAGATGTGGCGATTTCAGAGGGAGATAGGGCGTTAATTTTCACTCAATTTGCAGAATGGGGTAAGTTACTCAAACCTTATTTAGAACAGCAATTAGGTAGAGAAGTTTTCTTCTTATATGGCAGTAGTAGTAAAAAACAACGCGAGGAAATGGTAGACCGTTTCCAACATGACCCACAAGGGCCACCAATTATGATTCTTTCTTTAAAAGCGGGTGGTGTAGGCTTGAATTTAACCCGCGCCAATCATGTATTTCACTTTGATAGATGGTGGAACCCAGCCATTGAAAATCAAGCCACAGACCGAGTATTTCGCATTGGTCAGACAAGAAATGTGCAAGTACATAAATTTGTCTGTATTGGCACTTTAGAAGAAAAAATTCACGACATGATTGAAAGCAAAAAACAATTAGCCGAACAAGTCGTGAGTGCTGGGGAAGAATGGTTAACTGAATTAGATACAGACCAACTACGAAATTTACTCATCCTTGACCGTAGTGCTTTGATTGATGAAGATGCGGAATAGGGAAATGGGCGGTTAGAAACCGCGTCTACACAAACAAAACCCACCTGCGTGGGTTTCAAAACTTTGGTTTTCTCTTAGTCCGCGTAGGCGGACTTCGCCTGTGTAGCCACGAATTCCATTCGTCGGGGCTAGGTGCAAGATGTGTGGATCGCTACATTCCGCTTCGCTCTATTCGCAATGACAAGTATTTAGCCGGACATGATATTACGCAACACCGATAATGTCATTGCGCCGAATCTACATCTACTGATTTAACAAACTCTTCAATTCCGCATCAGTAAAGGGATTTTGACCAGCTTTTAACTCTTTCACCCAGCGTTGGCGTTGGGCTTTGTCATCTTTACTATCAGTTTTGGCGATGAAGGCTTCAAAGTCGGCTATTGCGCCTGGGGTATCGCCTGTTAACGCCCTGGCTAAACCGCGACTATCACGAATCTCGCCATCATCCGGTGCAAGGGTAACGGCTTTTTGACAGGCGAATAATACTAGCTTGGCTTGTTTGCGTAGACTACCATCCCAACAAAGTGTATTCCAAGCACTGGCAGAGATTTCGATTTTAGGGTCTAATTTTTGGGCATCGGTGTAAGCTGTGACGGCTTCTGAGACTTTGCCATCCCTGACAAGCCGTTGACCTTCTGCCAGCTTGCTTTGTGCAGCCAACTCTGTGGCTTTGGCTTGGGGGTCAAAGTTTAATTGCTTGTCCCATTGTTTTGCTTTGCGGAATTTGGCAACGGCAGCGTTAACATCATCATTTTTGGCTAATTTTTCGCCTTGGGCAACTAACACAGTAGCTGCTGACATTAACCGAGATGGGGTTTGGCATTCTTTGACTTCTTCTAATGTTTCGGGATGGGCAATGAGGTAGTTATTGAGTGAGGAGCAACCACTGTTTAATAAGTTATCAAGATTTAAATCCCAAAGTTTGATGGTCTTGTCATCACTGCCAGAAGCCAGGGTTTGGCCGTTGGGGCTGAAGTTGACGCTCCAGACCGAACTGCTATGACCACTCAGGGTTTTCAGGAATTTACCTGTGCTGATATCCCAAAGTTTGATGGTGTTATCAAGACTGCCAGAAGCCAGGGTTTTGCTGACAGGGCTGAAGCTGACGCTAATGACCTCACTGCTATGACCGCTCAGAATTTTCAGGAATTTACCTGTGCTGACATCCCAAAGTTTGATGGTGTTGTCAGCACTGCCAGAAGCCAGGGTTTGTCCGTCGGAGCTGAAACTGACACTCCTGACCGTACTGCTATGACCGCTCAGGGTTTTCAGGAGCTTACCTGTACTGACATCCCAAAGTTTGATGGTCTTGTCTTCACTGCCAGAAGCCAGGGTTTGTCCGTCGGGGCTGAAACTGACACTCCTGACCGTACTGCTATGACCGCTCTTTGCGTAGCGTTCCGAAGGAAGGGTTTTCAGGAATTTACCTGTGCTGACATCCCAAAGTTTGATGGTCTTGTCACCACTGCCAGAAGCCAGAGTTTGTCCGTCAGGGCTGAAACTGACGCTATAGACCCAATTGCTATGACCGCTCAGAGTGTTCAGAGGTTTGCCTGTGCTGACATCCCAAAGTTTGATGGTCTTGTCATCACTGCCAGAAGCCAGGCTTTGTCCGTCGGGGCTGAAACTGACGCTCCTGACCGAATCGTTATGACCGCTCAGAGTTTTCAGGAATTTACCTGTACTGACATCCCAAAGTTTGATGGTCTTGTCTTCACTGCCCGAAGCCAGGCTTTGTCCGTCAGGGCTGAAACTGACACTATTGACATAACTGCTATGACCGCTCAGGGTTTTCAGGAATTTACCTGTGCTGACATCCCAAAGTTTGATCTAGGAGTTACGCATTGACAAATTAGACAAACAATGTAGGAAGGAAAATCAGGAATAAACAGGCGATGGCTGCGCCAACGTCTTCTCTGCGAGACGCTACGCGAACGACGAACACTAATCACTCTGGG
>NZ_JACJSD010000026.1 GCF_014697615.1 Nostoc sp. FACHB-280 | reverse complement strand
CCCAGAGTGATTAGTGTTCGTCGTTCGCGTAGCGTCTCGCAGAGAAGACGTTGGCGCAGCCATCGCCTGTTTATTCCTGATTTTCCTTCCTACATTGTTTGTCTAATTTGTCAATGCGTAACTCCTAAAATCAAGAAAAAACTAACCGCAAAGAGCGCAAAGAACACGAAGTTAAGAGGATTTGAGAGGGTTCTTGCGTAAGTTTTCAAAATTTTTTACTCTTGACATACCAAACCTAATATCCAGCATTAAAAATCTGCTGTGCAGTTAAGCTTAAATCTGGGAATATTACAGATTCAATTCGGTTATTGCCTCTAAATTTACTCACGCGATACTCACCATCTTCTAAAGCACAAACTAAAATAGTAGGCTGTTTAGGATTACCAATAAACTCTCTACCGCCTAATCCTGCATAATCTACAATCCAATATTCAGGAATCCCCACCTCTTCATAATCAGCGTATTTTTTGAGGTAGTCATCACGCCAGTTTGTACTCACTACTTCAATAATCAACGGTATGGATGAACTTTGAATAACAGTGGATTCTTTTTTCCACAGAGGTTCATTGACTAAATTGGGACGATTTAACAACAGTACATCTGGTGAGTAAGCTGATTCGTTTTCTGGAGGTTTGACTAGTGCTGTCTTAGGTATGAAGTAAGGTAGATTTAAATGGATACATTCTCTAGTAATTTCAAAGGCTAAAAATCCAGTGACTTCTTCATGATCTCCTGTTGGTTGTGGCGTTTCAACAACTACTCCATCATGAAGTTCGTAACGTTTTTCTGTTTGCTCTGGATATTTAGCAACAAATTCATCAAATGTAATTAACTTGCTTAAAGATTGAGTCATGGCTTATACCACTGCTCTTGATATTTTAACTTTAAACATGAATTTTACAGATGGGAATTATCTAAATCAGCAAGAGCTATTTTTACACAAGCACAAACACCTTTCCAATCGCGTTCAGACAAGTGACCAATTAAAACTAGATTAGCAGAGGGTGGTAAAGTGACAATAAAACTACGAAAAATAGATGCCACACGTAATCCTGCTAATGACCAATCCTGAAGTGTATAATCAGTAATTACCAGCGAGGTAGTCTGAGTAGTAATCAATCCAATAATCACATCGGGACGTATTGTGTGATAAGTAGCAGATGAAAGAACTACAGCAGGACGACGCTTAACACCAGTGACACCTGGAAAATCTACTGTAATTACATCACCAGGATTAAATGTCACTAAAGTATCTCCTCACTATCATCAAAGAAGGAAGCTGTATTTTGTAAAGAGAAGGCTACTAAATCTCGCTGATCTTCTTCAGTCCAAGTGTCACTTTCATCAATAATGGATAAATTTTGCTGAACTAGCTCATTTAAAATTAGGTTTGCTAAACGCAGCCTTTCAGTTGGCGGTAAGTTGCGAACAATTTGACTGTATATTTCTTGGGCAGTCTTAGACATAATCAAATCTTTTGCACCTATTTTAAACAAAAGCTAGTGGAGCGATCGCTCATTTTCTGCATTTTATTATAGATGCGATCGCTCTAACTATTTTCAGCTTAAACCCCTCAGTAAATTCGCTGTTTAGCATCTACTAAATATTGACAAAAAACAATAGAACTCATATTGACATTTAGGATGTGTTAACGATCGCATCACGCATCTACTACTAAAATCTAAAAATGAGTAGTTACATCACATTTTATAGATTTTTATAACAATTTCAGATTTTGACGCTTTGAATGTTGATTAGTTTGTGAATCAGGGAAGCATATATATAAATAAATCCATGTCTTCTTTTAAGCTTGGAGTTTATACGAATAGGCCTCTACCACTGATCAGTATTTAGGAGTATTTCATGCTTTCACTTATCTTGAGTATTATTGCTTTAGGTGGTGCATCTACAGGAGCTTTTATCTCTGCTTGGGCAATTGGTAATACAGAGAATCTAGAAGCAAAACTTAAAAATATTAGAAGTAGCTATGAAGATGCTTTTAACGAATGTCAGAATGATTTAGCTTATGTATCTAAACTGGCTAACATATATGCTGATATGCGTACTGAAACTAAAGTTAAGATAGAGAAACTCATTCATATTTTTGAGGAAATAAGCACAAAATATAAGCAGGATATTGATATACCAATTCTGCAAGTTGAAGAAACAAAAAATATCTTAATTGAAATAAGTTCTTACTTAAATAAGAATAATATTTCTGATGTTTGTTATGCTGTCAATCAATTAGTCAATCCTCTAAAATCACCAGTAAAAAATCTTCTAAGTCAAGACATATTTATCCAAAAAGCTACCATAACCACAATGAATTGGTTAAGTCAGCGTTCATTAGGGATTCGTGCTGGAGGCATAATTATTGGGTCTCTTCTTGCGTTGGGTAATATCACTGTAAGCCCAGCAGTATTAATGGGCGGAATATTACTTAGTCGTGAGCTAGGTAAATCTTTTGTAAAGGTTAGTGAATATGAAGCTGAAGTCAATACTGCGATTACTCAAATTAATACTCTAAAGCAGCAAATAAGAGAAGTAAAACAAAAAATTGATGATTCGATGAGAGATTTGCAAGCAGAAAATGAATCTATAAGTAGTGTACTCTCAAACTACAATCAGCAAATTACAAACTATAGTCTCGAAAACAGAATCGAAATTATAGTTAATATAGTTAAGACGGTAGCTGCTATATACTGGGTAGGTAACCCAGAATTGTCTTATGGTGTTAACACAATAGCTTCCTCAGCAAAAAGGGGAGCATTGTGGATTTTAAAGAAAAATACAGACTTAAGTATTAATGGTATTAGTTCATTAAATCAAGAGGAATGTGAGCGTTTCTTCCTGATAGGGATAGAAGAAATTACTAACATTAAGTTAGAACGAGAAGCGTGTAATTTAGATTTATCCAAGCCTCAAATTACAGTAAATAAAAATTTACTTCATTATTTGCTGTCGTTGATGGCGCGATCGCATCAGGTAACAATGAACAGTTAGCCCTTGCTTTAAATTCAATCACAGAAATAGCTAAATCCAGCCCATTTAAAGACTTAGCAAATTTAGCTTCCGTCCGTGCGGCACTTAATGACCCTAACCACGAATGGACATTTTAATTTTGTAGCTAAAGTAATTAGAGCTTATATACCATAGCTTTTGTAGAGATGCGACTCATCGTATCTCTATATTTTTATGCTTATTTTTTGATGCGCTCAAGTTCTTCGCGCAAAACTCGCCGTAGTGTTTCTTCTAAAGGTTCACGGCGCTGCTGAATGTATTCACGCAAAGCATCGTTGATTAAACTTTGATAATTACCTCCACCTGCTAGGTTAACTTGCTCACGAAACCAAGTTAATATTTCATCATCTAAGCGAATTGTAATTCGAGTTTTGCCTGGTGGTGTCGGCTCAATTGCGCCTCGTTTACCTTGACTAAAATCATATTCTGATTCCATCATTTAACCTTCCTCGTATTGCTGTTGTTCATGGCTTGTGGCTTTGCGGGCAGAAATCAAACGAATCTCATCATTACGCAATGTATACACAACTACTAAGACGCGACCGAAAGCATCCATTCCAATACTAATAAATCTCTCTTCTTCAAAACGTTCATCGGTGATGGTAATTGCTAAATCATCAGAAAATACACTGACTGCATCAGCAAAGTTAATGCCATGCTTACGAAGATTTGTTATTGCTTTATCTCTATCCCACTGATACGCCATCTATATCTATAGTATGCACATTCGTACATACTAACAGGAGGCTGAAAATTTCGTATTTCTACAAACTAATTCATCCGCGTGCATCGGCGGTTAATTTATCCCTCAAAAATCCTCATCATCAACGAAAAACTCAGCATCTTCTTCCAAGCGATTCTCGCCGGAACCAGCCAAACCCCACAGAGGTTGCAGCACAGCTACCGCAATTACCCCGATCGCAGCACTAAAAGCCAGAACTAAACCCACTGGTATTTGAATTGATTGAAAACTTAAAAACTTTAACGATACTGGTGTGGCATTTTGAACTGAAAGAATTGCGATCGCCACTATCCAAACAGCCACAACAACAGATATTAACAAATTAGAAATTGTCTTCATAAAAAATTACAAATCAAAACAAATGAACACAGATATTGATAAATCTTCATCTGTGTTCATCTGTGGTTGAAACTCTTATCCTAATTTAGCAATCACACTCTCCATTTCTTGAGCGATTTGGGAGAGTTTTTCGGGGCTGTTGGTTTCCATATAAACGCGCACCAGTGGTTCTGTACCGGAGGGACGCAGTAACACCCAGCTACCTTCTTCTAGGTAAAGTTTAATCCCATCTTTCCGCCCGACTTCTTTGACTTTAATTCCCGCGACTTCTGAGGGCGGATTTTTGGTGTAGGAGTCGATAACGGCGGTTTTGTGGGCTTCGGTGAGGTGTAAGTCCAAACGATTGTTATACAAGGGGCCGTCAGCTTCCGCGATCGCTTCTTTGACAAGTTGACTCAGGGGTTTACCTTCGTAGGCGATCGCTTCGGCAACTAGCATATCTGCCAAAACACCATCTTTTTCGGGAATATGCCCAATCACACTTAAACCACCTGATTCTTCACCGCCAATCAAAACGGTGGTTTCCCGCATTTTTTCACCGATGTATTTGAAACCTACGGCTGTCTCATAAATTGGCAAACCATATTTAGCCGCCAAGTTATCTAATAGGTGAGTTGTGGCGACAGTACGGACAATTGCGCCGCTTTTGCCTTTATTTTTAATTAAATGTCTTGCTAACACCAACAACACAGTGTTGGGGGTGAGAACATTACCTTGTTCATCAACGATACCAAAGCGATCGCTATCACCATCGGTTGCCAAACCTAAATCAGCTTGATCGCGGCGTACAGCTTCTACTAACTCTTCTAGTTGTTCGCCTTTGGGTTCTGGCATTCCACCGCCAAATAATACATCCCGCCAAGTGTGGAAACTTTCTAATTCTGTGCCACTTTGTTGCAAAACTTCATCTAAATAACCGCGAGATGTCGAATATAGCGCATCATATTTAACTTTTAAATGGGCGCTTTTAATGCGTTCTACATCCAACAATGTGTAGATAAATTGCAAATAATCGGGTTTGGGGTCAAAAATAGAAATTGACCCGCTAGGGTTGTTACTAGGCAGATCATCCACCGCACTTTCAATATTTGCCACAATAGTATCAGTGATTTCTGGAGTGGCAGGCCCGGCATAATCGGGGATATATTTAATTCCACAATATGGTGCAGGGTTATGGCTGGCTGTAAACATCAACGCCCCCGCCGAATTTAAGTGACGGGCGTTATAAGCAATTACTGGTGTGGGGCAATCTCGATCAGTAATTTTCACTGTCCAACCCAAATCTGCTAAGACTTGGGCGGCGGTGCGGGCAAACTGATCAGCTAAAAACCGCGTATCGTAAGCAATGAGAACTGGTCTATCTTTTGTGTAGGCTGTTTCGAGGTAACTTGCGATCGCTCTGGTGACTTTCCGCACATTGGGGAAAGTAAAATCATCAGCAATAATCCCTCGCCAACCATCAGTACCAAACTTGATTTTGCTGGAATTGCTAGTAACGCTCATTGTTGCCAATTTCTCCCGTCCATCTTCAGTAGTCTATTACGAAGCTTCCCGCAAAGCGTGCCTAGCCGCAAGTATCAAAAGAAGTTATGAGCAGCCAATTATGCTCGAATTTCTGCCCATTGTATTTTTTCTCACTGCTTGTTAGCGATGTCAACCCCCGACCGACCTTTTGTCAGTTATCACCTTTGGTCTTTAATTGCCCCAGCAATAGGACAAGAACGCTGGCATTGTCAGATGCGACGTGGGTTTATTAAAGCACGTCAACATGAACCCCAAGTTAAAGCACTGTTAACAAAGGCTACGGCACCGCAGCGGATTGGTATACTCGCCCAGAAAGGCGTTTATGAGTTTCATCATAATCGACATTTGTTAAATAAAGCAGACGGTGTAGAAAAAGTTGCACAGTTGTTAAAACTCAACAATACTAGCTCGCAAGTGCAGCAGCGCGTTCTACAAATCTTGAAAAAATATCAAAATGCGCCTCTATTGAGAGGCAAAAATATTCTGCAATTAACTCCCGGTGATGAAGGTTTTCCTAAGCCAATTTTGATTGAACAAGGCGATTACTGTTTTCGCTTATATGCGGCTATGGACTGCATTTTTATTGATGGCGATCGCACTTTACATATTTTAGATTTCAAAACAGGTAAATCTGCTTTTGACCAACGACAAGCATTAGTTTATTTACTAGCAGTGCGTTATCTTTATCCTGGTAGACAAGCAGTCGCATCATTTTATAATTTAGAACTTGGCAAAAAATCCGATTTAATTAAAATCACAAACCATGAGTTTGAAAATTTAAAATCTGAGTTAGCGATAATTGCTCATCAACATCAAGCTGATTTACATCAATATCACGAAAAAAACAGTAACTTCAGTAAAATATTCCCTCCAAATCCTGGACAACACTGCCGATTTTGTCCCTTTAATTCAATTTGTGAATTTGCCGCCGTCAGTGCTTATTCCGATGCAGTAGTGCCGATTTGAAGGCAAAAGTAAAAAGAAATAATAAAGATGCTACAAGCCTTTTAGCCATTTCATTTCTTATGGTCACTGAGCGTACTTGTACTGAGCGCAGCCGAAGTAGCCGAAGTGTGGTCTGTTTATTTACGCCGTATTGTACTGGGGGTTAGAGAACATAGAAATCCTAAATATTTAAAAAATATCTCTCTTCCTTGTCTCCCTTGTCTCCCTTATCTCCCTTGTCTCCCTTGCCGAGATCAACCAATCTCTTTAAAATAAGATATATCAATATTGCCAAAATAAATAACCATAGCAATATTAACTTGTTCTAAAATCTTGACAAGCCACTTAATATCGCTAGTATTTGTAGATTCATAGTGCTGAAATAAAATTGTCAACCGCTTTTCTAAATAAGGTTTTACTTTAGGACAAATTAAGACTATTTTCAATAATAATTCGGTGGTAACTAGTGTACCTTGATTAGTAATCAAGTCAATAAAATTAAAATGCTGGATTGATAAATGACTTTCAACAATTAAAAAATTCAATAGCTGACTACAAATTCTCATGATTAAGAACTCATCAGGTTTTTGAGAATTAGCTTGTGGTAATGTATTTTTTAATTGTGTATGTAGCTTTTGGTGCCATTGGCGTTTTCCCGAACCGCCAGTAATAGAAGATATAAGATATTCATACAAATTATCTTTAAAATCACTTAAACAATTTACCTTTTGATTAGACTGTAAAAATTTTTGGGCTAACTCTTGATATGTATAGTTACCTTCTACCTTACCAATCCAATGTTGGAGAGTGGTATGCAGATCGCGATCGCTCAATAATGTAGGATTATTTACAGGACGTAAAATTCTCTCTGCCTCTTCTACTGAAGCTTTTTTGAGTATCTGATTAAGACGCACTTGATAAGTGACATATTTAGATAAATCAACTTCAAATTGCTTTTGCGCCTGTGCTTGGATTTGCTTAACGCGCCACTGATGTTCAAAGGTAGAATCATCACTAATCAAACAATGTTCATATAAATATGAATAGCGCCCAATTAAAGTAATTAAAGGTTGAGATTCATGATGAATATTTTCCTCAGTTTTTCTCGTCATTACCTGCACAAATCGCTGCAAAGTTAAATACTGTTCGCTGACGATAAACATTTGAATTAATTCCCGTAACCGTCTAATGTTGCGATAACGAAAACTGGTGGTTCTTGACCTAGTAGGTGAAGTAGCTAATAATTTGATTAACTCAGGAATTGCATAGTGTAATTGCGGCTGCATGTGCCAGCGATTAATTAAAATATGGCAGCAACGATTAATAAAAAAATTAAACTCATGTACAGCAGTTTTAGATGCTGTAATTTTATCTAAGATTAATAATATTTCTGGCTCAGGATAATCTGCACCTTCAACAAATAAAGCACGACAACGTTCTAGCATTTCATTTGGCGATTTAACTTGTACCAAATGCAATAAATGTTGATATATTTGCTTTTCTTCAGCATTTGACTGCGAATTATTTGTCAAATATGAAGGTATATAAGATTGTTGACTGGTGGCGACAAGATTACTACCAGCAACCTGCTGTTTGGCAACTTTTTGAGACTTGCGATTTATCCAATCATTCACTGGATTATTACCATTTTAAATTGGGTTGATAAATGCTATGGAATAAAGATTTTTTTTGAAAAAACTCAAGAAGGCTAGTACGACAAGGCAAAAGGAAAAAGAAAGTTTATTTACGCCGACCTGTACTAGTTTTTATATTTACCAATATCTTTAGGGAACTTCAGGAAAGTAAATCTCAATCTGATGATTGCTTTACGACTTCCGCCTTTCGACAACTGGCGGCTGAACTACATATATACAGGAAGACTATCCTAATTATTCATAGCTGTCTTGAGGGTGTATACGGTTTCTGCTATGTGGTTTGACTACAGAACTATATCCTTACTGTTACTGGGAAATATGGGTTTGTTTTAAGAATTGATGAATTGGACTGTTAGGAATGGGTGTAGGGATGTAGGGGTATAAGGGTGTGAGGGTGTGAGGGATAAGGGAAGGGAGACAAGGAGGACAAGGGAGACATGGGGGAAATTATTGTCATTTCTCACCTACACCCTGTACCCTTAAACCCTTTCACCCTTTGCATGTACTTCCAGATCAAAAAGGTGGTAATTCTTGAAGAATTGTAAAGCGAATATGATTAATGGCTAAATCACCGATGGGAATATCTTCTTTTGTCAATCTAGCACCTTGACTGCTTAAGGTTTCAAAAGAGATACCCTTGCCAATTTCGATGTGGTACCAGCACAAGCCCATAAAAAAGCGAGTGGGGTAAGGGCCTCCATATCCGACATCATCGGGGTTAGATTCCATTGGCAACCAGCCAAAGTTGGGGATATAAAATTCTAACCAGACATGATTAAAATCGGGTTGTAATGGTACTTTTTGATGTTCGCCATAGGGAGGGCATTTATATCTGCCAACTGTGCGGCAAGGGATACCATTTAAACGGCATAAAGCCAGTAAAACACCGACGTACTCACCGCAAGAACCAACCCCTCGTTCTAAAACTATATCTGGGGTGTCAATGTAAGGTTTAATACCGTAAGACAACTCATCGTATACGTAGTTACGGATACTATACATTTTCCGTAGCAAGTTGGTTTCGGAACCAACGGCATCACGGGCAGCATTGCGGACTATGGAAGTATCCATTGCCAAATCATCGTCATCTACCAAGTAGCGATTTTGAAACTCGGCTGAGAGTTCTGGCAAATCTTCAGTATCTTTAGGCGTAATGCGATACTTGATTCCTCGCACTTCTAACAATGCCTTCCAGCCAAATACATGACGTTCGCCGGGGGCGAGGGCATCAAATTTAAATACTGCTACTCGTTGCCCATCAATGACTTCTTCGGTAAAAGGAATACCAATTGGTTCAACATGTTTAACTGTTTGGCGTTCTGTTTCTGACGGTAAAGCGATGCGCCATTCTACGTCCGGGAGATACACTTCTTCTAAAGGTGCAATTTCCTCAGCGTAGGACATTTCGATCAGATAGCCATTTGATAAGGCGTAACGCTTATCTGGGTTGTAGTAGTAATAAAGTGGGTGAATGAAAGTACGATCGCGGTAAGTTAATTCATGATTCGGGTCAGCATTGGGATTATCCCGAATATAAGGTTCCTCAGAAGCATAGGCAACATACAGAGTTTCCTTACCTTCATCATCTCGGTGTACTGCTATGCCTGTGGGTGAATCAAAAGGTGTTAGTACACTAAAGTTGACTTCCCCTGTAGCTCGATCCATCGAGTAAACTGTTTGTTCAGTGCGATCGCAAATCCACAGCGTTTCTTGGGTGACTGCCAAATTTTCCACACCCACCCCAGGCGCATAAAATTTCGTAATTTCTTTGCGTGTACTGCGGTCAAAAATCACAATGTAACCCAGCTTTTGACAGCTAACATACACCGTCGATTCCCACACCGCCACACCATTAGCCGTATATGGCAATGTGGCAAAATGTTCTAACCCCCAAGAACCCAGCTTTGATAAGTAAATACTGTTGCCACGAGTTACCCAGAGGGTATCTTCCCAAACTGCTAAACCAGTGACATCATTAAATTCCTTAACCTGGTGCGGATTGATGATTTTGCTGTTGTCAGACTCAGGATCAATCTCCAGTAGATGCCCTTTTGTACTGTCAATCGCAATGAGTGTATCTTTGATGAAAGCAATGCCACATAGGGAGGCAGCCGTAAGCGGTCGAATTGTCCTTTGCCCAAACATCTGGCTAGCAGTCTAATTAGGGAGTGCAAAATTTATATTAAGCATATATATTCCACGGTTTAGCACGCCGAGCATTAATTTTGCTATAACCTCTAGACATAACCACAAATTTCTTTGGGTAATAGTTTTTATAAAATGTTTTTAGAAATACTATAAACTACATAAAAATACATAGAATTCTTACTCAAATCAAGTTACAGCAGTTGAAGCATGGGTGAGGACATTTAAAAAGCAAGAATGCGAGGCATAGTAAAACTCTTCCCTTCTGCCTCCTGCCTTCTGCCTCCTGCCTCCTGCTATAGCAAATGTCGAGAAACACATTTAAACTTGTACAAGTCATACTATTGGGAATTTGAGATTTTGGATGGAAATTACTGTCTCAGCCTGCCTTGAGGTTAATCCATCTATAGTCATCATTTTTCCAATTGGTGTGAGCAAGAACTTGAATGTAACTTTGGTGGATGGTTTTATCGCCATCACTAAGATTATGATCGAATTTTGTAACCTTTTCTGTAACCTAAACAATGTCTGCTAATTCTCTGCCTGAAAGTACCCCGATTTGGCATAATTTAGAAGTTGATAAAGCTCTAGACCTGCTGGACAGTAAGGCAGACAGTGGCTTAACACCCCAAGAAGTTGAACAACGGTTGCAAAAATACGGCACCAATGAGTTAGAAGAACATGGTGGTCGTAGTGCTTGGGAAATATTGCTAGATCAGTTCAAGAACATTATGTTGTTGATGCTGATTGCTGTGGCTTTGATTTCTGGGTTTTTGGATTTTACGGCTTGGCAAGCTGGTCAACTCAAGCCAGGAGAAGTACCGTTTAAAGATACAGTGGCAATCATGGCCATTGTGATTTTGAATGGTATCCTCGGTTATGTCCAAGAAAGTCGCGCCGAACAAGCTTTAGCTGCACTCAAACAGATGTCTTCGCCTTTAGTGCGCGTCCTCCGCGATAAAAAACTATTAGATGTGGCAGCCAAAGAAATCGTCCCAGGAGATATCATGCTGCTGGAAGCCGGAGTGCAGATAGCCGCAGATGGACGCTTAATTGAACAGTCTAGTTTACAAGTGCGAGAATCAGCACTCACAGGTGAAGCAGAAGCAGTTAACAAGCAAGCAACTCTTCAACTACCTGAAGATACATCTTTAGGCGATCGCATCAACTTAGTTTTTCAAGGTACGGAAGTTGTTCAAGGACGGGGTAAAGTTCTGGTAACAAATACCGGAATGAAGACCGAACTGGGTAAAATTGCCACCATGTTGCAGTCGGTGGAAAGTGAACCCACACCTTTGCAGCAGAGGATGACACAACTGGGTAACGTCTTAGTTTCTGGTTCCTTGATTTTAGTGGCGATCGTTGTCATTGGTGGTGTTATTCAGGCCAGAGGTTTTAGCAATTTACAAGACCTGTTAGAAGTTTCCTTGAGTATGGCGGTGGCGGTAGTACCTGAAGGTTTACCCGCCGTAATTACTGTGACCTTGGCATTAGGAACCCAGCGTATGGTACGCCGCAATGCCTTGATTCGCAAATTGCCAGCCGTGGAAACATTAGGTTCTGTCACCACCATTTGTTCGGATAAAACCGGGACACTCACCCAAAACAAAATGGTGGTGCAATCAGTATTCACCAATAACAATACATTCCGAGTTACAGGGGAAGGTTACGCACCTGTAGGCGATTTTCAATTAGATGGTCAAAAAATTTCCGTGGGCGATTTTCTGGAAATCCCGGCTTTATCAGTCGCCTGCGCCGTTTGTAATGACTCAGTATTGCAAAAAGAAAAAGGCGAATGGGCAATTTTAGGCGACCCCACCGAAGGCGCATTGGTGACATTAGCAGGCAAAGCTGGGATTGAAAAAGACCAATGGAATAGTAAGTTACCCCGTGTCAGTGAATTCCCCTTCTCTTCCGAACGCAAACGGATGAGTGTGATTACCCAGGTTGAGGAAATAGCGACTGGGGAACCATCTTTGACCAGTGTAGACCCAGCGATCGCAGGTTTGGTCAACTCGGAACCTTACCTGATGTTTACCAAAGGTTCACCAGAATTAATTTTGGCACGTTGTACAGAAATTCGTTTGGGTACAAGTACAGCACCGCTAACAGAAGAACAACGCAGCAAAATTTTGGCAGCTAATGACCAAATGGCTAGTCAAGGTTTGCGGGTATTAGGTTTTTCTTATAAACCCCTCACCGAAGTTCCCCCAGAAGGGACAGATGAGGAATCAGAGACAGGCTTGGTGTGGCTGGGATTAGTCGGAATGCTGGATGCACCCAGACCAGAAGTTAGGGCAGCTGTGGCAGAATGTCGCCAAGCTGGTATTCGCCCAGTTATGATTACAGGCGACCATCAATTAACAGCCCGCGCGATCGCCATTGATTTAGGCATTGCCCAAGAAGGCGACAGAGTTCTAACTGGTCAAGAATTGCAACGGATGAGTGACCAAGAACTAGAACAACAAGTTGATTTAGTCAGCATCTATGCCAGAGTTGCCCCAGAACACAAACTACGAATTGTACAAGCCTTACAACGCCGGGGTCGATTTGTGGCCATGACTGGTGATGGTGTGAATGATGCCCCAGCCTTAAAACAAGCAGACATCGGCATCGCAATGGGCATCACTGGTACTGATGTCAGTAAAGAAGCCAGCGACATGGTACTGCTGGATGACAACTTTGCCACCATTGTGGCGGCAACTAAAGAAGGTCGAGTGGTTTACACCAATATTCGCCGCTTTATTAAATATATTTTGGGCAGTAACATTGGCGAAGTTCTGACAATTGCGGCTGCGCCAATTTTAGGTTTAGGTGGTGTTCCCCTGACACCGTTGCAGATTCTCTGGATGAACTTGGTCACAGATGGTTTACCAGCCTTAGCCTTGGCAGTTGAACCACCAGAACCGGATGTGATGCAGCGTCCCCCCTTTAGTCCCCGCGAAAGCATTTTTGCGAGAGGATTGGGTTCTTACATGATTCGCATTGGGATTGTGTTTGCGATTATTACAATCATCCTCATGGAATGGTCATACTTCCATGTGCAAACCTCAACCGGCGAGGGACTTGACCCAGAACGTTGGAAGACAATGGTATTTACTTCATTGTGTATTGCCCAGATGGGTCATGCGATCGCCATTCGTTCCAACAACCAGCTAACTATTGAGGTGAATCCTTTCTCTAATCCCTATGTGCTGGGTGCGGTTGTGGTGACAACGATATTACAACTGATGCTAATTTACGTGCCACCCCTGCGCGATTTCTTCGGTACTCATTGGCTACCCCCGGCTGAGTTAGCAATTTGTATTGGTTTCAGCGCCTTAATGTTTGTCTGGATTGAAGGCGAAAAAATCTTCTTCCGTTTTATGGGCAAGAAAACTGTTTAACAAGGTAAAAGGTAAAAGTAAAAAGGAAAAACTATAGGGGTAGTCATAGAGGTTAGGACATTTTGAAAACTTGAATGTCAGGAATAATAAAACTGCTAACTCCTGCCTCCTGCTATATTTACTTTTGCCTTTTACTTTTTGCCTTTTTACTTAAATTATGTATCTGAAAACTTTACACCTCAGACAATTTCGCAATTACCAAGACCAAAAAGTTGAGTTTAACGCGGCTAAAACAATCTTAGTGGGTAACAATGCTCAGGGTAAGTCGAATTTGTTAGAAGCTGTAGAGTTATTAGCAACATTGCGATCGCACCGAATGGCACGCGATCGCGATTTAATTCAAGATGGCACAGAATTAGCCCAAATCAATGCCAACTTAGAACGAGACACAGGGATTAGTGATTTAACATTAACTCTCCGTCGTAACGGTCGCCGCAGCGTAGCAATTAATGGTGAGATTGTACGGCGACAAATGGATTTTTTAGGTGTCCTCAACGCCGTGCAGTTTTCCAGTTTGGATTTAGAACTAGTCAGAGGTAGTCCGGAAGTCCGCCGCAACTGGTTGGATACTTTATTAATTCAACTCGAACCAGTTTATGCTCATATTTTGCAACAATATAACCAAGTATTACGCCAACGCAATGCCTTTCTAAAAAAACACCAAGAATCAGCACTTAATAGTCAAAATACACAACTTGCCCTCTGGGATGCACAGTTAGCAACCACAGGTACAAGAGTTATTAGAAGACGCGATCGGGCGATTCAAAGATTAGCTCCCATTGCTGCGGCTTGGCACGCTAGTATTAGCGGCAGTACCGAAATCTTAGAAATTAAATATTCACCGAACATTCCTTTAGACCAGCAGCAACCAGAACAAGTCCAGCAAGCTTTTTTAAACAAAATTCAACAACGCGCTGTCGCCGAACTCTACCGAGGTACTACCCTTGTCGGCCCTCATCGTGACGAAGTAGAATTGACTATTAATCAAACGCCTGCTCGGCAATATGGTTCTCAGGGTCAGCAACGCACCTTAGTCTTAGCCTTAAAACTAGCAGAATTACAGTTAATTGAAGAAGTAGTAAAAGAGCCACCACTGTTGTTGCTTGATGATGTTTTAGCGGAATTAGATCCATACCGTCAAAATCAATTGCTTGATGCGATTCAAGACCGTTTTCAAACTTTAATCACAACAACTCACTTAAGTTCTTTTGATGCTCAGTGGTTGAATTCTTCTCAAATTCTGTTTGTCAAGGCCGGAGAAATATCAATTAATTAGTCAATAGTCAATGCTCAACATGACAAATGACCAATGACCGATGAACCATGACATTTCCATTATGCAACAAACTAATTATAAATTAGACCCTCAAGAAATTGCCTATTTAGGTGCATCATTAAGAGCAATTGAGCAAAGATTCATCAAACAAAGACGACAAGAGGGTTATAAAAAAATTTGGTTTCAAGGTGAAGAACCTTATTTTGATGTTTTTTTTGAATTAGCGTATGACAAAATCATCTGGTTCCAATTTACCTTGCGTGGTAAAACAGTTTCGTGGGATATCCGCAAACCAGAACTGCAAACGGGTAATACCAATGAATTATGCGCTGATGATGTGAGTTTTTACGCCGCTAGTAAAACTATTGAAAATGACAATCACACAGATTGGGAATTTATATATTTAGCTAAATTAATTTTAGAGACTAGAGCCGAAGAAGAGATTTTTGCTCAAGCATTGGCATTATTTAATACCTGATAAATAAACACCTGATATAGTTTATTGATGAAAATAAAATTGCTCATTAGTAGGATTTGTTAGCGATAGCTTAACGCATCTATTGCAAAGTTTTCAGTGCATTACGGCTTACGTCTAACACACCCTAAACTAAAATTTTTTCATAAATCAAATCGGATTTATATAGTTAATTGGTATTAGCTTTTTTCTATTTTCTTAAATAGATTCAGTACTAAAATTGTCAATAAAGCCGCTATTAATCCTAATTGCCATAAGCCACAACCAGCAGCAATTCCTAATGCAGCCGAAACCCAAATCGCTGCGGCTGATGTCAGTCCGTGAACTTCCAGGCGCGGCGATTGTTGCGAAGATTCGCGGATAATTTCTCCCGCACCCAAAAATCCGACACCTGCGGCAATACCTTGAATAACACGACTCAAGGCATCCGGGTTAGGTTCTGATATCCCTGTTTGCAAGGGAATGAGAGTAAACAAGGCAGAACCCAAACTTACAAGTATGTGAGTTCTTAAGCCTGCTGGTTTACGTCTAATTTGACGTTCGATGCCAATAATTGCGCCGAACAGCAAAGCGAGGCACAGTCTAAACAGAATATTCAGCCAATCATTTGGTAGCAAGTAGTAAGTATTTAACAACTTTGTTTTAAAATATATATAACGTAATATATGCTACTTTAACTTAAAAATATCCCCATTGAGTTTACTTAATCTATTGAGTAAAAACTATCGGCTCTCCCAGACTTGGGTTGATAAATTAACACTAAAAAATGGCTCAAATGATTGATATAACAAGGTTTCGCTAATATAAAAACAATGATTTAATAAAAATTTACTTTATTACTCCTGAATCCCAGACTATGTAAGGATTTAACCTGATATTAAGTATTAATTTGCTATAGCTAGTCTAGGAGAGCCAAACTATCTTAATGCGATTTTTTTCCTAACTTAATAGGTATTTATATCAGGGAAAGGTGCTGAGTATAAATTATTTTATGCAAATATAGAACTCATATTTAATTTCTGAAAAAACAGTACACTCCAAAAATACTCCTGTTGACACCTAGCCTGTACAGATAATTTCAGAAATCAAACCAGATAATGGTTAATTAACCTGCTAATCATAGCAATTTTCGATGATAAACTGCATTCAGCCTAGTGTGATTTGAGGCAGATGATATAGAATTTTGAAGGAAATTTATGTCAATATTAATGAACTAGACTAACAGTGTAATTTTCCAACTGATGGACTAGCTATTTGAGTGTTAAAACAGACGAATAAGTAAAATTTTAACTCAAACTACTAGGTTTAGCCATGAACTCAAGACTTAAAGGCTTGATGCCTGTTTAGGGTTTTAGCTATGACTATGGCACAAGAAATATTAACTAACCAAGGGGTGAGATGATTGCCAAACAGGATTGAATGAGTGCTTAAACTCATAACTGAGTCAAACTAATTTTCAATAATCAAATGGAAAGAACCACTCTCGGCAGATAATTTATGCAATAGCCTGGGAGTATTTACCGAGAGCAAAGCCTGTAGTGGCAAATTGACAAATCATTAAAAATGAAGTGAGTGGAAAAAGTCTACTGGCTTGACAAAATTAAACTACAAGACCGCGCCAAAGTAGGCGACAAAGCATTTTATTTGAGCAGAATTATGCAGCGTGGTTACCCTGTGGTACCTGGTTTTGTAATTTCAGCAGAAGTGTTGCGGCAATTTTTAGAAACTATTAAAAGTTCAGAATCTTTAGTTGCAGACTTACCTGATTCTTCATTGCACCTTGATGTAGCTAATTGGCGACAACTTCAGCAAGTGGCTAGTCGTTTGCGTCAAGAAATCATTGCGGCAAATGTACCACCACAATGGGTAAGTACAATTTTTGCTGCGACAAAAGAATGGCAAACTAAATATTTGATTTTGCAACCCACATTGTCAGTCTTCCAGACTAAACAAGATATAGGAAATACATCTGGGTTACTGGAGCCAATCTTTTGTGCTTGTGATGAAGATGCGATCGCTTTAGGATTAAAGCGAATTTGGAATCAGTTATTTCGTGCCAGAAGCTTACTGTATTGGCAACGCCAGGGAATTGATCTACAAAATGTGAATTTGGCGGTGTTAGTACAACCAATGCAAAATGCGATCGCCAGTGGTTCAATTCACGCTAACGTCTCTGGGTGGACAATTGAATCTACTTGGGGATTAGGAGTAGCACTTAACAGAGGAGAAGTTTTGCCAGATGTTTACTACATTCAGCAAGAAACAGGTATTGTTCTGGAACGACATTTAGGAAATAAATTGCTGGCTTATCGTCTGGATGATGGGACAACCGGAACGGCTCAACCACCACTCCAGTCAATACTAACTGATGAAAACACTTGTCTAGTTGCTTATTTACTCCCAGAAGAAAGACAGAAACAATACGCTTTGCCAGAGGCAAATTTGCAACAAGTTATAGCTTTGGGAAATCAATTAGTCAGTGAACTGGGTAAAAATTTTACTGTCCAGTGGAGTATTGCGGAAGCAGATGTAGTTTCGCACATCCACATCACAGAAGTTAACACTCCATTAGCAACAGTTCCTAATTTAAATTTAATCAAAGGTTTAGGCGCAGCCACAGGTAAAGTCACTGCTAGTGCTTATGTAATTAATTCCCTGCAAAAACCTGAGCAAATACCTGAAGGAGTTGTGCTTGTTGTCCCAACTATCGCGCCTGATTGGTTAGGGTTAATGCAAAAAGTTGTGGCAATTGTGACAGTCCAAGGTGGTTTGACTAGTCATGCTGCAATATTATCTAGAGAATTAGGCATTCCCGCAGTTGTGAGTGCAAAAGATGCTACAGTCTTAATTCAAACCGGAGAAAAATTGCTAGTAGATGGCGATAGGGGAGAAGTTTATCGCCTCAGAGATAGCAAAGCCAGAAATCAAGAAAATCCAGAAATTATTTCACCTGTTCCTTCTGTTTTATTCCACCATCCGCATCTTAGTTCGCAACCGCCCATGATTGCTACTCAACTAATGGTGAATCTGAGTCAGCCTAATTTAATTGAGCGATCGCAGACCTTACCTGTCGATGGTGTAGGATTGTTGAGATCGGAATTAATGCTGTTGAATATTTTGGAAGGACAACACCCCCATAATTGGATTATGAGTGGTCGTCGCTCAGAATTGTTGGAGTTGTGGACACAGCAGGTTATTAATTTTGTACGTGCTTTTACGCCCCGTCCGGTATTTTATCGCGCTCTTGATTGGCGATTTTCGGAGTTTTCATCAACTTATACCCCATCATCTGCAACCCATTCAATTTTGGGCGATCGCGGCACATTGAGTTATCTTAACAACCCTGCCGTTTTTGATTTGGAACTCACAGCGTTACTGAATGTCCAAAAAGCAGGTTATAGCAATCTGCGGTTATTGTTACCCTTTGTGCGGAGTGTGGCTGAGTTTAGCTTTTGTCGCCAGAAAGTTGAACAAATCGGCTTAACTCAAATGTCGCAGTTTCAATTGTGGATTATGGCAGAAGTGCCTAGTGTATTATTTTTATTGCCAGAATATGTCAAAGCCGGGGTAGCCGGAATTTCTATTGGGACAAACGACTTAACACAACTGTTGTTAGGCGTAGATCGAGAACAAGGACAACTCACAAAAATCTTTGATGAACGCCATCCAGCCGTCATGGGTGCGATCGCTCAATTAATCCAAATGGCGAAAAGTGCCGACATCCCCTGTGCAATCTGCGGTCAAGCACCAGCCTTGTATCCTGAAATTATTGACAAACTAGTAGAATGGGGCATTACCTCAATTTCCGTCGAACCAGAAGCAGTGGAACGAACACATTATGCGATCGCCCGTGCTGAACATCGGTTAATTTTAGCAGCAGCACGCCGTCACATGAGTCAGCCATAAAATCTTACTTCAAATACCCAGTTTCGCGGAAAAACTTACGTAAATCGGCAAAATATTGAGCGCGATCGCTTTTTGTATAAGCTTGTCGGACTCGTTTCCAACCATCTTCTGCTTGACCCAACAAATATTTATCAGCCAAATACGCAGCTAAAAATCCTTTACCGTCATCACCTTGCTGGCGAATCTCCGTGTAAGTTTTCCATAACTCAGAAGCGTGACCATAAATTAACTTGGGATAGCGACGAGTCACATCAACCATTTTGCCTTGGCGATATTGCCAAATTTGCAACGGATAAGCAGAAGCAGCATAAGCTGTAAAAGCATAGGCAAAGCGATCGTCTCGACTCTCAAGTTCGATAATCCCATCCTTATCAAAATCCTGAAATCGATAAGCCCCATTACCCCAATCTTGGCGGATTTGAGTATACTTTTGGGATTTCTTGTCGTAACGATAAATCAACGAATAAGTACAACAATGTGCGCCGCCTGTAAAGAAATCGGCAATCACCTCTGGTTCTTTGTCACCGTCTAAATCTAGTATGGGTAACTTATCTTCTTTTTCATATATCCCGCCAACAGGACGATCATATTCACTTTCTTGAGGCAGTTTTTGATCTAAAACAACTTTACCTGCGCGGCTAATTTGCAAACGCACATTTTTATATTGATATTCCTCTGGTTTCTCATAAGATATTTCTGCACGAACATTGCCTGATTCCCCAACAATAGTTGCTGCACTACTAGCTTGGGCAAATACAGCAATTTGACTCAAAACCGCCAAACTGACAAAAGATTGACTCAGCAAAGCAAAAAAATTATTCAGCATAGGTGTTGTATATAGCTTGTTCAACTGTATACAACACTACAAAAACCATCAATATCGGAAAATACCTGCTACTTGTAACTGACTAGGCATTTTCTCTGGTTCCACAGCATAAACCCTACCGCCATTGAGAATCGTGTGAATTGCGGCAAAATCTAGCAAATCTTGATCATCTGGTTCTGGTTCTGGGTGAATATCTACATTCATCGTTTCTGGGTCAAACTTACCCCAAATTTGTTGTCCTACAGGGACAAACAAAGAATCAACTCTTTGGTAATAAGCCGCAGCCACCATTTCCTTGAGATCACTAGAAGCTGTACCAGTTCCTTCACCTAGCAATTGTTGAAAAAGTTCCATCGCTTGCTGTTCCGACTCATGAAACAACGGCTCGACAACTTCCCAAGCATCTGTATGTAATTCCTCAACTTGGAAAAGCTCTGGTCTGCGAGTAATCCCTTGGTCTAGTAAATTGTTATAACTATTGGCTTGGCGGTAAATGGGATGCAGATAATCTACTCCCGCTAAAATTAGTGGTGCTGTTTCTTCGCGGAGTTTTTCATGCAGTTCCGCATCGACTATGTGAAAGTATTGCAGGATAGCTTCTTGGTGTTGATCTCTGTCTGGGCTTCCTTGGCCGTGGAATGCACCTGGCTGGGAACGGGAGAAAGGATTTGAGCTGCTACCTTTTTTTGTAGCGATGCGAAATTGACCATCTTTAGCGGTTTCGTCGTATAACAGAGCTTCATCAATGCTCTTAGGCAGATTTTCGATTTCTAACTCCTTCAAGCCAGAGCGCGTACCTTCAAAAAACTTCAAATCTTTTTGGCTTAAAGCCAAAACGTAAAACTTACCATCATTATTAATTAAATGTAGCAACGGCTTGATGTGGAAGCGATCGCTCACAACTACCAATTCTTGAAACTCCGTTGGTAACTGATAATAACGAAATACTCCCGGTGCAATCAAAATCGCTAAACCTTGGTCTTGATTTTCCCAAAATTCTCCTGTATCCAATTCCATTACTGGCTGAAGCAACTCATTAGCCTCGCCTTCGTTCATTTCCATTGCTTCTAAACGGCTTTGTGCTTCCCGGATGAGATTTTTAAAGCGAATTGGATTTTGCCGAATCTCTGGCCCTGCTTTTTGCATCGGCATATATAGAGAAATACAGGGTTTATGAGTATTTTCAGTTAAAATTTTTAGCTCATCAATAGATAATAGTGCCATATTATAAAACTCCTATCCACAGAAATATAAATTGCATGATCTAGATTTATTTCAGAACTAGACACTAAAAATTTCATCTTTCTTTTGATAAAAAATACCTCAAAACCCACCATTCTTGAGAGAGATATAGCAGTCCTCAAGTGTTCGTGAAATTCTCTTTCTTTTCCTCTTTCTGTTTCTTTGTGTCCTTTTCGCTCTTTGCGGTTCGTTAAAAAGAATACTTTTTCACAACTCAGATAGGATTGCTATAGCAGTCCTATCTGAGTTGTGAACAAAAAGATCCCCGACTTCTCAAAGAAGTCGGGGATCTAAAGACACAATGAATAAAAAATACGCCAGATAGTGGCGTATTAATTCAAATTGTTATGTAAATATTTGAACTAAAGTTTCTACTTATCCAGCATTGGGTGTATCAGTATTAGCTGAATTTGAGTTAGCTACCATTCTTTGTGGTGTTTGATTCACAAAACCCAAACTCACTCGTTTCATGAGCCAGTGCAAACCAAGCAGAATCACAAAAGTAATAGTTATAATCACTAAAGGCTGTTTACCTAAAAGCTCTTCTACACCTTTAGTTAATAAAGCATCCGGTTGCGTAATAAAATCCCAACTGTTGAAACGCAGAAATCTTCCCCAATAAATGCCAACAGCACACAGAGCATGAGTAATTAACTCAACTCTAAAAATCCAATGACTTTTGCCAATTCTGTGTAAATAGTATCCTAAATTAATTAAAGAGATAACGTAAGCTTCAAATCCGGCAAAAATTACCAACAAATAAACTGGAATGAGTACTAAAGTAATCATCCACACTGATTGGATTGTCCGAATATCGTCGATCAGGTGAATGACATCGGTTAATAAATAAGGTGCATTTGGCAAGAAAGCATAAAATACAATAAATCCCAACCACCAAACCCAAGAACGTCCCCGGCGAGTGCGGAACAACCAAACACTTAAGACCAAAGGTATGAAAGCCAAAAACAGGTTCCACGTCATCCAATTCATATTGATTCGCAAGACCTGTAAAACTCTGACTATCAATACAATCAATTCCTCTTTCATAAATGCTCGCTTGCCAGATGTGTGATTGATGTAGTTTTGTTGTTTGTACAGCCTTAACTGCTGTGGTTGACTGATCAGTTGGGTAAAGATTAGCTGTGTGATTTTTTGTATGTTCTTTGTCAGGTTTTATAAATCTGACAGTGGATAGATAAATATACTATCTCTGACAAATGGCTTGGCTGCTGTTTATACAGGTTGACCCATTTCAGAGTTCACACTTTTTGTACTAGTATAACCAGAAAATTATTAAGGGTATATTCAGCAGAAATCTGGAAGTATGAGCCGCAAAACTGCTACCCAAACTCCCAGTATAGTTTTTGCTCTAGGAGGTCGTATTTTTTAGTCATGGTTTAGCTACAATCCCCCCTGAGCCAATTCCTGAAAAATGGAAAATTTGGCTTCTTCGGAGAGGGAACAGGGACAAGGTAAACTGTTGCCGTTCCCTATTCCCTTTCATCAGCAACTAACGCACTAGAACGCGGCTACGGGGGCCAATTGCTTGTTTAGTTGCAGTTACTTGCGGGCGACAATTGAGAGAATCATCGTGACAAATCTTTGCTGCGACAGGAGAAACTTCTAAACTGACAGGGTTAGCTGTCGGAGAATAACCGCTGCTGAATTCCATATTGGAGTCAGTAGAAGGTGATGGAGTAGATTGACCAGATGTCCCGCCAAGATTAGATTTTATGGGAGTTGTGGCGATCGCACCACTATCTACTGATACTGGAATTGGTGTACTGGGGGTAGGTGTAGAAGTTGAAGGGTTATTAACGCTAGGTGGGGTGGGAGTTGTGGGAGTTGGAGTAGTTCCACCACCAGGATTAATCAGGGTAGCGTCAGCAGGTACGGTAATTGTCAACCTTACCAAAGGAGTATTTTTCATTTCATAGGGTGTCGGATCTGGCGTAGTACCGGGAATATCAGACTTATAATCAAAGACTGTAGGACTTTCGCCACCATTGCGATCGCTATATCTTGGCCCTTGGCCATTTAACTGAAAAGTACCTTGATATTGTTTACCTGTTTGGGGGTCGGTGACAATCCCCGTATAGAAAGCTTTGGCAAACCCAAATTCATCTTGTACGATACCTTGAAAGGTAATATTCGGGATTTTTCCTTGATAAGTAAAGGGTGTCAATTGACCACCAGACAGCGCCGGCGAAGTCAAAACCCCATTAAAAGAAATCACCGGGATGCCTTTAAAGTCAACCACATAACGCAAACTGCCGTCATTGCGTGTTAGTACCTTTACATAATCTGACTTATAGACAGGTACATAATTGGGTCTACTGGCGGTACCGATATTTCGTTGATAAACTCCTTGAGAGTCAGTATCAATGCGTGTGACGGAGTTATTAAAATTGGGGTTGAAACTGGGTAGCTCCAAGGTTCCTGAAATTGTACCAGTGCTTTGAATGATTAATTGAGCAGAAGCACTACTACCAGTCAACCCAAGCAACATTGCGGCTAAACTACTACTACCTAAAACTGCACAGCTAATCTTTGTTACTGATGAATTGAATTGCATAAAAAATTTGCTCCTGATTTACTCATCAAAAACAACACGCATTAGATTTCTAGTGCGTGAGCAAAAAGTCGAAATATAAATTGGATATGTTGGAAGATTGCTGACAGTCAAAGGTAATAAGGCAACACAGAAAGGGGTTTAGCCCCTTGTGATTACATTTACATGCTTACGGAATTAAAACCGGAAAGCTGCTCTTAATGCGCCTACTATCAAAGGGTCATTAGCAGCATTATGATCAGGATTGAACACAACTAATAAGCCCGGTGTCAGGGAAAGACGGTCATTGAGTTGGGCGCGATAAAAAAGTTCTATATGTAGTGATGTATCGCTACGTCCCCCTGGCGTTCCCCCATTCGAGAAGTTAGGAAAATTGTAGCCATCGGGTAAGTTGCTGGAGCTAATTTTGGGCGGTTGTCCCACTAAAATACCGCCAAGATTTCCAGCCTTACCTAAATTTGGTAACGCCGCAAATACCATCCAATTAGTAGTTTCTACACTACCAGAGAGATTAGCTGGTTTAGAAGTAGAAAAACCACCCCAGCCACCCAACTGCAAATGATCATTTAAACGCCATGCTATAGTTGCACCAACCGCATGGGTATTAAACGCTGTAGTGGGTGCAAATGGCGAAATTAATTGCGCGTCACCAATGCCAGTACCCAGTAAATCATTCGGTGAGTGGGAATATATGTAATGTATGCCGATATCTAGATTGTCGGTGGGTGCGAGAGTCAGTTGTGCGCCTGCGCTATATCTACCACCAAATAAGCCAGCTAAATTGGCATTACCGGGAAAACTGGCGATTTCGGAACTGTATACACCTTGAAGACTGATGCGATCGCTAATTTCCCAGTCAAAACCTATACCACCAGTGCCGTTACCAATATTTAAAATCGGATTTCGTTGACCAAATTGCGAAATTGCCCCATCTCCAGAACCTTCTAACGGGTTAATTCCGCGAAAAGTTGTAGCTGCATTCACTCCAGATGAACCTACTACAATTCCTAAATTATCTGCCAATAAAAATCGATAAGATAAATCATTAATAACGACTCCATTCTCAGTATTCGATTCAAAACTCAAGCGCCCCATATTATGAGAAATTAGCGAAGCATTAGAACCTAAATTTCCTGCCGATAGTCCTGTAATTAATAAATCTTTTCCAGTAAATGATGTTGCTAAAGTTAACTGGACACCATTTGTAAAAGTTAGATTAGTTTTACCTTGCCGTTCTGGCACCCCATCTCTAGGAAACAAATCCACATTAGTTGTATTTGTGCCTTGAAGGCTAAAAATAGCTTGTCCAAATAGTCGAGTTGTCGTCGAAAACTGATGAGACTTTAATTCAATATTTTTATTTTCTAAAACATCAACACGTTGCGCTACTTCTTGTAATTCCTTTTGAAATTCAATTTGTAATCTTTGGATTTGGTCTAAATCTGCTTGACTAACAGTATTACCTTGAGTTTTAGTAATTAATTCTTGAATCTGATTCAAACAAATATTTAAACTATGAGCAAATTCATAACGATTGACAGCACTATTACCTAAATACTTGCCGTTGTTATGTCCTGTAATACAGCCATAACGCTCAACTAAAGACTGTAAAGCACCAAAAGCCCAGTCATTTGGTTGGACATCATCTAATTGCGATACCGATGTCACTTGCGACATCTGATCATCTGATTCAATAGTGTCAGAAAACTCTGGTGCTGCGGGAGATTCTGGAGAAATTGGTAATTGAACCGCTGGAGAAATTTCTGGTGTAGTCTCTGCTGGAATTTGCGACTCTTGGTTGAGAGAATTGTTGGAACTAGTATTTTTCGGATTTTTATTAAGTAGATTTTGATACTGGTCATTTACAGGTGCCGTCATCGCCTCGGCAGTGCTATCCGACGGCATAAATTCAGGTGGCGTGATTTCAGCAGGTGGAGAAATTTCGGAGAAATTTTCTGTTTTTAGCTGCTGTATTTCTCTGTCTGACTGAACTACAGGCGGTTCTGGTAAATTACTAGGTGGAGATGTTTGCCCGGCTGTCAATACGCCTAGCATCAGTAGACTTAGGTCACTCATGGTATATCTGTTGACTAACACCAATATTTCTTTTGACAAAGTTTTCTGGTGTTCTTCAGGATATTTCTGTATAAAAAGTTATAAAAAGTTTGAAGTATGAAGTCTAAAGTCCGAAATTCAGCTATGAAGTTGGGTAATATCCACAACATAAAAATCAGGCGTTAACTAAAATTGGCGGCGTGACCCACTTGAATTCAATGGCAACAAAGCAGCTGGTGAATAAAGTGACGCAACAAAAAACCCCACCTCGGTAGGGTTTCAATCTCAATCTTCACACTTGATACTTCAGACTAGCCTGCGGCAAGCCACCGCGCGTCTACACACTTCAGACTTTTATTCCGACTGGGTACAGTATTTATTCAGATCATTCATTAAATTATCTGATTCTTTGCCAGCAGTTTTAGCGGCGGCTGTTAAGGCGTTATCAATGTCGGTTCTGGCTTTTTTAATTTTTTCTCTACCCGTTGGTGAAGCTTCGGCTGTTTTTGCAGCAGCCAAAGCTTGAGCCGCCTTAGCTATAGCATGACTGAGGTTATCAAACACCTTTTGAAAACGACTTTGATATTCTTTGAGTTGGGGATCGGCCAATTTTAATTCTTCTAAAGATGTATTAATCGCTTCTAAATCTTTAGATAATTGCAAGCTAGTAACAGCTTGCTTGCCTTTATTTTGATCAATAAGAGCATTTCCTTCGTTCACGACTTGAATTAGTCGCTGACACTGGGAGGTTTTATTTTCACAACCAGTAACTAATAAAGCAAGACTTAGACTAACACTAGTAATAAAACTATATTTACGCCACACAGAGATTCATACCCCACCAGCTTTAAAATCCAGACAATCGTAACCAATAATTTCCGCAATTGTGGGAAGTGTTGCGTTAATTTCCGTAAAAAAGCTGTTGCAATTAAAAAATGATGCTATCTGCTATACAGCAATTACCATGAATTACACCCAAAGATTGTGCTTTTAGACCGTTATCTGTCACCTATCACCTGTCACCTAAACTAGACTTTTAGCTATTCTTTGACAGGCTTATGGATGATTTAGGTTAAAGTAGCGCAAACAAATCAATTTATGAGGTGAAAACTTATGCGCCTTTTTGTTTGTTCTCTTTTACTAGTCCTTAGCCTATTATTCTCATTTACGCCGCTAGTGAAATCGGCAACACCTTCTTCGGATATTGAGGAGTATCTGATAAATGCTCAATTTCAGGAAGCAGAAGCAGCTTTTACGGCCAAACTCCAAGAAAACAACAATGATGATTTGACGCGATTTAAGTTGGGAGTTGTGCAGTTGATGGGTGCAACTCAAAGATTAACCCAGTCGCTTTACCGTTACGGTGTGCAGCAAAATTTTGTTACCCAGTTTTTCCCGATTTTACGTTTGCCTGTACCGATAAATCCTAAACCAGAGCCAGTCACATATCAAGATACACGAAATGTTCTGCAAAATTTACTCAATGATTTAACTCAAGTCAAGGATACCCTGGAACCAATCAAAGATAATCAAGTTAAGTTACCGCTGAGGCTGGGTTTAACAAGGTTGGATATCAACGGAGATGGTAAGTTAGTAGAAGATGAATCTTTCTGGAAGACTTTTAGCTTATTGACAGGGATACCAGCCAGTGAAAAAGCTGCCCAAAATTTAGCGATCGCTTTTGATGCAGGTGATGTAATTTGGCTAAGGGGATACTGCAATTTACTATCTGCGATCGCTCAGATCGTTTTAGCTTACGATGAAAGTAAACTTTTTGATGCCACGGCTCATTTAATTTTTGCTCAACCAAAAACCCCCTATCCCTTTCTGGTTGAGGGTAGAAGCCCATCTGGTAGTTTTGACTTTGATATTATTACCGACATCGTTGCGTTTGTTCATCTGATGAATTTTCCCGTGGCTGAACCAGAACGTTTAACCACTGCAATGGAAAATTTACGCACAGTCACAGCCTTAAGTCGTCAATCTTGGGATTTGATTTTAGCCGAAACTGATAATGACCGGGAATGGCTACCCAATCCTCAACAAAAAGGGGTAATTCCCAATGCAGTCGTCACTAAACCCATGATTGATGAGTGGCTGACTTTTTTAAATGAGGCTGATGCGTTATTAACAGGTCAAAAACTAGTCCCTCTCTGGAGAAAACGCGAAGTTAGAGGTATTAATCTCAACAAGGTCTTCACTCAGCCGCAAACCTTTGATTTAGTTTTATGGGTGCAAGGAACTGCTCCTGCACCTTATTTAGAGTTAGGTAAAGTCACAGATACAAATACTTGGTTACGGTTGTTAGAAGTTTTCCGAGGGCAATTCTTCCAGTTCGCAGCTTGGTTTAATTAAGGCTAAGTAGAGACTTGTGTATACACAAGTCTCTACTTGGGGTCTTAGATAATTTTTACAGAGTCGAAAGTTAAAAATTTCGTGTTGTTTCAGTAAAAATTTTGTATAGCCCAAAAATAATATTCAGCAAAGCTAACAAATTTATGCTACGCAATGTTACTGTATTTGTATTGCGTTACCCTTTACTAAACTGTATTTGTAAAACTTTAACCACAGCAATAAGTGTATGAACTAAGTTTTTCATAATACATATGTACTTAAATTTGTCTAATGTATTGGTTAGTTAGTCAATTCCAAAATTTGCCAGGGCATAGCAACAGACAAGGTAACTTATAAGCATTCCCAACATCTACGCCAAAATACACGTCCTAGTTTTTACTGCATCAAATCCCTGTCGTTTAATTTACAAACACTATGCTGAAGTCAGAAAAACACCCTTACCTGTCACAAGCTAAATCTGCTCAGTTTAACAACAATGATGATGATGAATTGCATATAGGCCAGATTTTTGCGATTTTGCGTCGTCGATTGCTGATAATTTCTGGGATAACTGCTTTAGTGGCTACAGCAGCGGTGTTAAAGGCAGAAACTGATCCTCCAGTGTATCTCGGTTCGTTTGATATTTTAACGAAGCAGGTAACTGGTGAGACTAAGGTTATAGCTAGTGTGCCTCAAACCATTTCTGATGAAGATGCGACTCCCAGGGTTGCAGTCTCATCAGGCAAAGGAGATGGTGGTAATACAACTATTCAAGTCTTGCGTAGTCCCAGAGTACTTGATCCGATTGTTGAGAAGCTCAAGCCCAAATACCCATACATTACTTATAATTTGCTAGTTTCTGGTTTAAATATCGGCTCACAATCACCGGATATTTTAACTGTCCAATATACACACCCAGACCCAAAATTAGTTAGTGATGTTTCTAAGCTATTAGCTGATGCTTATTTAGCTTATAGTTTACAAGAACGTCAATTAGATGTTGATCAGGCGATTGAGTTTGTTGATAAACAAAGACAGCCAATAGAAGCAAGAGTAAAATATTGGCAAAATCAACTCCGCAATTTACAAGTAGAAAATAATCTCATTGATCCAGCCCAAAGATCGCAAGAATTGGCTAGTCAACTGGCTGGGTTGCGACAACAGCGAATAGAAAATCGCTTACAACTAGAACAATTAGTTGCTAGATATCAAGATTTGCAAAGAGAATTAGCCAGAAACCCTGGTGAAAGGGCAGGTAATTCTTTACTGAGTGAAAATGGACGTTATCAAAAGATACTAGATCAAATCCAAACCGTTGATATTGAAATCGCTCAAAAGGCAGCAATATATACACCAGACAATCCAGCTATGCTGACTCTAAGAGATAGGAAAGCTTATTTGTTGCCTTTGTTGGCTGGGGAGGAAATGCGTCTGCAAAGAGAGTTGCAAAGCCAAATCCGCTCGGTTTCTGCTCGTGACCAGTTTTTATATGACAAAATCAAAACTCTGAATAACGACGTAAGATACTTAGCTACTCTGACTCGTACCTATACCAATATTCAACAACAATTAGAAATTGCTAACAGTTCTTTAACGCAATTTACTACTAAACAACAAGCACTAGAAATTGAAAAATCTCAAAAACAACAACCTTGGCGATTACTTGATCCAAAATTAGCGGCAGTTAATAAACCAAGTGCAATCTCTAACAGTGCCAAATTTAACTTAGCAATTGGTGGAGTTTTAGGATTGGTGTTGGGTATAGGGGCAGCTTTAATTGTTGATAAATTGAGTAATATTTTCTACACGGTTCAAGAGTTGAAGAACAGTACTAAGTTGCCATTACTGGGAATTGTACCTTTAAGAAAAGAATTAGAAGCAGCACCACAATCAGCTTTATCTAGAGGCTTACAACAAACGAATCGGGCTTCTTTCTTTGAGATTTTCCGATCGCTCTACACCAATATCATGTTATTGGGTTCCGATGACCCGATTCGCTCTTTGGTAATTAGTTCTGCTGGCCAGGGAGATGGGAAATCTACGGTAGCTGTACATTTAGCACAGGCCGCTGCGGCAATGGGGCAGAGAGTGTTGCTGGTAGATTCTAACCTGCGTTGTCCTAGTTTGCATCAACGTCTGGGTGTACTGAATGTTCAGGGTTTGACTGATGTCATTGCCCAAGATTTAGATTGGGAAAATGTGATTGAGCGATCGCCAGTAGAAGATAATCTATTTGTTATGACTGCGGGGCCAACACCTCCCGATTCCGTTAGGTTACTGGCTTCTAAGAAAATGCAGGATTTAATGAACGAACTGCAAAGTAGCTTTGATTTAGTAATTTATGACACTCCCCCATTGCTAGGGTTTGCTGATGCGTACCTGTTAGCATCTAACACCAATGGGATTGTCATGGTAGCTGGTTTGGGTCATTTGAAACGTACTGCTCTCAAGCAAGTATTAGAAGAAATTCAAATCTCTGGTACACCCCTGTTAGGGATGATTGCCAACAAATCAAAAGATTCCACACCTGTTTCCCATGACTATTATCAGCAATATTACAAAAAGAGTACCAGTGCTGAAATTGTCGAAGTAGAAACACCAAATAGCGACGAACAAGCTAACTCTGTTTTTAGAGGCATCAGACGACGCTAAAGTAAAGGTTATCTTTCGTCCTTTGTCATTAGTCATTGGTATTGACAAAGGACTAATAATTAATGATCAATGACAGCTTCAACTTGTCAACCTACAGTAAAAAATATTTACGCGTCCGGCGATTTTAAGGCTTGGTCTAAAACTTGTCGTGCCTGTTCTGCTTTAGCGCGTGCTTCTTGGTAACGCAGATTTGCTTGAGCGAAATTTTTGAGAACTTTAAAACCTTCTTTCAGACGTGTAATTTCTTCTTCGGTGACAGTGTTATCCGAGAACAAAATATCAACAGCTTTGCGAAGTTCTAAGGCTTCCGTGCGAGATTCTTGTACTTTCAACTTGAGTGTCGCTAAATTACTTAACACTTGGACTGCTTGAGTAATGGCATCTTCACTGTTGTTATGGTCACTGGTTGATTCTTTGACCTCAATTAATTGTTGTGGGCCGAATCCTTCTTCTAATTCCGTAGGGAGTTTACCGGCATCCATCAGTTCCATCAACTGATCCATTGCTTTATCACGAGCTTTAGCAGAATCTTTGCCAGGAACGGAAAGGATAATTTCTGGGCTTTGGGCGAGAGTGTACTGAACCATATTTGAGGACAGAAAATTTGCTGATTAACCAAGCCAAGGCAAATAATTTTAACATGGTGAAAGTGGCGATTAATATATTTGAGATTGAAAAATTAATTATTCTTGTTGTTGATTATGTGACTTCACCAGCAGTTAATCAGCACTTCTCCAAGTCTCCCAAAATAAAACTTTATACTAGAGAAAGATAGAGTCAATTAAAACAGGAGGGGAGAGCGATGGCTCCCAATCCAGCGATCATGAATGCTGTGGAGCAACTGGGTTATCGAGTTACCATTGGTGATGTTGCCACCCAAGCAGGCTTAAAAATTGCAGAAGCCAATCAAGGTTTACTGGCTTTAGCTACTGATGCTGGTGGACATTTGCAAGTAGCGGAAACAGGTGATATTGTTTACCTATTTCCGCAGAATTTTAGGGCAATTTTACGGAATAAATATTTTCAGTTACGTTTGCAAGAATGGTGGCAAAAAATTTGGCAAGTTCTTTTCTACCTAATTCGCATTTCTTTCGGGATATTTTTAGTTGTTTCGATCGCGTTAATTACTATTAGCATCATTATAATTATTACTGCGGCTAATTCCGATCGCGATAACAATCGAGGTAGTAGCGATCGCGGCGGCGGCTTCTTCTTTTTCCCCGATTTATTTTGGTATTTTAGTCCCAACTACTACGATACTTCCTACCAACAAAGGCGACAAAACAGCCGTCAAGGTAGAGGTAGTGAGATGAATTTCTTTGAAGCGGTGTTTTCCTTTTTATTTGGTGATGGTAATCCTAATGCCAAATTAGAAGAACGTCGCTGGCAAGAAATAGCTACTGTCATTCGCCGTCAGGGTGGTGCAGTGGTAGCAGAACAAATTGCGCCATATTTAGATGACCTTGGCCTCAGTTATAGACAAGAGTACGAAGATTATATGCTGCCTGTACTGTTGCGCTTTAACGGGGAACCAAAAGTTAGTTCCCAAGGGGAAATCGTTTATTATTTTCCCGAATTACAAGTTCAAGCCAGTCAAAAAAATCGTCAGTCAGTACAACCTTATTTAGAAGAATCACCTTGGCGTTTTAGTCAAGCTGATTCTGGACAAATTATGTTGAGTACTGGCTTAGGAGTCCTCAATTTTGTAGGCGCTTTAATCCTCGGAAATTTAATCAGAGATGGGATTGCGGCTGCACAATTAGGCGGATTAGTTGCTTTTGTCCAAGGAATTTATTGGCTGCTGTTGGCTTACGGTATAGGATTTTTGGGTGTCCCACTAGTAAGGTATTTCTGGATTCAGTGGCGCAATCAGAAAATTACAGCACGTAACCGCGATCGCTTATCTCGCGCCAGACTATTAACTAATCCAGATGCTAAGTTACAGCAAAAAATTGACTTTGCCCAACAGTTTGCCACTGAAAAAATCATTGAAAACAAAGATTTAGTCTACACCACCGAAACCGACTTACTAGAACAGGAAATTCAGAACTCTGACCAAATCGAAGCAGAATGGCAAAAGCGTCTGCAAAGGGGAGAATAATTGATGAAGTGTGAAGGATAAATTTCATAGACTTCACACTTCATACTTTCTCCTTACTTCGCTTTAATCGGTGTAAGGGCTACACCTTGATAATAATGACCTAAAATTTGCAGGTGATTAATGCCGCGTCGAGCTAGGTTGTATGCGCCCCATTGGCTCATTCCTAAAGCATGGCCATAACCTAAGCCTTGCAGCACAAAACTGCCATCTGCACTTTTACTGACATTAAAACGGGTACTTCTCAGCTTCAGTGCAGTACGTACTGCCTCACCTTCTAAGACTTTTGTACCTTTATCACCGACAATTTTTAAGGCTTTGACACTGCGGAAAGGCGAGTATTTTTCGGGAATGATGTCCTTAACATTGCCGACACCAGAAATTCTGGCGCTAATTTCCCCAGGGGAGAAAGTTTTAACCCAATTGCATTCTTTGACATCTTGATCGTAGTCTTGCACAGCCCGCAGGTAAGGCAAAGTATTTCCCCAGACATCTTCCACATTTTCGGTATGTCCGCCCGAACAAGCATGGAAAACAGAGAGAATAATTTTGTTGTTATAAGTTAGGACTTGTCCCGCCGTACCATCAACGGCTGCGTAAGTAGAAGGAGACTCACTCTTGACTCCTTGATAAATTTGCCAGCGATCAGGACTATCACCTAAATCGTAGATGGGGTTATTGCGTTGTTTTTCCCGTTCGTAGAGAGCGTAGGTACGAGCTGCGATCGCTTGGGCTTTCAGTGCTTCCTGCGGCCAGCTAGTATCCATTTCACCGCCAATCACACTGTAGAGATATTCTTCCGCATCCACCCAATTAACCGCCGTTAAACCTTTTTCTGTGGGGACAACCAAGGTTCTGCCGCGATACCAGCGATCGCCAATATATACAAATCCTTTACCCGTTGGCTCAATCCAAAACAAACCAGATTGCCACTTATCTAAAGCCACTCCTCCCGGAACTGACTGGGCGTAATAGGCACTCATCGCTGGCAATTGTCCTAGAGTCTTTCCGGTACTATCTTTAACTAAAGCTGCCGTAGAACTACCGACCTTGACTTGATTAACTCCCCTCTCAATCGCCACGCGTAAAATCACCGATGCTTGAGCAGGCGCAACCAAAGCAATCCACAAGAGGATACCCATCCACCAATGCCGGAATTTAACCTGAGAAAACAAAGATCCTAAAAACAGTTGGAATTTCATGCTGATCATCTAATCACACTAGTATCTGCTTGACGCTCTTGGCATCTACCACTCAAGATGAGACAGTTCTCCAACATAGGAGGTTGCCGCCTCCTATCAATTATGCAATGTATTTTTAGTGGGCAACCAAAAAAGCACAAGGCAGAAAATTCATGGTAAATGACTACAATTAAACCTGCTGATGGCTCCTTACGCCATTAGCGATAATACCAATTAAATTTAAATGGCTCAAAATTTCTTGAGCTTGCATTAAATCACCTTGAGTTAGTTGACCCATTCGCCCTACCATAACAATTTCATGGCAATATCCAGCTAAAATTCTCGCATCGGCTGTACCTAAAATTGGTGGTGCATCAACTAACACTAAGTCATAGCTTTGCTCAAATCGCTTGATCAGTTCTTTCATCCGCTGAGAACTCAGTAATCTGATAGTATCATCTGGTTTTGGCCCAGCAGTCAAAACATCAATTAACGGGTGAACTGGCTGGATGTAATTATGAATGTGATTGCTTGTTTCATCCAGCAATAATAAAGATAAACCCCAATCATTAGATAATTGCAGCATTTTATGTAAATGGGGATACCGCAAATTGGCATCAATTAAGAGAATGCGTCGGTGCATTCTTGCTGCACTAGCCGCCAATCCAAGTAAAACAGTTGTCTTTCCTTCACCTGATAAAGCAGAAGTAAACATCAAAGATTTAAAAGGCAAAGGAGACTTAGATATTTGCAGATTTTGATAGAGAATATCTAAGGTTTCATGACAAGGCAACCAACTGTCAGTTTCGGTAAAATTAGAAGCAATGTTGCGTTGTTTATGACCTGAAAGATTTGGTAGCCATTTTGTCAATCCTCTGGGTGCTAGTTTCGGTACAGAACCTAGTAACCGTAAATTGGTGGACTGCTGTAATTCTTTTGTGGAATAAATGGTGCGGGTAAACATTCCCCAACTTAAGGCGATCGCAATTCCTAAAATTGGACTCAGTACGACACCTCCTAACAACAGTGATAATCTGTTAATTCCTATGAGTTTACCTAAACTTGGTTCTTCTAATACCTCCCATGCCAAACCACCTTGGGCAATTTTCAAACCCAAAGATTGCTGTGCTTGTAATAGTTGTTCAAGCTGCTTACGTTTAGCCTGTACTTCTGGCAATAAACGGTTATATTGTGCCAATAAACTGGGGTATTGACTAAATTCAAATCTGAGTTTTTGTTCGGTTTCAGCTAAACTCTTTTCATTGGCGACTAGCCCTAAAGCTGTGGTTTGGACTTGAATTAACTCTTGTAATAATTGCGGATCAGCACCATCGGTTTGTGCTGCGCTATCAGTAGATTGCTTGATGTCTGTTAATAATTGATTTGATTCTCTTTTTAAAAGCAGCAACTGATTCTGGCGTTGTTCTTTCAGTTGTTGGATTATAGGAGACTCATTGGTATAACGTTTCTGCTCTTTAGCTAAAGCAAGTTCCGTCTTTTTAAAATCATCCAAGAGTGTTTGGTAACTACTTGATTGATTTAACCGAGCCGCTATTCTGGCTTTGTGTGATGAAGTCGCAACTTCTTGTTGTAAGTTATTATAGCGGGCTTGGACATCTTGAATTTGGGCGCGGGTGATTTGTAGTTGCTGTTGTACCGTTGCCAAAGATTCAATCAAAATTTTGCTTTGTACTTCTGGGTCAAGTAGATTATGTTTCCGGCGAAAATGCTCTAAATTTTTTTCCGCTTGATTCACCTCTTTTTTCATTTGCGGGATACGAGCATTAATAAAAGCCAGACCTTTATTTAAACGCTCTTTTTGCTGTTGGATCTGATAATTTTGATAAACTTGCTGTAGTGCTTGTAGAACTTTCTGGCTTTTCACCGGATCTTCATCACTGAAGGTCACTTCTAATATTTGTAAAGGCTGATTATTAGAGATGATTTTTTCATCTAATTTGGTGATAGAAAGCTTTGCTTGCTTGCCATTAATATCTTCGATGGTAATATCTGGATATTCTGCCTTAAGTAAAGATACAGCTTCTGCAATGAGTTGGGGACTCAAAAGCATTTTCATCTGTGCTGTGTAGTCTAAAACTGATGAATTTAATCCCACAATCTCACTACCAGCAAAATCCATCATCCTACTACCTGTGGTTCCTGCATTTGCATCAGCAGTCACAAGCAATTGCATAGAACTTTGGTAATTAGTTTTAGTATTAATAGCAACTACACTAATTACAGACATCACCGCACAAGAAACACCTAATACTAAATAGCGACGACGACGCAAAATAGCAGAAACTTGTTTAATATTAAATTTTTGAAATGGTAAGTTTAGAGTAACTTGCTGTTGATTAAAAATCATTTTAGCCTCTACGAAATATTTACTTATTTAATCGATTCACTAGAATAAAATCCAGGAATATTTTTAGTGATCACAAAAATTTTTGATTTTTATCAAACAGGAAATCAAATTATGTTACTTATTTTGGTAGAGTTTTTGACACTTATAAATCTATTGATTCAATAAAAATATTTTTTGAGCGTAAATAATTCAAAAGCAATAGTCAATACTCTCGATAAATCTTCATTAGAAGCTACTAGTAAAAGTTTTGCTACAGCCAAGAATAATTTAAATTTCAATATACTGATAGTGATAAATAATGCTAGTATTACACTAGAAAAATATATTGCTGCCAGTTTGAGCTAACCCAAGTAAATAACAATACTTAGATAACTGACTCAAACATGAGTAAAATCAGCTCATTCTCAAATATCAGACTTGGTTTAGCTAGTTGAATTAACGCAAATATTCCATGTTAAATGTTAGAAAAATATCTTTTAAATAAAGTTAAACAGCACAATTATTTGTATATAAAAATATAGGAATTAGCTTAAAAAATATAACTAGTTAATAACCGTAGATGCGATTTTTAACTCGCAATCAAGAAAAAGAGTTACTTTTTAGCTGTTGTAACTCATGAGTTAAGTGAAAAATTCATAAACTTACAAGATTCTTCCTGGTAAACGCTGAGGTAGCGCGTATGAACAAAATTTGGCTCATAAATGTTGGATATCTTTACGTAGATGAAAAAGCTTTAACCCAGCCTAATTGAATAGCTTGATCTAAAACGATCGCAGCTACAATAAACCACAACACACTTTCACCTGCTAACACAACACCCGCCAAACTCCAGTCATGTTCTATCTGTGCTAACCCCCGCACTAAACCAAAAGCCATCATCCCGCCAGCTTTGAGTTGCGGATTTTGGTCTTGGCGAATGATATAGCGATAAGTGACACCAAACAGTAAACCAGAGAAAGTGGCGATCGCCCAACTCATCAACAACTGCCAATCCCACTTCACTTGTAAACTGGTCAATATCTCAAAATATCTTGCCAACACCAGAGTATTGAGTAAACTTGTCATCAAGCAAATAACACCCAGCAATAAACCGCCAATTATCCCGGCTTTGAGAGACTCTAAGCGTTCAGCCATTAGTAGTGGATCGGAAATTCTGTTCATTGTCTCAATAAGAAGTAGGGAGTTGGGAGTGGGGAGAATCTGATTCAGACTTCAGACTTCCTCGTATCCAGTTGCAGGTATGATAAATATTAGAGACCTTTTGTAATGATTTGCCAAATTTAAGACTATGGGAATTTTGACATTGGGATGGGTATCACTGTTAGTTGTGTTCACTTGGTCGATCGCAATGGTAGTTTGGGGACGCAACGGACTATAGGGGAATCGTGGAAAGTCCATTTCTGAGTATTCTGGCATTACTGGCGTTAGTACTGTTAATCGCAGTTACTGGTGGCGTTGGCTACTTAACCTTGGCAGATTGGCGCGATCGCCGTCTTCGGGAAGTCGAAAAACGCGAACAGCGCCGCGCATCGCCCAAAAAGCGATAATGCGATCGCAGTTGAATTATTTTCTTACAGGAATGCGATATTAGCGATCGCATTCCTGTCTTGTTTGTAGATATTTTAAAGCAAACAGCAATTATAAAAAATTTTAACTATTTGATTTGATATCAATCAAAACTTCTTTACTAGCCTCAACATCAACTAATATACGTTTTAATTTTTATGCTGTACTTACTATCATTATTTATCAATTAATTGGTTAAATTAACATAAAATCTAGAAGCATCTATTTTGATTTTTAAGTTATCTGTGTATTTTAAGATGAGGAATCTGTAAAGATTACTTTTTAGAGATAAAAATTCTTTTATAAATGAAATAAGAGTCTTATAATAAGTCATATTAGGTAATGAAACCAAAGCATAAATTAAACTGTCTATTAGTTAGAATCCAAAAAGTATAATTTCCTTCATCAATCCAGAGTTAATCAACTTATCTCTTACTGAGTAACTTTTAATTTACGTAAATTATCATAAATGAATTTAGCTATAAATCAAATTTTTGACTGTTATCTTTCTTAGAAATTAGGGAATTCTACAATAGAAGACTTTCAATATTTTAAAGTCCTAGCAGGAATGGAAAACTCTTACATCATAAAATCAAATTCACAACAAACAGAATATCAATCAGAAAATCCTTTCTCCCTAGTTCAGAGTGAGAAGCAAAAGGCCTTATCTGGAGTTATTGCTCGGATTCGAGAAACTTTAGATATAGATACCATATTTAAAATTACAGTTACGGAAGTTCGACAATTACTCAAAACTGATCGTGTGGGTGTGTTTCGTTTTTATCCTGAGTTGGGATGGGAAGGAGAATTCATCTATGAAGATGTCGGTTCCGAATGGGTTTCAGCACTATCAGCTAAACTACGTGATCACTGCTTTGCTGCGGAATTTGCCGGACTGTATCAGGAAGGGCGAATTCATGCAATAGCAGATATATATCAAGCTAGTGTGAGCGATTGCCATGTCGAGATTTTAGAGCGATTTCAAGTCCGGGCTAACATTGCAGCCGCCTTAATGAAAGGCAAAGATTTATGGGGATTATTATGTATTCATCAATGTAGTAACCCTCGCCAATGGGAAGAATCAGAAATTGAGTTTGTGCAACTTATCGCCGCACATTTAGGAGTTGCCTTACAGCAAGCCGATTATCTCGAACAAGTAAAAATACAATCAACACAACTAGCACAAGCACAAGCCAGGGCAAAAGCAGCCGAATGGCAAAGAACCATTGCTATCACCGTTGAAAAAATTCGTCAGTCTTTAGATTTAGACAGCATTTTCCGCACCAGTACAGTAGAAATCAGACAACTGCTAAATGCGGATCGCGTCGCTATTTATCGCTTTAATCCTGATTGGAGTGGTGAATTTATCTTTGAATCAGTAGCAGAAGGTTGGATTTCGCTGATTGATGAACAGTCAAATCAACCACAATTAAAAGAAAATGTCAGCGAGTGTAGCGTTAAAGATTTAGCCGAAACCCCCATCATGGATACGTATTTACAAGATACGGAAGGGGGGATGTTTGCCAGAAGTGAAGTATATCGTATTTGTTGTGATATTTATGATTATGGTTTCACCGACTGTTACATCAAACTCTTAGAAAGCTATCAAGCCAGAGCTTATGTGATTATTGCCATTTACCACGGTCAAAAGCTGTGGGGTTTATTGGCAGTGTATCAAAACTCAGGTCGCCGTGATTGGCAAGAAGATGAAGTCTACTTACTCACCCAAGTTAGTACTCAACTAGGTGTCGCTTTACAACAAGCAGAATTTTTACAACAAATGCAGCTGCAAGCAGCAGAACTGAGTAAAGCTGCTGAACGTCAAAGGGCGCTGGCAAATACAGTTGAAAAAATTCGCCAATCTCTAGATATTGACGCAATTTTTAAAACCACTACCCAAGAAGTAAGAAGACTGTTGGATGTGGAAAGAGTCGCAATTTATCGCTTTTACCCTGACTGGAGTGGTGAATTTGTCGCTGATTCGATTGTGGATGGTTGGACACCAGTTGTTAAACCCCAGCCAGTTACAGAACGTGTCTTATTAAAAGAAACCCAAGCAGGCAAATATCCTCGTCATGAAGTATTTGTGCCAATATCCCAAGGTGAAAAGTTATGGGGATTGTTAGTAGCTTATCAAAACTCCCAGCCTCGTTATTGGCAAGATGAAGAAATCAACTTACTCGCCCAGGTTGGCATACAGTTAGGAGTCGCTTTACAGCAAGCAGAAGCTTTAAAACAAGTACAGTTGCAAGCTGAACAACTAGCAAAAGCAGCTGAACGCGAACGCAAAGCCGCCCAAAGAGAAAAAGCCTTGGCCACTACAGTCGAAAAAATTCGGCAATCTCTGGACTTGAACACTATTTTTGTCACCAGTACCAAAGAAGTGCAGAGGTTGTTAGAAGTAGATCAGGTGACAATTTATCGTTTTCGTCCTGATTGGAGTGGCGAATTTGTGGCTGAGTCAGCAGCCCCAGGTTGGGCTTCAGTCCGCAAACTTTTAAGTGTGATTGCCAATGACTACTTACAAACAACCCAAGGCGGAGATTTTGCAAAAGGACACACTTTAGTAGTCAGAGATATTTATAACAATCAAGAGGCTCATAAATATATATCTTTGAGTCAATTGATGGAAGCACGTTCTTATATGATTGTGCCGATTTTCCAAGGTGATAAACTTTGGGGATTACTAGCGGCTTATCACAACACCGCCGCTCGCAATTGGAAAGAAGATGAAATCGATTTATTAGTACAAATTGGTAATCAATTAGGTGTCGGACTCCAGCAAGCAGAATTATTAGAACAAACTCAAAGGCAAAAAGAAGAACTCAGGCAAACTCTCCAAGAGTTACAGCAAACTCAAAGCCAATTAATTCAAAGTGAAAAAATGGCTGGTTTAGGTCAATTAGTTGCAGGCATAGCCCACGAAATTAATAACCCCATCAGTTTTATTTTTGGCAATATTTCTTATTTACACGACTATACTGAAGACTTACTCACATTGCTGAGTATGTATCAGAAACATTATCCCAAAGCCAAAGCCGAAATTAGAGAATTTGGCGAAAAAATAGATGTAGATTTTATTACTAATGATTTGCCTAAGATGCTCAATTCCATGACAATGGGAGCGGATAGAATTTCGCAGTTAGTTTTATCTTTACGCACCTTTGCTAGATTGGATGAAGCAGAAAAAAAACCTGTTGATTTGCATGAAGGAATTGAAAGTACTTTGTTGATTCTGCAACATCGACTGCAAGCAAATGATAATTCTTCAGGAATTGAAGTTATGAAGGAATATAGTGAATTACCCCGTGTGGTTTGCTATGCGGCGCAGATGAATCAGGTGTTTATGAATATTCTCAATAATGCTATTGATGCGCTAGAAGAGGCTGTGACCAATGGCAAAATTATAGATAATCCAACAATTTGGATTCAAACAAAAGTTACAGAAGAGAATACTATTCAAATAAAAATTGCCGACAATGGTTGTGGTATTCCTCATCATCTGCGATCGCGCATTTTTGAACCATTCTTTACCACCAAACAACCAGGACAAGGTACAGGGTTAGGTTTATCCATCAGCTACCAAATTGTTGTAGATAAACATGGTGGCAACATTAAGTGTGTTTCTCCAGCAGGAAAGGGTTGTGAAATGTTAATTGAAATTCCTTTGTAAGTATGTTGGTACTCCTAACCGCACCAGATGGGCTAGAAGCCCATCCCACAAGAGATTTTTATAAATTAGCGGTGTCAGTCCACTACTGAAGATTTACTTTATAAATTGTCTCTTAAATGCTTGACTGTTCGCTGCTTTCGCCAATTTCAGATTTTATTGACTGTAATTTTGCAGTCAATAAACTTACTCCTAACTATTACTATGAAGGGCATTGTCCCCAAACAGGCGAACTGCTGAGATTACCCCGTACTGCTTTAATAGAAGCAATTGCCCGTGGCTTAATGAACTATCTCGCTAGGGATGAGCGTTATGCCAGCGAAGGTAAAATGTATGGTGTTTTATTAGTTGAATTGCCCAGTGGCGAACAAAAAGTTATTCAAGCTTTTTCAGGATTATTAAACGGTCAAAGTGTTGTTGAAGGCTGGGTTCCGCCAATTCCCGGAAGAGAAGCAGTTGCTTTATCAGAGACTGAGACTTTAGCAAAATTAGAGGCAATTAAACAAGAAATTATTGCTTTACAACAATTACCAGAACGACGGCAGTATGAAATATTATCTGCTGAATTTGTACAGCAATTGCAAGTCATGAGCGATCGCCATCGTGAATGCAGATATCAACGCCAAGCCCAACGTCAAATACTGGGTGAAATACTCACAGGCGAAGTTCTCACCACTGCACTTACAGAACTTGACGAAGCCAGTCGCAAAGATGGGATTGAACGGCGACAACTCAAACGTCAGCAAGATACAGTTTTACAGCCACTTCAACAATTAATTACCGCCGCAGATACCAAAATCAGGGAATTAAAACAACAGCGTAAAACCTTATCTCGTCAACTCCAAGCCGAAATGCACGCCGCTTACTCGCTGATGAATTTTTTCGGTCAGTCTCTCACCTTACAACAATTAATGCCGGATGGTTTACCCACGGGTACGGGCGACTGTTGCGCCCCAAAGTTATTGCATTACGCCGCCAGCAATCATCTTAAACCTTTAGCAATGGCGGAATTTTGGTGGGGGAAATCTTCAGGCGACAAAGTTCAGGGGGAATTTTATGAAGCTTGTGCAGAACGCTGTCAGCCGTTAATGGGGTTTTTGCTGTCGGGTATGAAACCTAACCCCCCACTGACGAATGTAGGTTTTTTACAATCTTTTAGGAAATGGGAGGAGGGAGACAGGGGAGACAAGGGAGACAAGGGAGACAGGGGAGACAGGGGAGACAGGGGAGACAAGGGAGACAAGGGAGAAAAAATTATTTATCAAGACGAATGGCTAATTGCTGTGAATAAACCTGCGGGACTGTTATCTGTTCCTGGGCGTTATCGTGACACCCAAGATAGTGTGCTGAGTCGTTTGCGGAATTTGTTAGCTGATGGGATGAATCTTGTACCTGTGCATCGCTTGGATCAGGAGACTTCTGGTATTTTGTTGATAGCACGCGATCGCAATACACACTCTTACCTCAGTCAACAATTCCAACAGCGACAGGTGCAGAAAGTCTATGAAGCAATTCTGGCAGGTGCGGTGACTCAAAATCAAGGTGTGATTGAATTACCACTTTGGGGAAATCCGCAAAATCGTCCTTATCAACAAGTTGATTGGCAATATGGTAAACCTAGTGTCACTCAGTTTCAGGTAATTGCCAAAGAAGGCGAATACACCCGTGTAGAATTTATCCCCCTCACGGGACGCACTCATCAGTTACGGGTTCATGCAGCCGTAGGATTAGGCGTGGTAATATTGGGCGATCGCTTTTATGGATGTACTGCTGGTGCAAATCGTTTACATCTCCACGCCAGGGAAATCAGCTTTTATCATCCCCCATTAGCCAAAACTCTTCATTTTCAAGCAACAACACCTTTCTAAGTCAGCGTCATCTACCATTGGTCAATTGTTACTGGTAATTTTTCACTGCTAAGGTAATTAAAAACTACCAATTGCGAGTGATATGAGATACAAACTCTTAGGCAAAAGTGGGTTGAGAGTTTCGGAACTCTGCTTGGGAACGATGACTTTTGGTGAAGACTGGGGTTGGGGTGCTTCTGTTGATGAAAGTCGGAGAATTTTTGAGACTTTTACAGCAGCAGGTGGGAATTTTATTGATACTGCTAATGGTTACACCAATGGTAGTAGTGAAAAAATCGTTGGTGAATTAATTGCTCAAGACAGAGAACGTTTTGTAGTTGCAACTAAATATTCTTTTCCGACGCGGATAGGAGAAAATACAGGTAATCCCAATGGTAGTGGCAACCATCGCAAGAATTTGGTGCAATCTTTAGAAGGTAGCCTCAAAAGACTGAATACAGACTATATTGATTTATTTTGGTTACATGCTTGGGATTTTACCACTCCGATTGAGGAGGTGATGCGATCGCTTGATGATGTGGTTAGGCAAGGTAAAGTTCTTTACATTGGTATTTCCGATGCACCAGCTTGGATTGTGGCTCAAGCTAATACTATCGCTCAATATCAAGGCTGGACACAGTTTGTCGCTTTACAGATTGAGTATAATTTAATTCAACGAACACCAGAGCGAGATTTGCTACCAATGGCTAAAGCCTTTGATTTAGCCGTTACACCTTGGTCGCCCTTAGCTGGTGGTGTGCTGACAGGTAAGTATAATAAGCCTCTGCAACCAGGAGAAGAACAAGGTAGATTGTCAAACCCAGCAATGGGTACTGTATCAGAACGCAGTATAGCGATCGCCCAAGTAGTGAGTCAAGTTGCTGCGGAAATTGGCGCTTCACCTTCGCAAGTTGCATTAGCTTGGTTACGCGCCCAAAGTGGTGTAATTATTCCCATTGTTGGCGCACGCAAACTCAGCCAATTTCAAGATAACTTGGCTTGTTTAGATATCACCTTATCGCCGGAACATCTGCAACGCCTCAACGAAGTGAGTCAAATTGAACTTGGTTTTCCCCATGACTTCTTGCAGATTATCCGCGATCGCTTGTTTGGTGGTACATTCAATGCGATCGACAAGCACCGCCTATAAAAAAGTACTGAGTGCTGAGTTAGGAATAAATACGCTGACTCAGCACTAATAACTGAGTATTCCCAAGAATAATCAAGATAATAAATCATTCGTGCGGAAAAACCATCTGTCTTTCGGAAGTTCCCCAAACTCCATCACTATTTGTAGACTCAATGTGTCGATCAAAAAACGTGGAACCATGAGCGACAATAAGCAGACATCCCGACTTTATCCCTCTCGTATTGATATTCCTGCCGAAGCACGTTCTCAAATCGTAGCCATTCTTAATCAAACATTGGCAGCTACCTTAGATTTGAAAACCCAGACAAAGCAAGCACACTGGAACGTCAAAGGTACAGACTTTTATCAGTTGCATGAATTGTTTGATGAGATTGCTGGCGAATTAGAAGAATACGTTGATATGGTGGCTGAACGTGTCACCGCTTTAGGTGGCTACGCTTTCGGAACAGCGAGACTAGCGGCTAGTAACTCCATCCTGCCAGAATATCCCCTAGATATTTTGGATGGTAAAGACCATGTAACAGCATTAGCCGACCGTTTTGCATCTTACGCTAAACATATCCGAGAAGCGATCGCTAAAACCGACGACTTAGGTGATGCAGATACCGCCGACCTTTACACCGAAATTTCTCGCACCATTGACAAACGACTGTGGTTCTTAGAAGCTCATCTACAAGTAGCAGCAATCAAAGCAGAGAATGGTTCTGCTGCTGCTGTTAAAACACCAGCGACAGTCAGATAAATCCTGGCAAATTTCATAGTATCCTTTTGGTAAGTACGCCACTTTTTAGTGCGTACTTTTCATTTTATAGGTAGATATTCTAATATTTAAATAAGTCGAAAGGCAGCTAGATAAATCAAAATTCTCTCTGAGATTAATGATTAATTAGCAGTTAAAATCTAACGCGTCAATTTGGTAATTGCTTAACTGCATTAATTTGCATATTTCTGCACACAAGAATATTAATTATTTAGATTCCCAAAACTAAATCAACTGAGGTGGATTTATGTCTCAAAATACAATTAACTATCTAATTCATGATCGAAATAATCGCGGTCGTAGCCAAATTGGCTGGCTAGATAGCTTCCATACATTTTCCTTCAGCCATTTTTACGATCCCAATCGGATGGGATTCCGTTCTCTGCGCGTGATTAACGACGATCGCATTGCGCCTGGTGCGGGTTTTCCTACCCACGGACATCGAGATATGGAAATCCTCACTTATGTTCTATCTGGCGCTGTGGAGCATAAAGATAGTTTAGGTACAGGCTCAGTCATTCGTCCTGGTGATGCTCAAATTATGAGTGCGGGTACAGGAATTATGCACAGCGAGTTTAACCCCTCACCCACAGAACCACTCCACCTACTGCAAATTTGGATTCTACCAGATGAGCAAGGCTTGGCTCCCAGATATGAACAAAAAGCATTTCCTGTAGAAGAAAAACGCGGTCAATTACGCCTAATCGCCGCCAAAGACGGACGTGACGGCGCGGTGACAATTCATCAAGATGTAGATTTATACACCTCTGTTTTAGAAAGTGGTGATGTGGTGAATTATCATCTGAAACGCGATCGCTATGCTTGGTTGCAAATAGCTCAAGGTATAGCCACACTGAACGGCGAAGAACTCAGAGCCGGCGATGGTGTACAAATCAGTGGCGAAGAAAAACTTGAAATCAGCACCAACCTGAGTGCAGAAATTCTCCTATTTGATTTAGGTTGATAGGACTTACGCACCAAGGTTAAAAATGGGTGTAAGGGTGAAATCAAGTCAAAAGTTAAAAGTTAAAAGTCAAAATTAACATCCCCTTACTTTTGAATTTTGAATTCACCTTAGAGGTATGGGGTGTAAGGGTTTTGAACACCTACATCCTGGTTACTGAGCGAAGTCGAAGTACACACCAATACCCCTTAGGGATTTCCAAGAAATAAATTATCCAATCTTGTGGGGTGGGCTTCTAGCCCGCCCTTGGCTAGGGGCGGACAAGATGTCCACCCCACAAGAAAAATTGTATGTTTTTTTATTTGGAAGTCCCTTACACCCCTATTTTTCTTGAGAATCTACAAAGGATTAGCCTCTGTTACAACTTCTGGTAGAGGAATAAACTCTGTTTCATTCGGCACATTGGCAAAATGCTTATCACGCCAATCTGCTTTTGCTTGTTCTATGCGTTCTGGTCGGCTAGAAACAAAATTCCACCATTTGTAACGTTTACCCAACGGCTCACCACCAATCACAATACATCGAGCCGCAGTATTAGCAGAAACTTTTACTTTACTATCAGGCTCTAGAATAGCAAGACGATATGGTTCTAGTGGTTCATCATTAATACTCAGCCCTTCAGTCACGCTGTATACTGCTCTTTCAGAATAACCAGTCGGGACAGTAAAGTTAGCATTAACAGAAAGTACTACATCTAAATAGAGGATAGGAGAAAACACCTTTACAGGTGAGGTATAACCAGAAGCTTCTCCCGCAATTAGTTTGATGACAGCGCCATTTTCTGACCAACTGGGGAGAGTTTCAGCAGTATAGTGAACAAACCAAGGGTCAATTTCTTCGTACTCAACAGGTAAAGCAATCCAAGTTTGAATACCATGAATTGTAACTTCATTGAAGCGGTCAAAGTCAGGCGATCGCTCTGAATGCACAATTCCCTTCCCCGCCGTCATCCAGTTAACTGCACCTGGTTGAATTTCTTGTACCACACCTAAACTATCACGGTGCATAATTGCACCATCAAATAAATAAGTCAGCGTTGCCAAATTAATATGAGGATGTGGCCGGACATCAATACCTTTGTTAGTAGGCAAAACAGAGGGGCCAAGATGATCAAAAAAAATAAACGGCCCGACCATTTGACGTTGAGGATATGGCAAACTACGGCGGGCAATAAACCCACCCAAATCTTTCACTTCTGGTTCAATTATTTGAAGTATTGCCATTTGTAATGGGGGGTAATTGGTAAATGCTGAAATTATTATATTTGATATATGCACATTAAGATACAAATATGGCAAGGAAGAGATATTGCTAAATAATTTTGCATTGCTATATATGGAGCATTTCAAAGTTTGCTAAAGGAATGTAAAAAAGATAAATCAAGTCAGTCTAATTGACATAACTTAATAGTTATAAATCAATTGAATTAGCTGATAACCTATAGTGAATACTCTAACTGTAGGTAGTGAAAAATATGGACGCAACGCAATCACTATCAAATCAAAGTTTTTCTGCTGTATATGGCCCTGTAAAATCTTGGCGATATGGAAAATCCCTAGGTATTGATCCTATTGGGATGGTATCAACTTGTTCCTTTAACTGTGTATACTGTCAATTGGGAAATATTCAAAAACATACGCATCAGCGACAGATTTTTGTCCCTACAAATCAAATACTTAGTGACTTACAAGCAATTAAAAACTGGGAAGATATTAATGTAGTTACTCTTAGTGGAAGTGGCGAACCTACTTTAGCCTTGAATTTAGCAGAAATTCTCACTGCTGTGAAAACAGTCGCCCAAAAACCAGTGATTGTTTTAACTAATAGTACTTTATTAGGCGATGATACAGTACGCAGTGCTTTGAAATGGGCAGATATTGTAGCAGTGAAACTAGATGCTATTTCTTCAAAGCAACTCCAACGAGTTAACCAACCTGTGGCGACAATAGATTTACCAAATATCCTCACAGGAATTGAGCAATTTCGCCAAGAATATAAGGGATATCTAGCTATACAAACGATGGTTTTATCTCTTTGGAAACCAGAGATTTTGCAAGATTATATTCAATTTATTCAACATCTTTTACCGGATGAAATTCAACTCAACACACCTTCTCGTCCACGCGTCTTAGTTAGACAGTTAGATGCTAGAGGTAATAATATCAAACCATCAAGTAATTATATTTGTCAGCAACTGCGGTGTGTAAGTCATGAGCAATTATCTGCGATCGCTCAAAAGATTTACAATATGACCAGAATTCCAGTGCGTTGTCCTGCTAGAACCTAAGCTAATCAACAATACAAAGCTGAAAATATTTTGTTAGTAGAATTGAGCAACTTTAAGTACTTAGTTTAAAATTAGCAAGTAATTCCCTCTCCTTTGTCTCCCTTGTCCTCCTTGTCTGTTGTTTTCACATATCAAATAGGACTGCTATAGGTGTATTTTCAAAATCTAATATGGTTCTATATTACTCATTTTTGCTATTGAGAATTAGCATGAATTACAGTATATATACGGGCGGCTGTTTCCTACTATTTTGCTATGTAACTCACTTCCTGAATTACTTCCTCAGCAATTTTACGGGATTAATACTTAAATTTTAAATATCCACAAAATAATCTGGTAATTATACTATGTTATTCTCAAAATATCCTTGTAACTTTAGAGGGGTGACAATGGACTAAAGGAAATTTCAGCTATGGGTTTATCCAATCAATTTCAAAAGAAGAGCGGCTTCTTAACCCAGCTACGTCATCAGCTTGATGTTTTAGAAATACGTAATGATCAACTTGCCAGAATTTTGTGTAAACTTATTCCTGCTCATTGTCCATTTGAGAGAACTGTATCAATTTTAGGGCGGACGCTGTTTCACATTCCACCTTTGTGCAAGTTAAATCCGTTTTATGAACAAGTAGTTAGTCTACGTTTTAAGTGTTTGATGTATTTGGCAGATGAATGCGGTGAAGATGTGACCAAATACTGTTAGATATGTAGTAATACCAAATTGATCTCAAGAAGTCTCGCATTCCTATTTAAGATGAGAACAAAAGAGACAAGGGAGACAAGATAGACAAGGCAGAGATATTTGTACATCATTTACGATTGCTATATTCTCTCAAAGTTTGCGGTGCAATGATGAACTTGAATCAGTATGATTACTTATTAGTACTTGATTTAGAAGCAACTTGTTGTAATCAAGGAACTATCAAACGGCATGAGATGGAAATCATTGAAATTGGAGCCGTGATGGTTGAGGCGCAGACTTTAACAATTATCGATGAGTTTCAAACCTTTATCAAGCCAGTTCGCTATCCTACACTGACTGAATTTTGTAAATCACTGACATCAATTACTCAGACACAGGTTGAACAAGCACCAGAATATCCCGAAGCGATCGCTATACTGAAAAAATGGTTATCTAATTACCCCAATGCTGTATTCGGTTCCTGGGGAGACTATGATCGCAACCAGTTTAAACAAGATAGCAAGTTTCACAATCTTCCTTTTCCGATTGCTTATCCTCACGTTAATCTCAAACAACAGTTTAGTGACAGCCAAGGGTTATCTAAGCGATACGGTATGGCAGAAGCATTAAAACTCGTCAATATAGAATTAAAAGGAACTCATCATCGTGGGATTGATGATGCGAAAAATATTGCTAAACTTTTGCCTTGGATTTTCAATCGCCAAAAATTATAGTTGGCTTTTTTACTAACATACATTGTTATTTAATAAACCTATCTTCAGATAGATGCCTTTTTAAATAAGCTAAAACAACCAATTAAATAAAAACTAAACAGTTCTCAAAAACAGCTTGTGTATCTTGGTTACAGGCTGTTTTTTAACTTTGTTCGCTTAAATTTTAAGTAAATATGTTTTATCATCCAATCAGATGACTACACAATTGATCATTAATGATTTGGTTAAGAAAAAATCACTATTTATTTGCTATCAGCCAGCTAATACTTAAGTATTCTAGTATCAGAATTACGTTGATTGCTAAAATATGCACATAATTATGATACTAAATTTAAATTTATCTTAAATTAATTTATTACATCAATCAAGACAAGTTATCTCAAATAAGATTCATTAAAATTATTACTAGCTCCATCTATTTATTAAATCCATTAAGTAATTTTTATCCTTTACAAGATAGATAAAATTTTGTTTTTATGTTGTCGCTCGTATATAAACCCTGAGTTTTAGATAGTTAGAATCTTATAAAGCGTAGAATTATTTTGACTTGTCAATCATTTTATAATTCCAGTAAATGCTCTGGATAAGACCTGAAGTTTTTGCTCAACCTCAAAAATATGACTTCTATCCAACTCAATTAAAGCAACAATAAAAATTTATCCAATAATTAATATATTAAACAGTAATTTTACTAATCAATTTTTAGTACGGAAATAGGCTATAGATGACCTTTACAAAAACTATAGATGGCATTTTATAAACTGAATAGAGGAATTTAAATCACTGCATTTTTCTGGAAAATAAGGTAATAAATCCCCGGAAATTTTCTGCCAGAAAAATCCTAGTAATTAATTTGCCAACTATCTATCATCTAACAAAGTCTATGAAGCTGAATCACCAACTTTACCTATACTCCTATCTAGCTAAATTTCGTTGGGTGAAAAATAGCTACACAGCAAAAATAATGCTGGTAGCTTTTTTAGGCACTCATGTACCATTGCTCACTTTACTATTTTGGTTTGTTACATCTAACTCTTATTCTTGGGAAATAGCATTAAGAGTATTGTTAATTGCTTTATTAGCCACACTTGCAGGTACAGCCGCAACATTATATGCACTGCGCTATCTCCTGGCTCCAGTTATTTTAACTTCGGCGGCACTACAAGATTATTTTCATACTAAAAAATTACCAGAACTGCCTACAGAATATGTAGATGAGGCAGGTACATTAATGGCAGATACTAGCCAAACTCTGCACAAGTTGGATGAGTTAATTCATCAAATTACTAACTATGATAATTTAACTGGATTACCGAACCGAGATTTATTCTGCGATCGCCTGTATCAGAACATATCACAATCTTACAATCAGCAGCAGCTTGTAGGCTTACTGGTGCTGGGAATTGACGATTTTACGGGTATCAGTCATGGGTTGGAGCATGAAAAATTGAACTTGCTTTTAAGAGCAGTTGCCCAACGTTTAACTAATTGTATAAGTCAAACAGATATGCTTGCCCATTTGAGTCAAGATGAATTTGCGATCGCCCACACTGATATACTTTCTTTTGAGAATGTCATCAAACTCTCGCAGTTACTTTTAAATACAATATCCAAACCTTTTCTAATCGAAGGGCAGCAAATTCACATTACTGCCAGCATTGGCATCACCATTAACAGTGTAGGCGATCGTAATTCTGTAGATCAATTATTACAACAGGCTCACATCGCTCTGTACCAAGCAAAACAGCAAGGACGCAGTCAACATCGCTTCTATTCCCCAGAAATTAACGCTCAATTACAAGAGCGATTAACACTAGAAAATGAACTGCGGGGAGCATTAGAACATGGAGAAATTGTAGTTTACTATCAACCCTTAATTGATTTACGCACTAGACAAGTAACCGCACTAGAAGCACTTGTACGTTGGCAACATCCCACACGCGGGTTGATTTCTCCAGCCAAATTTATCCCCATTGCTGAAAACAATGGTTTGATTATCTCAATTGGAGAATGGGTATTACGTAGCGCCTGCGCTCAAAATCGGGCTTGGCAATTAGCTGGAATCGAACCAATTCGGATGTCAGTCAACCTTTCAGCCAGACAGTTTGAAGAACCAAACTTAGTAGAGGTTATCAAACAAGTCTTACAAGAAACAGAGTTGCCATCATCTTACTTAGAATTAGAAGTCACCGAAAGCTCTTTAATGGGTGACATTGAACGTTCTGTAAAAACCCTCCAACAATTACGAGAACTAGGCGTATGTTTAGCCTTAGACGACTTCGGGACTGGCTATTCTTCCTTAAACTACTTGAACCGTTTCCCTGTAAATATGATCAAAATTGATCGTTCCTTTGTACAAGATGTCATATCTAACCCTGATAGTGCAGCTATTACCGATGCCATTATTGCCTTAGCCAAAAGTCTCCAGTTAAACATCACCGCAGAGGGCGTAGAAACGCAAGAACAGCTAGAGTACTTACAAAAATGTGGTTGTCAAGAAGGTCAAGGATATTACTTCGGTATTCCTGCACCTGCTGAGAGAATCACTCAACTACTTCAACAAAATTTCCATCCGCTAGAAAAAATAACTGCATCAAACTCATACGTAGTATTGTAATAATAGCAAGTGATTGTAGAGGCGTTGTATACAATGTCTCTACAGGATTTATAGAGTACAGTGTCTTATAGAATTGGTACAACCATTTATTAAATTGAAAAAATAATTTCCAACCAATGTTAGCTAAAAAAGCAATTAATCGGATTTCAACTCTATTTTCTCTTTATCCTTGGTTGAGCGTAATTATTTTTTCAATACTAGGTTTCATAGGTATTCTCAATCATGCAATGTGGCGCGATGAACTCAACCCTTGGTTGATTGTGAGAGACAGCGAATCTTTCACAGCTTTAATTGCCAATATTAAATACGAAGGGCATCCAGTATTGTGGTATTTTTCTCTTGCATTTTTGAGAATAATTGCCGACAATCCCTTGATTATGCAACTGTTTCACTTATCTATTACAATTACTGCGGTTCTCATATTTTATTTATATAGTCCCTTTAACTATAAACAAAAACTCTTATTTATCTTTGGTTATTTTCCTTTTTATGAATATTTTTTAATTTCCCGCAATTATGCTTTTAGTCTCCTATTTATTTTTGCTTTTTGTGCTGTATTTCCATCCCGAAAAACAACTTATCTGTATTTATCTATCTTCATAGGCTTATTGGCAAATAGTAGTGCTTATGGTTTACTTGTGTCATTTGCTTTATCATTGACGTTGCTATTTGAATTTTGTTTTGATAGTCAGCATAGAAAAAATTATTTTGTACAAAGCCGAAATTACGATTTAATTTTAAGTTTTGGAATTGTTATATTTTTTTATATCTTATCAATTTATATTATTACTCCCCCTGCCAATAGTTATTTACATGGTGGATTGAGTCATGGATGGTCAATAAATTTAGATATATTCAATTTGTTAAAGAGTATCAACAGATTGTTTGCTAGTTATTTGTTGATTATCCCAAAAAAAAGATTGCTAGATTTGATTATCTGTACTATCATCAGTATTTTGATATTTACTTTATACTTAATAAAATTTTCTAAAAAACCAGTTGTGCTTTTTATGTATACAGTAGGAAATTTTATCCTACTGGCATTTACTTATTTACGATTTACTGGAAATCATCGTCACTTTGGACATTTTTATTTAGTTTTTATAGCAGCCTTATGGCTAGAAAGTTATTATCAAAATTCTCTAGTGTGGGAAAATAAATTAGCTCCAACACCAAGATTATTTAATTTAGCTCAAAAATGGCATTATGTAATTTTTACTTTAATTCTGGTTGCTCAATTATTTGGAGGTGTTTATGGCTTTGCTAGGGATTTAAATATTCCATTTTCTGCCAGTAGAGAAACTGCTCATTACATCCAACAAAATCAGCTAAATGATGAATTTATTGTAGCCAGCCGAGATGCAAATATGGCTGCTTTATCAGGGTATCTAAATCGCAAGTTTTACTATCCTGAACGGCAAACAATGGGAAGTTTCACCTTATTTAAACAAGGTCGTCAAGATGTTGAGCAGCCTGAGATATTGAGACAAATTTACACGTTACTTCAGAGCCAAGCAGTTAAAAGCAAAATTTTATTGATTTTAAATCAAAAGCTGAATACCAATAGAAATGATTTAAATATTGTCCCTATTAAGAGTTTTAAAAGAGCTTGGGTAGATAGTGAAAGATTTTATCTTTATTGGGTAGGGAAAACAGGGAATTGAAGTTATAAGAATTCAGCAAACAGAAGTCAGAATTCAGAATTTAAAAGTAAGGAGCGTATGGGTGATTAAACTTTCTAACATTCTGGCTCCTGGATTCTGACTCCTGAATTCTGACTCAAAATTCGCCTGTAAACTCTAATTTAAAACATCTCAAACAATCCATCATCTAATTCATAACCCAGTATTTGCGCCATCGATTTTAACCTGGATGAACTGGGAATTGCTTGTTGTTTTAACCAGTCAGTCAAAACGAATATTTTGTGCATTAAAAATATTTCTAATGCTTCAGGATTATATTGAATGCCTTCTTTAGTACTGAATTGATGTGGTACAAGCATAGCTGCATAACGAGCTAATTCCCCGCCTTTCCAATCTAATAAAAAAGGTATCCAAGGATATTTTGCATCTAAACGAATAAACCACAGGCGTAGTTCTGGAACTTCGGAAAGTTCGCGGGGGTCACCAGGATCTAAAGAGTAGTTGATGTCAAAGCTTAATTGCTGTTCATAAGCAGCGATTCCCTCTTGCAAAAGCGGTTCAATAACTGCTAAAGCAGGTGACAAATCTAATTTGTTAATCGAATCTGTATTGAGTGCGATCGCTATAGCCATAGTAGTTTGTAAATGGTAATTGCTAAGTCGATAAAAATAGAAGGTCGAAACTTTACTCAGCACTCAGTATTGTACTCAGTTGTGGGATTAACGCTGCAAACGCCTGACCACGATGACTAACTGATTTTTTCTCCTCTGGGGACATTTGGGCAAAGGTTAACTGTTTTTCGGGAACATAAAATACAGGATCATACCCAAAACCACCCTCACCACGCGGTGCATATAAAATTTCACCACGACAAATACCTTCGCATTGTACAGCTATCTCACCATCTGGACGAGCGATCGCTACTACACAGACAAATTGTGCTTGTCTGTTACTTTCATCACCTAATTCTGTTAATAACCGCGAAATTCTCTCTGCATCGGTTTTGCCATAACGCGCCGAATATACTCCCGGTACACCATTCAAAGCATCTACCTGCAAACCAGAATCATCAGCGATTGCCCATTTCCCTGTAGCTTTGGCAACTTCGGATGCTTTTAAACAAGCGTTAGCCGCAAATGTATCACCTGTTTCTTCGACTTCTAATTCTTCTGGCTTCAGCGTTAATTCCCAACCAGAATCTATCAGGTAAGCTTGCATTTCCTTTAACTTACCTGGATTGCTTGTGGCTACTACGAGTAATTTAGTCATATTTCAGTTAACAGTTAACAGTTAACAGTTAACAATTAAACGTGATCACTGACAACTGATAACTGTTCACTGATATTACTCTGCCCACTGTCTCGCCCAATCAAGGGTTTTATGTACTTCCTCAATAGTGGCGGCTTCGCAGTAGAGGCGCAAGACTGGTTCGGTTCCGCTAAAGCGAATCATTAACCAACTTTTGTCAGCAAGGCGGAATTTATAACCGTCGATTGTTTGACAATCAATGACTGCTTTTCCCGCAATTTCGGTTAAGGGTTGGGTTTGGAGTTGTTGCAAAAGACGCGTTCGCACTTCCATACTAGCTAAGGGTAAATCGATGCGATCGTAAGCCGAATTAAACCCTGTTTGTTGTTGCAAGTCAGAATAATATTCGCTCAAATCGCGCCCAGATTCGACAATTGCTTCTAAGACATACAATGCCGAAAGTAGCGCGTCTCGTTCGGGAATGTGGCTACCATAACCAATCCCACCGGATTCTTCCCCACCCAAGAGTACCTGTGAGACTAACATTCTGTCGGCGATGTATTTGTAACCGACTGGTGTTTCAAACAATGACAGATTGTGCAGTGCGGCGACACGGGGAATTAAATCAGAACCACTGACAGTTTTAATGATTTCCCCTGTAAAACCGCGTCGCAGAGTTAAATGGTCAATTAATATCGGGATTAAAATTTGCGAACTTAAGAAGTTAGCTTCTTGGTCTACTGCTGCAATGCGATCGCAATCTCCATCAAATACTAAACCAACAGTTAAACCTGATTGATTAGTTTCTCGGTGAGTTTTGATAACTTCAAATAACTGAGAAAGATACTTCGGTAATGGTTCCGGCGCACCACCACCAAATAACGGGTCACGGTTGCTATTGATTTCTTTAACCTGATCACCCAATAATCTTGCCAGTCCGCCAGCTGCTGCACCGTGCATCACATCTGCAAACACCGTCAGTTTCCCAGAGGCGATCGCTTCTCGAATTTTGGCAATATCTACTTTGCCTTGTAAGCCTGTTGTGTAACTAGGCCAAGGGTCGAACTTATCCAATTTACCGGGAGTAGCTGCTGTTGGTACACCCTGCGGTAGCAGTGCTTCTATCTCTTTGGTAAATTCTGGCGGTACTGAACCACCAAAATATCCTTTGACTTTTAACCCTAAATATGCACCAGGATTATGACTAGCCGTAATTACCAAGGCTCCCAAAGCATTGAGTTCTTTAGCAGCCCAGCTAAATGCTGGTGTTGGGGCGAATGATTCACTCAGCAAAACATCAAATCCGACGGCGGTGACAGCATCAGCCACAGCACGAGCAAAGTCTTCCGCCATAAAACGGCGATCGTAACCGACGATAATAGTCCGGCTACCGACTGTCGAATAATAAGTATCATATAAGACTTTCGCGGCTACTGGCGCTACCAAGGCAAGGCGTTCAAAGGTGAACTCTTCACCAATTACGCCCCGCCAGCCATCTGTACCAAATTTGATTGCGTTAGCTACAACTGGCATTGGGATATCCTAACTGTCCATCTGAGGATTTTAGCACTTGTTCAGTAAATCGAGTAAAAAAAGTAGCTCTCTAAAATTGTGTAGGGAGTTTGGGGTTTCGGTTCTTCAACCAATATTATTTCTCTCAAAGCCAGCAATCTTTTTGCAACGGTAAAGCCGAATGCACTCTTTATATCTCAATTCTCAAAGGCGATCGCTAACAACAAGCAACTTCGCATCTATGCAAATCATTCTACAATTTAAGTAAAGCGATCGCACTAATAAAATCACGATTCAAAATTCATGCAACTAGAAGATTATTTTGACTTTCTCTCATCCGATGATATTCGCCTGAAAGGACACCGTATTGGTATTGATAATGTCCTTGAATATTACTTGGAAGGATATACACCGGAAGAGATTATTACTAATTTGCCTTCTCTAAGTTTAGAGCAAATCCACGCGACTATTACTTACTACCTACACAATCGCTCTCAAATCGATACTTATTTGTCACGGCTGGCAAAATGGCGTGAACAACGTTACCAAGAATCTCTGGTTAATCCTTCACCCTTAGCACAACGCCTTAGAACTTTAAAAACTTATAGACGAAATCAAAAGGTAAGTGCTTCGTGAAGGTGCGTTTTTTACTTGATGAAAATTTATCGCCACGTCTGAAAGTAGCTATCCTTCGCCTTAACCCAGCCATAGATATTGTGCGTGTGGGTGAAAGTAATGCGCCACCATTTGGAACTTTAGACCCCGATGTGTTGCATTATTTAGAATTATCTCAACGACTGTTAATAACAGATAACCGTACTAGTATGCCATCTCACCTAGAAGAACATTGGGCAGAAGGTGGGCATATTTGGGGATTATGTTGGGTGCGTCCTAGAATACCAATAGGGCAGTTAGCACAAGAACTTTTGCTAATTTGGGAAACAACGGAAGCTGAAGAATGGATAGATCAGTTAGAGTGGATTCCATTTTAAGCGATCGCCTCTAATTTTACACTTTGAACAGGAGCGATCGCCTTCCGAACACCATCATTCGACTTCGGAACACGAAACTCCGAGTTCAGAGCATGAAACTTCGACTTCAGAACACGAAACTTCGACTTCAGAACACGAAACTCCGAGTTCAGAACACGAAACTCCGACTTCAAAACAAGAACATTCTCATTTAAAACAACACCCTTGCGCTTTCCTTTGCGACTTTGCGCCTTTGCGTGAGATAAAATTATGATCTGAGACTCAAAATTACTCTTTTGATTTCAAAGAGGCGCGCAAATATGCTAAATTTTTACGACAAGTAACAGTATGAGGATGATTTACCCCTAATCGTTGCTCAAAAATATCTAAAGCTTGAATGTAAAAAGGCTCGGCTTCGCTGTATCTGCCTTGGGAATGGTAGAGCGATGCGAGGTTGTTGAGGTTAATGGCAACATCTGGGTGTTCTTCTCCCAACAGCCTGCGCGTGAGTGCCAAAGCTTGGATATATAGAGATTCAGCTTCACTATATTTCTCTTGGCGGTTGTAGGCTGCCGCTAGGTTGTTAAGGCTTTGTGAGATATTGGGATGATCTTCTCCAAATAACTTACGCCTGAGTGCTAAAGCTTGAATATGAAGAAGTTCAGCTTCGTTGTATCTGCTTTGAGAGTAGTAGAGTGCTGCTAAATTGTTGAGGCTAAGTGCAAAGTCTGGATGTTCCTCTCCTAAAAGGTTACGAGTGAGTTCTAAAGCTTGAAGATACAAGAGTTCAGCTTCGTTGTATCTGCCTTGGGAGTCGTAGAGTTCAGCTAGGTGGTTGAGGCTAAGTGCAACATTGGGATGTTTTGCTCCCAGCAGCTTGCGCTTTAGTGCCAAAGCTAAGATAAAAATGGGTTCAGCTTCGCTGTATCTGCCTTGGGTTTTGTAGAGTAATGCTAAGTTACTGAGGCTAGTGGCGACAGAGGGATGTTCTGCTCCCAGGAGTTTGCGCCACAGTGCCAAAGCTTGGATGTACAAGGGTTCGGCTTCGCTGTATCTGCCTTGGGTTTTGTAGAGTAATGCTAAGTTACTGAGGCTTTGTGCGACATCGGGATGTTCTTCTCCCAGGAGTTTGCGCCTCAGTGCCAAAGCTTGGTTGCACAAAGGTTCGGCTTCGCTGTATCTGCCTTGGGAACGGTAGAATTCTCCGAGATTGTTGAGGCTAAGTGCGACATAGGAATGTTCTTCGCCTAAGCATTTTCTAGTGGTTTCTAGACACTGCTTATACCAAGGTTCAGCCTGAGTATATAATCCTTGACCATCGTAAAATCGAGCATTGCCGATGAAAGGCGAAATTAAATCATCATCACTTACATATTGAATGAGATTATTTGCTACTTCATTTAAATGGGGTATTTTCGGAGCAACATTTTTAATTTGCTCAAGCGTAGGATATTCAGGAATATCTTTAGCAACCCCTACCATTACACCGCAAAACGATCGCCTAAATTCATCTTTCTGCTCTAAACCTTCAAGCTTATCTTGAAAAAACTCCCGCAACAGAGGATGCAGTTGATAAATTCCCTCATCTTTATGCTGAACTAGATGTAACTGCAACAACTCACGTCTGGCTTTTTTCCAATCTTGAGCTTCATTATTTATGGTTATCCCCTCCACCAACTCCCAAGGAATCGGAGCTAAAGCAAATAAACTCAAAACACAGCCTAAACGTTGAGCATTTTCTCGCAACCGTCGCCAACTCAACTCAAACGCAGCAGCAACACCCAACTTAGCAGTCATTTCCGGTTGAGCTTCATCTAAAGCCGGATTCTTCAAACGCTCTTTTTCCAAGTCTTGCAGCATATCCGCTAGGGATAATTCCTCATCCCCTAACAAATAACGCCCGACTAATTCCAAACCCAGTGGCAAATATCCCAACCACTTACAAAGCTTTCTCGCAACTAACGCCTCACGTCGCAGTCTTTCCCTTCCAACTATGGATTTTAATAACTGCATCGCCGCTAGTGGTGTCAGCACATCTAAATTTAATCGCACTATCGGCGGCTGTAATTTTTCCCGCGTGGTAATTAACTGCTTAAACCGCGAAGGAACAGACTCCAAATAACATCTAACTTCTTCTCGATAATTAGTGACGTTATCAATTACCAGTAAAACCTCACCCTCATGCCATTTTGTGAGACAGTATTGCACTCTCGCAACTAAATCTAAATCATCTGGGATGTTCAATAGCAGCTTATTACGAGCAAAATCCACCAGTTGCACTCCCACATCCTGTAATGCAGACAACCAGCAAATTCCACCTTGATAAGTAACGCGGTGAGAATTGGCATATTGCAAAGCTAACTCTGTTTTCCCAACTCCACCCATCCCCGCGATCGCCGCAATGGCTACCTGTTGATTATCCCGCAACAAACGATGGAGGTTTTGCAATTCCCTTTCTCGTCCGACAAATTCCACCACGCCACTGAAGGGAAGATTTTCGTAACGGGTAGGCGCGGGTTGAGTTTTTTTACCCTTCTCACGCTGCACGCCTGGTAATTTGTCTCGTCGGCGTTGCCATTCTGCATCAAATTTCTGCAAATTCCCGTCTTTGTCGCTTTTGTCATACCAAAGTTTCAGCCGAAAGTGCCAATCTTCCGAACCTCGCTTGTGTTCGCGCAAATCTTCGAGAATTTCTACAAAATCTTCGAGTCGTCTTAATGCTTCCCTGACTTCTTCTTTAGTTAAACCGCCGAGTTCCGCCAGCACTCTTAGCTGTGTTCTCACTATTACTTGCTGCGGCGTTTCCCAATTGAGAGCAATTTTATAAAGTTCACCGTCTTCTAACTCATCATTGGCATAAGCCAAAAATCTTTCTAAAAGTTTCCTTACCCGCGCTTCGACTTCATCACCATAGCTAACACGCGCCATAGGTTATTCTTGCCCAATTTTGCGACAAAGTTTCGGGATTCCCCAAACCTAATCTAGCATCCCCAAACTCAAATCTCAGCAAATTCACGCATCACCGCCCACAGACAGCACCTTTTGCTTCCTCGCACTACCCCAAATTTACCGTTGCTTCAGCGTTTGAGGCAAAGTAAATGAAAGCTAAAAAGCTGATGGCGATCGCATTTTTTCTGATTCCCCTAATTGCTGACTGGTTCATTCCCGGTTCAGGTATTGTGATTGAGTTTGCCTTCCTGATGTGGGAATTACTTAAACAAGAAGAGGATGATTTGGAGAGATCGCCCTAGATTTATGATTTAGACTTAGATTCCCGACTTTTTCAAAAAATCGGGGATCTGGAAACCTGGGTAAATCTAATCATGATAAAAATTAATAATCCTTAATAGTGCAGACTATTAAGGATTTCTTAAAAATAAAAATACTCACAATCCAAACCGTCTCTTAAAAATCATCCAGAAATTGACTGAGACGACTAATCACAGGGTCAACATCTTCAGAAGGTGTAGCAGCGTAGGTAGTGTTAACCATTTCCATTGTGGGGACTGTTGACACTACAGGCGCTGGCGCTGGTGAAGTTGGAGGCTGATGGTGAATAATCTGTGGTCTCTCTGTCACCAAAATTGCTAGATGCGCCATTTGTTGCGTGAGTTGCACAATATGGCGTTCCATCGCCTCCAAACGATTCGATTCTTTAGCGAAAAAACGTTCCTCTAGGTCAGCCACTTGGCGTTGCAGTTCATCGATTTTCTGTTCAACCGACTCTGCGGCTATTGGTTTGGAAGCAGGTTTGACAGCTTCTGGGACACATAAAAATTGCCATAGGGCTTCTTTACAGAGGTCGCTAAAAGTCTTGTCTGGTTGAGGCTCTAAATGGCTTTCCACCAGCGACAACAAGCTTTCGTCTGCAACTTCTGGGTTGAACGTCACCGATTTAACTACTTTTTTTGACCATTGGAACATTGGCTTTAAGACCTAGCAGCGCGAACGGCGGATAATTGCGCCTCTCCATAAATATACTGCCCCAAGGCGTTAGCTTGGCGAGATGGTGCAGCCAGATGGGCGTTGATTTGAGCATCTTTTAACAGACGTTGCACATCTTCCCAGAAGAATTCGCCGCCGCCGCCTGTGATAATCACATCAGTCACACGCTCAGGTAGCCAAGCAAGGACACGGCTGCAAATATCACGAGAAAACATCTCAATCAAGTTGGGGAGAAAATCATCCAGGTTAGCAGGCTTGCTAGAGCCTTTGGGACGATAGAAACGTTCTCCTCTGGGTTTGTTCACCGCAGAAATCAAAGCTAGAGATTGACTGTCTGCGCCTTCAATTTCTTTCGCTACCATTTCGTAGAACTTGCTCATCCCGAAATCTTCACTCTTAGAAGCACCACGAGCGAAGCGGAAGTTATCTACCATCAACAAATCGATGGTTTGATGTCCAATATCGACAATAGCGGCTGATACTTTGGTAAAGTCGGGGCTGGCTGCACCTTTTTTGGGTTGAGCTTCACACCAAAGTAGGCTGCCATAACCTTCAGGCATTACCCAAACTTTATTAATGTTGAGGGAGACGCTTTCGCCTCTAAAATTCATGACGTGAGGGCCAGTCAGCTGACTGATGATCTGGGCTTTTTCTTTTTCAAACTGCTCTAGAGAGAGGAAGGGTAGACCCAGCACGATGGAAATTTCGTCTTTTAGCTTGAAGTAGCCAGCACAAGCCAAAACTTTAGCCAGTGCGTCTTCTACCTTAGATTTACCAACTCCAAGATTTGCGCCAAAATCTGCGGCTAGTTGACCGACAGCATAGCCACTACCTTGATATTCCAGCCACAAATCCATTAAAGGATCAGTAGCACGGGCTTCAAAAATACCTCCCCGGACTTCTTCCATTGACATTTGTTTGACATTGGCGGGGATGAAAACCACATTACCGGGTTCGCGGCTGACACAAGTCTTGGTTGATGTTCTGCCTAAGTCCACACTGAGAATGGCTTTGCCAGAACTGCCATTTGTTTTAACGGGGGTAGCAGTATTAATGGGGGTAGATGCTGAAACCCGGTTGAGAGGGATAGCAGCAGCATTCATTGGGGTAGCGGCGGAAGGTTGGTCTGTCATGAAAGCTCCTAGTCCTTTCTTAACTGTCAAAATTTAACTTGCTCATCTTACATACAAACATGCGAGATACCAAAAATTCTAGGTTTCGTCAAGTGTAGCTAAAAATACGCCTAATGCTGAGTTAGGCGATCGCTTTCTTCAGCATTATTTGGCATAGTGTAGGCGAATTTTTACCAGATGTAACCCCCCAACTTTAAATAAACTTTAAATCAGGGTGGTGTATTTTAGTGTCTAGTCCGTTTCTGCCTACGCTTGAGTATCCAGACCACAAATGCCAAAACCAAAGTCCCAAGCACAATTTTTGATACTGGGGCAAGGTACTTGTCCACAAGTTCATACTGGCTACCCAAAATATACCCTGAGTATGTTAACAAACCTACCCAGGCAGCACTACCCAAGGTTGTATAAAATAAAAATGGTAGCAGAGGCATGTCACTAATGCCTGCTGGCACGGAAATCAATGTACGGATTCCCGGTACAAGACGACCAATTAACACTGCTTTGCTACCTTGAGAATCAAACCAGTGCTTTGCTTTGGTAATATCTTTGCTGGATATGGTTAACCACTTACCGTACTGATCTGCCCACCTTTTTAGGCGCTGTTCGCCCAAAAACTTACCAGGATAGTACCACACAAGTGCGCCAGCTACAGAACCTACAAGTCCGGCAAAAAAGACTCCCAGAATATTTAATCGGTCTGGTGTTGCCCTAGCGGTAAATCCTGCCAGTGGCATAATCAATTCTGAGGGAATTGGGGGAAACAGGTTCTCCACAAACATTAACAACGCAATTCCTACGTATCCCAAGGAATTGATCGTATTAGTAATCCATTCAAGCATTGAGTATATTCCTACAATTGCGGCACAAGTTTGTTTGCTTAATTTAGCTTTAATCTTCTTAAAACTTTACTGATAATCCTTCATCTCTGGGGAGATGATCAGCCAAATTTTAGGGGCGCAAAGATTACGCCCCTAAGTATTTTATGTATTCAATTAAGCAGAACTGTTAGATTGTGGAAGTTAAGGATTGAACTCTTGATTCCGATTGCCAGTCTAATGGGTTGAATACTCTATCTTCTAAAGCCATTTGCTCAATTAAACTAGCTAGTCTCAGGGCTTTTAAAGCTTGCTCACCGCCAACGGAAGGTTGATTACCACCGTGAACACAATTAACAAAATGTTCTAATTCTGCACTCAAAGGTTGAACATTGGTGGTAGAGACTTTTTCGATCAAACCATCTTGTCTATAAAGTAACTGACGATTATCAGTTAAATTGGTGGTTGTTTGGCGATGAACCAGAATTTCGTTCTTGAGAAAATCTGCTTCCGTAAAGGAGTTTTTGCAATGAGCAACAATGCGCCGAATCTTTTTGTGAGTGACTTTACTGGCTGTCAGCGTAGCAACGATGCCATTGGCAAATCCCAAGGTGGCTGTCACGTAATCTAAATAACCAGAATCTAATGCACGAGTACCACTAGCTGTCAGTTTGACAACCGGAGAGGCGGCTAGTTCTAGCATTAAGTCAATGTCGTGGATCATTAAATCCAGCACGACGGAAACATCATTGGCACGATGGGAGTAAGGACTCATCCGGTGAGCTTCCAGCGCCAGCAATTCTTCGGTTTTCAGGACTTTGCTAAGTTCTTGAAATGCAGGATTGAATCGCTCGATATGACCTACTTGTAAAATGCACCCTGATTCTGCGGCTGCATTGACGAGGGATTCTGCTTCCGAAATACTAGCAGCGATCGGCTTTTCAATTAAAACGTGAATTCCAGCTAATAGACAATTGATGCCTACAGCATAATGTAGGCGAGTAGGTACGGCGATGCACACTGCTTCCACATGGGGTAGCAAGTCACAATAATCTTCAAAAAAACGCACCTTGTATTTGCTGGCGGTTTCTAAGCCTCGTTCAACATTGATATCTGCCACACCGACTAGTTCAACATCTTTCATTGAACTCAAGACGCGGGCATGATGTTGTCCCATGTTACCCACCCCGACTACGCCTACGCGAATCGGTCTTGGCTGATTGCGCTGTGTGTATGAATTTGATTCTGCCACTGACATGCTATTTTGCACTATTGTTCTCTCCTCAACCACCAAATTTAGAGACGCTGCGGCCGTTGGCAATTATACTGAACAGCCAGTTATGATCCGTCTAAAACCATCCAGATGGTAACATAGAGGCTCTGTTTATGAAGAATTTCAAAGTTTGCGATAGTTCCCGCAATCTGGCTGTCTTTTTTCTGTTCAGTTTTAAATCAATCAGTTTTTTGCTCTTAACACAATAGCTAATGTGTTTTTTTATTAACTTTAAACACAAAATCAATTTTTAGTGAAAATTTCTCAATCTTAGTCATAGTATTGGATACCAGCAAATTTACCATCTTAAAACGTTGTAAATAAATAATTTTCCTGTCAGTAAAATTACAAAAATAGCTACAATAACACTTAAAGAATAGTCCAGTTTATAAACTGGTACAGTATGGAGAAAAAATTGAGCGGTCAGGCTGGCTGACAGTTTTTTTAATTATGATGATTTGGCAATGAGAAATCTAAAAATTTTGCTGCCAAGATGAAAGCCGTAATTTTGTTGTCTGGGGGATTAGATTCTTCTACTGTACTTTATCAAGCCAAAGCAGATGGTTGTGAGTGCTACGCAATTTCTTTTGATTATCAGCAGCGACATCGCCGAGAGTTAAACTCAGCCATACTGGTGGCGCAAACTGCTGGTGTAGAAGAACATCAGGTGGTGAATTTTGACTTACGCAAATGGGGTGGTTCAGCACTAACAGATGAAAAAATTGATGTTCCCCAAGCCCGTTCATTGGAAGAGATGTCAGAAAATATTCCCGTGACCTACGTACCTGCACGGAATACAATATTTTTAAGTTTTGCCTTGGGTTATGCGGAAGCGATCGCAGCTGAACGTGTGTACATTGGTGTGAATGCCTTGGATTATTCCGGCTATCCTGATTGTCGTCCTGACTACATCCAAGCAATGCAAGAAGTTTTTCGCCTGGGAACTAAACAAGGACGAGAAGGAAATGCCACTGCGATCGTTGCCCCTTTGGTTCATCTCAAAAAAACCGAAATCATCCAATTGGGTAACAGATTAGGGGTTCCTTGGCATTTAACTTGGTCTTGCTATACCGGTGGTGATATTGCCTGTGGAGTCTGTGATTCTTGCCGCTTGCGACTGGCAGCTTTTGAAGAACTGGGATTACAAGATCCACTGGCTTATGTGGAGGGAGTGGGGAGTAAGGAGTGAGAGAGGGGGTAGACAAGGTAGAAGGGGTAGACAAGGTTGAGAGGTAAGGTATACATCTTGCTCCCTTGTCCTCCTTGTCTCCCTTGCCCCCCTTGCCCCCCTTGCCCCCCTTGCCCCCCTTGCCCCTAAGATAAGCGTTGCACCTGAATTTGATGCAGCCTTGGGCCGATAATTGAGACTATGGTGAACTGAAGATTTTCGTACAAGAAGATTTCACCTTTAGTTGGCATTTTCTGTAATTGATAAAGCACAAAACCGCCTAAAGTTTGATATTCCCTAGCGAGAGGCAAACTGAGATTTAAGACTTCGTTGAGGTCTTCGAGGTTAATTTGTGCTTGTACTAAAAATGTGTCTTGATCCACAATTTCAATTAACAAATCTTCGTTGTTTTCCCGTTCCCCTGTATTGCCAATAATTTCACCAATCACGTCTTGAATGGTCACTAGCCCTACAGTTCCGCCGAACTCATCAACAACAATGACCATAGCTGGCTTTTCTTGCTGCATCATGGGCAAGAGTTCACTTAAGGGTGTGTTTTCTGGCACAAATCGGGCGGGACGCATCCACGGTTGGAGATGGGATGTTAAAGAGAGTTTCTCCATTGCCAAGGGTTGGGCTAAATCTCGAAAGTAAACAATCCCGCGAATATCATCTAAAGATTCACCAATAATGGGGTAGCGGGAGTGAGCAGTAGTGGTCATTTCCTGGAGTAAATGCTGGAAGGTTGCATCTTTGGGTAAAGCAATAATGCCATTGCGAGGAATCATTACGTCTTGGGCGGTGACATCACCAAATTCAAAGACATTATTCAGCAATTGACGTTCAGAATGTTCTAAACCAGTGGATTCTCGTTCTGTGGCAATGATCATCTGTAATTCTTCCGATGTTACAGGTGGTCTCCAACTTTGACCTGTGTATTCAATGCCAAAAATGCGTAACAAACAACGAGTAGATTGGTTGAGAATCCAAATGAAGGGACTGAAAAAACGGACGATCGCTTTAACAGAAGGGCCTAAAAACCGCGCTAATTGTTCAGAATAGAGCAGAGCTAGTGATTTTGGGCATAATTCCCCTAAGACAATTTGCAGATAAGCTACCAAAAAAAAGGCCAGAGGAATTGATAGCGAATGGGAAATGAACTTAGTGGTCGTTGCTGGTAAAGGCCAAGATTTCAGCCATGTGTTTACCAGCACCACAATTGTACTTTCACCAATCCACCCCAGTGCCAAACTCGAAAGGGTAATGCCTAATTGTGTTGTTGATAGCAGCCGATCAATACTGCGTTGTAGTGTTTCAACTGCGATCGCTTGTACATCGCCAGCCTTGACTAACTGATGAATCCGCGATCGCCGCACTGTCACCATCGAAAACTCTGCTGTCACAAAAAAGGCATTGATGGCAATCAGTAGTAGTACTGATAATAATCGCAACCCTACATCTGCCCAAGTTAAACCAGGAAAACCAATCACTGCCTAAACTCGTTTAAACTCTCTTAAAGTAAAAAGGTAAAAGGTAAAAGTAAAAAGAATCTTCTGCCTTTTTACTTTTTACTTTTTACTTCCCGTCTTTACCTTGCTACAGGGATGTCAGCGACATCTAACTTGAGTTTTTGTGCAGGATAATCTGTCAAAGACAAAGAGACTTTGTTCACATCATCCAGTAAAGCTGTAGGAATAATCACTGTACCGGAAAATGTCGGCCCATTGGCGGGTAATTCTGCGGGTAAACCTTCTGTACTAGCACTCAAGGTTCTGCCTTTGTCGTCTGTCACATCTAAGAAACTATACAAAAAACGCACAGAATCTTTGCCTTTGTTCTGCATTTTGACTTTTAGAAGTAAATCGCCTCCAGAGTAACGCGCCGATTGCACTGCAAAAGTGACACCTTCACTTTCTGCACTCACCGGAAATCCTGGTTGGGGTTTTTCTTCAACTACTTCCTGTGGTTTTTCTTGTGGTTTCTGTTTTTTGTTGATCTCTTCATCTTCGTCATCTAATTTTTCCGATTGAGTAGCTTTCGCCTTACCATCAATCCGAGATTTAACAATTTTTAATATTTCTTCTTCTTTTAATAAAGTTACTCCTGGCTGTTGGGAGTTATTGGTCTTAGCACTAGCGAATTTGGTTGTCGGACGACCATCTGGGGTTGATACTCCCTTAAGAGCTAAACTGCCCAAATTGAAGCCTAAAAACGCGCTGACAGACCCTGCGCCCAACATCAGGATTAACAGAATCAAAGTCAGTATTACAGTAGAATTTATTTTCATCGCTGACAAGCTGTTGCTGAAGAATGCTGGTCTATATTAAGAGCATTGAAGTTATGTACCTCAATCCTTAAACGAACTTAATCAATCATAGTGTGCATAATTTCATAATTAAATTATGTAGTATAAAAATCTGATAAACTGTGGTACAACGGTAGACAATTAGCAAAGTTGAGATAAAATTAATATTCGACCAGGGTTGGCCGAGCGGTTGAGGCAGCGAACTCATAATTCGCCCCAGGCAGGTTCAACTCCTGCACCCTGGATTTTTTTTAAGTGCTGAGTGCTGAGTTGAAAGTGCTGAGTGATAAGTTTTATCAAACAGAATTCAGGGGTCAGGAGCCAGAATTCAGAATTAATGATGTGTGACACTTCGGCAAGCTTCTAATCATTGCCTTTAACTACTCAGTACTCAGTACTCAGCACTCAGCACTCAGCACTCTAAAAGCGGAATTCTGTACCGACTTTGAGCTTGTCACTATTTAAGCGAGGAGATGATAGAAGGGAAGTATCATAAGGATTGGGTAAATCTGGTGTGCGTAGATAAGGGTCATTACCGGCTTGCTGAGTTAGAACATCTCGATAGAGGGTGTTGATCAACTCAGCATCACGGGCTATTTCATTTTCTGGAAAAGAATCCTTGAAACCGGAACCATTACCGAGAAAATTTTGTAACTGACGTTTGGGTGTGTTATTTTCGTAAAAATTGCGATCGTGACGGAAATAAGCTCGCTCAAAAGCTTCATTAGCAGTTTCATAATTAGGTGTATTTGTTTCAGCAGATGCCACATTCGGCAGAATTAAACCAGTAGCTAACAGTACCAAAAAACCACCAAAGGATTTAAATTTTATACCCATTTCCTTAACTCCTCAATTTTGAGCGAATCTTAACTTATGCTTAATTGCAGAACTCTGATGAGTTCAACCTTTGGTGTAGCACAACTGATAATCATTTGTAATGACGCATTCTACTGAAACCCCTACCCAGGCTGATATTTGGGCGACGACTGCTGACTTAGATACTTTGCGCCACAAACTACTAGACTTGTTTTGCCAACTCGCCTATCAAGAAGGTGATTTTGTACTGTCTTCAGGGCTAAGTAGCACCTATTACATTAATAAAACCCAGGTAACACTCCATCCCCAAGGCGCTTTAGCCGTTGGACGTTTACTATTTCCCTTACTACCTGCGGATACTCAAGCTGTGGCAGGTTTAACACTAGGTGCTGATCCCATTGTGACAGCAGTGAGTGTGGTTTCTGTTTATGAAAACCGACCCATACCAGCACTAATTATTCGCAAAGAAGCCAAAGGTTACGGAACGAAAGCTTATATTGAAGGCCCAACTTTGCCTGAAGGTGCAAAAATCGTAGTTTTGGAAGATGTGGTAACTACTGGTCAGTCTGCTTTAAAAGCGGTAAATCGGCTGAAAGATGCAGGATATATTGTTGAGCAAGTAATTGGACTGGTAGACCGCAACCAAGGAGGCGCAGAACTTTACCAGTCTGTTGGTTTAAAGTTTGAGGCGTTGTTTGGAATTGAAGAGGTTCAACAACGGTATCGGGAATTGCTGGTTTAATTGAGCTACTAAACCTTAAATCTTAGTAGCACAGCAGGGCTAAACTAGTACATTAATATTACAATTTTTCTGGGATGGGCATCTTGCCTGCATTGGATAGACTAAAAGCCCATCCCACCAGAAAACAATAATGTAACATTTTAGTTTTGCTGCTACTTATACAAATATATTCTGAAGGCGATCGCTTTAATTTTTCGTCTCATCAATCGCTTTCTTCAGTTCATCTTTGGTCATATTGCTACGACCTTTGATATTGAGTGATTTGGCTTGTTCATATAGTGCCTGCTTTGATGACTCATTGTGAGATTCATGGTCAGCTTCAGCCATTGCCTTTTCAATAGCTGTAGTCCATTCAACGTATTGTTTACCTTCTTTTGAGGCTTTTTCTTTAATTTGCTCTGCTTCTTGCTTTTCTGCGTCGCTCAACTTATCCCAAACTGCTTTTGGTAGATAGCGTTTAGTTATACCATCTTTACGGGCGCGGTCTTCACCATATTGAGTTTGCCAGTCTTGGTCAGACCATTTTTCTAATGATTGTGCAGCTTCGTCTTTATCGGCTTGTTTATAGCCGCCACCTTGTTTTTCATATTCTTTGACTAGCAGCTGACTCTTACGTGCTGACCATTGGCCAGGCTGACCACCTTTATCAGATTTGAGAATTTCTTCCTTGAGTTGGTGGCGTAACTCAGGCTCAGTATATTTTTCTGCGTAATTATCCTCAGCCATTTTACCTTGTGTAATTACTGTGTGATGGGAGTGATCGCATTTGCTCTTATATTTTTCTGTCTGGGTCTGCTTGGGGTAACACTGATTTATCTTCATCTAATGTTGGTACAGGTACACCTAACATTCGCCTTGCAGATTCTTCGGCTAATTGTCTGTCTTGCTCGTTTTCAAACTGGCTTTCATCTAATAAATATTTGTGTCTAACTGCTTCATCTCGATTTGGGCGAGAGCCATTTTTCCATCTGTAATTAAATGTCATAAATTCTAATGCACTACAACTGTGCTTGAGTTTTACTGTATTGATTCTATGTAGCTAATTGAGGGTTGCACTCTACCAGAAGTTGAAATTAATCCTCTTTTTTCTGTTAAGAATGTTCACAAATGTCATTTCAGCCTAATTCTTCTAGTAGAGGATGGAGCTAATGAGAAATGCCTATACTGCAATTACCAAGCAATGAATTAATCAGCCCATAGTTTCACAGCAGCTATGGGCTGTTTCTTCAGTTTTTAGCTATCTTGATTTCGGCATATACCAAAAGAAATGCCACCAGTTCAACTACCACTTCAGGCTATGAATAATTAATGCTGATGATAGATTGGCTGTACATATTGAACTTGTTAATCTGTAATTGTCAGAAAAAACATTAACAAAAAACAACAAACACATGAACATTCTTGCTTGGATTATCTTAGGCTTAATTGCTGGTGCTATTGCTAAAGCCATCTACCCTGGTCATCAAGGCGGCGGCATTCTAGGAACTATTTTGTTAGGTATTATCGGTGCATTTATTGGGGGTAGCTTAGGAGTCTTCTTCAGTACGGGAAATTTTGCTTTAGCAGCTCCCACTCTTAGTATCCCTGGTATTTTAGTCGCTGTTTTGGGTGCAATTATCGCTGTATTCTTGTGGAATTTGTTAACTCGTCGCAGTACTGTTTAATTGATGTAATTGACATAACTTATATTAACTAACAGGGAGCTTTCGTTAATATTTTCCCTGCAATTATTTGAAAAAATAGCGTTAGTTTACTCGAAACTAACGCTATTATTATAGTTTTTAGTGTTAAATCAATAGCAAGAAGCAGTATTACGCAGATTGGTACCAATCTAGTTAATGATTTCTTTCTGCTGTTGATAACGTTGTTTAAATTTCTGTTGCTGTTGTTTATGATCAACTATGGGTTCAGGGTAGCCGACAGCGCGACGTTCTAGTGGTGTAATTTTACCAGTTACTAAATATTCACTCTCTATAGAACGCAATTCTGGCAACCATTGGCGAATATATTCACCATCGGGGTCAAATTTTTGTGCTTGACTAGCTGGGTTAAAAATCCGCACAGGTTTAGGATCCATACCACTGGAAGCACTCCACTGCCAACCGCCATTATTTGCTGATAAATCACCGTCAATTAGCTTTTGCATAAAGTATTTCTCACCTAATTGCGGATTAATTAGCAAGTCTTTGGTAAGGAAACTCGCAACAATCATTCTGCAACGGTTGTGCATCCAGCCGCTTTCATTTAATTGGCGCATGGCTGCATCTACTATGGGGTAGCCTGTTTTACCTTCACACCAAGCTTGAAAGTGTGCATCGTTGGTTTCCCAAGGAAAGTTTTTAAAAGCATCGCGGTAAGCACCTTCAGCTAATTCAGGGAAATGATACATAGCGTGCTGATAAAATTCTCGCCACGCCAGTTCTTGTTGCCAAGTGCGGATACTAGCTGTTGTTTCTTCACTGCGGCTATTTTCTTGTGCTTCAATTGTGGCTTGCCACGCAGTGCGAATACCAATTACTCCAAATTTCAAAGCGGCGCTGAGTTGAGATGTGCCGTCTGTAGCGGGAAAGTTGCGTTGTTCTTGGTATTCGGTAATAGCTTTATAAGTAAACTCTGCTAATTTATCTTGGGCATCTGTCTCTCCGGGTGGCAGAATTAAACCACCATCCCAGATAAATCCTAAATCTTTGGCTGTGGGTAATGGAATTGCACCTGCATTTTTAGCAATTTCTTGTTCGGCTGGTGTTAATCCTTCAGCAGTTTGTAAGGTTTCTACTGGTGCTGCTTTGGGTTTACTACTCCAGTTTTTCCAAAAGGGGGTGTAAACAGTGTAAGGCGAATTGTTACCTGTGCGAATTTCGTCCGGCGAGTGCAGGATTTGATCCCAATTTTCGTTGAGGAATTGAATGCCTTTTTCTTTGAGTGCATCAATTATAGTGCGATCGCGTATTTGCGAGTATGGTTCTACATCCCAGTTCCAAAACACAGCCTTGGCATTCAAAGCTGCCGCTAAAGTCGGAATAGCTTGTATAGGATTGGTATGGAGAATCAAAAGTTGGCTACCAATTTGGGCATATCGCTCTTGTAATGCCTGCAAGCAACCAATCATATATTCTACCCTTACAGGCGCAACATCATCGCGTTCAAGAATATTGGGATCAAGGCAAAACACACCCACCACTTTCGGGCTTTGCTTTCTAGCCACAGCTAGTCCAGTATTATCCGCAACACGCAAATCACGGCGGTGCCAAAACAGAATTAACTCAGACATTCCATACCTATTACAGTTCACTTGTACTATGCTAAATCCTAGCAGTAAGTAGACATCATGAACATCTGAGAGAGGTTAGGGGTTAGAGGCTAAGGGTTAGTATTTTTACTTAGTACTCAGCGAGAACTTGCGTGCGCGGGTTCCCGCGGCCTTGCAAACTTCGGTGACTAAGCACTTTCAACTCAGGATTCTACAACCTCAAATTTCATACTTCTTCCGTCTCTTCAGGGGTGATTTCACAAACTAGTTCATAAACTACTGTCTTTGGCGGTTCAGCAAATAAAGGCATCATCTGTTTCAAAATGTCTTGATAAATCTCACTGTGATTTGCTTCCATATCTTCTACACTTTCCCAAAAAATTATCGATATCCCTCTGTCTGTTCCTGGTTCTTGTAAAAGATAGGCTCCTTTGAAACCTGTTGTATAGGTTAATACGGCTTCTTCATAAAGTTTTTTGGCAGCTTCAAATTTGCCTGGCTTGAATTCACCCATGACAACATGAGTAAATTTATGTCTGAGAAAATCTTGAAAATCCATAAAATTTTACCTTGTTTTCAGTCTTTTTACAGTTTGAATGGTGATTTAGTTTACAGCTTATTGGTGTTTGATTTTTTTATCTGAAGAACTAAAATATCACCATCAAGCGTCATGAGGGCAAACATAAGTAAAATTTAAACTTTACTTGATTTAACTTAAATTACTCAATCAGAATCTCAAGTTACAAGCGGATAGCCAGAAAAATTGTGGGATTAATCTTCGGTACTCTGACGTTTGACTTGTCATTTTGGCAATTAAATTCTCAAAACTTATCAAAAAGGCTTATTTTTTTTATGAAGCAGTAAGTAAAAAAAATTAATATTTTCCATAGATTTATTACACAATATAACATGTAGCTTTTACAACTTAATTACCGACATTTTATTTAAAAAAAATTCTGAAGCTCTTGCTAATCATAAGTTTTGTTATTTAATCATAAGAATAAAAAGTTACATCCGTATGTTGTCAAAGCATTTTTAAACCCACAATTAATACGATTTATTTTTTGAATCAATGGATCATCTCATCGGCATTTGACCATAAAATGAGTTTGAATACCCCAAAATTAACTCAATAATCTAGCACTGAATATCTATTAACTCTCTAAGCTAGATTTAGACTGTATTTAAGAAAAAAATGCCATTTTTGCTGTTAAATTTGCCCAATACCCTATTAAATTTTAATCAATGATATTTAACATGGATTTGCTATAGATTGCATTGTCTAACTTGTTTTCAGGTTAAGAACATACATTTAATTAACAAATTAACTATGCGACTACAAGATCAGCTAATTAATTTGCCGACTTTAGATTATCTGATTAATTTTTCTCCTTTAATGATTAGTCCTGATAGTTATCTAGTCGATGCTATTATCTTGATGAGTCAGAAACAAACTCAGAATCAGTCTGTGACTGGCTTAAATAGATATTTACAGCCTGATATTTTGAACCAGCAAAAAAATAGCTGCATCTTGGTCGTAGAAGCGGGATATTTATTAGGGATAATTACAGCCAAAGATGTAGTAAATATTATTGCATCAGGAGTAGATATTACTCAGATAAAAGTATCTGAAGTGATGGTGACAGAATTGATTACTCTCAAAGAAAGCTATGCAACAGATATTTTCACAGCTTGGTCACTATTGCATCACTATCAAATTAGTTATTTGCCAATTGTGGATAGCCAAGGTCAATTAAAAGGAATTGTGAATGCTAATATTTTAATTCAAGCTTTTAACCGCGACACAATATTTGGTATTAAAACAGCTTTACAGCAACCACAAAATAATAATCGGCAAATTAATTGTATAAGTTGTTCCTTTCACCATCATCGCTCACAAGGAATGAAATCTAAATCGCCGACATTTATCCCTACTCATCAAGAACTTCAACAGACTCGTAAAAAACTTCAGATGGTAGAAGAGAAACTGCACCAAACTCAGGATGAATTAGAAAAACTTGTGGCAGAAAATCGGCAGTTGCAGCAAAAAATCTCGGAATACCAAAAAGCTGAAGCAGCTTGGCAAAATCAAGAGAAGTTTTATAGCGAACAAAAAGAAGCAGCATTGCGGGAAAGTGAAGCGAGATTTCACCATATTGCGGAAAACATCCAAGCTTTGATTTGGTGGAAAGACCCCCAAACAAGGCAATTTTTGTATATTAATCCAGCTTATGAAGAAATTTGGGGTCGTTCTCGCCAGAGTTTGCAAGAACAGCCATTATCTTGGATGGATGCAGTACATCCAGACGATCGCGATCGCGTTAATCAAATGATGACGCAACATTTGGCTGGAGAACCAACTGAAATTGAATATCGCATTCTACGTCCTGATGGCTTGATACGTTGGGTTTGGGATCGCACTTTTACAATACTTGATCAACAAGGAAATATTTGTTATTACGCTGGCATTGTTGAAGATATCACTGAACGCAAGCATACAGAAGAATCATTGCGTGAGAGTGAAACCAGACTCAGTTTAGCTTTAGAAGCCGCTCACATGGGTATTTGGGAGTGGAAGATTCCGACGGATGAAACTCTTTGGTCTGCTAATATGGGGTCATTTTATGGTTTACCCAGTGGGACATTGTGTCCGACGACAACAGAGTTTTTGGAGTTAGTGCATACAGAAGATCGACAAACTTTTACTGATGCTGTGACTGCTACTCTTCAACAAGGTGTAAAATTTATCGTGGAATATCGGGCTGTTTGGCCTGATGGCAGCATTCACTGGTTGAATTCTACAGGTCAATTGTACTACGACGACAGCAACCAGCCCAGCCGATTGACTGGAACAACCACAGATATCGACGAACGCAAACAAGCTGAACAGCAAATTAAAGAACAAGCCGCTTTATTGGATATTGTTACTAATGCCATAGTGGTGCGAGATTTGCAAAATCAGATTCTTTTTTGGAATCAAGGTGCGGAACGTTTGTATGGTTGGCAAGCCCAAGAAGCAGTCAACCAAAACGCCGACGAACTTTTATTTCAACAACCCTCAGCCAAAATTCCCATAGCCATAGAACAAGTAATTAATACGGGTACTTGGCAAGGCGAATTACATAAAGTTACCAAATCCGGCAAAGAAATTATTGTCGAAAGTCGCTGGACAATGATGCACGACAGTGCAGGAAAACCCAAATCTATTTTGATTGTTGATACAGATATTACCCAAAGGAAACAATTAGAAGAACAGTTTTTTCGCACCCAGAGATTAGAAAGCCTAGGGACTCTAGCTGGTGGGATTGCCCATGACTTGAACAACATTTTGACCCCGATTTTGGCAGCATCTCAACTATTACAATTGAAATTCCCCCAAGACAAAGAGCGTTATCATCAGTTAATGGCAATTATTGAAAATAACGCCAAACGTGGTGCAGATTTGGTGAAACAAGTATTATCTTTTGCACGGGGATTTAAAGGCGATCGCACTATTATTTCCATTAAGCACTTAATTTCGGAAATGCTGTTGATTGCCAAACAGACATTTCCCAAATCTATCGAATTTTCCATCACGATTCCTGAAGATTTATCAGCTGTGTCTGGAGATATTACCCAGCTACATCAAGTGCTGATGAATTTGGTTGTCAATGCCCGTGATGCCATGCCAGATGGCGGTAAAATCAAAATTTCTGCCGAAAACCGATTTATTGATCAAGCCTACGCCCAGATGAACTTGGATGTTCAAGCAGGAAATTATATCGAGTTAACGGTAGCCGATAACGGTATGGGAATGCCACCAGAAGTATTAAATAGAATATTCGAGCCGTTTTTTACCACTAAAGAAATTGGTATAGGCACAGGATTAGGTCTTTCGACAGTGCTAGGAATTATTAAAAGTCATGGTGGTTTTATTAATGTTTCTAGTAAAGTTGGCAAAGGAACTAAATTTCAATTGTTTTTACCAGCAGTGGAAGGCTGTCAAGGAACAAGAAGTGAAAATTTAGCAGTACCTTTAGGAAAAGGAGAATTAATTTTAGTAGTTGATGATGAAGCAAAAATTCTAGAAATTGCTACGATTGTCTTAGAAAACTACAATTATCAAATTTTGACTGCGAGTAATGGGATTGAAGCGATCGCACTTTATGCCCAACACAAGCACAAAATCAAAGCTGTGCTGATGGATATGATTATGCCCGAAATGGACGGAATGACTGCCATTCGCACCTTGCAAAAAATGAATCCGCAAGTCAAAATCATTGCTTGTAGTGGCTTTAATCCCCATGAAGGCTTGAGTGAAGTTACCAAAGCTAATGTTCAATTAGTTTTACCAAAACCGTTTACAGCCCAAGACTTATTGAAGAGTTTGCAGCATATCCTCAGAAATACAAATTAGATTTTTTACATATTACCAAATTAATCACATGGCTAAAGAAATAGAACGGAAATTTTTAGTGAAGGGAGATGCTTGGAGAAATCTAGGTAAAGGTAGTGTGTATCGACAAGGATATATTGCTACTAAAAACTCAGTTACAGTCAGAGTGCGAATTGCGAACAATCGAGGTTATTTAACAATTAAAAGTCCAAGTGTGAATTGTTCTCGGTCTGAATTTGAATATGAAATTCCCCTAGCAGACGCAGAGGAAATGTTAGATACATTGTGCGATCGCCCATTAATTGAAAAGGTGCGTTACAAAGTAGAATTAAATGGGTTAATTTGGGAAATTGATGAGTTTGATGGCGATAATAAAGGACTAATCTTAGCAGAAGTTGAATTAACTGATGAACAACAACAAATTGAAATACCAGAATGGATTGGCGAAGAAGTGTCTACTGATGGGCGGTATTTCAACAGTAATTTAGCAAAATTTCCCTTTTCCAAATGGTAAATTCTGAAAAAGTAAATCGCCCCATAGCTTATTCATTTTCCATTACTTCAGATTCAAATTTAACTTGTCGATACAAATCAGCGATCGCTATTTCTACATTTACCGATTCTAGTAGCAATGTGTCGCCCAAATTATAATCCGACAATACCCATTTTCCTTGTTCGTTGCGGCGAAATACTTCCACACCCGGTTGTGCTACTTGTACTAAAACATATTCTTGCAAGGTTGGAGATTGGCGATATGCAGCAAATTTTTTACCCCTATCAGCTGCTTCCGTTGAAGGTGAAAGCACTTCGATAATTAAACAGGGAAATTGGATCAATTGTGGATCATCATCCCGCTTGTCACAAGTCACCACCACATCAGGATACAAATACTTCTGTCCTGTTTCTACCTGCACCTTCACATCTACAATGTATACCTCACAGATGCGATCGCCTAAAGCATCATCTAAAAGCTTAAAGAAATTTCCCGACACCCGATTATGGTTGCGTGTCCCACCACTCATGGCGACAACTTCACCATCCCAATATTCGTAGCGTTGTTCTTGGGTGGGTTCCCAAATTAGATATTCGTCTGCGCTGATGAAAATGCGATCGGGTAAAGCAACCATCATTTATACATTTCACAAAGAATCAATATCAATATTTTCGTAAATATCGATGATTGGAAGATGTGCCGCAAAGGTATTCAAGGACAAAATGACTTGAGGATCATTATATTCTGAGAGTAGCCATTGATTAGCAGCAGTTTTTACATAATGTTCTACATGAATACTGTATTGATCAACAAGTAAATATTCACAGAAGCTTTCAATACTACGGTAAGCAGAAAACTTTTCGCCGTGATCGTAATCTTGTGTTGATTTAGAAAGAACTTCAGCAATAAAGCCAGGATTTATCACTGTATCGTTGCGGCCTGTTTGCAATTGTAGAGGTTTTTCTACAACCATCACATCAGGATAAGTATATATATTACGATTGGGAATCCAAAGCCGTTGATCAGTAGCAAAAATACGGTAAGGTTTTCCGCGCAAAGCAGATTTCAGCAAGGCTGCAAGATTAATTGCTAATTCATTATGATTGGGTGTACCTCCAGTCATAGGAATAATTGCTCCATTACGGTACTCGCTCCGCGTTTGGGATGCAATCTCCAGTTCAAGATACTCATCTGAAGTGTAAATTTTTGGTTCAAGTGCCTGTGTCATAGTTTAATTCTAGACTTTTTGCAGCGATCGCCTTCTTTATACCCACATCCGATGAACATCAGAATAAGCATCAAATTTTGTATCACGGCTAATGATGACTATTGTCATTTTATTCAGACCCATCAAAAACAGAAGGAAGGTTACGACGGCCACTCACTACCCGCAAAATTTCAATTCCATCATCCAATACTCTATAAAAAATGATGTAGCCTTCAAGTGTTAATCCTCGTAAGTCAGAGCGGATTTCTGCATAACTTTTACCACTGTTGGGAAATGTAACAAGTTGTTGGCACTTGCGGTTAAATTCTTGAAAAAATTTTTCACCTGCTTCCAGGCTGTTTTGTGCGAAGTATTCAGCAATTTCGTTCAGGTCATGACTAGCCAGAATATTGATAACGTAGCGATTCATTTTCCTGCCTGACGCTGTTGCTGAAATCGGTCTAAAATTTCATTTACAAAGGTCTCACCGTCAATGGGTTGTGTTTGCTCTGAAATTGCGATCGCAGCATCAATTTTTCCCCGAACATCCTCCATCCATTCAGCTTCAGCACGATCATATTCATCCAACAATCTCAGAGCAGTTTCTAACACTTCTTCTACAGAGTTATATTTCCCAGTTTGGAGCTTTTTTTGAATCAAGCGTTCTTGGTGCGGAGTCAGACTTATGCTCATGGAAAGTGGAGATTGATGCTTCATTTAAACTCTATTGTAAGTCCAAAAGCTTTGTTCGTCTTTCTCTCGCTTTGTTCGGTAATCTGCGTGAAAATTTGCTCAAGCCTAACCCACTGAGAAATAATTTCTGGTAAAAAAACTGATCTGGTTGGGGAAGAAACCAGGATAATAAAGCATAATTAACCTTTATAGCTGGGAGCAACCACCATCAGCCAAGATGGTTCAGACTCAAAGCTTTTGATTCAACTTCAGAAATTCACTATGAGTACAGAAAATCTCAATATTGCGCCAGCGTTACGGGTAGGAGTACTGGGTTTTGGTGGACTCGGACAAGCAGCCGCCAAAGTACTTGCTGGTAAACGAGAAATGACTTTAGTAGCAGTGGCAGATCAAAAAGGCTATGCTTACGCTGCGGAAGGGTTAAATTTTAAAGATTGCATTGCCATTTATCAATCGCAAGGTTCTGTAGGTTATTTAGAACCAGTTGGTACATTAACAAACAACAGTATTCAAGATTTAATTGATACAAATCAACCTGTAGATGGCTACTTTTTAGCTTTACCCAACCTACCCAATGATTTTATTCCTTCTGTAGCGCGGCAGTTTATTCAATCTGGTTGGCGCGGTGTGTTAGTAGATGCAATTAAGCGCACCAGTGCCGTAGAACAACTAATTGCTATGAAAGACGAACTACAAGCCGCAGGTATTACCTATATGACAGGATGTGGTGCAACACCAGGACTGTTAACTGCTGCTGCTGCTTTAGCCGCCCAAAGCTACGCTGAAATTCACAAAGTCGAGATTACCTTTGGTGTCGGTATTGCTAACTGGGAAGCTTACCGCGCCACCGTTCGAGAAGATATCGGTCATATGCCCGGTTATACTGTAGAAGCTGCAAGGGCAATGACTGATGCAGAGGTAGAAGCATTACTAGATAAAACCAATGGCGTGCTGACATTAGAAAATATGGAACACGCCGATGATGTGATGTTAGAGTTAGCAGGAATCGTAGATCGCGATCGCGTTACTGTTGGTGGTGTAGTTGATACCCGCAATCCGAAAAAGCCCCTTAGCACCAATGTTAAAGTTACAGGGCGCACCTTTGAAGGTAAAATTTCCACCCATACCTTTACATTAGGCGATGAAACCAGTATGGCAGCAAACGTTTGCGGCCCAGCTTTTGGTTATCTCAAAGCAGGAATGCAACTTCATCAACGCGGTATTTACGGCATATTCACAGCAGCCGAAATCATGCCTCAGTTTGTGAAATAAGCGGCTAGAAGCTAGAGGCTGGAAGCTAGAGAAGAGATTAAGAGGCTGTTTTTTCTCCTCTTACTCCTAGCCCCTATTCCCTAGCCTCTAGCCCCTCTTCCTCTCTTCGTTCTTCTTCCAATAGCAAATATGATGTTTGCATCACAAATGGCAACTCTGCACCGATAAGACCTCGTTGAATGCGTTCTGATGTTTCACTAAACACTACAAACAACGGATATATAGTATTTGCTCCTTCACTTAATATATGACTATGGCGAGGTGGCATTAACCATTCATAGTCTTGATCTAAGAAAATTTGGGTTTGTCGCCAACGTCCCAACAAATCAGAAAAGTCTTCATGGGGACGGTGAATAAAGATTAAGATTTCCGCTCCAGTTTTAATTTTCCATTCTGGATCGCACATTAAAATTGCCACATCACAGGGTAGACAAATAGCCTGGGGAACCTCGGAAACAGTTTTACGCAGACGAACAATAGGTAAAGGAATAGTAATTACGCTTTCATCTGGGCGACGCAAACTAGGAATCATTTCTAGGTATGGTCGGTATTGTTTGAGGAGAGCGATCGCTGCTTGATGATTGCTATATTCTGCCAAGCTGGCTTCATAATGAGATTTCTGCACAGGCATAATTTTATAAAGTATGAAGTATAAAGTGTGAAGGATGAAGTTTCATACTTCATCCTTTCGCTTTTATCCCAGCTTTTCAAACACCTTGAATAGAGGCAAATACATCGACATCAAAATAGTACCAACCATACTTCCTAAAACCAAAATCATAATTGGTTCAAGAACACTAGTAAGAGCTTTTACTGCTTGCTCAACTTCATCTTCATAGAAATCAGCGACTTTCATTAACATCCCATCTAATTCTCCCGTTTCTTCACCAATACTAATCATTTGGATTGCCATTGCTGGAAAGACATTCGCCTTTTGCAGAGCAAGACTGATCATCCCACCTTGTTGAACTTCTGCACGAGCGCCATCTATAGCATTGGCAATAACTTGATTTCCTGATGTATCTCGGACAATTTCTAAGGAAGTCAAAATGGGTACGCCGGAACGAGTCAAAGAACCAAAAGTTCGGCTAAATCTCGCTACAGAAGATTTCTGAATCAAATCACCAAATAAAGGCATTTTGAGAGATAAACGGTCGATAGTTTCTCTACCAACACGAGTTTTATAGTACTGACCATAAGCAAATTTTGCGGCAGAAACAGCACCAATAATAATGAAAACTTTCCAACTTCTTAAAATTTCACTACAGGTCATCAAAAATTGCGTTAAAGCAGGCAATTCTGTACCTAGCTCGACAAATATTTTCGCAAAAATAGGTAACAGAAACACTGTCATACCCACAAAAATGACGATAGCAATACAACCCACAACCACAGGATAAGCTAATGCGGATTTAATCTGGTTTTGTAATCTTGCTACATCTTCTAGTAATTTCGCTAAACGATTGAGTACTTCATCTAATACACCCCCTACTTCCCCAGCTTGAATCATACTGACATACAAACCATCAAAACAGTCAGGATGTTTCCGCATAGAATCGGAAAGATTGACACCACTCTGCACATCATTACTAATATCAATGAGTGCTTGTTTCATCTTTGGATTGGTACACTGCTCTGCCAGTACCCCCAAACCTCTCACAATGGCAACACCCGCATTGACTAAGGTCGCAAGTTGTCGAGAAAAAACCGCTTTTTCTTTAACTTCAACCTTAACAAATGAATTCTTAATTTTTTGGATATCAAAACTGAATGCCAAGCCTTGAGATTGTTTGAGTTCTTGAACTACAAAACCTTTATCTCTAAGATTAGTACGGGCTTCGGCTAGAGATTCAGCAACGATTTTTTCAGTTCGAGATTTTCCTTGAGGATCTCGAATTTTGGCGATGAAGGTTGGCATAGATAGATGAATTAAAAATTTTAAATTTGGTCAATCAGTAATAATTAATAGTCAATTAATTATTTGCTATTAATTATTACTTGTCTGATTCAGCATGAAATTTTAGTGAGCTTTAGCAGCACCAGGTTTTGCTCCGGCTGGGGGTGTTGATGCCCCAATCAAACGTTGAATTTCATCTGGCTTGGAAGTCTTAGACATTGCTGCTTCAAAAGAAATTGTTCCGGCTTTGTAGTAATCGGCTAAAACTTTCTCTAAAGTTTGCATTCCTAATTTGCCACCTGTCTGAATCGCCGAGTAAATTTGCGAAGTTTTACCTTCTCGAATCAAGTTAGAAATAGCTGGAGTCACAATCAAAATTTCTTGAGCCATGACTCGACCATACTCCCCTGGTTTGGGGTTTTTCTTTGGTACTAAGGTTTGGCTGAATACGGCGACAAGGGAGTTAGATAACTGTACCCGTACCTGAGTTTGTCTTTCATGGGGGAAAACGTCGATAATCCGGTCAACTGTTTGGGCGGCGGAACTAGTGTGTAGTGTGCCGAATACCAAGTGACCTGTTTCTGCGGCGGAGATTGCCAAAGAAATTGTTTCTAAATCCCGCATTTCTCCCACCAGCATAATGTCTGGATCTTCCCGGAGAGCGGCTTTTAAGGCGTTAGCAAAGCTCTTTGTATCTTCGCCTAATTGTCGTTGGTGAACTAAGCTTTTAATTGGTTCGTAAACGAATTCAATTGGGTCTTCTACCGTTAAAATATGTTCTGCTTTAGTACGGTTAATCAAGTCAATGATGGCGGCGAGAGTTGTGGTTTTGCCAGAACCTGTAGGGCCTGTCACCAAAATTAAGCCTCTGGGCTTATCTGCCATTTCTCGGACAACATCTGGTAGACCTAGTTTTTCAAAGTTAGGAATTTTGGAACTTAAGGCTCGTAAACAAGCTGCATAAGAGCCTCGTTCTTTGTAAACATTCACCCGAAAACGTGCCAAACCCTTTACGCCATAAGAACAATCTAATTCCCAGGTTTGTTCTAGAGTTTTACGCTGGGTATTGTTGAGCATACTAAAGATTAATCTTTGGCATTGATCATTAGTCAAGACTTGATCGCCAATGGGTGTGAGTTTGCCACTAATCCGGAAGTAGGGAGGTAAGCCCGCAGATAAGTGCATATCCGAACCACCCATTTCAATCATTTGTTCCATCAAGTCTTCAATCATCATTTCCATAGTTCTGCTTCCTTTGTGTCAGTTGTTATTTGTCAGTTGTCATTTGTCATTGGTGTTTACTAATGACTATTGGTAATTGACCAATCATTAATCTTGAAATCTGGGTGTCATACAGTAGGGACAATCCAGCCATTCCGGTTGTAGTTCAGCACTACACTTTCGACAGGTCAGGCCAGTCTTACGTTTGGCTTTGAGTTCTGCTTCTAAGCCTGTATCGGTAAACGTCACTCGATCAACTTCTTCTAAGGTGGTGGCTCCTTGACGTACTAAATCTAAGCTGTAGGCCAATAGGGTTTTCATTCCTTCTTCTACAGCCACTTCTTTGATGCGTTCTGTGGGTGCTTCTTGGTTAATCAAGGTTTGGAGGTTTTCTGAGACACGCATCACTTCATACACACCACACCGTCCTTTGTAACCAACACCATTACAGCTTGGGCAAGCATGATTTGTGGCTTTGGCATCGGCTAGGGCTTCAGCTGTCAAAGTATTTGCTTTATAGAAGGTAAGTTCGACATCTTGGGAAGCCGATAGACCATAGCGAGCTAGTTCTTCTGGTGTGGGAGTGTAGGGAATGCGACAGTCAGAACAGACTCGCCGCACCAAGCGTTGTGCTAACACACCAATTAGGGAACTAGAAACCATAAATGGTTCAATGCCCATTTCACCTAAACGAGCGATCGCACCTGGAGCATCGTTGGTGTGTAGAGTAGTTAATACTAAGTGACCTGTTAACGCCGCCTCAATTGCTGTTTTGGCAGTTTCTTTATCGCGCGTTTCCCCCACTAGCAACACATCCGGGTCTTGGCGCAAAAAAGCCCGCAGTGCTGTGGCAAAATCCAATCCTTTTTCTCGAATTACCTGTACTTGGGTAATCCCCGGCAAACTATACTCAATGGGGTCTTCAACTGTACTGATGTTAATTCCCGGTGAGTTCTTTTCTGCCAATGCTGAGTACAAGGAAGTGGTTTTACCAGAACCCGTTGGCCCAGTCACCAAAATCAGACCAAAGGGACGACTCACCATTTCCTGAACAATACTCAAGGTTTCAGGATCAGTGATTAACTTATTCAATCCCAATTGGGTAGAAGAGTTATCCAAAATCCGCAGTACAACCTTTTCCCCATAACGACTGGGCAAGGTATTCACTCGGAAGTCTACCTTTCTACCTTCAAACATCCGGCGAATACGTCCGTCTTGAGGGACACGCCGTTCAGCAATGTCTAAACTGGCAATAATCTTAAATCTGGCTGTGACTGCGGGAATAATTTTTTTCGGCAAGGGATCGAAGGCTTCACGTAATACACCATCTTTGCGAAACCGAACACGGAGATTTTCTTCTTGCGGCTCGACGTGAATATCCGAAACCCTCTCGTGCAGTGCTTTAGCTAGAATCCGGTTCACCAAGTTGATGACAGGAGCATCTTCCGCACCCTTCATTGCTGATCCCAAATCAGCTTCCATCTCGTCGGGAGCGTCATCTAAGCCTAAATTGCCGAGATTTTCTAAATCTTGATTGATATCTGTAAACTTTTCTTGTTCCAGATGTTTTTGCTTCACAGCTAAATCATCCAAATATTGGTTGATTAGCTGCTGATAATCTTCTTGAGTAATCACCATCCGCTGCAATGCCAAACCTTGCGGGCGCAAAATGCGATTGAGATCATCGGAAGCTTCTAAGTTATCTGGATCGACCATTGCCACTAAAACACTTGGTGGGTTTTGGTCTTCGTTTTTTGATAAGGGTACTAAACGATGGCGACGGCAAACATCGACCGGGATCAAGGTTTCAATCAAGCTCCCGACATTGGTATTGCCAATTGTATTGATTTCCGGATCAAGAGAATCAACGCCGTATAGTATTTTAAGTTCAAATAGCTGTTGTTTTTTATACTGTCTAAGAAATTCCGGCGATAGTTGTCGCCCAGTGATCGACTCCAGCACTTCCGTCAGGGGTCTGCCAGATTTGCGGCTTTCAATCAGTGCCTGTCTCATCTGTTCGCTATTAACATAGCCAGATTGCACTAGCTTACTGCCGAATGGCGAAAACTCTGTTCTGGTCGTGAGAGCGGTACTGCGCCGTTGTGGTGACGATTGAGTCATAGGTGAGCAATTAGTAGGGGAAAACCTCTGCTTAGAGTATTCCCAAGCTACGGCTCAGAATTTTCATTTAAACTTAATAAAATTTCTAGGAAGTCTAAAATTGACACTTCACCTGGATTTCTCTCTTGTGAGAAATTCAGGGGTGTGGGAGGTATGGGAGGATGGTAAAGAAATCTTTCCCCCACACTCCCCACACTCCCCTCTCTCCCCACACCCGCTACCCATACGTGAGAAATTCGGGTTCATACTTTATCCTTGGTCGTTCGGGTTCCCGTCCTGAGAGAGTATGCGCTAATATATTCACCATTTGTCACAATAGGATGACGGTGATATCACTTCCAGAACCATGTTGACAATCAAATCTCCTTCCAAGGTGATTTATTGTCCACCAGAGGATCTGGAATAGACCATGATGGACGAAAATAAACAGGTAAACAATACAAGCCAGCAATTGGGTGAACCAACAGAGGTAAAGCAAGACATGATGAGCGACTCCCCAGCCCAAATCAACTCCAACGAATCTGGCAGCGAAGTTACTGAGCAAGTGGCAGCCACAAGCAATGTATCAGGAGATACGGCTGCGCTCAATCAAGAAGATGGCTTCGCTGCTACTGAGAAAACACCAGCAGACACGGCAGCTTTGACAGAATTGACTCAACAAATAGAGTCTCTCAAGGCGCAGGTAGAAGAACGTAGTGGTCAGTACATGAGGATTGCGGCAGATTTTGAAAATTACCGCAAACGTACTAGCAAAGAAAAAGAAGACCTAGACGTACAAGCGAAGCGGAATACAATTTTAGAATTACTGCCAGTGGTCGATAATTTTGAACGGGCGCGAGCGCACCTCAAGCCACAAACTGACGGTGAGATGACAATTCACAAAAGTTATCAAGGAGTTTATAAACAATTAGTGGATTGTCTGAAACGGTTGGGAGTATCACCGATGCGTCCAGAAGGTGAACAGTTTGATCCTAACCTCCATGAAGCAGTAATGCGCGAACCTACGGATGAACATCCAGATGGAACAGTGTTAGAAGAGTTAGTACGCGGATATTATATAGGCGATCGCGTGCTACGTCATGCAATGGTCAAGGTAGCTGCTCCGAAGGAGGATACACCGTCTGCACCTGAAGATCAGTCGAGTCCAGCCAACAGTTAAACTGCATTTGTCTGCCTCGCTGACCGTCCCTTTGTCCGAAGTCAAAAAGCCAAAGTCAAAACAATTATGAATCAAGTTTTTGTTTTTAACTTTTGACTTTTTACTTTTAAGAAGTGTGTGCTGAGGTCATACACGGGCGAGCAGTGTATATTTCAACAAGGAAAGGGCTGTTGACGGTTTGCAGCAGTTTAGCAGCCCGCCCTCTAGCAGTAATTTGCATAGAGAAACTGGTTTTGTGGCAAATGGCCGATACTTTAGTTAGTGCGTTTGACAGACTTAGCCTTTAGCTTTAGCCCGTACAAAAATATCCCGCGCAACAAAACACGGTAAAAGCATTCAGTACAAATACTGTAAGTATGGGAAAAGTTATAGGGATCGACTTAGGCACGACTAATAGTTGCGTCGCAGTTTTAGAAGGTGGTCAGCCGATTGTAATTGCCAATTCGGAAGGCGGAAGAACCACTCCTAGTATTGTGGGATTTGGCAAGGGTGGCGATCGCTTGGTCGGTCAGCTGGCAAAACGCCAAGCCGTAACTAATGCCGAAAATACAGTCTACAGTATCAAACGATTCATCGGTCGTCGTTGGGAAGATACGGAACATGAACGCGATCGCGTTCCTTACAATTGTGTTAAAGGCCGAGATGAAACTGTTGATGTTCAAATTCGTGGCAAAAATTACACCCCTCAAGAAATTTCCGCGATGATTCTGCAAAAATTGAAGCAGGACGCGGAAAATTTTTTAGGAGAATCTGTCACCCAAGCCGTAATTACCGTACCAGCATATTTTACCGATGCCCAAAGACAAGCAACTAAAGATGCTGGGACAATTGCTGGTTTAGAAGTATTACGCATTATCAATGAACCGACGGCGGCGGCTTTAGCTTTTGGCTTGGATAAGCAAGACCAAGAGCAGCTAATTCTCGTGTTTGACTTGGGCGGCGGTACGTTTGACGTATCAATTTTGCAACTGGGAGATGGAGTTTTTGAAGTTAAAGCCACTAGCGGCAATAATCAACTAGGTGGTGATGACTTTGATAACTGTATTGTGCGCTGGATGATTGAACGCTTCCAGGAACAAGAAAAAATTAACCTAGCCCAAGACAAAATGGCTTTGCAGCGTCTACGGGAAGCCGCAGAAAAAGCCAAAATCGAACTCTCTAGTATGGGTAATACTTCGATTAACTTGCCATTTATTACCGCCGACGCATCCGGGCCAAAGCATCTAGAGACGGAACTCAGCCGTTCTAAATTTGAAGAACTCGCAGCGCATTTGATTGAGGCGACGATTGAACCAATGATTCAATCCCTGAAAGATGCTGACCTCAAACCCCAAGACATAGACAAAATTATTTTAGTTGGTGGTTCAACTAGGATTCCGGCTGTTCAAAATGCTTTAATTAAATTTTTTAACGGCAAAACACCCGATCGCTCGATTAACCCAGATGAAGCTGTCGCATTGGGAGCCGCCATTCAAGCGGGTGTTCTCGGTGGTGAAGTTGATAATCTTTTACTATTGGATGTCACTCCCCTGTCTTTGGGGATTGAAACCCTGGGCGAAGTCTTCACCAAAATTATCGAACGTAACACCACAATTCCCACCAGCAAATCCCAAGTTTTTTCCACAGCAATTGATGGTCAAACTTCTGTAGAAATTCACGTTCTCCAAGGGGAACGGGCAATGGCACGGGATAATAAAAGTCTAGGTAAGTTTTTGTTGGCGGGGATTCCTCCGGCTCCCCGTGGTGTTCCGCAAATTGAAGTATCTTTTGAAATTGATGTTAATGGTATCCTCAAAGTTTCGGCTCAAGATAAAGGTACCGGTCGAGAGCAAAGTATTCGGATTACTAACACTGGTGGTTTGAGTGCTAACGAAGTCGAACGGATGCGCCAAGAAGCGGAAGTATTTGCTGAGGAAGACAAAAAACGCAAGGAATTTGTCGAACTGAAAAACCAAGCTGATAATTTGTTAGTCAGTTACGAATCTACCTTGAAGGATAATGGCAACTTGATTGGCGAGCAGATGAAAACTTTAGCCCATGAAAAGTTTGTCCAACTGCAAGCTGTGATGAGTAATCCCAGTATTTCCATACAAGAATTTCAAAATTGTTTAGATGACTTCCAGCAAACTCTATTTGCGATCGGTGCTGATGTTTATAACCGCGCGAACAATCCCAATACAGAAGAAGGTGAAGCAGGTTCCGAGCCATTATTAGCATCTGGACTAGAAAATTCTGCCAGTGGAACTGTCATCCCTCAATTTAATTTCGATTTTGATGAGGAAATGACTGCACAAGCTGATTATGAGGCGATAGACTAAAGGATAAAGTTTAAAGTATGAAGTATAAAGTTTAAACCTTACATACTTTGTTCTTTAATCTGGAAATTCTGTCTTACTACAGATGCAATGTACTACAAAGGGGGGGTTTTCCACACCTAATGGTGCGGTTAGCCCCTCTAGTTCATCAGCAGGGTTTTTTCCTGTCACGTAGCACAATTGTAAAAGAGACAGCCAAAGCTTCTAGCATCTGCTAACTTTGCTGTTAACTTTCGTTAGTCCTTGTCGTCTCCCACGTAACAGCAAATTTGACTCAACATTTGCTGGTGATTTTTATAAAAGGTAAAAGGTACAATCAATTATTAATAAAAGTTAATCTATGCCTTCTGCCTTACAAAAGTGCTGAGTTTTGAGTGCTGAGTGCTGAGTTAAGATTCACTAGGAATTCTTATAAGCCTTCTGCCTCCTGCCTTCTTCCTCCTGCCTTCTTCCTTCTATCTTTTACCTTTGCTATATGGCCCGCGACTATTACGAAATTCTGGGTGTCTCTCGTGACGCCGACAAAGAAGAAATCAAACAAGCTTACCGCCGTTTAGCCCGTAAGTATCACCCAGATGTGAACAAAGAACCGGGCGCAGAGGATCGGTTTAAAGAAATCAACCGCGCTTATGAGGTACTCTCAGAACCAGAAACCAGGGCGCGTTATGATCGCTTTGGCCCAGAAGGTGTTTCCGGTGCTGGTGTGGGCTTTCAAGACATGGGTGATATGGGTGGTTTTGCCGATATCTTTGAAAGCATTTTCAGTGGCTTTGCTGGCGGCGGTATGGGTGGACAGACAGCGCAAAGACGGCGCAGTGGCCCAGTGCGGGGTGATGATTTACGACTAGACCTAAAATTGGATTTCCGCGAAGCAGTATTTGGTGGCGAAAAGGAAATTCGCATTTCTCACCTCGAAACTTGTGAAGCTTGTAATGGTTCAGGGGCAAAACCAGGAACCCGCCCCCGTACTTGTTCCACTTGTAGCGGTTCTGGTCAAGTACGTCGTGTCACCAGGACACCTTTTGGTAGTTTCACACAAGTTTCCACTTGTCCAACTTGTAATGGTACTGGTTCGGTAATTGAAGATAAGTGTGACTCTTGTGACGGTCGGGGTACAAATCAAGTTACCAAAAAACTCAAAATTACAATTCCGGCTGGGGTAGATAACGGTACACGTTTACGCATAGGACAAGAAGGTGATGCAGGTCAACGTGGTGGCCCTCCCGGAGATTTATACGTTTACCTGTTTGTTAACGAAGATGAAGAATTTCAACGCGATGGCATTAATGTGCTTTCGGAAATTAAGGTGAGCTATTTACAAGCCATTTTAGGCTGTCGTTTGGAAGTGAATACAGTTGACGGGCCAGTAGAATTAATCATTCCCCCAGGAACACAGCCGAATACAGTGATGAAGCTGGAAAATCGTGGCGTACCTCGCTTGGGTAATCCTGTGAGTCGGGGTGATCATCTATTAACAGTGTTAATTGATATCCCGACGAAAATCATCCCAGAGGAGAGAGAATTGCTAGAGAAGCTGGCTAAAATTAAAGGCGATCGCACTGGTAAAGGTGGTTTAGAAGGATTCTTGGGGAATTTGTTTAAATAATGAGTCTATCTTCTGTGTCTACTCCCGATGCTCAACTTGATTTGCGCGGTACTCCTTGTCCGATTAATTTTGTGCGGACAAAACTCCGCCTGGAAAAAATGTCGCCAGGAGATTTGCTAGAAGTATGGCTCGACCCCGGAGAACCAATCGAGCAAGTTCCTGATAGCTTAACAATGGCAGGCTATCAGGTAGAGCAAATTACAGACTGTAGCGAGTATTTTTCTTTGTTAGTCCGTCGTCCGGCCGCTAATCAATGATGGCTGTTGCTACTGATGGACAGTTAATCGGTACAGTTTTGGCTGTACAAGCCAATTTTTACAAGGTACAGCTAGATCAAGACGATAGGGAGATAGATCCTACACATCTCCCTATACTTTTGTGTACCCGTAGAACCAGGTTAAAGAAAATTGGACAGCAGGTGATGGTGGGCGATCGCGTGGTGGTGGAAGAACCAGATTGGGCTGGTGAACGCGGTGCGATCGCAGAAGTTTTACCCCGCACTGGACAATTAGACCGACCGGCGATCGCCAATGTCAACCAAATTATGTTGGTCTTTGCTGTGGCTGATCCACCCTTAGAAGCTTACCAATTAAGTCGATTTTTAGTAAAAGCTGAGTCTACTGGTTGGGATGTGGTTTTGTGTTTGAATAAAAGCGATTTAATCTCAGCACAAGAACAGCAACAAATTAGCGATCGCCTGTTGGGTTGGGGTTATCAACCATTATTTATTAGTGTGCAGAATCAGATTAATCTTGGCCAAGTAGTAGCCCATCTAGCTCATAAAACTACTGTAATTGCTGGCCCTTCTGGTGTGGGGAAATCCAGCTTAATTAATGCCTTAATTCCTGATATTAACCTGCGAGTTGGGGAAGTTTCTGGTAAACTTGCCCGTGGTCGCCATACAACGCGCCATGTAGAATTATTTGAATTACCTGATGGTGGTTTGTTAGCCGATACTCCTGGCTTTAATCAACCTGATTTAGATGCTCAACCAGAAGAATTAGTTCACTATTTTCCTGAAGTCAGAAAACTACTAGAAGTACATCACTGTCGATTTAGTGATTGTTTGCATCGAGACGAACCTGATTGCGCCGTGCGCGGAGATTGGGAACGCTATGAACATTATCTAGAGTTTTTAGAGGAAGCGATCGCTAGACAAACCCAATTAAACCAACAAGCCGATCCTGAATCTACCTTGAAGTTAAAAACCAAAGGTAAAGGACAGAGTAAATACGAACCCAAACTAGAAAGTAAAAAATATCGTCGAGTTTCTCGTAAAACTCAACTCCAAGCATTACAAGACTTATATCAAGATAGCGAAGAATGAACTTATTGATTTTAAGTAGGGCTTGATGAAAAATGGCGAAAGATAGAAGCATCAAGAGTTTCAGGTGGAGAAAACAGAAATAAAGTGGAAGAAAAAGGGGTAAAATGAGTAAAAAAACTTGCAGTAATATGCGTTAAGATGTA
>NZ_JACJSD010000025.1 GCF_014697615.1 Nostoc sp. FACHB-280 | reverse complement strand
ATCTTTGACAACTTTGGGAAATGTATTTATAATCACTATCAAACAGATATATTTATGTTTATCGCCCAAATTTTACCAAACTTTGGGCGATTTTTATCGGTTTTTTCTTAACATTCAACACTTCTGCCAGTCTACGTAATGATACTCCTGTATGAGTGTTAATAATTCAACAGGAATTTCTATTGATTCAACTGTCAAGTTTTGGCGTGTTTTAAAAGATTGTTTCAAGCTGTTAAGTACAGTAGATTTTGCTGTAAGTAGCCATGTATCTAGTGAAATTATTACTGAACTGATTTCAGACTGACGTTTTTGTAATTTCCTAATTTTTTGCTGTAAGTTTTGCTGAACAGGAATAAGTTGTTGGTGAGTTGAATTAAATTCAGTAAGCAACTGTGAATTTTGTCTATAAATTTGTGCGGCTGACTCAGATTCAATTATTACTGTAGCTATATGATTGGCATAATCTAAAGCTGTCTTAAATTCAGAAATTTTGGCAGTGACTGTATTATGCAACCAAGCAGCTAAACCAAATGAGCTAACATTTGGGTTGATAATGCCAAGTTCAGAAGCTAAATTGATTGCTAGACGAAGATTTGCAGAAAAGTACTGCACATAAATATCTGTAGATATATATGGCAAAAGGCTACTCCACAAATTGATAAGTTGTGAATCTTGTAAGTCTACTAAAGATTCTTCATTTAACAAATTATCCACAGCAATCTTGAGAGATTCAAGCACAGATATTTGTGCTGTTATTTGTTGATATTCATTAGTTTGTTTTGTACAAGCCAACTCTAAATTAGCTTTGCATGTTTCTAATAGGTTTTGCTCTTGTTGGAATACCTTTTCTAATTTTATATATTCTAAAAATCTCGGTGATAATGTCAACAAATTACTTAATATTTTTGCATCGTTCAGTCTTTTTTCAAGACTGTTTTCACAGTAGGTGGCTGTATTCGTTAGCCACGTATTAATTACTTTTTCTTCTAAAAATGGCTGTCCTTCCTCTCCCACTTTTTCAGCTTTCCCTTTTCGCACCGCCCGAATTACAGGGTTGTGAACTAATCGACTCAGGGCGTTATCTACTGCTAAATTAGCTTGAGAAGCAATTAAAGTACGTCCACCCCGCAGAGCAACTTGATAGCAAATTTCAGCAATTACAGTAGTTTTACCTGTACCTGGCGGCCCTTGAATCAAAGCTAAATCTTCAGATGCAAGCACCATTTCTACTGCTGCTTTCTGGCTAGGATTAGCGGATGATAATAATAAATCATCTGGTTGAAGTTGAACCGTATTTTTTATTGGTCTTGCTTGGGAAGCATCGAAGAAGAAATTTCCTAAGTAGGGATTTTGAGTACGACCTTGATTTAAGTCATCTAAAGCTATTTCTTTACGACGAATCTGTTGTATATCACCAGCAGCTTGAAAATATAAAAATCCTGGAGACGGTAGTTGGTAAAGCCCATCTGCCATCTTTTCTGCTAATTCACGTTCTAGTTTCACACGGATGATACACTTCTGAGAGTCAAATCCTTCAATCAACCCTAATTGGCGACTACCACGCCAGTTTCTTCTATCAGTAACAGTCTCAAACAACCTGATATCTTCATTTTTTGCCCGTCTTACCCGTTGCCAAAAATCTTCCGTATCAAGAGAATTTTCTTCAGCACCGTCAACAGTAGCTAAATCTACGTCAATATCAAAGCTGATGGTTCTGGTAGCAGAGCCATAATTGTGACCTAAGAAATATACACAAAATTGACGTGCTTGAGCAATTTTCTTCTCTGTTTGTAAAAAAGCTTGCCAGGCTTTAATCTGCTCCTCTGTAGGTACATGATCACCACAGATGGGCATTTTAGCTATTCTAGTTAGTGCTGCTGATGGAATATTAATTTGGTATTTGTAGTTTGGCAGTAGGCGCAAAAGACAAGGTAAAGCATAGCTATCGGCATAACCGGATTTAGTTTCTAACAACCGAGTAGAAAGTATTTGTAAACCGCCATATCCATTTTGTTCTACAGCCGCTCTTAATCCTAAAGTTTTTCCGAGGTTTTCAAGTCTTGAAGGAAGTAACGCATCATCTCTATCTGTGGCTATTGTTAACTCCCAAATTTCTTCTCCGTCTTGTTTTCCTTGCCCCTTGCGGCGTATATAAAATAGGCAAGGTTTTTGTCCAAATAATTCCTTCATTAACTTATTAGCAAATTCTCGCCTTTGCTGAAATTCTGAATATGTTTTAAGAACAGTTTGACTTTCAAGATCAAGGATAAGACGGTTGATTGCCGAACCTAGCAATTTATATCCCCAATCTTCTGAAGCTATTTTTACTTCTATGGAGTTGTCTTGGACAGAGGTATTAGCTGTTCTATCCCTATTGTTGAAAGTAGGATTTTGCAATATTTTGGGTTTACGAATTTCCAGAATTTCCTTTTTGTGGTTTTGCTGGGGTGTTGCAGGTCTGTTGCGCGAGTCACTGTGTGGTGAAATTGGTTCATAAGTGAATGTATAGAATTCTGTTTTAGGGATTCCATTTTTAGCCACCAGTTTTTTAGCTGCAACCCGGATATTATCTGCCTCTGTTTCTGAAATTATACTGCTATGGCTTTTGACTGCAATGTTGAGCTGGTCGCAAATCGCTAATAGCTCTTTGTTATCCAAATTCAGTTCTTTTGATAGTTCGTATATTTTTACTTTGCCGTTATCCATCAACAAAACCTATATATGCTAATAGGGTTTTTTGGCTTAATTACATTAAAACATATTTAATTTGAATTACTTAAGTAAAATTACGGGGAGCAATGTCGAAATTTATATTATTTATTAAGACTTACGCGGACTAACGTAAAATCAAGGTTTTTGAACCCGCGTAGGCGGGTTTTGTCTGTGTAGCCGCGACTTCAGTCGCTTGGTAGAAGATGTGAATATATAAGCTTTGCTTTTAATGCAAATTAAAATCAAGAATAGCAGTAGATATTGCGATGAGGTTTTTTATTTTAATATATTATTTATTATTTTTCTGCTTATTGATAACTTATAGACAAAAGTCTTATGTTAATTGGATTACAAACAAATATTTGATAATTGTGCAGAATCATATATACAAAGTTTTTTCTATATGTAATATCTAAAAACAAAAGGTAGATAAGCTACATCATCATAATAGGTTTTCTGTTAAAGCCGTGGTTTTTATAGCTTTCTATTATTTTTTTGACAATTACTAAAAAAATCCTTAAGCTAATAGATAGATGACCAACTATCAACCAAATAACTCCGATTTTGTGAGGTAAATTCAAAATCGTTGTTATAAAGTATCAGCATGAACAAATGAATTGAACTGAATCATTGACGATAAATAGTAACTTCAACAAATTGAGCTTAAACAAAGCTAATACCTGATTTCTTGGATGGCGCTACGCGGTTTTGAAGATAATCCATTCAGGTAGGAATGTTTGTAGTGATTGTCATGCTTGTCTGTTAAACATGAAACTTTGGCTAAGGTGCAGGAAACTATGCTTGATTTTTTTACATCGTTGAACGACCATAATCTACCCTATCCAGATACGCTACATCCCATTGTTGTTCACTTTGTAATTGCAATGGTATTGTTTGCATTTTTCTGTGACTTAGTAGGTTATTTTACTGGTAAAACTCGCTTATTTGAGGTGAGTTGGTGGAATATGTTTGTTGCTACGATCGCCATTTTCGTAGCGATTATTTTTGGACAGTTTGAAGCTGGTTTAGCTCAACCTTACGATGTAGCTAAATCAGTTTTAAATATCCATACCCTGATTGGTTGGTCACTGTCTGGCCTCATCGCCACAATTACTGCCTGGCGCTATGTAATTCGTTCGCGTAACCCGCAAAAATTACCAATTCATTATTTAGCCGTGGGATTTGTCTTAGTAGCAATTGTCGGCTTGCAAGTTTATTTAGGTGATGAATTGGTTTGGGTATATGGATTGCACACAGTACCAGTTGTTGAAGCTGCCAAGGATGGGATGCTGCCATGAATTCAGAACTAATTAATCAATTAAATGTAGAAATAGGCGCTAACGGACTACCTTACACTCTGCCTATTCACCCAAATTTGGTGCATCTGACCATCGGTCTATTCATCATTGGTATTACCTTTGATATCGTCGGTGTTTTGTTTCCTATTCAAAAATGGGTGTTCAAATTCTTAGCAATTACTGTTGAACGTGCCAACTTCTTTGATGTGGGCTGGTACAACATGGTTGCAGCAACTGCCATCACCTTTTTTACTGTAGCTGCTGGCTTTTACGAAATGTTTTTAGCCTCTCCACCAACAGATATCAAGAGTGCATGGGGAATGCCAGCAATGGAAACCATGCTGTGGCACGGTATTGGTGGTGTTGTCCTCCTAGCTTTATTTGTCGGGATGACCATGTGGAGAGGATGGCAACGCTTTTCTTGGAGTAAAGATTACGACGTAGAAGTGCAGTGGAGCTATTTATTTGCGGGAGTCGCAATTATGTTTTTGATGTTCCTGCACGGCACATTAGGAGCGCAGTTAGCTGCCGAATTTGGCGTTCATAACACCGCAGATAGACTACTGCAATTAGGCGAAGACCTGAACACAATGCTCAAATAACTTTTGTCATTCGTCCTTTGTTCTTTGTCATTTGTTAATGACTAATGACCAATACTTCGGCTTCGCTCAGTACAAGTGACCAATGACTAATGACTCATGACTCATGACCAAAACCCATGAAACTCTCAAAGATTTTAAGCGTATTAACATTAATTACTGGTGCGATCGCAATTAGCATCACCAGTATCTGGATAGGTAAACAAGCCTATTCCTGGCTACCACCCCAAGCGGCGGCCGAATCTCATCTGATTGATGATTTGATTAGTTTTTTGGTGACATTAGGCGCATTTATTTTTCTTGGTGTCACCAGCACTTTGATGTATTCTGTGATTTTCCATCGCGCCGAAAAAGGCGACCTCAGCGATGGCCCCCACATTGAAGGTAACGTCACTTTGGAAGTTGTCTGGACAGCCATCCCCATTATGTTAGTACTGTGGATTGCTGGTTATAGCTCCCAAGTTTACGAACAAATGGGTATTCAAGGCCCCGCCCAACTTGTGCATCTGCATAACCCCGTGGGGATGGAATCAGCTTATGCTGCACCCCAAGAGGGTGTAATCAGTGAACCTGTAGAAAAAATTGATGTCATCGCCAAACAATGGGCGTGGGTATTTCATTACCCTGAAAGAAATGTTACCAGTACCGAACTGCATTTACCAAGCGATCGCCGCGTGCGTTTAGCACTGCAATCAGAAGACGTACTGCATGGCTTTTATATCCCAGCATTCCGCCTCAAACAAGACATCATTCCCAACCATACTATCGACTTTGAATTTACCCCCATTCGCCAGGGTCAATATCACCTCACCGACTCGCAATATAGCGGCACTTACTTTGCCACCATGCAGGCAAACGTAGTTGTGGAATCTGACGAAGACTATCACAAATGGTTGGCTAAAATCGCCACACACAAACTCTCCCCCGCCAATAACCAAGCTGCTTCTGAATACGCTAAAGCAGCCAATGAACCAGTGAAAAATGGTTGGGATACCGTCGTACCAGCTGCACCTCCTTTGGTTAATTATTCCGGTTGACAGCAAACTAATTCCCTGCACCCTCAAATCCTTCACACCCCTGTTTCTTCAAAAGAACAATGACTAACATCCCTATTGATGGTCTCAGCCTCCCGGTTGGGAAACCACACCACGAAACCCCAGGAGGCTGGAAACAATATTTCAGCTTTAGCACCGACCACAAAGTCATCGGTATTCAATACCTTGTTACTTCCTTTTTCTTCTTTCTCATCGGCGGTATCTTCGCCATGATTCTCCGGGGAGAATTAATCACCCCCGAAGCCGACTTAATTGACCGCACCGTATATAACGGTATGTTTACCATGCACGGCACAGTCATGCTGTTCTTGTGGACATTTCCTTCACTAGTTGGTTTTGCTAACTACCTCGTCCCCTTAATGATTGGGGCGCGAGACATGGCCTTTCCCCGCCTCAACGCCGTCGCCTTTTGGATGGTTCCCGTAGTCGGGATTTTGTTGATGGCCAGCTTTTTTGTCCCTGGTGGCCCTGCCCAAGCAGGTTGGTGGGCTTATCCTCCCGTCAGTTTGCAAAATCCCACAGGCCACTTGATTAACGGTCAAGTTTTGTGGCTGTTGGCAGTCGCCATCTCTGGTGTCTCCTCAATTATGGGTGCTGTCAACTTTGTGACCACCATCGTCAAGATGCGTGCGCCCGGTATGACCTTCTTTCGGATGCCTTTGTTTGTCTGGGCAGTCCTCAGCGCCCAAATCATCCAATTGTTTGGTTTACCAGCCCTGACAGCAGGCGCAGTCATGTTGTTACTTGACCTCACCGTTGGTACTGGCTTTTTCAACCCCAGCAACGGCGGCAACCCAGTCATGTTCCAGCATTACTTCTGGTTCTATTCTCACCCGGCTGTGTATGTGATTATCCTGCCAGTTTTCGGTATCTTCTCCGAAATCTTCCCTGTCTACTCTCGCAAACCTTTATTCGGTTACAAAGTCGTTGCAATTTCATCCTTGTTAATTGCCGTCGTCAGCGCCATTGTTTGGGTTCACCACATGTATGTCAGTGGTACACCTGCTTGGATGCGGTTGATTTTCATGTTAACAACCATGTTTGTATCTGTACCGACTGGTATTAAGGTATTTGCTTGGGTAGCAACAATTTGGGGTGGTAAGTTGCGTTTGAATACACCCATGTTATTTGCCTTGGGTGGATTAATCATGTTTGTCTTTGCTGGCATCACAGGGATTATGTTGTCTTCTGTACCTGTGGATGTTCACGTTAACAATACTTACTTTGTAGTTGGACACTTCCACTACGTCCTCTTCGGTACAGTGACAATGGGCTTGTATGCTGCCATTTATCACTGGTTCCCCAAAATGACTGGTCGGATGTACTACGAAGGCTGGGGTAAATTACATTTCTGGTTGTCATTTATTGGTACTAACCTCAACTTCTTACCCATGCACCCACTAGGTTTGCAAGGGATGTTACGCCGGGTATCTTCTTATGCGCCAGAGTATGAACAGTGGAATATCGTTGCTAGTCTGGGTGCATTTTTGTTAGGTATGTCTACCTTGCCATTCATCTTCAACATGGTGATTTCTTGGATGCAAGGCGAAAAAGCACCTGATAACCCTTGGCGGGCAATTGGTTTAGAGTGGTTGGTTTCTTCACCACCACCTGTTGAGAACTTTGAAGAAATTCCTGTAGTTATCTCTGAACCTTACGGTTATGGCAAATCAGAACCGTTGGTGGCAGAAGAGAAGGGTGTAGGGGTGTAAGGGTATAGGGTTGTAGGGAATTAACACCCCTTAAACCCTTAAACCCTTACACACTTAAACCCTCAAACCCTCACACCCCTATTTCTCTAACGAACGAATCAGGAAAAACAATAACTTCCCAACTGATTCGCATTGATTAACGACAGGAATAATAATTTGTGATGAGGCTAGTTCAACACGAATAGATAATAACAAATGTGTTTCTAGCTCTTTGAGGGAACCTTGGGCGATGTATAAAAATTGAATATACTCGCCACGTGTTCTTCTTCCATAACCTTCAGCAATATTAGCTGGAATTGATGACGCAGCTCTACGAATTTGAGCAATCATTCCATAAGTTTCTTCTTTGGGAAATGCTTTTGTTGCTTTGTAACACAATTCAGCAACATTCATGGCTTCTTGCCAAACTTTCAAATCTCGATAAGACTGCATTAACTGTTCTGATATTTAGTGCTACTTCGTTTTACTCCACAGTCAATGGAAGTGCCTAGTACAACAAGGCAAAAGTAAAAGGTCAAAAGGAAAAAGAAAGAATATTGATACCACAAGCTTTTTAGCAATTCCTTGTGGTCTGTTTATTTCTGCCGACCTGTACTAGCAGTTTTTACACCCATATACCCTTACACCCTTACACCCTAATATCCCTATGGACAGTTCTCTAGATTCCTATCAGTTGCAGAATCACTCTCATCATGGTGGTGAGCATGGACATGACGAAGAAGGCAATAAAATGTTTGGTTTTATTGTGTTCTTACTATCGGAAAGTGTAATTTTCTTGAGTTTTTTCGCCGGCTACATTGTCTATAAGTTAACAAACCCTAACTGGCTACCGGCTGGTGTAGAAGGATTAGAAGTTAGAGAACCAGCAATTAATACTGTTGTGTTGGTTGCAAGTAGCTTTGTAATTTATTTGGCAGAACGCTCCCTACAACGTCACAATTTGTCTGGTTTTCGGATGTATCTGCTGGCAACAATGGCAATGGGCAGTTACTTTTTGGTCGGGCAAGCTATTGAATGGAGTCACCTGGCTTTTGGTTTCACATCTGGAACTTTTGGCGGAATGTTCTACCTGTTAACTGGGTTTCACGGTTTACACGTTTTAACAGGTATTTTGTTGCAATTAATGATTTTGATCCGTTCTTTTATTCCAGGTAATTACGAATCTGGCCACTTTGGTGTAAATGCTACTTCACTATTTTGGCACTTTGTGGATGTGATTTGGATTGTGTTGTTTGTTCTGCTTTATGTTTGGCAGTAAATATTAAATTTGTCTAGATACAAAGCCAATTTTCAGGGGAAGGGTAAGAGAATTTACTCTTTCCTCTGTTTTTCATATTTAGATATTCTCAAGATAATTTTATTCTGATTTATAAAATTATGTCACTCTATCTCTGTATAGATGTGAAAAATCTCTTTTCAAGATAAAACTTGGAAGGCTTAATGTAGAAAATTTAATTTTACTGAGCCAAACAAATTCAGTATATACAATCTTTCTTAGAAATATTTACTTCACCAATGGCAATCCAATCTTTAGTCGCAAGCCCAATTATTGCATTTACTATTCTGCTCACAGTAATTTTTACTGTACCACCAATATTTGAAAAATTGCGATTGCCGGGATTGGTAGGTTTGCTAGTAGCAGGTGTGATTTTAGGAGAAAATGGTTTAAAGTTACTTAATTCTGAATCTGACACCATCAAACTGCTATCAGATATTGGTAAAATTTATTTGATGTTTGTCGCTGGGTTAGAAATTGATTTAGAACAGTTTCGTAAAACTAAAAATCGTTCTATTGGATTTGGTACTCTGACTTTTATAGTGCCATTAATAGCTGGTGTTTTAGTTGGGCGGTTATTTAATTTTGGTTGGAACTCTTCTTTTTTAATTGGTTCTTTACTGGCATCCCATACTTTATTGGCTTATCCAATTGTTAGTCGGTTGGGTGTAGTGACAAATGAAGCTGTGACTGTAACAATTGGTGCAACAATTTTTACTGATACAGGTGCTTTGTTGGTCTTAGCAATTTGTGTGGGGATTCATGGTGGAGAATTTACAGCCTTGAGTTTAGCCACACTTTTGGGTGGATTAGCTATTTATTCGGTTGTGGTTTTGTTTGGTTTTGACTGGGCTGGTAAGGAATTTTTTCGGCGTTCGGGAGATGAACAAAGCAATCAGTTTTTATTTATTTTACTAGCATTATTTTTGGCTTCTGTGGGAGCGCAAGTTATTGGAGTTGAGAAAATTGTTGGGGCGTTTTTAGCGGGTTTAGCTGTTAATGATGTTTTAGGACGTAGCCCCGTTAAAGAGAAAGTTGAGTTTATTGGGAGTGTGTTATTTATCCCGTGTTTCTTTGTAGATATGGGGTTATTGATTGATATCCCGGCATTTCTCAAGACCCTGAGTTCTGTTTGGTTGGCTGCGGTTATCGTCATAGCTTTAATTGGCAGTAAGTTTATTGCAGCATTTTTAGCAAAATTATTTTATCGCTATAACACCGCAGAAATGCTCACAATGTGGTCGTTATCTCTACCGCAGGTAGCAGCTACATTAGCGGCGGCATTAGTAGCTTATCAAACTGTTAACCCTGCTGGTGAAAGGTTAATCAGTGAAGGGGTTTTAAATAGTGTGATTCTCTTGATGCTGGTGACTGCGATTTTAGGGCCAGTCATTACCTCTAGGTTTGCGACGGCTTTACAAGTTAGTGATGCAGATTTAGAAACAGATAGTCTGGCAACTTGGTGGGAAAGTCATGAAATTGAGATAGAAGAATCATCAAATCAATTCACTGTAGTAGTGCCGATTTACAATCCGCAAACCCAGCGTTATTTAATAGAAATGGCCGCATTATTGGCGCGTCATGAAGGGGGGAGAATTGTTCCATTAGCGATTACTAAAGCGTTGATTCAGATGGATGATCCGCAATTGGTGACGGCGCTGGAGCAAAGTCAAAAAAGATTGCAGTTGGCGCAGGAAATTAGTCAAGAATTTGATGTGGAAGTATCACCAGCAATTCGCATTGATGATGATGCAGCTTTAGGAATTAGTCGTGCGAGTCGAGAACGTAATGCGAATTTAGTGGTGATGGGTTGGTCACAAACTACAGGTTTTCGCGCTCGTTTGTTTGGAAGTGTAATTGATAGTGTGTTTTGGTCTTCACATTGTCCGGTAGCGGTGACACGTTTATTGAGTAGTCCAACCAGTATCCAAAGAATTTTAGTACCTGTTGGTGATTTGACGCGACAAACTATCGGTGCTGTTAGGTTCGCGCAAATTCTAGCTGATGTGAATCAGGCAGAGGTGGTATTGTTGCATGTGAGCGATCGCAAAACTCCCCCAGCTTTAGTAGAAAAATTTACATCGCAATTAGCGGAAATTACGACAAAAAGTCAGTTACAGGTGAAAACTAACATCCAGACAGTGAAAGGTGATGATGTCGCTAGAGTAATTATTCGAGAAGCTCAAGCCTTTGATTTAGCAGTATTGCGTTCTGTACGCTATCGTACAGCCGGCGGTTTAGGTGTGAGTCAAGTCACAACTCAAATTTTGAGAGAGTTGAAATGCTCGATTGTATTGCTCGGTGAACCTCACTCGTAAGCTCTGCTCAATTTACTCACAGTATTTCATGAAGTTGAAAGTTTAATTTCTATCGTTGGTCATACCTCAGTGGATACTCCAAACTGAATCTATGTTAGATAACCTAGTTAATATGTTGTCGTGATTAGAAAGCTTAGATATTTTAGACTTTTGAACGCTCCACAGTACTAGGAAGTTACATTAAATGCAGATTTTTCAAGTTTGGAATCAATTAACTGGGTGGAAGTTTAGTAAATTCTTGAGTCAGACAGTGGCTTTAGGAGTTGGTGCTAGTGTTTTGTTATTTAGTGCTAGTGCTAATGCTGCTGAACAAGTGATTTTAAAGTATGGTAGCTTTCAAGGGCCTGTTTCGGTTGCAGAGTTAAATCAGTTTGTGCAAACAGGTAAGACTACCCCAACAATTAGCAATTATTTACAAGCGGCGAAACAAGACCCAAATGTAGCGCGTAAAGCCTTAGTTGCAGGTATTAAAGCTGAACCTGCTTATTTAAATAGCTTGCTGTCTGGCTGGACAGGGCCGATTTTACTATCTCAAATTGGTGATGTGGTGCATCCGCCTGCGGGAGAGTTAGATGCACAGGCGCTAGAAACATCTTTGAGTAAGTCTATTCAGCACGATGGGGAAATTACTCTGTTAGGTGCAATTCGTCATTATCCAGATCATACTGTGGAAATAGAAGGCGATCGCCTCATTCCAGTTTATGAAAGATTAAGTAGCTTGGCAAAAGTTCTCTAGATACTAAATTTATTTAGAGACGTTGCATTGCAACGTCTCTATCGATTAATCTACACGTTGAATCCCAACGTGCTGTGTAAAGACAAACCAATCTTTCGAGAAACCTTTAAATTCAATATCCTTCAGACTAAATTTGAGATGATTATCCTTCAGAGTAAATTTCACAATATTATTGTTGTCTGGTTTGTCGGTGAATAAAATTAATTCTGTACCGCCTGGAATTGCCTGCTTGGATTGATCCTTCAGGTCTTTAGAATCTACAGGTTGGCGCTTGATGATGGTATCTACATTAAACACCAATTTAAGAAACCCTTGTTGATTGCCGACAGACTGGCGATCTACTATTATATTTACTGTATTTTTGGCTTGTTGCTTAGTAGCGATCGCTTGAATATTTTCCACAGGCGTAATTTCATCTGGGATAATTTTGGTGTGTTTGCCAAAGGCATACCAGTTACTACTAAAACCTTTAAATTGAATATCTTCTAAAGATAATTTATAGTACTCAGAATGAGCCGCAGGTATTTCGTAAGACTTCAACACCAGTAAAGTCCCAATCGGAATCTTTTCTTGTTTCGTACTTGGCAATTGACTAGATTGCACTGGTTCTTGTTTAAGAATTGTATCTTGAGTAAATAGCACACGATTTAAGCTTGCCATATTCTGACCCTGAGAACTTATATCAAGTTATACAATATACAATTCAAGTTTTACAGTTAAAATTCCAGATTTATGCTCAAAAAGCATCGAATACCCGATTTATTCAATAAATCGGGTATCCTCTAGGTTAAATATTAGCCAGCCTATAAATTAATTAAGAATTAACCAAAACCCCTAACTGTTTGTTTTTGCCCTTTAGCTTTAGGTTTAGATTTATTAACTTCTGCTAGTGCTTCTTGAAACAAATTATGTAAATGTAAAGGCACACTGGCAATTTCTGGTAATTCTGGCTCGATAGGCTTACCATACTCTTGCAAGAGTTTATCTAAGTCATGACTCAAGTTAAACTCTGGACGTTGCAAAAAATCTTGCAAGACTTTTTCTAGTTGATTTGGGTATTGTTGTGCTAACCGATGCCAGATATAAGCATTAATACTTTTATCTTCCAGATAATAACGAATTAGTTTTTCTGCACCTTCAATTTTGCGCCAATCATCAGCTAATAAAATAGTTTTAAATTTAGTATATGTTGGTAAAAATATCAATCCCCAACGCGGATGAGAAATTGCTGTGACTTGTTCTGCTTTTCGCAATTCAGCAGGTAAATCAACCTTTGGTGCAACCATTTTTTGTTTGCCGTTTTTCCCATTCAGCATTTGCGAAACTACATTAGAATCTACACCAACTTCTTTCGCGGCTGCGGCGATTTCATCTTGACTGATACCTGCTTCTGCTGCTACCTCATCTAAAGATTTAGAAGTATCTAATCCAGCAGCTTGGAGATATTTCTCACTGATAATTTCTTGAAATTCAACTATTTTTTTATTTAATTGATATCCTGGTAAAGTAACTTCATCACTACCAAAAAAGTCAATAAACTGCTGATGATACTGCTCGACTGAGTGCCATGCTTCTTCTAGTAATTCAGGAGCATCGCTGTAAAGATGACTTTTATAATTATCTTTAAAATTCCCAATAGCCACAGCAAGTTTTGGCTTGCCAAGTTTACCCATAAAAGTGTGAGGGCCAGAAAATATCCATTCATTTTCAGTCAGGGGAGAAATGCGGGTAAGTAAGATATCTCCAGGCTGGAAACGAGATATGCCTTGTTGTTTTTCCGTACCATTAGACTTGACAATGTAATTTTTTGCTGTCAGGACTGTGTAATGTTTAGCCGTCAGCCAGTTCATCAACTCCAAACCATCAGCTAGAATTTGGGTGATGGTAAATAAGCCAATAAAGCTACGATGCCAACTATTGAGTAAATTGCGATCGCTCGGTGTTAAATCTGCATTACTAGCAATAAATAACTCTACAGGGGAACTCTCACCAACTTTCCCTTCTGTAATAAACCTATCTATAATTAAATCTTGTTGCGTATGATCGCCATTTCCCCGACGCGACTGTGTGGCTGCATAAACCTCTAATGCTTGCGCTAGTTCACCTTCAGCATCCAGGACAAAATCAACCAAAGCTTGTTTAAGTGTTTGCGCTCTTTTTACTAAGACATCCACAAGCGAATCTCTCTGCTCAACAGTTGTAGCCTATAGCGTTTTGGCAGAGAACCACATCTAGCAATAGCTATATTTCTTTTAGGGTATTCCAAAAAATAAATAAGTAGGTGGGTATGAATATTTATCGTTAGGTCAAGGTAGGAGGGAAGAAGGTTTGGGGCAACTTTACTTTTAGTTACATACTTCGTTGTTTTTACGCCTTTCTACTTAATCTAGTTCGTTAAATAAAAAAGACTTCTATCTTTCTGAAAGTCTAGTTTCATCTTGAAAGAAATACCTCCAACGCGGTTCACAGTTTCGCTATCAGGGACAACTTGCCAACCGAACCTTTGATATAGCTGCAAAGCCGGATTTGTGCTTCTAATACTGAGTGATATGGCTGGGTAAGACTTTCTGGCGGTTGTGAGTAAATGAGTGAGTAATTTTGTACCTATACCTTGATTGCGATATTCCGGGAGAGTTGCGATCGCCAGCTCCGGTGTAAAATCATCAATATACCCATATCCTCGATTCTCCCCTGTTAATAACCGTATCCACGCTGCTCCTACAGGTTGATGAGTGTTTGTATGAATAGCAACGAAGCCTAAATCAGCTTTGCGTCCCCAACCTTGAACATATCTAGCCAAATCAGGATTATTCATTACATCCTGAATAGTTTTACCTTCTTGTTGTATGTGTGCCGCTTCGCACAGCATTTGCCATAAAAAAGGTTCATCTTCGGGTGTAAGGAGACGAATCGAATCATTCATATTCTAAGAAGATATCTTGCACCGAAAAAGAGCGATGCCTAAAGCGGACTGTGCCAACGCACTTACCTCTGTATATTAGCCTGTACCTAAAAATCATTGACCGTTTGTAGCGATCGCATTTCATCCGATAATCAACAAAGCGTATGCACTAACAATTAGTTTGAGAACGAATTTCTTGTAAAATATGAGAAATTTCTGCTTCTGATTCAATATGTCGTGCCAGCACTTGAGCAGTAGCCTCTAGCACACGGTTAGAAAATAACTTAGCTAAATCTTGGCGTAAACCTTGCCCAATATAAAACTTAAGTAATGCCTCACAGGACATATCTCGACTTTCTGCTATTTTTTTCAGAGATTCTAAAGTATCTTTGGGTATTTCTAAGGTTACTGTTTCATTGGGGCGTGAGTGCAGTTGTAAGATAAATTCCTCTTCAGGATTGTTCATAAAGTTTTCTCTCTGTACGAGTCGCAGGACAAGCAGAAATAATGCGAGTTCGTAATCCACGTTCTACATAGACTACAAGGAACAAACGTTGTTCAAGGGAATACCCAATGATAAAAGCGCGTAGTTCGCTACTAGAAGCATTGATAGGGTTTGCATCACCAGTTTGGTAGAAAGGATCGAAAAAAACCTCTGTGGCTTCTTCAAAGGTAACACCATGTTTTTCAATATTGCTTTGTGCTTTGTTGCTATCCCACTCAAATTCAACACCTTGTAGGCGATAAACAATATCCATACATATATTTTATCTTCATAGGCGCGATGCCTGCGCGATCGCACCGACTATCTATAATAACCCGTACCTTAAAATCACTAACCATGTGTAGCGATCGCATTTCATCTGATAATCAACAAAGCGATCGCACATCCAAAAATCACTTTTATCTCAGTAAATCCACATAATTACGTGTCAAGACTAAAATAGTGCAATATAAAAAATGGCATTTTAACACTGATGATGCTCGTGTCAAACTTAAACACCTTTATCCGATTTTTGAAACCCAAGAATCAGGTGTTTCTCATGCAACATTTTAGTCTAGATACGCCACTAACGCACCGCCAGATTATGATGGTGCGTTAGACGCTGGTATATAATTTTTGTGATGAATTAGCTGATTCTGAATTCTAACTTCTAAATTCTGACATTACAATGATTCAGGCTTGTCGGTGGTAGCTACTCTTGGTTGGTCTAAATAGCCATAAACCATCCGAGAAACTTGATTAATAAAATCTCTAGCTTTCAAATCATTAAAAGGTCTTCTGACAAAGATTCCAGCTAAATAACGCTTACCGGATGGCATTTGAATAATTCCAGCATCACCTAGTACAATGCCTAAAGTTCCGGTTTTATGAGCAATCACCGCACCTTTACCCAAACCAGCAGGTAATAATTTGGTGTTATGAACACGCTGCATAATACCTAAGACACGACCACGACTAGAATCACTCAACAAGCGATTATTTGCAACCAACGCTGACAGCCTAACTAAATCTTTGGCGCTGGTTGTATTGGTACCCTTGAAATCGCCGAGTAAATTCCGTACAACAGTGTTTTGCAGTCCCCAACTACGAAAACGCTGATTTAAGATAGCCTTACCACCCAAGCGATCAATAATCATGTTGGTAGCAGTGTTATCACTGATGGTAATCATCTGAGTCGCAGTTTCTAACAGACTAAAACGAGTTCCAGCACGTTTATATTGAAATTCTCCTGAACCACCAGTGATTAAGTCACGTCGCATCACCAAGGTTTCATTCAGTTTGATTCTACCAGCATCAATTTCTTGAAATAAGGCAATCAAAATTGGAAATTTAATGGTACTAGCGGCGGGAAATACTTTCTCACCATTGAAATCGAGATAGTTACCTGTATCTAAATCTAAAAAGAACAATCCTGGGTCAAGGGAACGATATCGAGATGCTAATGCTTGTACCCGCGATCGCAATTGTGGTATTTCCTTACCTAAAGGTACAACTCCCGCAAACAAAGAAACATCACTAACAGCAACAGGAATTTGTTCTTCGCTGGATGTAGAAACATTATTATCAGTAGGATTTTGAATCCGTTGCACTGAAGGGAATTTTACTATCCAATGAGTTGCAGAATCACCTTGAACCAATAACTTAGCAGGGTCTACGGTGTATCCTGGTGCTAATTCAACTACTAATCTTGTGGTGTTATCGTCAACCTTACCAACACGGATTTCGCGGACTGTCGCACCATAGTTTTTCCGAATTGTATTTGTATTCAGTTTTGTACCCGGAAGATCAATAACTAACCGCGTGGGATTTTGAATTAAAAATGCTCTAGGCTTCACACCAGAGACAGTAGTAATGTTAAGTTGATTTTGGGCGGTGTCAAAACTCCAAGATTCTAAGCGAGAGGCTTTTGCTGGAGAAGAAAGCAGGACAATACTGACAACGCTAAGCAGAAATAAGCGTAATCTCATGCGTGTGATTATTGAGAGCGACAGTTGAATTTACTTGCACTAATTTTCGAGACCGTACCGGTTGATCCGGAATAAACTCGAATCATAATTCGTAGCAAATCATTACGTCAAGACACGCAAACCACATAATAGTTCCTTCACCATAAATTTAATCAGGAACATCTGCCAGAAAAGCAACTAATACATAGAGATTTTTGAAGATATTTTGGATAAATTGCAGAATTAAGTGAGCCAAAATCATAAATTCTCTGGATAAAGGTTATTTTTGTCAAAAGTCCACAGTCAATAGTCAAAAATCCAGCTTTTTTAGACTATGGACAATTGACAATAAATCCCTAATTTTTGGATTTTTTGGCGTAGGTTAAATAGAAATCGGTGAAATGCTAATTTTGCCTAAACATACAACAGATTCCAACCGATTGAAATACAGCATTTCAGTTCAAAATTAAGTATATAGCCTGTTTTCATTTTGTATTCTGACTCCTGTCTCCTGCATTCTGCTGTAATTGACTCAAATGTGTTGGTAAACCATCAATGCTGATCCTGTTTTTCTGTTGTTGATATTCTCTTACTCCCTGTTCCCCTTTTTGAATTGCCCACTTGACTAGCGTTTGACGTTGACCTTGGTATTCATAAAGAGGAACGCCAAGACCACAGGAAGTTTGCACAATCTCAATATCAGCAACAATAATTTGTCTAGTCCCTGGTATCTGAGGAAACACCGAAGATAACGAGTCCCATTCAGCAGAACTCGGTAAAACTACGTATCCTTTACCATAAAGTCGCAAAATGCGCGGCGGTTCCACAAAGGCGCAAAACATAAAAGTAATGCGACCATTTTCTTGCAGATGGGCAGAAGTTTCGTTACCACTACCTGTCAGGTCGAGGTATGCTACTTGATGAGGTGACAAGATTCGCAAGCAATCAAGACCTTTGGGAGATAAATTAACGTGACCCGTAGAACTCAGGGGTGCAGTCCCTACAAAAAATAGATTTTGGGCTGCAATGAACTCTTGTAACTCTTCGGTTATCGAGTCAAATAGTTTAGCCATAGATGCTCAAGAATAAAAAGTACGTCAACAAATTTGATTTATAAACTACCTGTAGCCGTAGGTCATGAGGAGTAAGGAACAGATTTATGGGTAATCTCAGAATTTGTTGCGAGTTCTTATTAGTTATTGCTCCCTGTTAAAACTAGCTGTCGCCAAAGTCAAGCAATCAGATGCTCAAATCCCTGAGTTTATTGTTATCTACAGTATCCTGAGACAAACCCTTTATTTACAAGGGTTTTAGATAATTCAGTTTGGAGATGTTCTCAATAATTATGTCAGCAAAAGAAGATTTAACTTGACGGAGCTTTTGATTTTTTTGGGTACTTTATTGATAAGATATATCATTTAGTGCTGTAAACTATTAATCTAACTGTAACGTTGTCCATTTAGTTCTTTAGAGATATTGCATGTTCATCAATCAACTGTTTCAAGCAGGCGGCGTAGTGATGTGGCCGCTGCTGGCGTTTAGTGTGGTAGGCATCGCATTAATTATCGAGCGAGTGCGCTTTTGGTATCGGATTAATACTCGGCAAAATCGTGTTATCCGCGAAGTTTTGAATCTCTACCGCCTTGATAATGTGGTAAGTGCATTGGATAAGTTGCAAAAGAATGCAGACTTGCCTGTAGCCCGCATTTTTTTAGCAGCACTGCAATTAGAAGAACCCACGCCTGAAGAATTTCGTCTGGCACTAGAAAGTGAAGCCCAAGCCGAAATTCCGGTTCTCAAAAGGTTTCAAAATATTTTTGACACAATTATTGGTCTGGCACCACTTTTGGGTTTATTAGGTACTGTATTGGGTTTGATTGTGTCTTTTGCATCATTAAATTTGGGTGATGTGGGAGGTACAAAAACCACCGGAGTGACCGCAGGTATTAGCGAGGCGCTGGTTTCCACCGCTTCAGGATTGGTTGTCGCTATTTTTACACTATTATTTGCTAACACCTTTCGAGGTTTATATCAACGCCAGATTGCCGCAATGCAAGAATATGGTGGACAATTAGAACTGCTCTATCGCCGTCGCTATGAACGAGGAGACAGAACTTATGCGTCTACAAGATGAGCCAGATTTACCCCCGCAAATCAACATCGTGCCGATGATTGATGTGATATTTGCGATTTTGACATTTTTTATTATGTCAACTCTATTTTTAACTCGTTCAGAAGGTTTGCCAGTCAACTTACCCAAAGCTGCGACAGCCAAACAGCAGCAGGTTCCTGCCAAAATTACCGTGACAGTTGATAAAGATGGAGTAGTAAGTGTCAACCGTCAACCCACCACCGTTGATGCTTTAGCTGGACAATTGCGGACTTTGGTTGGCAATAACCAAGAAGCGTTAGTGATTGTAAATGCTGATGAAACAGTCACACATGGTAAGGTGGTGGCGGTGATGGATCAAGTCAGACAAGTCCAAGGGGCAAAATTAGCGATCGCAACTCAGAAACCTTAGCTAAAATTTGGGTCATTAGTCATTTGTTCTTTGTCACTACAAATGGCTAATGACATCCTCAATCTTCCTTCTGCTAAAGTTGCTACCAACATGATGCGATGAATAACGAATGTCGTTTGGCAGTAGAGCAAGTTAATATATAATCGATAAAATTCATCTCATGACTCTCGTGGTTTTCCAGCATTGAGGAAAACTTATGAGCATTTACCAAAATTGACTATATAATTAATTCCCCACTCCCCACAATCACAGGGGTCTACCATCAATACGAGAGCATCAATTTTAATTAAGGGAAATATCGGGGTTAATTTAGTAAAAATTTTTATGCAGTCGCGCCTGTCAGATAATGATCTGCTGCTTAAATCCCGATTGCCCAAATCCTCTAAATCCCAAAGGCAAGCAGTTATGCCAAACTTGTAGCACTCCCTTAGTGCCACTGTTAAGAAATCGCTTTCGGGTGATTCGGGTGCTTTCCGATGAGGGAGGATTTGGCAGAACTTATTTATCAGAAGATACCGATAAACTCAATGAACTTTGTGTAATTAAGCAATTAGCACCAAAATTTCAAGGAACTTGGTCGCAGAAAAAAGCAATGGAGTTGTTTGCAGAAGAAGCAAAACGTCTGCAAGAACTTGGCGAACATCCCCAAATTCCCACACTCATTGCTTACTTTGAGCAAGATAAATGCCTTTATTTAGTCCAACAATTTATTAATGGGCAGAACTTGTTAAAAGAATTACAACAACGCCGAGTTTATAAAGCCAATGAAATTCAAGCTATTTTACTTGATTTATTACCTGTACTTAAATTCATTCACGATCGCGGTGTAATTCACCGTGACATTAAACCAGAAAACTTAATTCGCTGTCGGTATGATGGGCGACTCAGTTTGATTGATTTTGGTTCTTCTAAACAATTAACCGAAAAAGTCAAAAATAAAAGTGGCACATCCATTGGTTCGCATGGTTATTCTCCACTAGAACAAATTCGAGACGGCAAAGCTTATCCAGCCAGTGATTTGTTTAGTTTGGGGGCTACTTGTTTTCATTTGCTAACAGGAACATCCCCGTTTCAATTGTGGATGGAACATGGTTATGGCTGGGCAAACAGTTGGCGACAATATTTGCGGAGTCCCTTGTCGCCAGAATTAGATAACGTCATGAATAAGTTGTTGCAAAAAGACTTAAGTCAACGCTATCAGTCAGCCGATGAGGTGATTAAAGATTTAATTCCCGCCTTACCACGCGCCTTACCAGCCGCCGGTCAATCATCGGGCAAATTTACCGTAACTCAACCAAAATCAACTTTCTCATTTCAATACGCTTTTGTAAAAATCTTAGTTTTAGCAGCAGCTTTTGTCTTATTATTTGGATTTAATGATACTTGGTATCAACAATATCGCCAAATTCAAGCAATTTTGTTATCAAAACTCAAGCCAACAAATTACAGTCATTCTCAAAATGAAGTTGTTTTTGGTCAATCACCTAATATTCCAGTTAAAAATATTGCCTTAGCTAATACTCTCCAAGGTACAGCAAAATCTGTTGTCTCTGTGGCCATTAGTCCCGATGGCAAAACAATTGCCAGCAGTGGCGAAGGGGAGAGGATAATTAATATGTGGAATATTGCCACAGGAAAAGAAATCTTAACCCTGAATGGACATTCGCAAAAAGTCAATGCTGTGGCTATTAGTCCTAATGGCAAAACTTTGGTAAGTGGGAGTGATGACAAAACTATTAAAGTTTGGAATCTGACAACAGGTAAAATCGTTTACACCTTAGAAGGACATACTGATTCAATTCAGGCATTAGCTATTAGTCCTAATGGTAAAACTTTGGTCAGTGGTAGCGATGATAATACCCTGAAAATTTGGAATTTAGGCACAGGAAAACTCATTCGCACCCTAAAAGGACATAAATTTTGGGTGCGTTCAGTTGCTATTAGTCCCGATGGACGTAACTTAGCTAGTGGGAGTTTTGATAAAACCATTAAACTTTGGCATCTTTACCAAGATGACCCAGCCCGCACACTCACGGGTAATACAAATACAATCACATCAGTCGCCTTTAGTCCTGATAGTACCACCTTAGCCAGTACCAGCCGCGATCGCACCATTAAAATTTGGGATGTGGCATCAGGCGAAGTGCTTCGCAGCTTTACAGGCCATGCTAATACCGTCACTTGTGTTGCTTTTAGCCCAGATGGAATGACCTTAGCCAGTGCCAGCCGCGATCGTACCATCAAACTTTGGAATTTAGCTACAGGAGAAGTGATGAATACTTTGACAGGCCATGCAGATACCGTGACATCTGTTGGTTTTACGGCTGATGGTAAGACAATTGTCAGTGGTAGCGAGGATAATACCATCAAAATTTGGCGAATTGCACAGTAGACTTGTCTTGAAATATTAACTTGGGAAAAGAACAATGGTAAAAGCGTAAAGAGAGGACAATAATTGCGATGTCGGAGGAGTTAGCCTAAATTGTGCGAAGGTATCCGATGGGAAGTTGAGTGTTAGATTCATCTGCAAAAGTTTACAAAATCATTTCATAGACGCGGAAACCACAACCCGAAAACCGAAGGCGAGACTCTTAAAGTCCGGCTCCATACGACTACGAAATGCAGAACGGCAATTCAGCGCAAAGTCGCTCCAGGAACCACCTCGAACTAGCCGATATTTATTATCATTCTCGGTAATATTATTTACCCAACTACTACCGTCTGTAGGTGCGCCTTTATAACTGTCATGCCAATAGTCATAACACCACTCACGAACATTACCGTGCATATCATATAGTCCGAAAGCGTTAGCTACATAATGTCCCACTGGGGTTGTTTTCCCTACATATTTACCTTCTGGCTCTTCAGCAAATATAGTCTTTCCATCATAGTTCGCTAAATCCGATGAGAGAGCCTCACCAAAGCAAAAAGGAGTTGTCGTACCGGCTCTACAAGCATACTCCCATTCAGCTTCACTGGGTAGTCTGTAATGTCTGTTGGTATATTTTGATAGCCTATTACAAAACTCTACTGCATCATCCCAAGAAACTTGTTCTACTGGTAGGTTATTACCTTTGAAGTTAGATGGGTTGGGTTGAAGTGGGCGATTAACTTGCTCTAAAGCCGCCACAGCCCGCCATTGGTCTTGGGTGACAGGATACTTACCCATGAAGAATGGGGAAACTTTAACTTCATGCTGGGGGCTTTCAGCGTCGTCGTCGCGCCCGGCTTCATCTTTCGGAGAACCCATCAGAAACTTCCCCCCAGGAATAGCTACCATTTCTATATTTACATTTTGATCCAAGTTCTCCTGAAATAATTTGGCTTGCTTTTTAAGTTTAGGCTCAATGATTATTCCATTTTTATCTACCTTCACTGTTTCAAACTCAAACTCCCACAAAGGCAATCCAAATACCTTATCGTTTGTCGGGATTAGTGTAGGTTTAGATATGGTTGATTGAACTTTCACAACTTCTCTACCTACAAATACTATCAGCAAACTTGAGCCTCCCAAGCTAACCCACTTCAAAAACTTTCGTTTGGTTATTTTCATATCAGTTTGATTGCTGTTTAGGTTTAAATATCATTACCCCTTTACCATCATCCTTACTTCACTAATTCCAAATGAAATGATTTGTTTTTCATTTGCCACTAATTTTGACAATTAAATTTCATCTATTTGGTCTTTGTGAATGAGGCTTGTCCATAACAACAACTACTTAGTTGAATGTGTAGCTTTGCATTACTATTATGAATTGCTATATTGCCAATCCGCAAGAGCAATCAGAAGTGATTAACATGGGATTTCAATAGTCTTATAATTAATAATTTAGTAAAGGAAACATTAAAGAAAATTTTGCTACATCTAGTCCAAAAATGATTTTAATTTTATATAATGCTAGTTTTCATAAACGTCAAGATATTCTAGCTAAAATATGCCTTGGGACTTCCGGTGAGGTCAAAAGCCAAATCAGAGACAATCAAGCTATCGCGCTAAACTACACCTTGGGAATCAGCGATCGCAGATAATAAAATCAATCTGATTGGCAAAATACCAGTAGAACCTCTCACTCTCAACATACCACCAGTAATGTGTTTCACAGACGAGCAGTGTGGTCTAAAGTATGAAATTATCTCTTTTAGCTTCCTGCTCCCTGCCTCCTGCCTTCTGCCTTTTACAACATCAGAGTCCGATATAATATTGTGTCATTCTTTGTTTTCCTAACTGGAGAAACCAATGGGTCGCGCCAAAAAGGTTGTCTTAGCATATTCAGGTGGTGTAGATACTTCTGTGTGCATTCCTTACCTCAAGCAAGAGTGGGGTGTGGAGGAGGTGATAACTCTCGCCGCAGATTTAGGCCAGGGAGATGAATTAGAGCCAATCAAAGAAAAGGCTCTCAAGTCGGGTGCTAGTGAGTCTCTGGTAGTTGATGTCAAAGACAGCTTTGTGAAAGATTACGCTTTCCCGGCGATTCAAGCTAATGCACTTTATGAAAATCGCTATCCCCTGGGAACGGCGCTGGCTCGTCCTTTAATTGCCAAGATATTAGTAGAAGCAGCCGAAAAATATGGTGCTGATGCGATCGCACATGGTTGTACTGGTAAGGGGAATGATCAGGTACGCTTTGATGTTTCCTGTGCTGCTTTAAATCCCGGCCTCAAGATTTTAGCACCTGCGCGGGAATGGGGTATGAGCCGCGAAGAAACCATCGCCTACGGGGAAAAGTTTGGTATCCCCGCACCTGTGAAAAAGTCTTCGCCTTTTAGTATTGATAAAAACTTGCTCGGTCGCAGTATTGAAGCGGGTGTGTTGGAAGATCCAGCCGCCGAACCGCCAGAAGAAATTTATCAGATGACAAAAGCGATCGCAGATACTCCCAATGAGCCAGAATATATTGAAATCGGTTTTACTAAGGGTATCCCTACTACTGTCAACGGTGCAGCTAAAAACCCCGTTGAATTAATTGAAACACTCAACGAGTTAGCTGGCAATCATGGCATCGGTCGCATTGACATGATTGAAAACCGCTTGGTAGGGATTAAATCACGGGAAATCTACGAATCACCAGCAATGTTGGTGTTAATTCACGCACACCGCGATTTAGAAAGCTTAACTTTAACCGCAGATGTCACCCAATATAAGCGCGGCATTGAAGACACTTACACCAAATTGGTTTACAACGGTTTGTGGTACAGTCCCCTCAAAGCTGCTTTGGATGCGTTCATTCAAAAAACTCAAGAACGTGTCTCAGGAACAGTGCGGGTGAAGTTGTTCAAAGGTAACGCCACGATAGTTGGTCGTTGGAGTGACAACACTCTTTATACACCCGACTTAGCCACCTATGGCGCAGAAGACCAATTTGACCACAAAGCCGCCGAAGGCTTTATCTATGTTTGGGGTCTTCCCACCCGGATTTGGGCGCAACAGGATAGATAAACTTTATTCTCTAACAGGATTTCGATCCCCCCTAACCCCCCTTGAAAAAGGGGGGAACAAGAATCAAAGTCCCCCTTTTTAAGGGGGATTTAGGGGGATCTCAAATGTTTCATTACTCATAGGATAACTTTTAAAACATCCTCTAAATACATACTGAATTAGATGTGTTATGTTCGCTGATTTTAAACACATCGGTGAGGAAATCTATGCTTTTTGTTACGGAATTATAGCCAAAAAAAAGAAGTTATGTATGATATGTTAGGGATTTTAAATTATGCCAATAAATATTAATATTTAAAACGTGATACCCTGACTGGGACTGATTTACAAGGAAAATTTCTGAGTTAAAAATAATGCTGAAAAACAGCAATAATTGATACAACTGGCAAATTTTGAAAATTAGTCTTCATTACAACTTTAAAATTCAATTAACGGCACAATGGGGGCAGAGAAAGATTATTAAAAACTTGCGCTCGGAGACGAATAATGGTAGCGATCGCAGAAAATGTTCAGCATCGGCTTACTGTCCAAACTGTAGAAATTGCCCCAAACACCACGGCGATTCGCTGTCTTGACTGGGATCGCGATCGCTTCGATATCGAATTCGGACTGCAAAACGGTACGACTTACAATTCCTATTTAATTCGGGGCGAACAAACAGTTTTAATTGATACTTCTCACCAGAAGTTTCGCCAACTGTATTTAGACACTCTCAAAAGTATCGTCAACCCCAAGACCATTGATTACATTATTGTTAGCCACACAGAGCCAGACCATAGCGGCTTAGTGGAAGATGTCTTACAATTAGCACCGAGAGCAACAGTTTTAGCTTCTAAGATTGCGTTGCAATTCTTGGAAGGTTTGGTGCATGATCCTTTTTCCAAGCGGATTGTCAAAAGTGGCGATCGCATTGATATTGGCAAAGGTCACGAAATAGAATTTGTGAGTGCGCCTAACTTGCATTGGCCTGACACCATTTTTAGTTTTGATCGCAAAACCCAAACTCTCTATACTTGCGATGCCTTTGGGATGCACTTTTGTGACGATCGCACCTTTGATGAAGATTTAGAAGCGATCGAAGCTGACTTTAGATTTTATTATGACTGTCTGATGGGGCCAAATGCGCGATCGCTGCTGAATGCAATGAAGCGTATGGGCGAACTCGGCAAGATTAAAATCATCGCAAACGGTCACGGGCCTTTACTTTATCATCATCTGGATATTCTGACTGAGTGTTATCAAAGCTGGAGCCAAAGACAAGCTAAAGCCGAAACTACCGTTGGCTTATTTTACGCTTCTGACTATGGTTATAGCGATCGCCTCGGTCAAGCCATCTCGGAAGGGATTCAAAAAACTGGTGTGGGTGTAGAGTTTCTCGACCTCAGCACCGCCGAAGCTCAAGAAATTCAAGAACTTGCAGGTAGAGCAGCTGGTTTAATTATTGGTATGCCTCCTTCTACCTCCGTCGCCGCCCAAGCTGGTATTAGTTCTTTAATTTCCGTTGCTAAAGACAAACAATTCTTTGGCTTGTTTGAATGCTTTGGTGGCGATGATGAACCAGTCGATACCCTCCGCCGGAAATTCATCGACTCTGGTGTCAAAGAAGTCTTCCCCGCCATTCGGATTAAAGAAGCACCCACCGCATCTACATATCAATTGTGTACAGAAGCCGGCACAGATTTAGGGCAAGTCGTCACCCGTGAACGTAACATCAAGCAAATCAAAGCTCTTGATGTGAACATGGAAAAAGCCCTAGGCAGAATTAGCAACGGACTGTATATCGTCACCGCCAAAAAAGATGATGTCAGCAGTGCGATGTTAGCTTCTTGGGTCAGCCAAGCCAGCTTGCAACCATTAGGATTTACAATTGCCGTTGCCAAAGACCGCGCCATTGATGCTTTAATGCAGGTAGGCGATCGCTTTGTTCTCAACGTCTTAGAAGAAGGCAACTATCAAGAACTGAAAAAGCACTTCCTCAAGCGTCTACATCCCGGTGCTGATAGATTTGCAGGTGTAAAAACCCAAACCGCCAAAAACGGTTCACCCATTTTGACAGATGCCCTTGCATACATGGAATGTGAAGTGCAGAGTAGTATGGAGTGCAGCGACCACTGGATTTTATACTGCACAGTCCAAGACGGTCGTGTTTCTAAACCCGATGGCTTAACTGCTGTTCGCCATCGCAAAGTAGGTAATTACTACTAAATCAAGTTTGAAGTCTGAAAGAGGGAACAGGTAACAGGTGATAGGTTACAGGGAATAGGGTTTTCTTCTGAAAATTGGTACCTAATTCACCTGCAATCTGCTGTCTCAATAATGTTTCATACTTCAGACTTCACACTTCAGACTTCACACTTCATACTTCATACTTCCTATGCCTTTTTCAGATTTTATTCAATCCGTTAAAGCTCGGTTTTTGCCCTTTTTCTCTTCACATCAACCAACACCTATGACCGATTCCAAACCCCGTGACATACAGGTTTCTCCCATTGCGACCAACATCAAAGTTCTCAGAGCGCGTAGTCAGTCACGTCTGCGGTTTGAAATTGAATACGCATTAGAAAGAGGTACAACCTCTAATTGTTATCTGATTGAAGGTGATAAAACGGCGATTATTGACCCACCTGCTGATACTTTCACACCAATTTTTTTGGAAGCATTACAGCAGAACATTAATTTGAAAAAATTAGATTACGTCATCCTGGGACATTTTAGCCCCAACCGGGTGGGAACTTTAAAAACATTGCTGGAAGTAGCTCCACAAATTACTTTTGTTTGTTCCCTTCCAGGTGCGGCTAATTTAAAAGCAGCTTTCCCAGATGATTCTTTAAATATTTTGGTGATGCGGGGGAAAGAAACCCTAGATTTAGGCAAGGGTCATGTGCTGAAATCCTTCCCCACACCCAACCCTCGCTGGCCAGAAACCCTCTGCACCTATGACCAGCAAACCCAAATTTTGTTCACCGATAAACTTTTCGGCGCACATATCTGCGGTGATGAAGTTTTTGATGACAACTGGGAACAAATTAAAGAAGACCAACGCTATTACTACAACTGTTTGATGGCTTCCCAAGCGAAGCACGTCGAAGCAGCTTTAGAAAAAATTTCTGATTTCCAAGTGCGGATGTATGCAGTTGGTCACGGGCCGATTGTTCGCAGTAGTTTAATTGAACTGACCAAAGCATATAGCGACTGGAGTCGTTCTCAACGAAATCGAGAAATTTCGGTGGCTTTATTATATGCTTCAGCTTACGGGAATACTGCCACATTAGCACGAGCGATCGCCCTCGGCTTAACCAAAGGCGGCGTTGAAGTTCAATCGATCAACTGCGAATTTGCTACCCCCGATGAAATCCAAGCAGCAGTGGAAAAATCAGACGGTTTTATCATCGGTTCCCCTACCATCGGCGGTCATGCACCGACACCCATTCACACCGCTTTAGGTATTGTCTTGAAAGTTGGCGATAACAACAAAGTTGCGGGTGTCTTCGGTTCCTACGGCTGGAGTGGCGAAGCTGTAGAAATGATTGAAGGTAAATTGCGCGATGCTGGCTATCGCCTGGGTTTTGAAACTTTGAAAGTTAAATTCAAACCCGACGATGTTACCCTCAAGTTCTGCGAGGAACTCGGTACAGACTTCGCCCAAAACTTGAAAAAGGCGAAAAAAATCCGCGTACCCCAACAAGCTGCAACACCAGTAGAACAAGCTGTAGGCCGCATTGTGGGTTCAGTTTGCGTGATTACTGCCAAGCAAGGCGATGTCTCTACCGGAATGCTGGGTGCTTGGGTATCGCAAGCTACCTTTAACCCACCGGGTTTAACTGTAGCGATCGCCAAAGAACGCGCCATAGAATCTTTGATGTATCCTGGTGGTAAGTTCGCTTTAAATATCCTGGCAGAAGGTAATCACCAGGAATATATGAAGCATTTCCGCAAGAATTTTGCCCCTGGCGAAGATAGATTTGCTCAATTCAGCACTACTACTGCCGAAAATGGTTGCACAGTTTTGACTGATGCGCTGGCTTACGTCGAATGTTCCGTTGAACAACGTCTAGAATGTGGCGACCATTGGGTAGTTTATGCCACCGTTGACAACGGTAAATTAATTAAACCAGATGCAGTCACAGCAATTAATCACCGCAAAACAGGTACTCATTACTAACAATTTTCCCTTTCCCTAACCGCCCTGCGGATATTTACAACTAAAGCCGGTGCTGAAATTATTCTGGACAGCACTGGCTCTTTTTTATTTGGGTAGAATACAAATTCATCCGCGTTTATCTGCACGGCAGTTGCTTCAAGTCGGCAGAGCCGCCCAACGCACTGCCTCGTCCATCTGCGGTTAATTATTTCGACGTTGTATAAATACGGGATGATTTATCTCACGCAGAGACGCAGAGGCGCAGAGAGAATAAGGAGTTGACAGGAAGTAGAGATTCTTCCCCCTTGCCCCCTGCACCCTGCCTCCTGCCTACACAGTGATAATATATCTTTTTAGTTGCAAGACCTAATGCCCAACAGGGGCTTTGGCTCCTGCGCCACCTTTGCCTAAGAACAGCAACAAAGGTAAGGAACAAAGAAACGCCACACCTACCACTCGAAAAATATCTGCGAAGGACAAAACAGCAGCTTGGATATTTACAGTTTGCTCAAGTAAAGCCAATGCTTGTGTTTGGGCTGTGGCTGCATCCATTCCTTGACTTTGCATTGCTCCCGTGAGCATATCGAGGCGCTGATTGGTTTCAAAATTATAGGGACTGAGATTGGTTAACAAAATAGCACGGTGAAAAGCTTCCCGTTTATCTAACAAAGTTGTGAGTATGGCAATCCCGATGCTACCACCAAGCTGCCGTGTCAGGTTGTAAAAGCCAGAACCCGCAGAAATATCTTGTTTGGGTAACGGCCCCAAGGTAGCTAAACTCAGAGGTAAAAACATCAAGACTGTGAAGGCTCCCCGCCATACTAAAGGCCAGAATAAATCATCTGTGCCTGTTTGAACGGTGAGTTTTGATAAGTCAAACATCACAAAAGCGGTTCCCACTCCACCGATCGCAATCAATAATCGGGCATCTATTTTGGTGGATAATTTGCCTAAGAGAATCATCACAATTGCTGACGCTAAAGCCCCAGGAGCCAGTAATAATCCTGTTTGTGTGGCGGTGAAATGTAGGACACTTTGAGCAAAAATCGGCACGGCGAAGAGTGCGCCATAAAGTCCCATACCCACAATTGCTGATAAAAAGCTTCCCGCCGCTAAAGAACGATGGCGCAGGACTCGCAACGCTACAGCCGGATGTGATGTTTTGAGTTCCCACCAAATAAATAGTCCTAATCCAATCACACTGGCTATTGCCAAACTGGTGATGAACCCAGATGCAAACCAATCTTCTTGTTCGCCTTCTTCTAAAAAAGTTTGCATACAGCCAATCGCAATCACCAATAGCCCAATTCCTAACCAGTCTACGGCTTGACTCTGGGTTTTACTTTTGTTGTCTTGGGGCAGAAACATTACAGCCATTACAACGGCTAAAATCCCAAAGGGAATGTTAATGAAGAAAATCCAGCGCCAGCCTAAAGCATCGGTGAGATAGCCGCCTAAAGTGGGGCCGATGGCTGGGCCGGATATGACTCCTACGCCAAATACTGCTTGTGCTAAACCTTGCTCGGCTGGGGGAAAGGTTTCAAATAAAATGGCTTGTGCTTTGGCTAATAGTCCACCACCAAATAACCCTTGAGCAATGCGCGATAAGATGAGCATCGGTAGGTTAATTGATAGTCCACAGACTACAGAAGCGACTGTAAAGCCAATCAGGGAGAAGATAAAGTATGTCTTTTTGCCAAAGTAATCTCCTAACCAAGCGGATAAGGGAATCAAGACGACATTGGCGATCGCATAACCAGTTACTACCCAGCCAATCTCGCTCACGGTTGCTCCTAAACTGGCTTGCATAGAAGTCAAAGCCACGTTGACAATACTGGTATCTATTACTTCCAAAATTGCTCCCAAAGATGCCGTAAAGGCGATCGCCCATTTCAGCCTTCCCTGTACATAGCCAGCTTGGTTGAAGGTAGAAGTTTTAATATTAGCCATTTTTAATAGCAGTAATCTTTAGATTCCGAAATTTTGAGACTTAGCTTTGATTTTTCGCTCTTGTTTATAATACGAGACTGTATCGTATTATATTAAGATAAGTCAAGGGTGAACTTTGGTAAACCTCAAAAAACTGCCTCAAGATAGATAAGACTGCAATGGCGATATTTGATGTCGGAAGTTTGAGACTAACGCAATATGAATAAGCACATCAGTTCACCCGGAAGACCACGTAGTATTAATGCAGATCAAGCCATTCTGCAAGCGACTTTGGAACTGCTGGCGGAAGTAGGATACCAAAGTATGAGTATGGAAGCGATCGCTATCCGGGCGGGAGTTGGAAAAGCAACAATTTACAGGCGTTACACCAGCAAAGAGGAACTGGTAGCAGATGCGATCGAAAGTGTGCGGGAAGATGTACAAATACCTGATACTGGTAGCTTTTGGGGAGACATGGATATTGTGATTGATCATGCAGCCCAGAGAATCCAAAGTCCCCTGGGCTGTCAGACACTAGCTTTAATTATTAGTACAGCTTCTAGTAATCCGCAGTTTGCTCAAGTCTACTGGAAAAAATATACAAAACCCCGGCGTGATGCCTTTGCCGAGGTGTTGCAACGCGCTAAATTAAGAGGTGAAATTCAACCAGATGCCGACATTGAATTAATTATTGATTTGGTGAGTGGGTCATTGTATTATGCGATCGTCTTTAAACCAACACCAAAACCACTTGCAGCTTATATGCGTCAGACTATGGAGCTAATTATTCAAGGTGTGGGCAAAAATCATCAATGATTTATGAGTATTTGTAGAGTGGGCATTATCTAGAAAAACCGAAATACACTCAAAATTTAGTATGTAATGCCCACTTGACTAACTATTAGAAAAAAGCAAATAGATTAGTCAAAATTACCTCTAAAGTCCTCAACTTCGCGTCTAACTCGTCTAGGTGCGTCATCGTAGTCTACTTCTTGACATCCCCTTCTACCTCGGAACCAGTAATAGCCCTCAGCATTGGTGACGTATCTATCTCTGGGACAAGCATAAAACACTCTAGGGCGACGTTGACCTCCACTGATAAATTCAGATGCTTCACTGTCTAATTCTTGGAGTAAAGTAGAGTTTTCACTCATGATTTTTCCCTCCGTTTTGACTACTGTGATTAATTTTGTAAGTAAGAACAAAACAAATTTTGGCTCTACACAAAATTAATATTTACTGACCGTAGTTTAAATAGGTTGTCAGCAATATATCGTCCTACTATATGTATAATCAATTAAGTTAAAATTAATTCCCTAGATAGAAGTAATCTCAAAAATCAGCGATCGCATCTCTATGACTTTGGCTCATCGGCTGCTTTCAATCCTTGCTCAAATTCATCAATCGCTTGAATTGAATCTGAAATTGTCAGACATTGTTCTAGCAAAGAAATATCTAATTCTGGCAGTATTTCACTTTGAGAGAGAGGTTCATAACCATAAGTCTCAGGGTAAACAGTAGCTTGCTCTTGCTGAGAATTGTCTCGTAAATGATATAACTTAAACTGATTTCTCTCCCAAAACCAGACTTCTGCAACTCCTAATCTACGGTAGATTTCTAGTTTGCTCACACTACCACTTGTCAAAACTAATTCTATTGCTAAATCTGGTACTTTTTTCTCTTCGCCTATACAATAACATTCGTCTGGTTCTGCACCAGCTTTTCTTACTTTATTTTTAAAAGTAGAACTTCCCATCGGTACAAACCGAATGCGCTTGCTATAGAAGAAACGCTCTAACAGCATTCCTAAATTCGTTTTGATTTTTTCATGTCTGATTGACGGTGACACGATTTCTAATATTCCATCTAAATAATTAACACGGTAATGAGAGTTATTTTCTAGTTTCGCCAATAGCGATTCATAGCTGTCCCAACTCACACCACTACTGATAAACCTTTCTTCTGGGTCGTTACTATGACCCAATTCTGGCTCATCAATTAGTTCTTTCAGGCTGCTGACCATTGTCATTTCTCCTGTTAATTTTTATATGGTAGATTGGTTGGAGCGATCGCACAACTCAACTTTGATAAGCTGGACATTGTTAAGTTACACTGTGTTTCATGCAACCTACATTTATTTATTTTACTAAGTGTGGGAAATATGGAATTTCTAGCTGATATCGAAGTTGAAGTGGAGTTTGTTATTCAGAATTCTCGTAATTTGCGGAATATCGTAGTCAAGCACTTTGAGTTACCAGGAGTAAATTTTAGGGTAACTCCAGATTCGACAATTGGCGGTTGTTCAATCGAAGCACTCGATATTCCACCAAGAGCTAATCATCCAGATGGTAAACCTCGCTATGATTTGTTAAACTTCCGACTGACAACGAAGTTAGACTGTTCTAATTTTAAAAGTGGGCAGAAAGTTTTGGTTGAAAAGCTGCAATTTTATTAATTTGGTATGGTTGACAGCGATCGCACAACTCAACTTTAATAATCTTGGCATTGTTGGGTTACACTTCGTTTCACCTAACCTAAATTTATTTTACTAATAATTGGCTTGTTCTTAACTTTCATAAACAACAGTTGGCTGTCCTGTGATGTTGGCTAAACGATGACTGATTGATGTCACAATCGCAAAAGCTTTTTCTTCTGTTATGATACCCAACTCAAAAACAACATGAATGCCGCGCATTTCATAAGAAAATGATATTTCACAGCCACAAACTTCAAGATAGCAAACATCTCATCCCTCAATGATTTTTGATGGATAGTCAAGTGTTTGATATATTTCGTAACCAACATTTTCAGGGAAAGTAAACCATCCACCGGACTGTGGCTGAATATTAAATTCAAGCATATATAGAAATCATATTTTATTTTTGAAAAAATCTCAGTAAGGGCGTAGCCTTCGCCCTTACCTGTAGGGAACAGGAAGCTAATAAATTAGCTGGAGTGATAGCGATAAAATCCATTGTAATTATTAACTACGCTGCCAGATTTTAATGGTTTTATCTAAGCTGGCACTGACTAACATATCACCAGAAGTTGTGAAGGCTAGGGATGTGACTATATTGCTATGTCCGGTAAATGTGCCTAGCAATTCTCCGGTGTTGAAATGCCAGAGTTTAATGGTTTTATCTGCACTACCACTGGCGATAATTTGCTCATCTGGACTGAGAGCGATCGCATATACTCGATCAGTATGACCTTTGAGGGTGCGAATTAATCTCCCTGTCTCTAAATGCCAGATTTTAATTGTATGATCCCAGCTACCACTAATTAACCACTGCCCATCAATACTAATAGTTAGGGAACGCACAATGTGAGAATGTCCAGTTAAGCTGTGCAGTGGTTCGATTTCTTGCAGGGTGCTACATTCTGAAAGTTGGGCTGTTTTCCAGACTTTGATTTTGCGGTAACTACCAGTCACCAAGGTTTTGCCGTCGGGACTCAAGGCCAGGGCATGGGCGGCTGTATCATCTAAAGATAGAGCGATCGCTACCTGACGCTGCATTAAATCCCAAAACAGAACTTTTCGATCATCGCCACCTGTGGCTACCATCCGCCCATCTGGGGTAAAAGCAGTACAGCGCACTACACCATTATGTTTGTGCAGGATATCAATCAATTCTGGTGCGCCGACGTGCCAAATTTTCACTGTCGAATCTGCACCAACACTGACTAATGTATGGCCATCGGGGCTGAAAGATATAGAGTTCACATCATCCACCAACCCTGATGCTATCCAAGGCGCTTCGGATAATGTATCAATTAATTCCCCTTTGCTTAAGTCCCAAAGTTTGGTTTCGCCGCGACTCCCACTAGCTAAAATCGGGGTGACATTGCCATTGTGACAACGGGAAGCAAAATCAAGGCAATAAATACCTCTAGTATGACCTTTTAATGTTTGCCAAAATTCCCAATCACCAATGATTTCTTTTTGGGGATGATCTGATGAGACAATTTGAATGCTTTCGGCGATCGCTTGCTCTTCAACTGTTGGTAATATATCTTTTTTAGTAGTCTTTTTCGCTGTGAGTGACTCTAAATACCAACTTAATCCTCCTGCATATAACAGGCTACTGGGAGTCACATAAGATTTAGTTTCTGAGAACTCCAGTTGATTACTCGGCAAAAATCCAGCAATTACAGCGTGTTTTTCATAGCCTAATTTGCCATTAGAAGGATAAAACAGACACAAGAAAATTAAAACTTGGTGCTGGCGTAACTCATCTTGAGTAACTGTCCACCTAATTTTATCTTTCTTGATACCGTTAAAACTTTCGCCATCAGCAGCATAAACTAACACGCTGTGTTTTGGACTATCAGCTAGGCAGTATGTAAATTTACTTTCGCCGCGTAAATTGCCTTCGTCATCTAACACCATATTTTGAATAGTGTCTTGGGGCAACTTTTTCACTATCTTACCCAGCCGTTCCGCCATCACTTGTTCAACAATTTGCTCGCGTAAAAGATAATCTTGTGCTTGTTGTTGAAAGTGTCTGGGATAAGGAATTACCCAATCAGGCGGTTCGGGATATTCTGGCGGTATGGGCGGCGGATTTTTGGCGAGAATTTCGGCTTGTTGGCGCGATAATTCTTGGATTTTTGCCAATGAATCACCCCAAAACGCCATAATTTCGCTGTGACAACCTTTAACTTGACTGTCCAGTAAAGATAGGTCGTAAGTTTTAGGTTTTTTAATACGTTGAAGGAAATCAGCTTGCTGGGCTTGAAGTAAGCTAATCCAATCCATCTGCATTCCAACGATACAATGTTGCATACCTACGGTAAGCTATACCAACGTAATTACTCAAGTTTATAACTTCTAGTAAAATAAAAATTCGGTAATCTTCGCAGTCTAACAGAACACATTTATGGAGATGTATCTGTAAAGTTCAGTGTGTAAAGATCACTCAAATCTCAGCATAATGATCTAATTGATACCACCTTGGGATCAGCAAGCTTCTTTGAGATTTTGCAAAAAGACTTTTAGTCAAAACTTGCTCTTAAAATCTCAAATCGGTATTGGGTATGAGTTAGATAGAGTTCTATGATGTCCAATAATTCTATCGGAACTAGAGAAGAAGATACTGTTTTCTAGAAACAGTAATCTTAACCAAGACTAGTATGATTTAAGCAGAACTCGCAGGTTATTGGCAGAGTTTTGGGAATTTTAGTTGATGATAGCTATTTTTGCTAAATTAAGGAGATTATGCTCTCAAAGTGGCAGAAATATTTTCCACAATTGTGTATACTAATAAGCTGCAAAAAGCTTAGGGTAATAGGAATTTAGGAAACAGAATGATGATTGCGATCGCTGGTTTCTAGCTGTTTAATTTTCATCTGTAAATCAAATTCTTCATGACTGACTATTGTTTCTAAATTGGCTATTCTTTGCTCTAATAGTTCTAATTGCTGTGGTTGTAAAGCACCAGCAGGCGATTTTTTCTCATCAGTCCGCCAAATAGCGATCGTTCCGGCTGTAGCACCACCAAGAGCAGCTAAAGGTAGCAAAGCTCCACTTCTCGTCACAGCAGAAAGCGGAATACAAACTGCTAAAATACCCACTGTGATTCCCCAAATTCTCGTGGTAGATTCTACTCTGATATCTTGAGATTTCTTGGTCATCTGTCTTCCTTTATATAGACTTACTTGCTAGATTCGCACGATCGCCAGCAAAAATACCTCCTACGATGGGATTAAGCAAAAATACTCTACTGGATTTTAAGTATTAAAAATAACGCGAAATCCAACACAATGAAGATATAGCAGTCCTAAGAGACAAGGGAGACAAGGAAGACGGGGTAGACAAGGAGGAGATGTTTGTAACTTATCGAGTATTGCTATAGATACTGAGTTTCGTTTTCATCTCAGCCGCAAGAATGTTCACCTTACTCAGCACTCAGCACTTTCAACTCAGCACTCTTCATAATTTGATACAATCCCTGGAGCATAAGTAATTAGTAGTTCAGCAATTCGTTATGACAAGTGAATCATACATTTTCCTGGCTGGGGCAAGTCGTGGTGTTGGCAGAGAAATTGCCAACTGTTTAACAGCACAACAACTCAAAGTTAAAGCACTGTTGAGAACTGAAACGGCTGCGGCTGAATTACAAGCAACGGGTGTGAAGACTGTTTTGGGTGATGCGATGAATGTTGGTGATGTGGAAGCAGCTATGCTCACCAATGAACCAATTCATGCTGTTATTAGTACTATTGGCGGTTTACCGACAGATACAGAAAAACCAGATTACACGGCGAATAAAAATCTCATTGATGTAGCAATCAAAGCCGGAGTCCAAAAATTTATTTTAGTAACTTCCATCGGGACTGGTAATAGTGTTGGTGCATTATCTCCGCAAGCATTGGCGGCGCTGCAATCAGTTTTAGTCGAAAAAGACAAAGCCGAACAATATTTAATTGCCAGTGGACTCACATATACTATTATTCGCCCTGGTGGACTGAAAACAGAACCAGCCACAGGTAATGGCATTTTAACTGAGGACACACGTATTGTTGGCAGTATCCATCGTGCGGATGTGGCGCAATTGGTATGTCGTTGCTTGAATAACAATCGCACCAATAATAAAATTTTGTCAGCAGTAGACAAAAATATGCTGTTCGGACAAATAGAATTTGCCCCATTTAGTTTAGATTAGCGAGTAGGCAAGATAGCGCCAGAAATTGATATGCTAAAAACCGAGACCAGTGAAGCACAGCAGAAATAATTGCTCAAGTCTCGCCTCCTGCCTTCATATCATTTTTGTAAACAATGCCTGTGCCTACAATCACCCCAACGATCGCCTCTTTTCCCTTGACTGCCGTAGTCGGTCAAGAAGCGATAAAATTAGCCTTGCTGTTAGCAGCAGTCGATCCGGGTTTGGGAGGAGTGGCGATCGCAGGTCGTCGCGGTACGGCAAAATCTGTAATGGCGCGTGCGATTCACGCCCTACTCCCGCCAATTGAAGTTGTTCCCGATTCCATTAGCAACTGCGATCCCACCCGCCCCGATGAATGGGACGATTTACTATTAGCTGAATACGCCGAGAAAGATATTCAGGATGTCCCTACACAAATCATTCCTGCGCCTTTCGTCCAAATTCCCCTCGGTGTCACAGAAGACAGACTTTTAGGTTCTGTAGATGTAGAACAGTCGGTGAAGCAAGGAGATACAGTTTTTCAGCCTGGATTACTCGCCACTGCTAACCGGGGTGTACTGTATGTAGACGAAATCAATTTATTAGATGACCAAATTTCCAATCAACTTTTAACAGTATTATCTGAAGGTCGCAACCAAATCGAGCGCGAAGGGATAAGTTTTCAGCATCCTTGCAAAGCTTTATTTATTGCTACATATAACCCCGAAGAAGGCGCACTGCGAGAACATTTACTTGATAGAATTGCGATCGCCCTCTCGGCTGATGGTGTACTTGGTTTAGATCAACGAGTAGAAGCAGTTGAACAAGCGATCTCTTTTTCCAAATCTCCCCAAGAATTCCTCCAGCAGTACAGCGAAGACATCGACGGACTGAAAACCCAAATTATCTTAGCGCGGGAATGGTTAAAGGAAGTTACCATCACCCATGACCAAATTGCTTACTTAGTAAATGAAGCTATTCGTGGTGGTGTTCAAGGACACCGCGCCGAGTTATTTGCTGTGCGCGTTGCCAAAGCCGCCGCCGCCTTAGAAGGGCGCACCACAGTTAACGCCGAAGATTTACGTCGCGCTGTCGAGTTAGTAATTGTACCAAGAGCAACTGTAGTCCAAACACCACCGCCCGATCAACCACCCCCACCTCCTCCCCCACCACCACAAAACCAAGACGAGTCAGAACAAGACCAACAAGAGGAAGAGGAAGAGAAAGAAGAAGACCAACCAGAAGAACCAGAAAACCAAGAACCACCAAGCATCCCCGAAGAATTTATCTTCGACCCAGAAGGTGTAATTCTAGATGACAGCGTGCTGTATTTTGCCCAAATGTCCCAGCGTCAAGGTAAATCAGGGAGTCGTAGTTTAATTTTCTCCGAAGACCGGGGACGTTATGTCAAGCCGATGTTACCCAAGGGCAAAGTCCGGCGCATCGCCGTAGATGCTACCCTGCGAGCTGCTGCACCTTACCAAAAAGCGCGGCGTGAGCGACAGCCAAACAGAAAAGTAATTGTTGAGCAAGGTGATATTCGCTCAAAACGCTTGGTTCGTAAAGCCGGCGCATTGGTAGTATTCGTAGTAGATGCTTCTGGCTCAATGGCTTTGAATCGGATGCAGTCTGCCAAAGGTGCAGTTATGCAACTGTTAACAGAGGCTTACCAAAACCGCGACCAAGTAGCCTTGATTCCCTTCCGGGGAGAGCAGGCGGAAGTGTTATTACCCCCAACACGTTCTATCGCTTTAGCAAAAAATCGTCTGGAAAGATTACCTTGTGGTGGCGGTTCACCCTTGGCGCATGGTTTGACCCAAGCTGTACGTGTTGGTTTGAACGCCCAGATGAGTGGCGATATTGGGCAAGTTGTAGTGGTAGCCATCACTGATGGCCGGGGTAATATTCCGTTAGGGCGTTCTTTAGGCGAACCCCAGGAACCAGGAGAAAAACCGGATATCAAAGGCGAGTTATTAGAAATTGCTGGCAGATTTCGGGCTTTGGGAATGCAACTATTGGTAATTGATACGGAAAGTAAATTTGTTTCCACTGGTTTTGCCAAAGAACTAGCCCAAACAGCCGGAGGTAAATATTATCATTTACCGAAAGCTACAGATAAAGCCATTGCCGCCATGACCAGAGGTGCGATCGCTGATCTAAAATCACGGTAGTTAGTCAATGATCAATGGTCAATAGTCATTGCTCATTCCCCATCTAACCTGCCGTGTACATACAAGTCAAAAATTTGTAGTATTAAAGCCTATCCCGCCTGGAACTTTAGTTCCAGGCTCATAGCCAAAGTCCACTCAAGTGGACTGGAATAAATTTCTAGTTGAGTCCTTTTCAGAGGACTTGTGCTGTAAGACTCGGAATTAATTCCGAGGCGGGATAGATGCACTCAACCCAGATTTGTGTATACACCGCAGCCATTTAACTCAGCACTTTTTAAATCTATGCTTCAGTCTTCTAATCAAAGCCTAACTGTGGAAGAGTTTCTCGCACTTCCTGAAGGTGATATTACATACGAGTTTGTTGACGGTGAAGCTGTTCCTAAATATAAAGACGATGAAATGTCACCTAAGTTCTTCCAAGCTTCGACTACTGGTGCTTTATTAATATTATTGTCTGAATGGGCAGTAACAAAAGGACAGGTTTTAAGTAAATGGGCAGTCAAATTAACCCAAAATCAGCAAGATTGGATACCGATACCTGATTTGACATATATTTCTTACAACCGCCTTGCTGCTGATTGGTTGCAAGATGAAGCTTGTCCGGTTGCACCCGAATTAGTGATTGAAATTATCTCACCCGGACAAACTTTTGGAGAAATGGCTGAAAAAGCCACAGATTATCTCAATGCAGGTGTTTTGCGTGTTTGGGTAGTCGATACACAAGCCAGAACTATCACTGTATTTGTCCCAGCTTCCTTACCTATCACGTATCGCCATCATCAAGTAATTACTGATGACTTATTACCTGAGTTAGAAATTAGCCCTAACGTTATTTTTCAACGTGTAGGCTTAATATTTGAATAGATGAAATTCTGTTTGGAGATGGCACCCTGAATTACATGCCCATGAAGACCAATACTAAACATTTAAAGTAATAAGTGGTTGGGCAAGATTAAATTTATGTGTTGAGGCAGAGAATATTCAACAGGAAAACAATTTTATTAATTAATCTTGTCTAAGTACTTAAATCCAGAACTTAGTTTATTAGTTAGAAGCGATTGGAATTGTGGAGTTTTCCTGTCAGAAATTTGGTAGTAGCAAATATCAAGACCCTGAAGCCACAGCTTGAGGCTGCAAATAATTAATCAAATCATTAATGCCTTTTTGCAAATACCGTGTCACGGTCATTGGGCTAGTACCAATGTTTTTAGCGGCATCTTTGCGTGAAAGTTCTTTTAAGAAGACCATTTCTACTGCCATCCGGGGCTTGTCTTCTAGCATATTAATTGCCCCTTGGAGTTGTTGGCGTTCTTCTTCTTGTTGCTGCATCACCGCAGAACGAGGACAAGGTAGTGCTTCACCTAAAGTAATTTGACAATCAACATAGTGAACTGCTGTCGCATCCAAACTCAAAGGCATCCGATTTTGGGCAGCTAACTTTGTTTCTTGCCATTCTTGTACAGAAACCTTGAGTATCTTAGCAATTTCTGAGTCTTTGGGAGGACGACCTAAAGATAATGCTAATTCTTTGCGAATTTTTTGTCCTTCATTGTATAGTTCTTGCCAACGACGAGGAATTTTTAACAGTGTACTGCGATCGCGCAAGAAATGCAGCATCTCACCACGAATATATGGCACAGCAAAGGAACTAAACGCATATCCTTGACTGGGATCAAAACGCTCAATTGCTCTAATTAAACCAAAATAACCGATTTGTTCTAAATCTTCATAAGGTTCATTACATTGATGGCTAAATTTATGAGCCATCTTCCGCACTAAGCCAGTATGTAACTGTACAAGTTGATTACGAAGTTTAATCGAGGGGTTCTGGTGGTATAAGTGTAATAACTCTATCCCATCAATTCGCATAGAAGACTCAATTGCTGCCATATCAAATCCTTTGTATTAACTCCTTTTCCTAGAAAAACGGAGTTGCGTATATAGTTCTTCAAAGCTGTAATTATTTTCCTTAGACCACGCTGATTAAACCATCGTCGTTCCACTGAACTTAATTCCGCTCTATCTCTGGCATTCAGTGTTTTTACGCATGATTTCACCGACTCAGTTGTTGCAGGTAATTAGCGTTTTATCTATGAACTTGCTGAGTTAATTAATATTTATTTTTTGTAGCAAACCTAGATATTTTTGTAGTTCCATGCTGGACTTATCCAAAAATATTGAGTCCCCTGTCAGCAACATACAAAAAATCAAAAGTTGAAATTCTTGATTTAACTTATATTCTCTCAAAAAATAAAAATATGGCAAAATATTAAAATTAATATTTATCTCACAAATTGTTGATTACAAAAACTAATGAAATTCCTCAAAGTCAACCACAGATAAGTTTGTAAAACTGAGTGTCATCAACAATTGCTTCCGGATTCTGAATTTTAACGGCTGAATTATTCTGCAACAATGATGCAGGCTAAGGTTTAACACAAAATACCCTGGCTGATAAATGGAAATCTTGGTAAGAATAGGAATATACAGAACTTTTTTGCGCGAAAAACTCAAGTATGAGCAATACAAGTAACTTTCGTGAAGCTATCCGAGACGCTAGAACCCAAGCCCTCATCGGCCCCAATGTCATCGCTAATGCCTTACCTTACGTTGGTGGTGGTCTTGTTCTCACTGCCTTGGGAACCTACGGTGGTTTAGGTATTATCCGTACCAACCCTGAAATTTTCTTCCCTACCTTTATTGGTGCGGTAATTTTAGAATTCATTCTGTTCTTTGTTGCCCAAAACGTTGCTGAAAAAGGCAAAAAAGCTATTGCCCTGCCTTTATTGGCAACCTATAGCCTTTTGTCTGGTTATACTCTCAGTGGTTTAGTATTTGTCGCTTTAAGAACCCAAGGTGTCGGTATTCAAGGCATCGGTTTAGCCGCCCTTGGTTGTGGTGTCACTTTTATTGTTGCCCGTCAAGTTGGTTCAAATTTGTCTGAACAAGACGGAATGGCTTTGACAAAAACCATCAGTCTCGGTGTTATCGCTTTGGTGGTTGTTTGTGCAGTCCAATTTCTCTTTGCTTTGTTTGGTGTTTATACCCCAACTTGGCTAGAAATCGGCATTTCTGGTTTAGGCGTATTTTTGTTTGTGGGCGTATCCGTCGTAGACTTCTACATCCTGCCCCGTACTTACCGTAACGACCAATACTTACCTGCGGCTTTGTCGATGTATTTGACTTACATCAACCTGTTTGTCTTTATCTTACGGTTGCTGATTGCCCTCAATGGCCGCGATTAAGTAACGATAAATAGAAAAATTTAAGAAATTTTTAACCGTGGTGCAAAATTACTAGCCACGGTTTTTTCATTGCTATGCAATATAAATATTTGGTCATAGCAAAAAGAATTGACTCAACTGTCGCTAAAATCAAAAAAACAAATAAAATCTAAAGAGCAAACTTAGGAAATCTATCCAAGTAGCTCTAAATTAGCAAGCACTATGGAAGTCTTAGAACTCAAACGCGAAATCGAAACGTTGTCTAGCCGCCTGGGTAAAACCCAGGACTATCTTTGACGTACCTGCACTGACAGCAAAAATTCACGACTTAGAACAAATATCAGCACAGCCAGAATTTTGGGAAAATCAAACCGAAGCCCAAAAAACCCTGCAAGAACTTAACGAACTCAAATCTCACTTGGATACTTACAACCAGTGGCGAGCCAGTTTAGAAGATACTAAAGCAGTAGTAGAACTGTTGGAGTTAGAAACTGACGAATCTCTACTGCAAGAAGCGGAATCTACTATCACTAAGCTCAACCGTGACCTCGACCAGTGGGAGCTACAACAGCTACTCTCTGGCCCCTACGATGCGGAAGGGGCAGTGTTGACAATTAACGCTGGTGCGGGGGGTACAGATGCTCAAGATTGGGCATTTATGCTACTGCGGATGTATACCCGTTGGGCAGAAGCACATGGTTATAAAGTAGCACTCAGTGAAGAATCTGAGGGTGATGAAGCTGGGATCAAATCAGCAACCCTCGAAATTACTGGGCGTTATGCCTATGGCTATCTGCGGTCAGAGACAGGCACACATCGCTTAGTGCGGATTTCACCTTTTAATGCCAATGGCAAACGGCAAACTAGTTTTGCTGGGGTGGAAGTGATGCCCCAAATAGATAATTCTGTGCAGTTGGATATTCCAGAGAAGGATTTGGAAGTTACCACATCCAGGGCTGGCGGTAAAGGTGGACAGAACGTTAACAAAGTAGAAACGGCAGTCCGAATTGTGCATTTACCGACAGGTCTGGCTGTACGCTGTACAGAAGAGCGATCGCAGCTGCAAAATAAAGAAAAAGCCCTCGCTCGTCTCAAAGCCAAACTGCTAGTTATCGCCCGTGAACAAAAGGCGCAAGAAATTGCCCAAATTCGCGGTGATATGGTGGAAGCTTCCTGGGGTAATCAAATTCGGAACTACGTATTTCATCCTTACCAGATGGTAAAGGATTTGCGTACCAATTCCGAAACAACTGCGATCGCTGATGTGATGAACGGCGACCTCGATATGTTCATCCAAGCCTACCTGCGGCAAGAAAATCAGTTAGTAGATAGTAATTCTGGTTAATGAAGTGTTGGGGGTAAGGGTGAAAGGGTGCAGGGGTGTAAGGGTGTAATGATTTTGCTCATTCACACTTTTACACCTTTAGGACTTACGCAAAAACTCTCTCCAACTCTTATAACTTTGTGTCCTACCCTTCGGGAAGCCGCTATCGCGTCTATGCGTCCTTTGCGGTTCGTTTCTTTATACTTTTTCGTAAGTCCTGACCTTATCCAACTGAAATTAGTCCGCGCAGGTGGTCACTGAGCTTGTCGAAGTGCGGACTTTGTTTGTATAGCCACGAATTCCATTCGCTGGGGCTAGTGTTCTAAAGAAACTGTTACATTTATATATAAAAGAGTTGGTTACGAAATTATTATGAGTGACTCTCCCTCAACGGAACCCCAACCAAGCTACGTCAAACTTGCCATGCGGAATATGGTACGCAAGGGTGGCACTTCCATAAAACATTTTTTGTTATCGACTGTGGGGCTATTAGCTGTTTTAATTGGTCTTGCCTACCTCACCCGTTAAAGACCAAGTAAAATCCTGCATTGCTGAGGAGTGTTTGTACTTGGTACAAGTTGAACTAAATTTACAAGATATTTTTTCTGAGTCTTCCCCGGAATTAGCTGTCAATGTTGAGGCGGAAACTTGGGAGAACTGGTTTCATCGCTGGTTAGAAAATCTTCAATCTGATTTACCGCCAGCGCCCAGCTATGAAATAGGGCTGCGTTTAACAGACGACGCAGAAATTCAATCATTAAATGCTCAATACCGACATCAAGATAAGCCTACAGATGTGTTAGCCTTCGCTGCATTAGAAACGGATTTTCCAGACTATGCGGAAATGGAGGATGAACCTGTGTATTTAGGTGATATTGTGATTTCGGTAACTACCGCCCAACGCCAAGCCCAAGAACAAGAACATAGTTTAAAAACTGAGTTAGCTTGGTTAGCTGCTCATGGGCTTTTACACCTTTTGGGCTGGGATCATCCTGATGATGAGAGTTTAATGAAAATGCTAAAGCAGCAGGTAATAATACTGGAGACAGTTGGTATTGATATTGACATAGAATATTAAAGTTTTTATGTCTGTCAGTGTTAATTTTTAGGCATCCTTTTATAATACTCGTGTAGAAAATTGCCGAGAAGTTGATTGGATGAGTACAATCAGCAAAAATTCCCAGTAGACCTCAACATATTGTTCTATTTTTTAGCTTATGTCCCAACAAGTTTCTCCTCCACCGCCAAACAAGTTATCATCACTGATCACTAAGGAAAGGGAATTCTCGTGGCAAGTTGCTGCTAATTTATTTGTGAGCTTTAAGTATGCTTGGGCTGGTATTACTTACAGTTTTCAGACTCAACGCAATTTTCGGATTCATGTCAGTTTTTGTGCTTTGGCGATCGCATTAAGCATATTTTTACATTTGTCACCTGTAGAAATCGCCATCATTGGCATTACTAGCGGCTTAGTTCTCGCACTCGAACTACTCAACACTGCGATCGAATCTTTGGTAGATTTAACAGTGAAGCAGACCTACCACGAATTAGCCAAAGTTGCAAAAGACTGTGCGGCGGGTGCAGTGCTTGTTTCTGCTTTAGTTTCTATTTTGGTCGGTTGTACCTTATTGCTACCGCCATTATTCATATTAATTATGTCTAAGTTTTAAATTTAGGCATTAGTCAAACTTATCCATAAAAATTTCTCAACCTTGAATGTCATAATTACTGACGCTGACGGCTAGAATCTGGTAATGATCACCAGGAGTCTAGGCCGTGATTGTAGTCATAGATAATTACGACAGTTTTACATACAATTTGGTGCAGTACTTAGGAGAACTAGCAGCAGAGTTTCCTGTAGCATCAGACATTCAAGTTTTTCGCAACGATAAAATTACCATCGCAGAAATCCAAGATTTACAACCCGACCTTGTAGTAATTTCACCTGGGCCTGGTCGTCCAGAAGATGCGGGTATATCGCTGGATTTGATTGAAAAACTCGGCCCAAGCTTGCCAATTTTAGGTGTGTGCTTGGGGCATCAAAGCATTGGTCAAGTATTTGGTGGTAATATCGTCTCTGCTCCAGAGTTAATGCACGGCAAAACTTCCCAAGTAACGCACACTGATGTGGGAGTTTTTCAAGGAATAGAAAATCCGATGACCGCCACCAGATATCATAGTTTGGTGATTGACCGCGAAACTTGCCCCGAAGTGTTAGAAATCACGGCTTGGGTTGAAGATGGCACAATTATGGGAGTGCGCCATCGGAACTATCCTCACATCCAAGGAGTCCAGTTTCACCCAGAAAGTGTGCTAACTTCTTCAGGAAAACAGTTATTGCGAAACTTTCTGGAACAATTACCGACGAGAGAGTGATTAATGAAACGACGACAATTGATGGGCTATGCTGGGGCGGGGTTAGTCACAGCTTTAGTTTCTACTTTAGGTTCTCACTCTGAAGCTGACGCACAGTCTGGCGGTTTATCAGTTCAGTGGTTGGGTCATACTTGCTTTCTAATTTCTGGTGGCGGAGTTAAAATTCTCGCTAATCCCTTCCGCACAGTTGGTTGTACTGCTGGTTATCGTGCGCCAAAAGTCAGTGCAAATTTGGTCTTGATTAGCAGTCAATTATTAGACGAAGGTGCAGTAGAAGATTTACCAGGAAATCCCAAACTAGTATACGAAGCTGGCGTTTATGAGTTTCAGGGGATAAAATTTCAAGGAATTTCCACAGATCACGATCGCAAAGGTGGAAGACAATTCGGCAAAAATACCGCCTGGAGTTGGCAACAAGCAGGAATTAATATCTTACATCTAGGCGGAATTGCTGCACCCATTACCCTTGAACAAAAAATTCTCATGGGTCGTCCTGATGTGGTGTTTGTCCCCGTAGGCGGTAGTGCTAAAGCTTATAACGCCGAGGAAGCTAAACAAGCAATTGAGGTGTTAAATCCCAAACTGATCATTCCGACTCACTACCGCACCCAAGCTGCTGATGCAAATGCTTGTGAAATTTCACCATTGGATGAGTTTCTCAATTTGGTGCAAGGGATCACCGTCCGCCGTAGCAACAGTGACACCATTACCATCACTCCTGGCAAGTTACCAGAAGATAAGGTGATTCAAGTTTTAAGCTATAAATTTTAAACTAACGGCTCAATGGATTTCTGTTTTGCGCGGCTGAAGTTACGGTTTGCTCAATTCTCTTTAACCTAGTTTCTGGACGTTTGGCATTTTCAATCCAAAAAAGAATGTTTTTCTTGGTGGAATTACTAAAGGCGGCAAAATTGAGGTTAGCCCAAGAGTTGGCTGCTAAAGCTTTTTGCAAATCTGGAGGAATGATTAATGCTTCGATCGCATCTAAGGAAGTCCATGAGCCATCTTTTTTCGCATCAGCAATTTTAGCCAGACCAAATTCCGTCATTAAACCTGCTGCAATTAACTCTTCAATATATTGCTTATTTAATTTTGACCACACACTTTTGGGTTTGCGTGGTGTAAAAATTTGCTGATAGCGGTTTGCATCTAAAGATTTAACTTTGCTGTCAATCCACCCAAAACATAAAGCTTCTTGAACTGCTTCACTATATCTGACGCTGGGTTGACCACTTTTGACTTTGTAGTAAATCAACCAGATACCAGGGGAAGTGAGATGATTTTTGGCTAACCACTCCCGCCATTGGTTGCGATCACTGGCATAAATAAATTCTAATTGTTCCTCAAATTTTGGCATCATCAAAAATCGGTGATTAGCTGAATTAATCTTCTCTTCCCTCTCCCTCTGAACGCAAGTTCGTATACATTAATTGATGGGCTGCAACAATTGGAGAGCAAAATGGTAGAAGCGTCACAACAAAAAAATGTAGTAGTCGTGGGTGCGGGTTGGGCTGGTCTAGGCGCAACCTATCATTTAGCCAAGCAAGGATATAATGTGACACTTCTGGAAGCAGGCCCCTATCCTGGCGGACTTGTTGCAGGTTGGAAAACTCCTGGGGGGAAATCTGTAGAAGCTGGGATTCATGGTTTTTGGTATCCTTACAGAAATATTTTTTCCCTAATTAACGAATTAGATATTAACCCCTTCACTACCTGGACTCGTTCTGCTCAATATTCACCCGCCGGCTTAGAAGTAGAATCACCCATTTTTCAAGAATTACCGCAACTACCAGCACCTCTTGGCACATTTCTCTACACGCACTTTCAGCGATTGCCATTAATTGACCGTCTCAGCGCCTTACCTTTACTGTATGCTGTGGTTGATTTTGATAATTCCGATGCAGCTTGGCGGCGTTATGATTCTGTTACCGCGCGGGAATTGTTCAAAGATTTTGGTGTATCTGCTAGACTTTATCGTGATGCCTTTGAGCCGATGTTATTGGTTGGCTTATTTGCCCCTGGTGAACAATGTTCTGCTGCTGCCACATTAGGAATGCTTTATTATTTTATTTTGGCGCATCAGCCGAATTTTGATGTGGTTTGGTGTCGCGGAACTGTAGGCGAAAAAATCTTCCGTCCTTGGGTAGAAAAAATTGAAAAAGCTGGCGGTAAAGTATTAGCAAAACATCGTGTAACTGACTTAATTATTGATGATCAAAATCGCGCTACGGGTGTAGTTTGTGGTGATCAAGTATTTAACGCTGATGCTGTAATTTTTGCGGTTGGGGTAACTGGAATGAAGAAAATTGTTTCTTCTAGTCCTAGTTTGCAAAACCGAGAAGAATTTCGGAATCTAAATAATTTAGGTGCAATTGATGTTTTAGCAACGCGGTTGTGGTTTGACCGGAAAATTGATATTCCTCGTCCTTCTAATGCTTGCTTTGGGTTTGATGCAACTACCGGATGGACATTTTTTGATTTGAACGCTTTACATGATGAATATCATGATGAACCAGGAACGGTAATTGAAGCAGATTTTTATCATGCTAATCAGTTCCTTCATTTGAGTGATGAAGAAATAATTCCAATTGTGCAGAATTATTTAGCAACTTGTGTACCTGGATTCAAACAAGCGAAAGTAATTGATAGCAGTGTAATTCGCTTACCAAATGCGGTCACGCACTTTGCACCAGGTAGTTATCGTTATATGTTGCCAGCTAGGACAAGTTTTGCCAATGTATTTATGAGTGGTGATTGGATTATTAACCGTCACGGTTCATGGTCGCAAGAAAAAGCTTATGTAACAGGTTTAGAAGCAGCGAATTTTGTGATGTCTTATTTAGGGGAGGGTCAACCTGCTGAGATTTTATCTGTACATGAAGATGAAGTACATATTAAAATTGGGCGATCGCTTAACGAAATTGTACGTAATTTAAGTAAGTCTATCTTGCCTAATTTCTGGCTACCCTAGCAATTGACTAAGTACCAAAAATTTATTAACGCTGTTAATCCCACATCCAAAAATTAGTATGAGCAAGATTTTAAACAGACGGCGACTACTACAATTAATGGGTATGACTGCTGTGGGAACTTCTGTTTCTAGTTGTGTAACTTCCCCAGCAACAGCCGTAACAAATTGGGGATATATTGGCAAACAAGGGCCAGAATATTGGGGTAAGCTTTCAGCAGATTTTGAACTTTGTTATACAGGTAAAAGACAAACACCAATTAATTTACAATTTGATAGTATCAAAAGTCTTGAGCAAAATAATCAAGATTTATTAATAGTTAAATATCAGCCAACGCCCTTAAATTTAATTAATAACGGTAAAACAATTCAAATTAATTATCAACCAGGAAGTTATATAGAAAGCGATCGCCAAGTTTATCAGTTACTCCAATTCCATTTCCACCACCCCAGCGAACACCACCTCAACGGCGAAGAATATGCTATGGAACTGCATTTCGTTCACCGCAGTCAAGCAGGTAACTTGGCAGTAGTTGGCGTATTCTTAAAAGCAGGAGAGTTTCACCCCAATCTGCAAACAATTTGGGACAGCATACCCCAAACCAAAGGAAAAGAAAATCAGCTAACAGATACCATCATCAACGCTGCTGAACTTTTACCAACAGAACGCAGATTTCTCACTTATTCTGGTTCTCTCACCACTCCACCCTGTTCCGAAAATGTGACATGGTACATCATGGAAACTCCCGTTGAGGTATCGAGTGAACAGATAGCTAAATTTGCCCAGCTATTTCCCCATAATGCACGCCCAATTCAGCCATTAAACCAGCGCATAGTTTTTGAGAGCGTCAATGCTGATCAAACGTAGTAGGCATCTGTGCTGATTTTCTGCCTAATGTTTAGCGCGGACTTCGTCAAGAATTGAAGAACTCTATGATATAACCGAATTTCTGTCTTTCTCACTGCTACAAACAGCTATTGGTAAGGAAAAGGGTAGTTTTTTCCGGTTTCAGGCGCAGAGTGCAGACAGAATTCTAAGACGAAGCAATTGTATTGATCAAAGAATATGCCTCAGAAATCAGCCGCTTTGAAGTTTGTCGTTTTACTGGGTTTTGTTAGCCTTTGTGCTGATGCTACTTATGAAGGCGCACGTAGCATTACAGGGGCTTATTTACAGGTTTTAGGTGCAAGCGGCACTGTGGTAGGCCTAGTAGCGGGTTTTGGTGAATTAATTGGATATGGCTTGCGCCTCGTGATTGGTTATCTCAGCGATCAGACGCGCAAGTATTGGGGAATTACAACTTTAGGATTTATTTTGAATACTGCCGTTGTCCCACTCTTGGCTTTTGCAGGCAGATGGGAAGTAGCAGCAGGTTTGATGATGGCAGAACGCACAGGTAAAGCCGTGCGGACTCCCCCGCGAGATGCACTCCTGTCTCATGGTGTGAGTCAAATTGGCAGAGGTTTTGGCTTTGGTTTGCATGAAGCAATGGATCAAACCGGTGCTGTGATGGGGCCTTTAGCAGTAGCAGCAATGGTATATTTCCAAGGAGAGTATCGCAACGGCTTCACGATTTTGATTGTACCTGCGGTGTTGGGATTGATTGTGTTACTGGTTTTGCAATTTTTGTATCCCAACCCCAGTGATTTGGAAATTGAAGATGAAATAAGTCAAGAAGACGGCATTCCGCGAGTATTTTGGATTTATCTGGGTGCGGTGGCGATTATTGCGGCTGGTTATGCAGATTTTCCGTTAATTGCTTTTCATTTCCAAAAAGGAGATATTGCTTCTGGGCAAACAATCCCGTTATTTTATGCCTTAGCAATGGGAGTTGATGCCGTAGCTGCACTGATATTTGGCTATTTATTTGACCGCGCAGGTATTTCGATTTTGATGGTTGCGGCTTTTATTTCATCCTTTTTCGCACCATTGGTATTTTTAGGCAATACCCAGATGGCGTTGTTAGGCATAGCATTTTGGGGTATTGGGATGGGGGCGCAAGAGTCGATTTTAAAAGCTGCGATCGCAGGACTAGTCCCCAAAAACAAACGCGCCACAGCTTATGGTATCTTCAGCACAGGCTATGGTTTTGCTTGGTTTTTAGGCAGCACTTTAATGGGTATTTTATACGATCGCTCCATCACCTTATTAATCATCTTTTCGACTGCTACTCAACTACTCGCAATTCCCTTCTTTGCTTGGGTACAATTGCAAGCGAATAAATCCCAACCAGAGTTAACAGATAAACCAGTTTAAATCACAGAATCTGGGTCTACACCCAGGTTTATTAATCTTTCTGCTAATATTTGAGCGCGTTATTCTGCTTGTTGCACATGTTTTTCTGCTTTAATTATTTCAAGGGAAAATAACCTAATCAATAGCAAAAGTTCACTAAGTATATCTACAGTTGTTTGTCATAAAATACACTTGCTACAACATAAATAAATTACTGTTAAGGTAGCAATGTAATGAAAATTATAGAACAAAACTCAAATAAACTTACACTTCATAGTCGAGCATTAGGATCGTGGATTCTTGGCAGTCTCATTGCACCTATAGGAATTCTGATACCTTTATTATTTGCAGGCAAAACAATACATCTTTTTAATTGTGATAGAACAAGTACAAATGAAGGTAGCTGTAAAATTCAAGAAATCCATAGATGGGGAAAAAAAACTCCAACAGTTATATTGATAAATAAATTAAAAGGAGCAAGATTAGATACTCGTGTAACTTATGATAAAAAAAGAAAGAAACACACTATTTATAAAGTTTATATTCTGACAAAGCAGAAAAATATTTATTTTATTGAAAATAGCAAAAGACAATATCTTGAGAGTATAGTTAACCAAATTAATGAATTTCTTAAAAATAAGACACAACCTAATTTACGAATTAGGAGTGTTAGCGATAATTTCGTATTAATGTATATAATTGGAGGAATTTTAGAAAGTTGTAGTATAGCTTTACTCAGGGCTGATGATACTATCTGTAGCTTTGATAAAAAGAGTGGTAATTTCTATATAAAAAAACGAGGGATTAGGGGAAAAAGGTTTCAAGTTGAGCGCAATATGAATATTTCGGATGTTCGTATAGAAGAAAGTAATAGATGGGAAGACAAGAAAACTGGCAAAATAACCTACAAACTTAGTCTTGTACTTAAATCAGGAGAAAGTTTGTTTTTACATAGTGGTTCTAGTATAGAACATTACATGAATATTGATGATAATATTCGGAAAATCATTAATATTTAGAGGACAGATTCACATAATTAACTGTATCGTCTCTGAATTCTTCCCACAAACCAAGCCACCACACCTAAAACCAACAACAACGCTGTTAACCAATCACCCCAACGCACGTATAAAGTCTGCGTTTGGCGGCGATATATAGTCTCTGCGTGAGTTTCATAGATGTTATAGCCAGATATCCACAATGTTCTACCGTGGGGATCGACAAAAGCTGAATAGCCTGTATTTGTTGCTCGTGCTGACCACCGATCGCTTTCAATTGCTCTCATGATATCTTGAGCATGATGCTGGAATGGCATAGCTGCACTGTAATGGGCATCATTAGAAGAACTGAGAATAAATTGTCCACCCGCCGCAGCTTGACGGCGAAATATTTCAGGAAATGCAGATTCGTAGCAAATACCAACTATCGCCCTACCAAAAGGTGTATCAAATATCTGGTTGGCTGCACCATGAACTTGATGTTCATCTAGAGGTGACAAGCGACTAATTAATTTACCCAAAATTTCTTCAAAGGGTATAAATTCGCCCAATGGTACTAGTTTAGATTTATCGTAGCGGCTGGTGGTTTCACCTTTGCTATTAACTGTAAATAAACTGTTTGTATAACTGCGTCCTTTTTCCCCAAATGCACCAACCCAAATTACTACACCTTTTGCTTGCACTGCGGAAATTAAGGGGGTATCTCCAAAATTGCGTTCAAAGATAGGTAACGCACCTTCTGGTGTGAGGACTGCATTTACACCTTGTGCGGCAAGAGTTACATAGCCATTTGTATAGCCTGTAATGGCGCGGCGATAACCTTCAGGTTTGACTTTGATTTTGTTGGGGATGTTACCTTGAATGATGCCAATTTTTAAGGCTGCTTCTGGTGGTTGGGCGATGGGTTGGCTGTATAGGTAAAAGCCAAGCAGGTGTAGGGTGATGAATAATGCTGTGGCTGAAGTTAAATATTTATTTACGAACCGCCAAGGCGCAGAGTTCGCGGAGGATAGTAGATAGGCTTCGGCGATGAGGCCATTGATTGAGGCGATCGCAGCTGTTACAGTATTAGGGCCAGAGAGTTGACCGAGGTGTAAAATTACCAAGTTATGCGGTGATTGGGTGTAAGCTAGAGAACTCCACCACAGGGAACCGGAACTCCACAAACTTTCTAAGCCGCACCATAAGGCTGTACCAATTAAAACACGCAACCAAGGTTTTGACTGATTCAGGTGTGCCATCACCGCACCCCAAATAGTTACAAATAGCCCTCCCCACAGGCTAATAAATCCCCAGCAAAACACGGTGATAGCTAAACTCGGCCACCAAGGTACCCCCAACCAATCCATTGGGTGTATACCAGTAATCCAGAATAGGGCGACGCTGTGATAACCGATACCCCAGAGTAAGGGTAAAAGGTAAAAGGTAAAAGGTAGAAGCCAGGGTTTTGGCTTTTTAGCTTCTAAATAAGAGTTACTTTTTTGAACAACTATTACCCAAAGTGGGGCTAAGGCTATCCAAGCCAAAAACCACGCACCCACAGGCGCAACGGTTAGCCCCATCAAAACGCCACTAATCAGAGAAAGCAAAAGGTAAAAGGCAAAAGTTAAAAATGAATGATCGCCTTTTCCTTTTTCCTTTTTACTTTTTACTTTTGCGTTCATTCCGCTTCTTCTGTATCACCCGTATCCGGCGGTACGATCGCAACTCCGGTAATGGCATCATCTTCATCCAAGCGTTGCACTCTCACACCAGTTGCCGATCGCGATTGAATAGAAATCGCATTGGTAGCCTGCCGGATAATAATACCGCGATTTGTGACCATCATGATTTCATCGTCGTTGTTGACGATTTGCAAGGTGGCTAGTTGGTCTTTGGTTTTGCGGTTTTTGAATTTAGTCGCCATTAAACCTTGACCTGCGCGGTTTTGCAAGCGGAATTGTCCCACAGGAACACGTTTCCCATAGCCGCCCATTGTAATTACCAGTACCCAAGGGCCGACACTACCGTTGGCTGGTACTTCTGCGGTTTCTTCGAGAATTTCGACTTCTTCGGTTTCGATTTCTTCGATGTCTGACTCTTCTGTTCCCGTGTCGAGTGTGTCTAAAATAGCGGCGGGAATAATATCCATCCCCACAAGTTCATCGCCGGTTTTGAGTTTCATCGATTTTACCCCGCGTGTCGCCCTCCCTAAAGGACGCAGTTGTTCGTGGGTACATCTAAAGTGAATGGCCATCCCCAGACGCGAACCAATGATGATGCTATCTTCAACTCTGGCGCGACGTACCCACCGCAGTTGATCCCCTTCTTCTAAGGAAATAGCAATTAAACCATTGGCGCGAATATTACTAAAGGCGGCTAATGCGGTTTTCTTGATGTTCCCACCTTTGGTTAGCATGACTAAATATTCGTCATCGCTGAATTCGTCAACGGGGACAATGGAGGTAATTTTCTCTTCTTTGGGAATAGGTAACATCTGGACGATGGGTGTACCGCGACTGGTACGCGAACCCACAGGAATTTGATACGCTTTGAGACAGTAAACTACACCGCGATCGCTAAAGAATAAAACACTATCGTGATCGCAGCAAGTTAAGAAATGCTCTACAGTATCATCATCTTTGACCTTGGCGGCGGCTTTCCCTCTGGTGGCGCGGCTTTGCGCTTCAAAGGTATTCACAGGCATCCGTTTGATATAACCTTGTTCTGTTAACAGAATAATTGCCTTTTCATTAGCAATTAAGTCACGTTCATCAATTTCGCCTTCGGCGTGGGTAATGACTGTGCGTCGGGGTGTGGCGAAGTTGGTTTTAATTTGAGAAATTTCGGTTTCTATAATTTCTAAGATTCTTTCTCGCCGCGCCAAAATATCTTGTAAGTCGGCAATTTGTCTTTGCAAATCTTCGTGTTCTAGGCGAATTTTATCGGCTTCTAGGGCTGTTAATCGCCGTAACTGCATTTGTAAAATTGCGTCGGCTTGGACTTCCGAAAGTCCGTAGGTTGTAATTAACTCACCTTTGGCTGTCGGTGCATCCGGCGCATGACGAATTAAGTTAATAATTGCATCTAAATGAGATAAGGCAATCAATAACCCTTGCAAAATATGGTCGCGTTCTTCAGCTTTTCGCAGTTCATATTGGGTGCGTCTGGTGATGGCTTCGATGCGGAAATCGAGGAAGACTTCTAAAAACTGCTTAAGGGTGAGAATTTGCGGTTCCCCGTTCACCAACGCCAGCATATTTGCGCCAAAGTTGGCTTGTAGTGGGGTTTGCTTGTAAAGGTTGTTCAACACCACGCGAGGATAAGCATCGCGCTTGAGTTCGATGACAATCCGCATCCCGTCGCGATCACTTTCGTCCCGGATATCTGCAATGCCTTCTATGCGCTTATCATTTACCAATTCGGCGATTTTCTCAATTAATGCTGCTTTATTGGTTTGATAAGGCAGTTCGGTAACGATAATTGCTTCTCGTTCGGGACGACCACGCTGTTCGATGGTTTCGATATTGGCAACACCACGCATGGTGATGGAACCGCGCCCAGTGGTATAAGCTTCTTTAATTGCCGACGTGCCGAGAATCTGCGCCCCAGTGGGAAAATCTGGGCCGTGGATATATTGCATCAACTGGAGGTCGGTAATTTCGGGATTGTGAATCAACGCCACCAATCCGTCAATCAGTTCGCCTAAGTTGTGGGGCGGAATATTCGTCGCCATCCCCACAGCAATTCCCGAAGAACCATTGAGTAGCAGTTGGGGAATGCGGGATGGGAGAACTGTGGGTTCTTGTTGGGAACCGTCGAAGTTATCCGCAAAGTCTACGGTTTCTGATTCAATGTCTTGGAGTAAGGCGGCGCTGGTTAAAGCTTGCAAGCGACATTCTGTGTATCGCATTGCGGCTGGGGGATCGTTATCTACCGAACCAAAGTTACCATGTCCGTTGATTAAGGGCGATCGCATGGAAAAATCCTGCGCCATCCGCACCAAGGCATCATATACTGCTGTGTCGCCGTGGGGGTGATATTTACCCAACACTTCCCCGACCACACGAGCGCACTTTCTAAACGGGCGATCGTGCGTTAAACCTAACTCGTGCATAGCGTAAAGAATACGGCGATGCACAGGTTTCAGACCATCCCTGGCATCTGGTAGCGCCCGACCTACTATCACACTCATGGCGTATTCCAGATAAGACCGGGACATTTCGTTCCGCAGATCCGTTGGGATAATCCTCTCCTGTGAGGTTGTCATAACCGAAAAAACTCCAAAAATCGTAGATTTTAGCCTTTACAGTTGGCAAAGCGTAAAATTATTCCAAATTACTCTTGAATAATTGACATATTTTGATACAATTCTAGCACGTATTGTTTTTTTTCGCCCGCAGAGTTATCATCAAGCGTCTCGTTTCATAGCTGTTGCGAATGTGCAGAATCAAGATTAACTAAGCAAGGTTGAGTTAAATAAAAGAATTATCCAAATTTTCCCAAAAATAAAGTTAATTTGCCTAAATACTATTTATAACCAACTTCAATTAACAAGAGGTTAATAATGACCGTCAGTTAACGATTCAAGCTATAGCAATCCTAGTTTGATACGTGAACAACACAGACAAGGGCAAGGGAGAGATATTGGTAATTCATTTAGGAATGCTAAAGACAAAACCAACAGCAATCACAGCAATGTAACGGGATTTTAATATCATCTGTTGATTATCGGTTTACCGGGGCTATCATAATACAGTTCAATTATCAATGTTGAGTTTCACAGATGACATTTCAACAATTAGCGATCGGTAGCTATTTTCGTCTGCCTGGAGTAAGTTACAGTTGTGTATATCGCAAAGCCAGTTATTCTTATTGTAGTCGTAATAAAGTATTACAACCAATTCGTCCTACAACAAAAGTTATTCCTTTAAATGCCAAAGAAATTGCTAAATATTTAGCAGAGCAGAAAGAATTTCTAAATCAACTCAAGAAATCCAAAATTGATTAGGCTTTGGCAGTATAAAGGCTAATAATATAGCAGTCCTATTTGATTACGCACACAAGAGACAAGGGAGACAAAGCAGAGATGTTTGTTTGTGAATCATTTAGGATTGGTATAGCTAAAAAAGCTAGATAAATATTTATTTTTAGCAGTGATTAATTAATTACTTCTTGCTGAGACTTCATTTGAGCCGCAATTAAAGGCACTTTAGGCGCTAGAAAAAAGCCCACTAAACTAGCAAATAAAATTGGTGTAAATGGACTAAAACTAGTGAGCTTTGAGAGTAACAAAGTTGTACTGATGGGTGTGCGCGTTACTGCTGCGTTCAGTGCCGCCATTGTACAAATCATTGCTAAAGCAGGATTAATGCCCGGAATCAAAATTACCACAGCTTTACCAATACAAGCACCAGTGAAAAATAAGGGGATAATAAATCCACCACGCCACCCACCTGTGACTGTCATACTAATAGCCGCCATTTTACCCAAAGCCAGTGTTAACAGAAAAATTCCCGAAAAACTAGTTGTCAGCACAGTTTCTAATTCTTCATGGCCAAAATAACGGGTGAGAGGTAAGAAAGTGGCTAAACTACCAATTCCCAACCCGGCTAATGTAGTGCGTAAATAAATAGGGACAGAAATACGGTGAAAAACGCTGTCGCAGGTGCGAAAAATCCCGATGAAAATCCATCCTGCGATCGCCCCAATCATCCCAAACAAAATCGCCAAGGCAAAATCATCGATATTCTCCAAGCGATATTGGGGAAAATGCCAAGTTGGTGCAATTCCTAAATGAGTAATCGCCGTAAATACCAAATAACTAGCACAACTAGATACAATCGCCGGCATTAAGGCTTCGTAATATTCCACAACATGCTGATGATGCAAGATTTCTAAAGCAAACATCGCCCCGCCCAGAGGTGCGCCAAACAAAGCCGTAAAACCAGCCGCCATCGCCGCCAAACTCATCGATCGCAAATCTTCACCTTCAAGTTTTAGGCGATCGCCTAGCCAAGTTCCAAAGGAACCTGTAACCTGCACCAATGGCGCTTCTGGGCCAGCACTTCCACCAGCCGCAATACTAACTAAAGAAGCTAGAATCATCGAGGGGTTTTTTCGCCCATCCAAGCGTCCACCACGAAAATGAATATTATCCACAATCACAGCGATTTCACCTGGATTGCCTAAAAAATGAATCACTAGCCCCACAATTAAACCAGCCAGTGGCATCACAATTAGCAAACTTAAACCTTGGAATTTTTGCAACTGATGAGTTAACAGTTCTAAAACATTCCAGTACAACCCTGCAAATAAACCACTAACCGTCCCTACTACAACCCAACGCAACACCCAGCGAGAAATCATCAAGGGATTACGCCTTGACAGTCCGAACAGTTGCGTTAATGCCCAACTTTGAGGTTGATTATTTGGGGGCGGCGGATTTAATGGCACTGTTGATATCCTTTTGATAAAAACTAAAATAATGAAGATTTACTACTATCTTGTACAATATTTCCGTTATCCCTGTTTACTCTAGCAGTCATAAATACTGACAAACAAATCAACTGACCCAGCCCTACTCTCTATTTGCTGCTGAGATGAATAGTTTATAAATCCCATAAGTTTGGTATATCATTGAGCAATTTAGATTTTTTAGGGGTTGCATCATGACTCATGTAAATTTTGACCTACTGCCAGAAATATCAATTATTATTTGTACCTACAATCGCGGCAAATATTTAAATCGTTGCATTAATAGTGTGCTTGCCCAGACTTTTCAAGATTGGGAACTAATTATAGTAGACGATGGCAGTAACGATAATACCTTTGAAATTGTAGACCAATATATTAATGTTTTTCCCAATATTCGTTATCTAAAACATCAAAACAAAAAACAGTGTTATGCCAAAAATGCTGGTATTCAAGCATCTTTTGGGAAATATATCACATTTTTAGATAGTGATGACACCTATTTGCCAGAGCATCTAGATTTACGCATTAAATATATGCGGCAGTATCCAGAAATTGATTTAATTGAAGGTGGATTTCTGGCAGATGAAGAAATTTGGGTAGCAGATTACTTTCAACCAGGTAAAAAAATCAATCTGCGAGAGTGTGTACTCGGTGCTACCTTTGTGGGCAAGAGACAAGTATTTTTTGAATTGCAAGGCTTTAATAATATGGGTTATGGAGAAGATACCGACTTTTGGGAAAGAGCTAATCAAGTCTTCAAAACTCAAAAACTACCGCAATTCCAAACCTATGTCTATACCAGAGCAGAAACTAGCATTTCTAGAAATTTTTCACAAGCAGTTTCTCAATCTGAATAAGTACTAACATTATGTAATCATAAAACACCTCAGAACTTGGGAATTTGTGCGACTCAATTCACCAAGTTCACACTGCATTTATTTTTCCACAAAACTGTGAAATTTTTTGCCCAATCTTGTCAACCTATTATCTCCTAAAAATAAGGTTACATTATTTTTTCTATATGAAGCTGACTATTTTTTCTCCTATTATGAAAATTACTTACAAGTTTTTTAGGTCTATTAGGCAAGTTGTTATTTTGCTGACGATTTTATGTTTCAGCCTCATCTTGTTATCGAGTTGTCAGGCAAACGTCCCGCAAAATGATCAAGTTACTCGCATAACCCTATGGCATGGAATTAATCCACCTGTAAATCGTGATGTATTTCAAAAACTAGTAGATAAATTCAATCAAACTCATTCTGATGTCCAGGTAGAATCTATTTATGCTGGTCAACTTGATCAACAAATGCCAAAAATTTTAACAGCATTTGTCGGTAAAGTACCTCCAGATATTCTGACCTTTTCCCCACAAATTACAGGCCAGTTGATTGAACTCAACGCCATTCGACCGTTAGAAGATTGGCTAGACAATTTGCCTCTCAAGTCAGATATTACCCCTAACCTCTTAGACGAATTAAAGTTAGATGGTCATTTATGGTCAGTACCATTGTCTACGAGTAATATCGGCATTTTTTACCGTCCCACACTCTTTAAAGCTGCGGGTATTACAAACACACCCAAAACTTGGCAAGAATTGCGAGAAGCTGCCAAAAAATTGACTGTAGACCGCAATGGTGACAACAAACCAGAACAATATGGAATGTTACTACCTATGGGTAAAGGAGAATGGACGGTTTTTAGCTGGTTTCCCTTTTTATCGAGTGCAGGCGGTGAAATTGTCCGCAATGGTGTCCCAAATTTAAATAACCCGCAAGCAATTCACGCGCTTCAGTTTTGGCAAGACTTATTAAAAGATGGTTCTGCAACTCTTTCACCACCAGAACGCGGCTATGAAGAAGATGCTTTTCTTCAAGGACGTGTAGCTATGCAAATTACTGGGCCTTGGACTTATATCACCAAGTCTCAGATAGACTATCAAGTATTTCCCATACCTAGAGATGTTGAACCTGCAACTGTCACAGGTACGGGTAACTTTTATGTGATGAAAACTACGCCAAAAAAAGAGAAAGCAGCACTAAAGTTTTTAGAATATGTTTTGACTGAAGAATTTCAAACAGAATGGTCTATTGGTACAGGTTTTTTGCCAGTTAATCTCAAATCTGCTCAAAGCGAGGCTTATCAGCAATATATAAAGCAAAAACCTTGGATAAAAGTTTTTTTAGATCAAATGTCTGTAGCTCGCTCTCGGCCTACTTTAGCCGGATATAGTCGTATATCTGACAGTCTTGGTCGAGCCATTGAGGCGACTTTGCTAGGTGATTCTCCTCAAGTTACACTTAAGCAAGCTCAAGAACGTTTAGAACTGATTTGGGGAAAATGAAACAGAGCAGATTTACACAAATTTTATAGAAAGTCATGATTTGTGAAGTCGCTCATTGTGATCACCACAAAAGGCGATGATTGAATGTTGTATTTACCAGTGGTGAATTTGAGACTTTTACGAAATATTTGATTTTTAGTTCTTGCCCTAATTTATGATGGCTGATACCAGCTTATCTAAAGACATAAATTATGGTTTTAGACATAAAAATTTTATGAAGCTTAAGTAAAAACACTTGCTTGGGATGGTTTTTCAGATAAAAGTATTCTTTATCAGCATCAATAGCAGGACTTAGCTTCAGTCATCTTTTTATTTTTGATTGCAACGGCAGGTTAATGATAATCTGTTCCGTAATTTTTTTATACTGTGCTTTTTGTTCAACTTTGTAATCTTCACAAGAGCCAATAAAATGAAGAATCTTGGTTTGACGAATACTTTACTAGTGGCTAGTGCAGGAGCCACTCTTGTTTTTGCTGCTAGTCCATCTCACGCCGCAGTGATCAATATTTCAGATTTTACGGGATGGCAGAGTACTGGAAATGTTAACTTGAGTAATGAGCAAGCTGCTCTGTTTACTGGTGATGGTATGTCTAGTAATGGCGTTTCTGACGCTGCTCTAGAGGCATTCTTGGGACTAACTAAGGGAACTTTAGATGCTTTTAATGGTCAAAATGTCACTGATGGTTCTGCCATTAAAAACACGCTGACAGTCCAAGCTGGAGATGTTTTGACATTTGATTGGCATTTCCAAGCTGGTGACTATTTACCTTACAACGATTTTTCTTTCTTCTCTGTTGGTACTTCTCTGAATAGACTGGCTGATGTACTTCAGGTAGGTAATTTTGGACAAACTGCGTCTCGAACTGCTTACACATTCACCACAGGCGGCACTTACACTATAGGATTTGGGGTAGTAAATACATTCGATCGGTCTTTGGGATCAAATCTCATTGTTCGTCGTTCTGGTGGTGATGAGCCTGTTCCTGAACCTGTGACTATTGTCGGTTCATTAGCAGCAGGGGCTTTTGGTGTGGTTTTACGCTATAAGAAAAAGCAACAAGAAAAAGCGAACTCGGATGTGTGACCAAGCAATCTCTACGTTTGTGTATATATCAATCCAAGTATATATACACTTTAATGTAAATAAATGCTAATAAAGAGCGATCGCCCATCGCTCTTTATTTATGTCAAACTAGAGACTACAAAATTTGATAAGTCATTGTACCTGTACCCAATTTGTGAGATTCTAGATAATCGCCGCTATTAAACTTCAATTCACTGGGTAACAAACTTAGATGTCTCCTTCACGTTAGCTACAGATACGCCCCTACCAGACTCTCAGACGTGGGTATTGATGCGTTTGGTGAGATTGCTTACAAGCAGAGTTTTAGGTTATCGAAGGTCAAGCTGACCAATAATTTTATGGATTTGGAGAATACAGAAAATACTGGTGCAACCCGCAAATAAATATGTGTCGATTTTGCTCCAGAATTAACCATCCCCTAAACTTTTAACTGTTATTTGACTATTAGGACAAAGACATGGAAGATAAGCTGATGTTGATGATTCCTGGCCCAACACCAGTGCCAGAAGCTGCTTTACTTGCTTTAGCTAAACATCCCATCGGACACCGCACCAATGAGTTTAGTAACATTTTGGCAGATGTGACGGCTAACCTGAAATGGCTGCACCAAACTGAAAGCGATGTGCTGATGTTGAATGTTAGCGGTACAGGTGCGGTAGAAGCTGGGATCATTAATTTTCTATCCCCTGGCGATCGCATTTTAGTTGGTAGTAATGGTAAATTTGGTGAACGCTGGGCAGAAGTCGGCCAAGCCTACGGGTTAAATGTCGAAACCATTACCGCCGAATGGGGTCAACCTTTAGACCCAGCGCAGTTTGCTGCAAAACTACAAGCCGACACAGCCAAAGAAATTAAAGCTGTTATTGTCACCCACAGCGAAACCTCCACAGGCGTTCTCAATGATTTAGAAACCATCAACCGCCACGTTAAAGAACATGGTGAAGCTTTAATTATTGTGGATGCTGTCACCAGTTTGGGCGCATTTAATTTACCTGTGGATGCTTGGGGATTAGATGTCGTCGCTTCCGGTTCTCAAAAAGGTTATATGATTCCCCCTGGCTTGGGTTTTGTGTCTGTCAGCGCCAAAGCTTGGGAAGCTTACAAAACAGCTAAATTGCCCAAATATTACCTAGATTTAGGCAAATATAAGAAATCCACTGCTAAAAATACCACTCCTTTCACTCCCCCAGTTAATCTAATTGTGGCACTGCATACCACCTTGGGAATGATGAAAGAAGAAGGTTTAGAATCTATTTTTGGCAGACATGAACGCCAAAAGAATGCGACACGCGCTGCTATTAAAGGTTTAAACTTGCCCTTATTTGCAGATGATAGCTGTGCTAGTCCAGCCATTACCGCCGTAGCACCACCAACTATTGAAGCGGATAAAATTCGCTCGTTGATGAAAAAACGCTTTGATATTGCCTTAGCTGGTGGTCAAGACCATTTGAAAAATAAAATTTTCCGCATTGGTCACTTGGGTTTTGTGAGCGATCGCGATATCCTTAGCTGCATAGCATCCCTAGAAGTTGTACTGCTAGAACTCGGTTATGAAAACTTTACTCCGGGTGCTGGTGTAGCGGCAGCAGCTAAAGTATTAAATGGTTAATAATCAGTGGTGATTGGTCTATAAATTAAAAGAGCGAGTAGAATTACCATCTTTCACTCGCTCTTTCAACCTGGACTTACATAAATAGGCTTGGTAAAAGTCAGTTTTCCTGTATATCAGCCTTGGAAAAAGGCCGTTTGGATGTGACATACCTGATTTTCTCCTGCAAGAGTTTTCATACTTAAACAGTTTCTAACCAATCGTAAATTTGTTCTAACTGTTCCATCGTAATCAACCCATACTGCCAAAGAATCATCGGTAAAGGCCCTGGGTCTTGTTCCCGATGCCGTAAAGCTACTGCCAAAGATGCTGCCGAAATTGACAAATCTTCCTGTAAAAAATGAATCAGCCTTGAATATGTTGATGGTGACATTTGTAACTCACCTCCTTGTCTAGTGTGTACGCTCATAAATCAATTCACCATTCCTCTTTTGTCCGCAGCTACTACTTCAGTTGAGACTGTGCAATTACCGGATTAAGATCCGAAAATATTGCTTATATAATCCGCAAATAGAACAATTTCCCTAAAAAACTAGGAAATTCCTGGCTTTCAATCATCGGGTTGCTCAGTTTTTTAGTAGCATCTTCGGCAAGTTAAATAAGTGTCATGCTGAATTTGCCTGAGTGTTCTATTTAATTACACATTGAGTAACAAACATTCCATAGCCTATGCTCCCTTATGCCAGACTGTTTACACTTACGCCAAAAGGAAGATTTTTTACTATGAAACCTTAAGATTGTTATTTTACCTCTTAAGTAGTTTTTTTTACTATTTTTGTCATCATATTAGATGCTTGAAAAATAATTTGCGAGTTCACATCTACTTAACAGTTTTTTTACAGAAAAATTATTGATGAAATGTTGCTATGGCTAATTACACCAAGGTTTTTAAGTCTTATTACCGTAAGCTACTGTGATTTAAAAACTTAATTTTGACATTATCTCCTATTTTGAGTTTTAATTCTTTGGCTCGCCCTGCACGTAATTCTATTACAGTATCAACAGGTACGTTTGGCCCGTAAGTGGCACAAGGCTCACTAGCACAAGGTGGTGCAGAAGCCTGAATATATTTGATTACGCCATTTTGTAAAAAGACCATATCCAGTGGCACAGGTACATTTTTCATCCAAAACTGCACAGGCTGTGCAGATGGAAACTTAAATAACATCCCGCGATTATCTGGCAACGCAGGTCTATTCATCAAACCTTTTGCTTGCTGTTCTGGAGTCACCGCCACTTCTAACTCAATAGTTGTACCGTTGGGAACAACTGCTTTAGCTGAAATTGGTAGTGTTTGACCAGTTTGCTGCACTGCAATGGGAGTCTTGGCTGTTGTTTGCGTAGAACATCCCATAAGAAACAGACTGAGCATGATTGGCAGTAAACTTAGCCAACGTATCATAAAATTTGCCATTTTGTTATTTAAATTTTGATTTTACAGAATTTCCCCCAGAAAGCCCACTTCTTTTAGTATCTTTTTTGGTCTTATGGCCAGTTATGTCGTATTGGTAAAAGACTTATCATCAGGGCTGCAAAGGGTCAGGGAGCAGGGGAGAAAGTTAAGCAGAAAAGTAGGTTGGATGGAGCGATAGCGTAACCCAACAAAGTATGCGCGGATGTTGGGGTGTAGGGGTGGGTAGTTAAGTTAAGATAGCGCCTCCCATTAACCTGTCATACCGATATTTCAACTCTTCTTTCATCAAATACCAGCGTTCTAAGGTAACATCAATCTCGATAACTTTCTCTGCTGCTTGCCGCGCTAAGATTAATACTTCTTCATCTTCAACTAAACTCGCTAGGGTAAAATCTGGCACACCCGATTGGCGAGTTCCCAATACTTCACCAGGGCCACGAAAGCGCATATCCATTTCGGAAATGAAGAACCCATCCTGAGATTGTTCCAATACTTTCAACCGTTGTTGAGCATCAGGGCTTCTAGAACTACTCATCAACAAACAATAAGACTGCGCCGCACCCCGACCAACACGCCCCCGTAGTTGGTGCAGTTGAGATAAGCCAAATCGCTCTGCATTTTCAATGAGCATCACAGTAGCATTCGGTACGTCTACCCCAACTTCTACTACTGTGGTAGATACTAAAATTTGCGTTTTGTTATCTCGAAAGTTGGTAATGGCTTCGTCTTTCTCGGCGGAACTCATCCGCCCGTGAAGTAAACCGACTTGAAATTCGGGAAAGACGGTTTCTTGTAACTTTTGATGCTCATCTACTGCCGATCGCAAGTCTAATTTCTCAGATTCTTCCACTAAAGGCAATACCACATAAGTTTGTCTACCTTGGGCAACTTCCCGGCGGATGAGGTCGTAAGCATGGCTACGCTGCTGGCTGGTCAAGGCTGTAGTTTGAATTTTCTGCCGTCCTGGTGGTAATTCATCAATTTGGCTAACATCCAAATCTCCGTGAATTGTTAGTGCTAATGTCCGGGGAATGGGAGTCGCAGTCATTGTTAAGACATGGGGTTGTTCGCCTTTTTGTTGTAGTAACGCCCGTTGTTTGACCCCAAACCGATGTTGTTCATCAATGACTACCAAACCCAAGCGGTGAAAGTTTACCGGGTCTTGAATTAAGGCGTGAGTTCCCACTAACAAGGGTAATTGCCCTGTGGCTAACAATGAATGAATTTCTCGGCGTTTGGCAGTTTTGGTGGAACCTGTGAGCAATTCCACAGGCAAATGTAATAAATTAAACCAGCTAACTAACTTACGATAATGCTGTTCTGCCAAAACTTCTGTCGGAGCCATCAAAGCCGCTTGGTAGCCAGATTGAATTGCCGCTAAAATTGCTACCACCGCCACAACGGTTTTACCAGAACCAACATCGCCTTGTACCAAACGATTCATAGGTGTGGTTTTTTGCAAATCATTCAAAATATCATTCAGGACTCGTTGCTGTGCGCCAGTCAGTTGAAAAGGTAAGATTTTATAAAATTTTTCAATTAATTGCCCTTTAGGCGCAAGTACGGCACTGGTTTGAATGGCTTTGGCTTGTTGCTGACGTTGGAGTAAGCCGAGTTGTAGATAGAAAAACTCATCAAAGACCAGACGACGACGAGCAGCTTGTAAAGTATCGCTATCAGAGGGAAAGTGAATATTAGCGATCGCATCTTTCAATTCCATCAAATTATACTTTTCTCGCAAACCTTTGGGCAAAGGGTCTTTGAGAACAGCCGCAGCAGGTAAAGCTGCAATCACGGCTTGGCGCATCATATTCGCCATTATCCCTTCGGTCAGGGCATAAATTGGCACTACCCGCCCAATAGTCAACGACTCAATGGTGTCTCCTGGATGTGCCAAAACTTCTAGCTCTGGGTTATCCAACGTCAAGCCGTATTTACTTTCTTTTACTAACCCACAAGCCGCCACCACACTACCAACTGGGTAACGGCGTTTCATACTTTCTTGCCAACCACGACTGGTAAACCGCGCCCCTGCCGAAAAGCGACCGACTTTAATTTGTCCGCTATTATCTTTTAGTACCAGTTCTAAAATTGATAATTTTTGATTTTTCGGGCTAGTGAAACAATTACAACGCTTCACACTAGCCACAATAGTGACTGTCTCACCCGCCTGTAACTCGCGGATATTGACTTGACGCGCATAGTCAATATGGTCACGGGGATAGTAAAACAGCAAATCTCTCACCGTGTACAAACGCAAAGCCGCTAATTTGTCGGCTTTGCGAATACCTATTTCTGGCAAGTCGCTGAGTTTTTGGTCAATTCTGGGCGCTAGTCTGCGACTGACTTCATTTACCACAGGCGTAGAATTGGGAATTTTCGCTTTATAGTTTCTTCCCTGCTTCTCTAATTCCTCTGGGTCTTCTAGTTGTTTTTGCAGTTGGTCAAGATACCTGCGAGTTGTAGCAATTAAGTTTTGTCTGTCTTTGACTGCCAAATTAGGATAGTCGGCAAATTTTGTGGCTAATTCTTGCCAACGGCGACGCTCAACAGCAGGCAAAGCCGCCGGAAATTTCCCAAAAGTCAAACTGAGAAATTCACTAAAGCGGTATTGTCTGCCCATCAAGTCTGTAAAGCTATGTTCTGCTTCTACAGCCAAGGCTTTATGTAAGCGTATCCAATCTGGTGTGTCATTAGTCATTGGTTATTTGTCATTGGTCATTAGTCATTGGTCATTGGTCATTGGTCATTAGTCATTAGTCATTGGTCATTAATATTTATACAAAGGACAAATGACAAAGAACAAATGACAAATAACTAATCTTCATGCCAACTTGAGCGCCAAGCTGCTTCGGCTTCTGCAATGGAACGTTCCCGTTGCTTTTTTTGATATTCTCGTCCGAGTTTTTGGAGTTGTACTAAGATATTCCGAATTTGTTTGCGGCTAGATGCTAGGGTCGCGTCGGCAAATTCAATTTCTCCTAGCCGCAAATTAATTGTCATAATCTGTGTCAAACTCGATTCGTCTTCATCTTGCTCGTTGTCAATTTCAATGACCAAGTTGAGGAGATTTGGCGGCCCTGGCATAACTTCGGCGGCTGCTTCTGAGGCTGCGGCGGCGGCTTCTAAAATTGGTTCTGGGACTTTTTTGGGCAGAATATCAGCTTGTTGCAACAACACATTTGTATCATGAGAAACTTTTTTGAGCGCCTGTTGTGTTAGCTCTTCCAAGTGATTTTGCCATTTGGCTATTTCTACAGGGTTAGAAGAATTAGGAGGATTGAGTTTTGGGTTTTCAGTCACCAGATATTCTTCTGCCTCGTTGCCCTCATTTTCATCTTCTGTCACTATTTCACCATTCATATAGGTGATTAATTCTTCAGATAACTGTTTTCCGCGTTTGCGGATGGCTTGTTGCAATTTCTGCCGTTGATTCAGCGACAAGTTTAAAAAGTTTTCGGGATATCCCTGAGTACACAGATGGTAACTTGCCAGAATCAACTGCTTCCGCACAGCTTCACCTAAAAGGGTGAGATAAACAGTATAAGCACTTTGGAGTTCTGCCGCGATCGCACGTATCGCTTCTTCCAGCATCGCCAAATCCCGGTCAATTCGCTCAATTGCTCTCGCCATATCTTTTCTTACTTGCCCATCATCCAATTTTAGATTTGAGATTTTGCGAAAAGTTGCGTGGGCGGGTTCCCCGACTCGAAGCACACTTTTCAAGACGGATTGAGAATTGCTGTATGTATCTAGCTTCTATCAATCATTTTCTAAATTGGTATTAGCATTAATATGGTACAAATGTACGCAGTTATTTTCTAATAATAAAATACAGGCCAGTTAGTGTAACTGACCTGTTTGAAAAAGTTATTTGTCATTTGTCCATCACTAATGACTAATGACCAATGACCAATAACTAATGGCTAAAAACCAAATTACTTCGCCCCGATTTGAGCTGCAACTTCATCAGCAAAGTTAGTTTCTTGTTTTTCAATACCTTCGCCGAGGATGTAGCGCACAAAGCGACTAACTGTGACTTCTGCGCCAACTTTAGCCTTAACTTGCTTGACCAATTCTTCTACAGAAATACTTTGGTCACGGATATAAGGCTGATCGAGCAAAGTCATTTCTTTGAGACGTTTTTCAATCCGTCCTTGAACAATCTTTTCTCGGATGTTCTCTGGTTTGTTTGCCAAATCATCCTTGCCCATTTCGATGTCCTTTTCTTTTTGGACAACATCAGCAGGGATTTGATCTACGCCGACATACTCAACGTTGGGACAAGCTGCAACTTGCATAGCAACGTTTCGTGCCAATGCTTGGAAATCTTCGTTAGCTGCGGCTGACTCAGAGACAGATTCTAATTCAACTAATACACCAACACGACCGCCAGTGTGAATGTAGCTATCTACTACTCCGGTTTTACCATCTGCTACTGCAAAGTTAACAAAACGGCGTACTTGGATATTTTCACCGAGTGTAGCAATGCTTTGCTTGATGAATTCATCTACAGTAACGCTGTTATTTTCAATGTAAGGTTGAGCCAGTAAAGACTCAACACTTGCAGCAGTGGCGGCTTGCTGTGCTAGGCTCTTAACCAAAGATTTAAAAGCTTCATTACGAGCAACGAAATCAGTTTGGCAGTTAATTTCTATCAGTACACCTACTTTACCATCAGGCTGAATGTAAGTGTCTACTAGACCTTCAGCTGCAATGCGATCGCTTTTTTTGCCCGCAGAAGTGATACCTTTTTTACGTAGCCAATCTATCGCTTGTTCGATGTCGCCGTCATTTTCTTTCAGCGCCTTCTTGCAGTCCATCATGCCGGCACCAGTTTTTTGGCGTAGCTCTTGGACGAGTTTTGCAGATATTTCCGCCATGTTGCCTCAATTCCTAACTTGACCTAGAGTTTTTATCGCTTACGGGCGTTGAGTATTTCTATCTTACTCAGAAAGTGAAGACACTCTGAATTCTGAAAATTTATTCAATAGAATTCAGGAGTCAGTACTCACAATTCAGAATGAATGCTGTGAACAGTAGGATATGAACTCTAACTAAATTCCAGCCTTCATTATTCTGGCTCCTGAATTCTGACTTCTGAAGTCTATTCCATTTTCATACTTTATTCGTCTTCGTCTTCGTCGTCAGGAATTAACGAGTCTGAGTAATCACTTTCGTCGTAATCGTAATCTTCCTCAGCGCCTTCGTAATCGTCGTATTCTTCTTCTACATCCAGTTGGCCATGACGACCTTCATAAATTGCATCTGCCAACTTGCCAACTATCAGCTTAATGGATCTAATAGCATCATCATTCGCTGGGATAGGAATATCCACAACATCTGGGTCGCAGTTGGTATCCAACATAGACACAATGGGAATTGACAGTTTTTGACATTCTTGAACTGCGTTATATTCCCGGCGTTGGTCTACAATTATTACCACATCAGGGACTTTCCGCATGGTTTTAATCCCGCCCAGGTATTTTTGTAGCTTCGCCATTTCCCGACGCAGCATCGAAGCTTCTTTTTTCGGCAACAAATCTAAAGCGCCGTTTTCTTCCCGACGTTCTAAATCCTTCAGCCTTTCTACCCGTGTTTTAATAGTTGACCAGTTGGTGAGCATTCCACCCAACCAACGCTGGTTAATATAGTGAGCGCCACAACGAGATGCTTCTTGAGCAATGATTCCTGCTGCTTGACGCTTAGTACCAACAAACAAGAATTTCTTACCTTGCTCCGCTTGGGTTCTCATGTAGTTGTACGCGTTATCCATCAACTGGGCTGTTTGCACCAAGTCGATGATATGTACACCATTGCGAGCAGTGTAAATGTACGGAGACATTTTTGGGTTCCAGCGACGGGTTTGATGCCCAAAGTGAACCCCTGACTCCATCATTTGAGCCAATGAAACGACTGGCATATATTCTTAACTCCTATTCGGGTTAAACCTCCACCCAGGTGTATTTTCCCAAGAGAAAACACCCGAACTCCTGGATGTGCGGAATTTAGACAACTCTACTAGGGTAACACAAATCATTTATATCGGTTAACAAGTCCTTCCCAATGTTTAACAGCAACACCAGCCGCATAGATTAGAGATAATATTTCCAGCACAACAATTTTCTATCATCTATGACTCAAGCCATACCCAAGCTAGTAACCTTTGATGAATTTGTGGATTGGCTACCTGAAAACTCAGGTGTACGCTACGAACTACATAATGGAAGTATTGTTGAAATGGCACAACCAGTAGGAGACCACGAAGAAATCAAGGGTTTTGTCGCAAAAAAAGTAACAGTTGAGTTTTCTCGATTAGATATTCCTTTCTTTATACCCAACCAAGTTATAGTTAGACCTCTGGAAAAAGATTCTGGTTATTTTCCTGATGTGTTAGTGATAAATCAGGCAAATTTGGCAAATGAACCATTATGGAAAAAAGCATCTACCATCACTTTGGGTGCATCAATACCTTTGATTATTGAAGTTGTATCAACCAACTGGCGAGACGATTACCACTTAAAATATGCTGACTATGAGGAGATGGGTATCGCTGAGTATTGGATTATTGACTATGCGGCGTTGGGTGGACGTAATTTTATTGGTAATCCCAAACAACCAACAATCTCTGTTTGTAATTTAGTTGATGGAGAATATCAGATTAGTAAGTTTAGAGATAGCGATCGCATTATTTCCCCAACTTTTCCCGAATTACATCTGACTCCAAATCAAATTTTTCAAGCTGGGTTGGTATAAATTTTGAATTTGCACTGTCGACTGAAAAAATCAGATAAAAAATGCGTAGATTGGATTTTACTCAGTACCCTGCAAAAAGCCAGCAAAAATCCAACCTACACAAATTTAAAATTAACTGAATTAATTAACGCCGTCTGCTACCAAAACCACCACTGCGGCTAGGAGTCCGACTACGGCCACCACTACCAAAACTACTACCGGAATTGCGTCGGGTAGTACTCGATTTACCTGATGGTTGCAGTTCACTAGCACCATAACCAGAACCACTAGGACGGTTAACTGTAGTTCTGCGAGGGGTGGTAGTGCGGACGTTAGAACCACTAGGATAGGTGTTTCTAATATTGCCAGTGGTACGGAAAGCTGTACGGTTTCTTACTGCTGCGGGTGGTGCATTATAGCGGCTGCGGTAACTGCTAACTGCTTGGTCGTAGCTAGAACCATAACCACCAAAACCAGTTAATCCGCCTGGTTGATAAACAGGGGGTACATAATATTGGGGTCTAAATAACAGACTACCAATTGCTTGACCTGCTATACTCCCAGCCAGAGAACCAGCAAAGGGCGACCAAAAACTGTTTTCTTGTCGAACGACAACCGTTTCTTGTCTTCCTGTTTGGGGGTTGGTTTGGGTTTGAGTTACGTTGTGGACGTACTCAATTTTGAAATCTTCTGTAAGGTATAAAGCTGGCTGGCTGTTTTCTACTTTCAGGTAAGATTTTTGACCTGCTTTAATTTCGTCATCGGTCAGCCTGGCCATTTGCAAGTTTTCGGTTGTAAAGGTGGGAGGCGTGCTGTTTAGTAAAAACAGTGTATATTCTCCCGTTCCATCGTCATAGGTAGCTTGTTGTACTTGATACTGACCATCGCTTAATCTGGTGGCAGTAGAAGTTTGGCTAACATTCCGGCCTGTAGAAGTAGTTTGCTCTCCACCGCCGCAGGCAACAGTTGTTATACACAAACTCAAGGCTAAAACAACAACTGTGAATTTACGTAATATGGTCATGATCATTGCAGTATTGTCTTATCTCCGAGCTTAACAACTTCTTAAAATGGTTGGTGTGCGGACAACCCAACAATTTACAAAGGTATCAATTCTGGGTAATATTGCAACAAGTCATCGTTGCTCAGTTCATCGCCTAGTTGTGCTGGTGAAAAATGTACTTGAATAGCTCTGAGTTTATGTTTGTAGTGCAGATTAATCAAGGCTTTTAAACCTTCTTTGAGTGCGCGGATATTCGCTAGGTCTGTTTCTAACTCTGGTACTTCACCTTCCAAAGCGACGGTAATCATCACCACAACATTGCGTGTAACTGGAATAGATAAAGGTTCATCAAAGTCAGATGGAGAATCCCAATCAATGTCAGCACCGTATCTTTCGGCCGAGTCAGTAAATAACTCGTTGATATAATCTCCTGCTTCGCCTTCACTCCAAAATACGTCGCCTTCGTTGGCAGCAGACATCCAATCTTGATCGTAGCGCAGAAGGGTTTCGCACAGTTCGACTAATGATTCTCCTAAAACCTGCATATCGCCTTCAGAATCGATCGCATCTCTCGCACCACGATTTAATACACCTAAAATTGGTGCAACATCTGACCCACCCAAGTGAACAAATAATCGACAGACTACATAGCGAGTCCGTCCAACCATTTTGTTAAAGGTATCACGCATTTGCTACCTCCAAAAATTCGTTTCTGGTAAAACCTGAGATTTTCTGAGCAAAACAGAATTCAGGAGCCAGGAGCCAGAAGTCAGTATAAATTCTGGTCAAGCAGTACCGTCTTGGTGATGTCCTCAATGAGCGGCTGCATCCAGTCACAGAACAGATGAATAACTAAATGTAAAACGCCCACTTTCTGATTTTGACTTCTGAATTCTGATTCCTGAATTCTCCTTTATTCATTGATATGGTGAAAGCTTTTGAGAAAATCTACAACTATATTTAACGAAAGTGATGCAATGGTGGCAGTATCAGAAGTCTTATCTGTTAAAAATGCAGCATCGAGTTGCGAGGTATGAATAAATTTTTTCCCAAAGTAGGGATTATCATATACTGTCAGGGTTTGGGCGCTGGAATTGGTTAAGATTGTTTGCGTAGGCGCTCGAAAGAAATTTAATTTTGCTGCTAATTCCAGATTTTTTTTCATTTGCCGAATCGTCTGAGCCTGACTAATAGCTTCTTCGATGAGTGTGGTCAGTGGCTTCACCCGATGGGATATTTTGCTGTCTAGGTTAGGAACATCTTTTTTATTCAGTATCTCTACCACTTGATAAATGCTTTTGTGCGTATTGCTGGCATCTCTAAAGGGGAGAATGGCTAGACAGGCTGTAGGTAATAAAGCTTCATCGCTGTCTACTCGGAATGTGAATACAGTCCGGCGACGGCCAATTTCCATGCTGGGGGGTTGTTTGATGATGCGATATTCTTGAGCAATGTGGAAGTAAGCACCAGCAAGGGCAAAGTTAGCTTCTGGTTCTAAGGCTGCATCGACGATAATTCTAATGGTTGGGGGAGTTTCGTTAAAAAATTCCCGTGGGTCGTCAGCTTCAAATTTTTGGATGATCGAGCGATCGCCTTTTGGACTAAGATCAACCCATTCACAAATCATTCCTTCTGTTTTTAACCCAAACCGAGAGGCAGAATGCAGTTTTGCCCCGGTTAAGGTTGCGCCTGTTAAATCAGCACCAACCCATTCGGCTTTAATTAATGTCGCCTCAGTTAAGTTGGCATGTACAAAACTTGTATTGGTTAAATTAGCATTGCTCAAGTTCGCCCCCATCAAGTTCGCACCACTCAATTTTGCGCCGCTTAAATCAGCCCAACTAAGGTTTGCGCCACTCAAATCAGCCCAACGCAGGTTAGCACCACTTAAATCAGCCCCACTGAGGTTAGCATGGGTGAGATTTGCCTGTTTAAATTCTGCATCACGTAAATTAGCACCACTGAGGTCGCTACGATGTAAGTCGGCGGCGTTTAAGTTTGCCATCTCTAAGTTCGCACCAGCCAAGGTACAACCTTTTAAGATTGTTTCATGCAAGTTAGCGCGACGAAGATTAGCTTTACGCAGGGTGGCTTCACGTAAATCAGCATTACTCAAGTTAGCTTCAAATAAGTCAGCACGACTGAGTTCGGCGCGAATTAACTCCGCACGTACTAAAGAAGTACCCCGCATTTGGGCGCGGCTGAGGTCAGAACGAATTAAGTTTGCCACATTCAAACTGGCGTGATTCATGTTTGTACCCACAAAATTCACGCCACTCAGTCGGGCGACATTCAACTTAGCATGGCTCAAATTAGTCTCGCTGAGATTCGCCCCACTGAGATTAACTACACTCAAATTAGCATGACTCAGATTGATACCACTGAGTTTGACACCACTCAGGTTCGCTTCGCAAAGTTCGATTCCACTAAAATCTGTAACCCCTGCTGCGTATTGTTCGAGTAATTCCTCTACAGTCATTGATGCTACCCATAAATATTAAGTAAAAAGTTAAAAGGCAAAAGACTTAAATTTATTTCCTTAGTTGGTAAAGTATGCAGAATATACGTAAAAAATACGCAGTCTAAATCAATTATGAATATTGGTATTTTGGGTTTGGGATTGATAGGCGGTTCTTTGGGTTATGATTTGCGATCGCAAGGTCATCATCTCTTGGGGGTCAGTCGCCGGGAATCTACCTGTCAAACAGCCGTAGCCCTTGGCAGTGTAGATGAGGCATCTGTGGAAATGAGTTTGTTAGCAGCCGCAGACGTAATTTTTATTTGTACGCCTATCGCCCTTATTGTTCCCCAAGTTGAACAGTTAATTACACATCTTTCTCCCGCTACGATTATTACTGATGTGGGTTCGGTGAAAGCACCAATAGTCGGGGCAATTTCACCGATGTGGGAACGGTTTGTGGGCGGTCATCCAATGGCGGGAACGGCTGATAGTGGTATAGAAGCGGCGCAAAAAAATTTATTTGTTGATCGACCTTACGTACTCACACCAGATGCCCATACGCCCCAAGATGCGATCGCTATTTTAGAGGAGATTGTGCGATCGCTGGGTGCAAAAATTTACCACTGTCAACCAGCACAACATGACCGCGCTGTTAGTTGGATTTCACATTTACCTGTAATGGTGAGTGCGGCTTTAATTACTGCTTGTATGGGTGAAACTGACCCCGCAGTTTTACAATTAGCGCAAAATTTAGCTAGTTCTGGGTTCCGCGATACCAGCCGAGTCGGTGGTGGCAACCCTGAATTGGGAGTGATGATGGCAAAATATAATCGCCAAGCCTTGCTGAGTTCATTGCAACAATATCGCCAAAATATTAATGAAGTTATTAACTTGATTGAACAAGAAGATTGGAACACCCTAGAAGCAAAGTTGCAGTCAACCCAACAAGCAAGACCTTTGTTTACAGAGTAAGTAGGAATTGAAATTTTCGCATTCCAAAATACTGAAGCAAAAAATAGCGATCGCTATCATGGTCTATGAGGAGAAGGACTAAATTAAACCTAACTGAAGATTACCGGGTTTCGACACCTCGGCAAGCTCAGTGCATCGCTTCGCTCAACCCTCGTCTAGTCGAGTATTTTTCTTTTTCCCCCCGCCCCCTGCACCCTGCACCCCTGCCTCATTTCCTACTCCCCACTCGCCACTCCCTACTCCCCACTCCTGACTTCCCACTTTTCCTCGACCCTAATATTAGAGTAAAGTAAACAAGTGTAAAGAAGTATCACTTTTCTCTCCTACTTTTTAAAACAACTTGTTCACTTTTAGTGTTGATATTTGTATAAGAGAATCCATGCAGTCTTGTTTTTGGCGACGAATTTTAGTATCTATTGGCATATTTTTGGTGGCTGGGTCAATTTGGTTAACAAATCCTTCCGCAGCACTGGCTTATGACAATCCTGATTTATTACCTAACTTCCAAACTCCGGTTATTGATTTAGCGAAAACGCTGACTGATATTCAGGAAGACAAGCTAGTTTCAGATATCAAGCAATTTGAAACCGATACTGGCTGGAAACTGCGAGTATTAACTCAGTACGATCGCACCCCTGGTCGAGCAGTGATCAATTATTGGGGTTTAGATGATAAAAGTATCCTGCTAGTTGCTGATTCTCGTGGCGGTAACATTCTCAGCTTTAGTGTGGGCGATGCTGTTTATGAGCTTTTACCCCGGACATTTTGGATAGAATTACAAACTCGTTTTGGTAACTTGTACTTTGTGCGGGAACAAGGCGAAGACCAAGCAATTTTACAAGCCCTCGACTCAGTTAAAGGCTGCTTACTCAAAGGCGGTTGTAACGTTGTACCTGGACTACCTAGAGAACAGTGGATTCTTACCCTAGTGACCTCAGTCATTGGTGGGATAATTTGTGGATTTGCCGCCCAACCCCGCAATGACAAACAAATTGTTGCTTGGCAATGGGCATTAATTTTCTCGCCATTATGGGGAATTTTGTTTATCGCCTTCGGTATTGGGCCAGTTGTAACGCGCACTAGTGATTGGCTACCCCTAGTCCGAAATATTTCTGGCTTTTTCATTGGTGCTTTAGTGGCTTACCTATCCCCTGTGTTCAGTCGTCCTTCTTCGAGTGCGGAGTTGTGATTGTTGGTAGTTATAACAAAGGGTGTAGGGTATGAGGGTGTAAGGGTTTAGAACACCTACACCCTTACACCCAGCCTGAAATGATAACCTCTTGTGTAAGTCCTGTTGATTTTGACTCAGCATTCACTCTTAGCTGATAAGCTGAAAGCTGGTATATCGGCGCTGAATAGTGATGGAATGGCACGTAACTGATGCTCAAAGTTTAGCAATCATCGACAGTGAAATTGGCGATCATGTCTTTTCACCCGCAGAGTATGAAATTGTGAGGCGGGTGATATACGCCACTGCTGACTTTGAATATAAATCTTTAATTCGGTTTTCGGAACATGCTTTACAAGCTGGTGCAGCAGCATTAGCAGCACGCACCACAATCGTAGTAGATGTCCCAATGGTACAGGTAGGTATTGCTTCCGACATCCAAAGCACGTTTGCTAACCCAGTCTATTGCAGCATGGAAACTGTCACACGTCCGCAAAAGGAAAAAACGCTGGCAGCATGGGGGATTGAAACTCTCGCCAAGCGTTATCCAGAGGGCATTTTTGTAGTTGGTCAGGCGCAAACAGCACTAACAGCACTAATAGATTTGATTGAAGCGGAAGAAATTCGCCCAGCTTTAATTATTGCGACTCCAGTCGGATTTATTGATGTAGATACTGATAAAAGCCGCCTGCAAGATTCTCTAGTTCCTTATATTACTATTGAAAGTCGTAAAGGAAATGCCGTTGTTGCTGCTGCTGTTGTTGATGGACTGGTAGATTTAGCTTGGCAAGCTTACGGACAGAATGCGAGTCGGGGAAATTAGGAGAAGGCAGGAGGCAGAAGGCAGAAGGCAGAAGGAGAAATATTAAATTTCATACTTCACACTTCATACTTCACTCTGTTTTCCGCCGCCGTCGACGTGGTCTATCTTGTTGGTCTTCGCGGATGCGGCGGCTGGTTTCTGAAAAGAAGTCTCGGCGGAGATAGGGATAATCGTTAACCCAGATGTCGCGGCTGGGAATGTAAACATCGCTGAAATCTTCAATGGTGCCTAAATCGGCACGATTGGACATAACAATCATTTCCGCTATTTGACCACGGGCGATCGCTTTATGATAAGGCCGCAGAGGTGCATCTAACTCAACGCTAAACCCTGTATCATCACCTACCTCTAGATTTATTCGTTTTTCCCGGTTTTCCACAATTACCAATTCGCCTTTGCTGTTGACAGTTTCTTGTTTACCAATCAATCTGTCTGTAATCCACCAATCTAATATTCGTCCCCGGAAAAAGCCACTGTACTTATAACGACGACATTTAGCATTCCGCACACTGGCTTGAAACACTGGGTACCACAGCCAAAACATTGCTCCAATAACCCCCAATAAAAATAAAATGGGGCCAAAATCCAGCCCAAACAGGGCTTTCACCAGTAAAATCACAACTACAGAAACTACCGAAACTAATAGTCGCTGTAAAAAATTAGAAAATTTCCCCCAGTAATACTTGTACTGCTGACCAGTAGCAATGAGGGGGATGATTTGTTCAAATTTCTGGCGAGTCAGTGGAACAAGCATGGGTGCTGGGTGTTGAGTGCTAGTTTTTAACAAGGAGTCAGAATTCAGGAGTCAGAATATTCTGGATTCTGAATTCTGCATTCTGCATTCTTCTTTTAAAGTATCTTTTCTAAACCATACACTAACGACTTTAACTGTGAGACTTTGCGAATTGCCAGTAATACACCGGGCATATAGCAGGCGCGATCGCTTGTATCATGGCGTAAGGTATAAATTTGACCAGCAGCACCAAAAATTACTTCTTGATGAGCGATCAATCCTGGCAAGCGTACACTATGAATTCTAATCCCTTCATCAGCTAGGCTGCCTCTAGCTCCCGGTATTTTCTCGGTTTCATGGACAATTGCAGGGTTAAAAGTTTTACCCATTTCTGCTAGTAACTGAGCAGTTTGAATTGCTGTACCACTGGGTGCATCAGCTTTTTGGTTGTGGTGCAATTCGATAATTTCTACATGGTCAAAATATTGCGATGCGGTGACGGCGGCTTGTTGGAGTAACACCATCCCAATGGAAAAATTAGGAATAATCAAGCAACCAGTACTGGCTTTTTCGGCGAAGTCAGCTAAATCTTGAATTTGTGCGGGACTTAAGCCTGTAGTTCCGACAACCGGACGAATGCCATAGGCGATCGCACTTCGTACATTGTCATACACTGAATCAGGATGGGTAAAGTCTACTATGACTCCTGGTGGTAGCTGTCGCTCACCCGCCACGTACCCTAACATCGGTTCTAATTGGTCAGTAATTGGTACTTCTAAAGGTTCACTTAAACCGGCAAGTTCCCCAGCATCTTTACCTTGAAGTTCGGGGTTACGGTCAATTGCACCCATCAAAGTTAAATCAGGTGCTTGGGCGACTGCTTTGACTACCTCACGACCCATTTTGCCAGCAGCACCGTTAATAATCACCGGAATCGGAGTTTGATTTGTCATAAGTCAATGGTCAATGGTCAATTATCCATTGTCCATAGTAAACTACTTACGCACTAAGATTGTCTGTGGAAATTGGGTGAAGGGGTTTGAGGGTGAAGGGGTGTAAGGGAAGGGTCTTGAACACCACTATAGGGAAGTCAGCAGTCAAAAATCAGAGAATTTTTGACTTTTAACTTTTTACTTTTGACTTGATTTTGCCCTCACACCCTTGCCAAGTTTCGGTTTTGTTGCAGTAAACTAATACCATCTTTTGAGGAGTGCATTATGGCAAACCAAAAATTGATGCAATTACTTTCTTTTGGTTTTATTAGTTTTTGCTTTTGTTTTGGCTTGGGAATTGGTGTTTTCATTCGTTTTGGACAGTTACAACCATCTAACGCTGCGACTACATCTGAACCCCCCCAGATATTACCCTTTATTATCCCTGCCCCTACACCATCACCAGAGGATAGCGTTTTTACCTTAAACCCTTAAGTAGAGTGCTGAGTTGAAATTCTCGTGTTTACAACTAATAAGTAGAAGGATGGGATTAAACCTAACTAGAGATTGCCAAAGTATTCGCACTTCGGCAAAGCTCAGTTACTACTGCGCTCAATCCTCATTATAGTCAGGCTATTGAGCATTGAGCGGAGTCGAAATGCGTCTTCTAAATAATTTGTCACTCAATCTACTTAGTTACTAGTGTTACTTTCTGTTGTTGACTTTTCATCTTTTGGAGATGGGCTGTCAGGAGCAGAATTTTGCTTGTTTTCTACAGTTGGGACAACTACAGCCGAAGAATCTGGGCTTTTCGATTCTGTGGTAGGTGGTGGTACTGGTATCACTACAGGATTCGATCGCTTGCCTGACGAATTTGGTGTAGTTTGATTAGTGGTGGCAGGTGGGGTGTTATTTTGCGATCGCTTGCCTGCACTTTCCCGATTAACTTCTCGATTAGAACGATAAGCTCTCAGTTTATCTACTAATGATGGTGTCGGTGCGGTATTCGGTGTAACAGATGCTTGTTCGGGATTTTGCTGAGACGAAGTTTCGGAGTTGGTGGCGGCAGTATTTTCTGCGGTAGGGCTAGTTGTAGCTTGTGGTGTAGGTTCTGGGCGGTTTTGTCGGCGGCGTTTGGAAATATAGGCTGATTCGGTTGCCGTGGTTGTTTGAGTATTTTTGTTAGTGTTATTTGCTTCCGCAGTAGACTGTGAACCCTCGGTATTAGAATTATTGTCTTTTGATTGGGTGACTGGGTTAGTAAACAGGGGTGTGGCAGATGAATTTGGCTTGTTATGGGAGGACAATATACTAGTGATGCCAAAACCTGCACTTGCGGCAAATAAAGCCACACCTACACCAACTAAGGCTTTAGACCCTGCTAGTGTTTTGGTAAAGGCTGCCATCGGGTTTTTTGTCCGATATTCCTTGTGTTTCTTGCCAAAAACTCCCCGTCCTGGCTGCATTGATAAATCAACGGTGGCGACTGTATTAGTGGCAACGCTTTGGGGAATATTCTTGGTTTCACTACCAGGTAATAATTGCAACCATTCAGCCACGGTTGACGGACGGAAGCGAGAATCAACCGCCATACCGCGCATCACAGCTTGATTGACGGCGGCACTCAGATGAGGTTGTAATTCTTTGGGAGATGCCATTTTTTCGCGATCGCGCAATAATGCTGGCATGGGAACCTGTGCTGTTAACAAAGCATACAAGGTTGCTGCCAAACCATAAACATCTGTAGCTGGTGTGCGCGGCGCTTGTGTCAAGTATTGTTCAATGGGTGCGTAGCCTTCGGAAACTATGCCGGTGTGAGTTTGTTTGACACCACTATTAAATTCTCGTGAAATCCCAAAATCAATTAATATGACTTCTTGAGTGCCTTGGCGGAGAATAATATTATCTGGTTTGATATCGCGGTGGAGCAAACCATTATTGTGGACTACTTGTAGGGCTGCGCCAATTTGGCGGATGTAGTGAATGGCTGTGGCTTCCGGTAAGGGTATCCCTGGTAGGACAAAAGCATTGCCCAAAGTTTCCCCAGGAATGTATTCCATCACCATGTAGGGTAGACCATCTTCAATAAAAAAGTCACTTACCCGCACAATATTGGGATGGATACAAGTAGCTAGTCTTCTAGCTTCATCTTGGAATTGGCGCTCGAACTTGGCAAAATCTGGATGTTGCCGCAAGCGTTCGTTAATAGTTTTCACCACTACATCTTGACCTAAGTAGTGATGTGTAGCTTTAAAGGTAATACCAAAGCCACCATGTCCGATTTCTTGGGTGAGGGTATATTTTCCACCCTGCAAAATTTTGCCTGCTAACATAGATGTTCTGCGTTTTGAGTCCTAAATCCTGAATGAGCAGATATATGCCACCCGAAATTGAACAGCCTCCACCTCATTGCCACCGCTTAATCTTTTTCATGATACAGTAGGCTCACACATTGCATCTTGAAAATTAGGTGAAGGAAAGCAAGTTGGTAAGAAAAACACTGACTAGTCAAGGTAGTTATTTGTCACTTGTCCTTAGTCATTCGTTGTTCTTTCCTACTCAACACTTCCTTTTTAACCTACATTCTTTCTAAGACTTGAATTCCCAACAGCGATAATCCGAGTTTTAAGGTTCTGGCGGTTAAATCGCACAATACTAAACGAGATGTACGCTGTGGTTCTTCTGCCTTCAAAACAGGACACTGCTCATAGAATTTGTTAAATTTATCACTTAGTTGATACAAGTATTCGCACAATCGGTTAGGAAGTAGATTTTGCTCTACCTCAGTAATGACTTCGCTTAATTGTAACAAGTGTTTAGCTAGAGCTAATTCCGTTTCTTCTTGCAATACAAGGTAAACCTTACTTTTCTCTCGTTCATCTGTATAAGATTTGCTTAAAACATTGTGTGTATAACTCTTAATTGCCTTAAAAACTTGATGCCTTTTATCTGCTTTGAGCAAATACCGAGAACTAAACCAAGTACTGTATCCAATCCCCACTAATTCAAAAAATGATGGGATTAAGGGAATTTCGTTGACGGATTTTAAAATACTGAATACTACCTTTCCTAAAACAAGAGTTCCTAAAATTAACCCAACATTTATGGCAGATTTCCATTTCAAGCTAGAAGTTAATTTTTGATTTTGATTAGAATTATCTATGAAACTACCAAAGTCAATACTACCTTTACGACCTATGCTTTTAATCCGAGCATAAGCGTACAGTAAGTAAGGTGCTGTATTGCCCTTATCTGATAGCATTTTGTCATAGCTAAAAATGTAGTTACTAGTGCGGTTTTGGCTAAGGTCGGCGTACTTAACAGCACTAATGCCTACGACTCTAGCAACATAAGCCTGAAATTCTTCACTTTCCTCACGACCTTCTTGCTGAATTTTTGCCTGTAGTGTCTCGCGAAACCTTATAATTGCTTCATCGAGCAAATCTCGTAACCGGACAGTATCTCCAGAACGGGTTTTGAATTTTTTGCCATCTTCCCCTAACACCAAACCAAAGGGAACATGCACTAGTTCCACATCATCAGGAATCCAGCCGGCTTTGCGTGCTACTTGGAAAAATTGAGCAAAGTGGTTGCTTTGTCCCGCATCGGTTACATAAATTATGCGTTTGGCTGCATCTTGTTGAATGCGGTAGCGTAAGGCGGCTAAATCTGTGGTGGCGTAGTTATAACCACCATCGGATTTCTGCACAATTAATGGTAGCGGTTCACCTTCTCTGTTGGTATAGCCTTCTAAGAAAACAACCTTTGCGCCTTGATCTTCTACAAGTAAGCCAGAGTTGGCTAAATCTTCCACAATTGCCGGTAGCAATGAGTTGTAAAAAGATTCGCCGCGTTCATTTAAATGGATATCCAGCAAGTCATAAATAACTTGAAATTCTTTGCGGGATTGTTCACACAGCAGTTTCCACGCATGAATTGTATCTTCTGCGCCTGCTTGTAATCTCACGACTTCTTGGCGTGCTGTTTCTTGGAAGGTTTCATCAGCATCAAAACGCTGTTTTGCTTGGCGGTAAAAGCTGACTAAATCACCAATATCTAAGGCGTTGGCGGTAGTTAACGCTTGGGGGTAAACTTCGCGCAGGTAAGTAATGAGCATTCCGAATTGTGTACCCCAATCACCCACATGATTTAACCGCAAAACATCATGTCCGCGAAATTCCAAAATCCGGGCGATAGAATCACCAATAATGGTGGAACGCAAATGTCCGACGTGCATTTCTTTGGCAATATTCGGACTGGAAAAGTCAACAATTTCTCGCTGTGGCGTTTTCGCTGGGGGAACACCTAACCGTGAGTCGGCGTGAATTGCTTTGAGTTGTGCTTCTAGGTAAGCGGTTTTAAGTCTGAGGTTGATAAAACCGGGGCCAGCAATTTCTGGTGGTTCGCAGATTTGGGCAACATCTAACTTGTCAACTATAGCAGCAGCGATCGCTCTTGGTTGCTGTCCTAATTTTTTACTTAGGGATAAAGCCACATTCGCTTGATAGTCACCAAATTTCGGATTCCCCGCAGGCACTAAAATCGGATCAACGGTGGCGTATTCATCACCAAAAGCAGCAATCATCGCCTGCTCAAATTTAACTTTTAATTGTTCTTGTGTAGCATTCATATATAAATGTTATCTGTGACAGGCAAAAAGCGACTGCTGAAAGTGAGGTATTCTCAAAGGCTTGATTATTTTAACCTTAAAATATAATCACCTAATTTAACTGAGGATTTTCATGGTACAGTACAACCCCCTCAGCTGCCTTCCGTCCTCGGCAGAATTACCCGATTCTGATGATACGCCAGTGGATAACGAGCTACAAAACCTGATTCCCAATTTACTAGAAGCTATTTTAGCTTTAGCCTGGAGTCAACGCACCGATTGGTTTTTCGGCGTTGATATGGGGATTTATTATGCACCCGACACTCCGCAATTAGTACCTGATGGGTTTCTCAGCATAGGTGTAGAACGTTTTATTGGTGAAGAGGGACGTTTAAGCTATGTTCTCTGGGAAGAAGATGGTATTGTTCCTATTTTTGCCTTAGAAGTTGTTTCACAAACCTACGGCGGCGAATACGAAAAGAAAAAAATCGACTACGCGAAGTTAGGCATTTTATATTATGCAATTTATGTCCCCAGCCGGAGATATCGGCGTAAACGAGAACCTTTAGAAGTTTATCGTTTAGAAAATAGTGAATACATCTTACAACCAGGTTCACGGGTGTGGATGCCAGAAATTAATTTAGCATTTGGTAGAGAACGCGGTACTTATCTGGGAAGGACGCGCGAGTGGTTGTATTGGTATGACGAAACTGGACAGAGATTACCAACACCAGAGGAGTTAGTGCAGCAAGAAAAGGAACGTGCTGAGAGACTGGCGAAAAGGTTGCGGGAGTTGGGCATTAATCCAGATGAGATTTAAAGATGGTTCAGGGATGTAGGGGTATAAGTGTATAAATGAGGAAAATTCTTATCCCCAGTCTCAACAAGCAGACTTTCTGCATCAGCCGTGATTCTCACAAGCCTGATTATTTTAAATTTAAAATATCCCAGGGACTAACTTCACCAATTAGCCCCTAACCTCTCGCCTCAATTGAGTTTCAAAGCATTAACTGGTACTTCATCCCAAGAATCAACTATCCGTAATCTAGCTATCCAACCATCTGCTTTTTGTTGCTCTGTCAAATTTTTTTCAAACGACTCATGACAATCTTTGGCTTGAGACTCATTACAACAAGCAATGCAGGCATATATCATACCCGATGGATCAATTTGCTCATTTACCCAAATAGTCATGGCGTATCCTCTCGAAAGCTATACATTAACAAGGCATTTGGTCATTTTAGAATAGTAGCAAAGCTAAAAACTCATTCATTATGGGGCTGATGCCAAAAATTTATCCATCTTAAGTTTTTTAACCTAGTTTTTTCTATTCTGATCGCTGAATTAGTTTTGTGTAAGTTGAAAAATCAGCTACTAGCTTAATAAATCGCAATATTTTACGACATATATTTCTTGCGTAATTTAACTGATGACATTCGCTGATTAGCGAACAAAAATATACTTAATTTCTTGAAAATGAAATTCCAAATCAATTCACAATATCAAATTTATATCGAGTCGCTTTGATAGGATTTGATGGAGAAATTTGGAATTGTCAATCAGTCAAAGTTTGTGATTAATCAAGTATTTTACTATCTCTTTAACAGGGATGTAAATAACATCATTAGTCATAAATACTTGTCGAAAAAATCGCATTTTAAGCATAGGAGAGAAAATGTCTTATCCAGGTTATTTTTTGCAACAAGGCTGTGAGACAGGAGATGTATATATGGTGCAGCAAACTTTGCAAGCATTAGGTTATTCTATCTCTGCTGATGGTATATTTGGCCCGATGACAGAAAATGCTGTTCGACACTTTCAAATGTCTAATGGTCTGGTGGCTGATGGTGTAGTTGGCCCTAATACTTGGTATGCGTTAATGAACCAAGGTTGCTAAATAATTAGGATTTTTAAAGAATAACTTGAGAGGTGATGTACTTTTATTCTGATTTTGGCAGTGCAATAAAAAATAAAAGGTAAAGCATTTACTGTGGCAAATACAAATATTAGTGTCATCGTTGCGGTGGCACTAGTATTTATGATGTTTTTAAAAAGTATGCTTTTGAATAAGCCGCTAAATGCTAAAAAATGCAAAGTATATAAAAACATAAAATCGCTCCTACAAATATAGCTTAGTCAAGGAATCTCCAAATAATGGTTCATACAAATGGACAACCTTCAGTATCAGCAAAATCGCAATTAGACATAGCACTGGATGTTTATGAGGAAGCTTTAATTGCATTGGAAGAAGCGCCTTTACAAGCAACATTTGACCAAAAAGTGACTGTATTAGTAGCGCGTGATGGGGTAGAGAAGAAAAGGCAAATTGATCAAAACCCTACTGGTAGTAGTTACGCGAGGTTATTAAGTTTAGATGAGCGACTGAAAGCACAAGCCAAAGTGCTGAGTGAAGATGATGAATTAGCACAATGGAAAGATAGTTTAAATGCACCGCCGAATATGTGGTGGTGGCATTTAAAATATCCGTTAGCAATGTCACCAACTCAAGTGGCAAAACGCTATCAACAAGCTATCTCTGCATTGTCAGCGTCGCTTCCCCATCCGACACAAGAACAAATTTTAGAAGTATTACTAGCGCGGGACGCGATTGAAACTTCCCGTGATAATCAACCTTTACCAGAGCATATCGCTAAAATTGTCATTGATTTAGATGAAAATTTGCGATCGCTCGCTGATGTCATTAATAAAGATGGTAAATTAGAATACTGGAAAAAAAGCTTAAGTAAAACTACACCTAATACTTGGTGGTGGGAACTCAGCGATACAGAGCCATTACCAGCACAAGCCATCCAACGTTACGAAGCAGCTTTGCAGGTGATGGAATCTCCACCACAAGCGAATTCGGAAGAACTCTTAGAAGTACTACTAGCACGGGACGCAGTGGAAAAAGCTTGGAATAAGCAACAGCAACCACCACGTCATTTAACCGAAAAAATTATTGAATTAGACAAGCGGTTGAAAGCGCAATCTTGGTCTTTTGCTAACGATGATATTGTTGATGAATGGAAAAACAACCTGAAACCACCGGAGATGAGTTGGTGGTGGTCTTTTACCCGTTCTGTTCCGTTACCGAATGAAGCGATCGCACGTTACGAAAAAACAGTTGAAATCGTTGCAACTAGTAAACCGCCTTCTTCTGATCAACTTTTAGAAACGCTTTTGGCGCGTGATGGCGTAGAAGAAGCTTTAGAACAAGCCTATCGCAATAAACCCGTCCCCGAAAAACTAGCAAGACAACTTATTGCTTTAGACAACAAATTAAAACAATATCGCCTTGATTTCAACAAAGATAACCAAATCAGACAATGGAAAGATAGCTTAAAACGCCAGAATCGCTGGTGGTGGGAACTCAAACCTGCGATCGTCGGTTCGGAAGAAGAACCAGGGACACGCCGTGATTGGTTACTCAATACTTTGGCTGTGCTTTGTTTAGGTGTTGGTGCGGCGTTTACCGCCTATAGCAGTCAAGTATTTTTCCAGAAAGTTGAAGGACAAGAAACTCAACAAGCCGACTTATCACAAAACATGGCGGCGGTATTGCAAGTCATTGGTTTAGGCGCAGGTGGTGCAGCAGCTTTAACTAGTGGTGGTCGAAAAACCCTCGAAAAACTGTTTACTAACTTACAGTTACCCCCCACCAAACAAGCACCCACAGCCTTAGCGATCGCGGCTGGAATGACAGCTATTACAGGTTCTGTGGCTGCATCATTACCCGCCTGGGGAAAAGTTTATATCGCTCAAGGACAAGGATATTTACAAAATACTAACTGGCTGAAAGCTCAAGATAGTTTTCTTCAGGCCAAAAAATTCATTAGTAGCGATGAAGACAAAGCAAAAGTAGAAATTGGGTTAGGAGATTCTGCGGAACATTTAGGAGATATAGTCAAAGCAAAAGAATACTACAAAAAAGCGGCGGCTCTGGACAATATTGAAGGTATGACTCGTTATGCGCGACTCAGTATGGTTGATTTCTTTCTCAAAAATCCACCAGATTCCAGGATTCAACCTTCAATCACTGATGAAAACCTCAGACAAGCTCATCTGTTTAACCAACGTGCTTCGCTGAAAATCTTCAAATTGTTAGCTAAAAATGAGCAAACTCCCGAAAAACTCAACAAAGAGTTATTGAATTTGACGCAATTAGCTCGCACAAATGGCGCAATTATCGCCGCAGTTAAAGATTTAATGGTATCACCCAAAGACAACGCTGTTTTTCAGGATGAAGAATATCGTCAGCGTTATTGGACTGAAGGTGTAGCAGGTTTATTCAAGTCTAATTTAGATGAGTTGAATGGTCTGAAAATTTCTGACAAGGACGCTCTGAAGATTCGAGCTTTGTGTTTTGCACACATCACAACTGAGCAGATGAAATATACAGAAAATATTCAGAATGTTCCCGAAGCACTCACAAGTCTTGTACCGGAGATGATGACAAAATCTCCCGATGCTCCTAATTGTTACGATGATAAAGCTCTGAGCGTTTATGATTTTTCGTTGATTGAAGCTTTGGCAAAAATATATAAAATGCCGAAATTCAAAGTTGCTGTGACAAATAATAATCCGCCACCGCAAACAAATCCTGCGCCAACCCCAGAAGCCGCGCCGAACCCGGAAGCAGAAGCTTATAATCAAAATCCGCCAACACCTGAGACTCAGCCGCAATATTAAATGGGTGTAAGGGTATCCGGGTGTAAGGGTGTAAAGGTCTTGAAAACATAGACTTTTGCACCCTTTAAATTTTCAGGGACAAGGTGGACAAGGAAGACAAGGCAGATAGAGCTAAATAATAGACCTCTTGCATAAATCAGATTATGCCTATTAAACAAGCGAATTTTCTGTTACTCTTTGCGTCTTTGTGCCTACGGTCTGAGAGTGTCAACGTTTCATAATAACCACTGTTAGGTGTACTCTGGATATTCATTGCTGCCTGTAGTTCTCAATACCTAGGCGAATTAAATTGATGGCTGGGTGTTATTCATACTGAGTCAGATACCATATTGCTACTGTTACGTGTGCTGGATGATTCCATTGCGAATTTGCTGAATTACATTGATTGAATTAGAAAATTAAGTTTTCAATTGCTTTAACGGGTTGTTATACCTGATTTATCCGGTTCATTATGTATTAATAGTCAAATTTTTCTTTTAGCAATGAAATTCGATTGCAAGATGCAGGTATGAATGAAATTATGCGAACTCACAAATCAATATTTTGAGTTTTTCTACTGTGAATGTTGAATAAACAATATTCGAGAATTTCTGGAGAGAAGGTACAAAATATTCTTTGACTAACTCGGACAGTCGCAAGAGTATGATTGATTTTTTGTAGCGAATTAATAGCGATCGCACTCAGCGTTACTGAGCAACTATACCTATGAGTTTGTATCTTTAACTGTGATAGCGATCGCCTCAAGATAGACCATAGTCTAAATTAGGTTTTTTTATATCAAATTATGATAAGTTTTTGCCAACAAATTATGTAATTTTGCGTATAATCGAAAAGTGTCTGCTCAACCTATAAAAGTCTGTCAATCTGATATTTTAGATTTGAGATTGTAGATAGACTGTACTCATAACTCAACTGCCCAAAAATAATCTCAAGACTAATTCTCAACTCCCTCCATCCTATCCCTTGTGGGATGGCTCGTCTGCAAAATCACAAGAGACGATAAATCCCCATTGATTTTTCTGGAGAAAAGATGTATCTAGCACATTCATTAATCAGTGATAGCAAGCAGCAGCACTCTCGGCAGCCTTTAATTTTGGCAGTGGAAGATAATGATGATAATCTTTTGCTGATTAGTTATGCGCTTGAGTCACTTGGCTGTCAATTCATCTGTCAATCAGATAGTTCTTCAACATGTTTGGTAGCTAAAGAGTATCAGCCAGACTTGATCATGTTAGATATTTTGTTACCTAGTCTCAGTGGAATTGAAGTTGTACGTTATCTGAAGAAAGATTCCTTAACTCATAAAATTCCCGTACTTGCAGTGACGGCTTTAGCCACCAGAGAAGACAAAGAACGCATTCTCAAAGCTGGATTTGATGACTACATTAGCAAGCCATTTCTGATTGAAGATTTAGAAACTGTGGTTCGTCGTCTGTTGGGGGGAAAATTAGAGCCTTGTTCCAATGATGAGCGGCTGAAGTCTGAAGGCTGAAGTTTGAAGTCTGAATAAAAACTCAGCACGTACACTTCGACTCCGCTCTGTGTACGCGACTCAGCACGCAACTTCGGTAACTCAGCACTTTACTTAGATACTTTTTGGTAGTCGCACTGTAAATACGCTGCCTTTACCCAGTTCCGAAGTAACGGTAATATTACCACCGTGAGCTTCAGCAATTCTGTAGGAAAGATGCAACCCTAAACCGCTACCAGAGCGTTTATTTTTCCCTTGACGAAATCTCTCGAATATACCTGCTTGGTCTTCGGGGGCGATACCATAACCTGTGTCTTCCACAGCGATGATGACCCAGGTTTTACCTTGGGGGTTGTTTGCTTGTTCTGACAGTCGAATTGTAATTCCGCCTGTATCGGTAAATTTGATGGCGTTACCCAGGAGGTTGTTGAACACACGACGCAGTTCCAAAGCATCACCCATCACCACGCCAGGATCTGTGGGATTGTTGGTTAAACCGCTGGTGTCTACTGTGACATTTAAATTTTTCTCATTCGTCAGGGGTGCTAATTCGCTGACTACTTCTTGAATTATTTCGGGTAAATTGCAAACTTCATCGTTAAAGGTCTTTTTCCCTGCATCCATACGATACACTTCTAGCAAGGTGTTGACCATTTGCATTAAGTTTTTATTGCTGCGAATCATCACGGAGATGGCTTGTTTCATTTCCGGCGAAATTTTGCAGAAGGTTTCTTCCAGAAACAAACCCAGCATTCGATCTGCGGCGACTAAGGGGGTACGCAAGTCATGGGTAAGACGCGATACAAAGTCTTCCCGTTGTCGAGCCATTTTGTCTTGTTCGTCTAAACTGTGCTTGAGCCGCAACAGCGATCGCACTCTTGCTAGTAGTTCATCTGTATCAAAAGGTTTGCGAATAAAGTCATCTGCACCTGCATCTAGTCCCTCCACCACACTAGATTCATGAAAGGCTGTAATCAGTAGAATGGGAATATAAATTTTAATCGCTGGGTTCTTGCGAATGCGATCGGTAACTTCATAACCATCCATCCCTGGCATCATCACATCCAGCAAAATCAAGTCTGGCGGAGATTTTTCCACATATTCTAAAGCTGATTTCCCGTCAGTTGCTAAATCGATGTGATAGCCTTCACTTTCTAAAATTGTTTGCACCAAGATCAGGTTATCTTTAGTGTCATCAACGGCAAGAATGCGATCAACTTTTTGAGACTTTTCCACAACAGACATGATTGATTTACTTTTGTGCTAGGGATTTATAGTTTCAGGTTTGGATACCTCATCGATGAACGACGAGAAGGGGGAGACGATTGATGGGGATTATGAGCCGAGAAAAAAATATGTTCACCATCAACATTTAAAGCCGGGATTTTTCCGGCTATATCTTTGGCTAATATTTGTCTGGGTAGTTCAACTTTAAACATCGAACCTACTCCTAATTGACTCTCGATCAAGATTTGTCCATTCATCATTCGCACCAAGGAATCGACAATTGCCAAACCCAAGCCTGTACCGGGATATTTGCGCGTGAGACTTTGATCCACTTGGCGAAAGGCTTCAAAAATATGCTGAAAATCTTTGGGAGCGATACCAATACCTGTATCACGAACTGCGATCGCTAGGCGATTTTCTGGCAGTTCTTGAATTTCTACCCAGATAGAGCCTGTTTCGGTAAACTTGATGGCATTCGACAGCAGATTTACTAAAATTTGCCGCAAACGTACTGAATCATTAAATACCCAAGGATTTTCTAAACCTATCTGGACTTGCAAAGCTAATTTTTTAGCTTCTGCTAGAGATTGCATTTCTTTGACAGTACTATTGATGACTGTCGTTAAATCAAATAATTCGGCTTTTAATTCTAGTCTGCCTGCCTCTAGCTTGGAAAAATCCAGAACTTCATTTAATAACATTAATAAATGCTTCCCATTATTGAGAATTCGCTCAACCATATCGGTTTGTTGAGGCGATAATTGTCCGAATTTCGGTCGCAATAATATTTGCGAAAACCCAATAATTGCATTCATCGGTGTCCGCAATTCATGGGACATGGTAGCTAAAAATTGTGTTTTTAGCCTTGAAGCTTCGATTAACTTTAAGTTTTGCAGTTGAATTTGTTGTCTTTGTCTTTCGAGTTCTTGATTTTTACGGATAAGTTGTTCGTGACTTTCTTTTAACTGTTGTAGTGCTAAATTTGCTTGCATTTCGGCACGGTATACCCGCATAGCATTGCGTAAAATTTGCGCCAATGTTTCTGAAGACACCCGTGACTTAGCTAAATAATCTGTCGCGCCAGCTTTCATCAATTCGACTGCAATTTGTTCATCGCCCTGTGCAGTCAAAACCACTAAAGGAACTTTGATTTCTGATGCTTGTACCCGATGAATCAGTGTTAAACCATCTTGATCTGGCAAGCGATAATCTAGGAAAACACAATCAAAGGTGATACTCGCCAAAGCTAGTAGTGCTTCATGGCCATTACCAGCCTCTGACAGTTCCATTTTGACACCTGCTTGCGCCAAAGCACGGCGTACTGCCATCCGGTCTACTTCATCATCGTCTACAACCAAAATTCTCAGCGTTTCTTCCATTTGTTTTTATTTTCGCTGTCCAATGCGGTTTAATACCTATCATTTTTATTTTCTGTCTATCCAAATAAAAAGTTTGAGATGGGAGTTACAAGTTTGGATATACGAATTAAAGAAACATCTTTAAAGGACATTATTATATTGATTAATAAAATAATATCTCAATTCGGTAATTATCTTGACTCTGATTATTAGTCTTTAGTTTAAAAATCTATTTTCTACATATTTCCGCTCAACTTTTAGGTATTTAGGGTATTTCGCACAATATCCAGTATTTATTCAAGGTGGCCATTGTCTCGACGAACTTATTGAATGTGAGAGGTTTGAGGATATAGCCAGCAACGTTTAAGTTGTAGGCTTGTACCCTATCTTGATCTTGATTTGAGGTAGTCATAACTACTACAGGTGTTGTCGATAACTTTGGATCAGAACGTAGTTCTTGGAGAAATTCTATGCCACTCATTTTTGGCATATTTAAATCTAGTAAAATCAAGCGACGCTCAGTTGGTACACTTGATTTCTGCCCATGCTCATTCCGCAACATCTCTAGAGCTTCTAAACCATTACTTGCTAGATAAAGTGGATTGGTAATATTAACTTTTTTAAATGCCCGCTTGACATTCATAACATCAACTTCATCATCCTCCACTAGTAATATATTAATCACTCTTTCCAGCATGTTTTTCGGTAACAACTCAACTTTTTGTGATTATGAGTTAAATCACTTATGGAAATAAACTTGATTATTAATAATTAGTTAATTACAATATTTTTATTATTAGTAATTAATAACTTAATAATCATAAACGAAAAAGCCTGATTTAAGCTCACTATCATTGTAAATGAGCCTATTAATGCCTGTCCTCAGCCATTAGTGAGAGTTGTAAACAAATGTTTTGCACCATCAGCTTGAGCCGTTTGACTCTCTTCAACGCTTCAGCAAAGTGAAGTGAAAACTACGGCTAATACCAGATTGAGAATCTAACGTAATTGCACCTCCTGTGGTGACGAGAATTTTTTTGATGCTCTTTCCTACTTTCTACTGCGATTTTAATTTCAAGGGCTGTGCATATAGAACAATGGACAGCCTGGGACTGTTTGATTAGGGTTAATTCCCAGTTAGAGCCAAAGATAGTAATTTGGGTTGGGAGTGGTGAGTAGGAAGACTCTTTGTGCAAGGGACTTAGTATAAATCATGGGAATGAGTAGCCATACCTTCATCTTGGCTAAAGAATCATCCTGGCGAATGAGCTGATAATGCACAATATTATTCATTCAGAATTAAGGTTGTGAGTGAGAAAATTAAAATTTAATAAGCTGTCTGTTACTATATATTTCAACTTGATTATCTACAGATTTCTGGTAGCAGCAAGGGTAATATAGCAGACTTATTTGATATGTAAACCAAATAGACAAGACAGATTTTCTGGCTGACTCAGTGGTGTAACAGAGTAGATAAGGGAGAGAGATGTTCGTAAATCATTGAGGATTGCTATAGCAGTCCTATTTGAGAAATGAACAAAAGAGACAAGGAAGACAAGGTGGATTAGGGGGACAAGGTAGAGGGATGTTTGTATATCATTTAGGATTGCTATATATCCAATTCTAGGAAAAACTACATTCTAGAAATCTTGTAGAAACGTTGTATACAATATCTCTACAACAACTATTAATTATTTCGCTAAATATTACGAAAGGTTATTAAATGGGATAAATTGAGATAAATATTTCATATTGAGTTGTAGAATATCCATACATCTCTGGCTAGATATTTATATCTATCCATTTAAAAATCTGGAAAAATCATACTTCTATCGGTGGATGCAAGAGCATTGCCATATCATCTATCTTTGGTTTGGAAAAACATAGATTAATTTGTTGACAAAAGCGTAGTTGAAAAGACGCGAATAATAGAAGAGTGAGTTTAGTGATGAACGAAATCAGCATTATTTTAATTGAGGATCACGATTTAACCAGAATGGGGCTAAAGGCTGCATTACAGTCGCAAAGCGGGTTGAAAGTCATTGGAGAAGCTGCTAAGAGGCTATTTATAAAGTAAATCTAAAGGCGAGTAGGAGGGGATGACGGCAAGAATTAAAATACCTGATATGCAGTGTATTTACGTAATTGCTTATGGCACGAAAGTCTTATCCCACAGACTTAAAT
>NZ_JACJSD010000024.1 GCF_014697615.1 Nostoc sp. FACHB-280 | reverse complement strand
ATCAATTGAAGACCTAGAATATTTATTACATCAACTCTTAAATGAAGGAGCGTTAATTATTAAATGGGGACGAAAACTCAAAAATAAAGGCGATACTATTATCACAATTTAAATGCACAAGAGCTTAATCGAATTTGAGTAACAATTAATACTTATACTAAGTTGCTTTCAAAAATAGTATTCCTACTCCCACCCCAGCTACTATCTTGGGCTGCAACTTAGTATCAGCACTTTCTCTACTGTCCGCGATGAGCCGGGTCTACACCAGCAAAAGTCAGAAAGTCAATCATCCGAAAGTCTTCTGGTCTGCCCGTTCTAGTAGGTAGAGTTGGCACCCAAGAAGGATTAACATTCAAATAAGATTTTGGATCTACCTGAAGCAAACCAATAATCACTTCACCGATAATGCGGCTACCCAGAGGGCCTAGACGTAGACCTCTTTCCATCAGTTCAGCTTCTTTGAGAATGTAGTACCAGAGTGGTGTGGAGGTATCGAAGCCTGGATAGATGTTTCGGAGTTCTGCTAAGTCATTCGGGCTGAGGACAGATACACCAATTGCACGGGCTAGAGTCTGACCAGACGGTAACTGCCAAGTTACGTGTCGGAGCAAGTTGCGCTGTAAGAGTGAAGTCGGCGGTGTCCCTTCTACGATCGCCTGGAGTGGTAAGTTAAACAATGCGCTAGAAATTTTCGTATCGATTAACTTGTTGCGCCTGATTTGAGTGTCATTAAAGTCAAAAAATGTCTGCCAGCCAATAAAACGCCTCGGCGCTCTAGCACGACCACGCAAATCACCAGGATCAGCTTTTCCTTCTTGGGAAGGGTCGAAAATAAAAGCAAAGAAGGGTTGGCCATTGTCACCTGCCAAGTTAGCCCGATAAGACGGACGCACCATGCTGTGACCAAAACGATAGCCCACTTGAAATTCAACCGGAATAAAGCCTCTACCTGGCAAGGGGGTGTAAAATCTCCGACCATTCCTTAAAATTTCGTTCACCCGATCCTGACCAATAATTTGGGGGAGAAATTCGTGCAGAATGATCCATTGATAATGCCAAGTGGTCAGCCTGCGAGCTTCGTTAAAAGCATTCACGTTGTTGATGGATGGACTCTGGGATCTCACCAAATCAACTGCATGGTTGTGAAAGAGGTGAAATGCACTCAGCATTCCTGTGAGAATTAAGTGCTGGTCGTTACGTGGGTCAACCACGAGGGCGCGGTTGTTTGCGTCGCGGGGTAAGTCTTCAAACAAACCGCCATTTTCCAGTCTTAGTTTGATTGGGTCTGTTGGGTCATAAAAAGTAGGTGATGCAAACGGCCCATCACCGTAAACTGTATCCAGGTCAAAAGCCGGAGTCCGACCATTTGGTGCAGATACTGGAGGTGTAACCCTACCCAGCCGAGATGACAAATCAAATGTGATGTCATGATCCATAAACTGGCCAAAGAATGTTGTGCCAGCTGTATGGTTAGGGTTGTTGGGGTTATTAACATTGAGAGCCGGATCGACAATCAAGGCTAGAGGCCCTGCGGCTAAATTGTCTTTGGCATCTAATATCCCGCCTGCTTTGCCCATTTCTAAAAGAGCCGCTCTGACAGCATCGGTTGGTGGCGCAAAAGAAGGCTGATTCCGAAACATCCGACCAAATCTGCTGGGCAGAATTGCATCATTTGTATCTGCCTGCGCTACTCTATTCAGCAAGATACCTACCATTATGCCAACAATCATAATGGCAGTAGCAACAATAGCTAACAATGAAAGTACTCTTTTTTTCGAGATGTTTTTATGTTTTAAACTTCTCGTTTTTCCCCCGTTCAAAGCTTTCATAATATTTCCTTAAACAAGGCATTAGGTGTTAGTAAACTTGGTAATAAGCCACGAAAAGACTATACATGAATTCTTTAGCCGAAAAAATCATGTAGGGCTTTGATTTTTGTGAATGTGGTTATTAAAAGTAGATAATTATTTGGGAAAATTTAAAGTTGTGTGCAAATGAGTTAAAAAGTAATAAAAATATTTAAGAAAAAAATTAACTTTTATTTTTGGTCTGAAATATAAAACACCTGCGGAATGCTGGGCAAATAATATAGGATAGCCAATACACAAGCAATTTGAATTGCACTTAAACCAAATAAAAAATGAAAATCTGGTTTGAGAAAGTCAATAAAAAACCGAAAAATTACGTAGGAAATTAAATAAAATTTAAACAAGTCACCATTGCGATATTGATAACGGCAGCGAAGATTTAATAAGAACAATAAACAAACGCAAAATAATATTTCATATAATTGTGTGGGATGACGCAAAATCCCATCACCAAAATCCACGCCCCAAGGTAAAGTGGTGGCAATGCCATAGGTGCGATCGCTCAACCCAGTCAAAAAGCAACCTATCCTGCCAATTGCTGTACCAATAATCAAAGGATAAGCAAAAACATCACCTGTTGATTGATGAACACCAATAATTTTTTTAGTGATTTCTACACCGATTAAGCCACCTAAAAGTGCGCCAACTACGGTTTTACCTTGTAACAGCAGTAAACCTAATTGCTGGGGATTTTGCCAAATTAAATCTAGATGTTGCACAGCGACTAACAATTTAGCACCAATTAAAGCCCCCAGCATACCGCCAACGATGACAGAACTGCGTTGACGAGGAGCGATCGCATCTTTGCGGACATTGCACAATAGTAAACGGAAAGCCACAGCATAAGCTAAAGATTCAAATAAAATATGCGGATGAATCCGTAATGAGCCTAACCAAAAATATACCGGGAAATTCATAGTTTGCCTGTGGAGACAAGGGAACAGTAGGAGAACAAAATTATGCCTTCCCCAAGCAGTATTGGGAAAGGCACAAGAAAAAAGCTGGAATTATCAGTGTTTAATTTCTAAATTGAGGATGTAGCATCCTAGTTGGACTTTTTCTGCCCACAATTCATACTCTAGGCGTAAGTGTTCGGGGAATTGTTTACCCGTGAGTGTTAATGTTTTTGTAAAATTTCGTAAGCGAATCGGATTATTCGGTTGTAAAGATTCCGCAGGCAACCAATAACGGCTAACACCGTATATTCCTTTTTCCCAGAAGTGGCGGTAACTTACTTGACCATTCCCTTGCATAGTCATAATCACCCGATATGGAGAAATTTCCAGCCACAAAACTCTGGGACTACTGGGAACGTAGGCAGTGTTTGTTCTGTGCGGCAAAATTTCCTCTGTATTCAGGGAAGTTTCCACTTCACAAGTAATGAGAGGCGGTGCAGTTAACAGTAAATGAAATCGTTCCGTATCTTTCTGATACAATGTTCCGGCAGTTTCAACCACTGACCAGAACGGCAGGTCAGTGGAAATTAGTGATAAGCACACAGGCTTGCGATGATAGGTCAGCATGGGAGCAGTATGGGCTAACAACTATTGAATAACAAGATGAAATTAATCCAGGGAGTCTAGCAGTCCAGAACCAGCAACTAAATAGTAAAACATGCTTAATCTTAACTGAATATGCTAATTTGGTAAGCTAAATATCTCAACATAAAAATAAGTTAAATCTCAATTGAAGTATTGAAAACAACATTTTTTCCGATCAAGGTAACTTTAAACACAGTGAATAAATACTTATAGTTTGATGAATGTTATATTTTGCAACAAATCATGAAAATCCTACAGTCGTTCTGACAACAGTAGATACACTGTTTGGAATGGATTCTATGGTCATTCAGTGAGATTTTTGCAATTATTTGTCAAGGCTAGGAGTAGGTAGGGGTGGGTTGAGTCAATGAATCTGTCAGTTGACGAAATTCTTCGTCAACTCGCCAGTGTAGGAGTAAGAAGTAGGAAAGAGCATTTTTTGGGTTTTGTATTGTTTTCAGAAATCAAATAGGAGTCTTAATAGTCAGGAAGGATTTCTCTAGCCACGGAAAGAAGGGATTTGGCAAACTAAAGATGCAATCATGACGGCAGTTGGACACAAACAGCAATTGCCAATCCGTAAGAGAGAATGCTGTTACTTTGCATTCAAAAAAACACAATACATAGTTTGAGTATCTCTTAAAAAGGTAAATTTTCTCAAAATAAACATTGAAATTTATGATGCAACTGTTTAAGTAAATTTAATATGACAAAATAACGATGGGATACTAGAGAAAAATTACTTACAGTAAAATTCAGCATCAAAAAACACTAGAAATAGAGTTGAGACTTGTGACCCTGTTATCTGTCATGAAACAAATTTGTAGTCAATAGATTTTGGTGTCACCTCAAAAATCACGCAATTTGCCTTATGTGTATGGAATTTGGGCGGGAAATCTGCGGCAATCTCGACATCGCAGAAACACGGGAATGGTTAGTGACTAATGGCATCGGTGGTTATGCTTCTGGAACGGTGGCAGGGTTATTGACTCGGCGGTATCACGGCTTACTCATTGCGGCTTTACACCCACCTTTAGGTCGTACTTTACTGTTAGCAAAACTAGATGAAACTGTATTGTATGGCGATCGCACTTATCCCTTACATACAAATCGCTGGGCAAATCAAACTGTTAGTCCCCAAGGTTATCGACACATTGAATCTTTTGCCTTGGAAGGGACAATTCCTCTATGGCGGTTGGCGGTGGCTGATGCTTTGCTAGAAAAGCGCATTTGGATGCAGTTAGGCACAAACACCACATATATCCAATACACTCTGCACCGTGCAACCCAACCTTTGCAACTCACCCTCAAAGCAATGGTCAACTACCGCGATTATCACAGCGACACCCACAGCAACGGTTGGCAAATGTCGGTGGAAGCAGTCGAACAAGGAATTTGTGTGGCGGCTGATCCCAGTGCGACACCATTTTATTTGTTGAGTGACAAAGCCAGTGCCACAACCGTTCACAACTGGTATTATGACTTTGATTTGGCAGTAGAGCGTTATCGCGGTTTAAACGACAAAGAAGATCATCTCCACGCTGCCACCTTCGCTGTAACTCTCCATCCTGGGGAAGCAGTGACTTTTGTTGCCAGCACTGAAAAACAAATTGATTTGTCTGGTGAAACGGCACTCAAATTACGCCGCACTCAAGAACAGAAACTATTGGGAATTTGGCAGAGTAATCGACCCATTACAGCACAGGAGTCTCCCGCCTGGATTAAACATTTGGTACTGGCGGCTGATCAGTTTATTGTTGACCGTTCTGTACCAGAAGAATCTCACGGCAAAACCATCATCGCTGGTTATCCCTGGTTTAGTGATTGGGGAAGGGACACCATGATTAGTTTACCTGGGTTGACAATTGCCACTGGTCGCCAAGAAGTAGCACGGGCAATTCTCCGCACTTTTGCCAAGTATGTCAATCAGGGAATGCTACCTAATCGCTTTCCTGATGTGGGCGAAGAACCAGAATACAATACAGTCGATGCGACACTGTGGTATTTTGAAGCTATTCGCGCCTACGACAATGCCACAAACGACGATCATTTACTAAGTGAACTGTTTCCCGTACTGGCAGATATTATTTATTGGCACTGTCGCGGGACACGCTATGGTATTCATCTTGATCCCACCGATGGTTTACTTTATGCAGGTGAAACAGGTACCCAACTTACTTGGATGGATGCCAAAGTCGGAGATTGGGTAGTCACACCCAGAATTGGCAAACCAGTAGAAGTCAATGCTTTGTGGTATAATGCTCTTCGCACAATGGCTAAATTTGCCCGTCAACTGGGTAAACCACATCAAGAATATGAAGCAATGGCAGACCGCGCCTTAGCAAGATTTTCTCGCTTTTGGAACGAAGCTTTGGGTTACTGCTATGACGTGATTGATAGTCCTGATGGTGATGATCAGGCGTTGCGTCCGAATCAAATTTTTGCTGTATCGTTACCAGAAAGCCCCCTCACCCCTGCCCAACAAAAGAGCGTGGTAGATGTTTGTGGCAGAATGTTGCTGACTTCTCATGGATTGCGATCGCTCTCACCAGAACATCCCCAATATCAGGGAATATACGGTGGTAATCAGTATCTGCGGGATGGTTCTTACCATCAGGGAACAGTTTGGGGGTGGTTGTTGGGGCCATTCGTCCTCGCCCATTTACGTGTTTACAAAAATCCACAACAGGCACGGCAATTTTTAGAACCGATGGCAAATCATCTCACAGCATCCGGTGTTGGCAGTCTCAGCGAAATTTTTGATGGTGATGCACCAATGACTCCACGTGGCTGTACTGCCCAGGCTTGGACGGTGGCGGAGGTTTTACGTGCTTGGTTGGCGACGGAGGGGTAGGGGATGTGGGAGACAAGGGAGACAAGGGGGACAAGAGGAGATTGGGAGTAACAGAATCAAGCTGTTTGCTGTTTTTGTTTGTATAATCAGATACAGAGAAAATGCTATAATGAATGAAGGCTGGAAGATTTGAGGAATCAATTCAGTAATTAGCGTTTCATCCCCCTTACACCCCACACCCGAATACCCCTAAAGAGAGATGAGCAATTTTCAACAATCGGGAAATCATAGCAGCGAAAATCAGCAATACGCTTCTTTGATCGAACAGCTTGATTTGATGATTCGGGCGCGGTATCCCTTACTGTATGTGATTTCTGTGGAAGAAGAACCTGTAGAAGAAGTGCTGTTGCAAGTTGCAGCGCGTTCTGCGCCCCAGCGACAGGTGTTATTTTGGGATATTGTGCGGGGTTGGAGTGATAATGGTGCAGATAAAGGTTCTGTGATGGCGGCTTTATTACGCATTGCCAAAGCTGACTCGCAAACAGCAGCAATGTTTGTGCTGCGGGATTTGCATCCGTTTGTGAAAAATCCTACCACCGAGAAGAATGCGCCGATTGTTAGAGAATTACGAAACTTAGCACGGGAGTTAAAGCGATCGCGTAAAACTATCATCACCACCAGTCATACTTTAGAACTTCCCGATGAATTACTGCAAGAGGTGACAGTTGTTGATTTTCCCTTACCCAGCGTCAGCGAAATCGATTATTTAATTACTCAGCTAGTCGTCCCAGATAAATTAAATATTGCTGGCTTGGCGCGTGAACAATTAATTAAAGCCTGTCAAGGTTTAAGCCGCACTCGCATTTCTAGGGTTTTGGCAAAAGCTTTAGCCGCTAAACAGCAGGTAAATGAGTCTGATATTGATGGCGTATTAGAAGAGAAAAAGCAAGCAATTCGCCAAACCGGCATTTTAGAGTTTTTCACACCCCAAGAATCACTCAAGCGTGTCGGGGGATTAGATCAACTCAAACAATGGGTATTGATGCGCCAAGATGCTTTTACAGAAGAAGCTAGACGCTACGGTATTCCTAATCCCAAGGGGATGTTATTGGTGGGGATACAGGGAACGGGTAAATCTCTTTCCGCGAAAACTATTGCCCATGAATGGCGTTTACCCCTACTGAGGTTAGATTCTGGACGTTTGTTTGGTGGAATTGTCGGTGAAAGTGAAAGCCGTGTCCGCCAAATGATTCAGATAACCGAAGCAATGGCCCCTTGTGTATTGTGGATTGATGAAATTGACAAAGCCTTTGGCAATATTACCAATGGGGTTGACGGTGATTCCGGGACATCGCGGCGGGTATTTGGCAGTTTAATTACATGGATGCAAGAAAAAACCAGCCCAGTTTTTATTGTCGCCACCGCCAATAACGTACAGATATTACCAGCCGAGTTGTTACGCAAAGGCAGATTTGATGAGATTTTCTTTTTAAATTTACCGACAGAAACAGAACGCCAAGAAATTTTTAAAGTGCATTTGCTAAGGTTACGTCCCAACCGCCTGCGAGAATTTAATTTAAATTCCTTGGCGAAGCAAACACAAAACTTCAGTGGTGCGGAAATTGAGCAAGTAATTATTGATGCTATGCACCAAGCATTTTCCACAAGAATAGAAGGGCAAAGACGAGACTTCAATACTGAAGATATTTTACAGGCAATAGCCCAGACTGTACCCTTAGCTGCGATCGCCCGTAACCAAATTGAAGCCTTAAAGCAATGGGCAGCAGAAGCCGGTGCTAGGGCAGCTTCCAACGATATTCAATTAGTGGAGGAATTAAAACAATACTCAAACCAAAAAGGCATCGGCCCATTAGAGGTTGATTAAAATAGAAAAACTCTGCGTTCTCTGTGTCTACCCTTCGGGAAGCCGCTTCGCGTCTAAGGCGGTTCGTTTTTTCATCCAAAATCCCAAATCTAAAATCCAAAATTGGAATTATGTCTCATTTCACAACCATCAAAGTACAAATCAAACGCGGTGAAATTCTCCATGAAGTTTTGCAAGAATTAGGTTATCAAGTTGAGTGCAATACTAACGTCCGGGGATATGAAGGAAATACTACTCAAGCCGAGTATGTAATTCGCCAACAAAACGGTTATGATTTGGGCTTTCGCCGCAATGGAGAGAATTACGAAATAGTAGCCGACTTTTGGGGCGCAGAAATTAATCAACCACAGTTTGTTAACTCCATCAGCCAAAAATATGCTCATAAAACCTTGATGGCAACAGTCCAAGAACAAGGTTTTAATGTTGAAGATGAAGAAGTATTAAAAGATGGCACTGTGCGGGTAGTAGTTGGGCGTTGGGTTTAATTATATTCGTGAGAATCAAGATACCCGACTTCTCGAAAAAGTCGAGTATCTGAACCTCTACCAAATTCATCCGCGTCCATCTGCGGTTAATTATTTTGGCTCTCCTAGACTAGCTATAGCAAATTAATACTTAATATCAGGTTAAATCCTTACATAGTCTGGGATTCAGGAGTAATAAAGTAAATTTTTATTAAATCATTGTTTTTATATTAGCGAAACCTTGTTATATCAATCATTTGAGCCATTTTTTAGTGTTAATTTATCAACCCAAGTCTGGGAGAGCCATTATTTTTCCTCTCGCTGACTGTATTGAAAACTGCTATATATTCATCACAAACATATGTCACACTTTACTAGCATCAAAACTCAAATTAAAAATCCAGACGCATTAATTAAAGCCTTGGCAGATGTTGGCTTTAAAAATGTTGAACATCACCAAGTAGCACAGCCATTATATGGTTATCAAGGTGATGTGCGTCCTGAAAGTGCAGAAGTGATTATTCGCAAACAATATATTGGTTCTTCAAGTAATGATATTGGCTTTAAGCGGCAAGAAAATGGTCAGTTTCAAGCAATTATTTCTGAGTACGATCGCAGAAAATATAATGAGTCTTGGTTAAATACATTGATGCAGCGTTATGGATATCACGCCTTAATGGCATCAGCCGAGGCGCAAGGGTTTACGATTGAAGCAGATGAAGTGATGGAAGATGGAACAGTTAGAGTTGTTGTGGCAAGATGGACATAATTAAGACTTTACTCTGATATAGCCTACCATCACCACATCATATTGCTGGAATTATTTTTCCTCGACACCAATACCAGTGTTCCCAAATTCAGATGATGTTACAGCTGGCTAATTTCTCTGCAAGTGCAGACAAGGTTCTGCAACCTGTCCAAAAGTCACCTAAACCCCAACCAATAAATGCACCACCACGGGGTAAATGTCCGACATTAGCGTTTAAATCAAATTGCAAATCGTTCCAATAACGCCAATTACCTTGAGAAAACCATCCCACACCTTTACCAAAGCGACACCAAGCTTCCCAATCAGGATTAGCTGTACCGCCAACTTTTTGCCAAATATAAGCTTGGACTGCAAAGCCAAAGCGTCCTTGACTAGATTTTTGCCAGAGAGTTTCAATGGTGTTTAAGTCTGCACAGGGAAATTTTTCAATGTCTGTTGGATCTAAACATCCTTGTTGTGTGCGATCGCAAATTTGCAGCATCATGGCGGCAGTTTCTTGATCTGCATCTTGCCATTTTCCCGCAGCCAGCAATTTTTGTAAATTACTGTAGTTTACGCCAACCGCAGAGATTAAGGCTGGTTCTGTGTCTAAAGAAGATTGTAATTTTGCTAATGCTTGTTGTCCCAGCAGTGATGATATTGTTAATTGCAGTTTTTCAGATTCAGGATTGATAATTTCAAATACCAGCCTGATTCCCGCCTCACCATATTTTAAAGCTTCCGCAACAGCTAGAGTTTGTTCTTCTACAGAGACAGCACTAGTCAAACGCCGTTTCACACCTGCAATACCGCCTAAAACCACTCCATTTTTTGGCGGTGGGATTTTTCCACCCAGAACTGCATCATATTCTCGCGGTTGATTGAAATTTTCTGACATTGCGGTTGTTATTTGGAGAAGGCTTGCACTCTATCAATACAGCCCCGGCTTACTGCTTCTCGTAAAATATCTGTGATACCCCGTCGTTTAAAGTAAAGTGCTGCATAGTTACGTTGTATCTGTGTACCGTTAAACAGGTAATGTCGGATTCTGTCTTTACCTTCATGAGTATCAACTAAGCCAAGTGTAAAGTCAATTAACTTGCAAGTGGCGCTATTGCGGTCATGTTCCAAATTATCCATCAGTATATCAATATCAGACACGCCACCAGCACGCGCCATCGCCACAAACGCATTATATCTATCAAGTTTATGGTTATATTCCTGTAGTATTTTCTGCACTACAGGTTCTGGTCGAGAAGCAAGTAGGGAATAAGCTGCACAGCGTACTTTCCATAATCTATCTTCTAACGCCGAGATTACCAGTTCTAAACCTGCTTCGCCATACTTGAGTGCTTCTTCTAGTGCTGCAATTTTTTGTTCAATGATTGGACTTGCCAAACGTCTTTTGACACCTTCTATTCCTCCTAAGACTACAGCACCAGGAGGAGCTTTTTCTTGACCACCAAGAACAACATCATAAACTCTGGGGCGATTATTATTTTCTGTCATCAGGTTTTTAGTATTGAGCTTACTACTTAGTATTCCCAATCACTGAGGTTAGGCGATCGCAATTTTCAATATTATCCCCTTCCCATCATTCAGACCGCAGAGAAAGCAGATGAGATGGGTTGGGGATGAGGTCAAAAAGCACTCATCGAACTCACGTTAACCTCTAGTTAGGTTTCGCTGCGGCGGTGGTTGGCTGCTTGTAACAGCAGAGACTCCGCAAAAGCGATCGCCTCTGTTGCAGATTTACCCCCGGCTAATTGCGCTAGTTCTTCCCGACGTGTATTGATGTTATCTAAATAAGTAACTCGGACAACAGTACGTTGTTCTGTGCTGCCGTTGTTAGCTTTTTTACCTTTGCCTTGTGTAATAATTTGCTTGTCCACCCGGAAATGACGGTCAGCCATCGCTGCTACTAAAGGTTGGTGCGTCACGCACAATACTTGATGGTGTTGACCGAGTTGGTATAATTTTTCCGCGATCGCTTGAGCAACTCTGCCAGAAACACCGACATCGATTTCATCAAACACCAATGTCTCGGCGGAGTCTGCTTGGGAAAAACAAGCTTTTAAGGCTAATAAAAAGCGGCTCATTTCCCCACCAGAAGCGATTTCGGTTAATGGTTGCAATGGTTCGCCAGGGTTGGGACTGAACACAAAGGTAATTTTATCTGCACCCGCCGCCGTGGGAACGATGGGTACTATTTCCACTTGGAATTGGACTTTTTCCATCGCTAATGGTTTGAGTTCTGCAATCAACCGCGACTCTAAATTATTCGCAGCTTGACGGCGCAATTTAGTTAATTTTTGACAAGCTTGGGTCAGTTTATCAAAACAAGTTTTTTCTTGCTGTTCTAAACTTTCAATCGATTGTTCACTATCGTTGAGTTCGGCTAATTCTTGTTGGATACGTTGATAATATGCGATCGCTTCTGTGAGTGTCGGCCCGTACTTGCGGCAAATTTGCTTTAATTCTCGGATTCTTTCTTCTACTTCTTCCAATCTTTGCGGGTCAGCTTCTAAACTATCCCCGTAGGCGTTAATTTGTCGTCCAACTTCCACAACTGCCGTTTGAGCATCTCTGACCAATTCTAATAATGATTGCAGTTGGCTATCATATTCCACCATATCGTTTAAGGTGGCTTCACTATCTCCGAGTAAGTCGGCTGCGGCTGGTGTATCACCGTCGTTTTGATACAAAGCTTGATAGATTTTGTAACTCATCTGTTGCAAGTCAACGACGTGATTTAAACGTTCCCGTTCTTGGGTGAGTTGTTCTAATTCTTGCGGTTCGCTGAGGTTAGCGGTGGATAACTCTTGTACTTGATAAGTCAGCAAGTCGAGTTGTTGTAAACGTTCCCGTTCGGATGTGCGGCGTTTTTCTAAGGCGAGATGGGCTTGTTGGTAAGCATGATAAGCTGTGGCAATGACTTGACGCTGCTGAATTAAAGCATCGCCACCATACACATCTAACCATTCCCGAACTTGGGCTGGTTGTCCGACTTGGACTGTTTGACCTTGGGCGGTAATTTCCACGAGGCGATCGCGCAATCCTACCATGATTTGCCGATTCACTAATACACCATTCACCCGCGATCGGCTACGGACATTACTACCTGTAGCAGTAATTTCTCTACTAATTACTACTGAGTGATCATCAATTAAATCTATTTCCTGTTCCGTTAACCAAGCGGCTAGGGCATGATGAGATTTAAAAGTTGCTTCTACCATTGCGCGGGTTGTTCCTGTGCGGATAACTCGACTGGAGACTTTACCACCCAAGGCTGCATCAATCGCATCTAAAATAATCGATTTTCCCGCGCCGGTTTCACCTGTCAAAACATTTAACCCAACGCCAAATTCTAGTTCCAGTTGGTCAATCAGGGCAAAGTTTTCAATTCGCAGACCAAGCAACATCAAGCTTCTCCCTCTTTAGTGCTGAGTGCTGAGTGTGCTATTGAAAAAAGAATCTTGAATAGGGAGTACGGTAAGCACTCACTGTCTTGACTCAGCACTTTCAACTCAGCACTTAAAATGGAACTAGTACGTTTTCAGTGTAGCAAACCTAGCCTTTGCCTCTGCTGGTGTAAATAAATATTTTGAGTCTTAGTAGCCACAGCTATATTATGCGGAAAATGCTAATTAAGCTGATCCCCAATTTTAGGGATGTGGACAGCTAAACATATTGTTACAATACTTAACATGTTTCATTCGACTGGTGGCTTTCTTCATGATGGTTAAGACACTTCCCCCGACCTCCCAAACGATTGAGGGTGAAATATATAAGACTGAAGTAGTATCAGACAATGGTACATCAGCTTTAGTTGTGCGATCGCCCAATCGGCTGATTCCCAGCGCCGAACCTGAAGCAGTGAAATATAACGCCGCAGAAATAGCGGAACATTATCAAAGCCGACCTCTACAGGTTTTACAACGAATTATTACTGTACTGCGTCCGACCTTGGCTTTTTTCTTCGGTTTGTGGTGGGACAGCAAACGCGGAATTGTCGTCAAAAATGACCGTCGTCGCGCTGTGCAGTTACGGGAATTGTTAACGCGATTGGGGCCTGCTTACATTAAAATTGGTCAAGCCTTATCTACCAGGCCAGATTTAGTTCCGCCGACATATTTAGAAGAATTAACCAGACTCCAAGACCAGTTACCACCGTTCCCTAATGAAATTGCTTACCAGTTTATTGAAGAAGAACTGGGCGCACCCCCAGAAGACATTTATGTAGAATTATCAGCACAGCCCATTGCTGCCGCTTCCTTGGGACAAGTTTATAAAGGTAAACTGAAAACAGGTGAAGAAGTTGCTGTCAAAGTGCAACGCCCGGATTTAAGAGAAAGAATTACGATTGATTTGTATATTTTGCGCCGCATTGCTGGTTGGGTACAAAGAAACGTCAAACGAGTGCGGAGTGATTTAGTCGGTATTTTAGATGAATTAGGCGATCGCATTTTTGAAGAAATGGATTATATCCATGAAGGTGAAAATGCCGAGCGTTTCTTTCAGTTATATGGTCATATTAAAGACATATACGTCCCGAAAATTTACTGGGAATATACCAATCGTCGCGTACTGACGATGGAATGGATTAACGGCACAAAATTAACCCAAACAGCCGAAATTGCTGCCCAAGGTATAGATGCACGTTATTTAATTGAAGTTGGTGTACAGTGTTCGCTGCGACAACTTTTAGAACATGGCTTTTTCCATGCTGACCCCCATCCAGGGAACTTGTTAGCCACACCCGATGGAAAATTGGCGTATCTCGACTTTGGGATGATGAGCGAGATTAAGCCGCCCCAGAGATATGGTTTAATTGAGGCGATCGTTCACGTAGTCAACCGTGATTTTGAAGGTTTAGCGCAAGATTACGTCAAACTAGACTTTTTAACACCAGACACAGACTTAACGCCAATTATCCCCGCATTTGCCAGAGTATTTGCTGATGCTCAAGGTGCGAGTGTCGCCGAACTCAACATTAAAAGCATCACTGATGAACTCTCAGCTTTGATGTATGAATATCCCTTCCGCGTTCCTCCCTACTACGCTTTAATTATTCGCTCTCTGGTCACATTAGAAGGAATTGCAATCTTTATTGATCCTAACTTCAAAGTTCTCAGCGAAGCTTATCCTTACGTTTCCAAACGCCTGTTAACTGACCCCGCACCACAACTGAGAACATCATTGCGAGATTTACTGTTTAAAGAAGGCAAATTCCGTTGGAATCGCTTAGAAAATCTGTTACGAAATGCCCGCAATAATGAAGATTACGACTTTAATTTAGTTTTAAATCAAGGTTTAGATTTTCTCTCTTCTGAACGAGGCGCATTTATTCGTGACAGATTAGTAGATGAATTTGTCAACGGAGTTAACGCTTTAGGAAAAAATGTGCTGCACAACTTCACCTATTTACTGCGCGAACAGGTAGGTTTAACAGCAGTCAACGAAACACCAGCCGCCACCGTTGAACAACAGCAGACCTTAGAGCATGTCAAAAACATCTTGAAAATTCTACAAGAAACCCGTGGTTTTGACCCTGTACGTATGGCTCCTCAGTTGGCTCAATTATTAGTCAATCCTGGGGTGCAGCGTTTAGGTCAACAAATCGGGACACGTTTAGTTCAAAAATCTTTAGCACATCTAATTCGGGAGTTATTAGCAGCAGAAGATATCGAACAAATTAGAACACCAAGACAAGGAGTTCAAGCTTAATCCACATTTTGCATTTGCACCCAGCGACTTCAGTTTTTGGGTGCAATATATTTGTATAGCAATCTAAATGATGGACAAGCATCTCCCTTGTCTCTTTTGTTCACATATCAAATAATACTGCTACACATTGTTTAATTGCAGTTGAATCGCTCCACCTTCGGGTTTTGATAGTGCTTTGAGTTCTTCCCAACTGTAATGACGGGGTAATTCAACGGGCTTGTGATCTGCGCCTAATCCCAAGCCAGTTGTTGGTTGAAGTTCTTCAATAAATTCCCCTGCGTATTCTGCTAATTTATTACCTGCAACACCACCAGTAATTGCTCCTGCAACACCACCAATCGCCGCACCTACCTTACCACCAATTGAGCGACCGATCGCAGCCCCGGCTACACCACCACCCACAGCACCTAAACCTGTAGCTAAGGGATGAGATGTGGTTTGTGAATCATTATGTGAAGATTGCTGTTGGGGTGTAATTTGTCGTTCTTCGTTTGTCATGATTTTTATCCTATATCACTTCAATCGTTCAGCGAGATGATCGCCAACGCGCAAGGCATTCGCCATAATTGTGAGTGTGGGGTTAGCACCAGAATTGGACGGGAAAAAACTACTATCGACAACGTAAAGATTATCGATATCATGGGTGCGACAATTGAGATCAAGGACTGAAGTTTGAGGATCTGTACCAAATCGACAACTACCGCATTGATGAGCTACTGCTTGTTCTGGTAGATGAGTGCGGGGATAAATACTAAATGGTAGGACGTGTTTAGCAGAATGGGGAATTGATTTGAGTACAGATGTCCAACGATGGATGAGGCGATCGCTGGCTTCGGTATTATTTAAGGTATAGTCAATGTGAATCTTTTCACCCACTACCCGAATCCGATTATTGGGGTCTGGTAAATCTTCTGTTTGCAACCACCAACCAACCGACCTCTCGGCTAATAAATGACGCTCAAAATGAGGAATCAATTTCACAAAAGGAGCCATCAACGGCGGTGCTTCGGCGGGAATCATATCTGCAAGCACATTACCAGTATTCTGCACCATACCCATCGGATAAGGAAAATCTGGTTCTCCCCAGTAAAAATCGTTGACAGCGATGGTTTTTTGAAAGTTGGCGTGATTTACCTCTAAATGTATGGAAACTATCGCAGTTTCCAATTGTTTCATGAAATTCCGCCCTACCTGATCAGAACTATTTGCCAATCCATTGGGATGTTGATCGTTAGCGGAACGTAACAACAAAGCAGGTGAGTTGACAGAACCACAGGCAACTACCACAATATCACCAGCAAACCAATGTTTTTCGCCAGCAATTTCCGTTTCTACACTTGTTACCTCTCGTCCTGACTCACTGGTATGTAATCGCACAACTTTAGCATTGGTTTTGAGGGTGAGATTGCTATACTTTTCACGAGCCGGATGAATAGCATTCACCTCAGCATCAGCTTTGGCTTGTACCAGACAAGGATAGCCATCAAAAGTATCGCATCGAATACAGGGACTTTTGGTGCGATCGCTTTCATTCAGCTTTAACCCCAATGGTAAGTGAAATGGATAATAACCCAGTTCATGAATCCCATCAACAAGAGACTGCATATCCGGTTCATGACTCACAGGCGGATAAGGATAAGGTTCACTCCGGGGTGGTTCGGTGGGGTCTTCTCCTGCTTGACCATGCACGTCATACAGCTTTTCTGATTGGCTGTAGTACGGCTCAAAATCTTGATACTTCAAAGGCCATTCTGGCGAAATTCCTCCCTTGTGAATTACCTTTTCAAAATCTCGCTCTCGTAATCTGACTAAGGCTGCACCATAAAGTTTAGTATTACCACCCACCCAATAACCTGTTTGGGGTTGAAAAGCTTTGCCCTCCTTGTCATACCATTCTTCATCAGTGTGGTAGCGATGTTTTTGATAAACTTCTTTGGGATTCCAATTATCTTTTTCTCTCGGTAAAAAGTCACCTCGTTCCAAAACCAAAATTTTTTTACCTGTAGGTGCAAGGCGATAAGCTAACGTACCTCCACCTGCTCCGGTTCCGATAATAATAATGTCGTAATGTTCTGTAATTCTCGTCATAACTGCATACTTATTCCGAGTTCATCTCCGCAGATTTGCAGCTTCTAGAAAGTCCGATAACTCTAAAGATAGATTCTTATATTTAGGCTAAAACTAGAATTTAATTATTGCTTCTATCTAATGGTTTAGTAATTCCTCTACCTAAGGTTAGGCAAATTTTTCATCTTTTTTTCACATATTTTATGTTTATTATTATTTCTAAATTTCTGCATTATTTTCGCTACTATATTGTGCTGTAACTAAGAATTGGTATCATATTAATTTGGATAGTCAACTTCCCACAGAAATCAGTTATATTGTTGTTCACAAATAATTTAAAGCTTATTTATAAAATAAAATTGCCGTATGGTGCGTTAGGCTGAAGCCAAATAGTTTCTTAATAGTTCCACTAAATTAAGTGAGAAATTTTTTCTCGTAAAAACTTTAATTTAAAATTCATATTTACTCAAAGATGAATACAAATATATATCTTTGGTTTGAGGTAAATAACCACTATTGAAATAATAATTATTCCTATTCAAAGTTGTTGGCAAAATATTTAGTACAGCTTTATATGGCAGTCCTAAATTATTCACAAACAACAATATTTCTAAATAATCAAAAAACTTGGGATTTGAGCCAAATATTAACCTAGACCTGCAATTTTTCGTCAGCTGCTAAGTTAGATAATGGGAGAATCTGATGGCTGAAACTATAGAGATTTATGACGATCGCCTGCGTGCAATTGTACCAACTGATGCCTCACTGGAAAAACTAGCCAACGGTGCAGTTCACAGCGAAGGCCCTGTTTACATCCCCGAAGATGACAGCGTAATTTGGAGTGATGCACACGGAAACCGACTTCTGCGGTGGAGTCCTGCTGATCATGTATCCGTTCTCCGTGACCCATCCGATTACCAAAGCGGTAATTACCGCGACTTGGAAGGTCGTATAGTTGCTTGTTCCTCTGGTTTACGCGCCATCATTCGCCGCGAACACAATGGCAAATGGAAAGTTTTATGCGATCGCTACAATGGCAAACGCCTTAACAGTCCTAATGATTTGGTAGTCAAAAGTGACGGTACAATTTGGTTTACTGACCCGCCTTATGGAATCACCGAGCCAAATCAAGGTTATGGCGGTGAACAAGAACAACCGGGAAGCTATGTATATCGCTTTGACCCAGTCACAGATGAGATTTATCCTGTAGTTACAGACATGGTACGCCCTAATGGACTGGCTTTTAGTCCTGATGAAAGCCTTTTGTATGTTTCCGATACAGCTGCGTTTAATATTCCAGACGGGGTGCATCATATTCGTGTGTACGATGTGATAGATGGTCGAGAAACCAAAAATGGTCGTGTTTTTGCCATCATCGAACCGGGATTACCTGATGGATTGCGGGTTGATGAAGTAGGTAATATTTTTACGAGTTCTCAAGATAGTGTGCAAGTATATACACCGGACGGAACGCTGTTAGGCAAAATTCTTGTACCAGAAACCTGCGCTAACCTGACTTTTGGTGGTCAAGAACGCGATCACCTTTTCATCACCGCAGGTAAATCTTTATATGCTATCGACCTGAAAACTCGTGGTGTGCAGCTATGATTTATCAATTTGTGCTAGGTCTTGCGATCGCTGTATTAGTATTACCGCAGGTCATCAACTTTAGATTAGCTGTAGTTTATTATCCATTTTTGGGCTTTCATCTGGTGAGTTCTCTAGTTCATACATACCCTGGCGGACTCGCTGGATTAATACTTTTACTACTGAGAGTTAGCGTTGGTGGGTTGTTTTTAATTCACGGCTACCCCAAAGTATTGCATCTGAAGCGATGGGCTGACTCCATCAATACACCCGTGTTTCTTTGCTTTATCTCTGCATGGACGATGTTGGGTGGGGGATTTTTCCTCATTTTGGGATTTCTCACACTTTTAGCAACTTTACCAATTTTGGCTTCGATGTTGTTTGCAATTTTGTTGCACCTGATTCAAGGTAAGCCGTTTGTCGCCACAGATCCTTACTTAATTCCCGAAGACCAGTATAAAGGCCCACTCGGCAAAGCTGAACCACCTAGTTGGGAAAAAGCCTTTATGTATTGTGTCTTGCTAATTGCGATCGCAGTTTTAGGCCCTGGTGCTTATTCCATAGATGCAGCGATTTTTGGACGTTGATTTATGTAGGAGGTACTTCCGTTTCAGACTTAAGAGCGAACTCATCGATGAGTGTCACAATAATAGCGGCGGCTGGAACTGCAAGTAATACACCAATAAATCCGAATAATTTCCCCATAACCAGAAACGTCACAATTACCATCACAGGATGTATATTAACTTGCTGCCCCATTACCAATGGTTGCACAATATGAGCGTCTATTTGATTCATAACTAAAAATAGTATGAGAACAAATACTAATTTTATTGGTGAAATACTTAAGGCTACTAAGGCTGGTAAAAAAGTCCCAATAATAGAACCAAAATAAGGAATAATTTCAAATAAGGCTGCAATAATGCCGAAGGCAAAAGCTGACGGAATCTGCAAAATCCACAATCCCAAGGCAGCGCCTACACCAAGAAATATCATCGCAATTCCTGTGCCGAAAATCCAACCACGTAGTCTGGTTTGACAAGCTTTGAGGACTCGTATAAACCGTTGGTGGTGTCGGCGAGGAATTAAACGTAAAATGCCATTTACTAAAGATTTGGGGTCGTAAGCCATATACAGTGCTAAGATGACTGTCGCCACTAATTCCAGAGTAAAGTTAAAGGCTTGACCGAGAAAAATAGGTACTCCGCCTAGTAACTGGTTGATAAAGTTCCGTAATTGTATTAGTGATTGGGAGATATCAGGAATAAAGGGAAATTTATGGCGTAGTTGCTCAACATCTCCTGTCAATGTATTAAGATAAGCTGGCAGTGTAGTTAATAGATTTTGAACCTCAGATATAGCATTAGGGATAACTACAGTAGTCAGCAATACACCAAAGCCAATTATCAATCCAATTAATACAATAACTGCAACATCTTGTGATTTAACTAGCTTTTGCAAAAAGCGCAATAGGGTACGTAAGACTAAAGCAATTAATGCTGCAATAGCTATTAGTTCTAATACTGGTAGAAGTTGATATAAAATGTAAAGTCCGGCTGCAAGAATTACAGCTAAAGGTGCGCCACGAGTGAAGCGAGAACATTCATTGTCTCCATCTCTAAAATTTGCCATTTTTTGATCATCACTCATCTTCTATATGAAGATAAATATAGTTACAGATAGTTACTTGTAGATATCTTTGCTCTGTCGGTCATCCTCCTAAAGGTAGTAGTTTGTGTACGATAAAATTCTGGGATAATAAATCATAGGCAAATTAATGAGAGATAATTGGACATATCTCTTATTTATTGCATTCGTGATGACCGAATTACTCGAAAAAGCGATCGCTAAACTCAAAACTTTGCCTCCTAAACAACAGGATGCGATCGCGTCCTTAATTCTTGAAGAACTGGAAGATGAAAACATTTGGGATCAAGCTTTTGAACAATCTCAAGATGCACTCGCTAAACTTGCAGCAGAAGCAATGGCTGAATATCAAGCAGGTAAAACACAACCGCTAGATCCAGAAACACTTTGAAATCAAGGACAACAGTTAAGTTCCGTAAAGCTTTTGCCGATTTGCCCCAAGAAGTTCAAGAACAAGCACGCGAGGCTTATTGTCAGTTTAAGCAATATCCTTGGCATCCAAGTCTTCGTTTTAAACAGGTGCATCAGGAATTACCTATTTACTCTGCTCGTGTCAGCAAGAATTATCGAGCAGTCGGACAACGTGACGGAGATTTGATTGTGTGGTTTTGGATTGGTTCACACGCAGATTATGACAAATTGTTATATCAGTTGTAGGCGAAGTTAAGATTGTTCTCAAGTTGCTTGCTTGAGTTCATTAAATATGCGTTAATCTTTTATTTCATACGAAGCTCGCCTTATACTTCACACTCAGAGTATAGAAGCTATCATTGATGCTCTACTTGAAAAACAAGAGACGCTTTACTCACAATACTCAAAGGCACAAATAATTACAGTTGTATTATTTTGGATGTTATGATTTTGTAATTAACAATATTGCGTGTGCATCAGGATCTTTAACTAAACAACCCTGCTGGTAAGGAAATAAGTTATTTGTAAATTTTACAACTCCTGGTGATATAAGTTGCACTTGATTACGCCGTAACTTATCAACTAACAACTCAAGATTATTCACAACAAGCTGAATCTGCACGTTCGCAATATCGCAACTTTTCCAGTCACTCGGTATAGGACGACCTTTACCCGGCAAAATATAATCTAGCAGTTCAATTCCTACACCACCTTGAGTTGGTCGCAGTGCGGTAATTTGGACTTCGTCCCCTGGTAAATTATCCATACGCGCTTGAGTTGCACGCCAGTTGAGGCTGTGGCTATCAACTTGCATTCCTAAAAGGTCGCGGTAAAAGTGTAGACTTTGTTCAGTATTGGAAATTGCGATCGCACTATGGTCAATTCCCAAAAATAAGCGGTTTGTGTTTTGATGCCATTTATCTTGTCCCTTATCAGGCGGAAACCAAATTAACTCTAAATCATGTCCGTCAGGGTCTTTAAACTTGAAAGCGCGAACACCACCAGAGGCTTGATTATCGGCTGGTATTGTTTGTGGTGCAGATGATATCGGTTGAATTGGAAATGAACTTATATGTGCATAAGCCCTATCCATATCACTCACCACAATTGCTAGATGTTGAAACCACAAGTCATTACTTTGAGAATCTGGGGGAATAGGTTGAGAGTCAATGTTGATATATTCCATCAACTCAATGATTTCATCACCTAAACGTAAAGTTACAATGCGAATTTCTGCATCAATGACACCTTCTAAGTCGCTGTAATCTTTACCTGCAACAATCATGTCAGAAATAAGTTCAAAACCCAGGGCTTGCGTGTAAAAATTTAAAGAGCGATCGCAATTTACTACCGTTAAGCCAATAGCTCTAATTTTTTGCCCTTGGACTGTATGAGTATGACTAAAAGTATTCATAAATGATATTGCCTTCAATCATAGTTAAAGTTTTACGCCTGCCAAAGATAGAGAAGTGAGAACAGAAAAACCCAAATAATATCAACAAAGTGCCAAAACAAAGTAGCAGCACTGACCCCAAAGTGACCTTTTTCGTAGTTACCTGGAATGAAAGAACGAAACAGCATAGTAATTTGAAGAATTACACCAGTCAGAACATGTAGACCATGAAAACCTGTTAAAACATAAAACGTAGAACCAACTAGTCCTGTACTTAAGCCAAAATCAAGTTTGCTCCACTCAATTCCTTGACCAATTAAGAAATAACTGCCCATACAAATTGTGATCAACCATAGCCAACGAAATTTCTTGATATGATTCTGCTTGAGTGAATTTTCTGCTGGTTGAATTACAAAGCTACTGGAGAGTAAAACTACCGTATTAATAATGACAAAAGTAGACAATTCTGGCCCCGAAACACCAGACGGTAGCCAATTTCCTAAATGTGTTAATCGTAGACCAACGTATGTAAAAATAAAGCTCAAAAAAACTATACTTTCCGATAATAAAAATACAGTAAATCCAAAAATTGCTTTACCGTGATGGTCTTCAGAACGTCCACCACGAATTGGCAAATAACGCTTGAGCCAATTGGGTAGAAAACGCCGCCACCTCTCTAAAGGAACAGGACTTTCATCTACATGAATAACACCACGATTCATAGGCTGATTTTTATAGCAAAGTAATGAGTGCTGAGTACTGAGTAGAAATTAATTAGTCAAAATCGATAGATAACAAAACTTCACCCTGTAACCTGTAACCTGTAACCTACCACCTATCACCTATCACCTATCACCTACTATGATTTTCTTGTTGATGATAATCAGCAGGTTCAATCACTGAATATTTGGGATCGCCATAATCATAAGGTGGTCTTTTGACTACTGGAATTTCTTCAAAGTTATCTCGCGGTGGTGGTGAAGTTGTTTGCCATTCCAGCCCTGTAGCCAACCAGGGATTGTTACTGGCTCTTTGTCCATATAGACAAGAACCTACCATATTGGCAATAAAAGGCAGTATAGATACTCCCAACAAAAATCCGCCTAGACTAGCAACAATATTCCATCCTTGATAGCGTGGGTCGTAGGAAGAAATTCGCCGCACCATTCCCTGCAAACCAAGTGGTAACATCGGGAAGAAAGTCAGGTTAGCACCGATAAAAGTTAACCAAAAATGTATTTTTCCCCAGCCTTCAGCGTACATCCGTCCAGTTATCTTGGGAAACCAAAAGTAAATGGCGGCAAAGATGGCCATTGTAATGGTATTAAAGACAATGTAGTGGAAGTGTCCGACTATAAAGTAAGTATTGTGGACGTGAATATCAAATGGTACGGCTGCCAACATCACCCCAGTGACACCACCAAGTAGAAACATAGCTGCACCACCCATCGCAAATAGCATTGGTGTTTCTAGGTGCAGCTTGCTTTTCCAAATCGTAGCCGTCCAACCAAATGCCTTGACACCAGTAGGCACAGCAACCAACATTGATGTCACCATAAATAACATCCGCATCCAGCCAGGGGTAGCACTAGTGAACATGTGATGCACCCACACAAAGATGCTGACTACAGCGATGCCCAAAGAAGCAATAGCTAATGAGCGATAACCAAATAAAGGATTACGGGAAAAAGCAGGCAAAACCTCCGCAAAAATACCAAAAGCAGGTAGCGCCATGATATAAACTGCGGGGTGAGAGTAGAACCAGAATAAATGCTGGTAAATAATTGGGTCGCCATTTTCTAAGGGTTTAAAGAATTGCGTCCCAAAACTGAGGTCAAATAAAAGTAAGATTAATGCACCTGTAAGAGAAGGCAAATTAACTAGCTGCAACAACTGGGCGCTGAGAACAGACCAAACAAACACAGGCATTCGGAAAAATGTCATTCCTGGCGCACGCATCCAAAAAATAGTGGTGACAAAGTTAACAGCACCCATAATGGAAGAGATGCCGATGAGAACTATACTGATAATCCAAATAAATTCACCATTAATTGGCTGTCCAGGAGGAATTTGCAAACTAATAGGGGGATAAGACCACCAGCCAGATTGCGCTGTTCCATTGGGTAATAAGAAACTAGATATTAATAAAATCCCACTAGGGGGAATAATCCAAAATGAGATGGCATTGAGTAGAGGAAACGCCATATCCCGCGCTCCCAACATCAGCGGCACTAGGTAGTTAGAGATACCTGCATTGAAGGGGATAATCCACAAGAAAATCATGATTGTCCCATGCAAGGTAAACAAACCATTGTACAAGGGACGGTCAACTACATTTGATGGCGGCGTAATCAGTTCAGCACGAATCAGCATTGCCAACAGTCCACCAATCAAGAAGAAGATGAAAGTCGTCACCATGTACTGAACGCCGATTACCTTATGGTCGGTGCTGAAGCTGAGGTATTGTCGCCAGTTATTCTCCAACTCGTTGGATGTTTCTCGATTGATGATGATGTTTTCGCTAGATTCATGTGTCATTCTTTACTTTCCTTTTTTGTACGTTAGCCCTTTGGGCGGCTCCTTGGAGCGTCGCAGGCTGCTCAGGTGCGACAGTGTACCAGTTACTCTTAAATAATGTTTTTGGTGGTTGGTTATACTCGGCAACCGCCTGATTTTCTGCGGCTATTGTTTGGTTTTCTGCGGTGGTTAGCCACTGGTTATATTGCTCTGGAGATTCAATCTGCACCTTGGCTGTCATCAAAGCAAAGTATGTCCCACTAAACAAAGCATCTTTCAGCTGATATTCCCCTATCCGAGTGGGTGTAACGACAATATCAATGTCTCGTCCAGGGACAATATACTGCTGTAAGCGAAACTCTGGGACGTAAAAACTGTGGAGTACGTCTTTAGCATGTAGATTCAGACGAGTCCGAAGATTGACAGGTAAGTGTAATTCATTACTAGTAATATTATTGGGATAGCGAAAAGACCAATCCCACTGCTTCACAAAAACATCAATAGTTTCAGCCGCCGGTTTAGGTTGGTCAGCACTTAGTGCAGCATAGACTGGTTCTTCTAGAGGTGTATGCAAATGTACAATTTGCTGTAAACCGAGAATATCTAATTGCTGATAAATGTTGAAACCTTGAAAAGCCAGCCACAAAACTAACAAGGTGGGAGTCGCAGTCCATAAAAATTCCAGTCTTAAATCACCTCTTGATGGGTGTCCTTCGCTGTAGTCATTTTTAGGAGCGCGAAAGAATAGTACTGAGTACACCATCATCCCCAAAAGCCCAAGAATAATAAATGCCCCAATCGCAGTTAAAAAACTGAATAATCTATCTACCTTTTGGGCTTCTGCTGTAGCCTCAACCGGCATCCAAGAATAAGCTTGATCTCCAATCCAATGACTGACAACAAGCAAAACTACAATATAACCAGCTATTAGTAAATATTCTAAAAATCTCCACATAAAATCAGCATAATTGCTCGTTTAAGCTAACAGTCATTTAAATTTCACCATATTCATGGAGAGAAGATTGAAAAACTCTCCATTGCGGCCTCAATGTGCTTTCTTATATGCTTATTTGGGTAGTAAATTTGGGTTTGCGCCTTCTTGGAGTAATTTCGCAGCAGTAATGTGAACCCCAAATTCTGATCCTAATTGCCCGCCTAAAGTGCCGTGGACATACAAAATACCTAGCATTGCCAGTCCTACTAACAAGTAACCCCATTGCACTTGTCTGGAATCATCTTTGCGCCAATGATAGCGTTGCAAGCCTCGCCAGACAGTCATTGCCACAATCATTCCTAACAATACAACACCACCCAAACCATGTAAAAGCATTGTCCAAGAGGCTGTTAATCCCCAATCACTTTTTTGATTTATGGGTGGGTTTGCTAGTAGTAGTTCAAAAAAACCAAATCCAACAGTAAAAAAGGTGATAATTGATGCGCCTAAAAGATTGTACCAGCCAACATCAAAAAAGCCAGCACGAATGGCTGGAAGACCCAAAAATTTGAAGATGGGTCTTTCTATCGGAAAAATAGAGCCTGCTATATCAAACAAGATAGCAATAATGAATAAGCCTAATGTTATATGTACGAGGTTTGGGTGCATAGGAATTTCGTAGGGTAATCCATTAGCACCTAAACGCAATCCTAAAGAGTCAATGAGGAGCGAGTTCATGGGGAAACTCCCTGCTTCATAGCTTCTACGACAGGTTCAACGTGCAAACCATAAACCCAAAATAGTTTACTGCCTAGATATACTTGCAAGAAAACTAGACAGACTAAAAACGTTGCTGCACCCAGATAAGCAGGCGGTACTTTGAGGGGGTTGCGATCGCGGATGACAAACCGCCAAGCTGCAATTATGGACAAAATCGCCCCTAGTGACCAACCCATAACAGTGTGAAAATTCAGTGTAGACTCAACTGCTGGATATACTTGCGCCAGACCCGCTTCAAACTGTCCAAAAATTATGGCAACAAAAATTGCGATCGCAGCCACAAACATATTCCAAAAAGCAACCTCAAACAAACGTATATTGTGGGTAAAATAACCCAGCACATCGCAAATGAATGAGAAAAACACCATTGCAATCACGAAATGGACAACAATTGGGTGGATGGGGTCAGGATATGGGAGATTTTCGCTATTCAGAGGCAGAGAGAACATCGCTTGCTCCTGGCGATCGCTGGAAATTGTAATATAAAAAAATACAGTTCATAATTGTGTTTCAACTGTAAAATTACTCTCCACAAAAGTCTTCTTAACTCTTACCAACGAAATAGAACCATGAATACTATCGTTAGAGTGATTTCTCAAAAAATAATTTATTGATTTTTATCTTGCACACGTAGCAGATAATTATGAAAATCTAATGAAATTTTTCTCAACCTTTAGAAATAACTCTTAATTCCTCCACTAGCTGGAGGTAATTCTGGCTACAAAATTCTAAAGTAATGCCAGAATCGTCAGATAAAAATCAAATTTATCATAGGATGTGTTAAGCGCATATTTTGTAGCTCATTAATCACAAAAACTAGATGCGATCGCCTAACACACCCCACTTCAGATTTACTTGATAAATCATCTCCAAATTACACTTTGAATTGTATAAATAATTCTCAATAAAAAATCAGACAAAGCATATTTTTTAGCATTAGTTACAGCATTATATTTTTTAAAGGAAAAATTATGAGCTATTCCCCTTACCTGCTCAAAGGTCAAAAAGCAATTGTCACTGGTGCTAGTTCTGGCATTGGTGAAGCTATAGCTCGTTATTTGGCTTTGTCAGGTGCGGCAGTAGCTATTAACTATCATTCTGAAACTGAAGAAGCTAAAAAAATAGTTGATGATATTAGAGCAAATAATGGTGAAGCTTTTGCCATTCAAGCTGATGTCAGTAAAGAAGACCAAGTTAAGGCAATGTTTCAGCAAACACTCCAGAAATTTGGCACCATTGACATCTTAGTAAACAATGCAGGGCTGCAAAAAGACTCACCATTGATCGATATGACTCTCGATCAATGGAATACGGTCATTGGAGTTAACTTAACAGGACAATTTTTGTGCGCTAGAGAAGCTGCTAAAGAATTCTTGCGTCGAGGAGTGCAACCGCAGATTTCATCCGCCGCAGGTAAGATTATTTGTATGAGTTCAGTGCATCAGGTAATTCCTTGGGGCGGTCATGTTAACTATGCGGCTAGTAAAGGCGGTATTAATATGATGATGCAAAGTATTGCCCAAGAACTTGCACCCCATAAAATTCGTGTGAATAGCATTGCCCCTGGTGCAATCAAAACTCCTATCAATAAATCAGCTTGGGATAACCCCCAAGCCGAAGCAAAGTTATTACAACTGATTCCAGCAAAACGAGTTGGTGAAGTAGAAGATATTGCCAAAGCCGCAGTTTGGTTAGCTTCAGATGACTCTGATTATGTTAACGGTACAACTCTGTTTGTAGATGGTGGTATGACTTTATATCCAGGTTTTACGAATAACGGCTAGAAAGTGCTGAGTAAAAATGCTAGTTACACTTTGTTATTAGATCCCCGACTTCTTTAAGAAGTCGGGGATCTGACCACCACTTCTGCCTCCTGCCTCCTACTTCTTATGCCCACACAAGTTACTGTTAATCCTGGTTTAATCACAATTAACGATGGTTCCTCATTTCTGGTGACAGCTAGTGATGGTTCCATTGATGATAATCAAGCACAAGGTTTTTTTGTGCGGGACACACGTCTCATTTCTTACTACGAAATTTCTCTCAACCGCTACCAATTGGTGCTGTTAGCTTCTAGCAATCTCGATCATCACACTGCCCTTTATCAATTTACCAATCCGCAAATCCCCACACTTAATGGCAACGTTCCTGCTGGTAGTTTGCTCGTAACCATTCGCCGCGACATTATCGGAGGAATGCACGAAGATATCGACATCACCAACTATCACTCAGAAACGGTTGAATTTCAACTTATGTTGGCGATTCGTTCTGATTTTGCAGATATCTTTGAGGTAAAAGCCAAGAACATCATCATTAGGGGTGATACTGAAACGGTCTGGAAAGATCATGTCCTCACTACTAAATATCGTAGTGGCTCTTTTGTCAGAGGCATCGTCACTGAAACAGTTTGTTCAACTTCTGGGGCAAGCTATGCCAACGGTCGTTTGATGTTTAATGTGGTGATTACTCCTGGCAAAACGTGGCATACCTGTATTAACTTTACAGCCTTAGCCAATGGAGATGTCCTCATACCTCAACAAACCTGTGCTGTATCTCATACTACAGATGCCGGAAAAGTAAGAAATGAATTTCTCAGTAATGCGACACAACTGCAATCTTCCAATGCCGAGATTAGAGGATTTTATCAGCAGGCGCTTGTTGATATGGCAGCGTTACGGATTGAGGTAGATGACAACAGTCATCAATTTTGGATGCCTGCGGCTGGTATACCTTGGTTTATGGCTGTTTTTGGTCGTGACTCTGTAATTACCAGTTTGCAAACAATGGCGGTTTATCACGAATTTGCCCGTGGTACGCTGTTAAGATTGGCGCAGTTACAAGCAAAACAGTTAGATGACTGGCACGATGCTCAACCAGGCAAAATGCTGCATGAATTACGGCGTGACGAATTAACCAAACTCAATCAACTGCCATACAATCCCTATTACGGTACGGTAGATACTACTATTTTGTGGATTGTTACGTTAGCTGAGACTTATAACTGGAACGCTGACCTCACTATGCTTGAGGAGTGTCGATCGCCTCTAGAAAAAGCCCTAAATTGGATTGATAAGTATGGCGATTTTGATGATGATGGGTTTGTAGAATATTTAACTCTTTCTAGTCATGGATTACGTAATCAAGGCTGGAAAGATTCGGGAGACTCAATAGTTTACCCTAATGGCAAATTAGCTGAACCGCCAATTGCTTTGTGTGAGGTGCAAGGTTACGTTTATGATGCTTGGCTAAAAGCAGCTTTAATTTATGAAGTGTGGGGAGAACAGGAACAAGCGGACAAGCTACGTCAAAAAGCAGCAGAACTATATCAACGCTTTAACGATCGCTTTTGGATGGAAGACGAAGGCTTTTACTGTCTTGGCTTAGATAACCACAAACAACAAATTAAATCTATCGCCTCTAACCCTGGTCAATTGCTCTGGTCTGGTATTGTACCCCAAGAAAGAGCGAAAAAAGTTGCAGAGCGACTTTTTGATGCAGATATGTGGTGTGGTTGGGGTATACGGACTCTTTCATCGCAAAATCAAGGCTATAACCCCATTAGTTATCAACGCGGAAGTGTTTGGCCACACGACAACTCAATTATTGCGGCTGGGTTAAAGCGATACGGCTATCACAAAGAAGCCAATCATATTGCTGAAGGAATTTTTGCAGCTGCTAGTTATTTCCAATCGGGACGAATGCCAGAATTGTTTGGCGGAATTGAACGCCGAGATGATAACTTTCCCGTCCCTTATCCAGATGCAAATATACCCCAAGCTTGGGCGGCTGGTTCGATTTTCTTACTGATTCGCAGCATACTAGGACTCGAAGCCGATGCACCAAAGCGAAAATTAAAGGTACAGCCAAGTTTACCAGAATGCTTGCCAGATTTGGAATTGCTCAATTTGACTGTGGGAGACGCGAAAGTGTCATTGCGTTTTTGGCGCGAAGGAGAACAAACCAAATGGCAAGTTACCCATACTGATGGCGAAGTACAAGTAATTGACGGGGAAGAGTAAACAATGGCTTCAGATTTATCGGAAAAAACTTATTTAGAGGTTTAATCTATGTAAGAGAGTTGATTTAAAAAGATGTTCTATCCCTCTGGCCACTAATTTAGGATTTACGCAGGAAATGTTGGGTACAACTCAGAAAACAATTTTTATGCACAATAACCAATCACAAAAACCGACCCTTGCTTATTGGTATGTTTGGACTGATCAAAATGGTGTAAGTCACCAGTCTCGTCGTCAAATTGAGGACTTCAATCAAAAAGGTATTGCACCAGATACCGCTCCTCAATGGATGTCTAAATTAAAACAGTCTGGTGCTACTATCTCGTATACAGTGTTACCTGTTGGATGGATTGGAGAATGGCATGAAAATCCCAAGCCTCAATGGATTGTTCCTCTGTCAGGACGCTGGTTTGTAGAAACTATGGATGGTCAGAGAGTAGAGATGGGTGCTGGCGAGATTTCTTTTGGAGGCGACCAGGGAACAAAAGAGGATGGACAAGGCCATAAAGGTCATCTGTCTGGAACAGTAGGTGATGCGCCAGCTGTATTAATGATGGTGCAATTTGATGAGAAACCAAGTATGGACTAGTTTTCCTATGTAAGAATTCAGGAGCCAGAATTCAGTAGTCAGAAATGATTGAAAAATTAGGAAAAAATTTGTTGAAGAAGAATGCTGGCTTCTGAATTATTCTTCAAGGTAATGCTTTAAATTTATTCATTTTACATTATCTATCTACACTCTCCATAATTTATATCTTTCTAGAGGACGATTAGAAACTATAGTAATGTCGATACTATAGTTTCTAATTGCAAATGTGTTTTTTTTAATTCCATATTTTACTGATTTATTCTTTTATAAATCAAAAATAAAGTTTTAGTTGATCCAGGTTTCGGTAATTATTTGCATAATTATTTATTTTCATTTGTGAGGTGATTTATAGTAGCTAAAGTTTACAGCTACTAATTTTTTTGAAATGCGAACTTTAACAGCCAGGAGCATTTAACATGAAAGCAGTAGTTTTCCACGGAATAGGAGATATTAGGTTAGATAACGTACCAGAACCAAAAATTAAAGAACCAACTGATGCCATTATTAGACTGACTTCTAGTGCAATTTGTGGCACAGATTTACACATGATTCGGGGAACATTTACAGGAATGAAACCTGGTACAATTCTGGGACATGAAGGTGTTGGAATAGTTGAAGAAATTGGTTCTAATGTGCGAAATTTAAAAGTAGGCGATCGCGTTGTTGTTCCCTCTACAATTGCCTGTGGCTATTGTTCATATTGCCGTACAGGTTATCATGCTCAATGTGATAACGCTAATCCTCATGGACATAACGCCGGTACAGCTTTTTTTGGCGGCCCAGAAGCAGCAGGCCCCTTCGATGGCTTGCAAGCAGAATACGCACGGATTCCTTATGCCAATGCAGGACTAGTTAAACTACCAAAAGAAGTCACCGACGACCAAGCAATTCTTTTATCTGACATCTTTCCTACGGCATACTTTGGAGCCGATATTGCAGAGATCACACCAGGAGATACAGTCGCTATCTTTGGTTGTGGCCCTGTTGGTCAGTTTGCCATTGTCAGTGCCAGACTTTTTGGCGCTGGACGCATCATTGCAGTAGATACCATTCCCTCACGCTTAGAAATGGCGCGTGATTTGGGTGCAGAAGTTATAGACTATAATGCCGAAGATCCAATTGAAGCGATCCGTGAATTAACTGGAGGTATCGGTGTAGATAGAGTAATTGAAGCTGTTGGCGTAGATGCTAATGCTCCAGACAGTGGCCCAGCCGCCGCAAAAGCACGACAAGAAGCACAACAATTCCAGCAGCAATTACAACAGATTGCTCCTCAAACTAATCCGCAAAATGGCAATTGGCATCCTGGGAATGCTCCTTCTCAAGCACTAGAATGGGCAGTACAAGCATTAGCAAAAGCTGGGACACTCTCAATTATTGGGGTTTATCCACCAACTCACAATTTCTTCCCCATTGGTATGGCAATGAACAAGAATTTAAGCATCAATATGGGTAATTGTAATCACCGAAAATATATTCCGATGTTGGTGGATTTGGTTCGCAACGGCACAGTAGACCCAACTAAAGTTTTAACCCAAGTCGAACCTTTAATGTCAGTAATTGATGCTTACAAAGCATTTGACAAACGGCAACCTGGTTGGGTGAAAGTTGAATTAGTCCCAGGAGCAACATTAGCTAACGTCTAGAGTTTTTGATAATACCATTGCTTGATGAAGATGTAATTGATCAAGCAATGGTATTAGTTTGTCCTATTAACTGAAAATTTTATATCAGCAAGTAGGTTAACTTGCTGATAGTTTTTACTTTTCATGATAGGAGACTGCACAGGAGAACTGAAGCTTGTTATCGCAGAATATTTGCAAATTACTATTTTGATCGCTTGGTTAATAAGATTAGGTTAATTATGACATCCAAAACAAGCAGTCATCCTTATTTTTTGAATCCTCAACCATCTAACTTTAGTTATCCACTTTTTGTATTTCTGCCAGGGATGGATGAGACTGGAAAGGAATTGATGTATATTCAAACACAAGGCTTAGAGGCTGCTTTTAATGTACGTTGTTTTGTGATTCCAGCCGATGATTTAACAAGTTGGGATGAAATGACAGAAGAATTAGTATATTTAATTCAGAAAGAATTAGCTAAATTACCCCTTAGACAAGAAGTTGCTTGTTGTGATACATCGCCTGTCTATCTCTGTAGTGAATCATTCGGTTGTTGCTTGGCGCTTAAAGTTCTAGAAAAATTTCCGCAACTGTTTACGAAGATTATTTTGATTAACTCTGCTTCTTCATTTCATCGAGTACCTTGGTTAAATTTAGGTTCGTTGTTATTTCCTTATACACCCAATTTATTTTATAAAATTTCTTCGTTATTATCTTTGCCTTTCCTCGCTAACTTAAAGCAAATTTCACCTGCGGCTAGTCAAGCTCTTTTAAAATCAACTAGCTCTGCACCCAAAGAAACTGCTAGTCAGCGACTAGCTTTGATGAGAGAATTTTATATTGATGAAAAAAAATTATCTCAAATCACTCAACCTGTCTTACTTATTGCTGGTAAAAATGATCGCCTTTTGCCATCAGAAGACGAGGCAAAACGTTTAAGTAATATCTTTCCTAATTCTCAGTTAATCACTCTACCTCATAGTGGTCATGCCTGTTTAGTTGAAAAGGATGTAAATCTTTATCAAATTTTATCATCAGTTAATTTCATTTAAAGTATATAAAATATTTAATAGGTAAACAAATGATTTTGCTCAAAAGAGCTTGGAGTATTTTTAGTATAAGTTTATTATCTACACTCACCGCTTATCCCGTGTTAGGTGCAGAAAGAATAAAATTTAACTATGGTCTTTTAGAAGAGTCTATACCTATTAGTTCGTTAGAAAGCTATGTGAAAACAGGCAGATTAGACGATAATTTAGCTTCATACAGTAGATACATAGGCAAAAAGCAACTAACTCAACTGCGGAAATCTTTAATCACTCCTATTCCTTTGAATCAAATAGAAGTTTCGCAATTTTTATATACACCTATTGGGGAAAGATTATTAGAAAAATTAGGAAAGGTTATTCAGACAGAATCTAACTTATCAGGATTCTATGCAATTCGCGCTGCATTGATTTTATCCGCATCCGAGCAACAAAATTTTACACTTTTAAATGTATTACAAAAATTTCCAGCAAGTGCAATTTCTATTAATTTAAGTCAAACCTTAGAAATCGTAGATGCTTTACAAGATTTAGTTAATCAAACTCAAAATGCAGTAGCTCTTGTTAACCAACAGTCTCAGCAACAGCTAATAAATACTTCTACTCTTAAAGTTGCGCCATTGCAGGACTTGAAAAACCCTGGAAGCTTTAGGTTTACAAAACAAACTATTCTACTTAACGATTTCTCGCGTCTTAGACAATTTCCGGCTGATATTTATCTACCAACTACTCAAAATCCTCGCCCCGTAATTGTCATCTCACACGGACTTGGCTCTGATAGAACCAGTTTTGCATATCTAGCTGAACATTTAGCTTCTTATGGTTTTGTTGTTGCTGTTCCTGAACATCCTGGTAGTAATTCAAAACAAATACAAGCCTTATTATCAGGTACAGCAGATAAAGTTACTAATCCTAGAGAATTTATTGATAGACCTTTAGACATTAAATTTTTACTAGATGAATTGACTCGTTTATCAAAATATAATTCAAAATTTCAAGGGCATTTGAATTTAGAGCAAATTGGCGTAATAGGACAATCATTTGGTGGATATACAGCATTAGCTTTAGCAGGTGCAGAAATTAATTTTAAGAAATTAAATGCCGATTGCCCAGCTTTACAAGATACATTAAATGTTTCCCTATTACTTCAATGTTTGCTAGTCAGCTTACCACATACTGAATATAGTTTATCTGATAGCAGAATAAAAGTAGCAATTGCAATTAATCCAGTTGATAGTAGTATTTTTGGACAGGAGAGTCTCAGCAACATTAAAATTCCCTTGATGATTGTGTCTGGTAGTGATGATACAATTGCTCCGGCTTTGCCAGAACAAATTCAGCCTTTTACTTGGTTAACAACACCAAATAAATATTTAGCACTTATCAATGGTGGTACACATTTTTCTACAATTGCCGAATCATCTAATGAAGTTGTATCTGTACCTACAGCAATAATCGGTTCTAATCCAGCTTTAGCACAACGCTATATTCGAGCTTTGAGTGTTGCTTTCTTGGAAACTTATGGTGTTGATCAAGAAAATTTTCTTCCATATTTGAGTACAGATTACATTAATACAATTAGTCAGCAACCACTTCCATTAAGTTTAATTAAATCTCTAACTCCTGAGCAATTACAACAAGCAATTCAATAATAATTTTGTCAAATTTATGAAGAACAGGTACGAGGTGTTGCTCGTACTCCAGTCAAACAATCATCCTGAGAAACATTTGTAGATTTTACGTTTTGACCATAATGACTGTGCAATTACTATTCCGCGCAATCTTTTCGGGAATATTTCCTTGAATTGCTTGTTGTAATAAACCTTCACGACTAGCGCCTAAAATAATCACATCGGTGTCGTCTTGTGCGGCACAATCAATGACAGCCTCACAAACAGAATTGGATTTAACTGAAGTAGCGAGTACTTTACCATTAACTCGGCGTTGGAGAAAATGAAGAGATTTTTTTAATAATGTTGTGTCAGGTGTGAAATTACTCGGCTGAAAAACTTGACACAGCTTGATTTTAGGGGATGAACTTAAGGAACTCAAGGCAGGTAATAATTTAATTGCTTGGCGAGAGTTAGGCCCGCCGGCAATTGGCAATAACCAACGGTCGAAGGCTTTCTTGTCATCTAATTTAGCTAAGACAACATCACAAGGAGCTTGTCGAATTATTGTATCTACTATTCGGCTGAAAACTCTACCAGGCGTTGATGTAGTGCCTTTCCAACCCATTAATACTAAATCAATATGTCGCTCTTTCACTGTTTCCAAAATTGCTTCAGCTACATTATGGGCAACTCGTATCTGGGTATGAATAGGAATACGCTGTTTTTGACCTAATAATATTGCTTCTTCCAGAAGACGGTGACTTTTGGTAGTGTCTACTGGTGTTTCTGATGGGATACGCCTTGGTGAGACAATAATTACTTGTAAGCATTCTATTTCATAGTTGCGTTGTTTGGCGATCGCAACTGCCATATCTAATAAAGTCTTGGCTGTCTGTGGATGTGAAAGCGGTACTAGTAGTCTGCCTTTGCCTGTAGCCGGAGTGCGAGTTTGATAAATTACATAAGAAGGCGCTGATTTTGGTTCTATCCCTTGAAGCTGGCCACTTAACCTCTCTGCTTCTACACGGATAATATCACTACGAGTAATGATTCCTACTAGTTTTCTGCCTTCGGTTACAGGTAAGCAGCTGAGATTATGACGATTAAGTATATGTAAAACATAGGCTAGTGTGGCTGTAGGGCTGACAGTCACTGGTTCAGGTGTCATAATCTCGCTGATAGTTGCATTTCCCTTTATCTGTTGTGAAGCGTTGTGAACTAAATCTTTCTGCGTGATAATGCCTACAACTTTACCATTTTCTAAAATTGGGAAATTGCGATGGTGAGACTGAGAAAATGCTTGCACTGCTTCATCAATACTCATCTGGCTAGAGAGAGTTTCAACACGTCTTTGCATCACCTCTGCGGCGCTGATTTGTGCTAACAGTCCATCTGTAGTTGGCTCTTTTTGAATGTGAATACCTTTTCTTTCGAGTAAAAGGTCATAGAGTGACCTGTGATCAATTCTTTCCGCTACTAAATAGGCAACTACAGATACAATCATCAAAGGTAGCACCAGATTGAAATCTGTCGTCATCTCAAACACAATGATGACTGCTGTAATCGGTACTTTAGAGACAGCACTAAAAAATGCTGCCATCCCCACATGAGCATAAGTTGTTGCCGCACTCATTCCCAACCAACTTTGTTCAGCAGCACCCACCAAATAACCAAGAGCCGAGCCTAACACTAAAGTGGGAACAAGTAAACCCCCAGGCGCTCCAGAGCCATAAGTTAAAAGAATTAAGGTAAATTGGACTAAAAGAGCGATCGCAGCAAATAACCAATGAGCATCACCCATCAATATAATTTCTCTTAGCCCAGCATTATTGCGAAAAGTTACAGGCAACAAAGCGATCGCAATTCCACTAACTAACCCCACAATTCCAATTCGCCAAGGTAAACTCAGGTGTAGTAAACGCTGATTCATCTCCAAACTAGCAATCACACCTTTATTAAACAAAATCCCTAATAATCCTGCTAATCCACCCAAAATCAAGTAAAAAGGGATTTCCTGAGCAAAGAAAGTTGTATGCCCAGATACTAAATTGATTTGACTCAAATCAAAGCTGTGACTACCATAAAGGCGAGAAATCACGGAAGCGATAAAAGAAGCCAAAATAGCTGTGCCAAGAGTAATACCTGACACATCTTGAAGTAACTCTTCTACAACAAACAGTACACCAGCGATCGGTGCATTGAAAGCAGCCGCTAACCCGGCTCCTGCACCTGCGGCAATTAGTTGACGGCGATGCTCAGGAGAAGTCGGTACCCAATTACTCAGTTGATTTGCCAAAGCTGCCCCAATCTGCACAGTTGGCCCTTCTCGTCCTAAAGGCATCCCAGAACCCAGCACCAATGTAGCACTAACCAACTTGACCAAAGCAATCCGCAGATTTAACGGCATCGGTACGCGAGCCAACACCGCCTTTACTTCCGACATTCCGCTTCCAGATGCTTCAGGCGCAAAACGCTCAACTAACCAACCAGCTAAAATACCTCCGACTAGACCAATGCCCGGTAGTACCAAATAAGCAGGCCATAAGTAAGAAACATGCACTCGCCACGCCCCTGCCCAGTCTACAGCTTGTCCTAATAAAACTGCCGCTAGGCCAGAAACTAGACCAATCAAGCACGCTTCAGCAAACGCCAAGCGCCTGGGTTGGAGCATTTGTCGAGCAAGCCTCAACCAGAGAATTTTCCCTCTGACGAACATATTCTTAGCAATCACTTGTCATCAGTGAAAGTCAGTAAAAGTCTGAAGTTTTTTACAGTTTATCTCATCAACAACTACTTTCAAGAAAATGAAATTTAAATGAAATCCTCATCAACCGAAAGATAGATATATAAAACAGCAAGTTTTTATTGCTGTAATTCAATTTAAATGCCAACAAAAATGAAATCTAAATGAAATTCTTATCTACCGAAGGTTAGATGATGAAAATGCAGTTTTTTATTGACACCAACAATTCGAGCGCCGATAAAAATGAAATTTAAATGAAATCCTTGTCTACCAAAAGATAGATTATAAAATTGCAGGCTTTTATTGACACCAACAATTCGACTGCCGATAAAAATGAAATTTAAATGAAATCCTTATTTACTCAAAAATAAGCTAAATTATTAAAATCTCAATGAAATACCAAACGAATTGAATATGAAGTATAAAGTAGTGTCAGGAATTGACAGAGTATCCCGCTTTTTTACATAATATGTAACTAGTCAAACCCTGAGTATTATTTGGTTGTCATGCCAGTATAAAGCTATGACTGGTACAATTTATGCTTGAAATTAAACCGCATTGCTTGATTTTATTCCGTAGTTTATCTAGCTTATAAATATGATTGGTTTTCCCTGAAAACCTTCCTTAGCAAGCTTTTTGCCTATATATAGACTCTAAGTATCTAACCAGATTATTAGTAAATAATCATAATATTTGATGCTAGTTTGAACTTATGCCATTGAGAGCTAATCGAAATAGCAGTAGCAAGCATTTCAGAAAAAAAAGGTGATTGCTTATTATCCAGCACTCACCTTTAACTTAGTTAATGCGAGTCTTAATTATGGCACAAAAGACAAACAATAATCTAGATTGCCGAAATCTAATTAATAAAATTTACTAGTTTTAATTAAATCCATAAGCTCTTAAGGGGATAAATTATTTGCTGTTATCATCCCTTGCCAGAGTAAAAGGTAAAAACATAAGTTAACACTCGGTCAATACGCATACGCTTGAGTAAAATTTTCCTCTTGTTGCCATATCCTAGTTTGGGAAAGTTTATTCACTTCTCTATCAGTAAATTTTTCTAGAGTATATGAAGCGATTATTAAATTATTAGTAAAGACATGCAGAATTTACTAGTTACATACTGTATCTTTTATTTATGTTGAAATAGTGTATGTTTCTGATAGGGCAGCAGTACAAATCATCACGTAGTTGATGATTGACCCCCTTGTAACAAACAACTTTCCTATGAAAATCTAGAAACTTATGAGAGAGCGAAACATCATGAGGTTTACGCGTAAGCGTAGGCTTCCAACTTTGTTATTAATAGTATGCTGTTCATTTGCCCTGGCCATATCTTCGGCAGCACTCTTCCCAGAAGTCGGTTTGGCAGGTATTTTCTCTTCTGCTCCTATTGGTAGTAATATCCCAGACGATGCGACGTTGTTAGCTCAAAGACAAACCGAGCTTGGTAATGGAATCAATAATGTATTTGATGTAGCAGAGCCAGCACCAGGAATCGCATTTACTCCAGCAGAACGTGTTCCCCGACAAAAATTTGGTGTAGTTGGGGCATTTCCTTTGGGATTGAAAGACCTTGATGCCTTGGTCTATCCTTCTGCAACTCCCACACAAAAAGAGGCCTTGGTAGAAGGGATACAATTCTTCACAACACCCCACCTTGCTGTAGAAGGTGCAGGGCCAATTGCTAACCAGCAGATGTGCTTAGGTTGTCACTTGAGTTCTGCTGAAGCAACTCCTAATAGCCGAGTTGTACGTGACGTTTCTAACGTATCTAGAGCTGCACGCTCGTCACCAACAAACTTTAAGTTTACAGCCCTCGATCCTGCTACTGGTGGTGGAAGAGCCGCTGATAACCTTGATGCTATCAATAACACTGGCAGGACAGCTGCTTTTACAACCTTCGGCGACTATAATCCTGCACAGAACCTCTTTGATCCTCTTGATGGGGTGGCCAGGGGCGGACTTTCACCACGCCTCGGTGGCTTTGTTCAACACACTCGTCCTTCCCTCCCTGAGTGTTTGCCTGAGCGCATTCCAACAATTGCTGAAGACCCGAACTTGCCCAACATTGATCCGGTAACAAAACTTAGTTCTCTTGGTTTCCGACGAAGTGTGGTTGAGTTTGCTGGGCCTCCATATATTGGTCGTGGTTTGATGGAAGCAATTCCGACCAACGACATCCGACGCTTTGAAGATGAAGGTTCTGATACTCAAAGTATCCCCTCATCTCTCAACAATGCAGCTATCTTCGCTTGTATAGGCGATTGTATTACTGGTAAAACCAACACTATTCCTACCCCTACAGGCACTGCTATCTCTGCCGGTTCAGCTTTTACTGGTGGTGTAGGACGCTTTGGGTTGCGGGCTAATGGTGCAGAAATCCTCCAGTTTGTTGCTGGTGGTCTACAAGGGGAAGTTGGGTTTACAAGTATTCTCAACCGTAATGAACCAACAGACTCTCCTACTAACATTGGTCGTCCAGGTTGTGTTGACCCATATCCCAACACATTAGAATCACACCTCAGTGTGCCATTAAGTGAACGGAATTTCTTGCGGATGACCGCTCCTCCAGAATTTGGTGACACACTTTTGGCAGTGTTGAATAATCCCACAAGGTCTCGTTCTCCACAAAGTCCTGAAGGTCAAGTTAAGCGCGGTGCAGAGCTTTTTGGTATTGACTTAGTAGCTTTCTCTAACCGGATGATTCCAGGCCGCTTCCCAGCAGGTGGTGACGATCGCGATCCTAATGCTATTAACCGTAAAGATTCTATGGTGAGCTGTGCCAGCTGCCATATCCCTGTTCAAAGAACCGGTCAGTCACCAGCAGCCACAACCAGAGATGGTGCGATCGTTGCTCAACATTTGAGCTATAAATGGGCTCCAATTTTCTCTGATCTACTTCTGCACAACGTACCTCAAATCGATGCAGAGCGTTGGGCTTCTTTACCTCGTGATCCATTAGTTGTTAACAGACAATATCAACCAACTCTTTCTAAGGAACAAGGTGCTACTACATCTGTAGGTCGTTCTTTTGCTACCTTTGATCTTCCTCGTAACCTTGCTGGTGACGTATTTAGCAATGTGCAAGGCACTGCTTTGGGTGATGAGTTCCGTACAGCACCACTCATGGGTTTGGGTAGAATGGGCGCTCCATTCTTACACGATGCTCGTGTGTACTTAAGCCGACTCACCGTTAACAGTAATCCTGCTGGTACTGTATTTACTAACAGTCAAGTTACTAATGCACCATTAGTTGTGCGTACTTTAGATGATGCTATTCGTGCAGCTATTGAGTTACACGACTTACCAGCCCCCGATGATAGTCGTACGCCTACTAACGTCCCCGGAGCAGGATGTCCAGTACCACCAGGGGGAGCCATTGGCAAAATTTCTTATGGCTCTTCACCAGCAGACGTGATTTGTCCTCCTTACAATAGCGAAGTTTCTAGAACCCATCGCAGTGATGCACGGGAAGTCATTCGTCGCTATCGTTCTTTGAGTCCTGCTGACCAACAAGCCATGATTGAATTCCTCAAAGAGTTATAACTTGACGACCACTAAATATTCCTAGCTCTCAAGGAATTTCATCATTGTTCATTTTGATAACCAAAGGAGAGATGAGCAATGCTCACCTCTCCTTTTTTGTATGACACAGAATTTTCAGGTAAATCATCGATTTATTTAGGTAAAAGTTATGGTGAATATCAATGGTACAAATGGCAATGACAACCTCATTGGCACAGCTGGCGATGATATTATTAGAGGCTTTGCCGGGAATGATACTTTATTGGGCAATGGTGGCAATGACATTTTAGATGGTGGCGCTGGAAATGATAGTCTGAATGCCGCCACAGCCGTTGCCAGTTCCACAGGAAACAGTATCCTCAGAGGTGGAATAGGAGATGATTTTTTAGATATTACTCGTTCTTCTGGAAACAACGTTTTAGAAGGAGGTGATGATAATGACACTTTACTAGCTATCTTTTCTGTTGGAAATAACCTCCTCAGTGGTGGAGCAGGCGATGACATAATAGATATTAGTACCTCCACAGGTAATAACCTTGTGGATGGTGGTGATGGCAATGATGAGATTTATGCCGAACGTGTCGCCGGAAATAATAGCCTCTATGGTGGCGCAGGGGATGATATCTTTTATCTCAGCAACATCGTGCCACAAGAACCAAGTCCTACCACCATCGCGACGCAAACAGTAGATGGTGGAGATGGGGAAGATTCTCTGTTTGTTGATTACAGTGATGCTGATGCCCCCATCTCATCAACTTTTAATAGTGCCAGAAACATTGGCACCATCACAGCCGGAAGCAATGAAATAAGTTACAGCAACATCGAACGCTTGAACATTATTGGTACAGAGTTCGATGATTTCATCACCATTAGCAATGCACGTTTAGATGACAGTATTGATGTGAGCGATGGGGACAACAACATCGCAGGTGAAGGTGGAAATGATGTCATACTAGCTGCTTTTACAACCGGGAATAACACCCTCAGTGGTGGAGAAGGTGATGACATAATAGATATTAGTACCTCCACAGGCAACAACCTTGTGGATGGTGGTGATGGCAATGATGAGATTTATGCCGAACGTGTCGCCGGAAATAATAGCCTCTATGGTGGCGCAGGGGATGATATCTTTTATCTCAGCAACATCGTGCCACAAGAACCAAGTCCTACCACCATCGCGACTCAAACCGTAGATGGTGGAGATGGGGAAGATTCTCTTTCCATTGATTACAGTGATGCTGATGCACCCATCTCGTCCACATACAATGCTTCAACTAACAGTGGCAGAATCACCGCAGGCACAAATCGAGTTAGCTACAGCAACATCGAAAGTTTAACAATCATTGGTACAAGCTACAGTGACAACATTGTTGGCAGCAATGGCGATGATACACTTTTTGGTGGTAGTGGTGGTAATGATCGAATCAATGGTGGTGCTGGTAACGATACATTAAATGTTAACTATTCAACAGGCAATAACCTACTGAGTGGTGGTGCAGGGAATGATACGCTTTCCGCTATTGGTGCTGCTGGTGATAATACCCTAGATGGTGGAGTAGGTGACGACAAGCTAATTACAGATGATTCTACAGGTAATAACTTGCTGAATGGTTACAACGGTAATGATGAGCTTTATGCTGTTGGTACTTCTGGTGTTAACACCCTCATTGGTGGCGCAGGTGATGACACATTAAACGTTGACTATTCAACAGGCGATAACCTGCTAGATGGTGGTACTGGTGAGGATTATCTTTCTGCGGTTGGTTCGTCTGGAAACAACACCCTCAATGGTGGTGCTGGTAGAAACACATTAATCGTTGATGATTCTACAGGCGATAACCAGCTGAATGGCGATAATGCTGATGATGTTTTCTCTGCTGTTAATTCATCTGGGAATAATACTCTTAACGGTAGAAATAGTAACGATATATTAATTGTGGATGGTTCTAGTGGTACTAATGTACTGAATGGTGACAATGGTAATGACTATCTTGCTGCTGTTAGTTCATCTGGAAATAACACTCTCAATGGAGGCAATGGTAGCGACACATTGACTGTGCAGAATTCCAGTGGTACTAATGTACTGAATGGTGGTAGTGGGAATGATTATCTTTCGGCGGCGGGTGCTTTAGGTAATAACACCCTGGATGGCGGTAGTGGAAACGATACCTTGATTGGTGGTAATGGTAATGATTTTCTCATTGGTGGTACAGGTAACGACTTGATTACAGGAGGTAGTGGTGCAGATACCTTTGTCTTTAATCATTTTAATGAAGGTACTGATACGATTACTGACTTCAGTATCAGTAATGACACCATTCAGATATCTGCGGCTGGTTTTGGTGGCGGTTTATTGGCTGGGGCGCTATCGATTAGTCAGTTTACCTTGGGAACATCGGCAACCACAGCTGATCAAAGATTCATCTATAACAACATTACTGGTGCGTTGTACTTTGACCAAGATGGTAATGCTGGTGGATTTAGACAAGTACAACTAGCGCAACTGTCTGGTGTGCCGGCGCTGAATGTCAGCAACTTTGTGATTGTTTAGATACTGTCGCAAAATAAACACAAATATACGATCGCCTATAGATACCCAACTGTCAACAGTTGGGTATCTGAACACCTGTAATCTGTGAACATGAATTGAGTAGAGTACTACAGAGGAATTCGGACTGTAAATGTACTACCCAGTCCGATTTGACTTTGAACGTAAATCTTGCCTTTGTGTGCTTGAGCGATCGCTAAAGCAATGGCTAAACCCAAACCAGAACCACCAGAACTCCGAGAGCGATCGCGATCTACTCGATAGAACCGATCAAAAATTCGCTGTTGATGTTCGATGGCAATACCAATTCCTGTATCTTGAACTTTAATAATGGCATAAAGCTCATTAATTTCTAAAAAAACAGTGACTTTTCCGCCACTTGGTGTTGCCTGAATTGCATTAATAATCAAGTTAGAAATTAAGCGATAAAGCTGTTCTTCATTTCCCTGGACATAAACTTTTTTGATCACTGACATCTGTCCAGCAAGATTGACTTGATTTTCTACCGCTAAAAATGCTAATTCTTCAATTAAATCGCTAATTAAATCATTCAGACAGCAAGGCTGATGTTCTACTGTTATTTGTTTTTGATCTATCCTTGTTAACAACAATAAATCACTAACTAATTGTGATAAGCGATGATTTTGGCGTTTCAGGACATCTAAAGTGCCATGATTTGCTTTTAGTTCTAGCTGTAACTTGATCGCGGCTTCAATAGTAGAGTGCATTGCTGCTAAAGGGGTGCGGAACTCATGGGCAGCATCAGCAGTAAATTGTTGCATTTGTTGATAGGAAAGATACACAGGTTGCATTGCTCTTTCTGCCAACCACCAACTAGACAAAGCCACAAAAACCATCGAAATTGGCAGTCCCAAAATTAAAGTTAATCTCAAATAAGCCAAATGTTGATCTAAATCAGTAATACTACGTGCGACTTGTAAATAACCTGAAATTTGGTTTTGAGTATACAAAGGTAAAGTTATTTGGCGGTATCGCGTACCAAAAGCATCAGTAATTATTTGCCAAGGTTGTGATGATACAGTAGGGTTTAAATTATCAAATTCTATACCTGTGCTTGCAAATACTTTTTCTGAACTATCTAATAAGCGCACATAGTAATTCACCTGATTACCTGTCTCATTTATTGGTTGTTTGATAATAGTTGTTTTAGGTAAACAGCTTGTAGAAGCTACACATAATTCTAAGGAAAGTTCTTTAGCTAGTTCTTGTAAATGTCCTGGTTGTTGCCAAGCTGGTTCAACACTTTTATGAAGTGCCTTTGCTACTGATTTTAATCCCTGGTCAATAGTCTCATAATAAGTATGGGCAACTACAGTATAGACTCCAAAACCAGATAGCCCTAAAATACTACCCATCACTAGAGTATACCAAGCTGCCAATCTCAACCGAGTTTGGTAAAAAATATGATTACGTTTCATATAAATCAACTACTTATTTCTGTAGTCTGAATATTAAGACGATAGCCTACACCATAAATAGTTTCTATCAAAGCTTCGCTGTCTTCTTCTCCTAATTTACGTCTCAATAAGCGAATTTGCGCTGCTACGACATTGCTGACTGGTGCTGTACCAATTTCCCAAAGTTGATTAATAATTTGGTCACGGTTGATAATTTGGTTAGGATGTCGCATAAAAAACTCTAACAATTGAAATTCCTTAATTGTTAAAGTTAATACTTGCGTTTCTCCGTTAGTATACTGCCGAGTCAGTTCATGAGTGTTGTAGTTAAGCGCCAGATAACCTACTTCTAAACGTCGAGGTTTGACTTGGGGTGTAAACGTTGCGCCTGTGTAAGCAGCCCGCCTATGCAATGCTCGTAATCTGGCTAGTAGTTCTGCCATATCAAAAGGTTTAATTAAATAATCATCTGCGCCGCTATCTAAACCAATAATTTTTTCTTCCATACGGTCTTTAGCCGTTAGCATTAACACAGGTAGGGTTAACTGGCATTTTCGTAACCATTTACACAACTCTATTCCAGAGACCCCAGGCAGCATCCAATCAAAAATCGCTAATGTGTACTCAGTTGAGCTATTTTCGAGATGTTGCCATGCTTGATTCCCATCTAAAAACCAATCTACTACATACGCCTCATGGCTGAGAACTTGCTTGATGGCTGCACCTAAATCTGTTTCATCCTCAACTAATATCAGTCGCATAGTGAACTCAGTACCTAAAAGCTGCTGAAAATTTCTGCTTCCACAGCAGTCCTATTTGATATACGCACAGAACAGGCAAGGAAGACAGGGGAGAGATATTTGTACATCATTGAGGACTGCTGCTATACACGGATAATATCATTCCGCACCAAGACTAAATTTAGGTGAGCTAAGGTAAGCAATATATTGGCAATTTTTTGTTCTAAATACTCTTGCATAGCCAACAGAATCAACCTGTGTTACCTCAGCAGTTTTGCTCGCAAGCGCCAATACTTACCCAAGTGGTAGAACCATTTTGCCAGTGTTCTTTTTTCCAAATTGGCGCGTTATGCTTGAGGGTATCAATAGCATAGCGACAGGCTTCAAACGCCTCACTACGATGGGGACAACCTACGGCAACTAAAACGCTGATTTCTCCTACTTGTAACCGTCCAATGCGGTGATGAATCACAACTCGCTGGACATCAGGCCAAAATGTGCGAATATCAGCCGCAATTTGATAAAACACCCGCATTGCCATTGGTTCATAGGCTTGATATTCTAGGGCGACTACTGGTTGTCCATCAGTATTATTTCGTACCATACCACTCATCACCACTACAGCGCCGTTAGCTGGAGCATCTGCTTTAGCGTAGACTTCCTCAAGGGATAAGGGAGCAAAGGTAATTGCAAAACTATCTTCGACTCTTGGTTTAATTGGTGCGGTAAATGTAGTGGTCATATAGGATACTTGTTGAGTCAGGGAGTGGGGAGTAGGAAAGAGGCTTTATCTAGGTGTAATGATTTTGTTCAGAAATCAAATTACGTAGTGGCTACTTTAGTGTTGGCACGCTAATAAACATACTGAAATTTTTTCATAAATCAAATCGGTTTCCTATATGAGTCCCATCACAGAGTCGATAATAATTTGTATAAGTCATACCATTTTGAGTTTCTGATTTTCAATTCTGAATATTAATCAAGAATTACTAATCAATATGACTAATCAAGATTCGGCGCTGATTCTGATTGTCGATGACGATGATTTAACCAGAATTCAACTGCGTCAACTGATGGAATATGCAGGATATCGAGTAGTAGAAGCCAGTAATGGTTGCAAAGCAATTACTACCTACACTAATTTACATCCCGATATGGTAATTATAGATGCCATTATGCCCGTTATGGATGGGTTTACCTGTTGCAACGAATTACAAAAATTACCAAATATTCAAGATACACCAATATTAATGATTACAGCGGCCTATGAGCCAGCATCTGTAGAGCGAGCTTTTGCTGTGGGTGCAACTGACTACATTACTAAACCAATTCAATGGGTGGTATTATCCCACAGAATTCGCCATCTATTAGCAGCATCTCGCGCCATCAAGGAATTACGTCAGCAAAACCAACAGGCGCAATTACGAGAAGCTCAAATGAAAATTGCCTTGGAAGCTGTCCGGATGGGAACTTGGGACTGGGATATCATTACTAATCAAGTTAGTTGGTCAGACAGTCAAGAAGCACTGTTTGGTTTAGAATCTGGTGGTTTTGATGGTCAATATGCAACTTTTCTGCACTATGTTCACCCCCAAGACCGTGATTTTGTCAATATCTCAATCATGCAAGCAGTTCACACAGATGCCGAGTATGATGTAGAATTTCGCATTGTTTTACCTGATGGTAGTATTCGCTGGTTAGTGAGCAAAGGTGTAGTTTTTCGCAACACGTCTGAGGAACCCGTGCGAATGTCGGGGATAGTGATAGATATTACCAAGCGTAAACAAGCAGAAGCAGAATTACGCCAAAGTGAAGAGCGATTTCAAATTATTACCCGTGCAACTAATGATGTGATTTGGGATTGGGATTTGCTCACCAATCAAGTGTGGTGGAATCAAGCTGTACAAACACTGTTTGGTTATCCATTGGCAGAATTGAATGCTGATTTAAATTGGTGGTATGAACGCATACATCCAGAAGATCAACAAAGAATCGAGACTGATATGTGGGCTGCAATCAATAGCGGGCAACAATTTTGGTCACATGAATACCGCTTTCGTCGTCATGATGGTTCCTATGCCTACATTTTAGACCGAGCTTATGTTGTCCATGACCAAGCAGGTCAACCAGTGCGGATGATTGGTGCTATGATGGATATTACCGAACGTAAGCGAGTACAGGCACAATTGCAATGGCAAAACTTGCGATCGCAGTTATTTGCTGATATCACTTTAAAAATTCGCCAGTCTCTCCAAATTGACAAGATTTTACAAACTAGTGTCACAGAGGTACAAAAATTACTACGTGCAGACAGAGTTTTGATTTTAAGAATCCGTTCCAATGGCTCAATCTTCATTTTGAAAGAAGCTGTAGTTAATGGTTTACCAATGGCCTCAAGTGTGGAATTTAACGAGCCAACGATTGGACAAATGTGTCTTTTAAAATACACTCAGGGAACAATTATTGCCATTAGTAATATAGACCAAGAACAAGCACAAATCTCACAACCACATCTGGAAATACTACAAAAATTCGGTGTCAAGGCCATTGTTTCGGTGCCAATTTTTCTGCAAAATCAAATCTGGGGCTTATTAGTTGCCCATCAGTGTGTATATCCCCGACAGTGGAATAACTGGGAAATTGAACTTCTGCAACAACTCGCAGATCAAATTGGCATTGCTTTAGCCCAAAGCAAAATTCTGGAAACAGAAACTCGTCAACGCCAAGAACTCAGTCGTTCTAATGAAGAACTGCAAGAATTTGCCTTCGTTGCTTCCCATGATTTACAAGAACCGCTACGCAAAATTAAAACTTTTAGCGAACGGCTGATGACTACTTGTGGTGATTCTTTACCAGAAGCTGCATCTGATTATTTAGAAAGAATGCAGAATGCTGTTTTAAGAATGCAAACTTTAATTGAAGGTTTGTTAACGCTCTCACGGGTAACAACCAGAGCGCAACCTTTTGTATCTGTAAGTTTAGCTCAAATTACCCAAGAGGTATTGTCTGATTTAGAAGTTTTAATTCAACAAACAAGCGCAACCATAGAAGTGGCAGATTTACCCACAATCAAAGCTGATCCCTTGCAAATGCGCCAATTAATGCAAAATCTGATTGGTAACGCCTTGAAATTTCATCGTCCACAAGTGACACCTATTGTCAAAATATATAGTCAAGATTTAAACAATCAATCAGCGCAATTAGCTGTGGGTTTGGAATATTGTCAAATTATCGTCGAAGATAATGGTATTGGATTTGAACAAAAATATTGCGATCGCATCTTTCAAATTTTTCAAAGGTTACATGGTCGTCGAGAATATGAAGGTACAGGCATAGGCTTAACTATTTGTCGCAAAATCGCCGAACGGCATTTTGGCACAATTTCTGCCCAAAGTATCCCAGGAAAAGGTACAAAATTAATTGTCAATTTGCCAATTAATTCTCCTCCATGATTTTTATCCCTCCAGAGGTATTCCTCTAGCCTTCAAGAATAGGTTTGCTTGGACAAATCCATCCAGAAAACCCAGCACAACCATAGGAACTGATGACTTGAAAGCCAGAATCTAGAATAGTTAATATAAGCTCAAGCATAAATCAAGGAGGCGAATATCTACTTTAAATCAGAAGTTTAGCAATTTAACCTCAAATCATGGTTTAAATTTGGACAATCTGTCGAAGATATCAGAATATTTAGATTTTTTCTCCAGCTTTAATACATACTAATAACTATATATCTCAGGAGAAAATTCAGAGTGAAGGGTCGGCAACCAACCGTGACTATCTTAATGGCTGATGATGACGAAGATGACAGTATGCTAATCCGTGAGGCAATCACGGTTAGTCAATTGTCAATCGATTTACATACAGTCAGCAATGGTGAAGAATTGATGGATTATCTCCATCGTCGTGGTCAATATGCTGACAAAACACTTGCGCCACGTCCCGGCTTGATTTTACTGGACTTAAATATGCCCAAAAAAAATGGCTTGGAGGTACTAAAAGAAATTAAAACTGACCCAGAACTACGAACAATTCCGGTTATTGTCCTGACTACCTCAAAGGCAGAAGAAAATATCCATCATACCTACAGTTTGGGTGCTAATTCTTACATAGTCAAACCAATGACATTTTCTGCCTTAGTAGAACTAATGGAAACATTTGGGAAATACTGGTTTGAAATTGTGGAATTACCACTAGCAGTAGTGAGAGGAAAAAATGAAGAAAAACCCAATCAGAGTTCTACTCATTGATGATGACGAAGATGATTATATTTTGACTCGTGATTGGTTTGGGGAATTTCAAGTAGCAAGCTGTGAGTTGTCATGGATAGATAATTATGCAGATGCAAAACAGGCGATCGCCCAAAATCAACATGATATATATCTAGTAGATTATCGTTTAGGCATCCACAACGGACTCGAACTTTTACGCCAAGCAGTCGCTCATGGCTGTGCTGCACCAATTATTTTGCTCACAGGCCAAGGTGATAGAGAAATTGATATCGAAGCCATGAAAGCCGGAGCAGCTGATTATTTAGAAAAAAGTCAGTTAACTGCACCTTTATTAGAGCGTTCCATTCGCTACGCCATCGAACGCAAACAAACAGAACAAAAAATCCGCGAACAAGCCGCATTGCTTGATGTCGCCACCGATGCAATTTTTGTCCGCGATTTAGAAGACCAAATTTTATTTTGGAATAAAGCCGCTGAAACTTTATACGGCTGGCAAAAAGAAGAAGTAATTGGTAAAAAAACACCAGAATTGTGGCACGAAAAAGACTTATCTCGCTTGCAAGAAGCACTGCGGTTATTAATGAAACATGGCTCTTGGCAAGGAGAATTACACCAAACCACAGCAGCTAATAAAAAAATTATTGTCGAAAGCCGTTGGACACTGGTGCGTGATTTTGCCCAACAACCCCAAGCAATATTAGTAGTCAATACAGACATTACTCAAAAACAACAGCTAGAAGCCCAATTTTTGCGGGCGCAAAGGCTAGAAAGTATTGGCACATTAGCTAGTGGTATTGCTCATGACTTGAATAATGTCTTAGCACCAATTTTAATGACAGCCCAACTTTTAGAAGCACAATTACAAGATGAACGTTCTCGGAGATTATTACCAATATTAATCACTAACGCTAAACGCGGAGCGAATTTAGTCAAACAAGTCTTGTCTTTTACGCGGGGAATGGAGGGAGAACGTACCCTTTTACAATGCAAACATTTAATCATTGAAATTCAGCAGATTATTAAAGAAACCTTTCCGAAAACTATCGAAATTACAACTCTATTAGCGCAAAATCTTTGGGTGATATCTGGTGATGCTACGCAATTACATCAAGTGCTGATGAATTTGTGTGTAAATGCCCGTGATGCGATGCCCAACGGGGGAACATTGAAAATTACTGCCGAAAATTTCGTAGTAGATGAAAATTATGCCAATATGCACCTTGATTGTAAAGTTGGCCCGTATATAGTTATTTCTGTAATTGACACTGGTTTGGGTATTTCCGCAGAAATATTAGACCGCATATTTGAGCCATTTTTTACAACTAAAGAACTTGGTAAAGGCACAGGACTAGGACTTTCGACAGTACTAGGAATTGTGAAAAACCACGGTGGTTTTATCAATGTCCACAGTGAACAAGGGCAAGGTAGTCAATTTAAAATATATTTGCCAGCACAGGAAATCACCGCAACTTTAGAAGAAGTAGAATCAGTATTTCCTAGTGGTAATGGAGAATTAATTTTGATTGTTGATGATGAAGCGGCGATTCGGGATATTACTAAAACATCTCTCGAAAGTTATAACTACAAAGCAATTACCGCCAGCGATGGCATTGAAGCCATTGCTTTATATGCTGAACATCGAGATGAAATTTCTTTGGTATTAACTGATATGCTAATGCCTTCGATGGACGGTCTAACTACTATTCGCACATTGCAAAAAATTAACCCAGAAGTCAAAATTATTGCTATCAGTGGGCTGGCTTCTAGTGATAAGGTAAATGCCGCTTATGATGCGGGAATTAAAGCTTTTTTGTCGAAACCTTATACAGCTAGTCAGTTATTAGAAGCGATTAGTTTTATCAACCCTTGCTCCCCCTGCTCTCTGCCTCCTTCCCCTCCGCCGCTTCGGTGATGGTTAATCATGGCAGACAAAGTTTGATCTAACAGTGCGATCGCTTTTTGGTAGCTTTGATTGTGAGTGGTTCTTTCTGTACGACAAAGCATCAATCTAGGGCGATCGTATCTGTCTTCTTTGATCACCGTCACAAATTTGGAATGAGGTAGAGTCTGTAAATCTTGGCTCATGGCAACATTACTCCATCAAAATCTGCACTATATATGAGCAATCCTCATATTTAAACAATATGAGCAGAAATTACTTATGTCAAGTAAAATATGAGTATTACTCATTTATTTAAACAGTCCTTTGGAGCAATACGGTTCAGATAAGAAAACGAAATTACGACAAAACCAGCAAATGATAACTCAACAAAAAACGAAAAAGTGATTTTGGAGGGGGTTTGGGGGACGCAACCGTCCCCCAATCGGGGGCGTGGGGGAGAATCCCCCAAATCTTATACCAATTCACAATTCGCAAGTCGCAATGACGCTCGCAGGTTCGCTACCGCTTCGCTAACGCAATTAAAAAACTTAGATACAGTAAACCTTTCAGGGTTTACATCTGTATCAGATTTTTCGTGAAATGGTATTACTCATTATTTGATAGCTAGAACAGAAATTAAGAAATCAACTCTCATCACTTTAACTATATTGATTTATGGAGGTAATTTATGACTGAAAGCCAATCAGCAGGTGGAATGCGCCGCAAACCCCGACAAGCACGCAGTCAAGAGCGAGTCAATCGAATTTTGGATGTAGCGGAAGAACTCTTTATTACTCAAGGCTATGCGGCAACCACAACCAATGCGATCGCTTCTGGTGCTAAAGTCCCGATTGGGTCACTCTATCAATTTTTTCCTGATAAGTCTGCAATCATGCAGGCGATCGCTTTGCGTCATGAAGAAAATATCCATCAAAAGTTGGCGGTACTTGATAATCCTGAATTAGCAAATCTGCCCTTAGATGTTCTGGTAGAAAAATTAATTGATATCACCGAGCAGCATTTCTCAGAGAATCCTGGTTACTTCGCCATTTTTATGGAACTACAGGGTACAATGCCCGAATTACAAGCCGTCGAAGAGGTGATGGATACTCAACTAATGCAAGATTTAGCGAGTCTATTAGCTAAACGTACAACAGGTTTGGAGACGGCAGACTATGAAGCGATCGCCTTTATTTTAGTCAAAGCGATCGGCACATTACTATGGCTATCCCTCAGTCAAGAAAAAACATTTCGACCGCGATTGGTCGCAGAAACCAAACGATTGGCGTTAAGTTATCTGCACAGCTATTTTCCATCTGATATTATGTCCGGTTAATCAGTGATGATTCCATAAATCTGTGCAGAAACCTTAAAACCCTCTCCTCTGCTTCCTCTGCGGCCTTAATGATATTCAGTACCAGCTAAAAATAATGGAGCAGACTAGCAAAAAAGCTATCTCTCTACCTTCTTTCTTGCATCCAACACCCGTGGCGTATTGAGTTGAATCCAGTCTGCTAAAGCAGCAACGAGATTCGGAATTATTTTGATTGCTTGAAATAATCTTATCTTGCTCGATTAATTCCTTCATCATTGCATCTCCTTCACAACATTAGAGGGAAATAGATACCCAATTTCTTCAAGAAGTCGAGTATCTGACCGCAACCAACTTCTCATAACTTAAAGTAAATTCTATGCAGCGTCTTGCAAGACAAATTTAATGCCGTGTCTAGCGCGGAGTGTAATCGAAGGCTGAAGTTCAATGTGCTGATCACTAACGAGATCCAGTTGAAATTTTTGGGCGATGGTTGCTAACAATAACACCGCTTCCATCACGGCAAAACTCTTACCAATACAAACGCGAGGCCCATCACCGAAGGGGAAATACACACCACGGGGTAACTGTTTTTCTAAGTCATTAGCCCAACGTTCTGGTTGAAACAATTCTGGTTCAGAAAAATAACGCGCGTCTCGGTGCATCGCCCATTGACTAGCAATTAAGGTTGTTCCTTTGGGAATAAAATAGCCACCAATTTCGCAATCTTGGGTTGCTTCCCGTGAAATATCGGTAGCAGGGGGATACAACCGCATAGATTCTTTAATCACCCAATTGGTGTAAGTTAACTGGGGTAAATCAGCCAAGGTTGGTGTGCGTCCGTTCAAAACTGTTTGCAGTTCTGCATTGAGTTTTTCCCGGATATGGGGATTTTGGGCTAATAGCATCCATGTCCAAGACAGGGCATTGGCGGTGGTTTCATGTCCTGCCAAAATTAATGTTGCGGCTTCATCTCGCAATTGTTTATCAGTCATACGGCTACCATCATCTGCATCCTCCACCTGCATCAACATTCCTAATAAATCTTTGCCGGTTGTGCCATTGGCGCGACGCTGCTGAATGATTGCATACACTGTTTCGTCAAATAGAGCGATCGCTTCTTGCAAACGTTGATCTATCTCCTCATGAGGCATATCTGCACTGAGTGATTGCAGTTCTCCAATTTCCGTTAATGCCCCCATCACATTCTTCGCTTCTTGATATTCAACCCAGTTCATGGCTACATCCAGAGTATGGGCAATACTTCCTGCGGCGGTATCCTCTACATTCTGATCAAACAGGGTTTTCATCACGATGTTAAGCGTCAAGCGCATCATGGCTTCATGGACATCATGCACCTCTCCATCTTGCCAAGTTTCTAACATTCGTTGGGTATATTCCACCATTACCGCAGCATAGCTGTGAATCTGCTGTTGATGGAAGACGGGTTGGGCAAGTCGTCTTTGCCGTAACCAAAAATCGCCCTCACTGTTCAACAAGCCATTACCTAAAATACCGCTTAGTTGTTGTATGTCTTTGGCTTTGATAAACAACATCCGGTCTTTTAACACTTGAGTAATGTAGTCGGGATTAGCCAACAGACAAAACCATTCATCACCAAATTTCAAAGGTACGATGCCTTGATATTCTTGGGTACAGCGTTGCATAAATCCCAGGCGATCGCGGCTGTATTCTTCCAAAGCTTTTACAGGATGGGGATGGGGTAGAGTCAGTAAATCTTGGCTCATTGTCAGAGACTCCATTAAGTTGACTATTTATGTGAGCATCGCTCATATTTAGATAATATGAGTATCATTCATATTTTGTCAACAAAAATGTGAGTAATCCTCGTTTATTTATTTCTGCTCTGGAGATTATGTATGAGTCATATCATTTCTGGGTAATCACTTATGATTCGGTCAATCTGTGCAGACACTTCAAAACCCTCTCCCCTGCTTTCGGTCGCCGAGCGAAGTCGAGGTGCTGCTCCCTCTGCGGATGATATGAAGCGATTCACCCTCAGTTACTTGCAAAGCTATTTAGAGTAGACAGTTTTGTAATATAATTGTATTATATAAGTAATACTAAAAATCCCAAGATTACAAAAATCAATGATTTACAGATTTTCTCTCAAGAACACAGTGCAGAATCTACCTGCTAGGGGTTCAGGTAGAGCTATTGTTCTGTTTGCTGTTGAGACTGGGTGTAGAGTGTAAGGGTTTCTGGATTAAGAGCCTTGTTGAATCCACTCCCGCCCTGCTTTCTCCGCCGCTTCGGGTGTAAAGTAAAGTTTGCGCTCACCAAAAACTGCTCCACCAGGACTAATCAACCGAAACTGCCAGGAATCAATCTCTGTGTAAAACACCAACAGAATCATCTGATGAATGGCAACAACTAAATGAATTTTGGTAGTAGTCATTAGTGGTAGCTCGAACTCTACCTTTGTTTTATCAAACTATTTACAGGCAAAAATGCGATCGCTTCTACAAAATTCAATCTCCTGAGCCTTCTGGTAAATGCTCAGATTTAGTCAGAATAAACAAACTACCATCACCGCCACGTCCAATTCTTAAGGTTTCATCCAGGTAAGTAATGTCAAGGGTGGCGACTCTACCAGCAGGATTGTTAGCGGGAATCACCTTAAATGGATTGAGTTGCGGAGTGTTAATACCAATAATCTTCTCAACTGATAGGTAGCGTTTGTCAAAATAGACGTTGATGCGTTTGTTGTCTACAGGCTCGAAATTAGCTGTGACTCTTACGTATCCCGATACTACCCCCAGAGAATGTTTAACTTGAGCTAAATTGAAAAATCTTTGATTGGCAACATCAATCACTTGATAAACTCTACCTACCTTTAAGCCTAATGGTAAGGAAGCTAAAGAACGAATTTCTCTGGCGGTGGAGTATTGCAATTGCCAAGCGCCATCTAGCAAAGAAATCGCAGATACAAGCGGATGAGGGTAAGGATTAACGCTTTCTAGTTCTGTGGTTAATTGTTCAATTTCTGCGGCTGTAGTTTTGTCTAGCTGCAAATTGGTTATGGGAGAGCCATCACTGTTGGTTTGGATATTCTGGAGTGATGCTTGCAATTTTTCTTTTGATAAGAGTTGATTAGTCAAGGGTTACAACCTTCCTTTACTTGATACTTCGACTCCACAGTACAGAACTGACTTAATCTCCAATTAACTCCACTGCATCTCGCCCATCTAAATCTTGTAAATAAACTTTGACGACTTCTTCTTTAGCGGTGGGTAATTGCTTACCAACAAAATCTGCTTGAATTGGTACTTCTCGATGACCCCTGTCTACTAACACTGCTAAACGAATAATTTCCGGTCTACCATATTCAGTCACAGCGTTTAAAGCAGCGCGAATAGTTCTACCTTTGAAAATGACATCATCTACCAAGACGACGGTTTTTCCAGTTAAGTCAAAGGGAATGTTGGTTTTAGCGGGAGTCCGCAAGCCAATTTTGTCAAGGTCATCTCGATAAAAAGTAATATCTAAGGCTCCTACAGGTACGCTTACACCTTCTAGGATTTCAATTTGCCGTGCTAGTAATTCTGCCAAGGGTACGCCTCTAGTATAAATACCCATAAGTACCAATTGCGATAAATCGCGCGATCGCTCGACAATTTGGGAAGCCAAGCGAGTTAAGGTACGCCGTAAATCTTCTGATGAGAGAATTTCAACTACTTTTGCACACATAAAAAGTTTGGTTAATAGTCAATAGTCAATTGACTGATTACTTCTATCATGACCTGTTTGGCAGCAAGAATAGTATAGCGATCGCTATTCCTAACCACAATAAAAAGCTGTAGCGCGTTAGTTGCAAAGCTTGATCAATGCTAGTCGGCGTAATTGGGTAAATGGCATCGCCTAACAAGGGTTTTGATTTCGCCACACCCCGATACCAATTTATCCCACCCATCTGCACACCCAAAATTGCCGCATAAGCACATTCACTCCAACCAGAATTGGGACTGGGATCTAAAACAGCATCTCTGCGACATATCCGCCAAACATGCAATGGTTTACGCGATAACAGTGCCAAGGTAATTACAGTTAAGCGACAAGGTAGCCAAGTTAAATAATCTTCTAACCGGGCGCTAAACCAACCTATATAAGTGTAAGGTGCTTCTTTATAACCCACCATTGAATCTAAGGTACTGCTGGCTTTGTAGGCTAAAGCCAAAGGAACTGCACCTAAATTCGGCACGCAAGCACCAACAGCAGCATAAAACAATGGAGCCATGACTCCATCGGTGGCATTTTCGGTGACTGTTTCTAACACAGCCCGCAAAATTTCTGCTTCTGAAAGGTTTTGGGTATCTCGACCAACATAATTACTTAAAGCTTGACGCGCCTGGGATAAATTACCCGCAATTAAAGGTTGTAAAACATCGGTGGCGGCGGTTCGTAAACTTTTCAAGGCAAAACAACTAGCCAAGATAATACTTTCTATAACTATGGCCAATATTGGATGTAACCAGTGAGCAACTCGAATCATTAACCAGCCGATGCCGCCACTACCAATAATTAAAATCATCGCCAGGACAATTCCCGCGATTCTTTGTGTTATGGAATTTTGACATATCGATAATGCAAATTTTGTGAACCGAGAAATTATCCATCCCATGACTTGGACTGGATGCGGCCAACCCCAAGGATCACCTATTAAGAAATCTAAAATTGCGGCGATGATTAATGTCATTTGTTGTTTGTCCTTTGTCCTTTGTCATCAGTCATTTGTCTGGAGTGTTGCCAATGACTAATGACACATGACCATTGACTAAACCACAAAACTTGCTTCTTCTCCTAAAGATGCTTGCCAACTGCGGGCATCGTAATAAAGATCAGCCAAGGTAATACTGTATAAAGCTTCTTTAAGTTTTTGGTTAAGTCTTTGCCAGAGAGTGTATGTTACCCAATCTTCTGCTTGTATTGGTGTTGGGTGGCGATCGGGAATATGGGTAATGGTTTCACCGACGGCTTCTAATATTTGTCCGATGGAGATTTCTTTGGGTTCTCTTGCTAGTTGGTAGCCACCAATGCTGCCCCGAATTGATTTAACTAACCCCGACCGACGCATTTCTATTAGTAACTTTTCTAGGTATGGTGCAGGAATATCTTGACGTTGAGCGATCGCTCTGACAGATACCGGCCCATAATCTGGCTGTAAGCTTAAATCTAGCAATGCTTTGACACTGTAATGTCCTTTGGTAGTTAGTTTCATTATTTTTTAGTCAAGCGTCAAAAGTCAATAGTCAATGGTCAATGCTCAATAGTCACAAGTTAGAAAACTACTAATAAATAGATTTTGCCTTTGACTGTGGACTATGGATTATTGACTAAAAATCAGGGTTGCTTATCATCTTATGTTCCCAGAAGCAAGCTGACTGAGTAGATAAACTTTTTTGCCTTAGTTTAAAAAACTTAAACAATTATAGTTTAGCAGTTTTTTCCAAACTATATATATCCATCAGCATTGTCGATATATAAACAATAGATTGTCTTGACATTATTGATAATTGTGCAACAATTCTGGCTAGGATTGTAATATACTTGGCTAGGTTGATATAAAAACGAATGAATTTTGTTCCTATCAACTCAACCTCAGCTAAAATAAAATCGATTCAACTACTTCAACCATTCATTTTCAACCTAAGTTGATGCCTAAACAGAAAAAAATTGAACCCCTAGTTGGGGAGGATCTGCTCAAAAAAGTCAAAGAGCTAGAGAACCTTAGCAAAGAAGAAAAAGCTAAGGAGTGCGGCTACTATACCGTGACCAAAAATGGTATAGAGCGTGTCAATATGATGAAATTTTTGAATGCTCTCATTGATGCTGAAGGCATTCAATTAGATAGTGCGCCGAATGCAAATGGACGAGGCGGACGCAGTGCCAGCTATCGGATTAGTGTGCAATCCAACGGTAACTTACTGATTGGTTCTGCTTACACAAAACAAATGAATCTCAAGCCTGGTGATGAGTTTCTGATCACTTTAGGTAAGAAACACATTCGCCTGCGTCAAGTAGATCCAGAAGACAGAGAAGGTATTGAGGAAATCGAAGCCTCAGCATAATAAATAGTCAAGAGTGCAAAGTCAAGAGTCAAGAGTCAATAGAAATCATGACTATTAACTATTGATCATTGACCATTGACTTTTGACTAAAAATATATTGGTGGAGTGTTTTGCGGGTGACGGCTAAATTGCAGGTTAAGGCAATTTGCTCTTTTTCTAATAAACCCAAAATGCGCTCTTGGTTGTCTCTAGCTACCACTGGTAACTGATGCAAACCACGCAAAGCCATCCGATCTAAAGCTTCAGATAAAGGTTCATCCCGCCAAGCATAGAGAATTTCCGTGGTGCAAATATCCATGAGAGTTTGATTGGATAATTCATCAGTATTTTCTGTGGCAGAATTTTGGTAATTTTGCCAGCGAGTTAGAGCGCGATTAATATCTTCTAGAGAAATAATCCCGACTAATTGCTCGGCTTCATTAATTACTAAAGCACTGCGTATGCGATCGCGGGTCATTTCTATCGCGGCTTCTAACAATCCTAAAGTTGCAGGTAATTTTTTTGGGCAGGAAAGTACAGCATCTTCCACTAAAATTTCCTGCACAATTTCTGCTTGCTCATCTTTTAAATCTGCTAAACCAAATTGTTGCAGCTTCGAGTTAGAGTTAACATTTGGTTTAATTTGATCTATTAACCACACACTTAAACCCACCGCAGCCATTAACGGTAAAACAATGCGGTAATCACGAGTTAATTCAAACAGCATAATAATCGCAGTTAATGGCGCTCTCACACTAGCAGCCAACACCGCCGCCATCCCTACCATTGCATAAGCTGGGGGTGCAGCCATGTATGCGTCAATTCCTGGCACAATCAGACATAAAATTTTGGCATAAGCCGAGCCGAAAGAAGCGCCTAAAAACATGGCTGGGGCAAATAAACCACCCACAAAACCACTCCCAGCACTAATGGCTGTCATGAATAATTTCACTACCAGCAAAGCCAGCAACAGATTTAAAGAAAATTCCACATCTTGCAGCATGGCTTGGACAGTGCCATAACCAATGCCTAAAATCTGGGGGAATTGCAAAGCCACAATGCCTAAAATTACCCCCCCGATAATTGGGTGAATTGATTTGGGGATACTTTGAAAAAATTCCCAGCCAGGAATTGTGCCGGCAAAGCAGGCTTTAGCTAAACGAATTAATTCGGTGTAAAACAAAGAAATTAAACTCGCACCCAAACCCAAGCCGAGATACAAAGGTAATTCAAACGGGCTACGAACTTGGTATGCAGGTAAAGTAAAGGCAGGTTGCGTCCCTAAGCCAATTTGGGCAATTAACGCCGCCACCACCGCCGCAAGTAACACCACACTCACCGCCGAAGTGGCAAAAGATGTTGCGCCCATAACTACTTCTAGGGCAAAAAATACCCCAGCGATTGGTGCATTAAATCCGGCGGCTAAACCTGCGGCTGCACCAGCACTTAAAAGCAAACGCTGACGTTCTTGGGAGACTTGGAGAATCAGAGACAACAACATCCCAAAGTTAGCGCCAATTTCCACACTCGGCCCTTCTGGCCCCAAAGAAGCCCCACTTCCCAAAGAAACAGATGCGGCAATCATTTTGGTGACAGGCCTTAAGGGACGCTGAACTGCTGTTCCTTGGGAGGCGGCGATTAAAGTAGACAAACTAGGGCCAAAATCTTGGGTGTGCCAGCGCATTAATCCGACAATTAATCCACCCAGAATGGTGACACAGGCTAAAGTCCAGCCACCCCAAGCGCCAATTACACTCATCAAATCTTCTAGCATCAGATGGTGAATTAGCTCAATTAAATAGTGGAATGTCACTACACCCATGCCAGTACCACCACCAATTAATATGGCTAAAAACAGCACAACTGTTTCCGGTGTGGGTTGAAAACGGTTAATGAGATGTGTTAGGCGGTTAGTAGGTGGAGGAAGTGCAGGTTGTTCCGTTACCTTCCTGACGTTGGTGGGAGGCAAGAGAGTCATTGAACGGTTGGGGTAAATGTAAGAAAAAATTTAAATTCTTCTCTGTTATTTCTCATTGTGAGCCATTATTTATCAACCAGACAAGTAAGTGAGATTAGCTGGATTTATAAAGCTTTGATTAAAAAAATGTATTGGGTGAAAGTTTTCTAGGAGAACAGCCAGATGAGAGAAAATTAATATTCAATGGTCAGCGATCGCTGGTATGGTACAAATTAGCAGTTTCGCAATTTTCTTCCGATAAAATACATTATTAATGTATTGAGTAGATGTACCATAAGTGAGCAGCAAACAGCAGTCATCCTCACTCAAATCTAGCTATACTCGTGTTGCGACCATTGAGTTATCCCTAGTAGAACGCTTAAAGGATGATTGACTGTGCCGATTTGAGATTTTTTTGGTTCATCTGTCGTCATTAGTCGACAGAACGTATCCAAAATTTTCAATTTCTGTACCCCCGCGTTCAGAATCAATCCTAAATCACTGGCTTCAGGTCATCATCTTCAACTAGCAAAACTACTATTGCGTAACGCAGAAATTCAATATACCTATCTTTATCGAGCAAGTAGATGGACTAGGCGGACAAGGTAAATGAACACACCCATATTTGATAATCATTATGTTACTTGCCCAATTTGCCAAAGAAATGCTAGACCCAAACCAATCAAGGCTTACATAGGTTTATTTACCTGTCCTTATTGCCAAGAAAGATTAGTTGTCTGTCGTAGCGGTCATTATGTCCGCGATCCTTTTACTTTTAAGCATATACTTCTAGCTTCGGCATTGCGTCGCCAAAGTAGCCCCTTGGCCAGAATTATCCGGGATTTTCTACCATTAAAGCGACCTTTGCTTACTCTAGCACTTGGCGGTGCAGTTTTATTCAGTGCGATCGCCATTATGCAGCAAAACACCAACCACGATGAGTTGGCATTGCCGAAAAACGAAAGAATTCAAGACTAAATTCTGTAGAGACGTTGTATACAACGTCTCTACAGAATTTATAGGTGCAGCTTCATATTTAATTGTTATGAAGTATAAATTCCGGCAATTTCAGACTTCATACTTCATAACCTTGGTGTTTCTTTTGTCACTAATTTCCAGCCTTCAGCTTGATCAATGATTTTCATTGATTCTAACTGGAGGTTATTGAGTGCGGCAGCATTGAGTAAAAAGTAGGGTTTGCTGCTGTATTGCCAATAATATTTTAGTTCGTCCGCCGGAGCCGGAATAATAGTGCGATCGCTGTAAAAATCTAAAGACGAACGATGGTAAGGAAACGATGTATAAATCTTTTTGACAGCAGGATTCACACGGGATATCATCGTCGCCACTGGTTTAACTGGATAAGCTGCGGATAATTCCCAAGCCCAATAGTTAGATTTGACTAATAAAAATAACGCAATATAACTTCCCCAAAATAAAATCCTTAAAAATTGTCCGTCACCGCGTTCTGCTAAAATTGCTGCCAAAATCATGGTAATAGCAACTGCGGCAAAAATCAGTTGTAAATCTGTTCTGGGTGGTATACCCCAACTAAAATACATACTACTAGCAGAAGCCAGAACCGCCAGTACAGACAATCCCACTACCCAACTCCGGGGATAAGATGACAATAAAGGTAAGTTTTCTGTCTCAGCTAATAACGCCCCAAAAGCTAACGCTAAAGCTGGATAAATTGGCAAGATATACCAAGGTAATTTAGTATCTAACAAAGAAATACTTACTAAATAAAAGCCACACCACACCTGAATTAATTTCGCCCAACTGAGGTTGCGATTTTCCCAAACGTAACGCCCAGTTTGGGGTAAAAATAGTAACCAAGGCCATGTCCACTTTAAAAGCTCAATTATGTAATACCAAGGTACTTGATAACTGTTGATGACAAATGTATCAACTTGGCTACGAGATTGATTTTGTAAGCCTATTTTGACAACAGCATAACCATAGTGCGAAATTTGGGCAGCATACCAACCCACAGCCGGCAAAATTCCGATCAAGATACCTGTCCAGAAATAGTAACTTGTGAGCAATCTGGGGGTATCCCAAAACAAAAATATTATAGCGATCGCACCCAGGAAAATGCCGAAAAACCCTTGTGTGAGGCAAATCAAGCCAAAACTAATCCCGACTCCCAAGCAATAGCGTAAATCACGGCGCGATCGCAATACACACAGCATCATCACTAGCAAAAAGCAGACTAACACGCCATCGCTCATCGCTAATCTGCCATAACGTACCACAGGCAGCATTGTCAGATAAATTAAAGCACTGTAAACCGCCGCCCAACGTTGACGAAAGATTTCTCGCCCAATGCAGTAAAGCAAAGGCACAGACAAAGCTGTTAAAATTGCTCCTGGCAAACGTGTTGTCCACTCATTCACACCGACAACAGCGTAAGTTCCCGCAATTAACCAATGGGCTAGAGGTGGCTTGTTATAGTAGGGTTCGCCGCCTAAAGTGGGATAAAGCCAACGTAGAGAACCTGCGGGTGCATTCCAAATTTCACGGGAAATTTGAGCGATCGTTCCTTCATCCCAATCTCGTAGCGGTAAGCTTCCCAGATTGATACTAAATAATAGCACCGCCGCCAACAGCAATACTAATATCCAAACCCGATCAATCCATTTTTCCAGCGCCCGATGCTGCTTTTCTCGATGACCCCAAATAAAGCTTCCTTGTTGCATATTCTACGATCATCATTTTACTTGCTAGTTTGACTGCGTAGAGACCAAAGCGCATCTCTAATTAATGTTGCACCCTGTTACAACATTTGTCTTTACAATTACTAGATTCCCAGGTTAACTCAATTTTCTCTGATTAGCGATAAATTTTTTGAGCAACCCTACTATTATTTTTCATTTTATTTAACACTCATTGATTGATAAAAATGATACAACTGTTACCAACTAGGTGTGTATTATTTGTTGGGAAACAATCGATGAATCTACCTTTTATACTAGATATAACAATTGGATTAGTCTTTATTTACTTAATATTAAGCTTATTGGCTTCAGAAATCCAGGAACTAATTACTACAATCTTGCAATGGCGGGCTGTTCACTTAAAAAAATCCATTGAAATTCTGATTGCAGGTGATGTCAGTAAATCAGATGATGATAATGTTATTCAACTAGTCAACGATATATATAATCATCCATTACTGCAAAGTGTTAACCAAGAAGCTAAAGGGTTTTTAACAACCTTACCACGGAAGTTTGTTTGGTTATTATCTTCTATTCTGAATAAAATTTCTCTACCAGGAGAAAAGAGAACAAAAAGTATTTTTGGGTATGTCAGAAATGGCAAAGATGAGGCGAGAAAGCAGAAACATAGTGCGCCTTCTTACATCCCGGCGGAAACCTTTGCGACAACCTTGATGGACACATTAGGCTTACCTAAGCTCGTCCAAAAGTTAACAGAATCAAGATTGATAAATTTTACACATCAGCAATTAGCAGAATTTGAAATTATCTTATCTCGGATAGCAGCTAGGGTAGATAATACTGATGCTCATATTCAGCAGTTTTTAGCAAATACTCGTGATGAGTTTAATCAAACTGTAGCTGAAAGTTTTAAACTAATTATTGCTGATTTCCAGAAAGATAAAATAGATTTATCTACAAGCCTGAATCGTATGGCTAAAAGTGTCGATAGATATATCGGCTGTTTTGCTGCTGATATGCCAGAGCATGAATTATTAAATAATGCTCTTGGGCGGTTAAAAGTTTTAAGGGCAGATACTTTTGATGATATTGAACAGACAATTTGTTTAAAAGGATTACGCCCTGGAATTAACGAAGTTGTGCAGTTAATTAGTGTTGGTAGTGAAGTTCAGCAAGAGTTTATCAATGAGTTTCAAGATAAAGATAGCGAAGCATACCAAACATTTCAATATCTCAGCCAAAGATTAGAACAGTTCAGTCAAAAACTACCACCATCTGTGGTAGGTAACATGGCAACATTAGCCAAACGCGCTCAACTGAAAGCCAAATCAACAGAGGATGGCGTTAATATATTACGCCGCGAAATTGAGCAAACCTTCAATAACTCAATGGAACGCGCCTCTGGTGTTTACAAGCGGAATGCCAAAGGTGTAGCGTTGCTAATTGGTTTTGCGATCGCTATTATTGCCAATGCAGATACATTCCATATTGTCAGCAGATTATCGAAAGATACAGCAATTCGCACAGCAATTGTCAATAGTGCTGGTCAAATAGTCGAAACTAATACCGCTCAAGATTTAAAACAACTCAAAGAAGCAACCGACCAAGTTCTGACAGATATTTCTCTCCCAATTGGCTGGAACCAAGTCAACCTCGACCAACAAATACCAAAAGCTACTAGAAATAATCAATTTACAATCGCCTTCATCCAACACTATTTCACAATGGTTGCTGGCTGGTTGGTCAGTGGAATTGCTATTTCAATGGGTGCGCCTTTTTGGTTCGACTTACTGAGTAAGGTTGTTAATGTCCGTAATTCTGGGAAAAAACCCGCAGTTCCTAATCGTGAATAAGTTAAGACTTACACCTTATACCAATTCACGAAATTACTGATACAAATCACTTCTTCTGCAACTCGGCTTCCGGTCGCCGAGCGAAGTCGAGGCGATGCTTTCATATCTGTATCATTTTTAAAGTGAAATGGTATTAAGACGAAAAATTAAAGGTTTGGGGTAAGGTGAAGGGGTACTAAAAGGTTTAGGTTTTTGAAGTTCCGCTTACACCCCTATACCCCATCTCAACACCCCTGACAAAAAGTATTTAAAAAACATAAATTCCCCTCACATTAGTGAGAATTGGACAGACATAATACCAAAAATTTTGGTAATTATAAGTTTAGCCTTAGTAAATTTAGTCTTTTCGCTACATCCAATCAGATTAGGCTAGACGTTTTGTCCTATTTATAGGTAAAATACGGTAAACCAGTCGGCTTATAGTTCTTTGCTAAAAGCACTGTAAAAAAACTGTTCTTCATCTTCAACAAGGATCATCTTTTACCACCAAGAGCTTCCCCTAGCACTTGGCGGTAGTTCTTCTTGCTTTGCTGTAGACAGATTTGACTGTACGAGAAATCCGCATTTTGGAAGGAGTATGGATTATTTATTATTGCCAGTATTAAGCTTCTTGGTGGGCATTATCGTTGGCTTAACAGGAATTGGTGGAGCTTCTCTTATCACCCCAATGTTGATATTTGTTTTTCAAGTTCCGCCATCAATTGCTGTCAGTTCTGATGTTGTAGCCGCCACCTTAATGAAGGTAGTTGGCAGCATCAAGCATTGGCAACAACAAACCCTAGACACCGAAGCAGTCAAGTGGCTGGCTTTGGGTAGTGTTCCTGGTTCAATGTTGGGGGTAGGAATACTGCACTATATCAAGCACTCTGGAGAATATAGCCTAGACAGTATTTTGCTGCGCTTGCTAGGTGGGACAATTTTACTCATTACTGTACTGGCACTAGTACAACTGTTACTCTTGACTTTCTTTCCTAAGTTCAGTTTGCCAGAACTACCAAAAATCGACTTAACTACTCATTTAGGTCGTTTCTACACAATGCTTTTGGGGGCAGTTTTAGGCTGTTTGGTTGGGCTGACAAGTGTTTCTTCTGGTTCTATGTTTGCCTTAGTACTAATAGCATTTTTCCGCCTTGATGCACGCAAGTTAGTAGGAACAGATATTTCACAAGCTGCAATTTTATTATTCTTTACCTCCCTCGGACACCTCAGCTTAGGCACAGTGAACTGGAATTTGGTATTACCGATATGGTTAGGTTCTGTTCCGGGAGTATTGTTAGGTGCAAAAATCTGCCAAATTGCGCCACAACGCCCACTGCGGTTTATTATTTATGCAATCTTGATGATGGTAAGTTGGAAGTTAGTTTATCAAGCGTAGTGAGAGGTTAGAGGCTAGAGGTTAGTGTTTATAGCAAATGAACTATTGACTATTAACCCAAGGTAGTAGGTTGAATGTACCTCTTTCGTACATAATAAATAAACCTAAACCAATTAATACGAAAGGCACAATAATTTTTCCGTAGCGACTTAAAAGATACGCAATGGTAGTGTGTTGGCTCAAAAAGTACGCAATAGCACACCAAACTCCGACCATAATTAAAAATACACTTAAAATTACTCCCAAGCTGACAAGGGTTTGACCAGCAAATAAGGGAATATAAATACTAATATTATCCCCACCATTGGCAATTGTGACTGCTGCAACTTTATAAGTTTGGGGATGCAAAATACTCAAAATTAAAGATAATAATGAATTAACAGGTGAATGCTGTTTAAAATCAGTGTTTACTTCCTGAATAGCAATAGTTTCTTGTTCTTGGTTGAGCAATTGCATCACACCGATCGCAATTGGTAATATTCCTAGTAATCCTATCCATTCACGCTGTACAACCAACCCACCAAAAAACCCTGGTAAGCTGGCAATGATGATAGCTAAAAACCCAAGATATTGACCAAATATAATATGCCGCCGCCGAAACTGGCCATCTACCTGAGAAAATAGAAGTAATAAAATTATGATGTCATCAATATTGGTAGCAGAGAAAGCAATGATGCCTTCAATAAAAGATGTAGCTAGATTATTCATACCGAAGTTTCAGCCCCAAGGAAATGAATGATTTAATTAGTGCAATTAGTACAGGTGTTGTTGCCTTTATCGCCACTAATATTGATGATATTGTGATTTTGCTACTTTTTTTTTCGCAAATCAATGCTGATTTTCGACCGCAACATATTTTTATGGGACAGTATTTAGGTTTTATTGTCCTAGTAATCTTAAGTTTATCTGGTTTATTTGGTGGTTTTGTTTTAGGGGCAAACTGGTTGGGTTTGTTGGGGTTGATTCCTATTGCGATTGGTATTAGTAGTTTGATTAATCCAGAAGATGACAATCAAGAAGAATTTTTATCAGAAAATCTCACATCTTCAGGAGGAGATAATATTAGTTTTATTGCACCCCATACTTATAGTGTAGCGGCGGTAACTATTGCTAATGGTAGTGATAATGTGAGTGTTTACATACCATTATTTGCTAGTAGTAATTTAACTAGTTTTTGGGTAATTCTTGGGGTATTTTTTTTATTGTTGGGTGTTTTATGCTACGTTGCTTATAAATTAACGGAACAAAAGGCGATCGCAGATATTTTGACTCGCTATATTAATCAGCTTGTACCTTTTATTTTAATCGGTTTAGGTGCTTTTATTGTCTTAAAAACCGGAGCTTTAAGTTTAATCAAACTAGCTGCTAGTTGTTGTTGTTTATTAGTATTGATGAGAAATAACGTAGATAAATAATTTGTGAATATAGCAATCTTATTTGATAGGTGGGCAATTATATCTTCTTTTGGGAAAAATGTAATTAATCCTTGGTTGTGGAGACGTTGTATACAACGTCTCTACGGGATTTAGAGGGTGCAATTGTGTAGGATGAAATTCATTATCAACAAATGCTTTGTTGGGTTTCACTGTCACCTGTCACCTGTCACCTGTCACCTGTCACCTATCCCCTGCTTTACCATTCAGTATCATCCGGTTGTTTGAATAGGGGAGTGCTGAGGTAACGTTCACCAAAGCTAGGCTGTACCAAGACAATCAAGCGTCCGGCGTTTTCTGGTCGTTTTGCCACTTCCAGGGCCGCATATAAAGCAGCACCAGAAGAAATACCAGAAAGTAATCCTTCTTCTTTGGCTAAACGTCGGCTATAAGCCATCGCCTGATCATCGGTGACTTGAATAACTTCATCTACGAGTTCTAGACGGAAAATTGCTGGGATAAAACCAGGGCCGATACCTTGAATTTTGTGTGGCCCTGGTTTTCCGCCGATGAGTACGGGGCTATTGCTGGGTTCAACTGCGATCGCCTGAAAAGATGGCTTGCGTTTTTTAATTACTTCTGTAACGCCGGTAATTGTCCCACCAGTACCAACCCCCGCCACTAAGATATCTACTTTTCCGTCGGTATCAGCCCAAATTTCTTCGGCTGTGGTTTCGGCATGAATTTTGGGGTTGGCTGGGTTGCGAAATTGCTGCAACATATAAGCATCGGGGGTTTTAGCCACAATTTCCTCAGCCCGTGCGATCGCGCCGCGCATTCCTTCTACACCAGATGTTAACTCTAGTTGAGCGCCATAAGCCCGTAGCATTGCCCTTCGTTCTTGGCTCATCGTGTCGGGCATCGTTAAAATAAGATGGTATCCCTTAGCAGCCGCCACCATTGCCAGTGCAATGCCCGTATTACCAGAGGTAGGCTCGACTAAGGTTGTCTTACCAGGGTGAATTAAGCCTGATTCCTCTGCTGCTGTTACCATACTGATGCCAATTCGGTCTTTCACCGAAGAAGCCGGATTCATACTTTCTAGCTTCACTAAAATCTCTGCAACCGCCCCTTCAGCCTGGGGAATCTTATTCAATCTAACTAAAGGTGTTCGTCCAATTAATTCTGTAATGTCTTTTGCTATTCGCATCAGAGGACTCCTAGGTGTTGATATTGTCTTGGTAAAAGCTGGATAGTTAATAATTTCAGACTTCAGATTTCAAACTTTCTAGATGTAATACATCGGACTCTGCTGTAAACGAGCTTCTCTTTCTTGACACAAGTCTTGGAGAGTGTAGCGATTCAACACTTCCATCGAGGCCACATTGGCTTGTTCCCAAATTTCGTGAACTAAGCGCCTTTCTAATGTGGGAGCCTCGGATTGTTCTTTCTCTTTGCGTTCACCTTCTACTAAAGTGACAATCTCCAACACCGTAATTTGCCAAGGCTCACGAACCAAGATAAAACCACCTTTCGAGCCGCGTTGACTTTGAACTACACCTGCACGCCGCAAATTGGTGAGAATTTGCTCTAAATATCGCTCAGGTATAGGTTGCTTAGAGGTGATTTCGCCCATAGTCAGAGGTACTTTTTTTTCGTGGTGGCTGGCCAGTTCTAAAAGTGCTAAGAGTGCGTATTCAACTTTAGAAGACAGATCCAGGAGAGCGTAATTTTGGCTATTCAAGATTTGTACTCAATCAAAATACTACGGTTAATCGACTGCTTTTTCGCATTTTATGCGAAATTAATTTTGTCTTGCTGTCGAATGTGTTAGCATCCGACTTATCAAGAGCTAATAACTATAAGCCTATCGTTTTACCGTAGATTATCCTACAAAATGTTCCAAATGAGTTCATCTTTTACAGGAATTATTTTGATTTCGTGATTTCCCAGCAAAAACAACCACAACAAAGTTATGTTACTAACTGACTTGCAAACGATTTATGAGCGCGACCCCGCAGCCCGTAACTGGCTGGAGATTTTATTTTGCTATCCTGGATTCCAAGCCTTGATTTTGCATCGTTTAGCACATTGGTTGTATAAAAAAGGTGTGCCTTTTTTTCCCAGGTTTATATCCCACATCAGCCGATTTTTTACAGGCGTAGAGATTCATCCAGGGGCAGTAATTGGTCAGGGAGTATTTATCGACCACGGTATGGGTGTGGTAATTGGCGAAACAGCAATCGTCGGTGATTATGCCCTAATTTATCAAGGTGTTACCTTGGGTGGGACTGGGAAAGAAAGCGGTAAACGCCACCCGACATTGGGTAGTCATGTAGTAGTGGGGGCTGGCGCAAAAGTTTTAGGCAATATTAATATAGGCGATCGCGTCCGTATTGGAGCCGGTTCTGTAGTCTTACGTGATGTGCCGAGTAATACTACTGTTGTGGGTATTCCCGGAAGAGTGACTCGTCAAAACAACATCAATGTTGATGTGTTAGCCCATAATAAAATTCGAGATGTAGAAGCAGAAGTTATCAGGGCGCTATTTGAACGTGTCAAAAACCTCGAAAAACAGCTAGAACAATTAGAAACTCAGTCTCCATTAGAATTACCGACTGATATCCACAGCGAACTCGAAATACTCTACAACAGTAAAGTCAATAGTAATGCTGTGATTGAAGACTTTCTTGATGGTGCAGGAATTTAGTTATCTCAGGTGATAGGTGACAGGTGACAGGTGGTAGGTTACAAAGTTAAGTGACAAAAAATAAGGATGGGTTTTATCACCCATCCAATGAAAATCATGCCTGAATTGTGCGTTACCAGATTTTGATATCTAAATGTTAATAAATTAGAAAATCTGGGCCATAATTACCACTACCATCAGGTAAAGGAATTTGCATAAGTTGAATAGCAGGTGTTTTCAAGCTAAACATCAATCCAATTGCACTACCCAGCTTATCTTGATTACCAGTAGTCCAAGCTAGTTCGAGTTCATCTAAAACTGCTTTAAAAGCACTATTAAATTGATTTAACAATGCGCTGACTTCTGGGGATGGATTTTGCCAACCACCTTCAGGAACTTGTGCCATTGGATATGTATCAGGGAAGGGTACAACATCACCTGCATATCGCCAAACACCATCGACTTGAATTAATTTCCGACCATGAGAAATCTCATCAAATTTGTAATAATGAGCAAGTTCACCACCAAATCCTTCTGCATCTGGGGATAGGGCAGTTCCTTCTCCTTGTACCTTAATTTCTGTAATCGCTTTTTCGACATCAGCTAGTGTATTGATAGCATATAACTGATGTCCACCGACTGAACCATCAGTTAGCTGATTAGCACCAGACATTGCTGGTTTGAGTTCTTGAAATGCCACTAGAATGGCATCATAAAAAGCGCCAATGGTAGGATAAGTTTCACCACCAAAAAACGCAATCGGCCCACTTTCAGGATATTCAATTTGCTTACAAACTTCGTCTAAATAAGTTTTACTTAAACCTGCTAAATATACCGTTAATTGAGGTCTGACTCCTCCTGGTAAATTACCGGGATAGCTTGGTAAAACACTATTGATTTTTGGTGTACCACCAATAGTTGTTAGCATATTAGCAACTAATCCCATGTGCAGCATTTCTTCCATCAGCACAGTACGAATTAACTTAGCAGCAGTTTCTTGATCATTTTTAATTGACCACCACGCGCAAAGATATGGCGGTAAAGTTGCTAACTCTAGTTCTATTGCTGCATTTAAACTATCTTTAAGCCAGTCAATATCTCTATTTGCACTTTCCGTTCTTAATAAATCACTAATTGCAGTGTTCTTAGTTGTGGTGAAACTCATAGATGTACCTTGACTATTTTTGAAGGAATCAGTCAATACACGGAAATGACCGTATATTTCCGGTACAAGATAGCTTTAGCTTGATAATTCAGCCTTCCGTGATATTACTGATAAAACTGCGAATTATAGTCAAGATTTATTTACGGAGCATTTTCTAAAATGTTAAGTTATGGCAATTTTTCAGAGCGATCGCTTTAACCTCATCTTCTTAGCTCAACTGAGCAGACCGCAATATTCCTTTGATTTCTGGATTGCTAGGTAGATAACTGCGAAAATTTTGAGACTTGGCATTTTCCTGAATAAATAAGCGTCCACAGTTTTCACACTCATAGATATAAGGAATATACTTCAAATAATACTGAGTAATAATTCCCCAAACTACGGCACGATGGTCTTTACCTTGCAGCCAGGGAAAGCGGTTAAGCCACTCTTCTTGATTTTCTGTAAGCAGTGATTCAATGTATAAATTTACATCAGACGCAATCCCTTCAAAGATAACGTCTTTATCTTGATCTTTAATCAGATGACCTTTGTATGGTATGTTATCCGTCCGATCAATAATGCTGTGACCACAAGTGCAACCCATTTTGCTCATAAAATTCACACTGGTCGTTAGTCATGATTTGTTCTCAATTATCTACCTGACATAATTGAAGCGCCACAGTTTTGAGCTATGGTGCATCAGAGTTTGTAGTTTCCCTACTGCCCTAAGCCTCGTATGATCAAGATATAAGCAAAATATAAACTCGCCAGATTTTGACGGCATAACATGGGCAGTATTTGGGAACTCGATTTTTACTCTCGTCCAATTTTGGATGAAAATCAAAAAAAAGTTTGGGAAGTTGTCATCTGTGAAAGTCCCTTGGATATTCGGACGCAAACAGATTCGTTATTTCGCTACGCTCAATATTGTCCTAGCACCCAAGTCAATTCGGGCTGGTTGCGGACAGCATTGCAGGAAGCCATTGACAAAGCCGGAGAAGCACCAATTAAAGTCCGCTTTTTCCGCCGCCAAATGAACAATATGATTACGAAAGCTTGCCAAGATTTGGGTATTCCAGCCCAACCCAGTCGGCGCACTTTGTTGCTGAACCAATGGCTACAACAGCGAATGGCGGAAGTTTACCCACAAGAACCTGGTTATCAAGGCGGAACAAACCCTTCTGTGCGTTTAGACAGTCCTTTACCTCAGCGTTTACCTGATGCTTTAGAAGGACAGCAATGGGTGTTTGTCAGCTTATCGGCGGCGGAATTAGGAGAAATGCCAGAATGGGATATTGGTTTTGGTGAAGCTTTCCCCCTAGAAATGGCGCAATTATCTCCAGAAACCCGCATTCCGGGAGTTTTAATTTTCTCACCCAGGGCTTTACCTTTAGCTGGCTGGATGTCTGGTTTAGAGTTAGCGTTTTTAAGAGTTGATGATAGTGCTGGTACAAGGTTGATTTTAGAAACTGGTGCTACAGAAAGTTGGATTTTGGCAAATATCAAAAATCCCAAAATCTTAGCAGAAACCCAAGGTTTTGCCGAAGCGAAACAAAAAGCCAATGGAGTGCATTTTATTGGTATACAGTCAAGCCCTCAAGCAGAATCTTTTGCTGGGTTTTGGCTGTTGCAAGAGATGAATTTGCCTTAAGAGTGCTGAGTGCTGAGTGCTGGAGTTGTCAGCAAGTTATTCTCCCTTGTCCACCTTGTCTCCCTAACCTCTAGCCTCTAGCCTTTCAGTAAAAACTGATACATACCGATGATTTTTTGGGGAATTCTCTGCATCGATGGCACGCTGATAGATGCCCATGATTTGGGATAATTATCTGCGTCCATCTCCGTTGTCAAAAGCAAATTGCTGATTTGCGCGGATATGCACCAATGATTTGGGATAATTATCTGCGTTTGCTTGCAGTTCAAAATCCGAAATCCACAATTCACCAAGGGTCATGGGTTCTGAAAATTTCTCACACGATACACTAGCAGAACAGCTGCTGGAACTAGCCATCAAATCGGGAGCGGAAGCAGCTGAGGTGTATCAGTCGCACTCGCTTTCTCGTCCGGTATTTTTTGAGGCTAACCGACTCAAACAGCTAGAAACCAGCCAATCTGAAGGTACAACGCTGCGGTTATGGCGCAATGGTCGCCCTGGACTGACGGTAGCTTATGGTGATGTGTCACCGCAGGCTATGGTGGAACGGGCTTTGGCTTTGAGTGAACTAAATCAACCAGAAACAATCGAGTTAGTCACGAACTCCAAGCCTGCTTACCCAGATTTGGGGAAAAGCGTACCGATAGAAGTTTTAGTCAACTGGGGCAAAGAAGCGATCGCTATTATCCGCAATACTTACCCAGATGTACTATGTAATAGTGACTGGGAATGTGATGTGGAAACTACTAGACTTGTGAATAGTCAAGGTCTAGATTGTCACTACACCGATACTACCCTCAGCTGTTATATGTCAGCCGAATGGGTGCGGGGTGATGATTTTTTAAGTGTTTCCGATGGTCAAACCCAACGCAATACCCTAGACCCAGAAAAGTTAGCTTATCAAATTTTACAGAGGCTAGTCTGGGCGCAAGAAAATGTTGCACCGCCTAATGGTCGTGTGCCGGTTTTATTTACTTCTAAAGCAGCTGATATGCTGTGGGGAACTGCCCAAGCTGCTTTAAATGGGAAACGTGTCTTAGAAGCGGCTTCACCTTGGGCAGAACGGATGGGAAAACAAGTGGTTGCACCTAGTTTGACACTTTATCAAGACCCGGAAGCAGGCCCTTACAGTTGCCCATTTGATGATGAAGGTACACCGACCAAGGCTTTAGTGTTCGTCAAAGATGGTATATTACAGCATTTTTATGGCGATCGCACCACAGGCCGTCAACTGGGTAGCAGTTCCACTGGTAATGGTTTTCGTCCCGGTTTGGGTAGCTATCCTTCTCCTGGGTTATTTAATTTCTTGATTCAGCCTGGTACAACCCCACTACGAGATTTAATTCGCAAATTAGATAATGGTCTAATTGTTGATCAAATGTTAGGCGGTAGTGGCGGGATTTCGGGAGATTTTTCCATCAATATTGATTTGGGCTACCGTGTGCAGAACGGTCAAGTTACTGGCCGTGTGAAAGACACAATGGTTGCAGGTAATGTTTACACAGCTCTCAAACAAGTTGTAGAATTAGGTAATGATGCGGATTGGAATGGTTCTTGTTATACCCCATCTTTGACAGTTGAAGGACTATCTACTACCAGTAGAAATTATTAAACAACTAAAATTAAGTAGGTAGGCACACATAGACCCAAGTATCTAAAGAAAAATCAATCGGATTAAAACCCTTCTGCCTCCTGCCTTCTGTCTTACCCGAGCGATAAATTTTCCCACCCACCTAACTTATGAACTTTGCCACTAGCATAAATGATGCTCTCCAACTGGATAGAGTTGTATTTCTAGGACGTACTTTATCGGAGTACGTGAAATTTTTTGACCTAGATTTATCCCAGTGGCAAACAGCGAAAATTTTAGATTGTCCGGCTGGTGCAGCTTCCTTTGTGGCGGAACTGCATCAAATGGGTATTGATGCTGTGGCTTGTGACATTGTGTTTAATTTCGATGCAACAACTTTGCAAGCTAAAGGACAAGCCGATTTAGCTCACGTTATGGAAAGATTGGCGGATGTCACCCATAACTATAATTGGGATTTTTATCAAAATATTGCCAAGTTAACTGAATATCGCCAAATAGCATTAGAAAGATTTTTGGCAGATTATCCCAGTGGTCGCCAAGCAGGACGCTACATTCACACTGTATTACCAAAATTACCCTTTGGCGATCGCAGTTTCGATTTGGTATTAAGTGCTAATTTGTTGTTTCTCTACAGTGACTGCTTGGATTATGCCTTTCACTGGCAAACAATTTTAGAACTTTATCGAGTTTGTTCTCAAGAAGTCAGAATCTACCCCTTGCAGGGTAAAGATGCTCAAACATATCCTTTGTTAAATAATTTACTCAATGATTTAAATCATGCGGGAATTGCCGCAGAAGTTGTCAATGTACCTTGGGAATTTCTCAAAGGTAGCAATCAGATGTTACGTTTGCGGCGCTGATGAATCAGATGTTAACCACCATATCATCTCAGCTTGATTACTTTGGATTCTGATCCTAGTAAGCTTCCACTCTCAAGTGAAAAAAGTTTGTAGTACAGGCTTACCTTATTGTATTATTAATGTAATACATAATAACAGCCTTTCTAAAAACCATATCTGCTAGAAGTGGAAAAAATAACACCAATGAGACGAATTACCATTGCCAAAAGTACCTTAGAAATTCTGGAAATTGGTAGCTACATTAGTCCTAATGGCAATCAAGTTCATATTCATCAAGAAGTACAGTCTTGTTTAGATTCGACAAAATGCTATAGTCCTGAAAATCTATGCAACATTGAATCTGAAGTCATCAAAAGCGTTCCTCCTTTCTCAGATACTGAATTTCAAGTGAGAAATGAGACAACGCTGATGGGATCTGAACGCATAGCCAACAGCGGAAAATTCCAACAAATTGGTGTTTTGAATTTTGCTTCCGCAAAAAACCCTGGTGGTGGATTTCTCAATGGCGCACAAGCCCAAGAAGAAAGTTTAGCCAGAAGTTCTGCGCTTTACCAAAGTCTGTTAAAATGCCGTGAATATTATGATTTCCATCGTTCTGAACGGTCACTTTTATACTCAAATTGGATGATTTATTCTCCGAGTTGTCCCGTTTTCAAAAACGATGATGGAGAGCTATTAGAACAGCCATATTTTGTGAACTTTATCACCAGTCCAGCGCCAAATGCTGACATGATTCAAAAAAATCAGCAGCACCTTAGTGGACAAATACCTGAAGTTCTGATGAGTCGTGCATCAAAAGTCTTGAGTTTAGCAGCCGAATGCGGTTGTGATGCGTTAATTTTAGGCGCTTGGGGATGTGGAGTCTTTAAAAATGACCCAGCGATAGTTGCCCAAATTTTTGCAGATATCTTATTACCAGGGGGTCAATTTTGGGGCAGATTTAAAAAAGTAATTTTTTCTGTGCTTGACAACAGCAAACAGCAACAAACTTTTGCAGAGTTTAACAAGCGATTTTCTAGGTAAATTGCATAAATTTTGAAGAAACTTTGTTAAAGAATATTCTCCCTGATGTTTGTTAAATAATAACCCTTTGATGATATGTGTTTTGTCTACAGATTGCTAATCTTACGTTAAGCAAACGCATTTTTCTATAATGTTCATACCGATTTGATGCAAAGGAATTGTGAAATAAATCAAACAATTGCTAGAAAAATAGCCATACCTTTAGTCCCTTGTCCCTCTTTTCAAGTTATAACTATGAACAGAAATCATAAATAAATTATTAAATTTATATGATGTTGCTTCCGGCTCTAAATCAACGCTTGCGTCGTTGGTGGCAGCCAAGAAAAGGTTTAGCGATCGCTGAAGCTTCTGTAATTGGGATTGTAGCGGCTTTATCTGCGGTATTTTTAAAATTTGGAGCAGGACTCTTGGGTGCATGGCGGGTGCATACTTCCCATGTTTTCCCGGCATGGATAGCTTTACCAACAGTCGGTTTAGTGTTTGGCTACATGGCTGGCTGGTTAGTGCAGCGGTTAGAGCCAGAAGCATCTGGTAGTGGTATTCCCCAAGTCAAGGCTAACTTAGCTAATGTACCCATCAAATTATCTTGGCGGGTAGCGGCTGTGAAGTTACTCAGTGCCATGATTGTGATTGGTTCGGGGATAACTTTAGGTAGACAAGGCCCGACTGTGCAAGTTGGTGCAAGTTTAGCGGCGGGGATGAGTCGCTTTGTTCCCACTTCCCCAGATCATCGACGACAAATGATTGCTGCGGGTGCAGGTGCTGGTTTAGCTGCCGCTTTTAATGCCCCCTTAGCAGGTGTCATATTTATTGTTGAAGAATTACTGCAAGATTTATCTGGGTTAACTTTAGGAACCGCCATTATCGCTTCATTTATCGGTGGTGTTGTCTCACGATTATTGGGTGGTGGTAGTTTGCACTTAAATCTGCGAATGATCCAATCTTCAAGCCAGTTTTCTCTGCCAGAAATTCCGTTTTTTTTAATCTTGGGTATTGTCGCTGGGTTATTAGGGGCGTTATTTAATTACGGTTTAATTTTTAGTATCAAATCTTATCAAAGATTACATATTAGTTTGCCCCTCAAAGTTGCTTTGGCAGGATTTGTTTCGGGAATCATCGTAGCTATGCTGCCCGAATATTTTCGCAATAATACTGGCTTACGGGAATATATAATTACTAGCAGTTCTAGTGGTTCTGTTGCTGCGATCGCATTTATTGCTCAGTTTGTCCTCACCTTAATTGCCTTTGGTTCTGGTGCGCCGGGAGGATTATTTGCACCCAGCTTAATTTTAGGTTCTTGCTTAGGGCATGTTGTTGGTGTTTGGGAAGGTCATTTATTGGGAGTAGGTTCTCTACCTACTTATGCTTTGGCGGGAATGGGGGGATTTTTTAGCGCCGTTTCTAAGGTTCCCATCACCGCAATTGTGATTGTCTTTGAAATGACTACAGATTTTAACTTGGTTTTACCTTTAATGATTGTGGCTGTAGTCGCATACTTAGTGGCAGATAAAGTTATGCCCGGTTCACTTTACGATCGACTGTTGCAATTAAAAGGTATTACCCTGAGCAAAGTCGAGCCCACAGAAGCTATTTTAACCACATTAACAGCTAAAGATGTTATGCAAAAGCAAGTGGAAACTCTGGATGCAGACATAACTTTAGAAGAAACAAAACAGGCATTTTCTAGTTCCCATCACCGGGGGTTTCCCGTAGTCAAAAATAGCAAATTAGTTGGTATTGTCACCCAATCAGATTTAACAAAATTGGCTAATCGCAACTTGCCAAACAATACCTTATTAAAAGAAATTATGACTACTGCACCAATAACGGTCACACCTATACATAACTTGAGTAATGTATTGTATTTACTTGACCGCTATCAAATTAGTCGTTTACCTGTAGTAGATAAGCGAAAATTAATTGGAATTATTACCCGCGCCGATATTATTCGTGCTGAAGCTGACCATCTCAACGGTAAAAATATTACCCCAGCACCACAACCAGAACCATCTTATGTAGTTTATCAGACGCGATCGCCGAGTATTGGCAGAGGTAGATTATTAGTCCCAATCGCTAATCCTGAGACTGTGGGTACTCTGCTGCAAATGGCTGTGGCCATTGCTCAAGAACGCCACTATGAAATAGAGTGCGTCCAAATAATGTTAGTATCGCGCCACAGTTCCCCAGCCGAAACACCAGTCAGAACTGCCAAAAGTCGGCGTTTACTAAGACAAGCCGAAGTTTTAGCTAAAAAATGTCATATTCCCTTACATACACAAATTCGTGTTGCCCATGATGCTTCTCAAGCCATCTTAGAAACTATCCACGAACGCCACATAGACATGATTTTAATGGGCTGGAAAGGTAGCACATCCACCCCAGGGCGAATTTTTGGCAATATTGTAGACACCATCATTCGCCAAGCCACTTGTGATGTAGTGCTAGTAAAACTAGGTAATTATCAACAGTCAACTGTCAATAGTCAATTGTCAAAAATTTCTCCCACTCTCCAATTCAACCGTTGGTTAATTCCAATGGCGGGTGGCCCTAATTCTAAATTTGCGCTGAAATTAATCCCGGCATTGGTAACATTAGGAAACGAACCAGAAATTCACTTAACACAAGTATTCAAGCCATCGGAATCAAAACCAGATATCCAAATTTTAGACAAAGCCATTCATCAATTGATGCGTCATCGTCACTTATCTAGTACTGCATTTGTCGCTACACCAGTACAGGCTGATTCCGTGGCTGAGGGTGTAATTCATTTAGTAGAACAAGAAGGGTTTGATGTTGTAGTTTTGGGTGCTACCCGCGAAGGCTTACTACAACAAGCAATTCAAGGTAATATTCCAGAAGCGATCGCCTCTAATGTAGAAAGTACAGTCATTTTAGTACGCGGTGCAATTAATAATTAAATTGGTGCAGCAGTAAAATCAGATTGGGTAGAAGGAGTGTACTTTCTCCCAGAATATTTGCGAACAGCGATAGTGGTGATTCATCAGTTACCAGTAACTCCCGAAACACTATGGCTGAGAATACTAGGACGTGGAAAAGTCCAGCAACAAGCAATTGATGAATTAGCTGTATTACCAGTGAATCACCCATTTGTGAAAGTAACGCTAGAATTGCTTTATAACTTGCAACAAAACTTGCGAATCAATCAAAATACAGAAGTAGATGATCGGGAGTTAGTGATGAGATTAGCACCACTGTATCAACAAGACAGAGAACAAGCTCGACAAGAAGGTTTGCAACAAGGTTTGCAACAAGGTTTGCAACAAGGTTTAGAGCAAGGAGAACAACAACTAATTCTGCGCCAGTTGAATCGAAGATTGGGAACAATGGATTCATCTCTTATCGAGCAAGTTAAAAGATTATCTGTTGAACAGTTAGAATCTCTAGGGGAAGCATTGTTAGATTTCACTACAGTTGGCGAGTTAGAAGTTTGGTTGAGTCAACAATAGGTATAGCAGGTGACAGGTGACAGGTGACAGGTGACAGGTTTAAAAGCTTTTGGTGTCTAAATTTTATTATTTATCGATGTCCTAACCAACTTGGCTACTGCTATAAATATTGAGAATTATTTGATATGCGATCGCCATCATCCAACTACTCATAAAATATGTGCGATCGCCCAAAAATAAATTTATCCTTGATGTTTGCTGTGTTCTAGACGCAAAATCTCGCGTCTCTAAGGTGATATTGGCCAAATTTTCATGATGTTTTCTGCACTACCACCACTAGCTATCGCTTTACCATCTGCACTAATAGCAACAGAATATATATAACCAGAATCACGTTTTAAGGTGCGAATTTCTTTACCATTCGCCGGATTCCACAATTTAATTGTATTATCACTACTGCCACTCGCAAGTATAGTACCGTTGGCAGTTTTTCCATAAGCAACAGAATTGACTTTATCAGAATGTTGTTTGAGAGTGCGAATTGTCTCGCCTGTTGTCACATCCCAAAGTTTCACTGTTTTATCTTTACTACCACTAGCCAAAGTTTTACCATCAGGGCTGAAGGCTAAAGACAGAATTAATTCTGAATGACCTTCGAGAGTCCGAATTTGTTGACCAGTTGCCACATTCCAGAGTTTAATTGTTTTGTCCCAACTACCACTAGCTAAAGTTTTGCCATCGGGACTAAAAGCGATAGTTGCAACAGCTTGGCTATGTCCTGAAAGAGTACGAATTAACTTACCAGTTGCTAGGTTCCACAATTTGATAGTCTTATCTAAGCTTCCACTAGCCAAAATTTTCCCATCAGGACTAAAAGCAACAGCAGTTACGCCGCCAGTATGTCCTTTGAGAGTGCGAATTTCTTCAGTTGTAGCCAGATTCCAGAGTTTAATTGTTTGATCTGCACTACCACTGGCGAGAATTTTACCATGCGGATGGAAGGCGATCGCCCAAATCCATTTCAAGTGTCCTTTGAGGGTAGAAATTTCCGTTCCCGTCGCTAAATTCCACAATTTGATTGTTTTATCATCACTACCACTCGCTAAAATTCGCCCATTAGGCGCAAAAGCCACCGAATTAACATCACTCGCATGTCCTCTAAAAGTTTTGGGTTGATCAACGCTTTCTGAAACTTCACTAGTATTGATTTTGGAGAAATACTGAAAATACAAAATTCCGCCTAATCCTAACAGTAATATGACAAAATTAACGAGCAACAATCTTTGAAAATTGTCCTTGAGTTTGAATGTCAATAACCTCTGCTGACTTCCTGAAACTGTTAGTAAAGTTGGCGCAGATGCAAAACTCGTTGATGCTGAAGATTGTTTTTTCAAGTCTTGCAGGACTTGTTCGGCTGCTTGATAACGTTGTCTGATATCTGTAGTCAGCAGTTTATCCAAAACTTGCCCTAACTTTAAATCTATAGTTATCGTAGTTGTATTTGCGTTTGGTAGATATTGTCGCCAAGATTTCACCCAGCTATAGCCTTGCTGCATCCATAATTTTGACGGTGCATTTCCCGTCAGCAAATAAAAGCAAGTCACCCCCAAACTATACAAATCACTGGCTGGATAAGCTTGACCATCTTGCATTTGTTCAATGGGAGTATAACCATGTGAACCAATGGTTGTGCCTAATTTAGTATGCACTGTGGCTGTTAACTGTTTGGATGCACCAAAATCAATTAATATTAATTTGCCATCACTGCGACGACGAATAATATTTTGTGGTTTAATATCTCGATGAATTACGCCGCGATCGTGAATAAATTTCAGTACAGGTAGTAAATCAAGCAAAACTCGCATAACTTGGTTTTCGTTATACGTTACTCCTTGACGTAATTCCTGGAGTAAATTCTGTCCATCAATAAACTGTTGAACTAAAAATAAATAACTATCTTGCTCAAAATAAGCTAATAAAGCAGGTATTTGGGGGTGTTCTCCCAAATGCTGTAATCTTTTTGCTTCTTCTTGAAATAATGCAATTGCCTTCTTAATAGCAGCAGCTTCCTGAACTTTAGGTGCAAATTGTTTCACTACACACCATTCATTCAATTTATCTGCATCTTCCGCAAGATAGGTTCTGCCAAATCCACCTTCATCTGATAGTACTTTAATGACACGATAATGCCCTCGCAACAATCTGACTAATGGTGTATTGCAACTTTGACAATACTGATTTTCATCTGGATTTAAAGGTTCAGGGCAATCGGGATTCAAGCAGCAGACCATACTGGGAATCCATTTTCTGTTTGTATCTATGTTAGAGGATGACGTATAATTTGGCTATGAAGTTGCTAGGAAACTTCTGATGATCAAATAATTAATATACACTTGTATCAGTAATTATAAATTGACAAGAATCGAATTTTCCTGTTTATTGGTAGTATTATAACTACAATTGAGAGATTGTTATATCTCAATTGTATATTATCTATCAATGACCAAGATATTGCTGAGTATTGAGTGCGACCAATAGAATTTAAATTATTTTTTGATTCCTGATTATACATTTAAAAACGTATCTATCTACAGGCAGAGATAATTTAATAAACATCAAAAAGAGGAGTTTAATATGGCAGAAAAAAGCAATCAAAAATTACGCAAGAGGATAAATGTAACTTTATTTATTTCTGTTAGTAGTGTAGCGATCGCCAGTCATATTCTGCCAATCTCTGCTTTAGAAATTCCTACCTTTTCTCAACAATTCCAACTTGCTAAAACACCCGATGAACGACAGCCAGAAGCAGTACAACAAGGAATTGAACAAATTCCGGCGGCGGAACCGCCTGTAACACCACAGCGCACTCAATCTATTGATTCACCTTTACCAGTAAGTGTCCCACCACCAGAAAGTAATCCAACTCCGCAACCATCGCCAACTAATTCTACTCCCGAAGCATCTCCACCAGAAAGTAATCCAACTCCACAACCAGCACCTGTAAGGTCAAATCCTGGAGAAACTAATTCCTCACCGCAACCAGCGCCTATTAATTCTCCACCCAGAAACAGTAACCCCACACCGCAACCAGCACCTGTAAGGTCAAATCCCAGAGGAACTAATTCCCCACCGCAACCATCACAAAATCGTTCTGTATCTCCAACTCCAGGTAGAAGACAAACACCAAATACTAACTCAGGGAGAAGTAGAAACTCTAGAGGTGTAGCTGCGGCTAATTCTCGAACACCTAATTATAGAAACATTAACTTTGTTGATATTGCCTTCGGTATTCTGGATAAAAGAGATTTTCAATCACAAGGTAGACCATATCATTTCTATCAATTTGAGGGAAGAGAAAACCAACTAATTCAAATTCGCCTTTTGGGTAGTGCAGATCAAAGACGTTCTAATAACTTAAGTTTACGTCCTTATATGTTTCTCCTCGACCCCAATAATAACGTCATCCTCAAACGAGGCGGTGGCGAAACAGAACGAGATGCTTTTATCTTTGCACGCTTACCTGTAGCGGGTATATATACAATTGCTGTGACTAGCCAAAACCCTGGAGATACAGGCCGCTATAGTCTGGCGATTCGAGATGATCGAGCCAGCTATATTTTAGACGAAACCGGAGAATTGAGTCAGCAAAACTTAGTCTTGAAACAAAATGGTACTCCCTACAATGTGACACAATTTCAAGGAACAAAAAATCAATTGGTGAGTATTCGTGTAGATAGTGTAAATGAAGAGTTTTCGCCTTATATCGTTTTACTCAATTCTCAAGGACAAAGAATTGCTGCAAATAGCGATCGCGATGGTAAATATAGCACCCTCATTGACCGAGCCAGATTACCTGAAGATGGGACTTATTATATAGTTGTCACCTCTAGCAGACCTAACCAACGCGGTAATTACCGATTAACTTTATTTTAAAATTGGTTACAACTTAATCAAGGTTGACAATATCTCTGAATCGGGAGATATTGTTAACTTTGTTTAACCATCAAATAATTTTAAAAAATATGCGATCGCAACATGAAACAGAGATTTTTGCGACATTAATTAAAAATTATAGTATAGCAGGAGAATATCTTTTAGAAGAGTCCGGTTCGGTGATTACTAAAACTAGTCTTAAGGATATTACTTGGGAAAATCTGCGGATAAGAGAAACAGAGATGTATGGTATGAGAATTTTTGGGTTTCCTGATTTAAAAAAAGAGACTTTTGATAATTGGATATCGATTAACAGTCAACCTTCCTTATTAAGTTCATGTATTAATAATCCCAAAGTTAATTTACTGTCTAGTGCAGAGTATGACAACCTTTTTAATCAAGATGATCATAGATGGTCTATGTTCTATACATTCACTCGTCCAGGTTTTTCGGATGATTTTTCTCAAGCGTTAATTCAGATGACTGCTTTTTGTCCCATAACACCACAATATGGCAATTTGCTATATATGGAAAAAACTGGCAATAAATGGGAAAATAAATTATCTTATGGGCTATTTAATCAATAAAGATTTATGTCTGCCAAAAATCATCTTGCAGAAATCTACAACTTCCTCCAAATATCAGATACAATTGCTACTTCAGGACAACCAACCGCCGAACAATTTGCAGCTATCAAAGCAGCAGGCTATCAACTAATAGTTAATCTAGCCTTACCAACATCAAGCAACGCTTTATCCAATGAACAAGAAATTATCGAATCTCAAGGAATGCAATATGTCGACATTCCAGTAGAGTGGGAAAATCCGACGCTGGAAGATGTGATAAAGTTTTTTAGTGTCATGGAAACAAATTCAGATAAAAAAATCTTTGTTCACTGCGCTGCTAATATGAGAGTATCGGCTTTTATGTATCTTTTTCGCCGCATACATCAAGGTTTAAATGATGCAACAGCCGAACAAGACTTACATAAAATTTGGGTTCCGAATGAAGTATGGCAGAAGTTTATTCAAGAAGCATTAAATACCTATCAACAAAAGTCAGAAAAACTAACTTGAGAAACACTCTGTGTCTCTTTGCGTTAACCTTGGCGCACCTCCGCATTAAAACAAACTCACTTCCGATTCACACTTGGCATCAACACCCCATGCTTCGGACTAAATAACAACGCCAAAATAAATAAACCTGATACTACCAAAACGATCGCCGGGCCAGAAGGCAAATTATAAAAGTAGCTGAGATACATACCGCTAATACTCGAAAACACCCCAATTCCTGCGCCTAAAATCATGACTTCGTGTAAGCGTTTGACTAATAAATAAGCCGTCGCACCAGGAGTAATTAACAGTGATAAAACTAAAATTACGCCGACGGCTTTCATACTGGCGACAATTGTTAAAGCGATGAGTAACATTAATCCGAAGTTGAGGCGATTGACTGGTAAACCGGCTGCGTGAGCGCCTAACGGATCAAAGGTGTAAAATAATAGTTCTTTGTAGATTAAAATTACTACTACTAAAACAATGGTAGCGATGATGGCTGTGTCTCGCACTTCATCAACGGTAACACCGAGAATGTTGCCAAACAAAAAGTGATTCAGGTCGATTTTGTTATCTTTTTGAACAACTGTAATTAAAGTAATACCAAGGGCGAAGAATGCAGAAAAAACTATGCCCATTGCTGCATCTTCTTTAATTGGCGATCGCGTCCTAATCCAGGCGATCGCCATTGTACTCACAACTCCGGCGATAAATGCGCCAACAAAGATATTTGCGCCTATCATGAAGGCGATCGCTAATCCTGGTAAAACAGAATGACTGATAGCATCACCTAAGAGTGCGAGTCGTTGCACCATTAAGTAACTACCCACAACTGCACACAACAAACCAACTAAAATCGCAATCACTAGCGATCGCTGCATGAAGCCGTATTGTAACGGCTCGATTAGTGCTTCTAACATAGATACGAACCGCAAAGGGCGCAGAGGACACGGAGAAAGAGAGTTTAAGCTGCGTCGGAGAAGTACATTACTTTACCGCCGTAAGCCAGATGTAGGTTTTGTTCGGTGAGGACTTGTTGTCTAGAACCTGTGGCGACTAATTCGCGGTTGAGTAAAATCAAGTCATCAAAATGGGTAATGGATTCGCCTAAGTCGTGGTTCACAACTAGGACGATTTTGTTTTCGGCGGCGAGTTCTTGAAAGACTTCAAAAATTACTGCTTGGGTTTTTTGATCAATCCCTACCAATGGTTCGTCAAAACAAAAGATGTCTGCTTGCTGTGTTAAGGCGCGGGCTAAAAAGACTCGTTGTTGTTGTCCTCCTGATAATTGTCCTATGGGGCGATCGCGGAATTCACTCATTCCGACTCTTTCTAAGGCGCTATTTGCTATTTGACGACTCACTCCCGAAAAGCTACGCAACCAGCCAGTTTTCTTGACTCTTCCCATCATCACTACATCCCAAACCGTGGCGGGATAAGTCCAATCAATTTGGCTACGTTGAGGGACATAAGCCACCTTTGACTTTTGTTGCATCAAGGGTTGGTTTTGGTACTTCACCACACCACTACTAACAGGAACCAAGCCCAACATTGCTTTCATCAGTGTACTTTTGCCAGCACCATTCGGGCCAAAAATCCCTGTTAATCTCCCCGGTTGAATCACACAGTTAATATCTCTCAAGGCTTCTTGAGTCCGGTAATGTACTCCCAAGTGGGCAATAGAAATTGCATCTGTGGAATTCATATCAATAGCTTTGATATACGATGCAGAACGTTCACCAATTTTCTGGGTATGTCCCAAGTTGGCGTAAAAAGAAACGTTTTCCATAAGGGTATTTTCATATTTATTACTTGAGCTTACTACAAAAATGAGAAAAATATGAAAAAATCTATAATAAGCAGTAATGTCACAGATAAATGAGCGTAATACCTGAGATAGAGGGCGTTTTCGTCCAACAAAAGCCAACCATCCCTAGGCGGAAACCAGAAATTTTTAGCTTGATTTTTCGGCTGTGTCTGGGAATGCTTTTACCATTGACTTTGTTTAGTTGTAGTCAAAACAACACCAACTCCACAACTGCCAAAGGTAGTGATAAACCGAGGGTTGTGGCTACTAGCACAATCATTGCAGACTTAACCCAAGAAGTTGGCGGCGACGAAATTCAACTCAAAGGAATCCTCAAACCCGGTGCTGATCCCCATGTTTATGAACCAGTCCCCGCCGATAGCCGATTTTTGGAAGAAGCAAACTTAATCTTGTATAACGGCTATAACTTAGAACCAGGATTAATTAAGTTAATGAATGCAGCTGGAAAAGGAAAGAAAGTAGCCGTAGGGGAAGTCGTTAAACCTTTGGAATTAGATAAAGGTAAAGGTGAAATTGTACCAGACCCCCATGTTTGGGGAAGTGCGGAAAATGCAGCCGCGATGGTTAATGTGATTCGAGATGCGTTGATTGAGTTATCGCCAGCAGATAAAGCAGAATTTACTCAAAACGCAGCCGAATTAACCGATGAATTAAAACAACTGCATACCTGGATAAATCAACAAATTCAAACTATTCCGCCCGATAAACGCAAACTAATTACAACCCATGATGCTTTTCAATATTATGGACGTGCATATAGTATTGCGATCGCCGGAACTTTAATCGGTATCAGCACCGAAGAACAACCAAGCGCCCAAACTGTACAAAGATTGGTAGAATCAGTCAAAAAAACAGGCGTACCCGCAATTTTTGCCGAAACTACAATTAATCCCACCTTGATCAAAACCGTAGCTCAAGAAGCAGGCGTGCAACTAGCGCCTCAACAACTTTATTCTGATTCCATTGGTGCCAAAGGTAGCAATGGAGAAACATACATCAAAATGATGGAGGCAAATACCCGCGCTATTGTTGAAGCTTTGGGGGGTAAATATACACCCTTTCAACTAACTAAAAAGATAGAAACAAAACCGCAAAAATAAATATTGTCTACTCCCTACTCCCTACTCCCTACTCCCTAATATCTATAGCAGTCCTAAATCATTTGTAGAATTTCTATATCTTTTTCTTCCTTCTTACCTTTGCGTCCTTGGCGTTCTTGGCGGTTCGTTTCCATATCTATGTTTCTCACGACTCATTGAGGATTGCTATACCTTAAAATTTCATCAGAAAGTCTCTCTGAAGGAAGACAGCATCATGGCTTTAATTTTATAAATTGAGTTAGTGAATACATAGTTTTAATTTGTGAACTAGCCATGACTAAAGAATTAGAAAATCAAAATAATCAACCAGAAAATAATCAAACCGAAATTGAACAGCCCGTCAGCAAAGATTGGCATTCACGGGAAGAACCCACAGCCAAAGAAAGAAACTTAACGGCAAATCCCGGAGATAGAATCTCCGATAAACCTGAATCTATTGAAGAGAAAGCAAAACAAGTTGCTGTTGATTCACCAGATATTACAGGCGACCATATTACAGTTCCCACATACTTCGTTGTGGAAGAACCCAACGGTGAGAAAAAAGCCCTGCACCATGTTAAAGATGCAGAAGAAATCTCTGATGTAATTCGTCAAGCCAGAGTTGACGAAAATGGTAATCGAATCTGGTGGTAATAGTTGACGCTGTTAACTTGGTAGAGACTAAAAATTGAGAGGCTTAGATCCCCGACTTCTTGAAGAAGTCGGGGATCTTTTTATTCACAAATGATTTAGGATTGCGATCGCCTCTTCTGTAGGTTGGGTGGAGGCGCACGAGAGATATTGAAAACAACATACTAAATCTAGATCGCGCCGTAACCCAACACCAAATCATCATATTTTGAGAGAATATTACAACAGGTAAAATAACTGTGGCGTGAATTTTACCGTTGGAATTGAGATATTTTGGTAGTTGAAAGTTTTGCGGTTTTCTTCGTGGCATTTGTTGGGTTCCACTTCGTTCCACCCAACCTACAAGATCAGGTGATCATACTTAATCCTAAGCCACTTGCTTAAAATTCAGTCCTTCCAATTGATTCTGCTCTATTAAGTCCTTAAATTTTTGAGATACTAATATTACGAATTTACATTCTGGGATGGCAAAAAAATGCTGATCTTGAATTAACTCTTCTTTAAAAGCATACTTTTCTATGCCCAAAACTCTACCAGTTTCTTCAAATATAAACAAATCCGCCTTTGAACGATCAAGGCAATCAATAATATTGATTACTTTTAAAATATTAAACTCACCTTCATCGCATTGTAATGGCAGCAGTTTAACGCTATCACCAATTAAAGGCTCTAAAATTTTCCAAGCCCTATTATTACAAGCAAAAGTCCATCCAGTAACTCCAAGGAAATCACCTCGTTTAGTACCGAATGATTCAATTCCCACTGGTAAAGGAATCCATTCACTCTTTTCTTCAATATCTTGATACATTGCAAAATTAAGAAACCTTGATAAAATATCATGTGAATTTTCTTGATCCAGATAATAGAAGCCATCATAATTATCGCTATCAGGAATAGGAATATAAATATTCATATAAATCTATCTCCATTAAGTTTTTGAAATATATTATGAGGGGAAAGTTTCAGCCTTAATTCTAGCAGCAATACTTTGAAGTATAGCTTCAGCTCCTGCTTTATTTGTAGCTTTGCCTAAGTTCTACATTAATAGCCTCATCAGTGCTTCCACGATGTAAACCTTGACCATTATGCTGACTTACTGGTAATTTCACCCCATTGATAGTACGGTCTACTACTTCTCTCAATATACATACAAGGTTGGGTGGAGCGAAGTGGAACCCAACAAATGCTATGAAGAAAACTGCAAAACTTTCAACTATCACAATATCTCAATTCCAACGGTAAAATTCACTCCACAATGATTTTACCTGTCGCAATATTTTCTCAAAATCTCATAATTTGGTGTTGGGTTACGGCGCAATAAAGATTTGCTGTGTTGTTGCCAATATTTCTTGTGCGCCTCCACCCAACCTACTCACTAAATTTTACACTGCATGAGAATCTGATTGTTTGCGCCATTGGCGTTTTTTCATAAAGCTTTGCCAAGATTCCATGTAGGTATAAAACACAGGTGTTAAATACAGCGTTAAAAATTGGGAAAATAGCAATCCCCCAACAACGGCTAAACCAAGGGGACGGCGTGTATCTCCACCTGCACCCAACCCCAGGGCGATTGGTAAAGTTCCCATCAAAGCGGCCATTGTGGTCATCATGATGGGGCGAAATCTGACGACACAAGCCTCATAAATGGCATCGTAAGGAGTTTTACCACTTTGTCGGGCTTCTATGGCAAAGTCAACCATCATAATGCCGTTTTTCTTCACAATCCCAATTAGCAGGATAATGCCGACAAAGGCGTAAATATTCAAATCAACTTGGAATAGCAACAAGGTTAACAATGCGCCAAATCCGGCTGATGGCAAACTCGAAAGAATTGTCAAAGGGTGGATAAAGTTCTCATAGAGAATTCCCAACACAATATAAATTACTAAAACTGCCACCAATAGCAATAAACCCAACCCTTGCAAGGAAGACTGAAACGCTTGGGCGGAACCTTGGAAACCTGTAGTAATGCTGGCGGGTAATGTTTGACGGGCGATTTGTTCAATTTTGTCAGTGACGCTACCAAGAGATACTCCGGGTTTGAGGTTAAAAGAGATAGTTACAGAAGCTAACTGTCCTGAGTGGTTGATAGTCAAAGGCCCTACACCTTTCGAGATGGTGGCGACAGCATTTAATGGTACTAGTTGTCCAGTAGGGGAGTGAATTGACAGCAATTCTAAAGCACTGGGATCTCCCTGATATTTGGGTTCGACTCCCATAATCACTTCGTATTGACTATCTGAGGCGTAAATTGTGGAAACTTGCCGTGTACCGTAGGCATTACTCAGCGCAGTTTCTATCTGTTCGGCTGTTAGCCCCATAGATGCCGCTTGATCACGATTAATGTCAACTTGCACTTGGGGGTTTTTGATTTGCAAATCACTATTGACATCTTGTAAATCAGGTAGCCCCCGGAGTTTTTCTTCTAAAGTTGGCGCATACTGATATAACTCTTGAATATTGGGACTTTGTAATGAGAATTGATACTGAGCTTTGCTTTGCTGTCCACCAATATTAATGGCTGGTGGGTTCTGCAAGAAAACCTTCATCCCTGGAATACGCGATAGTTTTGGACGCAGTTCTTGGACAATATCATCGGCACTCAGTTTGCGTTCTTCGCGGGGTTTGAGGCTGATAAATAAGCGCCCGGTATTACTGGAAGCATTTGCCCCACCTGCACCGACGCTGGAGTTAATTGCTGCTATATTCGGGTCACGATATGCGATCGCTGCAACTGCCTGTTGATGTTTTACCATTTCATCAAAGGAGATATCCTCGGCGGCTTGGGTAGAGGCGGTGATTTGTCCTACATCCGCAGTCGGAATAAAGCCTTTCGGCACAACCATAAATAAATAAACTGTGGCAACTACGATTGCCCCAGAGATAAACATTGTCGTGCGATGATATTTGAGCGATCGCTTTAAACTCCACTCATAGCCACCCAAAATCACATCGAAAAATTTTTCGGAAGTATTATAAAGTCCCCGGTTAAATCTTTGAATTTTGCCTTTAAAACCTCTTTTCACTGGTTCTGCTGCATCTTCTTGCTGGTGATGCGGTGGACGCAAGAAGCGAGAACACAACATAGGTGTCAAACTCAGAGAAATTATTCCCGATACCAAAATCGCCACGCTGATAGTTACAGCGAACTCGCGGAATAATCGCCCTAAAATCCCACCCATAAACAGCACCGGAATAAATACGGCGACCAAAGAAATCGTCATAGAGAGAATTGTAAAACCAATTTCCCGTGAACCATTCAACGCAGCCTGCAAGCGACTTTCACCCATTTCCATGTGGCGGACAATATTTTCTAGCATCACTACCGCATCATCCACCACGAAACCGACGGAAAGAGTCAACGCCATCAACGACAGGTTATCGAGGGAGAAGCCCAACAGCAGCATTACACCAAAGGTAGCAACCAAAGATAAAGGTACTGCCAAACTCGGTATAATCGTCGCCCGGAGGTTGCGAAGAAATAGGAAAATTACTAACACAACCAAACCAATAGTCAGTAACAGCGTAAACTGTACATCATCAACCGATTCGCGGATGGCTTGGGAGCGATCGTAGAGAATTTCCATATTCACGGCTGCGGGGATTTGTTCGCGGAATTTCGGCAGCAGTTTTTTAATTGCTTCCACGACTTCGACGGTATTAGTTCCCGGTTGCTTTTGAATTGCTAGAACAATCGCCCGTACACCAGAATTAGATGTTTTGTTCTGTTTTGCTGTTTTCGTAAAATACCAACTCGCAACTTTGTCATTTTCTACACTATCTAAGACTTGGGCAATTTCTCCGAGTTGGACTGGCGCACCGCCTTGATAACTCACAATTAAAGAACGATAGGCAGCCGCATCATTAAGTTGACCGTTAGCTTGAATTGTATAATTTTGCTCTTGACCGTAAAGTGTCCCCGTAGGAATGTTGGCATTACCTTTACTAATAGCATCTGCAACTTCATCAACACCTATACCTTTAGCACTGAGAGATTCGGGATCAAGCAAAACTCTCACGGCGTACTTTTGGGAACCGTAGACTTGCACCTGGGCTACGCCGTTCACCATTGATAAACGTTGTGCCAGTTGTGTTTCTGCATACTTGTCTACGGTGGACAGGGGAAGAACAGCAGAGTTTAGGGAGATGTAGAGGATGGGCTGATCTGCCGGGTTCACCTTGCGATAGGATGGGGGGCTGGGCATATCCGCAGGTAATTGCCGTGTGGCTTTGGCGATCGCAGCTTGCACGTCTTGGGCTGCTCCATCAATATCTCGACTCAAGTCAAATTGCAGTGTTACCTGACTACTGCCCAAGGAACTAGTAGAGTTCATCGAACTCAACCCAGCAATACTCGAAAATTGCGCTTCTAGAGGTGTTGCCACCGATGCCGCCATTGTCTCTGGATTCGCCCCAGGTAAGTTAGCACTCACCTGAATTGTGGGAAAATCCACATTTGGCAAGTCACTTACAGGTAACATTCGGTAACTCATCAGCCCGAAAATCAAAACGCCAATCATTACCAAAGTCGTCATGATTGGGCGACGAATAAATAACTCGGAAATATTCATAGATTTTCCTATTTTTTATAGCCAACAAGACTTACGCAAAAGTATAAAAAAACGTAGACGCGCAAGCGGCTTCCCGAAGGGTACCGCAAAGGACGCATAGACACGAAGTGGCTTCCCGAAGGGTAGGACACGAAGTTAAAGAGTTTGAGAGAGTTATTGCGTAATTCCTAACCAAGAGCATCTGGGTGGAAAGTATGAATGCCAGTAAGAGTTTTTTACCTTCTGCCTTCTGCCTCCTGCCCTCTGCCTCCTGTCAATCCCTGCTTAACCTGCACTGCTGCCCCAGGTACAAGGTTGAATTGTCCATCGATGACTACTTGCTCACCTGGTTTGATGCCTTGAGCGATCGCAGTTTCATTATTGACTGCATCTCCCACAACTACCGGACGCATTTCTACTGTTTTGTCTGGTTTGACAACATACACAAATTGCTGTTGCTGTCCGGCTTGGATGGCTTTGGTTGGTACAGTCACAGCATTGGGTATCTCAGATAATTTCAGCACGACATTCACAAATTGCCCTGGTAACAATCGCTCGTCATCATTGCTAAATGTACCTTTGAGTTGAATTGTGCCAGTTTGAGTATTTACGCCACTGTCAACAAAAGTTAAATAGCCATGTACAGGATTTCCTGAATCTTTGGGGGGGATGACATCAACTTCTAATTTGTGGTTGCTGGTGTACTTTTTCAAGTCTGGCAAAATTCGCTGCGGAATCGAGAAGTTTACATATATCGGGCGAATCTGGCTGATGGTAATTAAGGGATCTGTGGAATTGGCGGTGACTAAATTACCTTGATTTAACTTGAAACTGCCAGTACGTCCTGTAATGGGCGAATAAATAGAACTATAAGAAAGTTGAACTTTGGCGCTATCAATTGCGGCTTCATCTGCGAGGACTGTTGCTTGAGCATTTTTTACATCTGCCTTGGCGGCTTCTACTGCTGCTTGGGCATTAGCTACTGCATCTTGGTCTGCTTTGACGGTTGCCTTTTGAGCCGTGGCACTGGTTTGATATTGTTCTGCCTGTTCTTTACTAATCGCTCCCTGTTGTAGCAATCCGGTATAGCGTTGTGCCTGGACATTGGCATTATTCGCCTGGGCGACATCTTTGAAGACTGTGGCTTTGGCTTGGTTGACTTGAGCGATCGCTTTGTTAACATTAGCCTCAGACTGCTTGACTAATGCCTCATCTTTGGCTTTCGCCGCCATTGCTTGCATCAATGCTGCTTGCTGGGGACGAGAATCAATTTGAAACAGCAAATCTCCCTTTTTGACGTTCTGTCCTTGGCGGAAATACACTCCTGTTAACTGTCCCCCAATCTGTGACTTGACAGAGACAGTAGAATATGATTCTACTGTCCCCGTAGCTTTAATTAAGATGGGTATAGTTTTTTGAGTAGCAGTTGCAACCATCACAGGTACAGGTCGTTTTTTCCCTGCATCTTTGCCTGTTGATTGGGCTTCCGAAGCTTTAGCACAAGCAGAACAAAGACAAGCTAAACCTAGTATCAGTAGCCATAACCGCCTTGTGGGCAGTAAGCTGCGATCGCTCAAACTTCTGGGTAAAATTTGCAACACAGGATTTGTAATCAAGACAGAAAAACGGCTCATATTCACACAGAGTAGCTGGTGTTTTTCGTAAAAATGTTTAGTTTACTTAGTTAAGCATTATGTTAGTTTATCTAAACATTAGAATGCTAACAATTAATCCTAAGTAATAGACTAGATGTAAGTATTAAAACTTTCCAGACATTTGGAAAGTGAAGATAGATATATTTTTTATTCTCTGAAACTGTTACTCAAACCATCTCCCTACACCTTGACACCCCTGCACCCCTGCGATCTCAACTGATAAACTCAGGGCTTAACAACCCACTACCCCCTAGCCGCAAACGCGCAGTAGTGTAAAAATATTCCTACCTTCGTAGCTGCAAAAGACGAACTATGACAATACATTCTGCTCTAGAACGTGCATTTATCAACCGTCGCGTTTTGAAAGTAATTAGCGGGTTGCATAACTTTGATGGCGATCGCGTGGCTGCTATCATTAAAGCTGCTGAAATTGGTGGTGCGACTTTTGTTGATATCGCTGCTGATCCAGCAATTGTGGCAATGGCCAAAAGCTTGATTAATTTACCAGTTTGTGTATCAGCAATTGAACCAGAAAAATTTGTCCAAGCTGTAGCGGCTGGCGCAGACTTAATTGAAATTGGTAATTTTGACTCTTTCTACGCCCAAGGACGCAGATTTGAAGCTGAAGAAGTTTTAGCACTGACTCAGCAAACCCGCGCACTTTTACCAGAAATCACCTTATCTGTGACAGTTCCTCACATTCTGGAACTAGATCAGCAAGTACAACTGGCAGAAGAACTAGTCAAAGCTGGTGCTGACATCATCCAAACCGAAGGCGGAACCAGCAGCCAACCTGCTCACTCCGGCACTTTGGGATTAATTGAAAAAGCTGCGCCTACTTTAGCCGCAGCTTACGAAATTTCTCGCGCTGTATCTGTACCAGTATTATGCGCTTCCGGCATTTCTAACGTTACTGCACCTTTAGCGATCTCAGCTGGTGCGGCTGGTGTTGGTGTTGGTTCTGCCATCAACCAACTCAACAGCGAAGTTGCCATGATTGCTGCTGTACGTGGTTTGGTAGAAGCATTAGAGACTGCCAACAACCGCGCAGTTGTCTAAGGAGTAGGGAGTAGTAAATCAATAATTCTCAGTTTACTGTTGTGAGTTTTTATTGATCCCCCCAACCCCCCTTTTTAAGGGGGGCTATTTTTTCGTTTACCCCCTTAAAAAGGGGGTCGCCGCAGGCGGGGGGATCTTAATCTAGGATGATCCAACTTTATATTTGAAAAGTGTTGATGACTAGTACATTACTTTCCCCACTCTCCTTAAACCAAACAATCCTTCAGCGCATAAATCACCTGATCTTGCTGCTGGGTTGTGAGTTCTGGGAACATTGGCAAAGATAAAACCTCATGACAGGTTTGCTCGGCTACTGGTAATTGTCCTGGTTGATAGCCTAAATGTTTATACACTGGCTGCAAATGAAGTGGGTAAGGGTAGTAAACCATTGAATTTACACCCCGTTCTTGCAATTGATTTTTTACCCAATCTCGACGAGACGCACTAGCACCATTGCGTGATTCACTGACTACGCGAATTGTAAACTGATTCCAGACACTCTCGCCGCCAGGAAGTTCTTCCGGTACGACAATCCCAGAGATTTGACTGAGGAATTGTTGGTAGTAAGATGCGATCGCTTGTCGTTTTTGATTCCAATGATCGAGATGACGAAGTTTAATTTGCAGAATTGCGGCTTGGATGGCATCTAAACGACTATTTACCCCAACTTCCTCGTAGTAATAGCGATTTCTTTGCCCATGCTCCTTTATTACCCGCATCTTCGCAGCTAATTCTGGATTATTGGTTGTAATTGCTCCACCATCACCACAACCGCCGAGATTCTTGGTCGGGTAAAAACTAAAGCAGCCAATATGCCCAATGCTACCAACTTTTTGATTCTCCCAAACTGCACCTGTAGATTGAGCGCAATCTTCAATCACTGCTAAATTATGATTGTGTGCGATCGCCATTAGCTCTGTCATATCCACAGGCTGTCCGAATAAATGCACCGGAATAATTGCCTTGGTTTTAGGAGTAATTACCGCAGCGATTTGTCGCAAATCTAAGTTATATGTATTAATGTCTATATCTACAAAAACAGGCTTGGCTCCCACCGCACTGATCACCTCGGCTGTTGCAATAAAGGTAAACGGTGTAGTAATCACCTCATCACCTGTACCAATTTCTAAAGCTCGTAAGGCTAAGTAGAGCGCATCAGTTCCAGAGTTACAAGCTATACAATTAGTAACACCATGATAGGCCGCAAATTGTTGCTCAAAGCTTTCAATGATCGGGCCACCAATATAACGTCCAGATGCTAACACTTCTAGCACTGCTGCACTTACTTCTGCTTCGATAGTGACGTATTGCTGCTTGATATCAAAAGCAGGAACAGAATTTACGCTTTGGAACATGAGTTTTTATGTTATTTGAAAATACAAAGGATGCAATTCGACAGTCGAGTTTAGCTACTTGACTTTTTGTCAAAAAGCTGATTGATAGACTGTCGCCCTGGATACGCATCAAAGAGGGTTATTACTGAAATTATTGTATGGGTAAAAATATCATACTAATTTGTAATTCGTAATTTGTAATTCGTAATTAGTCCACTCTGATAAAGTGTCAATACACAAGACTGGCAAGCACTCGTTTTATGAGATATGCCAATCCTATTTAATTTACAAACTGATTCGTCAAGAGAAGGAACAGCCAACAGGAAACAGAGAACAGATTTATTTGCTTCTCATTAAGGATGGCTATATGGCAATCCTATTTGCTTTACAAAAATCTCTCCCTTATCTTCCCTATCTACCTTGTCTACCCTAGCTCCCTTGTTCATCTATCAAATATGACTGCTATATGATATTAGGTTTATACTCAGCACTTTCCCAGGAGGTAAAAAACTGTGCAGGAATTAATCAAACTAGATTTAGCTGATTTAGGCTTTGCTGTGGGGTTAATGGCGATCGCTATTGGTTTATCTGCCTGGGAAAAATTAGGATTAGAATTAAACTTGGCAATTGCTACTGGCAGAACCATCTTACAATTGCTTGTCTTGGGATATGTGTTCGATTTTATCTTTGCTGTCAATAATGCTTGGACGGTTTTGGTGATTTTAGCAATTATCCTGACAATTACAGCTATTGTCGCCCGCAATCGCATCAGCCAGAAAATTCCCCTCGTCTTACCTGTGGTTTGGGGAGCGATTTTCATCAGTACAGCTTTCACACTTTTTTACACTTATTTATTAATTCTGCAACCAGACAGATGGTTTGAAGCCCGTTATATAATTCCCCTAGCAGGAATCATCATTGGTAATGGGATGAATGCAGCTGCGATCGCAGGTGAACGTTTAGTTAGTACAATCAATTATTCTTCTGGAGAAATTGAAACTCACTTGAGTTTAGGCGCAACTCCCCAACAAGCAGTTAGTCAATACCGTAAAGAAGCTATTCGTGCTGCATTGCTTCCCACAATTAATCAAATGATGCTGATTGGGATGGCGATTCTTCCCAGCATCACTGCCGGACAGTTATTAGGCGGAGTCAACCCTTTAGATGCAGTGTCTTACGAAATTTTGATTGTGTTTATGGTTGCATTAGCTAATTTGCTAACAACAATTTTAGTTACCAGAGGATTGTGTCGTCAGTTTTTTAATTCGGCAGCACACTTAATTAGATAATTGAGGAAATAAAATCACTGCCAATCACTACCATACATTAACTGAAATGTAAAAATATAAGCAAATCAATACGTTCTGCTGAAATTAAAAACACCCTTTCATGTGAAAGGGCGTTTTTTAGAAGAAGAGACCTGGCGCCGAGCAATTGTGGCAGGAGGCGACCCTCCAACTATCGTAGCCGCAGCAGCGTTTCACCTCTGAGTTCGGGATGTATCAGTGTGGTTCCACCGCGCCATAGGCACCAGGAAAACTTG
>NZ_JACJSD010000023.1 GCF_014697615.1 Nostoc sp. FACHB-280 | reverse complement strand
TCCAGTTTTAAGGCTTTTTGTAGTTTCTCTATTTGCTGAGAAGTTAAATGATTTTTTGCTGGCATTATTCCTTTTTTTTACTTAATTCAGCTTTCTATTATACACAATTTAAATGCTGAACAGCTTATCTCCTCGCCTGCTGAGATTCTAATTTATCTGCTATTAATTATTTTTGTCTGTACCTCACTGAGCTTATAAGCATAAGTAATACTACGTTAAGTCGAGCGATATACAGTTATTTGGTAGAATATTTACACAAATCAGCAGTAAACACAATATATAAAAATATGTCTACTGGTAAAACTCTGACTCTGACACAAAATTTGTACGAGTATCTTTTGTCTGTCTCGCTACGTGAACCAGAAGTACTTTTGCAGTTACGACAAGAAACGGCTCAACATCCCCGTGCAAATATGCAAGTTGCACCGGAACAAGGACAGTTTTTAGCGTTCTTGGTAAAGTTAATTGGTGCTAAAAAAACTTTAGAAGTAGGTGTTTTTACTGGCTATAGTTCTTTGAGTGTTGCTTTAGCATTACCACCTGATGGCAAAATTATCGCCTGTGATGTGAGTGAAGAGTTTACATCTGTGGCTCGGCGTTATTGGGAGAAAGTCGGTGTAGCAGATAAAATTGACTTGCGACTTGCGCCAGCGACGGAAACTTTAGAGTATCTTTTAGCACAAGGTCAAGCGGAAACTTTTGACTTTGCCTTTATTGATGCTGATAAAGAAAACTATTATCGCTATTACGAATTGGCGTTACAGTTAGTCCGACCTGGTGGTTTAATTGCGATTGACAATGTGTTGTGGTCGGGAAGGGTTCTGCAACCAGAACTACAAGATTCATCTACTACAGCTATTCGTGAGTTTAATAGCAAGTTAGCACAAGACGATCGCATCGATGTCAGTTTGATTGCGATCGCAGATGGGCTAACATTAGCACGCAAGCGTCATTAATTATCTCAATTGTTGCAAGACTTGGATATTCAATTCCAGCTTATTTCCCAACCATAAAGCATGGGCTGTATGATCTGTTACATCATCACCAGTCTCAGGATGAACGAGAACATCTAAACCCCCACGGTTCAACATTAACCAGGGTACAACTTGCGAAAATTGATCTGGCGCAAAAGCCACTTGATACATAGATTTGGGATGTGGCCCAACTGGCTGATCCCGCCAACGTCCCAAAATTACTTCAAATTTTACACCTAACTCTTCGCGGATTTGAGCAGCAACATCACGAGTTTCAGGATCATAGTAAATATGAGCATGAAACCCAATGATGCTGCTATTTTCTTTTATGGGCTGACTCAGATTATTTTGTGTCATATTCATCAAAATTGTTTCAACCAAGCGTTAAGCTCATCGATAAAATAAAGTTGATGTGCAGTGCTAACTACATTCAACAAGTAGCCAGATGATTAAACTCGACCAGTTTTTAAAGTTTCTAGGTATCGCCCCAACTGGCGGACAAGCCAAACTGATGATTATTAATGGTGATGTAAAAGTTAATGGGGTAGTCGAAACCCGTCGCGGACGGAAATTAGTTTCCAGCGACCAAGTAACAGTAGACGGCAAAGTTTTTACAGTTGAGGATGTACTTGAGTAGCAGGGTTATCATCTGGGGACAAAGAAGACAAGGGAGATAGAGGTTGATTGGATAACTTATTTTTTGGGATTACCTTGATGGTGTAAAATGAGCGATCGCTCACTTCTTCCAAGGTAACTTTGTCCCCATCTCGGTCAAGGCCGAGAAAATTAAATATATAATTAGCACCCCAGCACTGAGCAAAAAAATTACAATATCGTTATTCATAGTTTATCATTTTTGATTTTGTGATTTAAATCTACCAGCAACAAATTCTCGTTTATTTAAATGTTTAGTTTTGCGTTGAGTTACTCGTTCTCGCCACATCCGAAAACTAGATGGTTTCATGTGCTGACGCATTAAGGCAATTACCTGCTTTTCTTGCAGTCCAAACTGTGCCTCAATAGCCTCAAATGGGGTTCTATCTTCCCAAGCCATTTCAATAATTCGATCTATTGTTTGGAGTTCAAGATTTGGTAGTTTCATTCTTTTGCTAAGAATTTTTACTGCGGGTTAAATTTATTTTACTTTTTGATTCAGACTAATTTCCATCGCAACAATCACGAAAATTGCTCGCCTAAATCAGTTAGCTTTTTCTTCGCCAACTCCCGCACCTGTTCATCGGGGTCATTGGTGGCGCGATCGCGTAACAATGGTAATGTCTGCGGATAGTGGGGATATTGTTCGGTAATGGCTTCTAGTGCGACTTGGCGGGGATTATCTTGAAAACTATATTCTCGTGTAAAGGGGTCGTTAACAGCACAGTTATAAAATAATTCAAATAAATCAAGTTGGTCTTGAAAACCCCTGGCTAACTCCTGTACAGCCACTTGTCGCACATTCGATGATTTATCAACAATGGCGCGTTTCTTGAGAATTACCAGCGTCTCAGGGTCGTTTTTAAAACGTCTGGCTAATTCTTGCAAAGCAGCTTGGCGGACATCTGCATATTTATCAGCTGTCGCGTGTTTTTTTAAAATTGGCAGAATATCAGGGTCATTGGTGAAATTTTTGGCGAGTTTTTGCAATGCTGTGCGGCGGACATATTCATTCTCATCGGTGGTGGCGCTTTGTTTGAGAATGAGTAAGGTATCGGGATGATTTGTGAACCCTCTCGCTAATTCTTGCACAGCCGCACGCCGGACATCAGAATATTGATCTGCGATCGCTCTTTGTTGCAAAATAGACAGAGTTTCGCCATCATCTTTAAATCCCCTGGCTAATTCCTGCACAGCCGCACGTCTGACATACTGGTCATTATCCGCCGTCGTACGCTGTTTTAGCCAAGGTAAAATTTCTGGTTCATCTTTAAACCCCCGCGCCAATTCCTCAACGGCTGTTTGACGCACTCCAGAATATTGATCAGTTATGGCGCATTGTTGGAGGATGGAGAAAGTATCAGCATCGTCTTTGAAGCTTCTGGCTAATTCTTGCACAGCCGCTTGGCGGACATATTCATTCTCATCATGAATGGCGCGTTGTTTGAGTATCGAAAGAGTATCAGCATCATCTTTAAAACTTCTGGCTAATTCTTGCACAGCTGCTTGACGCACAGTCCAGTCATCATCTGTGGTGCGTTGTTTTAACCAAGGTAAAGTTGCTAAATCATCTTTAAACCCCCGTGCTAATTCTTGCACTGCTACTTGGCGCACAGTTCCAGAATTATCGGCTGTCACACGCTGTTTTAGCCAGTGTAAGATATCGGGTTTGTCTTTAAAACCCCTGGCTAATTCCTGCACAGCCGCTTGACGCACATATTCATTTTCATCACTGGTGGCGCGTGTTTGCAGCAGTGGGAGTATTTCTAAATCATCTTTGAAATTCCGTACAAGTTCTTGCAGTGCTACTTGTCTGACTGTCCAATCATTATCTGCGATCGCCCGTTGTTTTAACCATACCAAAGTATCAACATGATCTCGAAAACTTCTCGCTAATTCTTGGACAGAAATCCGGCGGACATCTTCATGTTCATCAGCATTAGCCAGTTGTTTCAACCAAACTAAAGTATCAGCATCATCTTTCCAAGTTGTCGCCACAGATGTCACTGCTTTAGTCCGAATTTCTTGGACTAATTTTGTTTCTTCCTCATCTCGATAAGGTTGATAATAATAACCAAGGTCATATTTAGTTAAATCTTTCAGCCGATTTAATAATTTATTCGCCGTTGTTGTGACTAACAAGCGATTCCGTACTTCTGCAAGACACTTAGCCGCTAAAAACAAATTAATAAACTTTTCCCCTTCTCCATCTTGCGCCATTAAATATTCGAGAATTTCGCACACAAACCTCGGCTCAATCATTCCAGTAATCAGGCGCAAAACCTCATGCCAAGTTTCATAACGCCAATGTTTACCAAACACCTCATTATTTAATTCTTTAATGGATAGTGTTTGGGTTTCCTTAAACTGCCAGACAAACTCCCAAGCACAAAAATATTCTAAAAAAGTCCGATGCACAAAAGCATAATAATCTGCGCCTAAAAAACACAACATAAAATTGCGAGTCCGTAATTGGTTAATCATCACCCGCGCCACTTTAGTTGGGTTTTCAAATTCGATATTTTTTAAATAGCGAATCAAAATCTTTTCTAAATCATGCACACTAATTAAATTGCCAGTTAAACCTTTAGCACTAGTTTGCATGTGATAAGCAACTTGACGCAACATCGCCTGCTTATCTTTATAGTCAATCGTTTTCGGATCTAGCCGCGAATCTTCTACTAAAGCGCGTTCTACATCCCATTGATGTAGCAATACTCGTGATGCTTGTTCATAAAGTGTGGCGCGATCGCGGGGCAATTCTTGGTTACGATTAAGAATTGCCATCATCGTTAATAACAGTGGATTTCCTGCCAATTCAGCTATCGATTTTGAAGTATCAATCGCTCTTTGTAACCGTTCCCGTTTCCGTAACTTATCTTCTTCATCATGAAAAGTTAATTCATGCCAACGATAGATAAAATCTTGAATTTGTTCATGCTCCAAATCTTGCAACATAAAATGCCGAAATTCGGCATCCCGCAACCTTTGTGGTTTATAGCCAATTACCCGCGAAGTTACAATTACTCGCACATTAGGATATACATTCGTAAACCGATGAATATCTGTAATCACATCTTCACGTTTTCCCAACTCAAAAACTTCATCTAAGCCATCAAACATCACCAAAGCATTTCCCGCTTTTAAATGTTCATGGAGTTGATTTTGATTCAGATGATGAACTATACCACTACATTTATGAAAAAATTCTAAGAAATTACTACACTCATTATTCTCGCGCCTTCTAATATAAGTGCGTAACTCAATCAATAAAGGAATCGGTTGAAAAACAATATTGTTCAGAGGTGTTTCTGCCCAATTCAAAGCTAAAAATTGCAATAATGTCGATTTACCCGAACCAGGATCACCTAAAATAACTATATATTTATAAACCGGATCATTAATAACATCTAATACAGAAACAATTGGTTGTTCAAAATAAACTCGGCGGTAGCCTTCTAACTCTTCTAGTAAAATTTCCGCTTCTACTTGATTGCTGTCTCGCTGCTTTTTGAGATGTTCTTTAGGTAGTTCATGTAGTTGGGGTAAAACTTGATGCACTTCCCGCACATTTTGAGCAATAAACATCCGCCATAACTTCAATTCATTATAAGCATACCCAGTCGTATCTAAACTATCTAATTTCAGATTTCCGTAACGCTCATATAGTCCTTCTTGATACTTCTGTAAATCAAAATCTGTAGGAATCCCACCTATATATTTCAAACTGCTATTTATTTCTTCTAAATTTTGGCTATCTAAAAGAGAGCGTAACTTATCTGACTCACGAATCAGAGCTTTAACTTTTTTGATATATCTTTTAGTTAATCTTTCCCATTCAAACTCCTGGGGTAAACTCGGTAAATTCATTTCATACCAAATACGGAAAAGTACTTGAGCATCTAAAGAATAACATTCTGCTTGAAAAGGATAACCAAGAATCTCCCTGAGAAACTGGTTACTAATAAACTCTTTCAGAGCTTTAGTATATTGTTGCAGTGCTATTTCTTCTATATCTACATCTTCTAATTCCTGCTGAATTAATTCTAAAAATTCCTTTAATGCTTTGCCAGCCGTAATTTCTATTTCTTCCTTTTTGAACTGCTGTAAAATGTTCTTAGGTATACATTTTAATATATCTTTAGCCCAGTCCTTTGCTACATCTTTGGCTAATTCCTCAAGAATCGGTTTAAAAGCAAATCCGACAGCTTGAGTTACGCCCCAAACAGCCAACCAATCTATTATCATAATCGCATTTACCCAAGTTTAAATTTACAAGATATGCAATCGTTACAAGGGTGAGCTAAGGCAGGTAAAAGATTATGAGCATTTTTCTCTAAAAAGTACTTTATATTTAATTGTAACTAATTAATTTTCTCGTGGAGAATGTACAAATAAATTTAGTGATGGCATTGTGCCTCAAGTAATAGATAATCTTTAATACCTGTATATATTTGATTTTTGATTATTAGTAATAACCGTAAATGAACTGATTTACACGAACAGGTAATAATTATTGAATACAAGAGACAAGGAAGACAATTACTACCTCTGGTATTTTACTAAAAATGTTTCTTAACTAAGAGTTATAAGTTTATCCGGATTAGTTAGAATTTACCGAGAACAGTTTATTGGTAGATGCACCTTGATCTTCAACTCCCCTAGCTGTTTAACATGGCTGGGGGTTTTTTTGAAAATTTTTCCGGTTAGAGACAGCCGCCAACAGAAGAACTAATTGGTAGATGCACCCTGATAACTAATTCCCCTAGCTGGTTTACACCAACTGGGGGATTTTTTTACGTATTTCAATTGTTTAAGTCAACTATTATACTTGTGACAACCAAACCAATCTTGGTGAAATAGACTAACTATTAATGCTGGTTTTGGTTATGCTTAAAACTTGCATTTGAGTATTTCTTATGTTAGAAAAGCAATCGTTTCTACTTTTTTGATATTATTGGCAAGGTTAGAGGCGCTTACGCTGGTTTAGATTATTTTCCATACTTTGTCCAAAAATATAAAGCAGAGGTCTTGTTTTGCTGATACTTTTGAGTGATGACCAAAGATTGCTGATTGCCCACCAAAGTCTAATTTTCAGATATAACCTGAATTTGGTAGTAACAAAGTTTCGAGATTAGGAAAACTCAACAATAGCTCATCTTTGAATTCATTTCATCTATACGAATATGTCTAACCAATTCTGCTTTTGTACCTTGGCTGTGGGTGAAAGGTATCGTAACCATGCAAGAATGATGGCTCAAGATATTCAACAACACATACCTGCTACCACCTTATTAATTCTCACAGATCAGCCAGAATTTTTTCAAGAATTTCCTCATGTTCTGGCATTCAAGCATCGTCTTCAAAGTGTCAAAGGATATCATGACAAACGCTTCGTCTTAGAAAAAGCTCTTTCACTATTTGAAAGCTGCATGTTTTTAGACTCTGATGTCAGAATTCTTGATGGTGTAATCGGACAGATGAATTGGTGTAGTGGAATTACAGCAAGAGCCGGTGGTAGTTTGCAGCAGCATCTGGCCGAGATGAAGAATCCCCAACAAATTCAAGTTGTAGAAGAAATAGCACAGAAACTGAATATTAATCTTCAACAAGTACAGTGGTTACATGAATTTATGTTTGCTATGAGAAGACAGTCAGGAGTAGAAAGAAAGTTTTTTCAGCTTTGGCAGACAATTTCTTACTTATTTGAACTGCGGGGAATTTATCATGGAGAAGGCTGTGCTATGGGACTAGCTGCCGCTAAAGTTGGTATGACAATCAGATTTGAACGTGAAGATAAATTTCCATTTTTTAAAGACAATATAGAGCAAGTAAGAATCAAAAAACAACAATCCAACTTAGAAGATAAAAAAATCTATATGGATGTTCACAAAAATATTGAATATCCACAGCGTTCAATTTTTAGAAAGCTCGTTGAGAAATTAATTAAAAAAATTGTGTTTTTTTATCGATTATTGCGTCTGAGAAAGTTTGCCAAAAATGATCCTGATTTTGCCAGAATTTTTGACATCACATCTCCAGGATTGATGCACAGTCCCCAGAAACTTGTAGACGCGCCAGCTGCTACCGACCAAATACCACAGAGGCATAGAGATCACGGAGAAATTAGAGTGTGAGAGTTTTTTTGCAAAATTCCAGAATCAGAAAATTTTATCCGGCTAGGGGTATCCTTCAACAGAACAAGTAATTGGTAGATGCACCCTGATAACTAATTCCCCTAGCTGGTTTTCACCAACTGGGGGATTTTTTTGTGTAATTCTAGAATCAGAAAAATTTTATCCGGTTAGAGCCAGCCGTCAACAGAACAATTAATTGGTAGATGCACCCTGATAACTAATTCCCCCAGAGGCTGCCACCACTGGGGGATTTTTTTATTGATTGCAAACATCATTGCTGCGAGTCTGATTTCCAAGGTGCAGAGATAAAAACGCAGTTGATTTGTGATAACACTCCTCAGTTATTTACCAAGAAAAAATAATAGTAAATATTCAAATTCTCACAAATCAAGCAGATTTATCTTTGCCAACCTACTAAACCCACAATTTCTAATGCTTCAGCCACTTGTGGATGCAATGTGCAGTACCAAACATCCTCAAAACTCCACTCAACCAAAATGGCAGTCGGAAATGGCGAACCATCAGAGTGAGTCGGTAAAACACAATTTAAATGTTTTGCCAGCAAATAGCCAAGCCTAGCATATTGCAAATTCACAGCCCCGTAATGGTCATAACTAGCTGCTTTGGCTAATTCCGAAGTTGTCGTAGTCCGGTTAGGGAAATGATAATGCGCCACTAACATAGCTCGGTGTCCCGGCGTAAGGCTGGCTTCAATAGTAGTAAAAGCTTCAGCATATTCTTCAGCCGAGGGGAGAAATTTATCAATGTGAGAGTCAGGAGTATCAATTACCTCTTCCATATCATCCAACGCCGCCGCAATCAGTTCGCTGCAAAAGGCGCTTTTTGTGTATCCCATCAATTGCGCCAGTTTTTCTAGGCGGGAGTGGTCTGTAGGTAAGAGTGTTACAGAAAACCTCACTGACTCTTCCTGGCACTGCAACATCTTGTGTGCTAATCTTTGAACCTTAGTCATAATGGCAAAATGCACCAAAAATAATTCATCATTTTTAACACCAGTATTTACGGTGGTCAAATTCTGGTGACATATATTTCGCAACTAGTTCCAATAGTTTTTCTGCTCTGATACCAATTCACGAAATTACTAATACAAATAACTTCCTCTGCTCACACCAGTTGCTACAACGGAGGGAAGCTCCGCAACGATTTGTATCACACTTAAAGTGAAATGGTATTACACCCATTCTTCACAGACAATCTTTGTGTGTTGCCCTATGATGGAAAAAGCCCCCCATTTTGAACTACGGGAGGCTTTTCTGAGAAATCTGCTGAGATTAACTTAATTCTTCACTGCTAATTTCAGTATTTGGGCGATCACTCCTAAGCTGTCTTCTAACAAATTCTCACGTCCCCAGCGTTGTACTTGCTGACTCAGCAGTACTTCGGCTTTTTGTTCTGAGAGTGAGCTAACTTGTTGAACTAAACCAGAAGTTTGAGCGCCACCGTGGGTTTCCATCCGCATACAACCGCCGGTTTCTGTACAAATTAAGGTGCTACAGTCGGCTTTGGGATTGGTGGAACTGAGACGTAATGCGATTAAGTCTCCGGGAATTTCGCCTACATCAGCAACGGGAACTCCGGCTAATTCGGCTTCTATTTGTTTTTGGTCTTGTGCGACAAAGCGAATCCGCAGAATATCATAGTCATCGCTTTGTTTTTGGCAGGAAATTGGCATCCATTCTAGGCGACTAGCCAGCCAACCCAAAAACAACAAGGCTTGGGCAGAGTTGCCTTTTTCATAATCCAGCATGACGCGGTCAATATCTTTTAATGCAGCACGACGGTGTGGTGGGTCGTAAGCTTCTGCTGTCAACTCTTGCCAGGCTGAGATCCGTCGCCAGTTCAGGTCAGCTAAAGGTACGTTGGTTTCGACCAATTCTTGTAAGCTGAGTAAATCGTGTTCTGGCTCGTTAAAGTTGCAGGAATCGACTATGACGTTGTTGCAAACTGCCGCCAGTCGCTTAAATAAGGTGTTGTTGGGGTCGGGAGTAGCTTTCCACCACAAAAATTTCGGTAGACCACCGATAAGTAATGCAGGAATCATCCCACCAATTCTTTCTAAAGCGGAGGTGGTACCGGAGAGGGTGATGTATTCGCAACAAACCAAGGTACTGGAAGACTGCTTCTGAATCGGGCAGTAAGCTGAAACTTGGGCCTTTACACCTTCATCTTCGCCTGCGATCGGGCAGAGGGCAATGATGCGGCAGGGGTTACGCAAAGCAATTTCATCAGCAATTTTGGGGCTGGTGACACTGAAGTTATAGGAACCGTTACCATTTTCTGTAACGACTCCATTACCTTGACGTTTGCTGTATTCTTCCCGTAGTTTGGCTAAGGTTTCTGGTGTAGTGGTGCCTGTTTCGGGCAGTTGATATTTTTGTTGCGCCAACCGCAGGGCGATGTCAGTTTGTGGCCCTAAAATCCCATCAATGGGGCCGTTATAAAATCCCAGAGATGCCAATAGATATTGAGTTTCTTCTGGTTCGTAAACCACTAAAGTAAAGGTTGTGGCACGAGTAGCGGCGGGTAGTGCGCCATCTTCACCAGTGATACCGTAACTTTGCCAAATTTGATTCAGTTCCGCTTCAATTTCTGTAAGCGAAATGTCTTTAGGGGCTTGGAGTGAAAAAATGGTAGGAGCTTGGGTCATAGTAATTTTGGATTTTGGATTTTGTCATTTGTCATTTGTCATTTGTCATTTGTTCTTACTAAGGATTAATGACCAATAACTAATGACCAGTTTTTACAGTCTGCGCCAGCGACGGCCGTCTTGGTTAATCAAAAATTCGGCTTCTGCGGGTTCCCAGGTACCTGCTTCGTACTTAGGAATGGTGGCTGGGTCTGAGGGCGCATCCCAAACGGAAAGGGCAGGAGTAACTATTTGCCAAGCTGCTTCCACTTCATCAGCCCTGGTGAATAATGTTTGGTCGCCCATCATACAATCTAAGAAGAGGCGATCGTAAGCATCGGAAGTGCCGGAAATTCCGAAGGAACCGTAGCTAAAGTCCATATCTACGGAACGGGTGCGGAATTCTGCTCCTGGCATTTTCACATCAAAACGCAAGGAAATGCCTTCGTTGGGTTGAATCCGCATTGCCAGGACGTTGGCGTTTCTTTGTTGGGCGGCGGACTGGAACATCCGTGAAGGTACTTCGCGGAAATGGATGGAAATTTCGCTGACTTTTTTCGGCATTCGTTTGCCTGTCCGCAGGTAGAAGGGTACACCTTGCCAACGCCAGTTATCTACCATAAATTTCATGGCTACATAAGTGGGTGTACCAGAGTTGGGGTCAACTCCTGGTTCTTGGTGATACCCTGGTACTGGTTGTCCTTTCATCCAACCGGCGCTGTATTGACCACGGATGGCAGAACGGGACAAGTTGTGGATATCGGCTAGACGGGTAGCTTGGAGTACTTTAACTTTTTCTGTCCGAATACTGTTAGCATCCATTGAGTTGGGTGCTTCCATTGCTGTTAAGCAATAAAGTTGCATTAAGTGGTTTTGCAACATATCGCGGAGTGCGCCGGCTTTTTCATAGTAACCAGCCCGGTCTTCTACACCTACGGTTTCAGCAACGGTGATTTGTACGTGGTCAACAAATTGACGGTTCCACAGTGGTTCAAAAATCGCATTGGCGAAGCGGAAGACTAGTAGGTTTTGAACGGTTTCTTTACCTAAGTAGTGGTCAATGCGATAGACTTGGTTTTCTTTACAATATTTCTGGACAACAACGTTGAGGCTCTGGGCGGAAGCTAAGTCTCGACCAAAGGGTTTTTCAATTACGAGGCGGTGTTTCTCTGGATTATCCAGCATTCCACCTTCTCCTAGTTGCTTGATGGCTTCGGGGAAGAAGTTGGGAGCGACGGAGAGGTAGAACATCCGATTCCCGCGTGTGCCGCGTTTCTCGTCTAATTCGTTTAATAAGGTTTTGAGTTTTTGGTAACTTTCTGGGTTATCTATATCACCGGGACAATAGAACAAACCCTGAGAAAAGTCTTGCCAAAGTTCTTCTAGTTCAACACCACCGTGTGCTTCTTCCATGCCTTTACGCATTTGTTCACGGAAGTATTCGTGGCTCCATTCCCGGCGGGCTACACCAACAATAGTGATTTCTGGTGGCACTCGCCGTTCCCGCCGTAGTTTGTATAATGCTGGAACTAGTTTGCGCCAGGTAAGATCACCAGAAGCGCCAAAGATAACTATAATTTGGGGTTCGGGCATCCCTTGCTGTTGTAGGCCAACGCGCAAGGGATTTTCTAGCAGACTGACCATAACAATTTTTCGATCTTGGAGTTGAGATTTGGATGGGTAGAAATTAAGAGTAAAAAGGGAAAAGAGTATATTTGTTTTTACTTTTGCCCTTCGGGTTCGCCATTTGCTTTATGCCGGGAAACCCGTCCACCGCAATGGCTCACCTTTTTACTTTTTACTTCTCAGACCCTACACAGGTGACAATAGCTTGACTTTGTTTTCTAAAGAGTTCATCAAGGACTTGAAAGGTTGAACGAATTTATCAATACCTTCAACTAACAGTTCATCCATTACGGTATTGATATCGATGTTGATGTCTGGATCTTTCAAGCTTTCGATGAGTTGATAAGCTTCTTTAACTTTGGTTTCCACGCGATCGCCTACATCGCAGTGGTCGGCACAAGCTGCTATTGTCGAGGGTGGTAAGGTGTTAACAGTATCGCGGCCAATTAACTCATCAACATACATCACGTCGCTGTAGTGCGGGTCTTTGGTGCTGGTACTCGCCCAAAGTAACCGTTGTACTTTTGCTCCTTTGGCTGCAAGGGCTTGCCAGCGATCGCTTTCAATAATTTTTTTGTATTCTTGATAAGCTATCTTGGCATTCGCGATCGCTACTTTGCCTTTTACGGCTGTGAGTTTGGCTTCTAGGTTAATATCATCAACGCCACGCTGCAATTTTGCATCGATTTTTGCGTCAATGTTACTATCAATGCGACTGAGGAAAAAACTGGCGACAGAAGCAATTTTGCTAATGTCTTTACCCTCAGCTACACGTTTTTCTAAGCCTCGAATATATGCCCAAGCTGTATTGATATAGCTTTGTACAGAAAATAACAAAGTAATATTGACGTTGATGCCGTCGGCTATTACCTGTTCTACGGCTGGTAAACCTGATCCTGTACCGGGAATTTTAATCATGATATTTTCCCGGCCAATTTCTTGAAAATAACGGCGGGCTTCGTTAATTGTGGCTTGAGTATCATGAGCAATAGTCGGTGGTACTTCGATACTCACATAACCATCAAGTCCATTCGAGGCTTCATATACAGGCCGCAGAATATCAGCGGCGTTACGGATATCTGCAAAAACTAAAGATTCGTAAATTTTGTAGGTTGGTAATTGAGCGCGAACACCTGCTTCTATGTCCGCATCATAAATGGCATTATTGGCGATCGCTTTTTCAAAAATCGCTGGGTTCGAGGTAATCCCGGAGATTCCTTGATTTTCTACCAGATTTTTCAATTCCCCTGATTGAATAATGTCCCGCGTCAAATTATCCATCCAGATACTTTGACCGTATTGTTGAATCTCCTGTAGATGATTGGTGGCCATAGCGATAGTTCCCTCCGTTTAATGATGTCTCCAAGTGAACTTGGCAATCCATCCAAATGATGGTGACTTTTGCATTTTGGCTTTGCCAACCACTTATTGCATCGACCAGCTGAAATAATCCCTACTTCTGTTTTTAGTAGCGAGATTTTCTCTTCCTCATCCCAAGCAGACACTAGTACAATAAGGCAAAAGGAAAAAGGCAAAAGGAAAAAGAAATAATAACGATACCACAAGCCTTTTAGCAATTTCTTCTGGTCTGTTTATTTCTGCCGACCTGTACTAGTAAACCCCGACAAAAATAACTTCACAGTAAGAAACAGTTAAAAATGAATGGTCAATGGTCAACAGTTATCAGTAAATAAACTTTACTTTTGACTTTTGACTTTTGACTTTTAACTTCTAATACTAGTGACCGTTTTGAATAAAAGACTCGACTTTTGCAACCGACTCTTTGCTACCAATAATTAGAGGTGTGCGTTGGTGTAGTTTTTTCGGCACTACGTCTAGAATGTCTACTAATCCTGTAGTTGCACGACCACCTGCTTGCTCAATCAAAAAAGCTAGAGGTGCCGATTCATACAGTAAGCGTAATTTGCCTTCTGGCTTTTGAACTGTACCTGGGTAGAGAAATACACCGCCTTGAACTAGGATTCGATGAATATCACTCACCATTGCCCCGCTATAACGAGCAGAGTAACCCTCTGTACGATGTACATAGCGCACATATTCTCTAATTGACTCTTCCCACTGCCAGAAATTGCCTTCGTTGACACTATAAACTGAGCCGTGGTTTGGAATCCGAATATTTTCTTCAGTGAGAATAAACTCTCCCAAACTAGGATCGAGCGTAAATGAATGCACCCCTTTACCTATACTATAAACCAGCATAGTGCTTGGCCCATATAGTATGTAGCCGGCAGCAATTTGCTTGCGGCCATTGGTGAGTAAATCGCTGGCTAAACCATCAGCGTCGTCTCCTTCTTGTTGGCGAATCGCAAAAATTGAACCTAAACTCAGATTGGTATCAGTGTTGGAAGAACCATCTATGGGGTCATATAACAAGGTATAACGACCTATAGGACAGTTTTCTGGGATGTAATAAGGGTTATCCATTTCCTCGGAAGCAAGGCGGCACACTAAGCCACTTTGCTTAAATACCGAGATAAATACATCGTTGGCATAAACATCCATCTTTTTCACTGATTCACCTTGGACATTTACATCCCCGGTAAATCCGAGAACCCCCTCCATTAAGCCTGCACGGCTGAGGTGACGGGCAATTAACTTACCCGCAAGGGCAATGCGATTCATCAGCGCACTCAAATCCTGGGCATCAGGGGAAAAACTTTGAAGTTGCTGAAGAACATGACGAGATAAGGTCGTACAATCACGATCCAAGCTTTTATCGGTATGATCGTTGACTGGCAACTCTAGAGATTCTGGCGCTTTAGCCATTTTGGCGTTCTCCCTAGTGACTGGTTAATAGTTGGGTGGGTAAAGTCATGCGTAGCAACTTATAGCTGCTGCTTCTATCTTAGAAAAGTAATTTGATAACCTTGATGTGGCTTTAGACAAACTAAAGAAATGGCTCAATTTTTGCTCTCATGTTTCAAGACAGAAAAGTCTCGTTGGCTGTTGAAGTGCTTGCCCTGACCAAGACTAAACAAGGTAAATTTACTTAAAGCGGTTCAGTCATCTTAAACTCCGTCACGCCAAGTTTTTGCTATCTACCAACGTTGGCAATATTACCCCAATAAGACTTACGCAGTAAGAGGACACATCAAGGGTGTTGGGAAGGGTGTAAGGGTGTGGGGTGTCAGGGTTTTGAAAAAGAACACTCCTATTGCTATAACTGAGCCGTAAAAAACCGACTGCTGGAGAGACTTGAGTTTTTAGCTCACAACAGTCGGGTAGAGTTTTCTTTGATGGTTGAATAATTACAACAATTTGTGACTAAAAAGGCTACAGTATACACATTTCAAAACCAGAGATTTAAACTATTGAACTTCTGGTTTGTAAGGTCTGCAATTGCTCTTAGTCAAATTCTTGCATTACAGCAAATCAATTTGCTACTATTGTTTTCCCTCAGTTTAGATTTCTTGTTTTTTCGCCCAACCACCTCGCCGATTATCATCCCGTCGGTTATCTTCTCGCGGTTTTGCTTTGTTGACTCTGAGTTGCCGACCCATCCATTCGGCACCATCTAACTCAGTAATGGCTGCATCTTCTTGAGCGTCTTCTTCCATTTCAACAAAAGCAAAGCCTCGCATCCGCCCTGTTTCTCGATCAGTAGGCAAGACAACTCTTTTGACCTCGCCATAGTCTGCAAATACTGCTTTTAAGTCTGCTTCAGTAGCGCGGTAGGAGAGATTTCCAACGTAAATAGTCATGTGGGATCACGTAATTGTCAACAAACAGCGGTTAGTTCAGCGAGAAAACAAAGATCAACAAACTACAAATTTTGGGTCGTGGCTTATGATTTATTTTCATTGATGGCGAACGTTGTGGCGCAGCAATCATAGTGCTAGCGTGACTTCAACTAAACTGTCCATGCGGCTGAACTTACGCTTACGCTCATAATGATAACTGATTGTGACATTTTTCAAAGTATGGGAAATTACAATCCCAAATAACATAAAATAAGCCAAACTTATATTTTTTTAGATAAAAATTGCTTGTGTTAAGATTGACTGATGTCTTTACTGATTTTGCTAGTTTTTAATACTTAATCCAAGCCAGCTTTTATACAGCTTCTTAATTCATCTTTACATAACTCTAAAAAACCAAAAATTAACCTGCAACTTTCCTATAGCTACGAGTTGGAAGTTGCAGGCACAAGGTGGTGAATTTAATTGGCAATTAGCAGCAAATTTATTCAATGGAAATTGTTTGCGGCCCTGTAGCTTTGCCATTATTGGCTTCAGTGGGAGATGAGGAGTAGCTAGTTACGCCTCTTTGTTGATCTAGCCAGCTTTTGACAGGATCATCCTTCAGGTTCAGCCTGAGTACGCCAGAGAAGAAACCACCGAGAAAGGAGACTGGGTGCTGTGTTAATTCTTTAAATATTGGTGACAATTCATCAAGAAACATTAAAATTCTCCTGGCAGTGCCAAAAAAAATTATTACTTTTTCATCAATCGTAACGTGAGATTCAAAGTCAAAAGTAAAAAAGCAAAAGTCAAAATAAATCTTTCACCTTTTTACTTTTGCTTTTTAACTTACTCCTAGTTGGGTTGTTGATCTGGGAACATACACTTATCAGAATCGCAACCACTGGGGCCTGCTTCTGTTAACTCGCCAGAGTCGTAGCGGCTGAGAACAGCGCAGAAGTCATCGGTTTTGCGTCGCGCTAACACTTCTTGAGATAAAAGTTCATAGGTTGCTTTATCTATGGGTTCAAATGGCAGACGGGGGAATGATTGTAAATCGTCAAATCTTGCCAACAGCGCGGCGGAGATATAGCCCTCATCATTTTGGATGGCTTCGTAAATACGTGTTCCCAAGGGTTCCACTTCATCAGCGCGAAGTTCTAGGGTAGCAGATGTGTTGTGGGTGACGTAATGGCGCTGCACTTGCATAACAAAATCAAATTGGGCTAAGACGGGGAATCGAGAAACATCAATTTGATCAGCACCTGGTAAATCAGCCCAAGGGACAGCCACAGGAATTTCTACTAGCCATTCACTGACGCGGGGATCGAAGGGATCGTTTAATAAGTTACCCTGTTCGTCCTTATCGGATTGGGAGGGAATGACATTGTAACCGTAGTCAATACAAGCTAAGGCTACGGGGTCATTTTTGCGGAAAGTGATGCGGCGAATAAATCTTTGGGCTTTGGGTGGGTGCCAACCAGAACTCGCGCCAGATAACAGAGATTTAGTACCGCTGGGTTGAACTGTAGTACAACGATTTGGACGTTTGAGATTATGGCGATCGCAATAATCCCACACTGCTTTGTGTACTACTTCTCTCCAAAAGCTGAGATATTTTTCTTCTTGGTGTTTAAATGCTAACCCTTGGGGAGTTGCAGGTCTGCCTTCTGCCCACCAGCGCAACCAGTCCACACCAAAAGCATGGACAAAGAAATCAAATAAGCCAGTAAAAGAAACTCCAACAATTGGGTCTAATTCCCGACTATATTGATAGCGCGGCTCCAAAAATTTATGGTTTAAAAGTGTGGCTACAGATAACGCCCCAGCCGTGAAAGCTTCCTCTTGTTCTTTGTAGTTAAATGGGTCAATTTGATTGAGATGAATCTCAGATAAATTGCAGTGGAAGTTGCTACCAATAATTTCTCCACATGGATTAAGCCCAAAACGAGCTAAACGATGTTCTAACTCATTAGCATTAATATAAGGATATTTTTGTTGCAACCAGTCTTTAGCAGTTCCCTGCTCATAAGCTTGCAAGAACTCTTTTTTCAATGCTTGAGTAGAAAGCAAATCAATGTTAGCTCTAGCAACAGCTTCACCAGCCCATTGAATTGCACCTTCGCCACTGTAATATTGTTTCTGAACAGCTGCGATCGATTCTTCTAAGGTTGGCTTGCGGTGAAATACTCTTGTATGGTTCGCCATACGTAAAGCATCGCGTTCAGGATCAATGCGCCAGTTACCGTTTTCATCTTGCTGCCAGAGGTTATCTTTAGCATTAGCCCCTAGTTCATCGTCAGCAGTAAACTGACGCATACCCGCACTGTTATGTGTTAAGTAGCCATCGCAGTAAAAACAATGAGCTTCTTCAACTTCAATGTCATAAGTTTGAACGTAATCATAGCTACCCAACCCTTTAACAGTGACGGGAATATCTAATGAAATATCAGCTTCAGCGATATAGCGTTCATAATTGGCATCTACAGTGCGAGAACCTTGGAATCCCATCTCGCGCATTTCGCTGTAAGTGTAAGCTTCGCGCATGATGACACCAGGAACGGTGAAACCATACATCTTCAAGCCTTGGCGCAGTTTTCCTTTAGCTGAATGAGGTGCAATCAAAGAGTTGTAACGTTCTTTTAAGGCTGGGATTGTCAAGTTGTACTTAACTTGCCAACCTTCTTCTTGGGGACGACTGGTGGTAAGCCTACCAGCAATTCCTAAACTGGATAAAACTGCACCAACTTGTCTAATAAATGACCGATAAACTGAAGTTAGTAGGTAAGGAGGTCGGTTATTAACTCCTCCGTCACTATCCATTAAACCAGCTAAGTAAGCGGCGCGAATGTCCACTGAACCCTGCAAGATAAAATCAGGAACTACTAAGGGGATATTGGGTTGCTTAATGTAGCGATGGAAATATTCAGCTAGACGAATAGATGAACAAATTGACTTGGCAGTATTTTCACCTTTGATAATGCCATGAGAGGCTGTTAAGCCAAATAAAGCCAAAGCCGCATCAAGTTTAGCTTGAATTCTAGCTGTGACTTCAATATCTAAACTGTTCATTGCCCATTCAACACGACCGTAGGGCTTACCGTATTTATTGCGACCAATAGCTACATAGCCGTCACCGTGGGTTAACCCAATTAGCCAAGCTACTTCAGAGGTGAGTTCTGGAACTACAAAAGATTTGGCTGTACGGCTATGTGAAGGTCGAGTTTGAGTAAAATCTGAAGGCAAATGAGTAACTGTACCGGGTAAGACTTGAGTATTGTGTAGCAGGCGATCGCCTTCAGCTAAACTAGCAATGTATTTCCAGACAATGCCGCCTTTAGCATCTGCCATCACTGCTTGTCTATGGTTTAAAGTAGCTCTGGGATAAGTACCATTGGTTTCTATTTCATAAACATCTTGAAACCCTTGGTCAAATTTATCAACAACTTGCCGAAATCCTAAAGGAGTCTGTACTAAGTCACCAACTTTTACATCACGAATTGGTACAAGACCTTTAGATGTATGAACCAAAGCATCTTCTGGCAGACAGCGCCGGATGTTACCCGCAACAATTGTTACAGCCGCTTCATCAATTAATAAGCAGCATTCTACAGAATTTAATTTTCTGCCTAAAGCTTTATTTAAGATGTCAGCACAACGTTGATACAATCCAGGCAGTTTTACAGGATTGGCAACACCGCCAAAACCGTTGAGGGTTTCTCCGGCTTGACGAACATCGCTGATATCCACAAATACTTCTACTTCACTTGTAAATCTTTCGTCTGTGGAGAGTTCCAACAAAGTTTGATAAGATGCAACCCAACCTTCGCGGCTATCACCAACATGAATGGTAACGCGGTTGCCTTCTATATCGGTTTGTGTAAATTCACGACGTAAGTTTTTTGGAGTGCTGCCAATTTCGCCTTTTACAGTAATATTGAGGCGATTGCGGATGGCAGGCAGTTGATTAATATACTGGGGTTCGATGATGGCTCCTGTACCGCAGCCCATCATAGCCAAGTCCATCATTAAACCGAAGGCTTTCCAGTCTTGGAGATTAGTGGAGGTGCAATTGTACCCGCCGGAGAAGTTCTTGGGTTTGTTTATCCAATCTGTACCGCCTACCCACAGCCAGCGGCCGCTAGGTAATGCTTTGAGTTGGTGTTGGGTTTTTTCTAGGAGGGCAATTTCTTCTGAGTTGAGCTTACCTAGTTCGATTAAACCTTGGATGGTGCGATCGCACACTTCATCCCACGATTCTCTTAATCCTACTCCCGTCCGGCGGCTATAAGTCCTGAAAAATACAGGATTGGCTGCTGGCGCAGTTTCGGGAAACTTAACACCCTGACGTTTTCTTTCAAGCTCTCGAACCATAATCCAGTCTTGTTGGTTTTGAACAGATTACGACTATACGCCAAGTGAGTTGAGGATAAAAGATTGAAAAAATGTACACTTTACGCTATGTAATCAGAATACAAATTACAACATAAACTTATGGTGTATAATCATTTTTCTAACTCATAAATCGATATGACTATGTTGTAATTGTTTTCAGTATGTAATACCGTTTCACTTTAAGTTTGATACAAATAGACCGCAGGGGAGCAGGGAGCAGGGGGCAAGGGGAACGAATAAAAAAACTGTGAATTTGTATCATTTTTTTCGTGAACTGGTATAACTTATAGAGTGATGGAAGTATAAAGCAAAGTCACTTTTTACCTGCATACATAAAACTATTGTTTGTTGAAAAAGTAAGTGGAATAAGTACCAAGGGTTACAGCTTGCTTGGGGGAAAATTCTTGTCCTTGATTCTCAAAGATTTATTGATTAAGAATCGGAAAGTAATTCTCCCCTCTGAATCAAAGCTACTTTTTATTTTGATTGATAGCTTTCAAAAGCTCTGAAACCGACTTCATCTGTATCTTGCTAAAGCAAGCCATTGCAATAATCACTGCTACTGCCACTCCTCCGTTGCTCAGTAGTATAGGTAGGTTTGCAACATCAGGGGATGGTGAATTGCTTGGCGAAGTAGGGCTTAAGTTTGTGTACTGTCTGGTAGGAGTGGTAAATGACTGAAAAATTTCAGCCTGATTGAGTCCTTTGTCTTGCATAATAGTAAGGTTGAAATAGATTTGTTTATTGCCCTCTTGGTTATGTATTACAACCAAGGGGTTTTCGTTTATGGAGTTAGGCGCTTGTTGAATTAGTAAATTCGGGTTTTTGTTTTCAAGCTCTCGAACCATAATCCAGTCTTGTTGGTTTTGAATAGATTACGACTATACGCCAAGTAGGTTGAGGATAAAAGATTGCAAAATTTTCCACTTTGCGCTACGTCTGTAGCTGTACCAATTGCAACGAAACTACATAATGTCCCTTGCTCCTTGGCGAAGTGCGATCGCTCGCGCCCTGCATCGCAACCGTAGTCTGATATACTCTCGTTACCTACAATTGGCGACAATCCGGGCAGATCATCGTCCTGCTAATCGGACTGTAGTCTTTCGTGACTTTCTCAACGATACCAATCAGCTAAAATTTATTACTGACACCCGTAGCGATAAAATTGACCAAATAAAATCTCAACCTTGGGCGGAAGCCTGCTGGTATTTCCCCAACACCCGCGAACAGTTTCGCATTGCTGGCGGCTTAACTTTGGTAGATAGTAATGATTCTTTACTGCAATCAGCCAGACTGGCTACTTGGCAAGCCCTCAGCGATGCAGCCCGGTTACAATTTGCTTGGCCCCATCCTGGTAAACCCAGAGACACAACCCCAGAGGCGTTTACACCACCAGCACCCGATCCTTTACAACCAGTTGTCAATTTTTGCTTGCTATTACTTGATCCCGTACAGGTTGATCATTTAGAATTGCGCGGCGAACCACAAAATAGAACTATTTATCAGCTTGGTGAAAATCAAGAATGGTATCGAGAAGAAGTAAACCCCTAACCAATTTTTCCAACTTGTATAAAAGTAATCTTTCTCCTGGGGTAAACCAAAAATAGATTATCCCAGTTATTTACTCACAAGGATTGTATCTCCCTTGTCTTCCTTGTCTTCCTTGTCTTCCTTGTCTCCCTTGTCTTCCTTGTCCCCCTTGTCTCCCTCTAGCTATAACCATCAAAACTCCCCACTTCCCGCCGCCCATTTCACCAAAGCTTGAGTGAGTCCTTCTAAGGTATATTCTTCAGCCTCCACATCTACTCGGCCAAATAAAGCTTGACAAGTTTTGGAAGTTTGAGGGCCGATGGAAGCAATGCAAACATCCTGTAAATTGATAACAGCATGATTCGCAAATGTGCGATCGATAATTTGACAGAAAAACTGCACAGTTTTAGAACTGGCAAAGGTAATAATATCTGCTTGATGATTTTGTAGGGCTAACTTGGCTGATTCAGGAATACCACTAGGACAACAAGATTGATAAGCTGCAACTTCGATAACTTCTGCACCTTTGGCGGTTAATTCTTTGACTAAGATTTCTCGCCCACCTGTTTCAACTCTGGGAAATAAAATCTTTTTACCAGACAAGGTTTCGGGAAAATGTTCTACTAAAGAATCGGCTACAAAGTTAGGTGGAATAAAATCTGGTTTGAGTGCTTGTTGTTTGAGAGATTGGGCTGTTTTTTCACCAACAACGGCAATTTTAACATTAGCTAAAGCGCGAGAATCTTTACCCAATGCTGTTAATCTGGCAAAAAAGTATTCCACACCATTGGTAGAAGTGAGAATTAACCAGTCGAAGTCAGATAAACTAGCGATCGCATGATCTAAATCTGCCCAACTGGAAGGCGGGCCAATTTCTAAAGCTGGCATTTCAATGACTTTAGCACCAACCGCCTGGAGGCGATCGCTAAATTCGCTCGACTGTCCCACAGAACGAGTGACTAAGATAGTTTTTCCAGCGAGGGGGAGGTGGTTGGACATAGTTGTCAGACTAGGAATAGTTGCTGTAGTGAAATCCTCAGAATTTATTTTCTCAGATTGTAAGTACTGCCGCAGCCTGACCACTTCACCAATCACAATTACCACTGGCGAGAGTGATAACCCAGTGATTTTTTCGAGGATATTGTTTAATTGACCAGTCCAAACTTGTTGATTCGGCGTTCCTGCCCAACGGATAATAGCAATGGGGGTAAGGCGCGATCGCTTACGCCGCAATAATTGATGTATGATTTCTGGCAAATGTTGTCCACCCATCAAGATTACCAAAGTCTCTAACCTTGACAGCGCCTCCCAGTCCAAAGTATCTGGTTCATGGGCGGTAAACACAGCAAAACACCGACTCATCGCCGCATCTGTTAATGGAATTCCCGCAAACAACGGCGCGGCTAAAGCGGAGGAAATTCCCGGTATAACTTCAAATTCACAACCTGCTGCTTTTAAAGCTTCAATTTCCGAAGTACAACGCCCAAAAATAAATGGGTCGCCTGATTTTAACCTGACAACTTGTTGACCAGCTTGACAGTGCTGCACCAATAATTTGTTAATTTCCCCTTGGGTTGTACTCTGTTTACCACCACGCTTACCCACATCTAATCTTAAACAATGAGCAGGTACACAGTTTAACAATTGCTCATCCACCAGAGCATCGTAGACCAGCACCTCAGCCACAGCCAAGAGATGATAAGCCTTAACCGTCAGGTACGCCACATCTCCCGGCCCTGCACCGACGAGGTATACTTTGCCTTGTTGTTTAGTCATGATCTGAGATTAATGCGATCGGGCAGAAAAATTTCATCACAGAAGGCAAGATAATTAGGGATGAGTTAGCGATCGTAGAATAATTCATATACAGATAAATTGCTTCGGCAAAGACGAAATCCTTAATCCTCAAGAAATAACCTTACTATTTACAGAAGGTTTTGTTAAGGTATGCTCCTTCTAATTTAGTTTTTTAAGGAAGTGTTGATATGAGTATCCCACTTGTAGAACAGTCCGCAGAAGAAAAACTGATAACTCTCAAAGATGTTTCTTGGGAGCAGTTTAAAGGAATTGAAGCCCAGCTATTGGATAACCACAATGTGCGATTGTCTTATTTATCAGGAATGTTAGAAATTATGTCTCCAATTGGTGAAGAACATGAATATGTGAAAAGAACTCTCGGTTATTTATTAGAAGCTTACATGAGAGAGTTGGGTATACGTTTTTATGGTCGCGGTGGCTACACTTTAGAAGAACCTGGATATGCTTCAGGTACACCAGATGAATCATATAGCATTGGAACAAAAAAAGAAGTCCCAGACATAGTTATTGAAGTTATCATCACCAGTGGAACTATTAACAGAAAAGAGTTATATAAACCTAAAAAAGTACCAGAAGTTTGGTTTTGGAAATCTAACTCTATCAAAATATTTCGCCTGAGCGAACAGGGTGAATATGAGGAAGTAGAAATAAGTGGCTTTTTTCCTAATTTAGACCCCAGTTTACTGCTACAGTATATTGCCATACCTGACCAGTATGATGCTGTACAGCAATTTATTCAAGCTATCCGCCATGAACCATAGAAACTCAATTTAAAATGATTAATCAATCTCAAGTTGATTTAGCATTGATTTTTGCCAATAACTGAGCAACTTTTTGGGCTTTTTCTGGTTGACGTTTTTGAAATAACTTTTGGGCTGTTTGCAGATTAGTTTTAGCTGCTTCTGGTTGATTTTGCTGCATTAACACATTGGCTAGGCGCAAGTAAGCTTCGGGGTTTTTGGGACTGCGGCGAATAACTTCTTGGAATAATTCTGTGGCTTCGGAAATTCTATCTTGCTGATATATAACATCTCCTAAAAATAGGCGCACGACATCATTAGTAGAGTTGATAGCAATCACTTTGCGAAACTCTGCTTCTGCACCTGCATAGTCTTTTTGCTGATAAAGATTGATGCCTTTTTGAAAGTAGTTGGAGGTGATTAAGGTTTTCACAGCAAAATAAATCAGTAGGAAAACACTCGCAATCACTACCAACGTGGCAAGAATATCAATTACTGGAGGGGTGTCTAGCATTGTGTTAAGCCAACAAACAACCGATGGGGAATATTAAATATTCTAAGAAAAAGAGTTTCCAAATGAATTGATAAAATTGGGCGATCGCACGTTTATCTTGTAAGTCTACCGTTAAACTGCGAAACCACATCCCACACAGCAATACTAAGTGGGTAATCACCAAAAATGCTGAGTTGACAGCTTCTAGCCGCAATACACCCGCCAACATCATCCCCAAATAGCAGAGGGTGAGTACCCAAAGTGCTAAGTTAAATACAGATTGCGTGCCGAGTTGAATTGTAAAAGTAGAGATATTGTAAAGGCGATCGCCTTCGATATCAGGGATGTCTTTAAAAATCGCGATCGCAAAGGTAAACACCAAGATAAATATCGTCAGTACCCACACGGCTGGCGGAATTAATTCGTTGCTTTGCAGTACCCAATTAAAATGCAAAAATAAACCCAAATTCACAATTGTTCCACGTACCGAGAAAATGCACAGTGCTGCCCAAAATGGAAACTGTTTCAAGCGAATTGGTGGTAAAGAATAAGCTGTACCGATTGCCAAGCTTAATGCTACCATCCCAAACAAAAATGGGCCATTTAACCAGGCAATTACTAAAGCTAAAATCCCCGTAGTTATAACTATAAATTGTCCTAAACGGCGAGAAAATTCCCCAGATGCTAGTGGTAAATGCGGCTTATTAATTTTATCTATCTCTACATCTTCTAGCTGATTTAAGCCGACAATGTAAACATTGCCACACAAGCAAGCTATCCATGCACCTAAAACTGGCGAAAGGGAATTGGAAATTGGCAATAGGGAATCAACTCGATGACTAATGGCAATGGCAATAAAATATAAACCCAAAACACTCAGACTTGTGCCAATAATTGTGTGTGGACGAGAAAACTTCCAAAAAGCGTATAACCAATTAAATGGCTGCGGTTTGCGTGCTAAAGGTGGGGTTTGAGAACTCTGGCTCATGGGTAGCTGAGATTAAGTATTCTGGCTTATTGTTAATCATTGTCACAGAATTAGCCGATTAACAACAGTCTCAGGTGGAAAGCAGTTGCCTGGATGGAAATATTGAGGGATGATAAATTTCAGACTAAGCTCAAACATCTCTCATATTTCATCACCACCTGTAAAGTCCTTCCTGAGTCATTGGTGATTGCATACCAGCTAACTAGAATTCATCACAGCAATTTTCTAATTCAACATTAATCTCAGTATTATTGCTGTGGTCGATTGTAATTTAACACAGTATCATCGCCCGTTTTTGGCATCTCAGGTTATTAATAATACACTATATTATCAGTAATAATTGGTAATAATTTCAGCTATGCCATGTAAAATAAAGACTTGGTAAACTAACGGTTAGAAGCAATGTATATTGGACACTAATGGATACTGATTACGTCATCTTGAATTGACGGTATGAATTCTATCTGAGTTTCTCCGGTGCAGAAGTTCGATGTGCAGCATTGAATGAACAACTACCAATTAACCATTCCTCTAGTAAACACGAATACTTCAAGGCTATATGGCTAATAAATTCCATCACAAAAACCAGCGATGGCGTGAGTGGGTAGGTGACAAATCATTCAACCCGATGAAACTCTTTACTTTCCCAGGTTTGGGGCGCAAGCTAAAACGGCTGGTGCCTGTGCTGATGTTGGTCTCTTTCGTGGCAGTATTGGTAGTAGATGGTTTAAAACCAGCGATCGCACAACTACCACGCCAAGAAATTCGCGGTGTGTGGATGACTAACAATGATTTTAATGTTCTGCGCGATCGCGCCAAGGTGCAGGAAGCTGTAAAACACCTACAACGCCTCAACTTCAACACTATCTATCCTGTGGTGTGGAACTCTGGTTATGCAATGTATCCGAGTGCAACCGCCCAAAGTGCAGGTATTCAACCTTTTATTACCCGTGGTTTAGAGGGGCAAGATATCCTCGCAGACTTAATTAATCAAGCCCATCGTCAAGGTTTATTAGCTATACCCTGGTTCGAGTTTGGGTTTATGGCTCCGCCAACATCCGAGTTAGCATTAAATCATCCAGAGTGGTTAACGCAAAAGCGCAATGGTAGCGAAACTTCTATCAGCGCGGCGGGTGAAGTTGTCTGGTTGAACCCTTTCCATCCCCAAGTACAGCAGTTCATCACCAACTTGGTACTAGAAGTCGTCACCCAATATGATGCGGATGGTATTCAGTTTGACGACCACATGAGTTTGCCCCATGAATTTGGTTATGACAAATATACGGTAGCTTTATATACTCAAGAAACCAAAAACAATCCCCCTGCAAACCCTAATGATTCAGCTTGGGTAAAGTGGCGGGCAGATAAAATTACCGCTTTCATGGTAAGACTCAACCAAGCAGTAAAAGCCAGAAAACCCGATGCAATTTTCTCGGTTTCACCAAATTATTATGACTTTGCTTACAAGTTCCATCTGCAAGATTGGCTGGCTTGGATCAGACAAAATATTGTAGATGAGCTAATTGTGCAAGTTTATCGTCCTAATCTGCAAAGTTTTATCGCCAATATCGGACGTGGCGAAATTCAAGAAGCACAACAAAAAATTCCTACCGGAATCGGAATTATGGCCGGGTTACGCAATAACCCAGTCCCAATGCAACAAATTAAGGCTCAGGTACGGGCTGTTCAAGAACGGGGTTTAGGTGTAGCCTTTTTCTATTATGAAAGCTTGTGGGATGTTGCCCCTGAAACAGTAGCAGAACGTCAGGAAGGATTTAAGCGGCTGTTCCCTTATCCAGTAGTTCGCGCCAAACTCTGACAAGTAGGTTGACATTTAGCCATGAGAAACAAGATCCCCGACTTCTTCAAGAAGTCGGGGATCTGAACTTTAAAACAGTTTTTGATATATGCTATCAGTTGAGTCAAATCAATGCGATCGCATTTTACTAGGCTTCAATTTCACTATTCCTCACAAGTTCCTCAAATTTTAGCTTTATAAGAAATTTTACGGGTGATATCACGAAATTAGGTATGCTCACGACTCCTTTTCTTGCAAGCACACATGGAGACGGCTATGATTCGCTTACTTGTGAGTATTTTAGTATTCGTCATCAATACTATTTATCGCGATCGCCCTTATCCTCGCTTTTATGTTTTAGAAACCGTAGCGCGTGTCCCTTACTTTTCTTATCTCTCGGTGTTGCATCTGTACGAAACTTTGGGATTATGGCGCAAAGCTGATTGGCTGAAGGTTCATTTTGCCGAATCCTGGAATGAACTCCATCACCTATTGATTATGGAATCCTTGGGTGGAGACGCATTTTGGGGAGATAGAATCTTAGCAAAAACCACAGCATTAATCTATTACTGGATTATCACTTTTTTGTATTTCATTAAGCCTCGTTCTGCCTATCATTTTATGGAATTGGTAGAAAAACACGCATACATCAGCTATCACAAATTCTTGACAGCAAACGAGGTTGAATTAAAAGCACAAACACCACCAGTTATCTCAATCCGTTACTATCGTGACGGCGATTTATATATGTTTGATGAGTTTCAAACATCTCATACACCCGCCGAACGCCGCCCTACAATCGAAAATCTTTATGATGTGTTTGTGGCAATTCGAGATGATGAAATGGAACACGTCAAAACTATGCAGGCTTGTCAAAAAGCTAACGCACAACTTTCATTTAAGAGTCCGCATACATTGGAAATGAAGATAGTTGCAACTAAATTTGATGTTGATGTTAACTAAGCTCGAATTTATCCATTTTTGAGAATATGAGGGGGCAAAAGGAAGATGACTGGAAGTGTATCCGCGATCGCGTAATTTGGTACTATCGGTATTTTGATAGTGAATTGGCGCGTGATAAGCCGCTAAATCCAAATCTGTGGGAGTTTGGGCAACTCCTTTCAAATCTGTTAAAGTCCCAAGGGCAATTGCTACCATCATCCCCATCGCCATCAGCAAAACTTTTTTCCCAATCATCTTTTCTCACCCTGGATGATCAATCAAACTCAGGATGACAGCAGATATTTAAGAACTGATTTGAATCAAGTTAAAAATATCTAAAAATAAAGGAGACTAGTGAGAAGCTGATGGTACAAATATAAAAGCTAAAGTTGCTGAAAGACATCACATCAGTAAAAAGTCTTAGCCTGAATAAAAGCCAGTCAGCAATTTTAAACATAAAAAAAAGGTAGATAAATCTACCCTTTCAATTACTGGGGCGCTAGGATTCGAACCTAGGGATGGCGGGACCAAAACCCGCTGCCTTACCACTTGGCGACGCCCCATCGCTTCACCTCTGTTAATATAGCAGTCGGAGGTGGGTGAGTGTCAAGTGTTTTGCTAGGAAATTTTGGAAAAATCTTGAAGATACTTATTGATTAGAAATGGTTCTAGCAATCTTTGGCAGTTACTTCACCCTGTCTTCTATAGGAAAACTGTACCAGCTATACCAGTGACGAACTGCTAACCACACTGCTGACAACAAAGCTGCTCCACTTAAGGTTAAACCACTAAATGGAACTAACAATCCAAACACAGGTAACACCGCCCCAGCAATTGAACAGATGATAACTGCAATAGCAGCGATGCGGTTTGAGCCTAATCCCCAACTCAGTGTGAGAAAGATGAGGGAAATCATTGTCCAGGCTAGTTCAGGATTCATGAAGCGAGCCAGGTAGGTCAAGGTTAAAATGCAGGCGAAAAACATCCCAGAGGCGATCGCCACATTTTTCAAGCTCATGGGTACTGATAAATATAACAGCAAGATCCACCAGAGAAATATTGCTGGTGCTAATAATAACAACCTAGGTATAATCCCAGTATTACGGATAGGTGCGGTGTTAGTAAAAACTCCAAAGGGATTTTTTACCGCAACATTGTCATTGAATATCCAACTATACTGAGTGCTACGACCATCAGCTTTAATTTCGTTAGGTACAATCCCACTCGCAAATTCCACAGGCGCAAAATTCGCAGTTGCTGTCAGGCGAAAATTGGTCAGCATTTGTCCCGTAGCATTGTAAACCCAACGCGGCCCACTTTGAGCTTGATAGGTAACGCGAAAGTTAGCAGTTTCTCCCGGTGACAAACGAAAGGGAAATGCGTAGTCGCCAGGGTTAGGCGGTTCCAGTCGAGTCCCGGAACGTTCGACTTTGTAGTTAGCCAGTAGTGAATAGCCGTCGGGTGGTGGTGCTTCAAAGAAAAAACTTTGATTATCTTTGAGCCGATTGACGACTTTATAATCTGCGCTGTAATCTATGCGATAAACCGCGCTACGACCTTGCACATCTGTGTTCTGCTCAAGTTTGACTTGAATCTGCGAGCCTGCCAAGGCCAAAAACCGGGTAACTTCCCTTGTATCATTGACCTTGACGATTTTGCCGTTGACTTGGTTGTTATAGGTGAATGGCTCTTGAATTACATAGCGGACTTGGGGTGCAACTTGTTCTAATTTATCCCCATCCACTGTTTGAGCAACTTGCACAACCTTGGCTTGTTCCCAGTGATGATAGCGATTACCTAAAGTTGAACAAAGAAAAAATCCGACTACCAATAGAACTAATACCAAGGTGAGGTGTTGTAACCCCCGTAAAATTTGGGAGTAATGCACCACCCACTGATCAAGAAAAATTACATTTTCTTGCTGATGGCGACGCAAGGCGAAACTCATTAGTGCGATCGCCACACCCAAAGCTATCACTAAAAAAACTAATAAAATTGAGGCTTTGAGCAGTTGGTTGCCAAACTGGAGTAGTTCTATTGGATGAGTCAGATCAGGTAATCCAGGAATACCCTGATTAGAAGATGACATTGATATTTTTATTACAGAATTTGAAACCTCAGACTGATGAAATCTCGGAAAAGTTTCATTTTATGGATGCTTACTGATTACCTTCTTTACTGGCGGTTTGACAAACAATCTCCATCGAATTAGCTTCGGGAGTTCCAGGTTGGGGTGTAAATTCTTGCTTAGTTGGTTTCTCGCTAATTAACTGGCCATCTGCACTGTAGTTAGCAGCTGTTTCAGAAAACAAGCGCCCCTCAGCACAAGAGGCACGAAAAGTAGTTTTTGTTATACCATTACCTTGTTTTTGCAAGATCGTATATTCACTTCCTTGCACCGATCCTGCATCTAAAATAATTGGATTACCATCATTATCAGAGCCTACTTGTATATGAAACGCTAACTGGGTATCAGTAGTTTGAGCAATAGCTGTATTACCTACTAACAATGTCATTGCTACTACAACGCCACCAAAGCTCTTTAAAAACATAGACTGTAAATTTGTTGAACTATATATTCTTTTTTATTCATACTTTCTTGATTTTTGGTGCGGTAAAATCACTGGATAATTTGTTTAGACAAATATATTTGTGTGCAGAATTGCGCTGTTTTTAGCTATCAAATTGCCTTTTTTAATACATTTAAAACCAAGCAAACTTAAGTCTTTTCACGCAATATTTCACATAATAAAAAAACCGTAGGGGAACTGCTACGGTTTTCTATGTAGATTACTGAACTCTAACCCTATTTAAAAAGCTGATATCTTACAACTTCAGCTCTTTACCTAATCTCTAATCTCTTGCAAAACAGTTTAACTGCTTTGGATTCATTCGTCATCACAGTCGTTACAGACAGAGTTTAGTGAAAATTTCATCAATGACTACCGTGAATTTGTGTTGATTGTGTGAACTTTATGTGTTTACGTTAAAAGTAATTTAAGTAGTTATACTAGCTATTGCTGATTCAACTATACTTATTTAAGTAATTTTTTTATTAAAATGTTAACTTAAATACAAAGATATTTACGAAAAAATTCCGTGAGCAACTATAAAAAAAGATTCATAGTCCAGGTACTTCAGTAGAAAATACACCGAATAATATTGTGGCAGAGAGAAGAGGACAAGGAGCAGGGAGCAGGGGGAATTGGGAAATATTCTCCTCGCTACCCTACCTCTTTTGACCTAAATCATGAAAAAACCCCGCCAAATTGTCGGGGTAATAGCTGCGATAATTTTTGGGGTAGTTTGATTATTTAAGCTACCAAGTACACAGCAATGCGATCGCAGAAAATTAGACCTTGGCTTCCAAAGACTTGAGTAACTCAGTATTCACACCAGATTCACGAGTCAGAGAGATTTTACCAGTCCGGGCTATTTCCTTAAGACCAAATTTTTGTAGCACTTGGACAATAGCTACCATTTTTCCAGGATCTCCCACCACTTCTAAAGTGAGGGAATCTTCAGCGACATCTACAACTCGCGCTCGGAAAATCTGAGCCAGTTCAATGACTTCAGAACGGTGGCTGCTATTCGCATTCACCTTCAAAAGCATCAACTCTCGCTCTACACAAGGAGTTTCCGTAATATCCTGAACTTTGAGGACGTTGACCAGCTTATATAGTTGCTTGGTGATTTGCTCGATTATGCGATCGTCACCAGCGACAACCATTGTAATGCGGGAGACTCCTCCCTGTTCAGCTTGACCAACAGCAAGGCTTTCTATGTTATAGCCACGGCGGGCAAACAAACTAGAAATGCGGGAAAGAACACCCGCTTCGTCTTCTACCAGAACAGAAAGGGTATGTTTCATCTTTGCCAACACAGGCTCAGGTAGCATTATGACTAACGCAAACACTAGCTAATGGCTACCCTACACGTACTGTTAAACTAAATGTTTTGATAAGTGTGATTTTCTATTTTAAACTTATACCTGCACTCACTACACGCTCTACAAAGAAGTTTTCGGTAAATCATACCCAAAGTGGCAAGCCTGATGAAGACAAATCTTTTCCTTGACAGATGAAGATGATGAACAAAACCCTTTATCTTCATAATGTTATGGAATTTTCATCGGAGATTAGTACTTATGGGTTGGTTAAAAAGATTATTTGGCTTAGAAAAACCACAAAATGCCCAAGTTAATCCTGCTCCACAAGCAGTACCACAAGCTGCTACTGCTGCACCAACAGCAACTCAATCTATCCCCCCAGAACGGATTGGCTTGAATGGCGAATATGACCAAAGTGGTTTAGCCAAGCGTGTTGCATTAGCATTTGATCAAGACCAGCAGCTTGATGATGTAGATACGCTATGGGTGGCTCAGACTGGTGGTACTGTGGTTCTTAAAGGCAAAGTCCCTAGCCAAGAAATTCTGAATAAAATGGTTTCTGTTGCTCGTACTGTGAATGGAGCCACAAACGTTGACACCAACCAAGTTCAGATAGGCTAAATATGCTGCCTTAATTTTATGGCTGGCGATCGCCAAAACAACGAGTCATCCAATCTAAAATAACTTGGTTGACTTGTTCAGGACACTCATCATGGGGACAATGCCCAACATTCTCTAAATTGAGTAGTTCTAATTTTTCGTTGTATTGAGCAAATTGACTAGCCAATATAGGCGGTACAAATCGGTCTTTTTGTCCCCAAATTAACAGCATTGGAATTGTTAATGTTGGCAATACAGCTTTGACACTAGGACTAAAATTAACACCGATCGCCGCTTTAAATAAGGCACTAAAAGCCCGCGCCGAACCTCTATCTTGGGGAGGGCCAGCTAAAATTTCGATTAGTTCATCGGTAATAGCTTCGGGATTTGCATAAGCCAAACTCGCCCAGCGCCGCAAGACGCTGGGTTGACGCACAAACTTAAATACTGGCTGCAATATCAATGGGGAAGCCACAATATTTTTGATAGTTTTGACCAATGGTCGCAAAATCGGGGGTATGGCTTCTTGTTCTAATGATGGGTCAGGTAAACTCATCATCACAATTCCCTGCACCATATCAGGATGAGCCGCCGCCGCCGCCAAAGAAATTAATGAACCATTAGAATTACCTATCAATACAGTAGGTTTTCTGATAAATGCTTTCCAAAACTCATACACCTGTTCAACCCAGAGTTCAATGCTGTAATTGGCTGGGGCTTTTTCGGAAGCGCCAAAGCCCAGCATATCTAAAGCATAAACTGTATGACATTCACCTAAAATTTCTAAATTATGTCGCCAATGCCCAATGGAAGCACCAAACCCATGTAGCAAAATCAAAGGCGTTGAATTAAGGTCTGTGTTACTAGGGCGGATGTAGGTATAACGCGTTTGCCAACCTCGCCAAACCCAATCTCGTTGATTACCAACTCGTTGCTGCCAGTGTATCGCTGTTGTCAAGTTTACCTCCGTAGAAAGTAGTTAGGGGCTAGGGGCTGGGGACTAGGAAGTTAAGGGATGAGAGAGTGTAAGGGTATAAGGATTGATGGGACAACTGTATTTATTAAGCCACGCCCTAGCCTCTAACCCCTAGCCCCTACACCCTCACTCTAACAAATGTATATTTATACCAATTTGTCAATAATCGAGAAAATAATTGTTAAAATGGATAACACTGCGCTTAATTGTGTAATTTAAGTTAACTATTGCAGAGAAATTCTCTTCATTATGAGTAGAATGACAAATACAGCCATTAGTAACTAGGCTATAGATTAGTTACTCTTGAGTCCAAAACCCGTTGTTAAGTCCTCAGTTATTTTAAGTATTGTGCTTCTGAGGCATACCAAGCAAAACCAAACCACATTCTAAAAAGAGAGCTTCCAAAAATCATAATGCCTGTGATTGAGAAAAAAAGAACTCGCGATCTGCCCCAAATCAACGAAAGAATCCGCTTCCCTAAAATTAGAGTCATTGATACTGATGGCTCCCAATTAGGAATTATCACTCCTCAGGAAGCACTGCAATTAGCTGAAGAAAAAGAGCTAGATTTAGTGCTGCTGAGTGATAAGGCTGACCCGCCAGTTTGCCGAATTATGGACTACGGGAAATACAAGTTTGAACAAGAGAAGAAGGCGCGGGAAGCCCGGAAGAAGCAGCACACGGCCGATGTCAAGGAAGTAAAGATGCGCTACAAAATTGAGGAACACGACTATAACGTGCGTGTGAAACAAGCAGAGCGTTTCTTGAAGGACGGTGATAAAGTTAAAGCGACTGTCATGTTTCGGGGTCGGGAAATTCAACACAGTGACTTAGCCGAAGATTTACTCAAGCGTATGGCGACAGACTTAGAACCCTTTGGTGAAGTGCAGCAAGCACCGAAAAAAGAGGGGAGAAATATGATGATGCTGATTTCGCCCAAAAAGTAACCTTTAACTTTGCGAAACACAACGGATAATTCACTGTAAACAATAGCATAAAGACCTAAAGGTCACAGAAGTTTATCAAAAATTGATAGTCCTGAGAGCTGAGTGGGAAACATAATACTCAGTTGCTCAGGACTCTTGCTTTTTAGGTGCTGAGTGCAATTTTCAATTGAATTGTTGCAGGGTGATATCAGAAAGCTAAACTGCATGGAACTGAAAAATTACTCGTTGGTTGTTAATAAAGGTTTTGTTTCACGACTGCTACAGTGGGTAAATCTGCGGCCAGAGGAAGGCGAACGAACTTTGATTATGTTTGCCTTTTACACAACTGTATCTATTGGGTTGCGATGGGCTGAGGATAGTACGGTAGCACTGTTTTTAGATCAATATGGTGCAGGGCCGTTACCTTGGATGTACATTGCTAGTGCGGCGATGGGTGCAGGGTTAGTTTTTGTTTATTCTTGGTTACAAAAGATTTTTCCGTTGCGCTGGGTGGTAGTAGCGATCGCACCTTGTATGGTTGTACCGCTGATGTTCTTGGTATTATTGCGTGAAGGATTACATCTTTCTTATGTAGCCGTAATTTTAGTATTCATCCTGCGACTGTGGGTCGATGGACTTTATGTAGTTAACGACCTCAACACCTCTATTGTTGCTAATCAAATTTTCAATATCCGTGAAATTAAACGTACTTACCCACTAGTTAGCAGTGGCTTATTAGTAGCGGATGTGATGAGTGGCTTTAGTTTGCCGTGGATTTTGCAATTCGTCAAACTAGAGAAGGTGATCCTGATTGCTTGTGTATTGATTGTTTTAGGGTCAGCTATCTTAGCTTATTTAAGTAACCAATATCGCACCGCTTTTCCTGATGCACCGCAACGTCAAGTTCCCCATGAACAAGCTTCGCGATATCGGCGGATTCAAGCGCCCCTACGCCGCTATACATGGCAGTTATTTGCCTTTGTGGGGCTGTTACAAGTTATTGGATTGTTGGTTGATTTTCAATATCTCCGCGAACTGAAATCTAATTTAGGCGATCGCGACCTTGCTAGTTTTTTAGGTATATTTGGCGGAATTGTCGGTTTATGTGAGTTAGGAACTCAATGGTTTGTTTCTAGCCGCCTGATTGAAAGAATCGGTGTATTTTTCACAGCTGCACTTTTACCAATTAGTGTTGGTTTCGTTGTTCCTGCGGCGATCGCTTTATTAAATATATTCCCGGCTTTGCATTCCTATGGCATTTTTTGGGGATTGGTCGGGTTAAAATTCTGCGATGAATTGCTACGCTACACCTTTGTTGTGAGTAGTGGGCCAGTTTTATACCAACCCATTCCCGAACGGCTACGCAGCCACGCACAAGCATTATCTGGGGGAACAGCCGAAGCCATTGCGACAGGTGGAGCGGGATTACTGATTTTGGCGACTTTGTTCGTGTGTAATCGATTTGTTCCCCCTGGTTTACAAGAATGGGTATTTGTGGGTGAAACAGTATTGGCGGCTGCTACTTGTTTAAGGGTGGTTTGGGTACTGCGATCGCGTTATGTTGATTTGTTAGTTTTAAGTGCCGAACGGGGAGAACTAAGTGCTTCTAATGTTGGCTTGCGTATCTTTAAACAAGGGGTAGTCAAAGCTTTAGGCGAAAAGGGCAGTACCACAGATAAACATTCTTGTATTGAACTTTTAGCACAAATTGACCCACATGGAGCCGCCGAAGTTTTAGCCCCACTGCTGTTAAAGCTACCACCAGAATTGCAGCGCCAAAGTTTGGAAGTAATGTTTATTGGTGGGGCGAATCCTGCTTATGCTGGGGATGTGCGGTTGGTAATTGAACAGCCCCCAGAAAAAATTGATCCAGAAGTGCTGGCTTTGGCGTTGCGTTATGTGTGGCTGGCGGAAGACAATCCTAACTTGAGTCAATTAGAAGAATATTTACAGGCGCGACACCATTCTTTGATTCGCGCTACCGCAGCCGCTTTAATTTTGCGTCAGGGAACGCCAATTCAAAAGGTAGCAGCCACCAAAACTCTGCAAAGAATGTTGACCCATAAACAAGAAAGAGAACGCATTAATGGAGTCAAAGCCCTCAGAGAAACAATATACCTCCAAGCCTTGCGGATTCATATCCCGAATTTGTTGCAGGATGAATCTTTGCGGGTGCGCTGTGCTGTGTTGGAAATGATTGCAGCCACTCGCTTAGAAGATTACTATTCCGCCTTAATTGCCGCACTCTACTATAAATCAACTCGCACCACGGCGATGCGTGCCTTAGCCAAACTGGAAAATGATGCTTTGGATATGCTGTTGCATTTGGCGACGGATACTTATAAGCCGGAAATAGTACGGATGTATGCGTGGCGAACAATAGCCCAAATTCCTACCCTACAAGCAACAGAAGCCCTGTGGTTACATTTAGAAAAATCTTGGGGTGCAACGAGATATCAAATTTTGCGTAGTTTACTCAAAGTCCAAAAACAACCAGAAACTAACAGCCGAGTAGACCGTTTTTATCAAACACGAGTCGAAACTTTAATAGACCAAGAGTTGAAGTTTTTAGGAGAAATTTACGCTGCTTATTTGGACTTACAAAAACCACAAACTCTCGATAATTATGCCACATCCCAAAGAGCCGCAATTGTTTGTGATTTATTACAAAAAGCGTTGTTAGAACTAGAAATTGATGGACGAGAACGGTTATTGTTGCTGTTAAAATTGCTTTATCCAGCAGAAAAAATGCAAGCCGCCGCCTTTAATTTAAGGTCTAATTCTGGGGTGAACATTGCACGGGGTTTAGAAATTTTAGAGCATACAGTGACACTGCCCGTCAAATCTTTGTTGTTGAATATTTTAGATAAGAGATCGCACCAAGAAAAACTGCATTATCTCGTAGAAGCCGAATTGGTAAAATATGAACCAATGCCAGTCAGTGAACGATTGCGGAGAATGCTAAGTTTAGATAATTTCCTGTCTGATTGGTGTTTAGCCTGCTGTTTGCATTTGGCGCAAGTTAGCCGCATTCGCTTAACTAGTCACGAAATTTTACTAGCTTTACGTCATCCTACTGGCTTTGTGCGCGAAGCTGCGATCGCATATTTAAATGCAGTTTCCCATCGCGTGCTTTTAGAAATCCTGCCAAAATTACAACAAGATACACATCCATTAGTAGCTACTCAAGTCAAAGAATTAATGAAAAAATACGCCACTCGCCGTCCTTCTGCTAGTCACAAGGATGCGACTGTAACTAAAAACTGAGCAATTTGCGTGACAATATAATTAGCCTGTATGATGCGCCAGCTTACAAAGCCGAATCAAAAATTTGTTGTGCTGTCAATTTGAGTTGGGGAAATAAAGGCGAGATAATCACATCATTGCCCCTAAACACAGTCATTTGATAATCTCCATCAACTAAATTACAAATGGTAATAGTTTGTTGTTTAGGATTACCAGTAAATCTTTTGCCACCGAGTGCAGCATAGTCCACAATCCAATACTCAGGAATTCCCATTTCTTCGTAATCTCTGAACTTGTCGTAGTAGTCATCTCGCCAATTGCTGCTAACGACTTCGATAACAATTGGTACAGATGCAGCTTGAATCACAGTCGATTGCTTGCTCCACAGAGGTTCATTCACAAGATTGTCGTGATTTAATACTAAAATGTCGGGAGAATAGGTTGAGTTATTGCCCTCAATTTTGATCAAGGCAGTTTTGGGAATGCGAAACGGAAGTCCCATTTGTAAAAACTGAAAAGTAATCTGTGCTGCTAAAAATCCAACAACATTTTCGTGTTCACCTGTTGGGGGCGGCATTTCAACAATAACTCCTTGATGTAGCTCATATTGCACCCCGTTTGAGGGATACCAATCAATAAATTGTTCAAAGGTTGCTAACTTGGGTAGGGTTTGAGTCATAGTTCCCACTTCCACATATATTTGACTTTATCATCGCTACTGCGAGATGGTGCCGCAAGATAAAAACTGGCTAACCCACCAAATACCGCCCAATCGGGGAATCTATCGCTGCAAGTTTTTATTGATAGAATCGCTATGGTGATATTTAAATCTATCTCAGCCTGATGAAAAGCGATCGCACACAAAACCCACAAACTTCTTTTCAACGTCCTGAACTACTTGCGCCAGCAGGTAACTGGGAATGTGCTAAGGCTGCTGTTGAAAATGGGGCTGATGCGATTTACTTTGGTTTAGATAGGTTTAACGCCAGAATGCGGGCGCAAAATTTTACTGAAGCTGATTTACCGCAATTGATGCAGTTTTTACACCTGCGGGGTGTAAAAGGCTATGTTACTGTAAATACCCTGATATTTCCGCAAGAATTAGCCGAGGCACAGCAATATCTCCGCACAATTATTGCGGCTGGGGTAGATGCGGTAATTGTGCAGGATGTCGGTATTTGTCGTCTGATTCGTCACCTCTCACCAGATTTTCCTATCCATGCTTCCACTCAGATGACTATCACCAGTGCGGCTGGAGTGGAATTTGCTAAATCTCTCGGCTGTCAGTTGGTAGTGCTGGCGCGGGAATGTTCTATTAAAGAAATTCAGAAAATTCAACAAGCAACTACTTTACCATTAGAAGTTTTTGTTCATGGTGCTTTGTGTGTCGCCTATTCTGGTCAGTGTTTGACGAGTGAAGCTTTGGGTGGACGTTCGGCAAATCGGGGTGAGTGCGCCCAAGCTTGTCGGATGCCTTATGATTTAATCGTTGATGGTGAAATTGTTGATTTGCAGGAACGCAAATATTTACTCAGTCCCCAAGATTTGGCAGGGTTAGATGTATTACCAGATTTGGTCAAGGCTGGGGTAACTAGTCTCAAGATTGAAGGGCGGTTGAAAGCACCGGAATATGTTGCAAATGTCACCCGCGTTTATCGAGAAGCTTTAGATAAGGTGATGGCGGAGTTGGAAAGACCTAACCCCCTAACCCCCTTCCCTCCCAGGGAAGGGGGAAATAAGATTCCCCTCTCCGCTTCGGAGAGGGGTTGGGGGAGAGGTCAAGAACAATACAACTTGGAAATGGCGTTTTCCCGTGGGCTATATACTGGCTGGTTTAAGGGAATTAATAATCAAGAATTAGTTCATGCGCGGTTTGGGAAGAAGCGCGGGGTTTATTTGGGTGAAGTTACCCGTGTTCGTCACGAACAGGTGACGATTAAGTTAGAAGCACCAGTCAAACCAGGAGACGGAATTGTATTTGACTGCGGTCATCCAGAGGCGAAGGAAGAAGGCGGTCGAGTTTATACGGTGACACCCAAAGGTCTGGAAGTTATACTCACTTTTGGCAAAGATAGCCTCAACTTCCGCCGGGTGCATGTGGGTGATAAGGTGTGGAAAACCAGCGACCCCGAATTGGATAAACAACTGCGTCAAAGTTTTGCTGGTGACAACCCGCAATTTCAGCGTCCGATATCGTTGGAAATTTATGGCGAAGTTGGGCAATTATTGATAGCGATCGCCCGCGATGAACTTGGTAATATCGTACAAGTAGAATCTGCGATCGCACTAGTCGAGGCGCACACTAAACCTTTAGATACAGACCGTTTGCGAGAACAGTTCGGTCGTTTGGGTAACACTCCCTTTTGTTTGGGAACTTTAACTAATCATCTCCAGGGCGCTGTCATGGTTCCCGTGAGTGAGTTAAACCGGATGCGTCGAGAAATTGTCGCCCAGTTAGAAGAGTTACGCAGTCAACCCAAACGCTGGGAATTGCGTTCGGATGTATCTTTACAAAACTTACTTCCGGCTATCTCTCCCCCATCTCCCACATCTCCCGCACTCATAGTTCTAGTCCGCAACCTCAAGCAACTCCAAGCCGCCTTGAATACTGGTGTGGAAACTCTCTACTGTGAATTTGAAGACCCCCGCACCTACCGCCAAGCCGTAGAACTAGTACATCAATTTCCCACTCCCCACTCCCCTCAAATATGGGTTGCACCTCCCCGCATTACCAAACCTGGGGAAAACTGGATTTTACAGCAAGTACGGGCGGCAAATGCTGATGGTTATCTGGTGCGTAATTATGATCAGTTACAATTCTTTGGTGCAGATAGATGCGTTGGCGATTTCTCACTCAACGTTGCTAACCCTTTAACAGCAGATTATTATCAGCAGCACTTTGGTTTAGAAAGACTAACTGCATCCTACGATTTAAATATTAATCAATTAGAAGACTTACTGAGCAGTTGTCCACCACAATGGTTTGAGGTGACAATTCACCAGCGCATACCAATGTTTCACATGGAACATTGTGTTTTTTGTGCTTTTCTTTCGGAAGGTACTGATTATACCAACTGTGGCAGACCTTGTGAGCAACATGAAGTGAAATTACGCGTAGACGCGAAGCGGCTTGTCGATAGACATCGCGTTGGTAGTGAACACATCCTCCAAGCCGATGCCGGTTGTCGAAACACCGTATTTAATGGTACAGCCCAAACTGGAGCCGAATACGTACAGCGTCTGGTAGAACTGGGGTTACGTCATTTCCGCATTGAGTTTGTCAATGAAACACCAGAACAAGTGACAAAAACTATACAGCGTTACCGTCAGCTACTCCAAGGCGAAATTTCTGGTTCTCAACTTTGGCGAGAGTTGCAATTACAAAATCAGTTGGGTGTCACTCGTGGCCCCTTGGGTTTATCTCCAGTTGGCGGCGGTAGGAAGTTGTAGTAGAAGGCAGGAGTTCAAAGTCACACTAGTAATGGCTTTAGAGCTTTTTTGCTAAAAAATATCGCTGATGACCGGGGGGAAAATCTTCTAGAACACCAAATATTTGATAGCCGAGACGTTGGTAAAAACCCAAGGCTTGGAAACTAAAGGTATCTAGGTATACGTTGCCACAACCGCGTTGTTTCGCTGTTTTTTCAGCCTCTAGCATCATTTTACTGCCATATCCTTGACCTCGCAGTGTTTCGGAAACCCAAAGATGCGAAATATACAGCCATTCCCAATTTGTTTTACCAATTAATCCAGCCACAATAGTACTGTCAGCATCTCGCACCCAAATAGCTAAAGGCTCGTGTACATCTGGCTGTGTTTGACTGTTGTTATATTCCACCAGATGGCTGATGACAGTACGAATATCTTTTGCATCGGGTTGATGATCGATTGTAATTTTTAGATCACTCATCTGCGTCATTCGTACTAAATGGCGCTAGAATAACACGGAATCGCACTGCCGTAACTTTGGTCTTTCCGTGTAAAGCCTTTGTAAATCCTTCAACTATCTCAAGGTAGAGGTTTAGTAGCGGATTTGACACTATACCCAAATTAGGTTTGTAGCATCTATAACGCTAGTAAGATTTTTATGAATTCCCGGATTCGCTTTTTAATGTGTCCTCCTGACCACTATGATGTAGATTATGTGATTAATCCTTGGATGGAAGGGAATATTCACAAATCCTCACGCGATCGCGCTGTTGAACAGTGGCAGGGTTTATATCAAATTCTCAAAGAACATGCCATTGTAGATTTAGTTACACCGCAAAAAGGCTGGCCTGATTTAGTTTTTACCGCCAACGCTGGTTTAGTTCTGGGGGAAAACGTCGTTCTCAGCCGCTTTTTACACAAAGAACGCCAGGGAGAAGAACCATATTTCAAACAATGGTTTGAGGAAAATGGTTATAAAGTATATGAACTGCCCAAAGATTTACCATTTGAAGGCGCGGGTGATGCACTTCTAGACAGAGAAGGGCGTTGGTTATGGGCGGGATATGGTTTCCGTTCTGAATTAGATTCGCACCCATATCTGGCCAAGTGGCTGGATATTGAAGTGTTATCTCTGCGTTTAATTGATGACAGGTTCTATCACTTAGATACTTGCTTTTGTCCCTTAGCGAATGGCTATTTACTGTATTATCCCGGCGCGTTTGATTCTTACTCCAACCGCTTAATTGAAATGCGCGTCGCCCCAGAAAAGCGCATAGCCCTTGCTGAAGCCGATGCTGTTAACTTCGCTTGCAATGCAGTGAATGTTGAGAGTATCGTGATTATGAATAAAGCCAGCGATGCTTTAAAATCTCGCTTGGCAGAAGTTGGTTTTCGAGTTCTAGAAACACCCCTCACCGAATTTCTCAAAGCTGGTGGTGCAGCTAAATGTCTCACTTTACGGGTGACAGAACCAGTCCGCGACGAAGTTCATGCCAATGTTTCTGTCGAAAGTCGGATTATTCGTTTAGAAGGACATTTACTAGATTCTGGTTTAATTAACCGCGCCCTAGATTTGATTGTTGATACAGGTGGAAGCTTCCAAGTATTGAATTTCAACTTGGGAGAACAGCGCCAAAGTACCTCTGCGGCTGAAGTCAAAGTATCAGCACCATCTCACGAGGTGATGGAAGAAATCATCTCTCTGTTAATTGATTTGGGTGCGGTAGACTTACCCCAAGATGAACGGGATGCGAAACTGGAACCTGTGATTATGGCTGGTGTCGCCCCTGATGATTTCTACGTCAGCACCATTTATCCCACAGAGGTGCGGATAAACGGGCAATGGGTGAAGGTAGAAAATCAACGGATGGACGGTGCGATCGCCATTACTCAAAGTGCTAATGGTATAGTAGCAAGATGTAAAATTCTGCGGGATTTGGAAGTGGGGGAACAGGTAGTTGTCGATGTACTTGGTATCCGCACCATCCGCAAAACCGAATCACGGGAACAACGCAACGCCCAAGAATTCAGCTTTATGTCCGCCGGGGTTTCCAGCGAACGCCGCGTCGAATTGGTGGTGGAACAAGTCGCTTGGGAATTACGTAAAATCCGCGATGCTGGCGGTAAAGTAGTTGTCACGGCTGGCCCTGTGGTGATTCATACTGGCGGCGGTGAACATCTTTCTCGCTTGATTCGAGAAGGTTATGTACAAGCTTTACTGGGCGGAAATGCGATCGCAGTCCACGACATCGAGCAGAATATCATGGGGACATCCCTGGGTGTAGATATGAAGCGGGGTGTTGCAGTGCGTGGTGGACATCGCCATCACCTAAAGGTAATTAATAGCGTTCGTCGTCATGGCAGCATTGCCAAGGCTGTCGAGGCAGGGGCAATTAATAGCGGTGTGATGTATGAATGCGTCCGCAATAACGTGCCGTTTGTCTTGGCTGGTTCCATTCGGGATGACGGGCCTTTGCCTGATACCCAAATGGATTTGATTAAAGCACAGGAAGAATATGCCAAACATCTTGAAGGTGCAGAGATGATTTTAATGTTGTCATCGATGCTGCACTCGATTGGCGTGGGGAATATGACCCCATCTGGTGTGAAAATGGTTTGTGTGGATATTAACCCGGCTGTGGTGACTAAATTGAGCGATCGCGGTTCGATTGAATCAGTTGGTGTGGTTACAGATGTGGGTTTATTCCTCAGTTTGTTAATCCAGCAGCTTGATAAGTTGACAAGTCCTTATCGTGCGGTGGTAGGTTAAAAGACGAACCACAGAGACGCAGAGGGCGCAGAGGAATGATTAGAGTAGCTTTCACAAGAGAGTTGCAAGTTAATTGGGTCAGTTTTATTGCTGATTTTTTGCTGGCGGGGATGGTTTTCGGCCCGCCAGTCGCGCCTTTCTTAGCTGCGTCTGGAGTCTGGTTACTTGGGGGTATTGCGAACATCATCTATTTCATGGGAAATCATGTATGTCCGCAACCAGAAATGGGCTTAGATTTAGCACCCCCATTTATCATGGCTGTTTGTATGCGCTGTTATGGCACTGTCACAGGTTTGTTAGTTACCCGCCTGCTGTATGCTGTGACTGGCGGTAAAGGTTTTTATTGGTTAAGTCAATATGGTTGGAACGGTGCTGCTTTCGCTAGTGTGTTGATGATGGCTTACCCGTTGGAATTAGCAGCGCAAATTTTTGGCTTATGGGATTTTAATAATTATCTGGTTACACCCTTTGGGTTAATTACAGGTTTGGCTTGGGGGCTGTTTACAATGCCGATTCTGCACGGTGGACAGCGTGGTAAGGTATTTTAAACGTCAATGGCTGTAGAAAAATATCGGCAATATATTTCGACATCTTCTTTCAAAACGGCAACAAAGAGTCTCAATTAAACGCAATGTCGAAGAGTATGAAGTACAGACAATCTTTGACTAGCGGCAAGAGCATTATCAATTACTTTATGTTGGTTGGCGAGGAAATAAACGCAATTTTGGCTGCATTTTACATCTTGATATTAAAGATGGGAAAATTTGGATTCAACATGATGGTACTGAAGAAGGAATTGCAAATAGATTAGTGGAAATGGGAATACCTAAACAAGATATTATTTTGGCATTTCACGAACCATATATACTTCAATTCACTGGGTTTGGCAGTTAGGAAATACGCTATATATTAGCATCAACCAAACTTGTAATTTTTGATTGTAGAACAGATAGCAGAACTGTTAAGTTTGTCTGTTGAGCAAATTCAGCAACCCATCAATCAGCATACTGCTGATTCATAAAAGTTTTTCTCAATAAAATTGATGGCTGTAGCAGTTAGCAAATATCAGCGTTGATTGATGATGAGCGAGTAATTGCTTGACTCAAGCGTTAACTACTAGCATCTACAAAAGTATGTCTAGAGAATGGGTATCACCTTATATCTACAGATGGATGAACACCCATTCATATTTAGGTGAAAATTTGTAGAGAAATGTTGAAGGTTAGTAAAAAAACGAATAAACATTACCCAAAATACTTTAGACTTGACTTATAAGGTAGGAACTTTGCGGAGTTAAAATTCATCTATAAAGTTAGAGCTAATTGATAAACTCAATTTCAATAATTATCTAGTAAGGGTTTAAATTAAGTATTTATTCCCTCAAACCCAATGCTAGTAATTATTTGAGTTTTCTTAATATTTCATTATATGAATTAGCTCTTAAGTCTAAGCAAAAAATATTTTGTGCTTCTAATAAAAAATATTTTGTGCTTCTAATAAAAATAATTGCCAACTAAGAATTTTCCGAATCAAATGGATGACTTATAGCTGGTACGTAATTGCTGCAATGATCACAAATTGCAGAGATTTATCCTGTAAACATTCTTTGGGAGAATAATAATTTTATGAAAGTTAAAACTGTATATGCAAGTATGGCGATCGCTACATTGATTGCTACAGGTGTGATATTGGTTGCGCCAAATAATGTACTAGCTCAAGAAAGTATAAATCAAACTGAACATAATGGTTTAAGAGATTCAAAATCTATGGAAATTCAATGGCTTTTAGGTTTTATACCCTGGCCTACATGGAATAAGAATTCCAACAGTCCCAAAAGCAAAAATTTAGTTGATGGTGCTACCTATGCTAATAACCCAAATAATCCGATACAAGTAAATATAGGTGGCTCCAAGAAAGACACACCAAACGGTAAAAAGCACCCATCTAACTATAAAGAAGTTCCTGTTCCCTTATTAATACCAGGACTAACTGCTTTTGGATTAGGTTTAATACGTAAACATCGACAAGAGCAGAAACAAATAAATATGTAATAGATGACTTAAATACAGATAAAAGTAAATAGTTATCCCTATGAGTAAAAAACATAATCTAATTATTTTTTGTGGTTTGATTGTGGGTTTTAACTATTACTTCTTTTTTTGGTTAAAAACACTAATACAGTTCTTAATTGGTGGTAGTACATTTCCATTATTAACTATTACTGCCGTTTATTTAGCATTACAAGAGTTATGGCAGAATAAAATTAAACTTGCGAAATTAAGTGCTACCAATCTTCAGCGAAGATTAGGTCAGATTTTGATAGGGTGTGGAGTTTTGTTTTTTCCTTTCAGTCTGGATAAAGGGTGGAAACAGGCATTAGTCTGGTTAGGTATTTTATTAGGTATTGTGATTAGCACTTGGGGAATCAAGTTCTTTAAATACTATCTACGCCCAATTTTTTTAATAATTTTTAGTATCTATCCAGGCATTAATGTTTTACCAGGATATATATGGCAAGCCTTGACTCCTGAAAGAACAATGGATCAAATTCAAGCTTGGAATGTGAATTTAGCACTTCACGCTATGGGTTATCCCAGCAATATAGATGGAACATGGGTGAACTTACCTACAGGTAGCGTCAATATAGGATGGGGCTGTAACGGATTTGATTTAATGGTGTTGATGTTGATGACTAGTCTGTTAATAGGTATAGCTTACAGACTAAAAAGCCGGCAGATATTAATCGTAAGTTTATTGGGATGTGTGATTGCTTTTGCCTTCAACACAGCCCGCATTACATTGCTGGCAATTTCTGTTGCTTATTGGGATGGGCAATCATTTGATTTTTGGCATAGTGGCTGGGGCGGACAAATTTTTTCTTTAGCTATGTTTACCGCATTTTATTATTTGTTGATGCAAATGCGTTTACTAGATTTTGCTCGCAAATCTCATAGCAGTAACTAGGACTTACGTCTTTGAAGAATGGGTGTAAGGGTGCGGGGGTTTAAAGGTGTAGGTATTCAAGATTCTTCTTTTTACCCTTAATCCCATACACCCAGTCTCTACAGCAAATCTTGGTGTGTAAATCCTATTTCTGTTTAACACTGTTAAACCATTCAACAATTCCCTCAGCTAAAGCTTTGGCTAATTTTTGCTGTTCTTGAGAATTTGTTACCCATTCAAATTCATTGGGATTACTCATAAAACCTAATTCCATGAGTATTGATGGTGCTGCGGCTGGTCGAGTTAAGGCCAAGTTATTCCAAAACACTCCGTAAGAAGGTCTATTGAGTTTTTTAACTAGATAGTTGTGCATGAATACTGCTAGGTTATGAGCTTGGGGATGATACCAAAACATCCCAACTCCTTTGGTATTTTCAGCGTCGCCGTCATCGGGTAAAGAATTGTAATGAATAGAAAGTGCGATCGCAGGTTTTTCTTGAGTGATAATTGCTTGACGCTCTGGTAAAGACACATCTTTGTCAACATCTCTTGTCATCACTACTGTTGCACCAAATTCAACCAAATTCTCGCGCAGCAACTTCGCCACTGCCAAATTCACATCTTTTTCTAAATATCCTGTCGGGCCAGATGCACCAGATTCTTTACCACCATGCCCCGGATCAAGTAGAATCTTCATACCAGATAAAGGCTTACTTCGCCGATTTTCCAGGGCAGGCGGATGGCGTAAAGCTAAAACCAGGGTCGTACCTTCATATCTCAGTTGATATCCCCACTGTTGCGATTGTTTGAGGTTAAAGGTGTACTGCACCTGTCCCGGAATCAGCTGTTGCCAATCAAGGCGAGAAATCACAGGGTCATCATCTAAACGCACAATATCTGTTTGGGCAGTGGTATTGTAAAGTATCAGAGTCAAAGTCTGATCACTTTGCTGCACACTCACAGGTACAGGAAATTGTAGGGGAAAAACTATCTCTGTAGTATCAATCAGCCGACGATATCCGACACTCCGAATAATTGTGCGTGGCGGAATTGCACCCGGTAAAATGCGAGTCTCCTTGCTATTAATCCAAGCACCGTAGTCTAAGCGCAACCACTCACCTTCTTTCCCTGTGACTGTAGCTTGTGTTCCTTTCGGTAGTGGTGTCAGTCGGGAATAATCGGTGCTGGGGCCAGTGCGGGCTACACCTGCATCTACTATCACTTCAGCAACAGGTAACTGCGTTGGGGAGAGAATTGCTATTTTGCCAGTTCCTGGTTGAGTAATTGTCTGACCATTCAGCGTCAGTTTAAACTGAGGTTGACCTAAATCTATCTGTTGATTAGCATCTGGGACAATAGCAGCAGAAATGATGTTGTTACCGTAAAGCAGGCTGAAAGATTCAGAGTCAGGTTTCTGCACCGTCGTGCAACCTGCATACTTGCCAGCAATTGGCTGAGAATTAGGTTGGTTTCTGCCCGTAAGGGCTGCCAAATTACTAGGTAGTTGTACTTGTTGGGGTTGTGGTGCTAGGGCAACAGTTTGATTAGCGAGGTTTACAGAGACGTTAGCATTAAATGGGGCAACTGCACTAAAACAAATCAGTTCCCCTGGTAGTCTAGCAATATCCCCTGCTGGAGTCAGAGAACCTGGAGCAAATTCTAAGCCCTGTGGCACAACAGGTACAGTTGCCTGCCTTGTCACTTTTATCTGAACAGTTTGATTTTTGTGACGGACTGTAAAAAGATTTTCTCCCAATTGTAACGGGAAACTCGGAGCAAAATGCCCGGATTGACTGCGGTTAACTACCTTACCATTAATTAGTACTTGTCCATTATTTGGGGCTGTACCCAAAAAAAATATTTTTTCCGTACTGGTTTGGTGGTTAGGTGGTGGAAAAACAACAATAAGAGATGAATCTGCTAATGCAACAGAGGAGGTAGCAATTAAACCGAATAAGACTAATGCAATAAATTTTTTCACAACAAATCACAGAAGATTTCACGACAGTGCCTGTGGCACAATTACGGGATGTATTTTGAGAAGGCGCAAGAGAGAAATACAAAATTACTATGACTAAGTTTATCTTCGTAACTGGAGGTGTAGTTTCCAGTATCGGCAAGGGAATTGTAGCAGCAAGTCTAGGACGTTTGCTCAAATCACGGGATTATTCGGTGTCAATTTTAAAATTAGACCCCTATATTAATATCGATCCCGGTACGATGAGTCCTTTTCAGCATGGGGAAGTTTTTGTTACCCAAGATGGGGCAGAAACAGATTTAGATTTGGGTCATTACGAACGCTTTACCGATACCTTAATGTCACGTCTCAACAGTGTGACAACAGGCTCAATTTACCAAGCTGTCATTAACAGAGAACGACGTGGTGACTACAATGGTGGCACAGTTCAGGTAATTCCCCATATTACCAACGAAATTAAAGACAGAATCACATTGGTTGCTAAAGATACCAATCCTGATGTATTGATTACGGAAATTGGTGGTACGGTAGGAGATATTGAATCTCTGCCGTTTATGGAAGCAATTCGCCAGTTGCGTAAGCAAGTGGGACGGCAGAATGTGTTGTATATGCACGTCACTTTGTTGCCTTATATTGCTTCGGCTGGAGAAATGAAAACAAAGCCAACACAACATTCTGTGAAGGAACTGAGATCCATTGGCATTCAACCAGATATTTTAGTTTGTCGGAGCGATCGCCCGATCCCCGCAGGGTTAAAGCAAAAATTATCTGAATTCTGTGATGTACCAGAAAAATGTGTGATTACTTCTCAAGATGCCTTGAGTATCTATGAAGTACCACTGATTCTAGAACGGGAAGGCTTGGCAGAACAAGCATTAGCACTACTGCAAATGGAACAACGCACACCTGATTTAACTCAGTGGCGGACAATGGTAGAACGGCTATACAGTCCGAAGCGGACTTTGGAAATTGCCATTGTGGGTAAATATGTGCGCTTAAGTGATGCTTATTTGTCTGTAGTAGAAGCTTTACGCCATGCAGCCATCGCCACCCACGCTGATTTGCGCTTGCGATGGATAAACTCAGAAATCTTAGAAACGGAACCAGCCGAAAATTATTTGGAAGGCGTGGACGGTGTACTAGTTCCTGGTGGTTTTGGAACACGAGGAGTAGATGGTAAAATTGCTGCTATCAAATATGCCCGCGATCACCATATCCCATTTTTGGGTTTATGCTTAGGAATGCAATGTGCTGTCATTGAATGGGCTAGAAACATCGGCGGTTTTTCAGATGCTAATAGTGCTGAATTTGACCCTGATACAACTAATCCAGTCATTAACCTCTTGCCAGAACAGCAGGACGTAGTTGATTTAGGCGGGACAATGCGCTTGGGTTTATATCCTTGTCACATTCTGCCTAATACTTTAGCTGGGAAGCTTTATCAAGATGACGTAATTTATGAACGGCACCGACATAGATATGAATTCAACAATGCTTATCGTAAGCTGCTGTTAGAATCTGGCTATGTAATTAGTGGCACTTCTCCTGATGGCCGCTTAGTGGAAATTGTCGAATTTCCCAATCATCCGTTCTTTATTGCTTGCCAATTTCATCCAGAGTTTCAATCGCGTCCTAGCAATCCTCATCCTTTATTTGAGGGATTTATGCAGGCGGCGATCGCTCTTAACTACCCTAATACTAATCTACAAACACCTGTAGAAGTTTCTTAACTCACTCAAACTTGAGTTTTGAATTTACCCAAACCAACATTGACTTAGGACAGAGATATTTTGTTATACAGGGTTAGCATCATTTTTCCACATTGGACTTAAGGAGATGTTGTGCCGTACTGGATGAAAATCTTTTACGAGAGGAAAGAATATGTGATTAATTTTGACCGTGTAAATGCTTTTTGCTATGAAAAGAACGGCCGAGTTACCTTTTGGTTGCCTGATAGCGCCATTCCAATTGTCATTAATCCTCAAAATAATTTAGAAGACTATCAAAAAGTTCTCAAATATCTCGAACAAGTTACTGATGTCGAAGTAGACAGTGGTCACTGGGTAAAAATTATTGATGGCAAAAATGAATATGTAGTTAACCTCCATTGCATTAGTTCTTTTTGTCAAGAACCCAATGGCAGGATAACTTTTTGGTTGCCAGATGGCACTATCCCTATTGTTATCAACCCCTCCAATAACCCAGATTCCTATCAAAAAGTCTTGCAGTTTGTGAAAAATACCACAGGATATTCTTTGTCTTAATCAAACAGTCATCATCAGTATTCAGAATACAGAAATCATACCAAATCAATTTGCACAAGCATATAATTAGCCTGCCTAGCCTATCGGCAACGACAAAGCCAAACGTAGGCTTGGTTTGTATATTCCCACCAGACGGTAGGTCTGATGAGTTTATGTGTTATTTGGTTTGTGCTGTGATGTCATGGTAGCTTGATTACAGTTGCCCAGTAGTGTCAGTTTGCGGCTGACTACTACTGGGAAATCCTCCGTAATTGATCAGGCCAACTAGGGAGGCACAGCTAATCATGACAAATAATTACGAAGATCCACATCTCCAAGATGAGATAAAAAATTACCAATCTTTAGGTGGTTTGCAAATTCTCGTAGTTGACGATAGCGACGATAGTCTGCTTTTGACAACGTTTATTTTAGAAACTTATGGGATGCAAATCACAACAGCAACATCAGCTTTAGAAGCACTCAAGTTAATCAAAAATCGGAAATTTGATGTTTTCATTTTTGATATTATGATGCCAAAAGTGGATGGATATTCGCTAATTCGTAAAGCCAGACAAATGTTACTCTGGCAAAAACAGCATACACCTGCTATTGCTTTAACTTCTCTGACTGCGGAAGAAAGTTATCATCTCGCATTGTTATCTGGCTTTCAAGGCTATGTTCCTAAACCTGTTGAAGCTGGTGTGTTAATCGCTGAAATTACAAAAGTTTTAGGATTTTATCAAAGAGAAAATGGTGAATAGTTAAGAGCGATCGCTAAAATACATACAGACAACCCAGGTAAATCTAGCAGGCGATCGATGATAAACCAACTCCAAGACTATAATCCCAGTGGTGTCGGCGAAATTAACGGCAACCTCTTTGGTTTGCCTTTTGATTACGAGTCAGCCAACTTAATTGTCTTTGCTGTACCTTGGGAAGTCACCGTTTCCTATGGTGCAGGTACAGCCAATGGCCCCCAAAGAATCCTCGAAGCCTCAACGCAACTGGATTTATTTGACTTTGATAACCCAGAAGGTTGGAAACAGGGAATTTTCTTGGTGGAAATTCCTCAAGATATTTTAGAAAAAAATAATTACTATCGCACTCTAGCCGCGCAAATCATCGAAAGGCTGGCAGAAGGTAAACTCCTCACAGAGATACCCGATTTAACTCCCATCCTCACAGAAATTAATCAAGCTTCTCAACAAGTAAATCAGTGGTTATTTACACAGTGTCAAGCAGCCATCAATCAAGGTAAGCAAGTTGCAGTTATTGGTGGAGATCACAGTTCTCCATTAGGTTATCTTCAAGCACTGGCAACTAAATATTCTAACTACGGCATTCTGCATATTGATGCACATGCAGACTTACGCGATGGTTATGAAGGATTTGAATTTTCTCATGCTTCTATCATGTTTAACGCTGTGAAACTACCGCAAATCTCTAAATTAGTCCAGGTAGGTTTACGTGATATCAGCCATGATGAAGTGCAAATGATTGATCAATCTCATGGTCGTATTGTTGCTTATTATGACCCAGCCATCAAGCAAAAACTTTATGCTGGCACCACCTGGATAGAGATATGCCGCGAAATTATCAACCATTTGCCAGAATATGTCTACATTAGCTTTGATATTGATGGTTTAGATCCAAAACTTTGCCCCAACACAGGTACACCTGTGGCTGGTGGTTTGGAACTAGAACAAGCATTTTGTATATTCCGTGAACTAGTCAATAGCGGTAGAAAAATTATTGGCTTTGATGTTTGTGAAGTGGGTGATGCAGAGTGGGATGGCAACGTAGGTGCGAGAGTAGTCTATAAACTAGCCAATTTCATGGAATTATCTCAGCGATAATGAATATTGCCATCAAACTTCAGCAAACATCATGATACTTTTGGTTGATACCACAGGGATAAATTCAACTGTGAGCAAAAGTAATCTCCCGCAACAATTTGCTGCTGATGGTCAACTATCCAATCATACAGTTGTGCGGCTCTTGCTAGGGCGACCCGTTCAGAACGATACAGGCGTGGACTCGGACAGAAAACTTCGCCATTGATGTGTATCCCTGCAATCAACCAATAATCGCTGCATTCGCCCTCTGGTAAAATTTCTAGAAACCCGCTACTGTAAGGCTCGATTATTCCCATATTCATTTGCAAGCTTGACAAAAACCGTCCTATTTAATTTAGCGAGGGTTTCCCGAAATAAAAGTAGTGTAAGCTCTATTTGTTATGCTTCAGGTATTTGATCTATGATTAACCATATATGAAATATATCTAGTAGTGTAAATTCCATGACAGCTTGCAGAAAGTAACTTCTAAATTCACAAAACTAGGATGATTGCTGTCTAAGCCTAAATATCTAACTCATCTTAACTTTTATACCTATTCTCAAACTGCGGCTCTAGTACTTTAGCTCCTTAAAATATCTTAACAAGAGGATAGATTACATTGACAGTCAACACACTTCTCGGACGAATCAATCAACATCAATATCTGCGTGAATTGCGAAATAAATTACTCCATCTTCACCGGATGTTACTAGATACAGAACGCATCAACTATGAGCAAGTTCATGGCAGAGTATCGACTAATCGACTCTTTCAACTTGTAATTTCAGATGAGCAATTTGCTTGGCTACATAAAATTTCTGAATTAGTGGTGCAGATTGATGAAACTTTATCATCTGATCAACCCATATCTTTAGAAGATGTGCAGAATTTAATTGCCAATGCTCGCAGTTTAATTGTACCTTCTGAGGTTGGTAATGAGTTTGCGAGAAAATACTATGCTGCGCTTCAAAGTGATCCGAGTGTTGTATTAGCACATGCAGTAGTCTCAGAACTTTTAGCTATTAAGTAAATAAAGCAAAGCGAGGATATGTATAGTAAAGTAATTTTACGCTACATATCCTTTTTTATTGCTTATTTAAGATTATTGAAGATGTGAGTTAAATAACAAGTTGATGATTAGTTGTGCTAAGACAGGAATGACCTAAAAATCGTCATTTCATGCAGCAGCAAAAAAATCAATTCAGTCATCTCACAGCCATAGAAAGAACATACCTGTCATTCCCGGCAAAATTTCTCTTAAATCAAAACCTCCTGCAAGGAAAAATCCTAGATTTTGGTTGTGGTTTTGGTAACGATGTGAAATTGTTACGCGAACAAGGTTTTGATATTACAGGATATGATCCTTATTATTTGCCTGATTACCCTCATAGAAAATTTGATACAATCATTTGTTTTTATGTTTTAAATGTCTTGTTTGCGGAAGAACAAGCTAATGTTTTAATGGAAGTATCTCATCTGCTGAAGCCAGGTGGTAAAGCTTATTATGTCGTCAGAAGAGATATTAAAAGACAAGGTTTTAGAGAACATTATGTTCATAAAAAACCAACTTATCAATGTGTAGTTAAGCTACCGTTTCATTCTATTTACTTAGATGAAAGCCGAGAAGTATATGAATATACTCACTATAATTACCAAAGAAATTCCTCGAATAATTGTATATTCTGCAATCCCTATAAAAATTTAAAACTATTAACAGAATCAGCCACAGCTTATGCAATTTTCGATGGTTATCCTGTAAGTAGAGGGCATGTTTTAGTTATTCCCAAACGCCATACAAGTAATTATTTTGAATTACCCTTTAAAGAACAGTCTGCTTGTTGGTTGATGGTAAATAAAGTTCAAGAGCTACTCAAAACAGAATTTAAACCTGATGGTTTTAACGTAGGCATGAATATTAATCGAGAAGCTGGACAAAATATTATGCACGCCAGTATTCATATCATACCTCGTTATCAAGGTGATAATATGGGTGCTAAAAGTGGTATTAGGAATGTGATACCTAAAAAAAGTAATTTAAAATAGGTAATCTTGCCAAAATAGGCATTGTTTTTGTCGCATATTCAGATTTTGCGAGAGTTGCAGTAAATCTTGATGTGGCAAAGTATTATTAATATAAAATAGCTCACGTTTTCGGCGAGAAGTGTAATCAAAGAATATCGTGAATCTGTCGGAAGTTTCTGGGGGTTTGCCTCTATGGAAAATGCTACCTGTCCCTGCAAAAATGACTGTACCAGCACTTCCTATACAAGATTGGTAATTATCTGGTGAAATAATTTCTTGCATTGTTTGATTTGAAATATAACCGTAGTTATATTTTAAAGATTGAACTATCTTTTCTGTAAAAGATATAGGGATATATTGAAAAGGCCCTTGGCTCTCAGAAACATCATTGACATAAATGATAATTTTCAATACTTTGCGGTCTTCGGGATCTAGATGCCAGCGTCGAGAACCTTGCTCTAATTTATTGGCGATATCTCGGCGAAAATATGTACCGTGATAGGCGACTGGTAAACCAAGATAATGCTCAGTGATATTCAGTAAGCGTTGTTCTAATCCCCATAGAAAAATTTCCGAATGTTGCATTATTTGTTGTGGAGTAGCATGAATAACATATTGATTATGAATATTATTCATATCGGGTTTGATTTGAGAAGCAAGATGTTTGGCTGTTTGCAGGATTTGATTATTATGTGTAATTCCTAAAGCATCTAAAGAAGTAACTGCAATACCTTCATGATGAATTTTATCAACTAGTTCTAAATCATCTTTTGAGATTTGAGGTAAATTGGGTTGATGTTGATTGACTGCCTCCTGATAAGCAACATCATTTTGATGTTTTAAAAAAGGAAATTGATAAATTTTTTTAAAAATTCTTTTCTGGATTTTAGGTAATAGCAAGTGCATATATTTTCTGGTTAATTGATTGCATGATAATTACAGATATTCAGATATAAGAATCAAATGTGATTGCTCAAAAATCTGACTATCTGTAGGAGTGGATTAGTTACTATATTCGAGGTAGATACTGATTTTCCCGAAAATATTGATCCTAAACAAGCTCGAAAAATTTACAAATCTATAAAGTTATGATGAGCAGAAATTAGGATATCTCAGAACCCAAAGCTGGATAAGACTCTTCATCAAGATATTGAATTAATGCTAAAAGGATGTCTGACTTTAGTTATAAGTTAGATGCAATTATGTGTTGAACAGGTAAAATTGAATACATTGTTGCTATTTAACATAGTAAATAGCTAAATTTTAGACATATACCGCTATACTAGCCCTGGAGAGGAGAATATCTAGAAATGGTGCGATTGTTTGTTGCAATGGTTTTGCTAGTGTTGTTAACGGCTTGTGGTACTATTGGACTGCTGCCTACAAGCGAGTTGGTAGAAAAAGCGATCGCACTTGAGCTAGAGCAAACCAAACAAGACCTCAGCCAAAAATTAGATATAGATTTTCAGGGATTTGAAATTAAGCATCTGAAAATTGCTGAAGAAAAGGCACTGACAATTAAAAATTTACCTGCTTTCCGCGTCAAAGGAAAATACGATTTAATCATCAACCTACCACAGCGACAGTTGAAGCAACTGCAACAGCCTTTTGAACTTTACTTGCAAATTCAACAAGAAGGTAAAACTTGGCGGTTACTACTACCCGATAAAACTAGTAAAGAATCTCAACCTGTTTGGCGCAGTTATTTGATTAACTAGTACGAAAAGTCTGAAGTCTACCGCCAAGTCTTCAAGAATGCCAAGAAATCGTAGAGTATGCCTAAGTTCTATCAGTTATTATTTCCTCATCTGGCTGACTAAATGAGTTAGTTCAGGTAATATCAATTTTTCCATACCTAATCGCACAGCGTTACTAGAACCAGGGAGAGAGAAGATTAATTTATTTTGGTAAACCCCAGCAACGGCGCGAGATGCGATCGCACGAGAACCAATTTCTTGATAACTTAAGAATCTAAATATCTCTCCGAATCCCGGTAGAGTTTTTTCTAATAATTTTTCAATAGCATCATAAGTGGTATCTCTAGGTGCGATACCTGTACCACCATTGAAAATTATTGCGTCTAAATTAGCATGTTGACCCAGCGATTCTATTTGTTCTTGAATCTGCGTTGGTTCATCTTTAATAATTGTGTAGGCGGCAATGCTATGATTTGCACCTAACAATAATTGCTTGATTAGTTGTCCACTTTTGTCTGTTTCTGGGGTGCGGGTGTCGCTGACGGTAACTATAGCGCAAGTTACCGTCATTGCTGCTGTGTCTGGATGGGGTGTTTGCATCATCCGAGTGGAAATTTTCAATGAGTTTCAATGGCAAAAAAAGATGAAGAATGAAGGTTAAAGCGTTTATTTTAGACTTCACACTTCACACTTCACACTTTACACTTCATACTTCCGTCGGTTGCTTAAGATTTACTCAACCCCAAACCATTTTCTTCAGCATATCGCTCCATAAAGCGCATAAAGCGATCCCATTCGTCAGAAGATTTCATAATGTAAATAGCTTCTAAGGCTTCTGCTCTACCGTTGATGAATTTTACCTTAACTTCGCGGGTAACTATTTCGCCTTCTTCGTCAAGCATATACATCCCGGTGACTTCGTCTGTGTTGCCTTGGTCTAGAATTTTGGGATTTGTAAAAACAAATGTTGCTGTACCAGTATCACCACTACGCGATCGCGTTAAACGTACATCTGGTACTACATCTTCGTTAACACCTCTAGAAAACTGGATTTTTGCCATGATGAAAGAATTTAAAGTTTTGTGATCATTGATTTAATATTCTCTCATCATTTAGAACTCAGTAGTCTATTAAAAAGGCAGACGTGATGAGAGGCTAGGGAATAGAAGCTAGAGGCTAGTACAACAAGGCAAAAGTAAAAAGGCAAAAGGAAAAAGAAAGAATAACGATACCACAAGCCTTTTAGCAATTTTTTATGGTCACTGAGCGTAGCCGAAGTGTGGTCTGTTTATTTACGCCGACCTGTACTAGTAATATTTTTACTCAGTGTCTAGTACTTGTTTATACTGCTTCCCGTTCCAAGAATAAAGTTACAGGGCCATCGTTTTCGATGGAAACTTCCATCATTGCGCCAAATTTACCTGTTTCGACTCTTAAACCACTGGCGTGTAACTTGTCAATAAAGCTGTTGTATAAATCTTCTGCTGTTTGAGGCGATGCAGAACGGTCAAAAGACGGACGGCGACCTTTGCGACAGTCACCATAAAGGGTGAATTGACTCACTACTAACAATTCACCGTTAATTTCTTGCACAGATTTTTGCCATCTGTCTCCACCTTCATCATCGGGAAACAGGCGCAATTCTAAGCATTTACGCGCCATCCAGTCGAGTTCTGCATCTGTGTCAGTATCGGCAATACCTACGAGTAAATTTAAGCCTCGTTCGATTTTGCTGATGATTTCACCGTTAACGATTACTTGGGATGATTTCACTCGCTGGATGATAACGCGCATAAATAAAGTAAAAAGTAAAAGGGAAAAAGTAAAAAGAAATGTTTTTGACTTTTGACTTTTAACTTTTTACTTTCCGAAGCCTTTACCACGACTGACGGAAGGTAGACAAACACAGTTTTCTATTTGTGCTAGTAAAGTTTCGCGGTCGAGATTTTGACCAATTAGCACAAGTTGGTTTTTGGGTTCGCCTTTCCACTCGTCATCATCTAAGGTGAAGCGTTTACCGCAGAGGTGGAAAATGTGGCGTTTGGGACTTTCATCAAACCACATTACACCCTTAGCACGGAAAATGTTTGTGGGTAGTTGGTTATCTAGGAAATACTGGAACTTCCTAATAGAAAATGGCTTGTCGCTTTGGAAGGATATGGAAGTGAAGCCATCATTTTCTAAATGGTCGGAATGATGGTGGTGATGATGGTCGTGGTCGTGATGGTCGTGACCGCAGGTTGAGTGGTCGTGGTCGTGGTCGTGATGGTCGTGACCGCAGGTTGAATGGTCGTGGTCATGGTCGTGATGGTCATGATCATGATGATCATGCTCATCAACGGTGTCAAAATACTTATCAGACTCAAATAATCCTACACTGAGAATTAAGGCGAGTGGTACTTGCGATCGCTTGGTACGCAAAATTCTCGCACCTTCTTTGACTTCGTTGATTTTTGCTTCTAACTGAGTCAAAGTTGCTTCATCAACCAAATCTGTTTTATTCAACAAAATCACATCACCGTAAGCAATTTGGCTGTAAGCTGCTTGGGAGTTGAATAAATCTAAGCTGTAATTAGCTGCATCTACGACAGTGATAATCGAATCTAGACGAGTTAAATCTCGCAGTTCTGTGCCTAAAAATGTTAAGGCAACTGGTAGCGGATCTGCTAGTCCGGTGGTTTCTACGACTAGATAATCTAGTTTTTCTTCCCGTTCTAATACTTTATAAACGGCATCCACTAAATCATTATTGATTGTACAGCAGATACAACCGTTACTTAATTCCACCATATTGTTATTATCATCGGTGGCAATAATTAACTCGTTGTCAATGCCAATTTCACCAAACTCATTCACCAACACGGCAGTTTTTAAACCTTGTTGGTTTGTGAGAATATGATTTAGTAAGGTCGTTTTGCCGCTACCAAGAAATCCAGTAATAATCGTGACTGGTAAACCTTGTTTTGGCGCATCCATTGATTGAGATTCAGAATTCACTGCTGATTGCATAACGCGATTATCAAACAAATCAAAAAATAGAAAACTTTTCTAAGTTGCGGCTACCCGTTGGGGTCGGGTGTAAGGAAATCAGGGTTTAGGGGTTAGGACTTACGCAAAAAAACGAAAAAATAAGGTTTTAGAACAGGGTGCAGGGGTATGAGGGTGTAAGGGTGTAATTATCCAAAACCCTTACACCCCATACCCTTTCACCCTCACACCCAATCCCCACAGAAAATTTTGATGCGTAAGTCCTGGGGGTGTAGGTGTTTAAAATCATTACACCCTTATACGCCTTATCCAAATTCTTTTCACTCATATTTCTCTAACATTTACAAAGGGTAGCGCAGATAGTCCAGAAAACACTAGCATAGGGATGCTGGATAAACTTTCCAGTTGTTTTACCCTATTATTGCGTATCCCTCTATTGCAGCATTACTCTGTTATGACCCTAACTGTTTACAATACCCTCACCCGTCGTCAAGAACCGTTTGAAACAGTCGAACCAGGCAAGGTTAAGATGTATTACTGCGGCGTGACGGTCTATGACTACTGTCATTTGGGTCATGCTAGAGCTTGCATTGTTTGGGATGTTGTGCGCCGCTATCTCCAGTTTATCGGTTATGAAGTGCGCTATGTGCAGAATTTTACTGATGTTGATGACAAAATTCTCAACCGCGCCCGACAAGAACATTCATCAATGGAAACTGTAGCGGAACGGTTCATCAAGGCATATTTTGAAGATATGGCACGCTTAGGAATTAAAGAAGCTGATGAATATCCCCGCGCGACACATACAATGAACGGGATTCAGCGATTAATTCATGAGTTGGAAAATAAAGGCTTTGCTTACCCTTCTGATGGGGATGTTTACTATGCTGTGCGCCAGTTTGGTGAGTATGGTAAGCTTTCTGGTCGCAAGTTGGAAGATATGCAGGCTGGAGCAAGCGATCGCGTTAATATAGAAGACCCAGAGTATCAGAAGAAAAAAGACCCCTTTGATTTTGCCTTGTGGAAAGCCGCCAAACCCGGCGAACCTGCTTGGGAATCACCTTGGGGTGCTGGCCGTCCGGGATGGCATATTGAATGCTCGGCGATGGTGCGCGATCGCTTGGGTGAGACAATAGATATTCATGCTGGCGGTGCTGACTTAATTTTCCCTCACCACGAAAATGAAATTGCTCAATCGGAAGCCGTCACAGGTAAGCCTTTAGCAAATTACTGGTTACACAACGGTATGGTAAAGGTGGACGGTGAGAAAATGTCCAAGTCTTTGGGCAACTTTACCACCATCCGCGACTTGCTTGATCGCAATGTTGACCCAATGGCACTACGCTTATTTGTCTTGATGGCGCAATATCGTAAGCCTCTTGATTTTACCGATGATGCGATCGCTGCTGCCACCAACGGTTGGCACACCCTCAAAGAAGGTTTACTGTTTGGTCATCAATACGGCAAACAACTTGGCTGGGAAGTAAATTCTTCGCCACTCCCTGAATTTGTTGAACGTTTCAAAGAAGCTGTCAACGATGACTTTAATTTCCCTGGTGGGGTATCGGTGTTGTTTGAATTAGCCAAAGAACTCCGCCGTGAAGGAAATATTATCGTTCATGAAGGCAAAACTGACACACCCGCCGATGAACTGCAAAAACAATGGCAAACACTCGTTACTTTAGCAGAGGTTTTAGGTTTAACCGCCCAGCCAGAGGCAGAAACTACTGTAAATGATGGTTTAAGTGATGCGGAAATTGAAGATTTAATTCAACAACGCCAAGCCGCCAGAAAAGCGCGGAATTTTGCCGAAGGCGATCGCATCCGCAATGAACTACAAGCCAAAGGTATTACCTTAATTGATAGTTCTGAAGGTATACGCTGGCATAGGAGTTAGGGACTTTTAGGCAGTGGGCAGGGAACAGGGGGAAAAAGAAAAATATCTCTCTCGAAAATTGGATATTTCTCTAAAGTAGAGACGTTATGTACAACGTCTCTACTGAGAATAGTTTTCACGGTTAAGGTTTGAATCGGAAAAAAACCATACACCCCTACACCCAGTCTCAACTAACAATTAATCAACCAATCAACGCAACAGACTAATTAGATAGCAATCTATCTAGTAATTGTCGCCACACAGAATTTAATTCTGAATTCTGACTCCTGAATTCAGAATTGATAAATCAACTATGATTACTATATTTCGACTTTTGTAAACTTCACATTGCGATTTATTTGAGGAAAAAAACTCAACTACAAAAGCCATTATTTTGGTAAATTTTCATCACCCAAAACCGATATATAGAAGTAATGTTATATTTTCATGACATTACTTAGCAACCAATTTCTTCTGGAATTTACAACTTTCTTGATTAATGGCTGGTTTCTGCATTATTGCACTAAATTTAACTTTGAGACTGTGTGGTCATAACAGTCTTGAAAAAGCAGGTCAGGTCTGATAATTTACAGCGATTAGGGTAAAAGTTACGCGATACAAATTAGTATCAAATACAACCAATTTTGTTAAAAAACATAAAAATTTTCCAGCTTTTAAGAAAAGCAGAGTATATTACAGAGTTTGCCTAATATCTGGTTAGTTGATAGCTAATACGGAATTAGTAAAACAGAAAAAACCCATAAAAAAACGAAATTGTCAATTACAAAATCAGGAAATTTACCTTTCAATTATTATGTGGTCTGAATTAACAAAAGCGATCGCTAGTTTTCATATTCCGGCTGATTGGATCGGGATCAGAGCCGTCAGAGAAACAGCCGCCAACCGTTATGTGCGCGATGGTATACCCCAGGCTAACGGTAAATCTACCACTGAGGGAGCCATGATCGAAGTTTTGGTGAATGGCTGTCTGGGTTATGCAGCTACCAACTCATTAGAACTAGAATCTTTAGAATCTGCGGCACAAATCGCCTATAAACAAGCACTTGCTGCTAGTAAATGGTGGATATATCCGTTTAAAGAAACCGAACGTCCTAAAGTTGTTGGTGAATACAACTCGCCATTTTTAGAACCCTTAGACACGCTGAGTCCCGGAGAAATCAATGATTTGTTGGTGCGGATGTGCCGGACGCTAAAAGTACACGACAAAATTGTCCAAACCACAGCCAGCATCAGCACCAGTGAGAGAGAAAGCTGGTTTGTCAGCAGCAATGGTTCAGAAGTATATCAAAAGTTTATTTCTTTAGGGACTAATTATGGTGCGATCGCCCAAGACGGCGCAATTGTCCAACAGCGTACAAACAACGGTTGGCAAGCGCATTGTTATCAAGGTGGATGGGAAGTTTTAAGACAAGAACATCTATGGCAACGGGTACAGCAAGTAGGAGAACAAGCTCTAGAACTGTTAACCGCCGAAGAATGCCCCAATACCTGTACCAACTTGGTCTTAGCCCCAGACCAAATGATGCTGCAAATTCATGAAAGCGTCGGACATCCCCTAGAAATCGACCGAATTTTAGGCGATGAGCGCAACTATGCTGGCGGTAGCTTTGTCTCCACCCAAGATTTTGGTCAGCTAGTCTACGGTTCGCCATTAATGAATATTACCTTTGACCCCACAGTGCCGGGTGAGTATGCCAGCTATGGTTTTGATGATACTGGCGCAGTTGCTACACGGGAATATGTGATTAAAGAAGGCGTATTACAACGGGGTTTAGGCAGTTTAGAAAGTCAAGCCAGAGCCGGAGTCCCTGGAGTAGCTTGCGCCCGTGCTTGTTCCTGGAATCGCCCAGCAATTGACCGTATGGCTAACTTAAACCTAGAAGCAGGAAACGCGACCTTTGCAGAAATCATCAGCGACATAGAACATGGCGTTTACATGGAATCAAATCGTTCTTGGTCAATTGACGATCGCCGTTATAAATTCCAATTTGGCTGCGAATATGCCAAATTAATTGAAAATGGCAAACTCACCAAAACCCTCCGCAACCCCAACTATCGCGCCACAACCCCAGAATTTTGGCACAGCTTAATCAAAATCGGCAATCAAGATAGCTGGCAAATGTACGGCACTCCATACTGTGGTAAAGGCGAACCAAACCAAGCAATTTGGGTAGGACATGGTTCACCAGTTTGTGTATTTGCTAATGTTGAAGTCTTTGGGGGAGGGAGTTGAAGAAAGTGCTGAGTGCTGTTAGCGGTAGCGGGGCGTTTAGCCCGTGCTGAGTGCTAAGTTTTTATTATCGCCCTTGCTTCCATCTCATTTTCCTTGTCAAGTGTGTCATACCAATGAAACAAGAATTAACTGCTTTAGAATCTAGCTTTAATCAGTTGTTAGAAACTCTGCTCATCAAAAAATTAGAGCATGAGGAATTTACCCTCAAACTCAGCAGCGAACAAAGTCAATTTACGCGGTTTAATCATGCGAAAGTTAGACAAACTGGCTGTGTAGCTGATGGGTCGATTGAACTAACTTTAATGGCAGAGCAACGCAGTAGTTCTAGACAGTTTCCCTTTACCGGCAATTGGGAAAAAGATTGGCAAAAAGCACATCAAGCTTTACAAGAATTACGCGATGAAATAACTATATTACCGATTGACCCTTATTTAGTTTTGCCTTCCGGCAATAATACGAGTAGGGAAGTTCATCATAGTAATTTATTAGCACCAGAAGCCGTAGTTTCTAGCATCTTAGCAGAAGTCACAGAACTCGATTTTACTGGTATTTATGCTGGGGGTATAGTAATTAAAGCTTATGGCGATTCTAGTGGTCAAAAGCATTGGTTTGCCACCGATACTTTCACACTAGATTATTCATTGTTTATTAATTCGGGTAAAGCTGTAAAAGGTACATTTGCTGGTAATAATTGGGATGTAGCAAGTTACGCAGCAAAAATCAACGAAGCAAAAAAACAAATAAAGTTGCTATCACATCCAGCAAAAGAGTTACCTAGAGGGCAGTATAAAACTTATTTTGCACCTGCGGCTGTGGCTGATTTATTACAGATGCTTTCTTGGGGTGCTGTCAGTGAAGCAGATATCCAACAAGGAAACAGTGCTTTAGCTGCTTTATCTCGTAAAGAAAAACAGTTATCTGCCAAATTTAGCTTAAAAGAAAACTTTCAATTAGGCTTAGTACCACGCTTTAATGAACTAGGGGAAATGGCAGCACCAGAGTTAGCGATAATTGACAATGGCTTATTAGTAAATAGCTTAGTTAACTCGCGCACTGCCAAAGAATATCAAAAAACTGCTAATGGTGCTAACAGTTCCGAAACCTTACGCACGCCAGAAATCAGTCCAGGAAATTTAAAATTTGAGCAGATTTTATCCAGCTTAGATACAGGGTTATACGTCTCGAATTTACATTATTTAAATTGGAGCGATCGCCCCACAGGTAGAATTACAGGTATGACCCGTTACGCCTGTTTTTGGGTAGAGAACGGCGAAATCGTTGCACCCATCGAAAATCTCCGCTTTGACGACAGTCTCTATCGTTTTTGGGGAGAAAATTTAGTCGATTTCACTAATTTCCAAGAATTTATTCCTGAAGTTGACACTTATGAAAACCGTAAATTAGGTGGTAGTTTAGTGCCTGGGATGTTAGTCAATGATTTTACCTACACTTTGTAGGTGTAGGAGGTAGTGGTTCGTCTACGCTCACCAACCAGAGGTAGAAGTAAAAAAGAGTTTAGTAATTAGTCTTGGATGTAATGAGGTGAAAGTTAGCAGTGACTTTAACAACGATTCTGATTACTCATTGTTGAATTTCTAAGCGTTGTTTTACTATTTCAATAAACTCATCAGTATTGACTGTTGTACCGTCTTGTTGAATGCGTAAAACAGCTTCGTGTACAGCATCATCATCATCACGATGTTCTAAAATATACTTTCTTAACTCCTCTAGGGACATTGCTTTATAATTGGGCTTGCTGTTCATAAATACCTATAGCAGTACTATTTGAGAAATGAACAAAAGAGACAAGGAAAACATAGGGAAACAAGGTAGAGAGATGTTTATATATCATTGAAGATTGCCATATAGCAGTCCTAAATCATTTGTAAAATTTCTATATCTTTTTCTTCTTTCTTACCTTTGCTTCCTTGGCGTTCTTGGTGAAGCAGTCCGGTCTTGGGGGTTTCCCCCATGAGGAACTGCTGAACCCGGAGGGCGGTTCGTTTCCACATCTATGTTTTTAACGACTCGTCTAGGATTGCTGTATATCTGCTTTTTAATTTTCAATTAATCAATAATTTCAATTTGATAACTATAGCCTTGCTCAGTTAAAAATAACTGACGATGACGGGCAAAATCTTCCTCACAAGTACGCAGTGAAACTAAAGTATAAAATTGCGCGGGACGACCATCAGATTTAGGACGTAAAACTCTACCCAAACGCTGGGCTTCTTCTTGGCGAGAACCATATTTACCAGATACTTGAATGAGAACATCTGCATCGGGTAAATCAATGGCAAAGTTACCAACTCTGGATAAAACTAGTCCGCCTAATTCGCCTTCTCGAAAGCTTTGATAAAGTTTTTCTCGTTCTTTTTCAGGAGTTTTGCCAGTGATTAGGGGTAGTTGGGTAACTTGGGCGATCGCTTCCAATTGCGACAGAAATTCGCCAATAATTAAAATGCGGTGTCCTGACTCTTTTGCTAACAACTCTTTGATAACTTCCAGCTTGCGCGGATTTTCGGCGGCGACACGAAACTGATTCCGCCTGGGTGCTAAAGCATATTCCATCTGGCGTTCTTTATCTTGAGATACACGAATTTCCGTACAACTCGCCGTGGCGATAAAACCTTCACCTTCCAATTCGCGCCAGGGAACATCGTACCGTTTCGGCCCAATCAGGGCAAAAACATCACCTTCTCTACCATCTTCCCGAATCAAGGTGGCGGTGAGTCCCAAGCGGCGACGGGCTTGCAGTTCAGCAGTGATGCGGAAAACTGGTGCGGGGAGGAGATGAACTTCGTCGTAAATAATTAAACCCCAAGAACGCGCACTAAATAAATCAAAGTGGGGAAAATCACCGTCGCGTTGATGGCGATAAGTCAGGATTTGATAAGTTGATAAGGTAATTGGCCCTGTATTTTTGACTTCGCCACTGTATTCTGCGATCGCATCTTCTGGTAAATCTGTTTTATCTAACAATTCCCGCCGCCACTGTCGCACCGATGTTAAACTAGTTGTTAGTACAAGTGTACTCTCTTGCACGGCGGCGATCGCAGTCATACCGACAATTGTCTTACCTGCACCGCAGGGTAGCACAATTACGCCACTGCCACCTTGTACTCTTCCCGACTGATAAAATGCTTCTGCTGCTTGACTTTGGTAGTCCCGCAGCAGAAATTTTTTGCCTGTGCGTGTCTCATCGCGCAACTGTATTGCTAAAGCATCACCCGTAACATAACCTGCAATATCTTCCGCCGGATAGCCAGCCCCTAACAAAGCCTGTTTGAGTACGCCGCGCAAACTCGCCGCGACTTGAAAGCAAACTTCAGAAAGTCGCTCACCTAATAAAGGCGCAACTTGTTTATCCCGTGACAGCAACTCTGCTAAAGGCTGATCACTTATCCGCAGCAGTAAATTATCTCCATCCCGTTCAATTACCGTTAAGCCATAGCGACTACCCAAAGTGCTGATTTCTTGGGCGACTGCTTCCGGGATAGGATATTTTGCATAGTCCCGCAACGCCGCTACCATCGCTTCCACCTGCATCCCCGCCGCCCGTGCATTCCAAATACTTAGGGGTGTAATTTGGTAGGTGTGGATATGTTCGGGACTTTTGATTAGTTCAGCGAAAGGTGCGATCGCTTCTCTAGCTTTAGCAGCGTTGGGAGAATGTACTTCTAAAAGAATAGTGCGATCGCTCTGCACAATCAGTGCATTTTCTGGGATGTAAGACATGATTTTGTCAGCTAAATCCTACGAAATATAATTTTGTAATTCTTTGTAATGTGAATAGTACTTCTGTCGAGCAATAGTATAGATAGCCTAAAATATTAAAATAGAATATCTTTAAAAAGACGAAGTGAGGTAAATTTGTGCAAATAATAGAACCACAATATTTTACCATACAAGAATATTTAAACTTAGAAGATAACGCTTATTTTAAAAGTGAGTATATTGCCGGAAGAATTATTCCAATGGCTGGTGGAACTGCAAATCATAATCGAATTTCTGGTAATTTTTATGCTATTTTGAATTTTGCTTTTAGGCAACAAGATTATGAAGTATTTAATAGCAATATGCGTTTGTGGATAGCTCAACAACGTATTTATACATATCCCGATATTTCTATTGTTGCAGGTAAAATAGAATTTATGGAAAATCGGACAGATACCATCACAAATCCAAAATTAATTGTTGAGGTATTATCAAAATCTACTGAAAATTATGATAGAGAAGTAAAATTTAAAGCATATCGTACTTTACCATCTTTTGAAGAATATTTATTAGTTGAGCAGGAGAGAATTTTTGTAGAACATTTTTCTAAAAGTGCTAATAAGCGATGGTCTTTGCAAGAATATGATGCCGAAGATGAGTTTATTAATTTAGTTACTGTTCCCTTGGAAATTAAATTACAAGATTTATACAACAAGGTCGAATTTGAAGTTTAATCTGAGGTTTAACAATGCTCGCTTACTTTAAACTACCGATTTCTATAACCCCCATTAATCACAATATCTTTAATACATAGATAAATAATCAACACAGTCAGTAAGAATTGCATAAATTGTAAAATAGGGTCTAATCGCCAGCCTTGAAAAACTAGGATCAACCCAGAAGTTAGCAGAAAAATAGGGATAATTATAGTTTGAAAAACATAAATAATTAAAGATAAAGTTTCTAATCTTCTCGCACGTTGAATTAGCAAAATTATCATAGCCAGTATGTAAGCTACAGCAAAAATCATCTGCACAAAACCAATCAAACTGGCTGTATTGAAACCGAAATTTACTTGCATTAAAATTAATTCGTTCATAAGAAATTCTAACCACTCAACGCAATACTATAACCCAACTTTTTCACGGCGTTACGGAATTTAGTTTCTGATTCGCTAGGCACAACTAAATGCTTTTCTCCGGCTAAGAAACACAGCTTTTTGGTGCGAGAATCGTTTGCAATTAATACAGCTAAAGCAGCATCAGTGCATTCTATCAACCGAGCTTGACCGCGATCGCGCAAACTATTGCCCCGCGCTTCAATATCTGCTAAAAATTGATTGACTGTCTCTGGTATTTCATGACCACTCCGGGCTTGCAGAAATTCTCGTAATTGGGTTATACTTTGCCCTTCTTCTATCGCACCTAGTAACTTAGCTGTCTCCAACCGCCACACTGCATCCGAAATTTTTTGGGCGTAAACATCCAGTACCAGAGTATCAGCAGGAGTAAGTGGTTCGCCAGTCGCGGCTATTTCTAAGTTTGGTAATACTCGAAATACCGCCCTTACTTCTAACGGTGGCGGTGTATAGTCGTTTTGCAAACCCAAGCAATATGCACCCAAGGGTGTTAATTGCAAACACATCAAACCATCGTAACGGCTGAGAAACGGTAAGTCATCGGTTCCCCATAAGTCGGTATAATCAGGACGAACGCCGCCGGGGTTAACGTAGGCGATATTAATCATCCCCAAAGTGGCAACATATTCAAATAGCAGACATAAAGCATATCTGCCTTGCAAAATCTCCCAATCATCGCCACCATTACCTAAGCTACCGTAATGGGAGTCACTAATATACAAGTTCCAAGGATTGCGGGTAACTTCAAAATTGTAGCCTTTGACGAGAATGCAGCGAAACAGTTCATTAACGCCCATCCAACGCCCCACAGGACACTCGGCTAAGGCTTTGGTAATGGCTTCGCGGCGTTTGTCTGGGGCTGTTAAACCTTGCTTACCTTTGCCTGTTTGCCCTTTAATAGAATCTATGCGGCGTAGTTCGTCTAATACTTTATTTTTTAGCCATTTTTTCCAAATATTGCGGATGGTGGCTGCGGGTGGGTTTGTCAGGGCTTTTTGTCCAGTTTTGGTTAATACTAGGCGTTTGCTAGAAAGTTCGGCTAAACCTGCGGCTTGGACTAACATTGCCCAGGCGAAGGGCTTAATAAAACCGATTTTTTCGTAAGCTTGTTTTGCTTCGTCGTCGTTGTAATAATCGCCGCCAGTCAGTACAGAGGCGATCGCACTCATACTACTATTATTTGGATATCCAGTTTTATCACTAACACTGAGTTTTCCAGCGTTAATTAATCGCAGTACCGCGAGTAAATCTTGTTGTGCAGCAGTTTCCATCTCACACTGCTTGACGACAATTTCTTTTTCATGGGTTTCTCGTTCGCGGGTTTTCCAGTTCCATTCTCGCCACTGCAAACGAAAAACCTCTGGACATTTATCTAAGCTAGTAATTGAAAATTCTGCTGGTGGCGAAACAAATGCTTTTAAGCGTGTTTGTAAATCTTGAGGAATAATATTGCTGTAGATAAATAAACACAACAACGATGGTTGACGCTTGTAACCGTATACGTCAGATGTTCCCCAATTAGGTTCTTCCAGATATTTAGCGTAGAAACTTGTAGCGTTAAACAAACCATCTGTGTTGTAAATTGTTTCCGCTACTGCCTTTTGTTGCAGATGATCTAGTTCTCGCCACAATTGTTGCAGATTTTCCCCCACAAGATAACGGTGAATCACTGCAATGATTTCCGCTTTGCGTGTGGGTTTGCTATTAGTATTTAGTAACGCTGCCAGCTTTTTTAGTTGATCAACAGATAATTGTTGTAAAGCCTCATCAACTGTGGAAATGCTTAACTGATCCTGATAGTAAGGCATGGCAATGCACTAGAAATAACCTGCGATTTTCGACCTATAAGCAAGATAGGTTTAGGAAAATCTTACAATATTAAGTGCTGAGTGCTGAGTGCTGAGTGCTGAGTCAAGAAAATATACTAACCTCTAGTCTCTAACCTCTAACCTCTAGCCCCTAACCTCTAACCTCATTTCTTTTTTGAAGAATAATTCTGAGATTGATTTTCTTGGCGTAATTGTTGTCTGCCATTGGTGATAATTCTTAACATATCTTTGAGGTCTTGCTCGATATTTTCGAGGACACTATCGGCATATTGATCAGCACCATCTTCAATTTCTTGGGCTTGTGCGATCGCAGTTTGACGCATTTGTTCTAATTCTTCCATACAAGCTTGCCGCCTGCGTTCAATTTCCGCAAGGGTTTCTTGCATCATCGCCTCGCATTCTTGCTGGGTTTTGCGCCGTAGCTGTTCCGCTTCGTGTTCCGCCTGCCTGAGAATATCACTTTCTGCCAAAATTTGCGCTCTTTTGGCTTGGGCAGCTTCGACAATTTGCTGTCCATATTCTTCGGCTTCTAGCATCACATCTTGCTTGTGTTGCAAAATTTCCGTTGCTTCTTGGAACACCGAAGGTAAGGAGACACGAATAAAATCAAGCTGTTCAAAAAGTTTGTCTTCGTCTATTAATGTGCGCCCCGTTAGGGGAACTCGCCAACTCGACAAAATCAAATCTTCTAAACGGTTGAGTTCTTGCTGAATATCTACTCCTGTTCGGGAGTTGTCCCCGTTGCCGACTCCATTGGGATACTCTGGAGGGGAGGGATAACTGCCGTTGTGGTTGGGTTCGCTATTGGATAGTTGTGGTTGTAGCATTTGTATATATCTAAAGCAATGTGCGGGGGAACAAGATGATCGACAGAACCACCAAATCTTGCGATCTCTTTTATCACACTACTACTTAAAAAACTATACTCATTTGATGTTGCGAGAAAAACTGTTTCAATTTGAGTAGACAGAGTTTTATTCGTGTGAGCCATCTGTAATTCTACTTCAAAGTCAGAAATTGCTCGTAAACCGCGTAACAACACTTGTGCTTGGCGCTGTTGGGCATAATTTACAGTCAATCCGTCAAAACTATCTGCTTCAACATTTGGTAAGTGTTGCGTAGCTATCCGAATTTGTTCTAATCGTTGCTGCACAGTGAACAACGGCACTTTATTAGGATTCCGCAGTACAGCGACAATTACCTTGTCAAACAGCCGACTACCACGTTGAATAATATCAAGGTGTCCTAAAGTAATGGGATCAAAACTGCCGGGATAGATAGCAATCACAATATTCGGTGTATCACAGTTATTGAGGTGATTATATCGGATTACTCTATGCTGAGTTGAAAGTGCTGAGTGCTGAGTGCTGAGTGGGAAGACAAGGTAGAAAGATTCCTTCCGTGTCTTCCTTGTCCCCCTTGTCCCCCTTGTCTCCCTTGTCTCCCCTGTAACCTGTCACCTATAACCTGTAACCTCTAAAGCCCATACTGACGATAAACCTCACTAGCAGCGCGATGAATAAGAGAATGTCGCCACACTAGAGATTTCATATCATCGGCGTATCCACCGCCAATTACACAGGCGACGGGATAACCTGCGCTGACACAGGTATGTAAAACTTGCATTTCTCGGCGGAATAGCCCTGTATCAGTTAAAGCTAATTTGCCCAAGCGATCGCCTATATGAGTATCCACCCCTGCATCGTAAAATACTAAATCAGGACGAATCTCCGATAACAAATCTGGCAAATATTCAGCTAAAGTTTGCAAATAAGCATCATCTTCCATTCCTATAGGAAGAGGCACATCTAAATCACTTTTTTGTTTTGTACCGGGAAAATTAATTTCACAGTGCATTGAGAAAGTAAATACACTGGCATCATCCTCAAATATAAAAGCTGTACCGTCGCCTTGATGCACATCCAAATCGACTATTAGAATTTTCTGTACCAGTCCAAGTTTTTGTAAAACGCGAGATGCGATCGCTAAATCGTTGAAAATACAAAAACCAGATCCATAACTGGGGAAGGCGTGATGAGTTCCCCCAGCCGTATTGCAAGCCAAACCCTGACTTAACGCCATTTGAGCCGTGAGTATCGTACCACCAACCGCCACACAGGTACGATTGACTAAAGCTGGACTCCAAGGCAACCCGATACGGCGTTGGGCTTTATAATCTAGGGTTCCATCACAATATGCTTGCACATAATTTGGTGTATGCACTAACTCAATCAACTCTGGTGATGGACGCTGTGGAGTGTGAAACTGTTCTATTTGCGCCACCCCATCACTTAGTAGTAATTCGTACAATTTACTAAACTTAGCCATCGGGAAACGATGTCCTTCTGGCAAAGGTGCAACATAGTCTGAATGATAAATTATTGGCAAGTCCATATTATGTATTTTTAACTATAATCTGATACTAAATATACCTAAATATTAAAATAATCCTGTTTTTGTCAGATGAGTTTTAGCAATAATTGTTTTATAATGTTGCTTTAATTTTTGTCATTCAATTTAAGAAATCAAATTAATTATGACCCAATGGATTTTACCAGCCGCCCTAATTTTATTTAGCTTTTTAATTGGTATAGTTTGCGAAAAATTCTTATTTCATAAGTTCAAAAAAATCATTATCCAAAAACATATCCCTGGTAGTCAGATAATTTTTTATGCTTTACATCGGGTTACTTTTGTTTGGTTTCTATTAGCAGGTTTTTCATCGGCTTTAGTCGCTGCATCTCCCAACCTCAACCCAGAATTAAAAATTGTCTGCCAAAGAATCATTACAATTATTTTTCTCTGTTCCCTCACTTTAGTTTTAGCAAGGCTGACTGCTGGTTTCGTCAATTCCTGGACACGGAAAACTGAAGGAGTTTCAGCCTCACTAATTTCTAATCTGGTAAAAACGGCAGTTTTTATTTTAGGCATATTAATTATCTTACAAACATTGGGTGTAGCAATCACACCGCTAGTCACGACGTTAGGAATTGGTGGTATCGCTGTTGGTTTAGCACTGCAAGATACTTTAGCAAATTTATTTTCTGGTTTTTACTTAATTATTTCTAAACAGGTAAGAACTGGAGATTACGTCAAACTAGATGAAGGACACGAAGGTTACGTTACAGATATTACTTGGCGCAATACTACAATTAAAGAGCTTTCTAATAATGTGGTGATTGTCCCTAACTCAAAATTAGCCTCAGCAATTTTCACTAATTATCATCTCCCCGCCAAGGAAATTACTTTAACAATGAACGTCGGAGTTAGTTATGACAGCGATTTAGAACAAGTCGAAAGAGTTACTGTCGAAGTTGCTAAAGATGTTATGCGAGAAATTGCCCCAGAATTAATTGCCAATGAACCTTATATTAGATTTCATACCTTCAATGATTTTAGTATCGATTTTACTTTATATATGCGAGTCAGTGAATACTTTGATCAGCGCATGGGTAAACATTTGTTTGTCAAGAAATTACACAAGCGTTATCAAGAATTAGGGATTTCAATTCCATTTCCCATTAGAGAGATTTATGTTCAGAATAATAATTGAATCTAGGGGCTAGAGTATATGTATTATCTGTAGTGGCGTGGCAAGGCTAAAATAGAGCATAAAAATGACTCTTGTGGTGTGGGCATCCTGCCCGCACCGGACGGGCTAGAAGCCCATCCCACAAGAAATTTATAATGCAACATTTAAGGCTTGTCACGCCAGTAGGGTGTGTTAGGTATAAGCCGTAACGCACCAAGAAATTTGCGGTAGATACCTTACTCTTGCCGATACAACATCCTACGTACATTTCAAAAATAAAATATGATTTCTAGAGATAAAAAAGAAGGTAAAAGATAGACAATCAAAAATGATTTTCATCTTTTACCTTGGAGTTGTATCCTACTGTGCATTGGTAGAAACAATGAATAGCGTTTCTACAAAACTTGAATATTATCTTCTACCTGGAGTTCTCCCACCTTCATCGTTACTACCACCGTGGGGATGAGAGTTACCAGGATCGCAGCCTTCAGAACCGTTACCAATTCCTTGGTTACAATGACGACGGAGTTTTCTGGTTGCGCTTGTATTACTTTCTTCCAGTTCGGCTTGCTGCTGTGTTTGTTCTACAGAGTACTGTGAGTTAATCTCGACAGCTTCACCAGTGCTGACTAACGCTTTATATATCAAAGCGGCAACTTCGGCTCTTGTGGCTACCTTATCAGCATTCAAAGTTTGAACATTGGGATAGTTAACTACAATACCGCGTTCTGTTAGTGCCGCGATCGCATTTCGCACATCACTGCGAATAGTTGCAGCATCTGAATAAGCTGCCAAAATAGATTCTGTAGAACCGCTAAAGGTGTAGTTTAAGCCTCTAGCTAACGATAGCAAGACTTCTAAACGAGATAAGGCTTGGGTGGGGTTGAATTTATTCCCCGAAATTTCGAGAAAGCCCGTAGAATAAGCCTTACCGATAGCACTGTAAGCCCAATAATTTGCCGATACATCTCTAAAGCTCACAGTCTGACGAATGTTGGCCTTTTCAAAAGCTTGGCTAATCATCGCAGCAAATTGGGCGCGAGTTACCTGTTCATCAGGACGGAAAGTCCCATCAGGAAAACCTTGAATAACTTGCAAAGCTGCTAACTCGGCAATAAAATCACTAGCCCAATAGTTACTCGAAACGTCGCTAAACTTAAATTGGATACCTTGAGCTACACCAATTTCCCGGTAACTCATCATCATTTGACCGATGTCATAAGTAGAACTATCATCATCACTAACTTCGTTAAGTTCTACTAAACGGCCGGGTTCAGCTTTTAAAGCTTCTGCCAAGCTGTAACTGAAAGTGCTGATTGTTTGGCGTATTAAGGCAAATTTACCACTACTAAAGGATGTCGGATAAACACTATTGACTGCAACTGAGGATACATTTTCTGCCTCAAACTGGTTGACTTTCACTGTTTGAGAACTGCTCAGAAAAGTTACCCGTTGGTCGCTAACTTGGGTAAAGTAGTCGTAAGTGGTGCTATCAGAATCAATTGTGCCGTCTTCATCGGCATCAACTCCGTAGACAGTGCGAACAACTTGATATTCGCTGGGATTAGCCGCCAAAATTAAGTTCACAGTACTGAATGCTGATAAAGATTCAAATTCGCTGTAGCCAATAAAGCGGTTTTGAGTATCGTATAATCGGACAACTATGCGATCGCCTGCTTTAATACCTTTAACAAATTTTGCTCTGTGCTTGAGTTTATATTTGTAGTCACCAAGAAATCTTTCTTTTAAGAAATTGTTGTGGCGTTTCGATTTCAAGGAAACACGGGCAATTACTTCCGAAAATTCCCCAGATGGTTGCAAAATAGCCAGATTAAAACCTGTTTTTTTGGCTTTAACTACTGTACTCGCCGCACTCACTTGGGTATTACGTTGGGCGACGACATTTCGTTGAACTCTAGTCCGACTAACTTGACGAGTACTAGTTTCTCGACGCTCAATTAAAGCTGTCAAACTCTGGGTAGACTCTTCATCAAGTTTGGCAACACTTCCCGACTCATCTGTGCGGTATACCCAAACTTGCTTGGCGTTGCTAACTACTACATGCCAACCAGGGACTACTGCTTGAGAACAGTTATCTTCTGCTTTTAAACCCAAACAGCCATTAGACCAAGTTTGCTGTTGGGCTTTAATTACACGTAAAGTTGAAGCTTGTGAACCGGTGCGACTGGAAATATCTTCTAAAACAGCATCTTTGACTGATTCTGGTAAATCTGACTCTTTACTACCTAACTCATCTGCTAACAGTTGTTGCGTTGTAGAGTTAACAGGTGTTTGCGCGATGGTGGAAGAGAACCGAGGAGTTGCAGAAGCTGAAAAGATGGGCGAAAACATTGCCACTGAAGTAGCAGCAACGATAACTTGGCTCAAATGAGCAAAAGAACGAGTTTTTTTGTGTTTCATCTCACACCATACCAATCGGTGAGTAAGTGAAGAGAATGTGAATTCCCTTGACTTATTAAGCCCGTTGTGCAGATGAAATGAACACTTCTCTAAATAATTTGGATTACTTAACAATAGTGCGATCGCCTAGTTTAGTTAACAAAGTAGCGCACGAGCGATCGCATTGCCCAAAGTTCTCTAGACTTTACTATATAAAGTAATAGTTTAGGAATCTTAATAATGACCTTAACAACCCAGCAACTACCATCAGTCGATTTAGAAAAATTTATTTGGACTTGGCAGGGGCATAAAATTCAATATACCGTCATGGGTACAGGCAAGCCCTTAGTATTGGTGCATGGCTTTGGTGCGTCTATTGGACATTGGCGGAAAAATATCCCGGTGTTAGCCGAGGCTGGTTATCGGGTATATGCTGTAGATTTGTTGGGTTTTGGCGGTTCTGATAAACCACCATTAAATTACTGTGTAGAAATCTGGGTAGAATTACTCAAAGATTTTTGGACGGCGCATATTCAAGAACCTGCGGTGTTTGTCGGGAACTCCATTGGCGCACTGATTAGCTTGATAGTGTTAACAGAACATCCTGAAATTAGTGCTGGTGGGGTGTTAATTAACTCAGCAGGTGGTTTGAGTCATCGTCCCCACGAATTGAACCCACCACTACGTATTGTGATGGCGACTTTTAATCGTGTGGTGCGATCGCCTTTAACTGGTAAATTTGTCTTTAACCGCATCCGCCAAAAATCTCAAATTCGTCGCACTTTATATCAGGTTTACCGGAACCGGGCTGCTGTTACTGATGAATTAGTTGATTTACTTTATACACCTTCTTGCGACCCAGGAGCGCAACAAGTGTTTGCTTCCATCCTGACAGCGCCGCCAGGCCCTAGCCCAGAGGAACTTTTACCCAAAGTTGAACGTCCTTTATTAGTGATTTGGGGCGCTGATGACCCTTGGACACCCATTACTGGGGCGAAGATTTACGAAGATGCGCGTGCGAATGGTAAAGATATCAAAATTGTTCCCATTCCTAACGCTGGTCATTGTCCCCACGATGAAGTTCCAGAGATTGTCAACACCCAAATGATCAATTGGTTAACACAAGTGTGAAGTCTGAAGTGTGAAGTCTGAAGTATTAACTTCTGTATTTACAGAGAGTTTCAAATTAGTGAAGTAGACTATCTAGGTTTTCTAGTCCGACATCAAGATGATTTTACTTCTGAATTCTGACTCCTGAATTCTTTTTTCTATTTCAGACTTCATACTTCATTTACCGGGTGAGTACCTTTTATTCTGATTGCACCTTGACAAAATCAAACTCAGGTGGTGTGTAATGGAGCTTGATGTGCGTAATAAAGGGACAATTCCCGTAAGTCACCATCCAGATTTTTCTGTGCAAGGCTATCAAGTAATTCGAGAACTGGGACGTAATCACGCAGATGAACGCATTACTTACCTTGCTTATGACTGTAAATTTCAACAACCAGTGGTGATAAAAGAGTTCAACATTGCCCATGAAACTACTGATTGGTCGGGTTTAAAATCTTACGAACAGGAAATTGCTATCCTGCAACAACTTCAGCATCCCCGCATTCCCCGCTACATAAATTCTTTTGCAACCTCAAAGAATTTTTATCTAATCCTAGAGTATAAAAATGCTGTACCTTTAGAGGCAAAATATAACTTGTCTCCAACTGAAGTTAAGCAGATAGCCATCTCACTTTTAGAAATTTTGGTTTATTTGCAGCAACAAATTGACCCAATTATTCATCGGGATATTAAACCAGAAAATGTTTTAGTGGATGAGCAACTTAATGCTTATTTAGTTGATTTTGGTTTGGCTCGCCAACAAAATACCAAAATAGCTTTCACTACCTTATCTGCTGGTACTCCTGGTTTTATTCCCCCAGAAGAAAAGTTTGGTTATGCTTTGACACCAGCTTCAGATTTGTATAGTGTTGGGGCAACATTGCTTTGCTTACTCACCAATACCCAAACAGCGAATATTGGTCATAGCGGCTTACAATTTCCCAAATTAGTAAATCATCTCCATCCCAGTTTTCGGTCTTGGTTATGGACAATGGTGCAACCTAACTGGAAAGACCGCTATCTGAATGCTTCAGTGGCTTTAGCTGCACTCAAATCAATTCCCGTTACAGGTAAGGCTTCTGTCATGGAAATTTTACTAGCTGCAATCAAGTTGAAAAAACGTACAGCGATGTTAGCCTTAGCCGGGTTGGGAATGTTAGCAGTCGGACTAACAACGTTAGTTTTTTCGCAACCAGGTGGTGCAACTCAGCAGTTAGAAGAAAGCCAATCTTTAATTGATATCAAGTAAACCTGGTGGCGGTAAAATTTCCACGCGCCGAGATGGAATATCTACGACTGGTGTGATTTCTTTAACAAAGGGAATTAAAACTGTTTTGTTAGCTTTTTCATGATTGAGTAATTCCACTTCGAGTAAATCATTACCAGCAGGGATGACATCTACCACTTTCCCCAACAATTCACCGGAAGTTTGTAAGAAAACTTCCAAACCAATTAAATCGACAACATGATATTCATCTTCGCCTAATTCGGGGCGATCGCTTGCCGGGACAAATAATCTACAATCACGTAATTCTTCGGCTTGGTTGCGATTGTCCACCCCAGCTATACTAATCACATACAAGTTTTTTCCTTCCAAATAACGCCCATCTAATAATTCTATTGGTTGCGGTTCTGTTTGCCCAGGACGCAATAACCAACGTGTTCCCGATACTTCAAAGCGTTCGGGAAAATCCGTTTCTGGATAAACTCGTAATTCTCCAGCCAACCCTTGAGGCGCAACAATTTTCCCAATTGCCAACCAGTCATCTAAATTGGGGAGTGGGGAATTGGGAGTTGGGAGTGGGGGTTTTTTTTCTGTTTTTTGATTCTTCGGTTTTTTGGTCATTGGTTAATAGTCAAAGGTCAATAGTCAACAGTAGCCCCGACGACTGGAATTCGCGGCTATAAAAACAAAGTCCGCACTTCGACAAGCTCAGTGACTACCTGCGCGGACTAAAAAAAATCAGAGGTTTGGAACCCGCGCAGCCGCGACTTCAGTCGCTAGGCACGAGAATAAAGCAAAGCAGTCAAAGTATAAAGCACGAATACCAGGCATAGTAAAACTTTTACCTCCTGCCTCCTGCCTTCTCACGCACTCACCGCCGCCTGCTGATAAACTTGCTCTGCAACTTTGGCGAGACGTTGCATAGCAGCTACAATCTCAGCATCGCTACCAGTTAAGCTAATGCGTAAACATTGGTGTTTGTGTGACCATTCTTCTTGTAAACCAGGGAAGAAGGTACTACCAGGAACCACAATAACTCCAACTTTTTTGAGTTCTTGGTAAAATTCCCAATCAGTGATGGGTAAATCTTTCAACCATAACCATGCAAAGATTGCGCCTTCACCACGGTGGAGGAACCAAGGTAAATCTTTAGGCATAGCAGCATCTAGAGTAGTTTCCAGAACTGCAAACTTGTTTTGATAAAAAGGCCGAATGACTGTTGTTGCAATTTCTCCTAGTTTACCGGAGTTGATCGCACGAGAGGCGATCGCTTGTCCATAACGAGAAGCATGAATACACAAGTTTGTCTGGAAGCATTCGAGAACTTGAATGAATTTTTCATCACCAATAGCGACACCAATACGTTCCCCTGGTAATCCGGCTTTAGATAAACTCATACAGTGAATAATATTTTCCCCAAAAATCGGCTGCATCTCTGTGAAGTTCAAAGCCGGGTAGGGGGGCGCGTAAGCAGAATCAATCAACACAGGTACATTGTAATTTGCCGCGAGGGCAGCAATTTTGTTGACTTCATCAGCTGTGAGGACGTTACCAGTGGGGTTGCATGGACGAGAGAAGATAATACAACCAGTTTGTTCTGACACAGCCAATTGGCTAAAATCAGGGCGATATTTAAATTTATGGTTAGCTGCGTCTATATCCAGAGTTGGTTTGTAAGCAATTAACGCCTCTGGTTGCAAACACACGCCGCCATAGCCTGTGTAGTCGGGGCTGAGTGGTAAAACAATTTGTCGCAGTTCACCGTTGCTGGTGGAACCACCAAAGGAATTTGCCGCGTAGAAATAAAGGCTTTGGCTACCGGGAGTAATTAAGATATTGCGAGAGGTTAAGTTTAAACCATAGCGTTTGTTGAAGTCATTAGCGATCGCTTCAATTAACGGCGCATAACCTTGACTTGCGCCATAACGACAAACCACTTCCCCATATTCCGCACTCGCCAACAGTTCTGCCGTTGCATCGCGCCACAACTGTTCCACCTCTGGCAAAATCAACGGGTTTCCCGCACTTAAATTAATTAACTCCTGCCCCTGACTCGCTTGCAACGTTTCTACAATGTCCTTCATAATCGCTCGTACACCAGTGAGGTTGGACATTTGAGCGCCAATTTTCGTTAGGGCAGGGTTCATAAGCTTTGTAGAATTAGAATTAACTGAGATGTTGACAAAATTATAAAATTCATGCGGCGGATAGATATCATCTTCCAAGTTTGCCGCCTGTAACTAATGTACCAATCTCACAAAAAAATGCAATTTTAGTTCAACATTTCTAGTAAAAATCAAAAATTCTTCTCAGCATCCATTGATGCTAAACCATAAGATTTTATTAATACAACTTATATCTAGGAGGGCTAACTCGTGGAAGTTAAAGCCGCAGTAGCTTATGGCGCGGGAAAGCCGCTAACTGTTGAAACTGTGCAACTATCAGGGCCACAAGCTGGAGAAGTTTTAGTAGAAATTAAAGCTTCGGGAGTTTGTCACACTGATGCTTATACCCTTTCGGGTGCTGATCCTGAAGGTTTATTTCCGGCAATTTTAGGTCATGAAGGCGCTGGTGTAGTCGTAGAGGTGGGTGCTGGTGTTACCAGCGTCAAACCAGGAGATCATGTCATCCCACTCTACACCCCAGAATGCCGTCAATGTGAATATTGTCTCAGCCTGAAAACCAATCTCTGTCAAGCAATTCGCGCCACTCAAGGACGCGGTGTTATGCCCAACGGTACGAGCCGTTTTAGTATCGGTGGCGAAATGATTCACCATTATATGGGTACATCCACCTTTGCTAACTACACAGTATTACCAGAAATTGCTGTCGCTAAAATTCGAGAAGATGCCCCATTTGACAAGGTTTGTTACATTGGTTGCGGTGTCACCACAGGTATAGGTGCAGTGATTTATACCGCCAAAGTAGAACCGGGTGCAAAAGTTGTAGTCTTCGGTTTGGGTGGTATTGGCTTAAACGTCATCCAAGGAGCGCGGATGGTAGGAGCCGATATGATTGTGGGGGTAGATATTAATCCCAGCAAACGCGCCTTAGCCGAAAAATTTGGGATGACGCACTTTGTTAACCCTAAAGAAGTGGAAGGTGATTTAGTTAGTTACTTGGTTGATTTAACTAAAGGCGGCGCAGACTACACCTTTGAATGTATTGGTAATGTCAAAGTGATGCGTCAAGCATTAGAATGCTGCCATAAAGGTTGGGGTGTGAGTGTCATTATTGGTGTGGCTGGCGCAGGACAAGAAATCAGCACACGTCCGTTTCAATTGGTTACAGGAAGAGTGTGGAAAGGTTCAGCCTTTGGTGGTGCAAGAGGACGCACAGATGTGCCGAAAATTGTTGATTGGTATATGGATGGCAAAATCAATATAGATGATTTAATTACCCATGTAATGCCAATTGAAGAAATTAATCATGCTTTAGAATTAATGCACAAAGGTGAATCTATTCGCAGTGTTGTAACTTTTTAGATTCAGTGAAGAGAATAGCTAGGTTGGGTGTAGCGATCGCGTAACCCAACAAAGTCTTGATAATGTTGGGTTCAGTTCCTCCACCTAATTAATTTAATTGCTACCAAACTTGGGAGATGCAAATGATTACTACTAGTGAAGTGATAAGCAATCCTCAAGAAATACAACTTGCAGAAAAGCGCGTCACGCTAAATAACATTAGTTGGGATGCTTATGAGCAAATTCTTGATGCTTTGGGTGATAATCGTGCAGCCCATCTGACATATTATCAGGGAATGTTGGAGATTATGACACCTTTAGAAGAGCATGAAAGTGGTAGTGAAAATATTGGTATGTTGATTCATCTTTTGACTGAAAAACTGAACCTTAATATCAAAAGTATGGCTTCAACTACACTAAAAATACCAGGATTAAAAGTAGGGGCAGAACCGGATAAATGTTACTACATTCAAAATGAACCTCTTGTCAGAGGTAAAACAGTAAATTTAGCCGTAGACCCGCCTCCCGATTTAATCTTAGAAGTAGATATTACCCATACAGATATCAATAAAAAGCAAATGTATCAGGATATGAAAGTTCCTGAATTTTGGCGTTACAACGGTACAAAATTAACTATTTACCTTTTAGAACAAGGCGAATACAGAGAATCAGAAATTAGTAATACATTTGCGATATTAACTAAATCAATGGTTTACGATTTTTTGGCTCAATGCAAAACTCAAGGTGAAACTCAAACTAAACGTGCTTTTCGTAAAATGTTGCAAGCACAAATTCAGCAGTAGTTTAGTTATTAACAATGATTAAATAGCATAAAAATTGAATCAATTTTAACTATGCAAACCCCCCAAAGCAAACAAACAAATCTCTATGAAACTGATTTTTATGCTTGGAGTCAGCAACAAGCTGATTTACTGCGTCATCAACAATGGCATCAACTTGACTTATCCAATTTAATCGAGGAAATTGAATCATTGGGAAGAAAGGAACGCCAAGAATTGCGAAATCGCCTCAGCATTTTAATTGCACATTTATTAAAATGGGAATATCAACCGACAAAACGCAGTCGCAGTTGGTTAGCGACAATTCGCATTCAACGGCGGGATATTCTCAAATTGCTAGAGGAAAATCCAAGTTTAAACTCTTATTTAGAAATCGCAATTCAGGAAGCTTATGAAAATGCTAGAGATTTAGCATCAGGAGAAACAAACCTCCCACTTTCAACATTTCCTCAGCAATGTTACTATATCTTCGCTGACATTTTTAACGCCAGCTTTTATCCTGGTGAACCTGCAAGCGATGATTTAATGGAATAATAGCGATCGCAACAAATTCGCTACACAAATCATGACGCATCTGCAAATTCTCTCCGAATATAAATGCTTTGACGGGAAACTCGGCTTTTACTCTCATACTTCTGCAACTTGTCACAGTGAAATGCGCTTTGCTGTTTATCAACCACCACAAGCAGCAAAAAAACCCGTACCAGTCCTCTACTTCCTCTCTGGTTTGACTTGTACAGAAGAAAATTTCATGGTCAAAGCTGGGGCGCAACGCTACGCCGCCGAGCATGGTTTAATGTTGGTAGCACCAGATACTAGTCCGCGAAATACTGGTATTGTTGGTGAAAATGATGCTTGGGATTTCGGCACAGGTGCAGGATTTTATGTTGATGCTACCGCAGAACCTTGGCGATCGCACTATCAAATGTATAGTTACATTGTCCAAGAATTACCTGCTATCATTGCAGCTAACTTCCCCATCCAAGCAGATAAACAAGGTATTTTTGGTCATTCAATGGGGGGACACGGGGCTTTAGTTTGTGCTATACGTAATCCCCAACAATATAAATCAGTGTCTGCTTTTGCACCCATCGTTGCACCAATGAATTGTCCTTGGGGACAAAAGGCTTTTAAGGGTTATTTAGGCAATAGTCAAGATAATTGGCGTGCTTATGATGCGAGTGAATTAATCAAACAATTAGGCTATCATAGTCTCATTTTAATTGACCAAGGCACGGCAGATAAATTTTTAACTGAACAACTAAAACCAGAAATATTTGAACAAGCCTGTGCATCTGTAAATCAACCCCTCAATTTACGTTACCAACCTGGCTATGACCATAGTTACTATTTTATTGCTAGTTTTATTTCTGATCACATTCGCCATCATGCAATCGCGCTGAATTAAAACTTTAACACTGACCAATTTCTTGATAATATTGCTCAAGCTGATTGGGTAAGTAGTTTGTCATTTGTAAACTTTGCTGTTTCACTTGCCAACTGTGGTTAATATTGATGCGACTTAAAAAATCAATATCATGAGAAATGACCAATAAAGCGCCTTGATATTCATTGATGCCGATGACCATTTGTTCTACAGTTTCAATATCAAGATTATTAGTTGGCTCATCGAGAATTAGCAAGTCAATTTCGGATATGCTAATCATAGCGATCGCTAGTCTAGCCAACTCGCCACCACTCAATACAGATGCTGATTTATGCACATCATCATATTTAAATAAAAAGTGTCCTAGTTGTTGACGCAATAACTGATAACTCAAATTGGAATTAGCAGACTCCATGTTTTCGAGAATTGTCTGCTGACGATTTACGAGTTGATAAGTTTGGTCGAGATAAACAGCTTTCATGACAGGTGTAATTAAAATCTCACCTGATTCTAATAACACTGTTTCCTTCGCCATTCCCAAAATAGCTTTAGCTAAAGTCGATTTCCCTGAACCATTTGCCCCAATAATTGCAATGCGTTCACTTGAAGAAATATGCAACTGAATATTTTGGATTAGTAACCGATTAGCCACCCAAAGATTTGTACCTTGAATAGCAATTAAATTCCGTCGTTTTTGATTGCTTTCTTCTAAATGAATACTGGTAACTTTGGTAGTTTTAATCTTTGTCTCTGCAACTTTTTGGGTTGCTTTGGTTACAGCCGCTTCATGTTTTGTTTTAGCTGTTCCTGCTGCGGCTTCGGCTTTAGTTTTAATTAATCCAGCCGCCATTCTGTCAATACTACCATTGAGTAACTTGGCTCGACCTTGACGTTGTGCTTGGGCGGCGCGTTGCTGTTCTTGCATTGCTGTAGCTTGGGTGCGTTTCAGTTCCTTTCTGGCTACTTCGTGCGATCGCATTGCCACTTCTAATTCTATTTGCTTTTGTTGTCGATAATCAGAAAAATTGCCTCCATATACTTTTAATTGATTGGGGGTAAGTTCCCAAGTCACAGTAATTACTTGATCTAAGAAAAAAGGTTTGTGAGAGACAATGACATAAGCACCAGCAAAATTTAAAAGTAACTGTCTCAAGTTTTCTAATGCAGGTAAATCTATATGATTGGTTGGTTCATCCAGCAACAACAAATTTGGCTGTTGTGATAAACCAATTGCCAAAAATAATTTCGTCAATTCTCCACCGCTTAAATTAGCCATTGGTAATGATAAATCAATGGTTGTGTTGAATTTGGTTTGCAAAATCTCTACAATTTCCCACCATTCATCAGAAATTGAAATTAAATAATTCAACACTGTATCTGCATTAATTGATTCTTGAATAGTGCTAATTTGAGGTAAATAGTAAACACTACCCTGTCGAAATACCGAACCAAATTTAGGCTGAATCTGACCAGCAATTATCTTCAATAGTGTTGATTTTCCAATACCATTGCGACCAACTAAAGCAATGCGATCGCCTATTGCAATACTTCCTTGAATACCTGAAAACAATGGCTGCATATCACTGAGTTCATAACTTAAATTCTCAGCGATTAATATTGATTTTTTCTGCATTCTTACCAAACCTCAAATCATCAAATTTTACCCATATATGCACACATATTACGGGCGAATTGAACAGACAAAATATTCAGATATAATGGCATCTGCATCCAGAATCAACCACAGATAAATGCGGTTAAACTCACAATATTGAGGATAAAAACAAAAATTCTAGCTCATGATTATTTGAAGTAACCCTGTCAAACTTGGCGTATCTATTCGGTTTTGACAATTTTTTTCTGGTACTACTTCATTTCAGCTATCTCGATGAGATGTGATGAGGTTTGATATAGACTACAGTGTAGCACAAAAGCATTACGAAAAGCGAAGAATCTTCACACAAATGTAGTATGTGTCACAAAAATTAAATTTCTTCTCCAACTGTGGACAAATTCACACTTTCGTAAATATCAGTCAAAGAAATAGCAAAATCTATTGTTTGGAGTGATAAAACTGCGTCTAATGATTCGTATTCTGTTAATACCCATTGATTATTAGCATTTTTAGCGTAATGCTCAATTAAGTATTCATATTGATTAACTATAATATATTCTTTGAAGGTGGGAATAGAACGGTAAAATCTAAATTTATCAGTTTTATCATGGCTCTGTGTTGATTTAGATAATACTTCTATAATGACTGTAGGATTTGTGACTGTAGTAGTGCTATTTCCTTCATATATTGGTTCCCCTTCAATCACCATAGCATCGGGATAAGTATAGATACGGTAACGAGATATCCACAATCTTACATCGCCTATGTAGATTTTGTAATTTTTACCCCGCATCTTCAGTTTAAAATTAGCGTAAAAATTACCCGCTATTTCGTTATGGTTTGTAGTTCCACCTGCCATTGGCACAATTTCCCCATCGTAGTATTCACTTTTAAATTCGGATGTCTCTTCTAGTTGGAGATATTCTTCGGGAGTGTAGTGTTTTTTTTGTGTTTGGATTTGCATAATTTTATCTTGAAAATAACTGGTTATTTGGGATAGTTTTTCATTAAAAATTCTTCTGCTTCTATTTTATTTGTAATTACTCTATCTAACGTAGCAGCAAGCATATCATCAAGAATTTGCCGATATTGGGGGCCTGGCTTATAGCCTAATTTCTTCAGGTCATTACCATTTAAAATAGGTTGGATGTGAGTCAATACTGTTAAGTAATGCCAAATTTGTTTTCTGAGCGATCGCGGGCTTTGTAAGGCGATTAAAATCAGCATTGGTAAGTCATACTTTTTCAGTAACTGCACAATTTGACTAGGACGCTGCAACTGCGGTAATAATTCCCTAACTTCTGCTTCCGCTTGGGCTAAATTTTGCAAGCGATGAATGCTATCGTCTTGTAATTGCAGATTTTTGGCGACTTTTTCCCGATATTTTGGTTTGAGGTGGGCAATTAACGCTTCTAGGCGCATTTGCCAGTGGACAAGGGTAAGTTGGGGATCAAATCTGTGCAGACAGCGTTCTAATAACCGCAGTTGACGTAAAAGTTCCGCATCTAAGGTGAGGGTGGAATGGATGCACTGCAAAGCTTGTAAGTTATCGAGTAATTGCAAAGCCGATTTCCAGTACGGTGCTTCTAAGATATGTTTCAGTTCTGTTTTCAGCCGAGTTTGCAACGCGGGAGTTTTGCTATTGTGTTGAGCAGTGCGATCGTAAACACCACTGTTAATTGCATAACGAATATACTCTTCTGTTCGTGGTTCAAAATCAAATCCAAAGCGCACAGCAAAGCGCACACCACGATAAATCCGGGTAGGATCTTCAATAAAACTATTGGCGTGTAACACCCGAATTTGCTTGGCTTGTAAATCTAATAAACCACCAAAGAAATCGAGTAATTCGCCCGCACGGGGAGAAGTTAGCCGCAATGCCAGTGCATTGATAGTAAAATCTCGGCGGTACAAATCTTGACGAATGGAACTCGCCTCAACTTCAGGGTTCGCGGCTGGGTAAGGATAAAATTCTGTTCTAGCTGTGGCAATATCTACCCACAAGGAATCTAATTCTGGGTCTTTATGCCACAACAAAGCCGCAGTTTGAAACGCACCATGAATTTCTAAACGCGCGGCTGGATAAAGTTCTTGCAATGCTTTTGCTAATTCCACCCCAGCACCAACATCTGCTGATTTATGAAAGCCATCTACGACCAAATCAATATCTTTAATCATTAATTGGTCTGCTGTTTCGGCTAATAGCAAGTCCCGCACAGCACCACCAACTAGGTAAAGATGCCAACCGCATTTTTCTGCTGCTTGGGAGGCTTTGGTGAGTAATTGCCACAGTTGGGGTGCAAGACGTGATTGTATGTTGAGTGCTGAGTGCTGAGTGCTGAGTGCTGAGTACCGAGGACTTATATCTTGAAATTCCTCACTGTTTTGATGTAACTCCCGTAGGACATCGGTACGAGTGACGATCCCAACTAATTGCCCATCTGCTAAGACTGGTAAGCGTCCGATATCATAAGTCACCATCAGCGACTCGATTTGTGGCAGGGTGGTATCTGGGATGATGGTTTTGAGATTGATAGTCATGTAACCTTTGACTGGTGCATGACTAAAGCCGTGGTGAAAGGCTATATCCAAATCTCGCCGGGAAATAATGCCGACTAACTGTCCTTGGGCATCAACTACAGATAACCCAGAATGCCCATAACGTAATAAAATCCGTTGTGCTTCTTCAATAGTAGTTTCTGGGCGAATGGTGCGGACTGGGGAAGACATCAAATCTCTGGCGGTGAGGGGATGGGGAATGGAGGCTTTTAAACCTTCCAAAAGTTCTTCTAAGGTGGCTTGTGTATCAACTCCCCGCAAGTTGAGTGATGCCGCTTGGGAATGTCCACCCCCGCCGAAAGGTTGAAATAACAAGTTAAGATTGACACCAGGAATTTGCGATCGCCCAATTACAGTTAATCTTGATTCATCTTCCCCTAATGGATATTCATTGACTAACAGTAAAGCATCAATTTCGCTTAACTCTACTAACTGCGATGCTAAACTCGATAACCCAGGCACAAAAGCATCAGTTTTTAAAGTAACCCAAGCGATCGTATAACCCCGTAAGCAAAGATATTCTAACTCTTGCAATGCCGTTGTTAATAGCTGTTGCAACTGCGGTGATAAACCAGGGTCGCGGTAAGTCGAAATCACAGGTAAACTTGCGCCTTGCTGCATCAACCAAGCCAAAGCTAAAGCATCCCTAGCTGTTGATAAATCATAAGTTAAGGAACTCGTATCCACATGGATACCCAAAGCCATCACCGTGGCTTGAGACGGGGTGAGAGAAATTTGCTGTTGTTGTAATTGCTCCACCATTAAAGTTGTGCAAGCACCCACCGGGGCAATATGCAATTGCGTCGCCGGAATATCGCCCTCTTGCTCTACGTGATGGTCATAAACTACAATTTCTTTCACACTGGGTAAATCTAACCATTCAGCTGCTTTACCCAGGCGATCGCGATGTTGTGTATCCACCACAGTAATCGAACGAATTGTTTGCGGATTCACTGAACGCCGCTCAATTAGCGGATACTCATCTCGATGTAACGCCAAAAAATCTCTTACAGGTGGATGTGCGCCGCCTGTTAACACAATCTTACTTCCCGGTAGCAAGCAAGTCAGCCCAACCGCCGCCCCCAAAGCATCAAAATCAGCCGTTGTGTGGCAAAGAATTAAATCCATAATCCTTAGTCCTTGGTCATTAGTTATTAGTCATTAGTACCTAAACAAAGAACAAAGGACAAATGACATAAGGACAAATAACCAAAGTGTATCAATTTCTGCTAGGTTAAAAAATAAGGAAAAACTGTCACTGTCGCCCTTTAGGATATTCTATCTTTAGTATTACGCTGTCTTGGGAGAAGCAAAAATGACCATAATATTCCAGTTCGCTTTAGTAGCTCTCGTTTTGATGTCTTTTGTATTAGTTGTTGGCGTTCCTGTTGCTTACGCCACCCCCCAAAACTGGGTTGAATCTAAAAGATTATTATGGCTCGGTTCTGGAGTCTGGATTGCCTTAGTAGTGGTGGTTGGTATATTAAACTTCTTTGTAGTCTAGACACTTGACAATAGTCTCAAAAAATAGCATATAGCTTGTAGCAAAAGAAAAAGGTAAATAAAATCATTTACCTTTTTTCTCATTTTTGGCAGATATCGCGGAAATCAACTTAGTTCTCCACTCAGCACTTCTGATAATTGTGCGCTTCATCTCAACCATCAGCAGAGAAGAAATGTATATTGACAAGAGTATAGTTGATTAAGAGGCAGTCATGGCAGTTTTTGAGGGAACTTTTACTCAAACTGAACCTTTGCGTTTTGCAGTGGTTATTGGTCGATTTAATGACCTGGTTACTGCAAAGCTAGTGGAAGGATGTCAAGATTGCTTAAAACGTCATGGTGTAGACCCCAACCCCCACGGTAATCAAGTTGATTATGTTTGGGTACCGGGAAGTTTTGAAGTGCCAATTGTTGCCCGTCAACTAGCACTTTCCCAGCGTTATGATGCGATCATTTGTTTAGGCGCAGTTATCCGTGGACAAACGCCCCACTTTGATTATGTTTCTTCGGAAGTAGCCAAAGGCATTGCCGCCGCCAGCTTTCAAACCGGAGTTCCAGTAATTTTTGGCATTTTGACAGTAGATACAATGCAGCAAGCCTTAGAACGGGCAGGAATTAAAGCGAATCATGGCTGGGATTATGCAATGAACGCTCTAGAAATGGCCAGCCTGATGCGGAAGTTACGCTCTAACCTCACAGAGCCGTACACCTTAAATCCCCAGCCCTTACCTGCTGCTCCAGGTCAAGAGTCAATCGTTAGCAGTCAGTAGTCAATGGTCAATGGTCAATGGTCAACAGTCAATGGTCAATCGTCTAATAACAAAGCACAAAGGACAAATGACAAATGACAAATAACCATTGACTAAAACTTAGGGGTTGACAAATCAAAAAATATCTGACAATATAGTAAATGTGAAGTTTGCGGGTATAGCTCAGTGGTAGAGCGCAACCTTGCCAAGGTTGATGTCGCGCGTTCGAATCGCGTTACCCGCTCTGATAAAAACTAAATTATAAGTTATAAGTAGGTTGAAGTTTATTAGCTTCAGCCGATTATGCTTTTTATAGAGTGAACGAAAGTCAGGAAAAAAATATCCTGCTTTCTGTTTCATGCTCGGTAGAATTTAGAAAGTGTTCCTAGAAAAATTACTAGTAAAGGTCTGCGGAAATAAAGCACCCATTATAAATTGCTAAAAAGCTCACTATAAGGGTTTCTTCATTTCAGACTTCAGACTTGAGCCTTTTTTTACTGGGTGTTCAAGGTAGCCTTGTGCAACAGTTCGTTTTTCTAGTAGTTGCGGCGTAAGCTTAGAATTGTATTAGATATGTAGGCACAATAAATGCCCCAAAAACTGGACTACATTACCTTGAAAGCCACAGATGCACAGCCAGGAATCTTGCAACAAGATTGCCAGCTACAGCATAAGACAACAGATAGATGTACCTATTTTCAGAAAATTGGGAATCAATATGGTTGTTAATGATGGCAGTATTTGTCTGACTTCGCTATTTATATAAACAGTTGATGGTGAGATTAGCTAATTCCTAACGCATCCAGTCAGGAATGAAAATCTCCAACTTTATGAAAAAACACGCTCAAGTTAGTAGAACGCTTGTGCATCCTCAAAAACACGAAAAAATTGACTTTAACCAGGAATATCCCTGTCCCTGCCGCCGTCGGGGACGGTTAGTTCCGATTACCCTTACAGAAGCATTTGGCTGCGATCGCTGTCAGCAAATCTTTGTTGTCCAAGATAATGGGCATGTCCTCGAACAACTTTCCACCACTTATCCCTACAAGCGGTCTTGGCGCTGGACGGGAAATGCTTGGCATGTTGTTCATCCCCGCTTGGGAGAAAGCTATCTGCCAATCGCCCTCGGCATTATTTTTGTGCTAGTGATTATTTGGCTACCATTAGCCTTGAAATTAGCCAAAGGTTCCAGCATTGTTACTTGGGCAATAGTGGCAGTGATATTAGCTATTCTGCCAGCACTCATGGTCTGGCTTACCTACCGACGTTAACCCAATGACCGTTGAAGTTGTACAAGATTACCCTGAACCAATGAAAAGCGCCAAACGCGCTTTTCAGGCTTCCTTGAAGTTGGGTTTGACCAAGGGAGTAGACCGCAGTCGGGCTGTTTTGGCAATGGCCCAGGCTCTGGAAAGGTCTTTTGATGATATTTTAGAAGCCAATACTCTGGATTTAGAAGCTAGTAAAGAAATGGCTGTATCAGAGTTAATTTTAGATTGGCTGAAACTCACCCCCAAACGACTAGAAACCACCGTCGAAATACTGCGGCGCTTGGGTGAACTCTCAGATCCCCTGCGGCGGGTGAGGAATGCTGACTATCAACCAGAAGACTCTCAAAGCTACTCGCAATTGATGGCTTTGGGAGTGATTGCTTTTATTTATGAGGCATTTCCCGATTTAGGTGCGATCGCCGCAGGTTTGTGCATTAAAACTGGCAATAGTATCATACTTAAAGGTAGTACAGAAGCTAGTCATTCTAACGCTGCGATCGCTGAAGTACTGCAAAATGCCGTGGAAGAAGTGGGGCTACCACCTGGTTGCGTAGAGCTAGTCACCGCCGAACATGGTGCTTCCCTACGGGATTTAGTTACCCAAGACCAGTACCTAAACTTAGTCATTCCCTACGGACGTTCCAGTTTAGTGCAGCAGGTGATGCGACAAGCCACTTGTCCGGTATTAAAGTCCGCAATGGGCAACTGTTACCTGTACTGGTCGCTCAATGGCAGCTTAGAAATGGTACGCTGGATGATTCTTGATAGCCATCAAAGCGAACCAGACCCGGTAAATGCCATCGAAAAGGTCTTAATTCACCGCCAAGCTATGCCATCATCGCTGTCTGTGCTGTGGAATAGTTTGAAAGAGAAAGGCTTTGAAATCAAAGGTGATGCAGAGTTAGTCGAAGCCTTTCCCCAACTGCAACTAGCCAAAGACAGCGAATGGGGCAATTCCTACTTAACTAAGACTGTGGCCTTTAAACTAGTGGATAGCTTAGAAGCTGCGATCGCTTGGATTAATCAACACAGTAGCGGTCATGCTGATTGTATTGTGACTGAATCTTATCAAGAAAGCCGCCAGTTTGCCCTGGGAGTGAATAGTGCTTCCACCTACATCAATACTTCCCCTAGATTTTCACGCAACCCTTCACGAGGGGACTCAATATTCTTAGGTATGTCTAACCAAAAAGGCCACCGTCGCGGATTTATTAGCTTGGAAACCTTGACCACCGTCAAGCATATTATTCAAGGGAACGGTAGGTTTTAAAGCAATACGGTTCAGTTACGAAAGTCTACCTGTGGAGATGAGGGAATAGAGAACAGGGAACAGCAACACAAAAAACGCTCATCTGAATCGGCGGAATTTGGGGTATAAAAAAAGTCCGCTGATGCGGACTTAGTGTATCTAGTTCCAGACTTCTATGTAGTCGGGAATAATTTATTTATGATTGGAGGTGTAATATACCTTCCCGCCTTCATCCGGTACAAAATGGCAGCTAACACAAGAACGCCATAAAGCCTTCCAAATTGGCTCTTCAGACTTGCGGTAATATTCACCCATCACTGGTTTGATGGCTTCAGTTGCTTTCAACAAATTGTAGTGAGGAATATTCAAGAAAATGTGGTGGGCAACGTGAGTACCGATATCGTGATGAATATGATTCACCAAACCATAATTGCGATCGATACTAGAAATTGCACCTTTGAGGAAAGTCCAATCTTCGCCACGATACCAAGGAATATCAGCCTCAGTGTGATGTAAAAATGTGACTAAATCTAACCAAATTACAAACACAATGTAGGGCATAGCGTAGTATTTAAACAACCACATCCAACCCCATTGATAGGTAAGAAAACCTAACAAACCTACCATCCCAATCCAGAGTACAGTGCTAGTGATTACGTCCCATTTCTCTGATTTTTTGAAGAGTGGGCTATTAGGGGAAAAATGAGAGCCTTCTTTATTAGGGGAACGCTTAAATAAATAGACTGGATAAGCCAATAAAAATAAATAATATCGACCTATTTTCTGCGCCAGTGGCATTTCTTTATACTGTGATTCGCTTACAGGATACCAGCTTTCATCATTATCAAGATTGCCAGTATTTTTATGATGTGTCCTATGACTGATGCGCCAGCCGTGATAAGGCACTAATATTGGAGTATGGGATAAATGACCGATTAAATCGTTGAGCCACTTATGCTTAGAAAAAGATTGGTGTCCGCAGTCATGACCGACAACAAATAAAGCCCAAAACATTGTACCTTGCATTAACCAGAAAATAGGCCAAAAATACCAAGAATCAAGATAATGCGCCACTGCATAAAGTGAACCAATAATCAGAATGTCACGAAAGAAATAAAACAGTGATTTACTGACGTTGGGTTGAAAACATTCCTCTGGGATAGCAGCTTTTAAATCCTGAAGAGTAAATGGCAGTTTAGTTGTATCCTCAGAAGCTTGATTGACACGAGAACTGTCGAACTGAATTGTATTTGATTGCACTTGATTCTGTAATAAAAAATAAAGTCGAACTGTTTTAGAGGTTTTCCTTCCCCTTTGGGATACTTGCGATGCTGATATAAACGCAAGACAAAAATATCTGGCAATTCACTGAAGCAATAACTAAATTTATAGAGAATTGCCAGAACTATTTAATTTGTAGGCAAATAATCTTTTCGCTCTACCTGATCAGCTTAGATTAATTCAGAGCGATTTTAGCTGGATTTTGATTTATTTACCTGCGTAATATTCGTTAAAAGTTTGATAACCTTCATCAGTCACATAAAGTTGACATTGGTCTGTAATTTGTTTCATTAAAGGCCAAGAAAACTTAAATTCATCATGCAAATAATTACCCCAATTTTCTTTAATGCTGCTATAAGCTAGGCGCAAATTATAAGAGGGGATGGCAGTAGAAATGTGATGTGGTACGTGGACATTAATATCGTGGCACAGGAACTCTACCCAACGAGGATAATCACAATGAATAGTGCCGAATAGCTGCGCCATTGCTTCATTCCATTTGCTGGCTTTGTCAAACGGCACATCAGAGAAAGTGTGGTGAACAATGGTGAATGTACTCATCCAGAAATGGTATACCATCCAAGGCACAAACCAGAATTTGATGAATCCCCAAATTCCAGTTGTAGCAATGAGGGTAGGGAATACAACTGCTGCAAAAATTGCGACGACAGCCACTGAAAGTTTAATACTTCCTTGGTCTTTAACTTTAAAGTTGCGCCAATCAAAATGCACAACAGCCCAATGTCCGATAGAACCTACCCACCATAGCCGCTTTTTCATGAATAATTCAAAAGCAGATTGACGAGTTTTACCCCAACTTCCAAAAACTTCTGGTCGGATGGGATGCCAAGCATTATCCTCTTCTAACTTGTTGGTATGTTTGTGGTGATGATTATGCTTAATCCGCCAACTATGAAAAGGGTAGATAAGCGGCATCATAAATATATGCCCTACTAAATCATTCACCCAGCGTCTTTTAGCAAATGAACGATGACCGCAGTCATGCCCAATCACAAAAAAACCTGTTAAAGCAGTACCTGTAAAAATCCAGGCTAGAGGCAAAAGAAACCAGGGAGAAATTGCCAAACTATAGTAGCCTAAGCCTACCATTAAAACATTGAAGAAAACTTGTGTCCAAGCTTTACGCTTATTTTGCTGAAAACATTCTTTTGGCAAAGTTTTGATAATATCTTTGAGCCTTAGTTGGGAATTACTAAGGTCTTTATTTGTGACTTCCGTCTTGATGATTGATGTAGTCATGAAAACCTAAAAAACAACAAACTCCTCCACCAAGTCACATAAAAGTAACTTGTAGTAAAAATTATCGAATTAACGCTCTGGATTATAGCAACTTTAGCTACCCAAGCACAGCAGTAAGTAGCTTTTAGATAGAATTGACTAATAGTTTTTTAATGGTAAAATCACCAATTTATCTATAAATTCAATCCAACATCTAAATAGTCTAATCTAAAACCCAAAATTATTTGACGGATGGATATTTTGATTACTCAGAAATACCTTTGTCATTAATCATTGGTAGACCAATAACTAATGACAAATGATAAACGAATTACGACTTTTTGTCTGCAAGTTTTACATTTTTGGCCAGGCCAAATAGTTGCAAAAATTGAATTGTCATCCAAGTCAAGTCGATTTCCCACCATTCCAAACCATGACGGGCTGAATATTGAAAAGCATGGTGGTTATTGTGCCAGCCTTCGCCAAAAACTAGTAAGGCTATCCACCAACAATTTGTTGATTGATCTCCAGACTCATAGGTGCGATAGCCGAATTTATGTGTACCGCTATTGACTAACCAAGTGCAGTGATAAACCCAGACAATGCGGACAAAAATTCCCCACACAACGAAAGACCAGCCACCCAAAAACAACAATAGTAAACCTAATGCAACTTGGATGAGAATGAAATATTTTTCTAAAAACTGATAAACTGGGTCTTCGGCAATATCTTTGGTAAAGCGAGGAACGTCAGCATGAGCAGGACATTTGTGAATTAGCCAACCCATGTGGCTCCACCAAAAGCCTTTATTGGAATCATGGGGATCTGGGTCAGTATCGGAATATAAATGATGAATGCGATGTGTCCCTACCCACTCTATTGGCCCTCCTTGACAGGCGAGTGTCCCGAAGAACACTAAGAGATATTCCAACCATTTGGGTGTTTGGAAGCTGCGGTGAGTAACAAGGCGATGGAAGCCTAGGGTAATACCTAAACCACCAGTTACCCAGTACAGTAATAAAGCCACACCAACTGCCGTCCAGCTAAAGTTGCTAGGAACAAAGGCAAATAAAGCGCCGATGTGGAGACCAACGAAAAATAGGGTGTTTACCCAATTAATTTGAGGTTTAGTGGAAGTAGCAATTGTCATGCAGTAACCTGTATTGAAATTGTTCAGCCTAATCTGCGCGATCGCACAATCCGCACATTTATAGTTTTTTATTTAATGAGGAAATAATGAACAGCTTGGAACAGCTGCGGCAAGCAGAACAGGCACTGTTAGAGATTTTTTCTGGAATTGACGCTCAGGTCAAGCATAATCTAAAAAGAGTTCTGGATGCCTTTCGTAATCAGCGCGTAGGAGCGCACCACTTTGCCGGTGTGAGTGGCTATGGTCATGATGATTTAGGACGAGAAACTTTAGATAAAGTTTTTGCGGAAGTAATGGGTGCAGAAGCCGCAGCCGTGCGAGTGCAGTTTGTATCGGGAACTCACGCGATCGCTTGCGCCCTGTATGGTGTACTCCGTCCTGGTGATGAAATGTTAGCAGTGGTCGGCTCTCCCTACGATACGCTTGAAGAAGTGATTGGGTTACGGGGTGAAGGCCAAGGCTCCCTTATAGAGTTTGGCATAAAATACCGCCAATTGGAGCTAACTTTAGCAGGAACTATTGATTGGCAAGCATTAAGTTGTAGTGTGACTTCTAACACTCGTTTAGTTTTAATTCAACGTTCTTGCGGTTATTCTTGGCGGCCTAGCTTATCAATTGCGGATATCGAAAAGATTGTACATATCGTCAAACAGCAAAATCCTGATACTGTTTGCTTTGTGGATAACTGCTACGGCGAATTTATCGAAACTCAGGAACCCACCCACGTTGGTGCGGATTTAATGGCGGGTTCTTTAATTAAAAATCCTGGCGGTACTATTGTGACCGCAGGCGGTTACGTAGCTGGTCGGGCTGATTTGGTAGAAGCCGCCGCCTGTCGCCTCACAGCACCCGGTATCGGTAGTTATGGTGGTGCTACTTTTGACCAAAATCGCTTGTTATTCCAAGGCTTATTTTTATCGCCGCAGATGGTAGGTGAGGCGATGAAGGGAACTTTCTTGACTGGTTACGTTTTTGACAAGCTTGGTTATCCGGTGAATCCTGCGCCCCTTGCACCCCGTGGTGATGTGATTCAGGCGATTAAACTCGGTTCTGCTAAGAAATTAATCGCTTTTTGTAAGGCGGTGCAGCAAAATTCCCCCGTGGGTTCATACCTTGACCCTGTGCCTGATGCTATGCCGGGGTATGAGAGTAAGGTGGTGATGGCTGGGGGAACGTTTATTGAGGGGAGTACCTTGGAGTTTTCGGCGGATGGGCCGTTGCGGGAGCCTTATATAGTTTATTGCCAAGGGGGGACTCATTGGACTCATATTGCGATCGCATTAGAGGCGGCGATTGAAGCAGTAGGCCAAGCTTAGAATTGTTTCGCGCAAAGGCGCAAAGGCGCAAAGAGATTTTTTGCGTCTTGCGCGAATATTGATTTTAAAGTCCGTTCACAAGTCGTGTGATGCCGTCTTTAATCAGTTCTTCACCGAAGTTTATTAGCAAACCAAGGTGCTTGTCTGTTAAGCGAAGGTATGTCAACAGTTGCTTTTTGTGTACTGGATGTATTGCTTCCAAAGACTTAATTTCAATGATTACTTTATCTTCAACAATCAAGTCTGCCCGAAAGCCTTCCTCTAAGCGTACACTTTCATAAATTACAGGAATTATCTGTTGTCTTGTTACCCAAAATCCACGCTTTTCTAACTCGTAAGCTAGAACGGACTCATACACAGATTCAAACAAACCCGGCCCTAACTTTGTATGAATCTTGTATGCAGCATCAACAATCTGTTTTGCGATCTCATTTTCAGTCATTCATCCTCTCTCTTCGCGCCTTTGCGCCTTTGCGCGAAACATCATTCCGGTAACTTATACTGCCCAACAATCCGTTTAGCATACTCCGGCACATGCGCCTCTAACTTCTCAGGATGATTCCGCTTCACATACAAGTAATTTCTTGTAAAGTGCGAATCAATCGAGAACCGCGCATATTCCAAACCTTTGGGGCCGATTTTATCAATCACCACGCCCATCATTTTCGCTACCCACATCGGTAAGGTTACGCCTTTGTCATAAGCCGGAATCCCTTGTTGTACAGCTTCTTTGCGGTTTCCTTGGGACATTACAGGTTGAGTGTCTATCTGGTCTTTTACCAAGTCCAGCATTTCTTTGCCTGTATCATTTCTCACTAAAATCCACTGCCAGCCGAAGGGTGCGCCCATATAACCAACGACTAAATCTGCTAGGGAGTTGACGTAATCAAAGCAACTCATACAAGAGGGGGCGAAGACATCTTTGAGTTGGTTGGTTTTTAAGCCAAAGAAGGGGACTTTCTCGATTGAACCGTCTTCGTGTTTGAAGTGAATGCGGAAGTCTTGCATGAATTCGTAGTGTACTACTGTGTCAGGCGATCGGCTAGTGGTTTCTAGGAATTTCTTCAGTCCGGCGCGGGTGACGTTATCTACGCAAGGTGTACCTAAAACGTATAATTTTTCTAGACCGAGTTGCTTTTCTACTGCCCGGAGTGCTTGAATTTGGCAACCAACACCAATTACTAATAGGCGCTTCATCCCGGATTTTTCTACTTGTTCCAAAATAGAAAGGTTGGGTGAGAGTGTTGGTTTATTTACCCGTGCTGCCAGTATTTCTTCTGGGGTGCGAGCAATTACAGGCATGGGTTGGAAGCGGTCTTCTTTGGTATTTTGGACGCAGACTACGCCTTCCACTAAGCCACGATTTAGCATTTCTATGGCAATACTGCTAACTATCCCTGTCCATTGTGCGCCTTCGATGGGCTGTTGTTTCCGCGCTGCCATCATTTCTTGATGCACGCCAAAGTACAGTTCATCCGGGTTTTCGAGATGGCGCGAACGACTGTGGGCTTGGGTTTCGAGGGTGTCTATCTGCTGGGTAATAAACGCACAAGCTTCCTTGACATAGTGAATATAGTATGTATCACATAGTCCACATTCGCTGCACAGTTCTTTAGCAGGGCGACGGCTACCGGGTTTTAAGGCTTTGGCTTTTGTATGCTTGCTAGAATCAACAGAGGTCATATAAATGTTTGTTTTATCCAGGAATCCTTTTACTACAATACCTTTACAGCTTATAAACTTAACTATTAATCATCTTGAAATAAACAGGTATCATTATGGGACTAAGTAAACGCATCAATAGTATTGTCCGTTCACAGATAAATAGCACACTGGGTAACTTCAAAAAAGTAGATTTTCAGAACGCAGAAAAAGCAGCATTTATTGGTGGTGGAGTAGTAGCTGGTGCTGTTATCTCTGAAACAGTGGGTGGAATGGGATTAGCTGGCGCGGGAACAGCTATTGGTATTGGTATGCCTCATTTATTAGCTGTAGGAGCAGTTACTGGTACAGCTGTTTATGGAGCTAAAAAGGGAATAGAAAACAGAGACTCTCTAGCTTTAGGCGCAGCTGCCTTGGGAGCAGCAGGCGGTATAGGTGTTTCTAGTACTATTGGTAATATGGGTTTACTGGCGGCTGGAACGGGATTTAGCATAGGTATGGTTCCTGTAACGGCGGCTGGTACAGTTGTGGGACTAGGCGCTTATGGTTTATTTAAACTCCTGGATGGAGAAAATCATTCTAATGGCTCAAAACCAATTATTGAATCTCTCAATGAAGTCAAACAAAGCATTATAGTAAACATTCATACTGCCAAAGCTAATCAAAATCGATTACAAGCAGATTATCAACAAACTCAAAATAAAGTTGCATCTTGCCATCAAATAGCCTTATTAGCTTTGAAAAAAGGAAATGAAGACTTAGCTCGTGAAGCTTTGATGCGTAAGTATACATATCAGCAAACTGCTGATAGCATTAACAAACAACTTGCAGAACTGACGAAAACTGTTAATTCTCTATTACTTGATTTACAGTTTATAGAGCAAATGATTATCCAAATAAAAGCAGACGCAGAATAAAGTGAAATTACAACTAACGGGATTAAATTAAGTTTAGTGGTTAGTTTTGAGAGGTTAAAAAATCTGATGACTGCGCCTCAATCAAAAGTATTTACCGACTCGCGTCTTTACGACCAAGATTTTTATTTGTGGATAGAGACAACTGCTAAACAACTAAAAGAAGGCAGATTTTCTGATGTTGATTTAGAAAATCTTATCGAAGAGATTGAAAGTATGGGGAGAAGTGAAAAACGCGCAATTGAGAGTAATTTAGTTGTTTTATTAATGCACCTATTAAAATACAAATATCAGCCAGAAAAACGCTCTAATAGTTGGAAAGGAAGCATCAGAGAACATCGCCGCAGATTGACAAGGACTTTTAAGGATAGTCCTAGTTTAAAATCATATTTTCAGGAAGTTTTTGCTGATTGTTATCAAGATGCCAGAAAACAAGCCAGTGATGAAACTGGTTTATCTGTTGATACTTTTCCCGTAGAATCTCCATTTACTACGGATGAATGCTTAGATGAAGATTTGTTACCGGATTAGTTGAGTCTTGATATTTACCGCAGCTTGTATGGTGATGCTATGATGTGAAATCTACTTACCACTATTTGACCTTGGATATTAATTACATAAATAAATTCTTATAATCCTTCCATAATTCCATGACTTACGCACGCACCGTCCACAGAAAATCGAACCACAGAAACGCAGAGTTTACGGAGGAATAAGAGTTTTTTGCGTAAGTCCTAAAATCTATACTTAACTGATTTCTTCTACTTCTTCATAAAAAGTTAATTCAACATTTCCGTAAAAGCACAAATGTACTCATAAAAATTCTTCTGTTACTTTTGTTCCAGAATCTATCAATCAGGGCAGAAGTATTAATGTCTAAAAACAGAAAAGATGAAGATATTGGCTCTCCCAGACTAGATATGTTAAATTAACAACAGAAATACCAATTTAGTAAAACCCTTCTTCTAAAATTATTAAAGTTAGTTAAGCCATAAGCCCTGCGTTTAATGAGCTTAATCTTCTGATTAA
>NZ_JACJSD010000022.1 GCF_014697615.1 Nostoc sp. FACHB-280 | reverse complement strand
TCCAGTTTTAAGGCTTTTTGTAGTTTCTCTATTTGCTGAGAAGTTAAATGATTTTTTGCTGGCATTATTCCTTTTTTTTACTTAATTCAGCTTTCTATTATACACAATTTAAATGCTGAACAGCTTACCCTAGATAGATAAAATAAGTCTTTCTGTTGATAGATATTAAAAATTGAAAAGAGCAATTTAATTTTAAACGTAAGCATGAATATAGCCAGAAAACTTTACTAAAAAATAGTCAAGGAGCCAATAAACTATGTCATACGTAAATCGCACAGGTGATGATATTGTTACTGATCCAGCGGTAGTAACTAGAGTCGGTGAGTATCATGACCGTGTTCGCTGGGGGCCGATAATTTCTGGGGTGTTAATTGCTTTAGCCACACAGTTAATTTTAAGTGCATTTTTTGCGGCGATCGGTGCAGGTAGCATAGCTAATTCTGGCGCACCCAGAACAGTAGCACCTGATGTGGCTGGTAATGTCGGAATTTGGTCAACAGTAGCTTTGCTACTGTCACTGTTTGTTGGGGGATGGATAACCAGTCGTGCTTGTGGCCCGATGAACCGGAATACAGCTTTGCTAAATGGCGCAATTCTTTGGGCTACTACTTTGGCGTTGAGTTCTTGGCTATTAGCTAGTGGAGTATCTGGTGCTTTTGGAATTGCTGCTTCTAATGCTGGTGAAGTTATCAACCAAGTACAACAACCTGGTGGTTTAGCAGTACCCCAAAATGTCCCTAACATAACTGCTCAACAAACTCGTGAAGCTGCTGCTGCTACTTCTAGAGGTTTATGGTGGTTTGTTCTTGGTTCTTTATTAAGTTTGGCTGCTTCATTAATAGGTGCTATTGCTGGCGTTCGTAGCCCTCGGACTAATACTTATCGTCCTTAGAAAAGATTTTATTTCACATAGCAGCAGGACTTACGTAGAAAGGTTATTAGTTGTTAACAATGGGTGTCAGGGTGTGGGGGTGTCAGGGTTTTGAACGCTTACACCCTTATACCCTTTAGTGCTACCCTGAACTCTGAATGATTGGATTTAATAAAAAGCTCGTTCTACAAACCAAATTAATCCCAAAGCCACAACGCCAGCAGATAAGCAACGACGTACAATTAATTCCCCAGGATATTTTTTAATGGTACGGAAAATCAAAAAAGCAATAGTCACAATAACTATTTGACCGATTTCTACACCCACATTGAAACTAGCTAAGGATAAAGCCAAATTAGATTGATTCAGATGAATTTCTTTGAGAATTCCAGCAAAGCCTAGCCCGTGAATTAATCCAAAAATGAAGGTGAGTAACCAACGCCAGCGTAAACTCGTGCGCCAGAAATTTTCCGCCGCTACATAAACAATAGTCAGGGCGATCGCACTTTCCACAAACCTAACTGGTAAAGTCACAATATCCAATACAGCTAAAGTCAAAGTCACAGAATGAGAAATAGTAAAAGCTGTAACTACTTTAGTTAAATAACCAAAACCACCACCCAGCATTAATAAACTAATTAAAAATAAAACATGGTCATAACCTGTCAAGATATGTTCAATTCCTAGCCACACAAAGCTACTAATTTGTTGCCATACCGGAGGGTTAATTAAAGTAAATTCTCGTTGTTCGGGAGTAAAGACTAAATTGCGAATTTTTCCTCCTTGCATCACGGTGGCTAGACATCGAGCAGTGGCGACATTGGGGAGAAATAAATTGTAGTTAATTACAAGTCCAGTGACTGGTTGCGCCCAAGTATAAGTTAGCTCTAAAGTGCTGTGAGTCTGAATATTACTCGCAATATTCACAGGTAAATTATTCGTTGCAGCCACCGCCAGTTTTCCAACTTCCCCTTGTGCGTCAATCAGACGGATGCGATCGCCAAAAAATTTTTCTAACTCTGATTGATGGGTGGTAACTTCATCAATGGAGAGTTGTCCATCACGGTTATCATCAACCCCAGGTACTAAAGCTGTCGGAAAGGTCAAAATCATTGCTGTTTTTGTCTGTTCTACCGTCACCTCCGCCACCGCCAAATCAGCCCAATGTGCTTGACTAGGACTAGCCCAACCAATTACTACTAAAAATGCTGCAATCAAGCAGATGAAAGCCACTCGGTATCTGCGCCACATAGTTGTCATCGTTCCTAAATTCCTAAATTCTCCAAACCAAGTCCTGATATCAGCCGCGCCTTGGCGTTAAAAGTCGGATCGACACGTTGGGCTAACTTCTCGTAATTCAAAGCCTGCTGTTGATTTCCCAAAGCTTTGGCAATTATCCCCGCCCGGTAAAATATAGCCGCATCTCGCGTACCTAATTGCAAGGCGGCTTGTATTTGCTGTTGCGCTTCCCGGAAACGTCCGACGCGAAACAAAGCCCAAGCCAAGGTATCTAGTGTTTGAGCATCACGGCGAATTTTAATTTCCGCCTGCATCAGCGATAAAGCCTCAGCCGTATCTTCAGGGTGATTCTTTTCTAATAACAACCTGGCTAACTCTCGCCGATGTCCAAAGGAACCGTTGGTGTGTCCGGCGTTTTCTTCTCGCAGTAAGCTTTCTGCTTGAGTTAACAGTGTTTGTGCGGCTGCGGCTTTACCTTGTAATTGCAGAACTTTCGCCCTACCTCGCAACACAGCATGGTCAAAAATGGTGGATGATGTTTGTGAATTAGGTAAAACTTGGGCGTAAAAACTTTCCGCCTGCTGATAATTGCCTTGGCGCGTTGCTAGTTCTGCTAGATGCAGCAATGCTAAAGGATACCTCGGTATAATGCGTAAAGCCTCTTTGTAGAGACTGGTGGCTAAATCTGGCTGTCCCCGTTTGTTATAAAATTGACCGAAGACAACCCTTGTCCAAGCGGAAGTACCGAGTTCTCCCGGTTCTTCAGTTGCTAAAGCATTTTTAAAAGTGGCGATCGCACCTTGATCTTGACCTTGGGCAACTAATACCAAAGCTTGTAAAGTTAAGTTACCTTGGGTGGGAATTTTGTTTACTAGGGCATCGGCGGCAGTTCTAGCAGCAGTTAAATTACCCGTCGCCAAATTTGATGTGACTAAGATAGCCAGAGCATGATCGTTAGTGGGTTGAGATTGTAAGACTTTCTCAGATAGACGAATCGCTGCGGCAAAGTCATGTCTAGCTTGAGCAACACGAGCCAGAACCAGAATTGCACCATGATTATGGAATGGTAAATGAGACAGAGAGCGATTAGCTGCCTGTTCTGCTAATAAATACCAATTACTTTCGCCCGTAGCTTTGGCCATTTTTAAGTAGGCTTGCGCTAATGCAGTTAAATTCAAACCACTATCAGGGCTTTGTCGTACTTTAGTTTGGTAAAAGGCGATTTCTTGTTGTAATGTGGCACGGCTATTTTCCGTACCAGGTAAGGAGAGAGAAAAGTTATAGCGGTAGGGCGAATTTGGTTGCGAGTTGAGATAAGGGGCGATGATGAACAATATAGGGGCGGTAATCAATACCCAAAGGATTTTTCTGGGGAATTTGTAGTGGAAAAGCTGTATTTGCATTTTTTTACGCAGACATACGCTAAGAACAGAAGAGGACAAGGGGCAGGGGACAGGGAGCCGGGAGAGATGTTTCCCCTCTGCTCTCCGCACCCTGCACCCTTGCCTTAATTTGGTAATGCTAGGTAAGGAAATTGCGGTACTAAAGGTTGATGTCCTTGGGATGGGTTGCCGGGAGTTCCTGCATAAGACACGTTATCGCTAGTCACAGCACCGTTAGTCAAAACGCTGAGTGTAGTATCAATTACATCATCTGTTAGCTTACGTCCAGCAACAGGACTGCCTTTAGCATTGAGAGCATTAGCATAACCACTGGAGACGTTGGTATCTATTCGCATCACATCAGGGAGAAATGCTGCGAGCAGTGCATCAGCACGTTGGTCACTATTACCCAAAGCTTTGAGTGTCTTCCTGGCTTCTGCTCCCACAGGTGCTGCGGCTTGGCTTAAATCGGCTGTTGGGGGAATGCTATTAAAGGCGTTGAGAAAATCGTTAGTGACTACTAAACCTTCATTAATTCCAGGTCTTCCTAGACGCTCGACTTGTTGGAATCTACCATAGGCATAGTTTTTAAATGAAATAGTTTGCCAGACATCAAATACTGTGGCGTTTGTATTTCCGGCGATTAGAGAACGGGGTATTCTGACGACAATGGAGTTGACGTTATAGCCTTTGGCAAAATCAATGGCTTGATCAGCCGGACGAAAACCCACAGCCGGGCCGATACCTAAAGCACCTGCACGCACTCGGAAGAACTGTTCAACATCAAAGAAAAAGGGGTCTTCACGCAGTCCAGCAAAAACAGTGACTGGGGTTTTACGCAAATATAAGTTGTTAATAGTAGGGTTGTTGGGATTAACACTTAAAGGAGTCGTGATACCGCGATCGCTACTTCTATGACGATCAGCAATCACAGTCAATTTAAATGGTTGTTCGCCTCTGCTGTTGGGTTCATCAAATTGAAAGCGCAGGATCACATCTTCTCGACCTGTAGGGGTAGCATCTCGATTGGCAACCCGGCTAATTTTGAATTCGTATAGAGCATTCGTACTAAAATAATACTGTTGCCGAGCCAGCGATCGCGGATTTGTATTCATCACTAAAATCAAATCATCTTTACGCGCGGCTGGGTTCTGGTCTTGTTCGCGGAAGACATATAAATCAGTCAAATTTAAATTGCGTCCTTTTGTATCCACTTCCCCATCATCGTGATCAGAAGCGGTTACAGATTTTGGTGTTAAAGTTGTCCAACCTACTGTTAAACCTAAAGCCAATAAACTGACACCTATAAGAACTTTGATATTAGCAAAACTAAAGTGCCGCCAATTTTTTTGATTGGTCGTTGTTTGACTTTTCATATTAGTAAATACTCCACGTTACTATGTATTCTGTTGATGCAGAATACTTGTTTGGTTTTCAAGATTAAATACGTCAAGAACAGCAACTTGGATCTATAAATTTGAAAATTAAATTTAATTACAGTTTTAATCTCCAAAGCTCGATAAATATGAGCGATCGCACCACCAATGAATAGATGAGAGCAAGCTTGAGTCTGATTCATAAATTTAAAACCTCTGCGTTGCTTGAACTACAGAGGTATACGTCAAATATTTGCTGTTGGATCTATCGTTGGGAAAATTAGTTAGGCGTTGGTGGTGGTCAGATCCCCGACTTCTTTAAGAAGTCGGGGATCTAGCCACACATCAAAATTAATGCGATAGACCACTAGTCCCTCATGGAAAAAACCCACAACCAAACTCAGCAGTCAGCACTCAGCACTTTCAAACTAGGATATTCATCATCCATTGAGGTATGAAAATAAAACATACAACCACCATTCGTATAGGGGCTATGCACTGAACCTGGTTCAGAACGGATGTAATCTCCTGCACCATAAACCTGCTCATCAACCATCAAATCCCCAGAAATCATGTAAATTTCTTCAATTGCGGCATGACGGTGACAAGGATAATGAATACCAGGATCGGCGTGAAATAATCCGACGACTTCGCGCTTGACTTGATCAATGTGTAAGATGGCGATTTTAACACCAGGGACATCATGTGGTTGCCAATTCAAATCTTGCGATCGCACCGCGAAACATCCCGGCGCTGTGGCTGCTTCCTTGACTTGTGGTGGTTCTGGAGTATCTAAATCCAAACGCTCAAACAAGCGATTTTTTAAATCTGTCGCCATTGGCACAGTAGGCGTAGTATAAGGAATTGCTGTCACTGCTAACTCATATTCTGCTAACTCTGCGGCTAATTCTGGACACTCTGCTATTTGTTGCTCAACCCAATTTCGCTCTTGTTCATCCAATAAATCAAGGGCATACAGGGGAGCTAGTTCACAAAAGCAGTAGTTTTCAGAATTGCGGTGCATCATCGAGTTCTAATTTGATTTAATACTAAATAAGTCGTGTATATATTTGGCAAGACACTAACTTAAAATTCTTCCTTAGTGACAAAAATAGATTGTAACTTTTTTAATCCTAGCCGAATTCTAGTTTTGACTGTTCCCAAGGATACACCTGTTACCTCTGCAATTTGACTTTGAGTCAATCCTTGATAATATGCTAATTCAATTACCAGTCGTTGTTCATCTGGTAATTTTTTCATGGCTGCGATTACCCGACTCCGCCGTTCAGCAATAAATACTGACTCAAACAAGTCTATGTTATCGGCTTTGGGCTGAATTTCTGTTGTATCTAAAGAAAAGGTAGTAGATACGTGAGTGCGTTGCAGTTTGCGTAGACGATCAAGGATGCGACTACGTGCAATGGTAAATAACCAAGTATCCACTCTACCTTTTTGTGTATCGTATCGCTCGGCAATTCGCCAAACTTGAGCGAAAACATCCAATACAACTTCTTCACTCTCTTCTGGTGATTTCAGGCTTTTAAAGGCGATCGCATAAATAATTTTGCCATAGCGATCGTAGAGAGCAGATAACGCAGATTGGTCTTTTTGGGCAATTTTGGTGATCAGTAAAACATCGGTAGTAGTAAATAAACTCTCCATTCAGAGTTGGTTAGTAATTGAGTTCTGGGTATCACTGCGAAGTATACCGAGCTTTCGACTACTTTCCAAGCATTTTTAAGAGTTAGCAAACATACTGAAATAATTAAGGTAATGAATGTTCAAGAAATATCAGAACCCTCTTGTAACTCTGCCAGGATCACCGCCGGATTCCAGTAAGCCTTGAGAGATTGAATTTTCCCTTCATTATTAAACTCAAACAAATCAATTCCTTCAAATGTGACGGCTCGACCATTGTGACCAATCCCCCGACCTGTCCATTTTACAGCCGCTTCATCTCCATTAATGGTGATAAACTCTTCACAGAGTTCTACTTTGACAAATAAAGCAGCTATTTGTTGGAAAAATGCGTGCAGTTGAGCATGACCTTGTTTTGCTGGTGTTCCTACTGGGTCGTAACTCACCGTATCTTTGGCAAAACAGGCTACCATCTCATCTGCTTTATTAGCGGAACGAGTAGCGGCAAAATATTGGGTAATTACAGTTTGGATAATTTCTGGCGAAAGAGGGGCTACTTCAGACATAGCTTTTTACTCATAGAATCATTATCTAGAGAATACGCCGCAGATACTAATTTGGATCTCAAAGTGCGATCGCCATCGGGCAAAGGTGATAATTGCTACTGTCACCTGTTTCCTATTCCCTGCTATATTTTCCTATCAATTCTGCTTGTGCTAAAACATGACCTTTCATTGCTGTCAAAACTTGCTCTTTTGCTGCACCTGGTGTCAAACCTAACTTTTTATCTAAAGCATAAAGTTTAAAAAAGTAGCGATGTGTTCCACTTGGTGGACAAGGGCCACCATAGCCAAGCTTACCAAAATCATTTTTTCCCTGTATTCCTGGTAAATCTTGGGATGCAATTTTTGCGGATAATTGACTAACTGTAGCTGGAAGATCGTAAACAACCCAATGCACAAATGTTCCTCCTGGTGCGTCGGGGTCATCTACAATTAACGCTATGCTTTGTGTATCTTTTGGTACGTCACTCCAGGCTAAAGGCGGGGAAATATCTTTACCATCACAGGTATATTGAGAAGGAATTAAAGCATTAGGATTAAAGGCTGTGCTGGCTAGTTTCATGCTTTTGATTTCCTGATGAGACTGGTTGCGATCACTTACAACAATTTTGCTATTACTAGGATGACTACAACGAATCATAGTTAATCCTAATAATCCAACTATAGCGATGCTGTAACCTCTCGAAAATCTGCCTTGAATCATAATTAAGACAGGTAATTTACTCAGACAAAAAGCGATCGCGTCCAATATGCACTTCCCATTCCACAACCCTGGCGGAGTCTGCTAACATACCATCTTTAGCACGAGGGCTACTTTTGACAATTGCTTGAGCCTGTTCGAGATTCTCTGCTTGAATCACCCAAAATCCTGTTCCATCATGGGGAAAAAAAGGCCCACAGCAGAGTAAAATTCCTTTTTCTTGTTGCTCACGAAACCAAGCTAGTTGATTTTGGTCATGTTCTGGGTGAGCCTGTTTATACTCATAATATTCAGGAACAGTCGCAACTACAACAGCAAAAAGTTTAGACATTAATAACGATGATATTTTTAGTGCAATATATTTCTTTGAGGTCATAAGTGCTGAGTAAAAATCTTTATTTCCAGCCCCTAACCTCTAGCTACTAGCCTCTTTTTTTCAAGTATTTACCACTTCAAAAATGAAGCTTCAATTCCTTGCTCCCGTCTAATTTTGCTATCTTTCTCAAACCAACTAATTATTTGCTTTGTAGTTAAATCTTCAATACTCACATTGTATTCTTGAGCAATTTGCTGCAAGAGTTTTTGTGATGAAATAGTCAATCTTGTTAAAAACTTTTCTGGGGAAGATAGTAAAGCAGCATCAACTTGTGCTGATTCTTCCAAAGTTAAAAACTGTGTTGATGGTTGCTGTGATGGTAAATCCATAGACAAGTGTGAAGTCTGAAGTGTGAAGTATAAAGTTTGGAATCATCTTATACCAAATCGATATAAAAAAGCATACAACTAGCCTGCAAAGGCAGGCTTTGTTTGTATAGACCTAGATTTCCAGTCTCTTGGTTTTATATATGTAACTGTTTTTTATCTTCTAGCCTCTATCATTGGTGCTGAGTAAGTATTTTTCTTAATATTTCAGACTTCAGACTTTATAAATTAATTCTGTTCTTGCTTGCGAGCTTGAACTAAATAGCCACAACGATGTTCACCGTTAATAATCCAGTGGGTACGCTCTACTATACAGTCTGGTAGTACAGCCGCAAACATTTCTAGTTCATGACCACAAACGCTAGGAAAAGACTCGGCAACGTTGGAAATTGCACAATTATGTTCTATTAAAACAAAGCGATCGCCTATTCTATCAGTCGGGTGATCATTATCTGCTTCCACAGAGTGATACTCTGCCATGAATCCTTCGGCTTTGCGTAACTCAACTAAAGTTTCCACCCGCTCTTTTAACGAACCTTTACCCAAGCGATCGCGGTATTCTTGGGCTTTGCGTTCCCATTGTTTTTGTAAAATCGTTTTCATTTTGTCGTGACCAACGGTTTCGGCTAGGGTATCCAGCAGCGAAACTGCGAATTCACCGTAACCATCACCGAAGCGATCGCTGGTTGTCCGATGCAGGCGATCGCGTCCCTGACGACTTAACTGATAAATATGCTGTGGTCGCCCCATTCCCGCCTGCGTCGTTGAGGCGTAGACAATCAATTCTTCCGCCTCTAAATCCTTGAGATGGCGACGAATCGCTTGGGGGGTAACATTTAAAACTTCGGAAAGCTCAAAAGCAGTTGCTTGTGAGTGTTTGAGCAGATATTCGAGAATCTCTTGCTTGGTTGAGGACTGCTGGGTAGTCGCCATCGTCGTCCTAAATTTTTTTGAGAAAATTTGACTTTAACAACATCATTGTTGTTAATCTAGCGTAAAATGAAGATACGTTAAACAACATGGATGTTGTTTTAATCTTCATCCTTATTGTAACAGCCGTGTAAACCACTCGGTAAAACAAGACCGGCATCGGCGAAACCCAGCCCGTCTTCCATCCTTAAAAGAGATCCCTCGGAACACAAGAGATTATTACAGATGAGTGCCACTGTCAAATCCCTAGTTAACCAACCTTACAAGTACGGCTTTGTCACCGAAATTGAAGCCGATACCATCCCGCGTGGACTCAATGAAGACGTTATCCGCTTGATTTCCGCGAAGAAGAACGAGCCGGAATTCATGCTGGAATTTCGTCTGAGAGCCTATCGCCAGTGGCTAAAAATGACCGAACCAACATGGCCGAACGTCAACTATCCACCAATTAATTATCAGGATATCATTTACTACTCTGCCCCCAAGCAAAAGAAAGAAAAACTCAACAGCTTGGACGAAGTAGATCCGACACTCCTGGAAACCTTTGAAAAGCTGGGTATTCCCCTTTCTGAACAAAAGCGCCTCGCAAACGTGGCGGTAGATGCAATTTTTGATAGTGTTTCCGTCGCTACTACCTTCAAAGAAAAACTAGCGAAAGATGGTGTTATCTTCTGCTCGATTTCGGAAGCCCTGCGGGAACATCCAGAATTAATCAAAAAATATTTGGGTAGCGTTGTTCCCATCGCTGACAATTATTTTGCTGCATTGAACGCCGCCGTTTTCAGCGATGGTTCTTTTGTCTACATTCCTAAAGGTGTGAAATGCCCAATGGAATTGTCTACCTACTTCCGCATCAACTCTGGTGATACGGGACAATTTGAACGGACTTTGATTGTCGCTGAAGAAGGTAGCTACGTTTCTTACCTAGAAGGTTGCACCGCGCCAATGTATGACAGCAACCAACTCCACGCCGCAGTTGTCGAACTGGTGGCTTTAGATAACGCGGAAATTAAATACTCTACTGTGCAGAACTGGTACGCTGGCGATGCTAACGGTAAAGGTGGTATTTACAATTTCGTGACTAAGCGCGGTTTGTGTCAAGGCGTAAATTCTAAGATTTCCTGGACTCAGGTAGAAACTGGTTCTGCAATTACTTGGAAGTATCCTAGCTGTGTGTTAGTTGGCGATAATTCTGTGGGTGAATTTTACTCGGTGGCGTTAACCAACAATATGCAGCAAGCCGACACCGGAACGAAGATGATTCACGTCGGTAAGAATACTCGCAGTACGATTATTTCTAAAGGAATCTCCGCAGGTAATTCTAGTAATAGCTATCGCGGTTTGGTAAAAATCAACCCGAAGGCTGAAGGTGCGAGAAATTATTCTCAGTGTGACTCGATGTTAATTGGGGATAATGCCCACGCCAATACTTTCCCTTATATTCAAGTACAAAATAAAGCTGCGAAAGTGGAGCATGAAGCTTCAACTTCTAAAATTGGCGAAGATCAGCTATTCTTCTTTGCTCAACGCGGCATTTCTTCAGAAGATGCGATTTCGATGATGATTAGCGGCTTCTGTAAGGATGTGTTTAATCAGCTACCTATGGAGTTTGCGGTGGAGGCTGATAAGTTGTTGAGTCTGAAACTAGAGGGTAGTGTGGGTTAGGTTCTAAACGCAAAGGGGCGCGGAGGTACGCGCAAAGTTACGCAGAGAGAGAAGAGAGAGAGAACATGATCATTGAGAATAGTGAAGTTGTGCTGTCAGTGAAAGATTTGACGGCTGAGGTTGATGGTACGCCGATTTTGAAGGGTGTGAATTTGGAAGTTCGCGCTGGTGAAATCCATGCGATTATGGGGCCGAATGGTTCTGGTAAGAGTACTTTATCTAAGGTTTTGTCGGGACATCCGGCGTATACAGTGACTGGCGGTGAGGTGATTTTCCAAGGGCAGAATTTATTGGAAATGGAGCCGGAAGAACGCGCTAGAAGTGGGGTGTTTTTGGCGTTTCAATATCCGTTAGAGATTCCTGGTGTGAGTAATTTGGATTTCTTGCGGGTAGCTTACAATTCTCGGCGGAAGGCGCAAGGGTTGGAAGAGGTAGACGCGTTTGATTTTGATGATTTGATTGAGGAAAAGTTGGAAGTTGTGAAGATGGATGCAGCTTTCCTCAGTCGGAGTGTGAATGAAGGGTTTTCTGGCGGTGAGAAAAAGCGGAATGAAATTCTGCAAATGGCTTTGTTAGAACCAAAGTTGGCAATTCTGGATGAAACAGACTCTGGTTTAGATATTGATGCGCTGAAGATTGTCGCTAATGGGGTAAATCAACTGACTAGTCCTGAAAATGCGACAATTATGATTACCCACTACCAACGTCTGCTGAATTATATTGTGCCGGATTTTGTTCATGTGATGGCGCGGGGCAGAATTCTCACCAGTGGCGGTAAGGAATTGGCTCTGGAATTGGAGTCGCGCGGTTATGACTGGATTTTGGAGGAAAGCGCTGTTGAGGTGGGTGTGTAATGTCTATTCAAGTTTCTCCTAGTGCTATTCCTAACTCGGATGCAGTCAGTTTGGTGTCTTCTCTGTTGGATAGAGATGGTTATTTAACCCAGTTGTTAAATCAAGTTAGTGTTTCTCAAGCTGATGGGTTAGAGGAATTACGCCAACAAGCTGCAAATTGGGTACGTCACTCAACTATCCCTACCACCCGCGAGGAAGAATGGCGGTTTACTGATTTGTCAGATTTGCGGGGTGTGGAATTTCGCAAGGCGCAACCAGTTAATAATTTAGAGGGGTTAAACTTAACATCTCTAACTGATAATCGATTGGTGTTTGTTAATGGTGTTTATGCGCCGGAGTTATCTGCTGTTAATTTACCTGATGGTATTGTAGTTGGTAATTTGACTGGGTTAACAATTGAAAGCGATCGCATCCGCAAATACCTCGCTCAAGCTGAGGGCGCTTTGGAGGTATTCACTGCTCTCAATACTGCTGGTTTGACTGATGCAGCAGTTGTATGGGTGGGTAAAAATGTTGTGGTTGACACTCCTATTCATCTGCTGTTTATTTCGGTTGCTGGTGAGAGAGCGACGATTTCTCAGCCGCGTTGTTTGGTGGTGGCGGAAACTGGTTCGCAGGTAACTGTAATAGAAGAGTTTACGAACCGCCAAGACGCAGAGAGCGCCAAGAAAGTATACTTTACCAACGCAGTTACAGAAATTTGGGTTGGTGAGAATGCGTCGGTGAGCCATACTCGGTTGGAGCGAGAAGGTGCTGAGGCTTTTCACATTGGTAAGACTGCTGTTAACCAAGCTCGTTATAGTCGCTATACCTGTAATGCTTTTAGTTTAGGGGCAAAGTTATCACGGCACAATTTAGAGGTTTTGCAAACTGGTGAGCAAACTGAAACTACGCTCAATGGTTTGGCGATGATTTCTGGGAAACAGGTGGCGGATACTCATAGTGCGATCGCTCTGAATTATCCTTATGGTAAAAGTGAACAATTGCACAAATGTATTGTTGGCGATCGCGCTCATGCAATCTTCAATGGTAAAGTATTTGTACCTAAACCAGCCCAGTTAACTGACGCAGCCCAGTTAAACCGCAATTTACTGCTATCCTCCAAGGCGCGAGTAGATACCAAACCCCAATTAGAAATTACCGCCGATAACGTTAAATGCGCTCACGGTGCAACTGTGAGTCAGTTAGAAGATGATGAAATCTTCTATTTACAAAGCCGGGGAATTGATGAAAGTGCAGCACGTAATTTATTAATTAACGCCTTCGCCACCGAAATCATCAACAAAGTTCCTCTTGCTTCCCTCAGAGACATATTGCTAAACACCGTCACTAGTTTTAAGTCTTTGACTAATGACTAATGACTAATAATTAATGACTATTGACTAATTACCAATGACTTTTACAGCTACCAAAACTCTTGCCGATAAAGTCCGCGCTGACTTCCCGATATTACATCAGGAAGTCAATGGTAAACCCTTGGTTTATCTCGATAATGCGGCGACATCGCAAAAACCTTTGCTGGTATTAAATGCTCTACAAAATTATTATGAGCAGTACAATGCCAATGTGCATCGTGGCGCTCATACCCTGAGTGCAAAAGCGACAGATGCTTACGAAGCAACGCGAGATAAAATTGCCAAATTTATTAATGCTGCATCTCGTCAAGAAATTGTCTACACCCGCAACGCCAGCGAAGCAATTAACTTAGTTGCTTATAGCTGGGGAATGAATAATTTACATCCAGGCGATGAAATTATTCTGTCGGTGATGGAACACCACAGTAATATTGTGCCTTGGCAATTTGTGGCGCAAAAAACGGGTGCAGTTCTAAAGTTTGTTGGCTTAACACCAGAAGAAACGTTTGATTTGGAACAGTTTAAACAACTGATTTCTGAGAAAACAAAACTGGTGTCAATTGTTCATGTTTCTAACACTTTGGGTTGTATTAACCCAGTGAAAGAAATTGCTGATATTACTCACAGATACGGCGCGAAATTCTTAGTTGATGCTTGTCAAAGTGTGCCTCATATGCCTGTGGATGTCCAAGACATCGGCTGTGATTGGTTGGTAGCTTCGGGACATAAAATGTGTGCGCCAACAGGTATAGGCTTTTTATATGGCAAGCTGGAATTGTTAGAAGCAATGCCACCATTTTTTGGTGGTGGTGAAATGATTGCCGAGGTATATTTAGATCATTCTACTTATGCCGAATTACCCCATAAATTTGAAGCCGGGACACCTGCAATTGGGGAAGCGATCGCTCTCGGTGCTGCGATAGACTATCTATCAAGTATTGGTATGGATAAAATTCATGCTTACGAAGCTGAGTTAACCGCTTATTTATTCCAACAATTAGAGAAAATTCCCCAAATTCGGATCTATGGCCCTAAACCTGATGCAAATGGAGAAGGGAGAGCCGCTTTAGCTGCATTCACAGCCGGAGATATTCACGCTAACGACTTATCTACATTATTAGATCAAGAAGGCGTTGCCATCCGTTCTGGACACCACTGCACCCAACCATTACACCGCTATTTAGGTTTGCCAGCAACCGCAAGGGTAAGTTTTTCTTTCTACAATACCCGCGCAGAAATTGATGTGTTCATCAAAGCATTGAAGGAAACTATTGACTTTTTTGCTGGTATTTTTGGTTAGTTTCAAAAAATACAGTAGTTTACATATTCACGGAATACTGTAGAGACGTTGTATGTACAGAATGCAGTAGAGACGTTACATGTAACGTCTCTACTAATGCCATCAATTAAATCCTTAATTTATTGGCGTTTATCGGCCGTTAAATATTCTCTTCTGTCACCTGTCACCTGTCACCTGTTATTGTTAAATCTGACTGGAATTTCAATAATAAATTCTGATCCCTTATCTGGCTCAGATTTGACAGAAATATTACCATGATGACTTTCGATAATTTGATAGCTGGTTGCTAAACCTAAACCAGTACCTTTGTTCACAGGTTTAGTTGTAAAGAAAGGGTCGAATATTTTACTTTGAATTTCTGGTTCTATTCCAGAGCCATTATCGATAATTCTAACTTTAATAGTTTCTGTATCTGTAGCTTCTGTTTTAATAATAATTTGCTTTGGATTTTCTGAATTTTTACTTTCTAACAAAGTATCAATTGCATTATTAATAATATTACTAAATACTTGATTTAATTGGGCAGCATAACATTCAACTAGAGGTAATGTTGAGTATTCTTTAACTATCTCTATTTCTTGTTTGAGACGATGATTTAATAAAGATAATGTACTTTCAATACCTTCATGAATATTGACAGCTTTTCTATCAGCTTGATCAAGGCGAGCAAAGTTCCTTAAAGAAAGTATAATATCTTTAATTCTGTCAGTTCCCACCCTCATAGAAGAGAGAATTTTTTGAAAGTCTTCTACGATAAAATCTAAGTCTATATCACCAATTTTATCTTGAATCAATTGTTCAGCTTCAGGGTATTCTTTTTGATAAAGTTCGACTAGTCGTAAAATAGTATGAATATGTTCGTTGAGATAATTAAAATTGCCATGAATAAAACTCACGGGATTATTAATTTCATGTGCTAAACCTGCAACCATTCTGCCTAAACTAGACATTTTTTCTGTTTGAATAAGTTGCACTTGAGTTGTTTGCAGTTTATGGAGTGTATTTTCTAGTTCTTGTGCTTGTAATTTCGCTGTTGCTGTGGCAGTTGAGAGTGCCTTGAAATTATTGTAAGCTTTGGAATGATAACGAACGCGGGCAATTAATTCTATAGCATCTGGTAACTTAATTAAATAGTCGTTAGCTCCCGCAGCAAAGGCTTCTGCTTTGAGTATTGGTTCTTCTTTACTGGATAACATAATGATGGGAACTTCCTGCGTTGATGGATGAGAACGAAACCAACGCAATAGCATTAAGCCATCCATATCTGGCATAATTAAATCTAACAAAATGACTGTTGGCTCAAGGGCGATCGCACTTTGCAAAGCCTGTGAAGGATTACTAACATAATTGCAAGTAATATCTGTTTCCTTGGCAATCATCCGATTAATTGCTTCACCAAATATTGCCTGATCATCAATTAACAAAATTTTGACATCTTCTGTTTGCAATTTCAGTTCATTAAGCAAATTTGGTGATGCTAACTGCATATTTAAGTTAGGTAATAGCATTGGATATCTCTGGATTTCAAGATAGAAATATTGATTTGGTAGCGACAAATGATGAGGTCAAACAAAAATTATTAATTCTATTTTTTTGTAAATTTATTATAACTTAATGTATACAAAAGTAAATATAACTTTAGATATAATCAGCTTAAAAGTTAAGAGATCCAAAAACAACTTAAAAATCAAAAATTTCAGTATTCTTTCTTCAAGAATCTAGTAGATTTACTATAGTTAAATTGATGGGATTGAGGTTTAATTTGCCGATATCCGTAATATCTTGGTACAAGCAGAAGCGATCGCCTCAACTGGTAAAACTTCCACAGCCGCTTTTAATTCTACAGCCGCTTTTGGCATTCCATAAACAATGCAAGTTTCTTGATTTTGGGCGATCGTATGCCAACCTGCATCGCGTAGAACTTTCAAACCTTGAGCGCCATCTCGTCCCATCCCAGTCAGTAGCACCCCAATTCCTGACTCTAGCCAATGTTTTGCCACACTTTGAAATAAAACATCAATAGATGGACGATAAAGGCAATTTGCAGGTTGTTCCACATAATCAAAACTCAGGTTAGCCGTCATTACCAAATGATGATTTGTCCCAGCTAAAAAAATTTTTCCTGGTTGTGGTCTAGAGCCTGTAGTTGCGATTTCTACAGGTAAGAGAACTTGTTCATTTAACCAAGCTGCAAAACCGGGAGCAAATTGAGCATCTAAATGCTGCACAATAACAATAGCAGCTGCAAAATTTTGGGGAAATTGCCCCAAAATCTTCACCAATGTTTGGGGGCCGCCAGTAGAAGCACCAATGACAATAAGCGGTGGTAATAAGTTCGGCAAAGATGGCAGTTTTTTGACTGTTCGCACCTGGGGCGATTTACCAATTAATTTAGCAATGGTACGAATTTTGTTTAACAGTCCTGTACTACCCTCAGCAGGCGTATTGATAGCATCTAAAGCACCATAGTGCATTGCTTCCAAGACTTTAGCCGCATAGCGATTAATACTCGCAGTCACAATAATAATTGCACAGGGCGACTGACTCATAATTTGCCTTGTGGCTTCCACTCCATCCATACAAGGCATTAAAACATCCATCAAAATTAAGTCAGGAGTATCAACTGCACATTTGCTCACCGCTTCTGCACCATCGTAAGCCACCCAAGCCAAATCATACTCCGGGATTGTGGCTAATATTCGCCGCAGTGCTTCCACCATCATCCGCATATCGTTGACAATGGCAATTCTCATAAACTGGGGAATGGGGAGTGGGGAGTGGGGTAAGAAATTTTCATATCTTGTTGGTGAATGCTGTTCATAAAGTCTTAACCCTGACCAATCAGGTCAATTACGGCTTGTAATAAAGTGTCATCATGGAAGCTGCTTTTGGTGAGATAGTAGTCTGCACCTGCTTCTAAGCCTTGAATGCGGTCTTCTTGGCGGTCTTTGTAAGAAACAATAATCACGGGGATGTTTTTTAACTGGGGATGGGTTTTGATTTGGCTGGTGAGTTCAAAACCATTCATCCTGGGCATATCAATATCTGTAATGACTAAATCATAATCACTAGTGCGTAGGGCGTTCCAACCATCCATCCCATTGACGGCGACATCAACTTGGTAATGGTGATTTTCTAAAAGCTTGCGTTCCATTTCCCGGACGGTAATTGAATCATCTACAACTAATATACGCTTGTGAGTTCTGCTCAATGTCTGCTGTGTTGATTGATTTACTTGACTTAGTTGACCACTAGCAACCACCTTGGTCATAGAACGAACTAAATCTTCGACATCGATAATCAATACGGGATTCCCATTATCCATGAGGGCGGCGGCGCTAATGTTGGGAATTTTCCCCAGCCTGGAATCTAAAGGTCGGACAACTAAAGTGTATTCACCGATAAAGCGGTCAACAACTAATCCATAATGATGGAGGCGATCGCTAATTACCACCACTGCTAATGAATCTGGATTTGCCGTAGGTAAGGGTAACTCGAAAACTTGCCGCGCGGAAATCAATTCTACAGGCTGATGATTTAGCCAAAAAAACGGGCGATTTTCTGACATCGCAATTTCTGATGGCGATAACATCAAAACTTGATTAATTCGGGTTAACCCAAAGGCGTAAGGTTCATCGGCAATCTCTACTAATAAGGTACGCACAATAGATAGAGTTAGGGGTAACTGCAAGTAGAAACTCATGCCTGTTCCTGGTTGAGAAACTGCTCTGACAGTGCCGCCAACTTCCCGTACTGTATTATGGACAATATCTAAACCCACACCCCGGCCAGAAATTTCGGTAATAGTTTGTGTGGTGGAAAATCCTGGTAACAGCAAAAACTCCATTAACTCTGCTTCAGTTAATTGCATTGCTATATCTGCGTTTACTAGTTGTTTTTTGACAACTTCTTGACGCAAAAACTCCAGATCAATTCCCCGGCCATCATCAGAGATGGTGATAAATAACATCCCCGCCCGATGGACAACTTCAATGCCAATTGTGCCTGCTTCTGGTTTACCTTGGGCTATCCGTTCTGGGGGAGATTCTATGCCGTGATCAACCGCATTACGGAGAATTTGCGTTAAGCAAGCTTCTAATCGTTCTAAAATATCCCGATCTACCAAGGTATGCTGACCCTTGATTTCTAGGTTCACGCGCTTACCCAACTGTCTGGCTAGGTCACGTACCATACGCGGGAACCCTTGCCAGCCTTCGGTAAAGGGACACATCCGGGTCACAATTAGTTCTCGATACAAACGATGGGCGAGGTTGCCTGAACGCTGGGAAAAGGATTCTAACTCGGTTTGTCGATCGCTAATTAAACGAGTACATTCGCTGGTTTTTTGATGTACTGTACTTAAATGTTCTTGAAGATGTTTATCTAAGGGGCGATCGCTAACTAATTCTTGTAATTTAACTATTAATTTCGATAACTCGATTTGATTGCTTCTGACTTGGACAAATGATTCGGTAAATGACTCTAACCATTTACTACTAACAATGGTTTCCCCGGCTAATCCCATCAAGCGATTGAGATTATCTGTACTCACCCGCACGGTTTGATTTTGGGGACTTACTAAGGCTTCTGGTTGACGGACTTCACTTTGGGGCGGGGGCTGTAAAATATCTAAGGCTGGGACAATTGCCGGGATATTCACAGTAGTGGAAATATTTGCGATCGCATTTACCAAAGATTGAATTTGCGGTTGATTTCCTTGTTGTAGTTCGGCATTAGTGGCGATGTTTTGCAACATATCCACCCCTTGCAACAACACATCAATATCATCTGCGGTTAAATTCACTTTACCAACTTGTGCCGCACTAAAACAATCTTCCATCACATGGGCTAAGGTGACGGCTGGCTCAATTTGGACAATTCTCGCTGCACCTTTAATACAATGGGCTGCCCGCATTAAAGCCGCTAATTCTGATTTAGGATCAGGATTAGTTTCCAGCGCCAGTAAACAATTGTTCAGCACCACAACCTGAGTTGTGACTTCCATTTTGAACAAATCAAATAACGATAATTGGCTAAGGTCAGCGTCTTCGTTCATTACTGTGCCTTCTTCGCCAAATTGGTGAATAATAATTCATCATCCAAATAACTGACAGTACGCACTGTTGGCAGATTCAGTGGTTGCCAGGAAAATAAACCTTTAGTATAAGTTTGGGTTATTTGAGTGACATTTCGCACAACATCGCGCAATTCCCGCCGATGAAATCTGTGGACACCATATATTTCATCCACTGGAAACACCCAAGCATTACCAGCTTTTTCAATCACCGCCATTCGGGAATGGGATACAGGACTCAGCCCTGGTAGGGGTGATTCACTTGGCTCAATATTTAAAAAATGACTTAGGGAAACACATAAAAGCAATTCACCACGAATGTTAATTAATCCTCGTAAGACTTGGTTTTGGCGGTGGGGTAGGGTATGAATCACACTCGGAGGCGTAGTTTCTTTAAAAACTTGCGCCGGAAGTGCCAGCCATTCTTGATGCAACCGAAAAATCACGACTGTTAAAGTTTCGCTGGTTCGCACAGCGTAGGTAGGTAGATGCGGTTTTTTCTGGGCGGGAGATTCCGCGATCAAGTGTGTCCACTCACGACGATAGTTTTCTGGTGTTGGGCGTTCTAGTAAACAGCGACCAGCCGCCGAATAAACCGGACAATTGCGACAATGGGTATGTGTAGATAATTCCGCACAAGTGCGATCGCCCTCAATGCCAATTACATTCCAACAACTTTCTACTTGAGTGGTCATAAGTCAATGGCCATTTGTCTTGATTAAGCTGCTACATCAACTGGGTTAAAGGATGAAAAATCATCACTTTTGACTTTAAACACAGAAACTTCTTGACGTAAACCACGGGCGACTTGATTAAGTTGGGCAAGCGCCTGATTAATTTCCCGCAGTGAATCGGCAGTTTGCATTGAGGTACTACTTAACTGCACCATTGCATCACTAATTTGTTGCGCTCCTAATGACTGCATTTCCATTCCTTGATTCACCGTGGCAAAATGGGGATTCAAGTCTTGCACCTGCTGGATAATTTGTCCAACTTGGCTACTAATATGACTGACATCTGCCACACTCCGCCCGACTTCGGCGGCAAATTTGTCCATTTCCATTACCCCTGTTGATACCGAAGATTGCATTTGTTTAACCATCTGTTCAATATCTAATGTGGCGACTGCGGTTTGGTCTGCTAATCTGCGAATTTCTCTGGCGACTACTGCAAAACCTAAGCCATATTCTCCGGCTTTTTCCGCTTCAATGGCGGCGTTTAACGAGAGCAAGTTGGTTTGGTCAGCGACTTTGGTAATTGTTAAGACAATATTATTAATGTTGTTAGCTTTTTCGCTGATAATTCCTAGTCTCATGGCAATGGTGTTTGTCGCTTCTGCTAACTGGCGCATACTTGTTTCCATCCGCTGCAAGTCTGTTTGGCTGATGTTTGCTGCTGTGGTTGTTGCTTGCGACATTGTCACCACTTGTTCCATTGTGTGTGCTAGTTCTTTTGAGGTGGCGGCGATTTCTTTGGCTGTCGCTGTGACTTGGTTTGTTGATGCTACTTGTTCAGAAATTGTCGTTTCCAATTGTTTGCCAGCTGCGGCTATTTGGGTGGCGGAGGTTGTGACTTGAATACCTGAACCTTGGACTTGACGAATCAAGGTACTCAATTTCTGTTTCATTGTTTGGAGTGCTGCCATTAACTTATTAATCTCATCATTGGCAGTGATTTCTACATTACTGGTAAAATCGCCAGTCGCTACTTTGTCAGCTAAATGAAAAGCTGTTTGCAAAGACCGCGCTAACTCCCGACTTGGAATTAAGATAATTCCTAAACAAACAGCGATCGTCACACTCACAATCCCGAAAAAACTTCCCCAGTTTACCAAGACAGCAACGCTTTGAATTTGATTAGCTTGATTTTTTCTTTCGACTAAACTTTGGTCTTCCACTGCTAACATCTCATTCATTTTAAATCTGATTTCATCCATTACACTTTTGCCTTTATCGGATAAAATCAGAGCTAATAATTCCTTTTCTTGTCCAACTCGCTTCAGATTAATAGTTGTTTCTAGTTCAGCCATTTTGGCTTGGCTTAATTTTTCAATTTCATTTAGAGTTTTAATTTGTTGAGAACTACCTATAATTTTGCTTCTGATTTGAATAAAAGTATCTTTTAATTTAACCTTGGCTAATTTATATGGTTCTAAATATCTTTCTTCTTTAGTAAGAAGAAAGCCTCTTTGTCCTGTTTCGGCATCAAGTAAGAATTTTTCCAGTTCTTTTAACTGAGCTTTGATAGCATAAGTCTGATTTACCCAATTATTCGATTCTATAAGGGAGTTAGTATTTGAGTTGGAAATATAGCTGGCAACCCCTGTTAAACTAACAATAATCGCACATCCACCCATCACAAAATGATTGATTTTTATACCTCGCGGCATATTATTTTCCTTTGTAATTATTTGCTATTCTAGAAATAGAAACCGATAACTAAAAAATCAAAAGATTCATAATTGAGGAATTTGATTCTGCTACAACAGCTAAATCGCTGTTAATTAGCCATTCATAGCCTTTATTGAGGGAGATTGGCATCCGTAATTCGAGGATAATTATTTTGAAATTACGATAAAGGCGGTGCTATAGCATTGTTGTTAACTTTAAACACAGAAACTTCTTGACGTAAACCACGGGCGACTTGATTAAGTTGGGCAAGCGCCTGATTAATTTCCCGCAGTGAATCGGCAGTTTGCATTGAGGTACTACTTAACTGCACCATTGCATCACTAATTTGTTGCGCTCCTAATGACTGCATTTCCATTCCTTGATTCACCGTGGCAAAACGTGGGTTTAAGTCTTGCACCTGCTGGATAATTTGTCCAACTTGGCTACTAATATGACTGACATCTGCCACACTCCGCCCGACTTCGGCGGCAAATTTGTCCATTTCCATTACCCCTGTTGATACCGAAGATTGCATTTGTTTAACCATCTGTTCAATATCTAATGTGGCGACTGCGGTTTGGTCTGCTAATCTGCGAATTTCTCTGGCGACTACTGCAAAACCTAAGCCATATTCTCCGGCTTTTTCCGCTTCAATGGCGGCGTTTAACGAGAGCAAGTTGGTTTGGTCAGCGACTTTGGTAATTGTTAAGACAATATTATTAATGTTGTTAGCTTTTTCGCTGATAATTCCTAGTCTCATGGCAATGGTGTTTGTCGCTTCTGCTAACTGGCGCATACTTGTTTCCATCCGCTGCAAGTCTGTTTGGCTGATGTTCGCTGCTGTGGTTGTTGCTTGCGACATTGTCACCACTTGTTCCATTGTGTGTGCTAGTTCTTTTGAGGTGGCGGCGATTTCTTTGGCTGTTGCTGTGACTTGGTTTGTTGATGCTACTTGTTCTGTTAGTGTTGTTTCTAATTGTGTACCGGCTGCGCCTACCAGGGTGGCGGAGGTTGTGACTTGAATACCTGAACCTTGGACTTGACGGATTAAGGTACTCAACTTTTGCAACATAATCTGAAAAGATGCCATGATTTGACCAATTTCATCTTTGCTCTTCAATTCACTCTCAGGCAAAGATAAAGTGAAATCACCAGCAGAAATCTGATCTGCGACATCAACAACCGTAGATACTCGGCTACCCAAAGACCGCGAAATGACCGAAGTTACAAAAAATGCGATCGCTATAGTTGATAGAGTTACTAACACAGCTAATAAACTCATTAAGTTGAGCATTGCTTTTGTGCCTTCAATCCGGTTTTGCATAATTTCTTTTTGGTTTTTAGCAAACTGCTCATGAATTTGGCGAAATTCATAGCTCATATCCCCGGATTTTTCTAGATATTGTTCAATTAACAATCTATTGTTCTCAAAATTTGGTTTTGTGATTGTACTTTTAACCAACCTATCAAATTCATCGAACATATTTTGCATTATTTTTAATCTTTGTTCCTGCAATTTGTCTTCAGCAACCTTAGAGGCAATATTCAATCCCTCTTGAAAGCGTTTATAAAAGAAATCATATCTTTCCAGCGCATCTGGATACTTTTTAGGATTATATAAATATCGCCGAATTGCGAGATTCATGTTTGCCATACTCAAAGCCATATTATTTGTCGCTATAATGGCTTCATTTGACATTCCCACTTGCTTATAAATAATTCTTGTCTGATTACTAGTCGCGTAAACTATCACACTAAAAACAAATATTAAAATTGTCGGGATAGAAAATCCTAATAAGGTTCTATCTTTAAGCTTCCAATTATTTAGCATTGTTATTTTGGATTTATCTCATCAAAGCTCACAAATACTAAAATTCCCCAATAAAAAAGCAAACTAACAATTAAGATATTTAAATTTCCTCTAATGTTATTAATTTACTTAAATAAGTGTGAAGATTTGCCAAATTAAGCTGGATAAGAGAGGCTAGGGACTTGAGGTTAGTAAATCAAGTAACTATTCTAAAGAAGTGAAAAGCCTGTTAGATCAATTTTTTCTGCCTAGATAGGTTGTGGTGTAAATAAACAGACCACACTTCGACCACGCTTATTAACCATAATAAATCGCTAAAAGACCTGTGGTATAAATATTTCTTCTTTTTACTTTTGCCTTTTGCCTTGCAATACTAGTGTCTCACCCCTGTTCTTGATTCAGGGATTTCTCATGCTGTAATCTGTAGATGCGTTGCCAAAGTAAATCAGCACTGGTTTTATCTCCCTGCTGTTCTTTGAGTAAGGCTAAATGAGTCAATGCGGCTTCGTGATTAGGTTGCAGATAAATGGCTTTACGAAAAGATTCTCCAGCTGGTTCATTTTTTCCCATTGCTTGCTGTACCTCACCAAGCAGAACATAAGCTTCTGCATTGATTTGATTTTGATTGAGATAGTTGTTACATAGTTGAACTGCATCTTCTAAGCGACCTTGATTAGCCGCAGTTTTAGCTAAATCTAATAAATTGCTGTTAGGATTGGCTATATTTAGCTGCTGGGTTGGCGAAATTTTTACCTTGTTGTTGATAGCCGATTCAAATGATTTTTGTGTTTTTATTTGAGGAAAATTTATTGATGTGTCGGTTATAAAATTTTGGTGGTTACTCAACTTTTGATAAGCAATAGCTGAAGACTGACGTATAGCTGCCAATTGAGTTTTCATGAGTAATGGAGCTTCGGCAGATGCAACAAATAATAAGCCTCTAATAGCTAGTAAATTTTCTAAAATTTTAATAGTTTTTTCTTTAGTAATACTATCAAAATAAATTAATAAATTGCGGCAAAAAATTATATCATACTTTTGTTGACTAAGGCTAAAATCAGCATCGGCTAAATTGCCATTGATAAACCTTACCCTTTCTTTTACTGATGATTTTAGGTAATATTTTGAATTAATTAGTTGAAAATAGTATTCTTGAGAAGCAAAATTATATCCACGAAATGAGTGTTGATCATAAATTGCTGTTTGGGCTTTTGACAAACATTGTTTGCTAATATCAACAGCATCAATTTGAAATTGAGTAGATGTTAAACCTGCTTCTAATAAAGCGATCGCAATTGAATATGGTTCTTCACCTGTGGCGCAAGGTACACTTAAAACCCGCAACACACCTTGCGGTTTTTTGGGCAACCATTCTGATAATACATAGCTCTTGAGCAGCGCAAATGATTCCAGCTCACGAAAAAACCATGTCTCTGGGACAATTACATTCTCAATTAGTGCTTCCCATTCTTGGGGAGAATCTTGTAAATACCCCAAATAGTTAGACATTTCTGATATGCCACAATCTGCCATTCGGTGATGAATAGCACTAGCGATCGCACCAGAACCAATTGAGTTAACATCTAAACCAATTTTACTTCTCAGTAAAGCTTCAATTACAGATTGCACCATTATTAATGTTTTTAACCTACATCCACTATGGCTAGAGATTAGAGTTTCTCATTTAGAATTATTAATATCAATTAACAAAAATATTGATACAATTTCTAATCCCTAGACTCTATTTAAAAGATAAATTTATTTGCTCTGTTTCAGATAACAAGTATTTAATATCAAGACAATAAATTATTCCACGTTCATCTACAGTCATTTTGCCCAAATATGACGCTGCCTCTATTGGAAGATGAGAATCAACAAATTTATTTGTAGATAGATGTAGTGTTTCGACTACTTGTTCTGCCATCAAACCCAAAATATGTTGAGTATGATTATCTCTACAATAGTTAACTAATATAATTCGTGTACTCAAATTATTGCCACAGGTTTTACCCCGCATCAATTGACATAAATCGATGACTGGTACAACATGACCACGATAGCTAAATACACCAGCTAGATATTCTGGTGTGTGTGGCAAGTTTTTGAGGACAAGCAGGGGTATAACTTCTACAATTTCTTGAGATGCGATCGCATACCGCTCATTGCCAATTTTAAAGAGTAACATGAGCATGGATTCATTTCCGTGTGTTACTTACTCAAGTTACCCACTTTTGCAAAGAAACGAACGTAAATTAAATAACGCTCTTCATAGTTGTTTAGACGAGAGGTTTTGGGAAAAATTGATTATTACCCTATAAAGTTCTCATAAATTCATGCAGCGATCGCAACTTAGAAAGCTATTGATTGGTGAACTCAGTTGGAAACGGCTAGTTCGCTCCTTGTTGTTTATTTACGGCTTTTTCGCGTTTTATGTTTTTTTTAGAGCAGATAGCATGATTTTTCTGCCTCAACCTGCTACTTATCAAGACAGTGCCAGTATTTTGAAAGTACCCGTTACTGACAAACAAAAGATTTCGGCTGTGCATCTACCTAATCCCAGGGGAGAGTATACAATCCTCTACATCCACGGTAATGCCGAAGATATTGGTGATATTCAGCCGTTTTTAGAACGTCTACATCAATGGGGATTTAGCGTTTTTGCCTATGACTATCGCGGTTTTGGGACAAGCGATGGTAAACCTGGCGAATCTAATGCTTACCAAGATGCTGAAGCCGCATACATTTATCTCACACAGCAGCTAAAAGTACCACCGAAGAAAATTATCGTCTATGGACGTTCTGTTGGTGGAGGATCAGCTGTTGATTTAGCAACTCGTCATTCTGTGGCTGGTTTAATTTTGGAAAGTACATTTACATCCGCTTTTCGCGTTGTTGTACCTTTTCCCTTACTTCCCTTCGATAAGTTTTCTAACCTGAAAAAACTTCCGCAGGTTAACTGTCCAATCTTAGTGATGCACGGTCAAGCTGACCAAACTATCCCTGTCCAACATGGATATACACTATACTCAGCCGCACCTGATCCTAAAATGTCATTGTGGGTAGATGGTGCAGGTCATGATGATTTTACTTGGGTTGCAAACGAACAACATCAAAAAACTTTAGTTGCGTTTCAGCAACTAATTGAGAATCGTAATTTTAAGTGAGGCGATCGCACTCAGCCATCTCAATCAGGCTACATTGTATAATTCGGAGTAATTTAACCTTTATGATAAGCTAAGAAGTTAATATCATTTGTTTTGCTGTTGAGATGGTTAACTTGCCGCATCCTATTCAATATCAGGGTAGTAAGAGAAAGCTTGCGTCAAAAATTCTCAGTTTTCTGCCTAACAAAATAGAAAGATTTGTAGAACCATTTGCAGGTACAGCAGCAATTAGTATAGCTGTTGCGTCTAAAAATATTTCTCAATGCTTTTGGCTGAATGATATTAATAAACCACTTATTGAATTATTAGAGATAATTGTAGAACAATCAGATGAGATAGTAAGTTACTATACAAATATATGGAATGCTCAAAATCATGATTCTATAGGGCATTACTTTGAAGTTAGAAATAAATTTAATCAAACTAATGACCCAAAGCTTTTTTTATATTTGTTAGCTCGATGTGTGAAAGGTTCTGTTAGATATAATTCTGAAGGTTTATTTAATCAAAGTCCTGATAAGAGGCGCAGGGGAACTCAGCCTCACAAAATGCGGAAAAATATTGAAGGAGTTTCTGCATTATTAAAAGGTAAATGTCAATTTACCAGTCTGGATTATAGAGAAGTTTTAACCACCGTAAAGAGCAGTGATTTTGTATATCTAGATCCTCCCTATCAGGGCGTGTGTGGAAATAGAGATTCAAGATATTTCTCAGGAATTAATTTTGATGATTTTGTTATATCTATAGAACAATTAAATCAACGTGGAGTACCGTTTGCAATTAGCTATGATGGCAAACTTGGCAACAAAACTTTTGGTATGCCATTACCTCAAGAGTTAGGACTCAGGAAGGTTGAGATTGAAGTTGGTAGATCATCGCAAGCAACACTACTAGGAAGAGCAGAAATAACAATAGAGTCTTTATACTTGTCGCCAAATCTACTAAATGGACAATCTTCAGAGCTAGAGAGCTATATTAGCAAAGCAGCGAGACAGCTTACTCTTTTGGAAATGTATGGACAGTTCTCAGCAGTTACCTAATGATTTCATACAACTTTGTCAGTCAGTAACAGCCAAAAGGCCAAAAGCTGTTATTGATCATATTTTGCAATATGGTTTTATTACAACGGAAGAACTGAAGGAAAGATATGGTTACAATCATCCTCCAAGAGCAGCTAGAGATGTTCGAGAACATGGAATTCCTCTAGAAACTTTCCGTGTAACAGGAAGTGATGGAAGAAAGATAGCAGCCTACAGATTTGGAGATGTTAGTAAGGCAAGGTTTTCTAGATTATCTGGTAGAACAGGCTTATCAAAACAGATTAAAAACGAATTAATCAGGAGATATGGTTGTAAATGCTTCATCTATTTAGAAAAAGTTGAAGAGCGTGAGTTACAGATTGATCATCGTGTTCCGTTTGAAGTTGATGGAGAACCAGAACTAGCACCAGAAAGTTTTATGTTACTTTGTGGTTCGGCTAATCGAGCTAAGTCTTGGTCATGTGAGCATTGTGAAAATTGGAATAGCATTAAGGATAAATCTATTTGTTTGTCATGTTATTGGGCGTATCCAGAAAATTACACACACATCGCAATGCAAGAGATTAGGAGAATAGATTTAATGTGGCAAGGAGATGACATTGAGATTTATGAAAAATTAAAACAACAGGCTATCAGGCTGGAAAAAGAAATTCCTGAATTTATCAAGGAAATTATTGAACGGGAAATGAGACAAAATGGCGATCGCTAAAAATGGACTGCAAAGAATAGGAAGGGTCACTTTACTAAGATTATGCTTTTGAAATATCCAAGCTTAAACTGTTAAGAGACAAAATTTGTAGACATGAAGCTAAAAATCAAACCAATTGTTAATGGATTGTTCCAGGCAACACTTAGTTATGAAGAATTTGAAGCAACAGCAGTAGGTCATACTAAAGATGAAGCAACTAAGAAAGCACTTGAATGGTTGAAGCGGGAAATTGAACTTTCTTATGAAATAGAAAAAGCCGAAAGTGCTTGTGTAGAAAAAAATGAGGAATTTGAGCTAGAGAGTATAGAAGATGAGCTTGATGATCAAGAGCAATCGTTATACAGTGGAGAATTTCTGAATGACGAGATATGGCTGGAATTAGAAAAAGAAGTTCAGAAATTGGCTATGCAGGTTGCTGTAGTAGCTTTGAAGGCTACATTAAAATATGCCTTTAGGGCTTCCATCGGTGGTTCAGTTGGTGGTTTATTCTTTTGAAATGAAATCATCGTATCTCTTCTTAAAAATATAAAATGAGTGTTTCTTTCGCCAAATATCCAAAACAGTCTTAAAGTATTTATGCGATCGCTATCGTATAAATACTTTAACTCAACTGCGCCACAAGCTGATTTTCTAACAAGGTGTCATTCGTCAACAAATCCTCAACAGTGATGCGTAAAAAGCGTTGTTCATCAACTTGAAAGAGGATTTTTACCCGATCGCTCCCCGGATACCCTGGCGGTGTGAGTTGAGCAATGGTTCTCGCGCCTGCGCTATCATTCAGAGGTTTAACAGTGGTTTCACCGCTATCCAGACGGCGGGTAATTAAGCGATCGCCATCAAAATAAACTTCGGTATTACCTGTGTCTGCGCCTAATTCTCCGATAATTAACTCAATGCTGGGTTGATTCTCCACAGATGCGCCTAAAAATAACTCTACAGCTTGATTCATCGGGTAAGCTTGCCCTGATTTAATAATCGGATGCCAACTGTGGCGCTGGTTGCGTCGATCCCAATAACGAATCCCGTAACTGTGGTAGAGAAAGTCTTTGATTTCCACGCCTTGAGATAACTGTAATGCACCTTGGGCGATCGCTTCAAAAGGCTTTTCACACCTGATTTTTTCTGGCGCAAAATACTGTTTTACCCATGTCTGCACTGCTGGTAGTTGGACAGTTCCCCCAACTAACAACACAGCATTAATATCTGCTAATTCAATTCCTTGGCGGCGTGCTTGTTGCAACAGATTTGTCATTGACTCATCTAGTCGCTCAAAAAATGCGTGTTCTTTAAGGATATTTTCTAAATTATCCCGGTCTAAATTTAATTCGTAACTTTCAAATGTTTCATCATCAAAATAAACTTCGCTGGCTTGGTTTTGAGTTGATAGCTGAATTTTGACTTTTTCCGCTAATCTCGTTGTTAATGGACTTACTAGCAAGCCTTGAGTTTTAGCAAAGTAATCAACTAACCAATTATCAATATCTGTTCCGCCTAAATTCTGCCCAGCTTTTGCCAACACACGCGCCATTTTGACTTTTTGCTTGGAATTTTCCGCTAGGGATTTATTACCAAATTTGAGCAAAAATCCGATGGGTTTAGTATTACCTTGTGCGCCTTTATCTAACTTGACTAAAGATAAATCTAAAGTACCGCCACCAAAGTCAATCACTAAGAGATTTTCTTGATCAGCCAAACCATAACCCAAGGCGGCGGCTGTGGGTTCATCCAACATCCGCACTTGTTCGACTGGAAGGCTTTGGCAAACTTGACCTAACCAGTGGCGGTAAGCTTCAAAACTATCGACGGGGACGGTTAAGATCAGTGAGTCCAATCCACCTTCTAAGGGTGCTAGTTTTTCAATTACTTGATTGAGAAACCATTGTCCAACTTGTTCAAAGGTGACGGTTTCTCCGTCTAATTCTGGTAAGAAGCCTTGAATTTCTGCACCGATACCACGCTTAAAACTACGGAAAAATCGAGATTCGCCTTTGAGATCCAAACCGCGATCGCGTACTTGCTGCCCTACTAAAACTTTACTCTGGGCTGCATCCTCCACATATACCAAACTGGGAATAAGTGGAGGATTGAGACTTTGTTGAATTGATAAACCAGGTAAACTCAGAGTTTCCGCCTGCTGGGTGACGGGATTCCAACGGGCAATGACTGTGTTGCTAGTACCAAAATCGATTGCGATCGCCATAGTCTCTTAATTATTCCATGCCAAGGCAAGGTAGGGCAAAATTTTCTCAACAAAAATATTATTGTCCCACAAGCCACCAACTACGCAAATGGGCGATCGCTTCTTCTTTGCGTTTAGCTTCCACTTCTATCCACGGTGCTTGATGATAGATATCAGGCATAGCATTAATGAAATCACTGTGTTTTCTATCTTTAAAGGCTGTTTCACCGTTGGAAATATGAACTAATTGCCAATCTGGGTTTTTCCAAGTTTCCCTCGCCGCCTCAAACATCGTAGCCACACTCGGCTCATTGTAGCTGTCTAAATTTTCGTGGCAAATATGGTGATGAGCGTCGAATACCAAGGGAATTTTCGCGGCTTGGCACACTGCTAAAATTTCACTGGCGCTATAGGCGTATTCGTCGTTTTCCAAAGTTAAGCGACTTTTAATCGCTTCTGGTAATTCTGAAATTACTTGTATTAACTTTTCGGCGCGTTGCGATTTACCACCATGAATGTTCATCAACGACCAAGGCGAACGAGGTAAACCCAGTAAATCCAAGTCTCGCGCGTGTCTGGCTAAGATATTGATACTAGTTTGTACAACTTCTGGTGAATCGGAACTCAGCACTACAAATTGATCAGGATGTAATACCATTCTGATACCAAGGGCGACTGCACGTTGACCAATTTTACTCAACTCATCAGCCATTTCTTCTAAGATATTTTCGCCAATTTTGTCTTCTAAATCATTCATCGGAAATAAATTAGAAGTCATACGATAAAGGCGAATTTGATTCTGTTCACAAAAAGTCAACGCATCATGCAATCGCTGTAAGTTATGTTGATAAAGCTCTCGTAAGATACTTTCCCGTTCTTTTAGGGATAGTTTTAAATAGCGTGTGCGTGTGATTGTTTTAAAGCGGACTTTTTGAGAAATTGTAATACAAACTAAACCTAAGTTTGGCAGAATAGTTTGAGGCGATCGCTGTTGATTACCTAGATTTTGACATTCAATGGTGGTCATGTTCGCAAATGCTAAAGTTTTACCTATTTCTTGATTGAACTCATTTCTAGTTTCTGTGTTTAGTTCCTGTGGGATGAATTTTTCCGATATTGGACTTATACCAATACAGTTCAGACAGGACTTACGTAAGTGTCAAAATTGGTGGTTGGTGCGTGACGCTATAAATCTGATGACTACGTTCAAATTTTCTCGTTGCGTCACACACCCTACAGAAAAAATATGCCAGTTGCGTAAGTCCTAAAGAACACTAAATTACAACAAAACTAATAAAAAACGAAAAAATGATTTTGGAGGGGGTTTGGGGGACGCAACCGTCCCCCAATCGGGGGTGTGGGGGAGAATCCCCCAAATCTTACTCATTCTCTAACAGGTAAAACAAAAATTGAGAAATCAACTCTCATTACCGTATTAGAACTTAAACAGCAAAAATTCATCCCAACGTTAATTTATCAACTGTGCTGTTGGGATGAATTGCGATCGCTGTAACTTATAGCAATAATTAGGAAATTAGGACATATCAACGACAGCAAAAGACTTTTAAATCTGTCACCTGTCACCTATTACCTACTATACTTTAGTGCGATCGGTCAAAATTTCATAACCAGTTTCCGTCACCAACACCGTATGCTCAAACTGAGCCGATAGAGAATTGTCTACCGTTACCGCAGTCCAACGGTCAGCTAATGTACGTGTATGTTTAGAACCTGCATTTAAAATTGGTTCAATTGCCAAAGTCATTCCCGCACGCAATTTTACATTTGGCATTTCTCTGGTGCGGAAGTTAAACACTGATGGTTCTTCGTGCAAGTTCCGACCAACGCCATGTCCAGTGAACTCTTCTACCACACTGTAACCATTGGCTTTTACATGGTCTTCGATCGCGCCAGCTAAGTCAAGCAGATATGCACCTGCTTTCACTTGTTCTATACCTTTATACAAAGCTTCCTCAGCTACACGAATCAGTCTAGCGGCTTCTGGAGTGACTTCCTCCACAGCAATTGTAATGCAAGAATCGCCGTGAAAACCTTGGTAATAAGCACCTGTATCTACTTTTAAGACATCCCCAGCACGAATGACTTTTTTCGGACTAGGAATACCATGCACGACTTCATTGTTAATACTGGAGCAAATAGAGCCTTTAAATCCGTGATATCCTTTGAAACTGGGTGTTGCGTCCATTTCCCGGATGCGCTTTTCCGCGTAAGCATCCAAGTCGGCTGTTGTCATCCCTGGTTTGACCAATTCAGAAATTTCTTTCAGCACCGTTGCGACAATTTTCGCAGATTGCCGCATAATTTCCACTTCACGCGGCGATTTGATTTCAATTCCCCGACGCTGTTTTGGTGACGGTGTGACTTTAACTGGTTGAGAAAGCAAGTTGCTAAAAATGTTCATGTGCTGATAATAATTGCTGATGCTTTGTCGCTACGGATTCCGTGCTTTTTATAGAATAATTGAGAAACTATATCTATATTTAAGTTATAGCAGTTAATAGGTTTGAAAGTTTGTTAGTGTCTGTGGTTGGAGGATTAGAGTTATTAACCGCAGATGGACGCAGATAAATTTTTTCCCTGAGTAGAAGAGGACAAGCTATATCTAACTAAGGAAAGATAACTGATTGGCAAAAGTAATTATGAATTACTGATGATGATTTCCCCTGTCATCCCAGCGTCTGTATGTCCTGGTATAGTACAGTGTAAGTTATATTTGCCGCTTTTTAAAGGAACAAAAACCCATTCAGCCTCAGCACCGGGTTTTAATTCTAATTCGTGAATAGCCCCTTTAATTTCTACTTTTCCGGCTTCTACTTTTTGCGTCCAAATGCCATCAGAAAAATCTTTAGCAGTAAAATAATGCTTTAATTGGCTAGGATTTTTGAGTTGCAGTAGATAGCGTTTACCTGCGATTAATTCTAAATGATTTGGTTCAAATTTGAGTTCGTTAGCAGCATTACCCAAGCTAACTGTAATTTCTGTAGCTGGTTGCTTGAGCAAATCGCTAGGAATATTTGCTGCAATGGCTGATGGCATAAAATTAACAAAACTCAGGCTAAGTAGCAAAGAAAATTGAAATATGAAGTATAAAGTCTGAGGTCTGAATTTTGTTATTAAAGAAATTTTCATTAGTTTTTTAACCCCTGTATAAAATTATTAATTACTCATAATATCTAACCCCTAGCCTCTAGTACAGGTTGGGATTTTGGTATAAATATTCTTTCTTTTTACTTTTGCCCTTCGGGTTCACCATTTGCTTTATGCCGGGAAACCCGTCCACCGCAATGGCTCACCTTTTTACTTTTGCATTCCTCAAATCACTCATGATTTTTATCTGCAATTACAGCCGGGCCTGCTGTCACCACCACAATTTTATCTGGGTGGAGTAATTCACGAGCTGCTTGATTTACTTGAGTAAGAGAAACTTGTTTGATTTTATCAGCAAAGGAATTTAGTTCTGTAATGTCCATTCCATATACCTGATTCATCAGCATTGTATGTGCTAATTCTTCAGGGTCAGCGAGAGAAATTTTGTAGTTACTAACTAAGGTGTTTTTAGCTGTTTCTACATCATTGGCTGTGACACCTTGCTGATGAATTTCTTGTATAAGTTTGCGGGTACTAGCGATCGCTTTGTTGCTATCTTCTGGACTAGTTTGCATTTCTATCCAAAATGTCCCAGCATTTTTTTGCGCTTGCAAGTAACTATAAATACCATAAGTTAGCCCTTGGCGATCGCGCACTTCTGCACCTAAATAACTAGATAATGTATCGCCTCCCAAAATTTGATTTAAGACTAAAGACGGATAATAGCGGGGGTCTTGACGATTAATACCTGTGTTACCCATAAAAGTAATCGCTTGCGCTTTCCCTGCCATCACCGGGTTTACACGTAAGAGATTATCTGGTAATTTTACATTTGGATATTGGATTGTTGGTGGTTGACCACTCACTTGCCAATCGCCTAATGATTTTTCGATGAGCGATCGCACTTGGGTAGGTTCAAAATCTCCTACTATCACCAGCACTGTTGTATCTGGACGATAATATTTAGCTTTAAACGCAATTACATCCTCTCGCTTAATTTGTTTCAGACTCTTTTCTGTCGGAAAAGTATGTAAAGGATGTTGTTTCGGATAAAGAGATTGAACAAAAATTCTTTTTGCGACTTCTGCGGGATCATCCAATTCCTGTTTCAAGTCAGTTAAAGCTTGCTGGCGGTTTAATTCCAATTCTTTTTTGGGAAATGTACTGTTTTTCACCGCATCTGCTAAAGTCTCAATCAGAATCGGTAAGTCTACGGCTAAACCATCGCCTTCAATTCGCACACCTTCACGATAAGCTGTAAAATCCAACGATGCGCCTCTTTCTTCTAAAGCCTTCGCCAGAGTTAAAGCATTTTTGCTTTTTGTCCCACTCATTAAGTTATCAGCCACCAAAGATGCCAATCCTGCTTGATGTTCCGCATCAAATTCTTTTCCGGCTTTGATGTGACCGTTTAAAGTTACTGTGGGTGTACTTTTATCAGGTAATAGTAATACTTTTAAACCGTTAGCTAAAGTAAATTGCTCTGGTAACGCCAGAGTAGAATTTTTTTGACTCGCGTTGTGGGAGACTTTTTTAACAATATCTGTTGTTTCTTCTAGCGGTGGTAAATATTTATCTATTTCTGATACAGCCAAAGGTGTAGCAGCAGATAAATTTTCTTTAGTTTGATTTAAGTTAAATTTTTTACCCGTTTCCGTTACATTTTGTTCAGTCGGCTGAAATAATCCAACAACGCGGGTTTCTGGTTGAAGATATTTTTTGGCTACATTGACAATATCCGCATCTGTCACTTGACTAACAGCCTCTAAATAGCAGTCAGTATAGCGATAGTCACCAGCAGTTATTTCATCATTAGCTAATTGCATTGCTTGGCTAGTGATATCCCGATTACTCAAAATTACCCCAGCTTCTACCTGCATTTTAGCCCTGGTTAATTCCTCTGGTTTGACTCCTTTTTGGACTAAATTAGCGATCGCACGATTTAGTATTTTTTCAATCTTCTTCAAATCTTGATGATCATCTGCTGTCACTAACAACTCATACCAGCCAGCCTCTTGCAAGCTAGAAACCGAAGCAGTCACTTCACTTGCTAAACCAGATTCCACCAATGTCTGATAAAGCCGTGAGTTCCTCCCCTCTGTCAAAATGTAATCCAGCACTTCCAAAGCAGGAATATCTGGGTGATGCAAATTAGGCAGTGGATAAACCACTTGCAGCATCGCTGCGGCTCCCTGTTCTCTTAATATTAGGGGAGTGTTGAGTGCTGAGTGCTGTACACTGAGCGAACTTGAAGTGTGAGTGCTGAGTAATAAACTATCTACTTCTGCCTCCTGCCTTCTGCCTTCTGCCTCCTGCCTCTTCGGTAACTTACCAAATATTTCTTTGACAGTTTCTAGGGTTTTGCTCGTTTGAAAATCTCCCACAATTACTAATACAGCATTATCAGGAGTATAAAATTTGCGGTAATATTCCTTGACTTGCTCAACTTGAAATTTCTCAACATCTGCTTTGTTACCACCCACAGGTAATCCATAAGCATGATTGGGAAATAAGGCGTGCATAACAGCACGGTTGAGGCGGTATTCTGGACTATTTTCGTAACCTTGTAATTCTGAAATTACTACTCGTTTTTCTGTTGCTAGTTGTTCTGGTTCCATCAGAGAATTTTGCATTCTATCTGCTTCTAAAACTAGCAGTGCTTTGAGTTTTTCCCGTTCTACAGTGTTGTAATAAGCTGTTTGGTCATAACTCGTAAAAGCGTTGGAGTCGCTACCTAAAGCACTAAATAATCGACCAAATTGCACTGGACGATTTTTTGTACCTTTAAACATCATGTGTTCAAGTTGATGTGCAATCCCGTTAGTTCCTGGTGCTTCATAGCGTGAACCAACTTTGTACCACATTTGCACACTGACAACTGGCGCAGTATGCACTTCTTTTGTTAAAACAGTCAGACCATTTTCTAATACTGTTTTACGAACGTTGGCTGTAATTGTTGGGTTATTTATATGAGTTGCAATCAATTGTGTGTGAGTATTGTCTGATTTGATTTTAGCTATATATTTGCTATCAGCGGGTTGAGTACTTAAGCAAAATACTGTGATTATCCACAGACTTAAAAATAAGAATGACCAACGATATCTATACCCTATAAAAAACAGAGACATTTTTTGGTAGATGTTTTTATTAAATGCAATTATATATTTATAAGCGTGATTATTAGTAGTCTATTCTTTCTTCGGGATCACTGAAATCAGAGACACTACCAGAGAAAAATTAGTCTAGTAACAAAGAGTATATTTAGTCTAGTAACAAAAATTATATAAAGAGCCAAGTTTATTTAACCGAGTTTAGTTAAAGTCCGAATAAATTCTAGAGGTAAACCATCACTGTCTGCAATGAAGGCAACTTCCCAGATGCGATCGCCTATTTGCTGTTGTGTCGGCTCTAAAAGGATTTTCAGGGGTGAGAATTGTTCTGGCTGGTTTTGTGCTGCTAATGCAAAGCTGGTTTTTAAATTTATTAACCAGCTAGGTAAATCTGGTGTGACTGCCGTTAAATCAAAAGACAAATGATAATACCCAACATAATGCTCATCATCAAACGCATCAGGCGCAGGTTTGGGTTGGGGAATTTGAATCAGTTCAATGCGTCCGCCTAAGCCTTCCATCCAACAAGCCAGGGTATAGCCTGTAGTGAAGCGTTCACATACGGTAAACCCCAACAATTCATAAAAAGCGATCGCGCGATGAATATTCGCAGTGCGGATAGAGGCGTGGTGCATAATTTGTCAATAGTCATTTGTCAATGGTCAATAGTCATTTGAATTGACCATTGACCATTGATTTTTACTCAAACAACCTGAAATAAGGGTAGCGCACAGGCACTCCTGGCTCTTTTTCCAAATCGAAATTAATCACTTCCCAGGAAGGTTCTTCTGAGGAATCGGGACTAAATTCTACTGGTAAGCCATAAAGTCGCGCCGATGTCGTCTCTGGCTGTCCAGAACGCCAAGGGGTACTGCGTTCTAAATAACCACTCATCAATTCCTGATAACGTCTGGCAATAATTACCTTTGTTGCTCGGTAGCCTTGGGTATACAGTTTGTCTAAAGCTTCGTGAATTTCAAACCGTATCCCATCAGGATGAGTGTGTTGTCTATACCATTCCCCATTCCATCTGCGCCAATGACGACCTGACTGTAGATGAATTAACTCCTCAGTCTTAGGGTTGGCTTCAAATGCGCCATGACGAGGACAAAGATAAGTATCAGTAAGTGTCAAAGCCGGAATAGTCTGCCGACAGTGGGGACACTGAATTTCGTGACCAAATATTGGGTACTGCAAACCTGGATTCATCATGAAGTGCGTACAAACATAATTTCTTCTTCACTAGCACCATTAGGTTCGATTTTACACTTCGGCTCCTCCACTTTAAGTTAATTGTTCGTAACTGCACGGAAACGTAGTTGCAGTTTAGAACAATTGTAAACTGTGTTTTCCTCAGTGTAGAGGCCTAACAACATGATATTCTGGTTGTGCAACCAGTTTCTCAAAGGTTGGAGTTTCTCCAGTGTTCCTGGGTACCATATTCCTATTCTATCGTGTCTACCGCTTCTTACTGGCCATCTCCTGATTTTTCTCCAGCAGCCTTCGTTGCCGACAATGCTGTTGTCATTGGTGCTGTGAACATCCAAGCCGGAGCCAGCATTTGGTATGGAGCAGTAGTTAGAGCTGATGTAGAGCGGATTGAGATTGGTGAATGCACAAATATCCAAGACGGAGCCATTCTGCACGGTGATCCTGGTTTGCCCACCATTTTAGAAGATTATGTGACTGTCGGACATCGTGCTGTGATACATTCTGCCCATATTGAGCGCGGCTGTTTAATTGGTATTGGGGCAGTAGTCTTAGATGGTGTCAGAGTAGGCAGTGGCAGTATTATCGGTGCAGGCGCAGTTGTGACAAAAGATGTACCGCCTTTATCTTTAGTTGTCGGCGTTCCTGGCAAAGTGTTGCGTCAAATTAGCGCCACCGAAGCCGCCGAACTCATAGAACACGCTGAACGTTACAAAAAGTTAGCTTTGGTTCATGCGGGGAAAGGCAGTGATTTGGGTTTTAATGCTGGGTGAAGGAGAAAGGAAGACAAGGGAGACAAGGGAGACAAGGAAGATGAACAAATGGTTCTTGACTCCACTGTAATCTTTCTTTACATACCTAGTTGGAAAAAATGCCCACTTGGGCTAAAAATAAAGATGAGAAGAGTTGATAAAACTTTAATTTCTACTTAACAGAGGGGTTCTAAATTATGGATATCGATTTTCGTGTAGCGATCGTTTTAGCGCCTATTGCTGTTGCGGCTGGCTGGGCTGTTTTTAACATCGGTGCAGCAGCTTTAAGACAAGTGCAAAACTTTTTGAACAGAGAAGCATAAACATAAATTTACATTATCACCTTACAACCGACTGTTTCTAGGAAATCTGGGCAGTCGGTTTTGTCATTTGTCATTTGTCATTTGTCATTAGTTAAACTCCTCTGCACCCTGCACCCCTGCCCCCTTACTTCCCCACTCCCCACTCCCCACTCCTTCCAGTGAATATCGATTCTGTACTTCAACCTTTACAACATTTTGGTGTAAATCTGGGACTGTCACGTATTGTCAAACTATTGGCAAACCTGGGCAACCCGCATGAACGCATCTCAGTCATTCACGTTGCTGGGACAAATGGGAAAGGTTCTGTCTGCGCTTACCTCTCTTCAGTACTTACCGCAGCTGGTTATCGGACAGGACGTTACATTTCGCCGCATTTAATTGATTGGACAGAAAGGATTTGTATCAATGAACAAGCAATTTCGGCTGAGGAATTAAGTCAGCTTTTACAAAAAGTCCAAGCGGCTGTTTCTGGTGATGATGAATATCCGACTCAGTTTGAAATTATTACTGCGGCTGCTTGGTTGTATTTTGCCCAGCAGCAAGTTGATATTGCAGTAATAGAAGTTGGGCTAGGCGGACGTTTAGATGCGACTAATGTTTGTTCTGAACCTTTGGTGACAGTAATTACTTCCATTAGCCGCGAACATTGGCAACAACTAGGCCCCACTGTGGCTGATATCGCTAGAGAAAAAGCCGGAATTATCAAGCCTGGATGTCCGCTTGTCATGGGTTCATTGCCAGCCGATGCGGAAAAAGTTGTGCGATCGCGTGCCGAAGAATTAAAATGCCCAATATTTACACCCCAAGCTGCACAACAAATCTCTCCAGGCTGGGCAGAATATCAAACACTTCTTCAATATCCTCAAAATTTCATTCAATACCCTCTACCATTACAAGGGCAAATTCAATTAACTAATTCAGCTTTAGCTTTAGCAACCTTAGAAATTCTCCAACAACAAGGTTGGCAAATTCTGGAATCAGCCATTATCAATGGGATGGCAAACACCAAATGGCCAGGAAGAATGCAATGGCTAACTTGGAAGAATCATAAATTATTAATTGACGGCGCACATAACCCCGCAGCAGCCCAAGTCTTACGTAATTACGTAGATAGTCTAAATCCCCAAAATGTAACTTGGGTAATTGGTATGCTTTCGACAAAAGACCATACCGAAATTTTCCAAGCCCTGCTACAAACAAACGATAAATTATATTTAGTACCAGTACCAGATAATAATTCAGCTAATCCTCAAGAATTAGCAAATCTGGCTAATAATATTTGCCCAAAACTAAACTTGTGTCAAACATATCCAGATGTATCATCATCACTGGCATCAGCTTTTACTAATACAAATAATTTAGTGGTTTTGTGTGGTTCTCTTTATCTAATTGGACACTTTTTAGGAAAATTAAATCCTTCATAAATAAAAAGATTCCCGACTTCTTGAAGAAGTCGGGAATCTGAAACTTTCAAAATTTAGCGATTATTCCACTGTTGGGCGGCATCTTCAACAGCTTGATCAACAGTTTTTTGACCTAACATAGCTGCTTGCAAATTTTCATAAATTGCCTTTTGCAATTTATTAAAGTCTTTTAGGGTCGGGGTTAAAACCTCAGCTTGCTGTAATTGAGTTGCGCTAATAACTCTGGCTTTTTCAACAGTAGAAGCATTAGCTGGCATATCTTTAAAGTAACTATCAGATAATGCTTTAGTAGTTGAAGGTAAAACATTTGCTGCTTTTGCAAACGATAATTGATTTGCGTCATTTGTGACAAATAAAGCAAACTTTGTGGCTGCTTCAGGATGTTTGCTGGCGCGAGGAATAATTATATTCATCACAGCCACATTTTTCTTACCTGTATCACCAGTAATTTGTGGTGCAATAGCGGAAGCTTGAGCAATTTTTGGAGCATTGTTAGCTATTGTTTTGAGAAATTCTGGCCCTGAAGCTAAAAATGCAGTTTCACCAGATTGATATAAATCAATAGCATGACGATGACCTTGGGTTAACACTTCTTTTGGTAGTAGTCCTTTTTTGTACAAGTCAACCCAATATTGAAATGCAGCTTTACCTTGTGGTGAATTAAAAGCGGCTTTACCTTCAGCATCAACTAAAGTCACCCCCATTTGTACCAAAGACTCCATCACCTCGCCGGAATCTTGCGGTACAAAAGTAATAAAAAAGGCATATTTACCAGTTTTATTTTTGATTTGTTGTGCTACCTGTGCTAATTCTACGTAGGTAGTTGGTGGTTTACTGATACCTGCCTGTTTTAATAATTCAGTGTTATAAATAGTTAGCCTTGTTGTGAGATACCAGGGAATTCCGAAACTTTTGCCATTGAGTGTGCTGGCTTTCCAAATGTTTGGTAAATAAGTCGAACGCACATCTTTTGGAATTGCTGTATCTAAGTCTAACCAAGCATTTCGCCCCGCCAGTTGGGATGCAAAATCTGGATTTAGGTTAACAACATCAGGTGGCGTTTTTGCAGAGACAGCTGTTAGAATTTTGTTCTCCATAGCTGCCCAAGGCACATCAACCCAGTTAATTTTTACACCGGGATTTTGTGACTCAAAATCAGAAATCAAAGTTTTAAAGTAGTCAGTAAATTGAGGTTGGAGTTGCATTGTCCAAAACTCAATGTTGGCTGCTTCTGTTGTGCCTGTTTTTGGACTTGTGCCAACGTTACCTGTGCTGCAACTAACAATCCAACTAGTCAATAAACCAATTATTGCCCAAGCTGTTAGTTGTTTGAATTTTTGCAATCGAATCATTTTACCAGTATTTTCACCCTTGATAGAAATGAAAAGCTTATGGAGAATTAACGAGATTATAGGCTAAATCAATTACCCGTAAAAACGCAATATACTGCGTTGACAAATGAAATTTTCTATTTAGTAGTCCGGCGGAACTGTGGTGAAAAGCTTCAATAGTCTGTTTGGCAAATCTAATAAAGGGGTTGGCATCGAACTTGCATCAGAACGGGTAAATATCGTTCAGTTACGCAAGCAACGCCAAGGTTTAAAACTAGAATCTTTTACATCTGTTCCAGTTCCCGAAGGTGTGGTGACAGATGGTCAAATTACTGACCCCCCGACAATGGCGCAAATCATTCAGCAAGGATTAGCTGAAAGTAAAATCAAAGCTTCTCGTGTTGCGACCGGCGTACCTGGACGAGATTCTATCGTACGTCTGATTCCAGTGCCAGCTGAGTTAGATGACAAAGAATTACGGGACATGGTGTTAAATCATGAAGCTGGTTTGTATTTACCATATCCTCGTGAAGAAGCTGATGTAGATTACCAAAAACTTGGGTACTTTGTAGATGAGGACGGCATCGAAAAAGTACAGGTATTATTAGTAGCCACCCGCAAGGAGGTAACTGATACATATTTAAGTACTTTTGAGCAAGCTGGATTGCAAATCGATGTTTTAGAGATTAACAGTTTTGCGCTGATTCGGACAATCCGCGACCAACTGCGGCAATTTGGGCCACAGGAAGCGGTGGTACTAGTTGACATTGAGTTCGACAGTACAGAAATAGCCATCATTGTGAACGGAGTACCTCAATTTTCGCGGACTGTGCCAATTGGCACTTATCAAATGCAAGAAGCCCTAGCTAGGGCAATGAGTGTACCTACATCACGAGATATGGAACTTTTACGGGAAATGATTATTCCTGCGACTCCTATGGATGGTGGACAAACAGGGGTGACAGGAATCAACCCTGGGATGGCAGCGATGATGAGAGTTGTAGGAGAACTAACGGATGAACTGCGCCGTTCTATCGATTTTTACTTAAATCAAAGTGAAAATTTGGAAATCGCGCAGATCCTTTTGGCTGGGCCAGGTGGCGGACTGCAACAGCTAGACGAGTTCTTCACACAACGCTTAAGCTTGCCAACTGTACAAATAGACCCAGTTGGGGCATTGTCTTTGCAGGTTGATGAACAAAAATATCCAGCTTTGGAACGTTCTGGTTTAGCGATCGTACTTGGCCTCGGAATGCGGGAGGTGTAACAGAATGTACAGTTTAGATGTTAACTTTCTCAAAGACCGACCGATTTACCAAAACAAGAGTGACAAAAAAGCCGGTAAAAAGCTTTCGGTGGGCGATCCGAAACCAATTTTCTTAGGGGTTGGTTTGGGTTTATGTTTACCGATTTTTGCTGGGGCTGGTTGGTGGATACTGCAAGGGAAGAACGGTGAACTAGAGCAGAACATAGCACAGTTACAGCAAGAAGTCACTAGATTAGATACAGAAATAGGAAATATTAACAAAATCAAGGAAGAAACAAATGCTGTTAAAGGGGAAACTCAAAGTTTAGTCACTGTATTTGACCAAATTCGACCTTGGTCAGCGATGTTACAAGATTTGCGCGATCGCATTCCAGCTACAGTACAAATAGAAAACGTCAAACAAATTCCACCTACTCCAGCCGCAGAAGGTCAGCCACCCGCAAACCCGGCTGGTGGTATCGAAATCACCGGAGTCGCGCGGACTTTTAACGATGTCAACGATTTCTTATTGAGTCTGCAACAGTCTCAATTTTTGAAAGCTTCCGACAGCAGAATTACCACTGCCAACTTAGTAGATGCACCATTACCACCAACTGCGAGTACATCTAAAGTTCCCATCAAACCGCCACAAATAGTTAAATATACAATCCAATCGAGTTTAAGCGATGTTCCTGCTTCCGATTTAGTTCGGGAGTTGGAACAAAAAGGCACGGTAGGATTAGTAGCTCGAATTCGCACTATGCAACAAACAGGAGTCATCCCAAAATGACGCTGAGTGAAGATTTGAATTTTGCAGATCAGGGTGAGGAATTTGACTCAGGAGCATCGCCCTACCCCGTCCTATTTGGTATTGCCTTCACTCCCCAAATTATTGGAGGTATAGCGGGGGTAGTAGGTCTTGCTGGAGCCTTATTTATAGTGCTGAACTTTGTTATGCCAGCATGGGATACCTATCAGCAACAGCAAGCCAAAAGTGGAGAATTACAAGGGCAAATTGACCAGAAAAAAGCTACTCTCAAACAAATTGACCAAGTAAAAAAAGATTTAGCTGATGCCAAACAACAGCAAATTCAGGTTTTAGGTTTGTTTGCTAATGAAAAAACTTTAGATACTCTGCTCTTAGATTTAAATCGGTTGATTGAGTCTGGCAATGCTCAAGTTCCTCCCAATGCTGTCAAAGCTAAACTCCAGAAGTTTGCCCCTGCTACTACTAAAGCCGAACCAATTATAGATGGTTCATTAGGTGTAGCAGTAAATAACAAACTTAAACGCATAAGTATTAATGTTGAATTTGTTGGTACTTATGAACAAACCCAATCAATTTTGCGGAATATAGAGCGTTTGCAGCCTTTGTTAATCGTTAGAGATTATCAGTCAGTACTAGCTCCAGTACAAGCTACATCCCAAACAGGTAAAGCCATACGTCAGGTAGGGCCGCCACCTTTAACTACATCTTTCCAATTACAGGCTTTGATGCCACTTACACCAGAAGACTTAGCCGCACTTGCTCCGAAAGAGCCTCCTAAAAAGTAATAGCAGTGCTAAAGTGCTTTTTCTCAAAAATTGTTGCTTAAAAATGTTTATAAAGTGAGGAATGAACTGTGAAACAGCTTCACGGTAATAGCTTAATATTGGGTGCTGCTGCTTTAACATTTTTGGCAGCTCAACCAGGATGGGCGCAGGTAACTCAAGTTAATGATGTTAAGTTAAATGCTGTTGATGGTGGCATTAACGTAGTTTTAAAAACATCTTCAACTTCTCGCCCCCAGGTTTTTACAACCAAAAGGGGTAAAACTTTAGTTTCTGATGTAATTAACGCTCAACTACGATTGGCAGGTGGTAATAACTTCCGTCAAGATAAACCTGCATCAGGAATTGCCTCTGTCGAAGTTGTGCAGCTAGATGCTAATAGCATTCGAGTCATCGTCACTGGTGATAACGATGCACCTAGTGGTCAACCAGTAGTACGCAAAGATGACAGAATCACCCTTGGCTTTACACCATCCACAGGTACAGTAGCGGCAACACCTACAACACCAACAGTACCTGCAACAAATGTGTCTGTGCCAGTGCAACCAAGCCAAAGGCCAGATGTTCTGGTTCCTAACCCAGAAATTAGTATTGATGGCAGACCAGCCCAAGCGGCTGGGCCTGGTCAACCTGTCAGCCAAGCACCGCCGTTCTTGCCCAGAGCCGTTGCGCCACCGGTCGGAGACATCGCTATTTCTGCTACAGATGCTTCTCCGAGTGTGATTGATTTAGGAACCCAAGAACGTGTGCCACGGCTGGTGTTGCGAGATGCACCAGTGCGCGAAGTATTATCACTTTTGGCCCGTGCAGCTAATTTGAATTTGGCTTATATCAGTGGTGATGCTGCTGGAGGTCAGCAAGGTGCTGCTCCTAATGCTGCTGGCTCTCAAACAATTTCTTTGGACATAGAGAACGAGCCTGTGCAAGATGTGTTTAACTATGTCTTGCGTTTAAGTGGGTTAGAAGCGAATCGAAATGGTCGTACAGTTTTTGTAGGAGCGAAATTACCTAATTCAACCCGTGATGTGATTGTACGTAGTTTGCGGCTGAATCAGGTCAATGTCGGAGTTGCTTTGAACTTTTTAGTAGGGATGGGGGCTGAAAGTGCTGTCACCAGAGAACGGCAAGTAACCAATGTGACTGCTGTGCCTGTGGGTAGTAGTGCGGCTCCAGTAACTCAAAGTCAGACAACCACTGAAACAAGAATTGAACGTCTCACGCTTGCTGATTCTCAATATACAACACCTTTGCTACGAGGTTTACAAGCATTAGGTGATGAGCGGACAAATTCCATAACATTGATTGGCCCTGCCAAACAAATTAATATAGCAATTTCTCAACTAACTCAACTTGATGTTCGCCGTCGTCAAGTAGTAGTCAATGTCAAAATTATTGATGTTAACCTTTTAAACACCCATAACACTAACACTAGTTTCTCTTTTGGGGTTGGCAATAATTACTTTACTAATGATGGTGGTGCAGCAGTTCTAAATTTTGGTGGTTCTAGACCAGCTACTAGTGCTGAAGTAGCAAATAACGTGACTGGTACTCCCGTTACTAGTAACCCACTTCAAGGAGGAAATATTTTCCTTAACCAAAATAACCCAAATACAGGAACTCCCAGTGCTGGTGTAAGTACAAATCCATTACAACCGGGACTGACAGCATTTACACAAGGAACTCCTGGAACAGTTACTGCTGTCCCCACTGCATTTGATCCTGTTACTGGCGAACCAACTCGATACACTAGCCAAGTCACTGGTCAGACACCAGATACCTACACATACGGACTACCTTCTTTATATCAATTCCCTAAACGTTTCTTGGCTAGTTTGCAAGCTCAGGTGACAAGTGGCAATGCCAAAATTTTGACCGACCCGACATTGATTGTGCAAGAAGGTCAGACTGCCAATGTTAACCTGACTCAAGAAGTAGTAGGAAACATTAGAAATGAAATAACTCGTGGTAGTGATACTGCTGTACAAACTGTTACTGCTGAAAAAACAAGTGTGGGTTTAACATTAGCTGTCAAAGTTGACCGAATTGATGATAATGGTTTTGTTTCATTATCTGTAGCCCCTATTGTTAAAGCTCCTCAATCTTCCGCAGAAATTAATGTTGGTGGTAATAGTCAAAGTATATTCTTAGTTTCTGAACGATCGCTCAATTCTGGCTTGATTCGTTTACGTGATGGTCAGACTTTAATTCTCTCAGGGATTATTCAAGACCAAGACCGGGTAACTGTTTCTAAAATACCCATTTTAGGAGATTTACCACTGATTGGTTCATTGTTTAGAAGAACAAACAAAAATAATCAGCGTAATGAGGTAATTGTATTACTTACACCTCAAGTTATGGATGATTCGGAAAATTCTTCTTACGGGTACAATTACACACCTAGCCCAGAGGTGCGGAGTGTGCTTGAGCGTCGTGGATTTGGTGCGCCTAAGCGGTAAATTGTAGTAGGTGATAGGTTGTAGGTGACAGGTTACAGCACCAAGAACCCTGACTTCTTGAAGAATTCGGGGTTCTTGTTGTTCACGGCATAAGTTTTTAAGCTGCGACAGAGATTTTCTCTTGTTCACGAGCATCGACTACTAAGACTAAGCATAAAGCTGCGATCGCTTTTTGCCATTCTTTTCTAACTGCTGCATTTTCTACACCGTCAAACAACCCTATCAGGCGAGGAACTGAAGCTTCTAAAGCTAGACGTGGTACTGGACGGTGTAATTCAACTAAGTGAGTTAAACTTTCTTGATTGTTCACAAAACCAATTACCCACGCAGTTGCATGATCTGGACTTTCGGGAACACGTTTAACACCCAACTCATTTTTTAACCAGTTATAAAAAGGTGGTAATTCTTGGGCTAAAACTGCTCCGGCTGTGGGTAATGTTTCTTTGAGTAATTTAATATCTAAACTTGCTAATTCTTGTTGCAATTCCGGCAAATTTAGTACTTCATTCAGTGATTTTAACAGGATAGATTCTAGTTGTGTTTGGGAAAAGTTTAGGTGTTGGGTGAATGTTGTAAGTAGCAAACTCATACTTTAATCCTCTAGAAATCACTAGTTAACTTTTGCTACCTTTTAGCAACAAAATTATGCTCAAAATATAGACAAACTTTAGGGAAAATTTTAGTATCTCTAGAAAGATGGCATTGTATTTAAAGTTATAAATTCTGGTGAAAGTATTCATCAGAAAAAATATCCCCGACTTTTTAAAAAAGTCGGGGATATAAATTTGGTAATTCTTTTGTTTGTCTGCAATAATATCCAGGTAGATGAGGTTGTGATTAATTTGACGGTAGAGCTTTTTTACCTGGTAAAGATTGAGGGTTTTCTAGAGTTGGTTGCTGAATTACGGGTGTTTTTGCTGGAGTAATTTTGAGGATGTTTTCGGGAGCAGAAATGCTATTTGTTGATAAAAATTCTATTTCTCGTTCAAATTTGTCCCTTCCCTCACGGAAAAATTCTGCCTCTCGCGGATGGTAAATGCCGTTAGCTACAGTTTCAGGAGTTTGTTGAGCATTAACTGGAGTGATTAATGACAATACGCCTGTAGTGACGACTGTAGCTATGAGAAGGCGGGAGGATGTGGAAGATTTTATCTTTTTCATAGTATGCCAATCAGAGCTAGACAAGATAGCATATACTGAGCATCGACGTTTGAACGCCAATGATTTGTTGTGCAACCAGTTGACTTTACCACCCTGACTTCTGCTTGTAGCGAACTACGCGCTTACTGGCTGCCATCGCGTTTAGAACAAGTTTATCAGCGCGATCGCTACACTATTTCTATCGCATTACGCACCCTGAAACAACGGGGTTGGCTGGAAATTTCTTGGCATCCCCAAGCTGCACGGATTTGCATCGGTGATCCGCCGCCGCGATCGCCTGATACTTTTACTTTTAGCCAGCAACTAGTACATCAATTGGGTGGCTTGGCTTTAATTGCGATTGAAGCGATCGCACCTTGGGAGAGGGCGATTGATTTACAATTTGCCCGTCGTCCGGGAGAATCTGCCCTATATCACTTGTATGTGGAAATTATGGGCAAATACAGTAATGCGATTTTGACTGATGCCAATAATTTCATCATTACGGCTGCCCATCAAGTTAGTGAGCAGCAATCGAGTGTCCGACCAATTCAAACTGGACAGCTTTACGAATTTCCCCCCAAACTTACAGGCCCGGTTCCCAATTTGGGCGAATCTCAAGCACGTTGGCAAGAAAGGGTGAGTTTAGTTCCCGGTGCAATTAAGCGTCAACTCATCAAAAGTTATAGCGGGTTAAGTGCATCACTGGTAGATTCTCTGCTGTTAGCTGCGAGTATTGCACCAGACACAACTACTGATCAACTAAGTTCTGACGATTGGCAAAAACTCTTTGAATGTTGGCAAGAATGGCTACAAGCTTTAAATGTTGGTAAATTCCAACCAGCTTGGACAGCAACTGGTTACACCGTGATGGGTTGGGGTGCGGTTGCGCCAGTCAAAGATACCCAAGCCTTGCTGAATAAGTATTACACCGACCAACTCAACCAACAGGTATTTGCTCAATTGCGCCATCAACTAAGTCAGAAGTTACAAAATATTCTGACGAAGTTAAAAATCAAAGCCCAAGCCTTTACCACCCGTTTGCAGCAATCAGATCAAGCGGATGATTATCGCCAAAAAGCAGATTTGTTGATGGCTAACTTGCAAAATTGGCAACCGGGAATGCAAGAAATCACCCTACCTGATTTTGAAACAGGTGAACCAGTAGCGATCGCACTTCAGCCAGATAAAAACGGTGTGCAGAATGCTCAAAATTTTTACAAGCAGCACCAAAAACTCAAACGCGCTCGTTTAGCAGTGGAACCGTTATTGTTAGAAGTACAATCAGAGATTGATTATTTAGAACAAGTAGAAGCTGCGATCGCGCAAATTGAAAACTACGAAACAGCCGAAGATTTGCAAGCTTTAGAAGAAATCCGTGATGAGCTAATTGGACAAAAATATTTAGAAGATCCACAATACCGCGATCGTAACACTAACGAAACTGCTATCGCCAACTTCCGTCGTTATCGCACTCCTAACGGTTGGGAAATCTTAATTGGTCGCAATAATCGCCAAAATGACCAATTAACTTTTCGGGTGGCGGGAGATTATGACTTGTGGTTCCACGCCCAAGAAATTCCCGGAAGCCATATTCTCATGCGTTTAGAAGCGGGCGCTGTCCCCGACACAGATGATCTGCAATATGCAGCCAACCTCGCCGCCTACTACAGCCGCGCTCGTCAAAGCGACCAAGTACCAGTAGTCTATACTCAGCCCAAGTACGTCTACAAACCCAAAGGAGCCAAACCAGGAATTGCTATTTATAAACAAGAACGCATTCTCTGGGGAAAACCGCAGTTAGTCAATAGTCATTGAATGAGGCAGGAGGCAGAAGGCAGAAGTTATCAATTGCTATTCTTCTCCCTTGTCTCCCTTGTCCCCCTTGTCCCCTAAATCCCCTCTACCTTCCGGGTTAGTTGAAATATTCTCAAAGATGGAAGCCCATCTGAACGGGCTTTATCTTTTTTTAGTGAATTTTTAAGAAAAAACTGTGTTGGCTGTTACAATATTGTTAAGAAAAGTTGCCCGTTGCATTTTGGGAACGCGCAATCGGGTTTTAACTCTATTGAGAAGACAACGCGAAAAACATTTAATAGACCAGCTGTGGGAGGCTGGTCTTTTTATTTCCAAATGCTTACTACCAAATATATCTTTTGGCACTGGTGGAATAACTGAGAAAAATACCATGATGCTATCTGGCAGATAACTGAAAAATGTTGACTTGATGACATTTACAGTTGTCAAACACTTATCCAGAACATCATTTAAGCGGAGGATGCTGTGTGAAAATTGGCGCTCACTACTTAGGTAACGGCGAGTGTGAGTTTACTGTTTGGTCTCCCACATTAAACAGTGTTGAGATAGAGATTTTAACGCCAGAACCGCAGTTAATTCCGCTAAAACCGCAAGCAGAAGGATACTGGCAAGTAAAAATCAATGATGTGTATCCAGGTACACTGTATCGATATAAATTAAATGAGCAAGAAGCTTTTGCTGACCCAGCTTCGCAGTTTCAACCCCAAGGAGTTCACGGTGCTTCTCAAGTTGTAGATCATCATTTTGATTGGACAGATACAACCTGGACGGGTATTCCCTTAGAATCGATGATTTTTTATGAACTTCATGTCGGGACATTCACCCCAGAAGGAACCTTTGCTGCAATTATTCCCCGTTTACCAGAACTGCGGGAGTTAGGAATTAACGCGATTGAAATTATGCCCATTGCCCAATTTCCGGGCGATGATCATATTCAGCCTGATTTGGCATATCGTAACTGGGGATATGATGGCGTTTACCTGTATGCGGTACAAAATTCCTACGGTAGTCCAGCCGATTTCAAACGGTTTGTGAATGCTTGTCACGAAAATGGCATTGCTGTAGTGCTGGATGTGGTTTATAACCACTTTGGCCCAGAAGGTAATTATATGGGTCAATTTGCGCCCTATTTTACTAAAACTTATAAGACACCTTGGGGCAACGCGATGAATTTCGATGATTCTTATAGCCAAGGTGTGCGAAATTATTTTATTCAAAATGCGCTGTATTGGTTGGGAGACTTTCATATAGATGCTTTGCGGCTGGATGCAATTCAAGCAATTTATGATTTGGGTGCAAAGCATGTTTTATGGGAATTGGCGGAAGTTGTGCATAACTTTTGCCAAGGGGGGACATGGAAACGTTATTTAATTGCAGAAAGTGACTTGAATAACCCGCAAATTGTACGTCCGCCAGAATTGGGAGGATATGGAATTGATGCACAGTGGAGTGATGATTTCCACCACGCATTGCATACATTGTTAACAGGCGATCGCCAAGGGTATTATCAAGATTTCGGTAAGTGTGCCGATTTAGCTAAAGCTTACCAAGATACTTTTGTCTATGATTGGCGATATGCACCCCACCGTAAGCGTTTTCATGGGATATCTTGCCGCGATCGCCCATTATCTCAGTTTTCAGTTTGTATTCAAAATCACGATCAAATTGGTAATCAAATGAAGGGGGAACGCTTATCTGAGCGAATTTCCTTTGCAGGTTTGAAATTAGCGGCTGGTGCTGTATTGTTATCACCTTACTTACCGTTACTATTCATGGGTGAAGAATATGGCGAAACTGCACCCTTCATCTATTTTGTCAGTCACTCTGACCCTGAGTTGATTCAAGCTGTGCGTGCTGGACGTAAGCAAGAGTTTGAGGCGTTCCACTATGCGGAAGATCCACCAGATCCCGAATCTGCACAGACATTTCTGCGGTGTAAACTTAACTGGGAATTGCGTCACCAAGGAAAACACAAGGTTTTATGGAATTGGTATCGTCAGTTAATTCATTTACGCCAAACTCATCCTGCGTTATTGAATTATGACCGCGACAGTATTGCAGCAACTAGTGATGAAGAGAAAAAATTAGTTGTTGTCCGGCGTTGGTGCGAGTCGGGTGAGGTGGTATTTGCGATGAATTTTAATTCGTCATCGGTGGCGGTGAGTTTACCAATTCAGCAAAGTGCGCGGAAGTTATTAGACTCAGGTTATCAAGCGCCTGACAAACTTTCTGTGGGGGAGGAGGTTGTGTTGGCGGCTATGAGTTTAGTTTTGTATAGCAATCCTATCTGAGTTGTGAAAAACATAGATATGGAAACGAACCGCCAAGAACGCCAAGGACGCAAAGGGAAGAAAGAAGAAAAAGACAGGACTTACGCACAAGCTACGGAAAATCGTAGACGCGCAAGCGGCTTCCCGCAGGGTACCACAGAGGCGCAGAGTTCACGGAGAAATGAGAGTTTGAGAGATATTTTGCGTAAGTCCTAAAAGATATAGAAATTTTACAAATGATTTAGGACTACTATAACGCAGAGTTACGTGAAGTCAACGCGGAGGGGCGCAGAGTGTTTTCCCCTGAACCTCTTTTTCAACCTATTTATATCAAGTAAAAATATGATGCGAATCCCAAAAGTAACTTATAGAATTCAGTTTACACCCCAGTTTGGCTTTGAGGATGCTAGAGCGATCGCATCTTATTTATCAGATTTAGGCATTTCTGATTTGTATGCTTCGCCAATTTTTAAGGCGAGAACTGGGAGTACACATGGTTATGATGTGGTGGATGCTGCACAGTTAAATCCGCAATTGGGAACTACGGACGATTTTGCAGCTTTAGTGGCAGAATTACAAGCTTTGGGGATGGGTTGGCTACAAGATATTGTGCCGAATCACATGGCTTATAGTAGCGAAAATCCCTACTTAATGGATGTGTTAGAACATGGTGTAGATTCGAGTTATACCGATTATTTTGATGTTTGTTGGAACTCGCCTTTTGCTAATAGCCAAGAGCGCATTCTTGCACCACTATTAGGAGATTTTTATGGTGAAGCTTTAGAAAAGGGAGATATTCAAATTCAATATGAGCAGAATGGTTTAACTGTTAACTATTACAGCTTAAAATTACCATTGCGGTTAGAGTCTTATAGCAAATTTCTGACTTACAATCTTGGTAAACTCACCCGCACACTGGGGAGAAATCATCCTGAATTTATTAAACTTTTAGGCGTTCTCTACGTTCTCAAAAGTGTACCTTCGGAAGTTACTGGTAAACAGCGTCAAGACCAAATTGCTTTTATCAAAGGTTTGATTTGGGAACTCTACAGCACTAATGGTGATATCCGGGAATTCATTGACGAAAACCTAAAAAGTTTTAATGGTGAACCTGGTAATTCGGAAAGTTTTAACTTACTCGATGACTTACTCAACGACCAGTTTTATCGTCTCGCCTTCTGGAAAGTTGGCGCAGAGGAAATGAACTATCGCCGTTTCTTTACTGTTAATGAACTCATCTCAGTGAAAGTTGAAGAAATGCGCGTGTTTAACAACACTCATAGTTTGATTCATAAGCTGGTAGAGGACGGTGTATTTACTGGCTTAAGAATTGATCATATTGATGGACTATATAACCCAACGCAGTATTTAGAAAGACTGCGCGAAAAAATGGGTGATGTTTATATTACAGTGGAAAAGATTTTAGAACTTACAGAAGGTTTACCAAATAATTGGCAGATTCAAGGTACTTCGGGATATGACTTTTTGAATTATGTCAATGGTGTATTTTGTCAAGCACAAAATCAAGCTGTATTTAATAAAATTTACCATTCATTTATCGGTGCAAGGGTCAATTATCCATCACTGGTTAAAGAGAAAAAGCATCTCATATTAGAAAAGAATTTAGCGGGTGATGTGGATAATTTAGCTAGTTTGCTGAAGAATATTGCCAGCAAATATCGCTATGGCAATGATTTTACATTGAATGGTTTGAAACGAGCGATCGCAGAACTTCTGACATTATTCCCCATCTACCGTACTTATATTACTCCCGATGCAATTTCCGACACAGATAAAGCCTGCATTCAACAAGTAATTAACACAGCGAGAAAACAAGTACCTCTGTTGCAACATGAAATGAACTTTTTAGAAAAAGTCTTGCTGTTGCAGTTTGATGAATCTCTCAGCCAAACAGAAAAAGAACAGTGGATTTATTTTGTTTTGCGAATGCAGCAATATACTGGGCCACTCATGGCTAAAGGTGTAGAAGATACTACTTTATATGTTTACAACCGTCTAATTTCACTGAATGAAGTCGGCGGAAACCCCAGCCATTTTGGAATTAATATTGAGCAATTTCATAACTTTAACCACCAGCACCAAGCAAACTGGCCGCATACCATGAACGCCACCGCCACCCATGATACCAAGCGCGGCGAAGATGTGAGAGCGAGGTTAAATGTGTTGTCAGAAATTCCTCAAGAATGGGAACAACAAGTAAATCATTGGAGTGAACTTAATCAATCACATCGTAGCTTAGTCGATCGCAACGATGAATACTTCCTCTATCAAACCCTAGTTGGCGCATTTCCCTTTGCAGAACATGAACAAGCCTCCTTCGTGGAACGAGTGCAAGAATACATGATTAAAGCCATCCGGGAAGCGAAAGTTCACACCGCATGGTTACGCCCCGATAACGAATACGAAGCAGCTTGTACAACCTTTGTACAGAAAATACTAGACCCCAACTTATCACGGGAATTTTTAGATAAGTTCCGTCCCTTTCAAGAAAAAATTGCCGAATATGGCATATTTAATTCTCTTTCTCAAACCCTTCTTAAAATTACTGCACCTGGAGTTCCCGACTTCTACCAAGGAACAGAACTGTGGGATTTCAGCTTAGTTGATCCCGATAACCGCCGTCCCGTAGATTTTGAATTGCGACGTAGTTATTTGAGTACCATCCAAGCACAAATCAAAACAGATATTCTCGACTGCATTCCCGAACTACTAACTCAGAAAACCGACGGTAGAATCAAACTGTTTTTAACACTGCAAGCACTCAAAGCCAGAACAAAATATCTCTCCTTATTCCAAAACGGCGAATACCAACCACTAGAAGTCCACGGAACTCACGCCAACCATATCATCGCCTTTGCCCGCCAACACGGCAAGCAAACCGCGATCGCCATTGTCCCCCGCTTCCTCACCAGCCTCACCCCACCCGGACAACCCCCACTAGGCGAGTCAGTATGGCAAGATACACACCTAAAACTCCCCGCCAAAACTTGGCAAAACCTCCTCACCCACCAAACCCTACAACCTGGAGACACTCTCCCCATCTCCCAAACCCTCTCCCACTTCCCCGTAGCCTTACTAATTACTGAGTGATTAATAAAACAGTGGCGGGCAAGATGCCCACCCCACAAGAGGTTAAAGCAATCTCTAAATATACAAATAAAATCCCTCTTAATTCCTCTCCGCGCCTCTGGTTACTGAGCGAAGTCGAAGTATGCGTCTCTGCGTGAAATAAATATGACTATACAACTCACCACACAAACACAAGTCCGCACCTACATCAAACAAACCTGGAAAACCCTCACCCGTTCCCATCAACACTTACTAGAATCAGCCCAAGACACCAAACTAGAACACCAAGCCAATACCCCGTGGTTAATTTACATATCTCCCCAAGAAGACTGTAATACAGTCAAGTCTGTGTTAGAGCGATCGCTATCTGCAACCGAAATGCAGCAAATCGAAATTCGCACCTTACCCAACGAAGTTGCAGATATTCAAGAACACGGCTTGTTATATCTCCCCGGCGCTTATGTCGTTCCTGGTGGACGTTTTAACGAGATGTATGGCTGGGACAGTTATTTTATTTTGCTGGGCTTACTGCGGGATGAAGAATGGGAATTAGCTCAAAGTCAAGTTGATCAATTACTTTATCAAGTCCAGCATTACGGCACTATCCTTAATGCCAACCGTACCTATATGCTGACGCGATCGCAACCCCCTGTCCTCAGTTTGATGGTGCTGGCGTTGTTTCAACATACCCAAGACATAGCATGGTTAAAATCAACCTTGCCCTTATTAGAACAGTTTTATTACTACTGGGTAGTACCGCCACATCTCAATCCCGCCACAGGTTTATCCCGATATTTTGCTTTAGGAGAAGGGCCAGCCCCCGAAGTTTTGTTTTCGGAACGGGATGAAGCCGGACGCAGCCACTACGAACGTGTCAAGGAGTATTATCAAAAATTTGAGATTGATGATTATGATGTGAATTTGTATTATGACCGCGAAAAAGACGAACTCACAGACTTATTTTACAAAGGCGATCGCTCTATGCGTGAGTCTGGATTTGATATTTCCAACCGCTTTGGCCCCTTCAGTGTTGATATTATCCACTATGCGCCTGTTTGTTTAAATTGTTTGCTGTATCAAATAGAGCAAGACTTAGCGCAAATTCACGAGATTTTAGGTAATCCAGACCTGCGAAAACAATGGAGCGATCGCGCCAGTCTTCGCCGTGAGCGTATCAATCAATACTTGTGGGATGAAGAAACAGGACTGTACCTAGACTATAATTTTCATAGTGGCGATCGTCGTCATTATGAATTTGCTACCACCTTTTATCCTCTCTGGACAGGACTTGCTTCACCCACACAAGCCGCAAGAATTGTGCAGAATTTGCCAATATTCGCCGCGCCAGGGGGAATTTTTACCAGTTCTCATGTCACCGGAAATCAATGGGACGCACCTTTTGGCTGGTCTCCCCTCACATTAATTGCTGTCCTGGGACTGCGCCGCTATGGATATCATACGGAAAGCCAAGATATTGCTGATAAATTCCTCGCTATGGCGATGAAAGAATTTACTAGATTTGGTTTCTTCGTCGAAAAATATGACGTTGAGCGTTGTTCTGCTCAAGTTTCTGATGAAATTTGTTTTGGTTACAGTTCCAATGAAATAGGTTTCGGTTGGACTAATGGCGTAATTTTAGAACTTCTAGCTTTGGGTTATGGGGAGAGTGTAAGGGTGTAAGGGACTTGCATGAAAATAAAGTACCAGTAAACCGAGTTTCGACTTCGCTCAACTCCCAAGGGTCGAGGGTTGAGCGAAGCGATGCACTGAGCTTGTCGAAGTGTCGAAACCCGTCTAGTTGCAACCCTATTAACCCGCAGATCCCTAAATGAACAAAAACCCTTACTAAACCCTTTGAGAATCATGGGTTTCAAGTGGTGTGGAAAAATACTTCCCTGTTCCCTGTTCCCTTGTCAACCTCATCAAGATGATGGTGGAATCAAGCTGGCGGTTTTAGCGACACTATCCCAAACTATCCAAGCGCAGGACTTATCTACATCATCGGCATTATTGGTCACTTTAAAATAGATTTTATCTCCGCCTTTGGGTTCAATGGCAAAATCAGCATTTTGAGCATAAACAACTTTGAAACCTCTATCACGCAAGCAATACATCGCCCAAGCTTTGAGTGATTGCTTGTATGGTTCGTGGGGAATTGGTGGTTTTGTGAGTGCTGCTTCGATGACTTGAAATATCTGCATTGTTAAATGAAAAGGAATTATTGAAATACTGAATTAGTAATTAGCACTCGGTACTTTTGGTTCAGGTTGAGGATCGCAACGAATTTCAATCATAAATCCATCAGGATCATAAAAGTACACACCTTTACCTGTAGGACGAGAAACAGGCCCATGTGCGATCGCTACTTTATTCTCCTCTAAAACTGCTAGTGCCGTCTCAAATAATCGCGGATCAATATCAAACGCCAGATGATAGGCTCTTGTAAAACTCTGTTCTGGGTCTGGATGGGGTGGATTGAGATCAGGTGTCCAAAATAAATCTAAAATTACACCATCGGGAGTAACAAAGTTGGCAACTTTCCCTTCAGCGACAAGTTCCACTAAAGTTGCGGGGACTTGCTTACCCGTCAATTCATGTAAGCCTAAAATCTTACCGTAAAAGTGACGGGAAGCTTGCATATCTTTGACATTGAGAGCAATGTGATGCACTTTCCGCAAATGTCCAGGCGCAAGGATACTTTTCATACGACAGCTAGATAAGAGGGCAGAATAAATTTCCTTACTAGGGTAGAAGTTGAACTCTTAAACAGAGTTTACTTTAAATTATTATGGATTTTGATTATTCTTTAGACTTCCAAAAAATTGATTTTCGCCAACACCCTGAATTATACCGCGTTGGTAAAGGCGAACAGGGTGTACTTTTGGTTGAACCTTATAAATCTGAAATTCTCCCTTATTGGCGGTTCAAAACACCTGAAATTGCTAGACAGTCCAGTGAAAAAATCTATGAGATGTTTCTACATTATCTCGAACAAGACGATTTTGTGGGAGCAGATATGGCGCGGAAGTTTATTCAAATGGGTTATACTCGTTCTCGCCGTTATGCTAATCATAAAAGCGGCAGAAAATACAAAAAAACTTCCGGCGGCGGAAGTTCAAACAAAGAAGTATTACCATTAGAAGTAGACCCAGTAAAAGCAGAATCAGCCGCTATTTTTAAAGCTAAATGGCTAGAGGCGAAGACAAATACCAAATATCTTCAGCTTTTAGCTAGGCATAAACAAATGTATGAAATCTGAAGTCTGAAATAAAATAACTAGTATATTCAGCTTTTCAGATATCGCCTTGACGTATCATTCAGAATTACCAATTATCTGCGGTATTCATCGCCACAATCGCCAATAATTCTATATAAATCGCGGGATTTTTGCGAAATTTGATCAATGCGATCGCAATCTTCCTGATCTAAACTAAAACCAAATACTTTAGCGTTATTTTCGATATGTTCCGATACACCCAGCCTTGCGCCAACAATCACACCTCCTACGGCTGGTTTATCTAAAATATAACGTACAGCAACATTCGCAATACTGACACCATATTTATCAGCAATTTCTTTCAGTGTCACTAGCAATTCTTGAAATAATTGCCAACCACCCCAAGCATCAATCATATTTTTGTATTTGCGTAAGCTGGCTGTACCTAAATCAAAGTTTCGGGGTTCCGACTGACCTAAATATTTCTCTGATAAGAAACCACCACAAACTGTCCCGTAAGTTAACAGTTTAATGTTATGTTCATGACAAAATTCCACCATTGCCACTTCTGGACGGCGGTCAACTAAAGAAAACTGCACTTGATTAGAAACAATTTTAATTCCTGCATTGACGATAATTTGCAGGTGTTTTGTATCAAAGTTTGTCAAAGCTAAATGTTTTATTTTGCCCTCAGTTTGCAATTCTGCCATAAACTTCAGAGCATCTAAATAATTTTTATCATTATATTCCCACCAGTGAAATTGAATTAAATCTAAAGATTCAACCTGCATTCTCCGCAAGGAAATATTAATATTTTCCTCAACTACTTTTTTCGTAATTTTCCGAGGACGAGGAACCCATTTTGTGAAAGCTTGTAAGTTGGCTAAAGCTTCTTTCCCTCTAGTCGCAATTAGTTGCTGGCGAAATTCTCCAATAAAATCTTCAGCCGGGCCATAATGGTCGGCTAAATCCCAAGTAGTAAAACCTGCATCCATATATTGAAACATAGCTTGTATTGCCGCTTGTGGTTGAATATGTCCATGTGCGCCAGATACTTGCCACATTCCATTTAATATCCGACAAATGTTTAAATCAGGAGTTAGTTGCAAACGACTTTCTGTAGGTAGTAGCACCATATAAGTAGAGCGACGTAAATATTTGTAGTTGAGAAAAGGCAGGAGGCAGGAGGCAGAAGGCAGAAGGCAGAAGGAAAGAGGGTTTTAGTTTAAGTAACTTTTATGGATATATTTATGTTTTTCCCACCGACTTACTTAATTGAATTGATAATTATCTAACGCCAATCTTTGGCTGCTTGTTCTAGAACATAAACCGCAACGTCGTGAATCTCTTGTTCACTCAGGCGGTCTTTGTAAGCAGACATATTACTTTTGCCATTGGTGACAATAGATGTAATTGCCTCTATGGAATCCATATTATATTTCTTGAGTGCCTGCTTTTTTAAATTTTTTCCGCGTCTGATAATGTTACTGCCGTTAATATGACACCCAGCACAATGCACGCTAAATATTTGTGCGCCGTCAGCTGTGTCACTCGCATTTGCTGGCAAGGTAAAAGTGGTAGTAAATAACAAGAGAATTAAACATAAGATTTGCAGCATTTTGAGCAAGTTAGTTCTCATCACTTTAATTTGTGCTTTGGCGGTAATCATTGCTTGAGAGTAACTGTAATTTCAAAGTTTATCTTCTCATAATTATGTGCATAGTGATACCCGACATTTGCTATATCAATAAAACTACGGATACATAATGATAATTTATCATTTTCTATCTAAAGGAAGTGCCTATTCCCAATAGAATACGTCAGAATTTAGATGTCAGAGATGACTAAACTAAATAAATTTATCCAAATTAGCTAAATAACACGAGTTGAAAATGGTTAAAAATATCAAAGAACAAATTCAAACTGACTTGAGACAAGCTAAAGAAACTGGTCAGTTACGGACTGAAAGAGTAAGAGAAATTGTCAAATCAGCAGTTTCGCAAGTAGCGTCTGAGTTGAAAGAAGGTTCAACTGAATTACGGGGACTGGTTAAAGATGCGGTTGCAGCTGTGATTGAAACTCTGCAAGAAAGAGGAACTGAAATCAAGGAAGAGGTAACAGCTTCTATAGAAGGTGCGTTGGAAGGTGTGAACCACAAAAGACACGAAACTATTATTCAAACTCAGTCAGAACTGCAAAGGTTACAGGCGCAATTAGATAGTGAAGAAGAAAAACTTCAGCAAGACGTAGATGTAATATTAGCCGAGATTGAGGAAACAGGTAAACAAAATACGGCTGATACCAAAAATGTGATTGACTCGGCTGTGAATGCTGTCAAAAATAGTGATGAAGTGTCGTTACTAAGAAAACGTTACGCTCAGTTGCAAGCACAATTAGCCATTGTCCGCGCAAATTTAGCCGCACGTTATGGCGGACGTTCCGACGAAATTCAAAATTATCTCAATGATGCCAGAAGTTGGTATGACCAAGCTCGTCCCCAAGCGGAAGTTTTAGCGACACAGGTATCACAGAAGCGATCGCAGTTAGAAGATAAACTAGGCGAAGCTGGTACAGCCATCGCTAAAAAAGAACTCCAACTCAAACAAACCTTACGCGAATTACTCCTTGCAACTGCTGATTTGTTTAAAGACAAAGAACCCGCAGATAAAAACTAGATACCAACATCAAAATCATAAGAACCCCGACTTCTTGAAGAAGTCGGGGTTCTGAGTAAGTACGATTTAGTTAACAACGTACTCATACAACAGCTATTTTCCCCTAGTCATCGCCATAACAGCATTAACTGTAATTTCTGGGAGAATACCCAAACTTGGGAGGAAATCTCCTCCTGCAAAAATTATCGGTAAGTCATCTCCTTGCCAAACCCATATTTGCTGACGAGCCAGGTCAATTAACCAAGCAAGTTGTGTTCCATTACTAAGACAGTGGAGAATCTTATTTTGTAAGTCTAAAGTGCTTTGGTCTGGTGAGCGAATTTCAATTAACCAATCTGGCGCTCCATTAAATGGGCCATCTGCATCACTCAGGCGATCGCAAGCAATAATCGCAATATCTGGCACTGGTGAGTAAGGCGGTACAATACAACGTAGCTCCTGCACAGCTTCAAATTTATCGGTGCGATCGTTAATATAATTTACTAGGTTACGTTGTAGCCTGGAATAAAATAAGGTTGGCATTGTTTTTTGAACAACTCGCCCATCAATTAGTTCCAATGCAGGAGAAGCTTCTATTTGAGGTTGGGAAAGAAACTCTGCAAGCGAAATCTTAGTACTTGACTGGAGCATATCTTTTGACAAACCTTTACTATGCTTGCTTGCATAGCATCTAATTATATGTCTTATTTAATATGCAATCAACATTATATTAGCTTAAGTAAGTGGAGCTATCTAAATATTAAGAAAAACATAATAAAAAGGGTAGATTTCCATAGTCTACCCTTAATTGATTGTCCTTATTGAGAGAGGTTTGTTCGATAGAAAGATGTAAATCCTCTTGCCTAACTAAATTTAGTAAGTTCCGCTATTAAATGCTTCTTCTCTCTTAGCAACTACCCATAGTGCATGAATGCTGCCAGGAAGCCAACCAAGCAAAGTCAGCAGAATGTTAATTACTAAAGTTGGGCCAACACCAACTGTCAGGAAAACGCCCAAAGGAGGCAATAAAAGAGCCAGTAAAAAGCGTAATAGTTTCATGGGTTTGTTGTTACTGTTTCAAATTGATTAACTCATATTGTCCAGAATTAACTTCATGACAAACTCTGTCTCAGGAATTATGTTAATTCTGCATAGTTTTTGCCGCCGATAATATTGCTACTATTGCTGAGGATTACCTTGAGGTAGTTCACCTGTTTTTGAAGTGTTGCCTGTTAAAGACAGATTTCTTTCAGCAAAATAGTTACCAATGAAGGTGTTAGCTAAAGATAAAACTACTGGGCCGAGAATAAACGCGAGGATTCCATGTGCGCTAAACCCAGGTACTAAAAATGCTGCTAATGTGAAACAAATACCATTTACAACCAACGAGAATGCGCCGAAGGTTAACAAGTTTAATGGTAAAGATAGGGTAGAAAGTACTGGCTTGACAGAACTATTGAGTAAGCCAATAACAACAGCAGCAATTAACGCTGAAGGAAAGTTAGCAATATTAACACCAGGCACAACTAAGTCAACAATTAGTAAGCTGAGTGCGGTAGCTAGAGTTATAAGAAATGTTCCCAACATTTTTTTACCTAAAAAGTCAGTGATAGTTTGTTTGAATGTCTTGCTACTATCATTAACAATCTAGGAAAATTCAACCTCTCTTATAAGATAGATTCTGCTTCTACCAGTTGACCGATTTTGAGAGAAATTCCATAAATTAGGATAAAACTTACTATAGCTTCTAGGATCTAGCCTCTAATCTCTATTTTTACCACCAATTATTACCTTTGCCCTCGCATTCACGCTTCGTTACATAATGGCGGTAGCGAAACATTGCTTCTAGTTGACTTTGTACTAGCCAACCACTAATAAATTCAACTGTATCTCCCCCTGGCATAGAGTAGGAAATTGCGTCTGTTAACTTGGTTTTACCATCTTCGGAGAGAAATTCATGGCGATGTATCCAAGTTTCAAAGGGGCCAGATATTTGTTCATCGACAAATAGGTGATATGGTTCGCATTGGGTGTGACGCGCTAACCAAGTTAAAGGTACTAATCCCAGAAACAAACGAAACTCTGTAATAGCACCTATTTGCAGTCCTCCCTCTCGCCGGACTACTTGGACTGGTTGCCAAGGTGGAGTTAGCATTTGCAGGATATCTGGTCTTTCGTGAAATTGCCAAACTACTTCTATTGGCGCATTAATTACAGATGAATGGTTGAAGTGCAGCATGAACAGCAAAACCTAAAACTCATACCAAGAAAAAATGATGGTGACAGATGGTAGTGATTCACCCAAGGGATACACAGCGATTCTAAATCTAAAATCCAAAATATATCAGCCTTCGTCGTATTCGGTATCGATTTCGATATCTAAGGTGTCTTCATCAACCCGGATATACAAAATATTGGGGTTACAGCAAACTTGACAATCTTCAACATAAGATTGTTGTCCCCCCGCACTCAAGTCAATAAAGGTTAAGTTTGGTTCGCCGCAAAAGGCGCAGTAATACTCAGCAGTGGTTTGCATTCAAATTTTGACTACGAATTTAACGGTTGTAGTTCTTTAGAGGATGAACGGAAATGACTTGTCGCCTCATCCAAGTGCTTTAGTAGTGTAGACTGCGGTAGCGGCCCTTGCAAGTGGCTCCAAGGTAAGACTTGGGATGTTGACCAGTTAGTATGGACGTAAAAATCTAAGTCGGGGATTTGTCCTTTAAGTTGCTTGAAGGCGCGTTTATAACTACCCAATGAGTCGCCAAAGCCGCGGGTGAGTTCGAGAAGTTGGGATAATCTGCGATCGCCCCGCGATAACAAAGCCTGTATGATAGACCAGTTATAACTTTCTGGGCGAAAATCTATCCCCTGCGGTTTGAGTTGTTTTTGTAAAAGCTGCAACCGCTTCTCTGCTTGACGATTTACCCCAAACCATTGAAATGGTGTATGAGATTTCGGGACAAAGGTACTACAGCCAAAGCTTAACCTTAATCCAGGCGCAGCTTTTTTCATACTCCGCATCATCGCCACAGTTGCGTCTAAATCTTCCGCCTCTTCCCCAGGAATACCCACCATCCCATAGAGTTTCAAGCTTGAGAGTCCGCCAGCTTTGGCGTTTATCGCCGCTTGGATGATTTCATCATTTTGCAGCTTTTTGTTGATGATTTGCCGCAGTTGATCAGAACCACTTTCTACAGCTATGGTAAGCGATCGCGTATCTCGTTTTGCCAAAGTTTCCGCCAACTGCACCGTTACTGTGTTAGTTCTGACTGAAGCAATACTCAGCCGCACATCATCATATTTTGGCTGACTAATATAATTTAACAACTCCTCAAACTCTGGATGTTGAGTAACAGAAGCACCCAATAATCCCAGGCGATTTGTAACTTTTAAACCTCGTTCAATCGCGGGAATTAATGAACCTTCTAAACTAGCAGTTCTAAATGGCAAAGTCAGATAACTTGCCAAACAAAAGCGGCACATTTCCGGACAACTTCTTACTACCTCCACCATGTAAATATTTTCCCAAGCAGCTTTTTCAGTTACCACCGTTGAAGCTGAGAGAATATTTCCACGATAAGTTTGCTTCTGCACAATTGCCGGAACATCTGCATCAATTGGCTGAATTGACTTTACCTCACCATCAGACGTTTGATATTCCACCTCATACAAACTCGGAATATAAATTCCTGGTACTTGTGCCAATCTTTTTAGCTGAATTTGTCTAGGAGCGTGTCTAACTTCTTTATAAGCTTCAATAAAATTAACCAGCAGATTTTCCCCATCTCCTAACAAGATGATATCAAAAAAATCAGCGAAAGGTTCAGGATTAGCCGTGAGAACTGGGCCACCACCAAAAATTACCGGATGAGCATCATTTCGTAACTTTGCCCGAATCGGAATATCTAAAGATTCCAGTAAATTTAAAATATTCACATAATCTAATTCCCAAGAAATCGAAAAACCAATAATTTCCGGCTGTCTTGGAAGTTGTTCATGAATATCAGTAAATAGACGACTCACCTGCACATCATCGCGCATTGCCAAAGTTGCCCAAACTATCTGATAGCCAAGGCTAGTAATACCCACACTGTACTCATTAGGAAAAGCAAAAATTAAAGGTATCGCATCAGTATCAGGAGTAGTAGGAGTAAATAAAAGTCGTTCAGCAGCAAATACAGATGATGTCATGCAATTTTAGATTTTAGATTGTTCCCAATTTTTATATCAAAAAAAAGAAAAAAGACTCTGCATACCTTTGTCTTTAAAAGTTTGCTCAACGGGGGGAACCCCCGCACGCAACTTTTCGCTGCGTTTACCTCCACGAGTCTCTGCGGTTAAAAGTAAATTTACAAGCCTTATCTAGTATAACCTAACAAAACCTAGCAATTAATTCTTCCCGCGATAATTGCAACAGCAAAGGAGTAAATTCTTCTGGAGATAAAGCTAATAAAGGTTCAATAATTGCTTGCAATTGATTATCTAATTCACCAAAGCGAACCTTCAGCAAATTCTCCACAACTAAGCGTTCACCTTGCTGAATTCCTCGTTGTGTAGCCTGTTCTCTATCTTGTTGATAAAGTGGTGTTAACCGCATAACTAACTCCCTATCTTCTTGGTCTTGATTTTGCGTAAATTGTAAATTTTGTTGCAAGTTGTACAGTAATTCTAATGCTGCTTTTCGGAAAGGATTATCAGGAGAAAGTGCTTCTAGTTCATCAATTGCTTGTTTCTGTACATTCCCTCTGCCAATAATTCTCAACCACAAAGTTTCGGGAATGATAGGTAACTGATGAATTGCGACTATGGCTGTACGTAAGTATTCTGCCATGAAGTAAACACCGGGCAGAAAACCAGCTTTGGGGTTAGCACCAAATCCTGATAGAAGTGATGCTGATGCTGTCGGCGTAAGAATCCATAATTTTGGTAAATCAGATTCTTGAATGCGGGTGTTGTTTCGATTTGCTTGCCGTTGTAAATCGCCACGTACCTCTAATAATTTTAAAAGACAATCACAGATTTCTGTAGCCGCCGCAGGATTCCGAAAGGGTTCAAATAAAGCTGAGGTAGTAGCGAATTTTCCCAATAAACCAAGGGTTTCTGAGATGTTACCAGGTTGTCGGGGAATGAAATAAACGTCTATTTCTCTAACTTCGCCTGCAACTCGTCGTGCTGCTTGAACTTCGCCATAAGGGGTGAGTAATTCTTCTAGATAATCTTTAGCGAATTGGTCGTGAATGAATCTGGTCATTATTATTTATCTCACGCAGAGGCAAGGCAGCGCGTTGGGCGGCTTTGCCGACTTGAAGCGACTGCCGCGCGGAGTCGCAGAGAGGATAAGAGTTTGAAATAGCTTTATTGGAAAGTACAAGCGATCGCTAATTCTGCGTGTCGTAGTAATGTAGCTTTATCCAAAGCATGAACAATATATTGTGGTGTTTGGGCTAATAAATTTTCAATTCTCTGTCTAGCGGCTGTTACTACCTCTTGCTGCAAGCTACCTTGACTGAGAGCATCAGCAAAATCTTTCGCCATATAATAAGTACGTTCCAAAGACGATGAATTGATATTCCGCGACAAAATAAACAAGTCACACCCAGCGTTAAAGGCGCGTGCGACAGTACCGCTTTGGGTAAACATATCGGAAATTGCTTTCATATCCAAATCATCAGATACGACAACACCCTCAAACCCTAGTTCTTCTCGTAAAATATTTTTCAGAATTGGTTGTGAGATAGTGCCTGGCACATCTGGGTCAATTTGAGGAAACAAGATATGAGTTGTCATAATTAAGGGAATTTGCGCTGCAATCAAAGCTTTGAAAGGTATCAGTTCCCGATCGCGCAAATCTTGTACAGTTAAATTCAGCACTGGTAACTCAACGTGAGAATCGGTGCTGGTGTCTCCATGTCCCGGAAAATGCTTGGCGCATCCTAAAATACCAGACTCTTGCAACCCTAGATAATATTCCAACGCATATTGGGCTGCGGTTTCTGGTGTATTGCCAAAAGCACGCGCCCCAATTACTGGGTTGAGAGGATTAGAATAAACATCGGCCACAGGCGACCAAGAGATATTAATTCCCAGTGATTTCAACTCTCTAGCTGTTGCTTTTGCTACTTCTCTAGCTTGCGATCGCAATAGCATTGCATAAGGAAATCGTGTAATAGGTAAAGGTGTGCGAACTACACGCCCACCTTCATGATCTAAACTCATGAACATCGAATCACGTTCCGCATATTCTCGAATTTGGTCGATGAGTTCTTGAAAACTTTCTAACCAAATCTCATAAGGAACGCCATCTATAAAGTTTTTCCCAAAAAATACGACTCCGACTGGTTTTAATTCACCCAGCGCCCGCTTATCATCATCACTCAATGTTGTGCCGGAAACCCCCAAAATTACGTGATTTCCAAATAGTTCTAGCTCTCGTGAGATTGACATAATTTTGTACCTGTTTTTCTAAATAAAATTTTGTATAAAAATCTACCTTTGCAATAAGGTGTTATACAAATTTTTCCTGTAATCTGTAACCTATAACCTATAACCTGTAACCTCTTAACAGAAGTTTTTTCCCAAGCAACCGCACAATTACTGCCAAATGTAACGGATTGCAACGTATAATGAGAACGACAAAACCATTAAGAAATATTGAACAACAGTAGGTTTAAATGCGAGTAGCGATCGCGGGTGCTGGTCTAGCAGGACTTTCCTGCGCGAAATATCTTGTAGACGCAGGTTACACCCCCATTGTCTTAGAGCGTCGGGACGTATTGGGTGGCCTAGTAGCGGCATGGAAAGACTCTGACGGCGACTGGTACGAAACCGGGTTACACGCCTTCTTTGGGGCATACCCCAATATGCTGCAATTGCTCAAGGAATTAGGCATTGAAGACCGCCTCCAATGGAAAGAACATACACTAATTTTTAATCAACCAGAAAAGCCCGGAACACTCTCACGGTTTGATGTTCCTGACATTCCATCTCCGTTTAACATCATTGCCTCGATTCTGCGTAACAACGATATGTTGACTTGGGAGCAGAAGATTAGGTTTGCTATTGGCCTGCTGCCAGCCATTGTCCGGGGTCAAAAGTATGTTGAGGAGATGGACAAGTACAGCTTTTCTGAATGGCTGAAAAGACAAGGCGTTGGTGAACGAGTAGCAAGTGACGTGTTTATTGCTGCTTCTAAAGCCCTCACCTTTATTAACCCTGATGAAGTTTCTTCAACAATTTTATTAACAGCCCTCAATCGCTTCCTGCAAGAGCGATACGGCTCCAAAATCGCCTTTTTAGATGGTTCGCCCACAGAAAGATTGTGTCAACCCATCGTTGATTACATTACCGAACGTGGTGGCCAAGTGCGGCTCAATGCCCCCCTCAAAGAAATTGTGCTGAACCCTGATGGCACAGTCAAAGAATTTTTGCTGCGTGGGTTAAATGGCGAACCTGATGAAGTGGTGACGGCAGACTTTTACGTATCAGCGATGTCAGTTGATCCGTTAAAAGTGATGTTGCCTGAACCTTGGCAGCAAATGGAATTCTTTCAAAAGCTAGAAGGCTTAGAAGGGGTGCCAGTAGTTAACCTTCATTTATGGTTTGATCGGAAATTAACAGACATTGATCACCTACTTTTCTCGCGATCGCCCCTCCTCAGCGTTTATGCTGATATGAGCAACACTTGTCGAGAATATGCTAACCCTGATCGCTCAATGCTGGAATTAGTTTTAGCTCCGGCAAAAGATTGGGTGAGCAAATCTGACGAGGAAATTGTGGCTGCAACTATGACCGAGTTGGAAAAACTCTTCCCCGATCACTTTGGGAAAGAAAATCCAGCCAAACTGTTGAAATCTCATGTAGTGAAAACGCCGCGTTCAGTTTACAAAGCGACTCCTGGTCGTCAACAGTACCGTCCGCCCCAAAAAACGCCCATCGCCAATTTCTTTCTGAGTGGGAGTTACACCATGCAACGCTACCTAGGCAGTATGGAAGGGGCCGTACTTTCTGGTAAGCTAACAGCGCAGGCGATTTGTGAATCGCTGCCAGAGGCCAGTGCCTCAAACTTACAAACGCTAACCCGACCGCCTGCAACGAATGCTGCAACTGCCTGATTCCCCCCCGCGCATGAAAACGCTGGTCTCTGTAGACGAGTCATATAAACTTTGTCGGCAACTTACAGCCAAGTATGCCAAAACCTTTTACCTTGGTACTTTGCTGATGAGTCCGGCAAAGCGTCAAGCCGTTTGGGCAATTTACGCTTGGTGTCGCCGTACAGACGAATTAGTAGATGGGCCTGCATCTGCCATCACCACGCCAGAAACCCTAGACCTATGGGAGCAGCAACTAGAATCGATTTTTGCAGGACACCCACAAGAAAATTACGATGTTGCTTTGGTGGATAGTTTACAAAAATTTCCCCTCGACATCCAGCCCTTTCGGGATATGATTGCTGGCCAGCGTATGGACTTATACCGCAGCCGCTACGAAACATTTGAGGAATTATACCTCTATTGTTATCGTGTGGCTGGGACTGTGGGGTTAATGTCAACAGCCATAATGGGTGTAGATACTGAAGCTAATACGGCACCTTGGAATCAGAAAAAACCACAGTATATTCCCACAGAAGAAGCGATCGCCCTCGGCATTGCCAATCAACTCACCAACATTCTGCGAGATGTGGGGGAAGATACCCGACGCGGACGCATATACATACCCCTAGAAGACTTAGCGCGATTTAACTACACCGAGCCAGAATTCTTTCAAGGTGTAGTCGATGACCGTTGGCGTGCCTTAATGCAATTTCAAATTGACCGGGCGAGGCAATTCTATACCAAAGCCGAAGAAGGTATTAGTCATCTGTCACCCGATGCTCGTTGGCCAGTGTGGGCAGCTTCCATGCTCTACGGGCAGATTTTAGATGCAATTGAACGCAATGATTATGATGTGTTCAGCCAACGGGCTTATGTGCCGCAATTGAAAAAATTCCGCACCTTACCCTTGGCTTGGATGCGATCGCAAGTACTATAAGTAATTGGCGTGAGTATTGATCGTTAAGGTAAGGCAGAAAGCAGAAGTTAAGAGGCTTTTAGTTTGGTTTCTTTCAGCCCTTCTATTCAATGGTTAATAGTTGTTTTTATGACTATTGACCATATACCTGTAGTTACATAAATTAAGACATTTTCAGAGCCTAAATATTAGGAAAAGTAATGTTTTTATCTCCTGCCTTCTGCCTCCTGGTCACTGCCTTCTAAAAATTGTTTGACTTTCCCAAAAAATCTGCTATCATAAATATTCGTGACCCTGGAGAGGTGGCTGAGTGGTCGAAAGCGGCAGATTGCTAATCTGTTGTACGGCAGGCAACTCCGTACCGAGGGTTCGAATCCCTCCCTCTCCGTTTTTCGGCAGTAAATTGCACTCAGTACTGCTAAGTATTAAACAAATATTAATATTAATGTCAGCATTAACACAGATACTCCTCATGGTAGATGTTATTATTTAACATTTGGAGTCTGTTAAGATTGAGCTATCTGAAACATAGTTTGAATCTGACTTTCAGGCTCCCGCATTTCAGAGGAGTGAAAGTAAATTATGCCAAGAATTACTACAGCCCTAGCCTTGAGTGTAGCTACCATAGCCACAGGCTTTTTGATGGCAGCTTGCGAAAATGCCAACACCAACAATAGCACTAGTACCACCAGCCCAACTGCTAACTCAACTACCACCAGCAGTACTGACGGGTTAAAAATTGGCACTCTATTACCAACAACAGGTGACTTAGCTTCTATTGGACAGCAGATGGTAGGTTCTGTACCATTGCTAGTTGATACAGTTAACGCCTGTGGCGGAGTCAATGGTAAAAACGTCACCCTCGTACAGGTAGACGACCAAACTGACCCCAAAGCTGGTGCGGCTGGGATGACCAAACTGGCAACACTAGATAAAGTTGCTGGTGTAGTTGGCTCCTTTGCTAGTAGTGTTTCCACAGCAGCAGTTTCCGTTGCTGTACCGAATAAAGTCATGATTATATCTCCTGGTAGCACCAGTCCCGTCTTTACGGATAAAGCGAAAAAAGGCGACTTTAAAGGTTTTTGGGCGCGGACTGCACCCCCCGATACTTACCAAGCATTAGCACTAGCACAATTAGCTAACAAAAAAGGTTTTAAACGCGTTTCTACAGTCGTGATTAACAACGATTACGGTGTGGGTTTTGAAAAAGCTTTTGTCGAAACTTTTGAAAAATTAGGCGGCACAGTAGTTAATAAAAATAACCCAGTTCGTTACGACCCCAAAGCCCAAACCTTTGATACTGAAGCAGCGGCGGCGTTTGCTGGTAAGCCAGATGCAGTAGTCGCTGTACTTTATGCAGAAACAGGTAGTCTGCTGTTAAAAGCAGCCTATCAACAAGGTTTGACCAAAGGCGTACAAATTCTGCTCACCGATGGCGTGAAATCACCTACCTTCCCTGAACAAGTGGGTAAAGGTAGCGATGGCAAATTTATCTTAACCGGGGCGTTAGGGACAGTACCGGGTTCTGATGGTAAAGCCTTAGAAGCATTCAACAAATTGTGGAAAGAGAAAAAAGGCGGTTCACCTGGAGAATATGCACCCCAAGCCTGGGATGCAGCTGCATTACTAGTCTTAGCAGCACAAGCCGCTAAAGAAAACACAGGTGTGGGCATTTCCAGTAAAATCCGAGAAGTTGCCGCTGGCTCTGGTACCGAAGTTACTGATGTTTGTGAAGGGTTAAAGCTACTCAAAGAAGGTAAAACAATCAACTACCAAGGTGCAAGCGGTAACGTAGATGTGGACGAAAACGGCGATGTTCTTGGTGTGTATGATGTTTGGACTGTAGGAGACAACGGCAAAATCACCGCCATTGATAAAGTTACACCTAAGTAGCAAAGTGCTGAGTGCTGAGTATAAAACCAGTAAATATAAGGCTCTGAGTCATTAACATTATCCTAAGCTCAGTGACTACGGCTATAAAAAGGCAAAAGAAAAAATTCTTTTGCCTTTTGCCTTTTTACTTTTAACTTCAGTAATCAGAAGCCGCTGAAATTGTAACCAACTCCTACCAACAAACCCACATCGGTTTGATCAAAAAATCCGGCGTTTACAGATGCTGTGGCTGTAAATTGGGCGTTTAGGGGTACATCAATACCGCCCGATACTAAGAAAGCAACTTGTGAATTATCACCAGTGTTAATAGCAGCACCAACTCCTACATAGGGAGCGATGGGTAAAGGCTCAGTAAATTCGTCTTGTTGCAGAGAAAAATCGTAGGTGACGGGAATCAAAATTGTGGTGTTGTTACCAAATACGGCTGAAGGTCTGATAGAAAAGGCATTTGTGATTCCAACCTTACTCAGAACGGCAAAGTTACCATCACCTAAAGATGTCTCACCCCCACTTAAGCCAATATTAGCGCCAACACCTATGTAACTTCTACCGCCACGAGTACGTCTACCGACATTTACAACATCTGATTGGGCAACTTCTGGAACACTTGAAGGTTGAGTAGTGGCTTCAACAGGTTGAGGAATCAAGGCTGTAGATGAGGTGGCGACTGTTCCCGGAATCGGTGTGAGGACGGGACTCGAAGATTCTTGAGTGTAAGTACTGGGAAATTGTTGGGATGAGGTAATAGAAGAATCCGTCAACTGCTGAGTATTTGCCGTGTCTACTGTCTGGGCATTAGCAGAAAAAATCCAACTCAAGACCGCAAAAGTAACTAACCCCGGTAATAAAACAACACTTTTACGCAGAAAAATAGTTTTCACATTCACTCCTAACAGAATATTGCCGTCAAAATCCTGAATTTTACGGTTATACTCCGCAAAATCCGGCAATGGCTAGACTTTAACGCACAAATTTATTTGCTACATCCTGAGAAGGACGTAGGTGATGAAAGTGAAATATGAAAAAATTAAGTTGTAGGAAGTGGGGAGTAGGGAAGAATGGTTGGGAATTGATTCAAGACTGCTAGAAACTTTAAAGATTGCTAATGGCTTCGGCAATGAGTTTTGAGACAAAGGGGAGAATTTCGCGGCTTTTGGCGTTGGCTTTACCTTCAGTAAACACCACTAGTAAATAAGGACGTTGATCAGGTATTTCGATATACGCTGCATCGTGACGAACCTGACTTGTCCAACCAGCTTTTGACCAAATTTGGGAATTTTGCGGTAAACCACTACCGATAAAGCCTGTGATTTGGTCTTCTTCAACATCTTTAGGTAAATCTTCGGGGTTGATACTGCGTTTGAGTAGATTCATCATGGCTTGCGATCGCCCACTCGCAACTGCGACCCCACCCACGATACTATGTAGTAAACGAGCGATCGCATGGGTAGTCAACATATTGCGATTATCAAACATCTCCCCATAAAAAGCCCGTTCCCGTCCATAAGGGCCATCACCCCAAGTTTTTTGACAAACATTTATCGTCTCCATTTCTTCCCAACCCAAAGATTGGTAGTAACGGTTAACAATATGGCGTTGTTGCTTCCAAGTTTCAAACGGCCCTGGTGGTAACTCTGGCCCCGAAGTGGTACCAGTCAAAATATCTACAACTAAACTTGTGGCATCATTACTAGAATCAATTATCATATCGCCCAAGGCTCGCTCCAATTCCTTCGAGGTTTGGATCATGCCTTTTTCTAACCATTCATTTACAGCTACCAAGTAAAATAACTTAACCACACTCGCGGGATAAATCCGTTCTACACCGCGATAAGTAAAACCACGGACTGGGTGATTCCAAAAGGCATCAGGAGTTAAAGCGCCACCAGTATTTACAGGTGCTGGTGGATCATAGACAATCCAAGTCAAAGCAATTTGATTTTGGGCTAATGTCGGAAATGTTGCCCAAGTTGCTTCTAAAATGCCATTACCCAAATTTTCTAGTTGTTCGTCTTTTCTAAAGAAAACCATCGAATAATGCTCTCTAATTCAGAATTCCAAATCCTCAATTTGACAGCCTCTGAATATCAATGTCTCGCTAACCTCAACTTATATGATTCTCCTGAGTGTCAACGTCTGGCAACTCAAGCTGCTGTTGGGCGACATTTACAGGTAACATCAAATCATCAAGGGCAAGCAGTAGAGGTGTATTTATGTGAGGATGATTATCCAGGCTGGGTGTCGTTGGCAGATTTGGGTTTATTACAACCTGCTACTGTACAGTATCAAGCTACAAGATGGGCGGAAACTGAAATTAAAAAATTACTTCCCCAAATTATTGCTTTTACCCAAAAAGCGATGGAGCAATCTAATGAGTATCTTTGGGGCGGGACAGTGGGGCCAAATTATGATTGTTCTGGTTTGATGCAGGCGGCGTTTGTCTCGGTGGGAATTTGGCTACCAAGAGACGCTTATCAGCAAGAAGCTTTTGTCCAACCAGTCAAGTTAACGGAATTAGAACCAGGGGATTTGGTATTTTTTGGTACTCCAGAAAAAGCCACCCATGTCGGACTTTATTTAGGTCATGGTGCTTATATTCATAGTTCAGGTAAAGCACAAGGACGTAATGGTATAGGTATTGATGTTCTCTCGGAACAGGGAGATGCGGTGAGTCGGTCATATTATCAGCAACTACGCGGTGCTGGCCGAGTTGTGCAAAGTTACGAACCACAAAGACACAGAGGACGCAGAGAGTTATGAGGAGTGGGTTGATTCCAGAAAGAATGAGTGAGGAAAATCAGGCGATTTCTGCAAATGTACCTGCGGTGTCGGTGGTGGTGCCGGTACGTGATGAGGTAGAGAGTTTACCACATTTAATCGAGGCGATCGCATCTATTTTATCTAATAGTCAAATTAGTTATGAAATCATCTGTGTTGATGATGGTTCTACAGATGGTTCGGCAGAATTTCTCAAACAACAAGCGCAAATTCGCAGTGATTTAAAGGCGGTAATTCTGCGGCGCAATTACGGACAAACCGCAGCGATGTCTGCCGGGTTTAACTATGCGGTGGGTAAAGCAATTGTCACTTTAGATGCTGACTTGCAAAATGATCCGGCTGATATCCCGATGTTATTGGCTAAGTTAGATGAAGGCTACGATTTAGTTAGTGGTTGGCGGCAAAAACGGCAAGATGGGGCAGTTAATCGCTTACTTCCTTCTAAAATTGCTAACTGGCTGATTCGTCGCACTACTAGCGTTTATATTCATGACTATGGCTGTTCCCTCAAAGCCTATCGCTCAGAATTGGTAGCAGATATGAATCTCTACGGGGAACTGCACCGATTTTTGCCAGCACTGGCATATATTGAAGGGGCAAGAATTACCGAAATGCCTGTACGTCACCACGCGAGGCGATTTGGTCGGAGTAAGTACGGTATCTCCAGGACTTTTCGCGTGTTGATGGATTTGTTAACTATTTTGTTTATGAAAAAGTTCCTCACCCGCCCAATGCACGTTTTTGGGTTATTGGGTTTGAGTTCAATGGTTTTGGGCGTGGGGATAGGAATGTATTTAACTTTTCTCAAGTTAGCAATGGGTGAAATGATTGGCAATCGCCCATTGTTGATTTTGGCAGTTTTGTTATTAGTAACTGGTGTGCAACTGTTTTGTTTTGGTCTGTTGGCAGAGTTACTGATGCGTACCTACCATGAATCTCAGGGAAGACCTATTTATCGAGTCAGAGAAGTAGTTGAAAATAAAAATAACCAAACTTGATTAATGGGTAATTAACATTAAGAGTAGGTTTTTCTGTTTTATCTTTTAACTGATTATGATAGCCTCACCCAACTACATTTCATCCGAAGAATATCTGCAAATGGAGGAAAAAAGCTCCATTAAACATGAATATATCGACGGCTACATTTACGCAATTGCTGGAGCTAGTGACCCTCATGTGACCATAGCAGGCAACCTGTTTGCTCTTGTGCGAAATCATGTGCGTGGTTCTGGTTGCCGGGTTTACATTGCTGATATGAAAGCTCGAATTGAATCTTTGAATCGATATTACTATCCTGATGTGATGGTAACTTGTGATTCAAGAGACCAAGAAACACCCGGACATAAAAGATTCCCCTGTTTGATTGTTGAAGTTTTATCTGACTCTACAGAAGCATTTGACAGGGGTGATAAATTCGCAGATTATCAAACCATAGAAACCTTAAAAGAATACGTTTTAATTAATACAAAACGCCAACGAGTTGAGTGTTTTCGGTTGAATGATGATGGTTTTTGGGTTCTACAAACATACACTTCCCAAGAACAAACTGTTCAACTCAAGAGTATTAATTTTGAGGCAACAATTACAGAACTTTACGAAGATGTCGTGTTTGAAGAACGCTGAGTAAAATTAACGCTACAATTATTTTCTTTATAGAAGAAATCATCTAAAAAACATGATTTGGTGTTGGTGGAAGACACGATATAGATTTACTGTTTTGTCTTCACTATCTCTATATGTGCCTTCACCCAACCTACTTGCTTCTGCATTAATACTCCCACGTTTGTATTAATGTGCTTTGATACCTACTCAAATACGGGAAGTGTTGGCGAAAAATTTTAACTTACGTAAAAATATTAGAACAATGATAGTTAGCGTTCTTTGCATCTCCCTTGAAAGCTTTTAATACATTTAATGCCGAACTCCGGCGAAACCTGCTGATTTTGTTTACGGCAGGTTTGTTATTCTGGTCAAGCACTGCTGCTTTTTTACCGACGCTACCGCTATACATTCAAGATGTGGGTGGTAGTAAGCAAGAAATTGGCATAGTTATGGGTAGCTTTGCCATTGGGTTATTGCTGTTTCGTCCAATGCTGGGAAAACTAGCCGACCAGCGTGGACGTAAACTGGTTTTATTGATTGGACTCACAGTAGCAGCGATCGCACCTTTTGGTTATTTAGCCTTTACGTCGATTCCTATATTATTCTTCCTGCGGATTTTTCATGGCATTAGCATTGCAGCATTTACCACGGGTTACAGTGCTTTGGTAGCTGATTTAGCACCCGTGGCAATTCGTGGTGAAATTATTAGTTATATGAGTTTAACCGCACCCGTTGGTTTAGCCATTGGGCCAGCACTGGGAGGATATTTACAAGACAGTTTTGGCTACTCACCTTTATTTTTGTTTACCGCCGCAGTCGCTGTAATTGGACTGTTGTGTGCATCACAAGTTATCAATCCACCCGTCATCACACAACCACAATCAGAACGCCAACACATTGATTTTTGGCAAATTTTGGTTAGTCCCAGGGTAAGAGTTCCCGCGTTGGTGATGTTACTGGTGGGTAGTTCTGTTGGTGCGGTGCATGTCTTTGTATCGTTATTTATTAAATCTACTGAAGTAAATTTTAATGGCGGCTGGTTTTTCACAGTTGCGGCCATTTCTAGTTTTGCAATCAGGGTGTTTGCAGGTAAAGCCAGCGATCGCTTCGGTCGCGGTTTGTTTATTACCTTTGGGATTGCAGCTTACAGCTTGGCTTGTGCATTACTATGGCAAGCTAACAGCACCAATGCTTTTCTAATCTCTGCGATCGCCGAAGGTTGCGGTGGTGGTACGATGATTTCAATGATCGTCACGATGATGGCAGACCGTTCACTACCCCAAGAACGAGGGCAAGTTTTTGCCATTTGTATGGCTGGATTTGACTTAGGAATTGCGATCGCTGCTCCGATTTTTGGCTATGTCAGTGAGTTTGTCGGCTATCGTAATATGTTTGGTTATAGTGCAGCACTCACCTTTTTAGCACTACTAATTTTCCTCACCTTATCCAACAAAAATCTCACTAGTTCCTTACGCTTTGCTCTTGGCCGCGGTGAAGATGCCTTTTCGTTGAATAATGTTGACGTGAGTTAAATGTTTGTCGCTGAAAAGTTTTGAAGTTTAGAGAAGCAAAATTTTGCTTCTCTACAAATCTCTAAAAAATTAAAATTCAGACATCATTGCCAAAATCAGTTTTTTCATTCTTCAGTTAATCACTCCAGAAATCCAAAATGCTGCAATCCTTCTGCAATACCACTGGCAAACTTGGCTGTTGCTAAATAACGATTTTGATTTGGGTTAGCCTTATGCCAATCTAGAAGTTCCTGTTTGGCATTACCGACAATAATACCTTTCTCTTTCCTGTTAGCAAACAAAGCAATATCGTTACCCGAATCTCCACAAGCAACGGTTTTTGCTACATCTATTTCTAAATGTTGTCGTACAAAGGTCATTGCCATACCTTTATTTGCATGACGTGGCAAAATATCTACATCTTGTCCACCGCTATAAATAACTTGAATATCTAATCCTTGCTCTAACAAAGCACGTTCTAACTCTGGTACGATTTTTCCAGCTATTTTTTCATCCAAAAAATAGCTAACTTTAAAATCTCTTTGTTCACTTTCTGGTTGAGGTTTCAATTCAGTAAAATTTGCAGATATTGTTTTTACTAAATTTCTATCCCAAGCTTGAGACAGTTTATCAGACCATCTGGCATCTGGGTCTTGACTACCATTGATATAAATTTCTGTCCCTACAGAACAAACAAGTATATCTGGCGCTAATAGGGTTTTTTCTGCTGCAAGTTTTTGATAAAGAAAAGGTGAGCGACCAGTTGAATAAACAATTTTAGTACCGTGTTGCTGACGATGCAATTCTAGCTGCTGATTTAGTTTTGCCATTGCATCGTCATCACCTACAAGTGTATAGTCCAGATCCGTGATAAAAAGAAACTGTTTCACACTATGCCTCTTGAAATATTAACTATATGATGAAATCTTTATAAAGAATATTTATATAAATAAAAAAAGTAAGTACCAATTTTTTTGGCATTAGTGATTTAATTTTTCGATAAATTTGGTTTTCAGGGGGTAAGCATTAGGCGTATTTTTTTGCTTTGCCTAAGTTTAAATTCTATTGTAAAATCAAAAATTTTAATTTTTATTAAACACGATAAATAATATCACAACTTGAGTTTTTGGTATACATCTCTATTGAATAGACCGCATTCTTATTAGAATTCATTAATATTATTCCACTATTTTGCAGATATACCTTATCTCTTAAGGCATAATAAATTATGAATTAAAAAAAGCAAAAGGCAATAGAATATAATCTTTTTGCCTTTTGCTCTTTTACTTTATTTAACGGGCGAGGAGGGATTCGAACCCCCGACACCGTGGTCCGTAGCCACGTGCTCTAGTCCACTGAGCTACACGCCCCTGCCAGAAAAATATATTAGCACCATCTTCCCTAACAATGCAAGACAATTCTCAAAAAAATTTTTCTGCCGAGTTAAGTCATCTAGATTCCCAAGGACAAGCACAGATGGTAGATGTTTCTGGCAAAGCGTCTACAGTCCGCCAAGCTGTTGCCGTTGCCAAGGTGCGGATGCTGCGAGAAACGTTCAATGCCATTCAGGAGGGTAATACGCCTAAAGGCGATGTGTTAGCCACGGCGCGGATAGCTGGGATTATGGCTGCCAAACAAACATCGAATTTAATTCCCTTGTGTCATCCCCTGCCATTGCAGAAGGTGACTGTGGAAATTACCCCCGATTCTCAATTACCTGGTTATCACATCCAAGCTACGGTTAGAACCAAAGCGGAAACTGGTGTGGAGATGGAAGCTTTAACGGCTGTGTCTGTTGCGGCGTTGACTTTATACGATATGGCGAAAGCTTTAGAAAAGTCGATTCAAATTGAGTCAATTTATTTAATTAGTAAAAGTGGTGGGAAATCTGGAGATTATTCTGCATCGGAACTATAAATTAGAGAGATTTTGCGTTATGGCTGTCTTTAGTCAGTTGTTCTTAGTCATTTGTAATTACACAGAATAAATCACTAATGACAGCCAAAAAAGTCTTGCACAAATCATTGAATACTAGTCTATTCAATCTCACCTATGGCTTTATTGACATCGGTGGGATTTTCAAACTCTTCATTATCTGGCAGTTGTTCTAATAATGATAGAACTTTGCGATCTGCTCCTTGCTTTTGAGCATGTTGAACTAATTCTTGCTTACTTGCCGGATAATCCATTCCCTTTAAGTGTTTTTGAATTTCTACTGGGTTTGCCTTAGCCATTGCTGCCACCTACCTACATTTTATGGTTATTACCATATTCACCACTTGATTTATTGGCTTCCTCTATCAAATAGGAGAATGATTGCTGACACAAATAAATTCAGATGTCACCCAAATGGTTGATGTATTACTGATAATATTGGATATTTGGACTTTAAGATATTTATTGGATTTATAAATAAAAATTTGCAAATATAATATTAAATAATTTTGTTTTTGTGAACTATAAAATTCCTAATTTTTCTCAACAAAATAGAGATTTTTAAATATTTTTGATAATAAATTAATCACAAAAAACTCAAGAATAAATCAGCAATTAAGCCTTTCTGTTACAGAAGTTTACTTTGGTATTGAGGTTAGTAAGAGAATTTGCGCGTTATCAAAAAGTTGCTATAACAACTTAAGATAAAAGTATCAAGCTGAAATTGATCAGCTAAGGGATGTTGACTGTTTATGTCCCCTCTAGAAATTGATGTCTTAGAAGCTCGACGCATATACAAATCGACTGGTGCGATTCCCGCTGAAATGTTGCGCTCGAACATTTATCGTGCTTGGGAGCGATCGCATCTCCAAGGTGCTAACTCTCAGGCTCTGCAAGCGGAAAAACTATCAATCCTAGATACAGAGCGTTTAATCGAGAAAAAGCAAACTTTAATTCAAATTGCTGCACCTTATATTCGGATGCTCTCACAAGCAGCTGGGACTGATCGCCATGCAGTGATGTTGGGTAACAGTGATGCGATTTTACTCGATGTTGTGGGTGATAAACAAACTGTACAAGGGCCAGAACCTTTTCCGGGGCCTGGTTCCTTGCTATCAGAAGCTGTAGCAGGTGCCAATGGTATTGGTACGCCATTAGCAGAAGCAGATTATATAGAAATTATTAGTGCCGAACATTTTATTGATGGGTTTCATCCGTTCACTTGTCAGGGAATTCCTCTACGGGATGACAAACAAGAAATTATTGGAGTTTTGAGTATCTCCCTCCGGCGTGCAGATGCTAGACAACGCTTAAAAGAAATATTGCTATGTGCTTCTCATGGTATTGAAGCAGAATTATTAATCGCCCACTTAGAAAAAGATGTGCGGCGAGTTTTAGAGTCTAACCCTAACGAATACCAACCACTCGAAGAATTACGTCAAGATATCATCCAAGCAAATCAGGCTGCACGCTTAAAAATGGAAGTCATTTCGCGGATGGTAGCAGTTAACCGTTTAGACTACGCGATACAATTGCTACGTCAAGCTGAACAATCAATTCAAATATTTCGCCGTCGTGCGGAAATTTGGCGCAATTTAGCATCCTTCGAGATTGGTACACTCCAACCTGTTTGCTTAACTGCTTATATATCTGATTTAGTGGATCTTCTTTCTAACGAAGCTGTCATTCGTCAGGTACAAGTAGTTACTGACTGGTATGAACCAATCACAGTAGTGGCTGATCCCCGAAGCCTTTTACGCCAATTGCTACATTATTTTCTGCAAGCTTTTGATTCTGCTGGGAAGAATGGAATAGTAAAAGTAGTAGTTAAGGTAATTTCTCACTCTGAATTAGCGCAAATCAGTTTCATAGTTAATTCTGGCTTAAATATCTCTCCATCAATATCAACTTCCCAGGTTATCTATCTACCAATCACAAAAATCAAAGATGAACAGTAACAATACAGATAAACGCAAAATCCTCATTGCCGATGATGATGATGATAGTCGAGCTATGCTGAGTTTTCTGTTGGAAGAGGAAGGTTGGGAGGTAAAAGAAGCAAGAAATGGTGAAGAAGCCTTAGAAACAGTGATTCAGGAGCAACCAGATTTACTAATTTTAGATAATAGAATGCCCAAGCTCTCAGGGATTGAAGTATATCAACGCCTCCAAGCGCAGGGGATAAAAATAGCGGTGGTTTTAGCCACAGCACATGGTTATCTAGACGAATTAGCTTCTTCTTTGGGAATTGCTCATTTTATTGCTAAACCCTATGACATTCCAGAGTTGTTAAGAACTATAGAGTCTGCTTACAAAAGTTCTTTCAGTTAAATTTATTGTGGTTGATCTCACAAAGATTTAACAGCTTTGCATCCTGACACCTTAAAATAATCAAGTGTATTCAAATTTGTAACAAATATTTATGCCTCCTCGTTGGCCTCGCAAACCCGATCGCAATGATCCTGAATTTCGTAGAATAGATGACCGGATGAATTTTGCTGTTCATGTTGCTGTAGCTGCGACAATTAATTCTGGTCTGTGGTTCTTCCATAACCTGAAAGCCGCTAAATGGGAATGGTTGCCGTTTTTAACAGCAGGTTGGGCAATAGTGTTGTTAGTGCATTTAGTTTATATTGCGGCGATCGCTAACTATTCATCCACACCACCTAAATCCACCTGAAGATTTACAGTTAATGCTGGGGTATTTGTAAACTGTGGCGGTGATGACGAAGGTAGCTTAAGAGTAGCCAAACAGAACGTCTACTGATCTGGGCGACTCTGGATAAGCATCTGTTTCAATTCCTAACTTCAGGCGGTAAATTCAGTGAGAATTAACTAGGGATTGGTGTAACCTTCGTCATAGCGACCTAACAAGAAATTCTTGTTTGTTATATGCAGTTTCACACTTGATACTTCATCTAAATGGTGGAGAATAAAGTAACCCGCCTTTTGACCAGAGTTGATTTTGGCCACGAGCAAGATTGAGTTTAGTTTTGGGGCCGAGGTTGCGATCGTATACTTCTGAGTAGTTACCAACGTGTTTGATCACTCTAGCTGCAAAATCGTTAGTTAAACCGAGTCCTTCACCTAAGTTGCCTTCTGTACCTAAAAAGCGTTTAATATCTGGATCATTACTATTGGCAAATTGAGCGACATTCTGAGAATTAATACCCAATTCTTCGGCTTTAACAAGGGAATAAACTACCCATTTGACAACATCACCCCACTTTGTATCTCCCTTGGCGACTGCTGGTGCTAAAGGTTCTGAGGAGATAACTTCATCAAGAATGACATTATCTTCCGGTTTAGGTAGGAGTGAACCTCGTGCAACTAAAGCAGAACGGTCGGCTGTAATTCCATCACAACGACCTTCAGCGTAGGTCGCAAAGGTAACATTCACATCTTCAAAAACAACGGGTTTGTAAGTAATACCGCGTTTCCGCATCTGGTCGGCTAAGTTTTGTTCGGTAGTTGTACCAGTTTGCACGCAAATTGCTTTGTCTTTTAAGTCTGCCAAGGACTTAATATTGCTATTTTTGCGAACCATAATGGCTTGACCGTCATAAAAGACAACAGGTGCAAATTCTAAACCTACTGAGGTATCACGACTGAGTGTCCAAGTGGTATTGCGGCTAAGAATATCGACTTCGCCTGTTTGGAGGGCTGTAAATCTCTCTTTAGCATTGAGATTGCGAAATTCTACTGCATCTGGGTTATCAAACAAAGCTGCTGCTACACCTCTGCAAATATCTACATCGATCCCACTGTATTTACCGTCAGTAGCTACAAAACTAAATCCTGGAACTTCCCCACTTACACCACAAATCAATTGACCACGGCTTTTGATTGTATTCCAACGATTGCTAGTTGCTTGTGTTGCAGAACTACTACTAGGAGTAGTGGCTGTATTTGCTGTTTGGCCTGATTCTTTACTACAAGCAGCAAGTGTCAAGATTAAAGGTGCGATCGCCAGAATCCAAGCTGATTTCCACATAAACTTTCGTGAATATTAAACCCTAAAAAATGTGTTGACGACTACAATATTTTGGTAAAAAATAAGTCGATGTTTGTAATATAAAACTTTTTGGAGGTTTTTTAGCACCTGTGTTGTAGAGCAGTTTTATTTGATTTTGGTGATCATTAAGCTTGATTACACCGACTTATTAAAAAATAATGGGGTATATTTTTTACTAAAAATTGGCAATTTATCTGGTTTTTTATGACTCATGATATTGGAGTTTTTAGCTATTACTTGAAAGACTGATTATTGAGATACAAAAATTGCAAAATATTTTGTCCTTATGGGTACTTTCTCGAACATCATTTTCTTATTTCATAGAATTTAGACATATCAGTCGAAAAATTGCGAAATTATGCAGTAATTTATTGCATACTTCTCAACAAGCAGAAGTCGCCACATCAACCTAAACATAGACCCCTAGCAGGTTACACTAGTTTTGGTGACAGCCGCTCCACCATTTCTTACGAGGCTTTTATGGGAGCAAATCTCGAACAGATTGCCAGTTACTTAGACAAACTAGGTTGGGACTACCGCTTTGATGATGAAGAAGACCGTATTATCACAGGGGTGGAAGCTGATAACCTAGAAGATTTTCTGATAGTTGTTCAACTGGATGAGGAGGGAAAGTTTTTCCGCATTTTTGCGCCTCAAGTTTTGGCTGGAGTGCAAGACCATCCTTACAAAGCGGTAATTCTCCAGACTATGTTAGCCATTTCTTGGGAAACCAAAATGCTGCAATGGGAATATGACCCATCTGATGGCGAAATCCGGGCGATTATTGAATTTCCCCTGGAAGACTCGATTTTGACAGAAAAGCAATTTCAACGTTGTTTGAGTGGATTAATTCAAATTGTTGATGGTATAGCTATTCCGCGGTTGAAAGAAGTAATGGCTACAGGGGAAGATCCTGGAAACGTGGAAATTGGCGAAAGAATGTTACTCACGATTCAGGAAGAAGCACCCGGTTTACTGGAACTGTTAGAAAAGGCGATGGAGGCCAGAAAAAAGCGGGGGACTTTTCCAAGTGACTGAGGCGGATCACCACTTAAATAGCTATACTCCAAAGTGATACCCTCTCTATATACTGAAATTTTCTAGGGCTGGATTTTATGACATCCTATGCAACCTCCTCTGCCAAAGCAGAAATGAGTGAACTCCGGCGATTAAAAGGCTTATTACCACCAGAATTGCAAAGCTGGGTCACAGTTGAAGGCACAACTGAGGTCAATCCACCCCTGATCCGCAGCGAAGAAATTGGTAAAGACCAAGTAGAAATTCAAATTGACTTGGTGAAATGGGATGCTCTCGCAATGGATCAGCGTAATCTGCTGTTCTGGCATGAAGTTGCCCGCATTCAAATGGACACAATTCCCAAAGATGGTTGGGAAATGGCAGCATTGGCTATTGGTTTAGGCGGTGCTGTGGGTGAATTGTGGGTACAAGATGGATTGTTGCTGGTGTTAGCCTTGGCGCTATGTGGCGTTTCTGGTTGGCGACTTTATCAAAAAAATAATGGTGAAAAGCAAATGCGAGAATTGCTGGATGCTGATGAAAAAGCGATCGCACTAGCAACTCGTTTTGGTTACAGTCTCCCCAATGCTTACAAGAGTCTCGGTAGTGCCTTGAAAACCTTAATTGATACTACTCCCAGCAAACGCCAACGGTCTCGTTATGAAGCACGACTTTCTGCCCTCAAACGCAGCGCCAACAAGGCAAAAGCTAAATCTCGCACTCCCGAAGATAGCGGACTGTAACTACAAAGAATTATCTTGGGTGGGCAGTACCCACCCAAAAAATAATTTATTTACTTTTGCAAAGATTTAAACTGTCGCTTCACAAATAAACTACTAGCAGCCAGTAAAATTAGTCCCGCCGTTGTGGTTGGTTCAGGAACTTTTTTTGGTGGTACAAATCCAGCTAATTCCTGTTGACTAGCTTTTAAGGCATAAACAAAGGTCGGAATTAAAGACTGTCCTGTAGGACAACCGCTATCAATGGGGACTTGAGAGAAGTTAGTCCCATCTGTACACACGTCAAATTGTACATTCTGTCCATTTTGGGTCACGCTGAAGTCGTTATCTGTCCCCACAATCAAGGCGTAAGAACCATCAGCAAGTTGCGGCCCAATTGCCAAACCTTCAAATTTTTCGGGAATGGGTTGTCCAGCATTTCTCAGAAATTCGGCAATATCAGCAAACAAAATCTTAGTGACTGGTGTGATTTCAGTAGGTAAATCATTGATGCCTGTCAAGCTAATATCAGCCACGTTGGTTGCATCAGTCAAATCAATTTTGTAGATGCGTTTACTAGCAACAGGAGTCGCACCTGTGGGATCTTCCACACCCACACCACGATTATCCCGCTCCAGGACTAAAAATTCGTTATTGTTCAAGGCTGTAATGGAGCTAATACCAATATTGCGCCCTTGAGAATTAGCTCCAAAATCATCACTTGTTCCAGGAATACGAGCATTAATATCTGTCAAGCTTTCTAATTGATAGATGTATTGAGCAGTACTATTCCCGGTGTTGGTGTCAAATTCAACTATCCGTAAATTGCGACTGCGCCGTCCATCGGGGGAACCTTCGTTAACTAACGGGTCTTGCAGCATGGCAAATAGGCGGCTACCGTCTGGGCTGAGGGTTACGCCTTCAAAGCCGCGATTGTCTTGACGACCAGTGGCAATTGTGGGACGACCATCAACGTAGTTAATTGTATTGTCACTTTGTCTGGGGATCAGATTACTGGGGGTGTTAAATGCCCGGATAAAAGAACCAGTCGGGCTAAATTCGTAGACAGAGGGGCCATATTCATCGGAAACGTAGAAATTCCCATTCGGGGCGATCGCAAATCCTTCTGGGTCAAAACTGCGACCAAGAAGGCTGGCATTTCCATTGAGGATTCCGGGATTTAATCCGTTAAAATTTTGACCATTTTGGGTGAAGATAATCGTGTCTAGTAACTGGAAATTACTGATAGCTCCTGTATTTTGGTCAACATCCAAAGAAAATTTCTGCACTCGTGGGTTGTAGCTGATGACACCACCACCGGGGCCGCGATCGGCGAGGCTATAGTACACATTATTGGAGCGATCGTAGTACAGGTCAGAGAAAAATCCCAGGCGATTAGTGTTGGCGCTATTCGTACTAGAAGCAGATAAATCTGTACTACCACCAGGAATTGTGATGCCATTAACCAAAGAAACTGCACTAGCAGTTGTGGCTGATCCTGTAACACTAACTATGGCAGTGACCAGGGAAAGACTAAATCCAGAAATCCAATGCTTGACAGAAATCATGTATACCTTGCAAAAAGACACAGTGGTTTCAGCTTTGGACTTCTAGATTAAAGAAAGGTTATCGAAAAATTAAGGTAGTCAATATCACATTGTTACTTAATAGAATACGGTTTTGATACAGGAAAATCTTCATCAAAGTTTCACACGACTCAGCACTTAGCACTCAACACTTTTTCTTCACAATTGATTGAGCATTTTATGAGTTTGCGGCACAACCCGGACATGAGGCACAAACTTTTTCATTAAAGCTTGCCACATCAGCACTTGGTCAGGATTTGGGGCGAGTAAGGGGGTAGTAGTGAACTGTTCAGAAGCCGGTAAGGGGGTAACTGGTTGTAAAAAAACAGGAACCTTGGGATTGATATCTGCTATCAGTAAAGCTGTTCTTTGCAACTCATCAGGATTGGTACTTTGCGAAATTATTATCTTGACAAAAATATCTAAAGATGGGTTGTTGTGGCATAATTGGAGAAATTTTGTATGTTCTTGCCAATAAGTCTCGCCGCTAACGCTAGGCAGTTTCCAATCCATACCCACAGAGTCTAGGTAAGGCAAAATCATCGCCAGTTGTTCTGGGCGATGTCCCCCAGTCTCTAGGTATATTGGTAAACCAGTAAGCGATCGCACTTGGGGCAGAAATTCATGCAAAAAAGGGGCATGTAAAAGTGGCTCACCGCCAGTCAGGCTAATGCTATCGTGTAGCAACGGTAGATTTTGATGTTTAATCCAGTCGAGTAATATGGTTAAGGGGACGGGATTAGAGTGAATTTCAAACTCTCGTGATCCAGGTGATCGTTCTACCTTACAGGTAGTGGGTGCATTCCATGTGTGGGAGCTATCGCAAAAATGACAGCGTAAGTCACACAAAGCAAAGCGAATAAAAATTTGACGTGTCCCGACATTCAATCCTTCCCCTTGAATAGCAGAAAAGACCTCAATCAGTCGTGCGGTAGGTTCTGTAGTGTTAGCAGTCATGGGATAGTAGCAAAGCGATCGCGCCGTGGCGATATCAAAACAAGTACATTTTTGTGTTCTTGTTCTATTGTGAATCGTCCTTGGCAATCTCGGCTCTAAACCTAGATAACTACAGTCAAAAGCAAAAAGGAGCAGAAGGTAAAAATATTACTTTTCTTGGCCTTATGCTTTAAAACGTCCTCACCACTCCAACTACAGCAAACAATTCAGTCTTTGTTCCTACCCCTGAAATTTGAGGTTCAGTGATTTTCTAGGACAAAATAATGTTTGGCAGATTAAATTTACATGGCAACGAAAGTGCAGAGCTTCATGACTAGCCAACCCACAGAGGTAAATTTCCCAGTTACTTCCCTCAATGAAACGGCGATAGTGCAGGTATCGGCGCGGTTAAGCGTGATAGAAGCAGTCGGCTTTAAACAAACCTGCCAAGACCTCATCGCAACTAACCCACACCTGAAGAAAATCATCGTTGATTTTCACCAGACGATTTTTATGGACAGTAGTGGTTTAGGCGCTCTGGTTAGTAATTACAAAATTGCTCAAGAAAGAGGAATTACCCTAATTCTGCGAGATGTTACCCCCCAAGTTATGGCGGTACTAACTCTGACAGGATTAGATCAAGTTTTTCCGATGGAGTCTAGTGGCGAAGCCGCATTTATCGCAGCAGAAAATGATATAGAAGTCTCTAAAAATAGTTCTCGTAAACTAGAGCAACTTCCTACTACTCACCCCTCTATAGCCTCTTGGATGAAACGCTTGATTGATATAGTGGGTTCACTAGTGGGTTTAGTAATTACAGGAATGTTGCTGATCCCGATTGTTATTGCAATTACAATTGATGATCCTGGCCCGATTTTCTTTAGTCAAACCCGATGTGGCTGGATGGGTAAGCGATTTAAAATTTGGAAATTTCGCTCTATGTGTGTAGATGCGGAAGCCAAAAAAGCTTTAGTCAAAAACCAAGTCCAGGGGGCATTTTTTAAGAATGACAACGACCCCAGAATTACCAAGGTTGGGCGATTTTTACGGCGCACAAGTTTAGATGAATTACCACAATTTTGGAATGTTCTCAAAGGTGATATGAGTTTAGTAGGTACTAGACCACCAACACCTGATGAAGTTGAACGTTATGAAGTACCAGAGTGGCAACGTTTAGATGTCAAACCAGGAATGACTGGAGAATGGCAAGTTAATGGTCGGTCTACAGTCCGCAGTTTTGAAGATGTAATTCGCTTGGATTTGCAATATCAAAAAAATTGGAGTTTGCTGTACGATTTAAAGTTAATTTTCAAAACTGTTGCTATTTTGTTTAACAAAAAGAGTGGCGCTGTTTAGTAAAAATCTAATTTTAAATTTGTCACAATATACTCATTCAAATACCCGACTTATTTCATCAGTCGGGTATCTTGTTTGTGAGGAGTGATTTACGGCTAATATAGTTTAGCTGTTAAACTTTGCCATTGCGGCGATCGCAGCGATATGGATAAAGCCATTCACACCTAAATAAACCAAACGTGTGCTTTTCTAAAAATGTGCCAGCATGATAACTACCTGAGATGTTAATCCCCGCTTTTGTTTTAATTTCATACAGTTTAGGAAAGGCAGCCGCTAAAATAGCGATCGCAGCTAATAAATACAATGCCGGGGTTTTAAGTTTACCAAATCTACGAGAATTGCTGTTGACTTTACGAGACATACAAATTCAAAACTAACAGCCTCTTCTAGATTAGCCTAACTTTGAAAATGTCGTCGAAAACGCTGATCTGTTTTGTCGGATTTTTTGAGATTACAAGTCAAGCAAAGAGTATGTAAATTGCTGATATCATTTTGACCACCACGCGCCAAAGGAATGATATGGTCAATGGTCAAATTAGTTTCTAAATCAGTCTTACCGCAGCTTTGACATTGACATTTATCACGTTGAAATACATATTGCCTAACTTCAGGTGGTATCCGAATCCGGGGGGTTTTATTCATAAATTATCCGACATAGATTGTCAACAAAAGTAGATTAAAGAAGACATTATACTTATCTTGCCATAATACTTATTTCTTGAGGTAGAAGGAAAAGCAAGTAGCTCTCAATAACATACTGGGAGAATCTTTGCAGAATTAATTATGAATATTATTGCTTGGATTATTTTAGGTTTGATTGCTGGAGCCATTGCTAAAGCTATTTATCCTGGCCGTCAAGGTGGTGGCATTTTGGCAACTATGGTTTTAGGAATCATCGGTGCTTTAATTGGTGGAACTCTGGTGACATTGTTAGAAACTGGCAGGTTCCAATTTACTGCGGCAACACTGAGTATTCCGGGGGTAATTGTTGCCATTATTGGCGCAATTATTGCTATTTTTATCTGGAGTTTACTTACTAATCGCCCCAGTTATTAGTTGAATAAAAAATTATGGTTAGGCTGATTTTGTTGTTACAATCAATCATAATATATCAAAAACTCCACTTGTATCTAAAGTGGAGTTTTTTGTATAAAAATAAAAGCTGAACAACAAAATTATAGCCTTAGTCTCATAGCTGAGTACAGTATTGATTACTCAAAGCATTGAATATACTAGCTTTCTCCTCAGCACTCAGAACTTACTCTATAACTTAGTCTATAGCTTTTTTAAGTTCATCTTTGATGTTTTCTGTGGTGTGAATTACGTTCGCCTCCGCTTGTTTAGCTTTACCTTCAGCTTTATCTGCGGGATTACCTGTAACTTCACCAACTACTTCCTGTACTTTACCTTCAATATTTTTAGCAGTTGCTTCGATGCGATTTTCGATACTCATATTTTTTACCTTGACTATTTGTAAACTAAGGAAAAAATATCAGGATTTTCTATTTTGATGTATCTATCAAGTGATATAACAATTAATTATTATTAATATCTTTAGACAGATTTACGCATATTCCTGTCCTGTTACCAGTGATACCCTGAGCTTGTCGAACTGTTACCTGTTCCCTACCTCCACGAATGAGTTGAGTTTTGTGCAACTACTGATTAGAGGATTGGTTCTTAGCTTGCACTGACAGAAAGCCGCCGAGAGTGAAATACTAATCCTGCGGATGTCTTATGGCTCAAGGTAGATGAAACACCTAAAATCGCGATCGCAAGACCTGCGGAGTTTGTTTGAGAACAACATTACAATCGAGTATGTAGCAGAACCTCTAAAAGCTGTGTCCTCCCAAGCAGAGGTAGTAGAGGTTTTGCAATGGATGGAAGCACAGGATTTTGATGTGGTCGGTATTGAAACGGGAGACAATATCACTGGTTATATTGAACGCTCTTGTTTAATCCAAGCAAAATCGGGTAAATGCGGCGACTATCAACGAGTGTTTCATTCCCAAGAACTGATAGCCATTTCTACGCCACTGATGAAGTTATTACCGATTTTGCGGCAAACTCCTCGCTTATTTGTCTTAGATTGCAATCAAGTTAGTGGAATTGTGACTTGTGGCGACTTACAAAAAGCACCAGTGCGAATGCTACTATTTGGCTTGGTCACATTGCTAGAAATGAACTTACTCCGACTGGTAAGGCTTTATTATCCCCAAGATTCTTGGCAAAAATTCCTCAAACCAGAACGGGTAGAAATTGCTAAACGGCTGTGGCGAGAAAGTCAAGAAAGAAACGAAGCCACAGATTTATTAGATTATCTCCAGTTTTGTGACAAACGAGAATTAGTGTTAAATCAACCAGAACTGCTGGAACAACTGGAATTAAAGTCAAAACGATTTGGTGAACGCTTCCTTAAATCTGCTGAACAATTACGCAACCGACTAGCACACGCGCAAAATTTAGTCACTGGTTCTTCTTGGAAAGATTTAATTTCTTTAGCAGAGGCGATGGAAAAGTTATTAATTCGTTGTGAAGAAATAGAGTAATCCTGAAATCAAGTTAATTGTTTAAAGAAACGAAAAATGAAGTTTTTAGAGCAGGGTTTAGGGGCAAAATCAAGTCAAAATTCAAAAATTCTATTTCTTTTGAATTTTGACTTCACCGTAGGGGGGTAGGAGTTTTGAATACCTACACCTCATACCCCTTCACCCTTACACCCAATCTCCACAGACAATTTTGGTGCGTAAGTCCTAGTTACTTATCTATCTGCAAGTAAATCTTCAAGGCTTCATTGACGATTTCTGTCATTGATTTACCTTGACTGGTAGCAGTTTCCTTCAACTTGCTGTAAACATCATCATAAAGGCTAATGCGGGGACGGGAGCGGCTGGGTGCAGCTTTCTTTTTGGCTGGTGCTGAAGTTTCTGCGGTGGTGACGGCGATAGTTTCCGGCTGATACTGTGCTGAAAATTCACGAATAGCATCAAAACCAACCCGTGAGCAAAAATCGCCAAAGCTTTCTTCTGCTTGGCGTGATTTCTTGAAGAAAACAAAAATTGGTTCTAAAAAGCTTTCAATGTCGTTGTGGTGCAACTTTTCGACTATTGGTTGTGCCAATCTTGTTTGATGTGGTGAACCGCCCAACCAAACTTGATAAGATTCTGGCGCACTACCAACAAAACCTAATTCTGCCATGTAAGGACGAGCGCAACCATTAGGACAGCCTGTCATTCTGATGACAAAAGACTCATCTGGTAAACCAACTTTATCTAATAACGCCCGGACTCGTTCTAAAATTCCTGGTATTGCCCGTTCTGATTCGGTAATAGCCAAGCCACAGGTAGGCAAAGCTGGACAAGCCATTGCATAGCGAAACAGAGGTTCAATTTTACCGGGGTCAGAGACAACACCGCAACGGTCGAGAATTTCTTGGATGGCTGCTTGGTTTTCTGGGGCAATGTCGCAGAAAATCAGGTTTTGGTGGGGTGTTAAGCGGATAGGTAGGTGAAATTTTTCGACAATTTCCCGCAAGGCGGTTTTGAGTTGCAATGAACCTTCATCTTTTACCCGCCCATTGTCGATGGAGATACCTAAAAATAACTTGCCATCGCCTTGTTCTTGCCAACCAAGAAAGTCTTCATATTTAAATTCTGGCAGTGGTTTAAAGGGGGCGACTGGCTTACCAAAATATTCCTCAACTTTGGCGCGGAATTTATCTACACCCCAATCATTGATTAAGTATTTTAAACGAGCGTGACGGCGGTCAGTGCGATCGCCATAATCTCTCTGAGTCGCCACAATGGCCTTGACAATTTCGTAAACATCTGCTTTATCTACATAGCAAATGGGGTCTGCTAACCTGGCAAATGTTTCTTCTTTATTATGGGTTCTGCCTAAACCGCCACCAGCAAAGACATTAAATCCTTCTAGTTCCCCTTGAGAGTTGGTAATAACTACCAAAGTCAAGTCTTGGGAATATAAATCAATGGAATTATCTTCCGGTACTGTCACGCTAACTTTGAATTTGCGCGGCATATAGTAAGTACCATACAGAGGTTCTTCACTGTCAGTAAAAGTTGTGCCGCTACCATTACTTTGCCGCGCCGCCTTCACCTCTGGATTTTCTTCTGCACTGATAGCTTTTTCGCCATCTAGCCAAATTTCGTAATAAGCACCAGTTTGAGGAGATAGCAAGTCAGCAATGTTTTGGGCATATTCCCAAGCATACTGATAATCAGCGCGATTTTTGAAAGGTACTGGTGGAGCCATGACGTTGCGGTTAATATCTCCACAAGCGCCCAAAGTCGAACCTAGATTTTTAACAATAGTCGCAATGGCAGCCTTGAGATTTTTCTTTAAGATGCCATGCACTTGGAACCCTTGACGAGTAGTAGCTCTTAATGTGTGGTTGCCATATTCATCAGCCAGCTTATCTAAAGCCAAATATAATTGTGGCGGTACAAACCCCCCTGGGTTCTTTGTCCGCAGCATAAATTGGTAATCTTTCTCCTGCCCCTTGACGCGATTATCGCGGTTATCCTGCTGGTAGGAGCCATGAAACTTGAGAATTTGCACCGCATCTTCACTAAAGTGAGTAGTATCCTCAAGAATCTGCGTTGCTACAGGTTCACGCAAAAAATTACTATTTTCTTTGATGCCTTCTACTTTTGAGGGCTTACGGTTGGCGAGTGGAGGAGGAGCAGATTTAACCATGAGAGTTGTATAGTATTCTCAATAAAGCAGGGATGAAACCCAAGGCTAAGTTTTTGGCTCAGTGATTCCCGGTAATTCGGTCGGAAATATGAGGAATACGACAATTGTAACACGGCGAAAAGCCGGCTTTGTCGATAGTTTTACACTTAACAAAACCAGCATATAGAAGTAGGTGGTATAAATCAACTTTAAGTTTGTTGGTTTTCGTTGACTTTTACGGATAAAGTCTGATATTCCGTCAACCTTCAAAGTTCAACAACACCATTCACCATGTTGAACTGGAATTATCCCAACATCCTTAAGTATGAGTTGTAGCTAATAAATCTTTATTTTCTAACATTTATAAATGTTAGAACTACTCACAAAAATTACGTCTATTGAAAGATTAACTTCTCACTTCCGAGAGAGTTAGTTATTTAAAACGATAGCCAATACCACCATTGATGCTAACAGCAGAAGCTGGACTATTTTGATAAGCACGTAGTCCCACTTTGGCATTTGTGTAAATCAAGAAATTATTCGCAACTTCTGATTCGACACCAGCACCCACCACAACAGAATCTCTATTACCTAAAGGACTGGGTGAACCATCTTTTTCGACAAAAGAATAACCACCAGTAACATAGGCATTAGTTCTATTAGCAATAGGCACGTCTACGGAAACTTCTGGAATAATACTAGTCGTCTGATCATTCCAGAGAACATTACCGCGTGCAGAAACTGGGAGGTTGCCTAATTTGACTCTACCTGTGAGATTACCACCTAAGTTAGCCGCATCGTTGTTGAGTCCGCCATTGGTAACACCTGCTGCAACACCAGCACCAATGTAACTAGCATCAGTCCCTTTTTTATCTTGAGCTGCTGCTTGTCCGGCATTCATCATCAAGGGTGCAATAACTAAAGAGGACAATGCTGAAATTGCCACGAAAGACCGAAGTAAACCTTTCATAATTTTGTTCAATTTTGTTAATTATTACTGTTATTTTCTAAGTCGTAAATTGTGTATGAAAGTTCCAAATAATTTTTGATTCCCCAAAAAAAGCTGTGATGATTAATGCCCAAAAGCTAATAGTAGATTTACTATTTTAGCTGGCATAAAATTTGCTGATATTCGCAGCAAGATTTATCGCAACCGGAACTTTTGCGAGTAGGCGCTTAAAAAACTGGCACAGAAACGGAAGAAAAGTGAATTTTTTCTTACATGAACGATTCAATGGAAATTGATAATTTTGCAATTTCAACTAATGCCTAACAATTGCCTGTAGCAGTAATAGCAATAAGCTATGGCAGAAATATATAAAGTAAATTCATCAGAATTCAGTACCCAAAGGCGATTATCAGGGTTGGGTGTGATTTATGGATTAGGACTTACGCAAAAAAACGAAAAAATAAGGTTTTAGAACAGGGTGCAGGGGTATGAGGGTGTAAGGGTGTAAGTATTCAAAACCCTTACACCCCATCCCCTTTCACCCTCACACCCAATCCCCACAGAAAATTTTGATGCGTAAGTCCTGTGGATATTGGGCTGCTTGTGTTCTGGCTATGAAGTTTTGGCAATTTTCGTGGAGATGGCATAATGCAAACCGCTACACAAACATTGTCGGGTTTGATGGGTTTATGTGTCGGTGATGCCTTGGGTGTGCCGGTGGAGTTTACAAGCCGCGCTGAACGAATGAAATTCCCTGTCACGAAGATGCTGGGTTACGGCACATGGCATCAACCGCCGGGAACTTGGTCTGATGATAGTTCTCTAACGTTTTGCTTGGCAGAAAGCCTTTGTCGAGGGTATTCTTTGGATGCTATTGCTTTGTCTTTTTGGCGGTGGTACAAGCAAGCTTACTGGACTCCCAGAGGGGAAATATTTGGCATCGGCCAGAGTACTCATGCGGCTATTATGCGAATTAACCAAGGGGTTCCACCTTTAGAGGCTGGGGGAACCAGCGAAATGAGTAATGGTAATGGTTCTTTGATGAGAACTTTACCGATGGCTTATTGCCATAAAACCTTAGATTTCCCGGAATTGATTTCGCGGGTGCATCAAGTGTCTTGCATTACCCATGCTCATGTGCGATCGCAAATGGCCTGCGGCATTTATACTAGTATCGCCATTGAACTGCTGCAAGGCGCTAATTTACCCACCGCTTACGCTCAAGGCTTAGAGAAAATTCAAAGTATTTATTCTGCACCGCAATTCCTGGCAGAAATGCCCCATTTTGCTAGAGTATTCAGTGGTGAAATAGCCAGCTTACCAATTGAAGAGATTAAATCTGGCGGCTATGTCATTGATACCCTAGAAGCATCTTTATGGTGTTTGTTAAATAGCTCATCTTATGCAGAAGCAGTGTTAAAAGCTGTAAATTTGGGCGGACACACAGATACAACTGCGGCTGTCACGGGTGGGTTAGCGGGAATTTACTACGGTATTGAGGGTATACCTCAACTCTGGGTAAATCAAGTTGCTCGCAAACAAGACATTGTGAATTTAGCGAAGCGTTTTACTGCTGCTGTTTACACGCACAATTAGGAAACAGGGAACAGGTGACAGGTAAGTAATATTGTCCTTCTACCTGCTGCCTCCTGTCTCCTGCCTTTTAGTTAAAGTGCAGACAAAGAGTAGACTTGACCATCAATTAACAGGCGAGTGATGCCTTTGGCTTGGAGGTGAGTCCGTGTCTTGTGTAGCATTCTACTATCAGGAACTTTAATTACGCGATCGCGCTTTGTCGAGAAACGTTTGGCTACGCGATGGTTATCAAATATCGGCAGAGTGCGCTGTTGAGTTTCCAGAGTCGGAATTTGCCCCAAATCACCAAAATCTTTGAGTGGTCTAGTAATTAACTCGGCAGAACGGTCAATTACTAAATAACAAGTTCTCGGTAAATTAGCCGCCGACAATGGCAAAACTTGGACTGGTGCTTCACCTAACCTGCGTCTTGTAACTAAAGGTCTTGGCTCGTCAAAGTCATCGTCATCCTCCTCATAATCATCATCATCTAAATCGTCATCATCTAAATCATCGTCTAGATCATCTAAATCTTCAGACTCATCGAGCAGTTCTTCGCCCAGAATATCGGCAAAAGCCACAACTTTGGGACGTTCTTCTTCCGGTATCGGACTAGGAATGCTGGCAATTTCCGGTGCTGGTTCTGGCGGAATTTCAGCTTTTTTCACCAATTTTGGCTTTGGTTTTTCTGTAGTTGCCGAGGAACGCCGCCGCACTCTTCTAACACCAGAATTTGAGTCCTCATCATCCTCTGATTCTGATGCGGCTTCAATGACTGGCTCTTGTGACTTGAGCTTGGGCAACTCTATTGGTTTGCTTTCGCTCTGAGGCGGTTCGATTTCTGGCTCTTTTGGTACCAGCAAAGGCAACTGCTCATAATTTACCTGCGCCCTGCCTTCAGGAGTCCGAGCTGCCCGTTTCAAAGAAACTAAGTATTCGTACTCATCTTCCGGTAAGGTACTTTTGAGCAGACGACTGATGGTTGAGTTGCTCACGTCATAACGTTCTGCTAAAGTCGAGGTCGTTTCAGCAGTTTCTCGATATAACTTAAGAATTTCTTGTTTATCTGATTCTGTTAGTTTTCTCACGGTAGACACCAAATCTAAGCTCGTTTACGTCCACGCTCCCGGCGAGTCCGGCTCAATGATGCGTCATGTTCTAGGACTGCGCCCATACCGAATAACACTCCACTAAACACCCAAAACACTTCTAATATGTCTCCACTTTGATAATTAGGCCCTTGAGCGAATTTAAACCACATATCTGCAATGTAAAGCGAAAACGCGGCCGCTGCAATCATTCGCCAAGATTGAGCTACCCGTCCACCCCAAAAAGCCAAGAGTAAGGTTGTTGCAATAATCAGCAACAATACATCACTCACAACGTAAAACCAATTCAAAATTGCGGCTAGTAGTTCTGTTGGTGTTGTTTGTTGCATTGAAATCCACCATGCCACCAAACTACCAAAGACTCCGATGGCTGCAACAATCAGCCATTGCCATTTTTCGAGATTAATACGTCTTGATGCCACAGCTAAGATCATGCCTACGCCCAGGGAAATATAAGTCAATACAAAAAATACATCGCCAATGGATACATCCGGTTCTTCTTTTAAAATTATTTCTGTATAGCCAAAAAATATCCCTCCCAGGAAATAAGAAAGCATACCAATGGCAATTGCCAACCACACATTTCGACTACTGACGATTTGGGGGCTACGCCAATTCCTTAAGCATAAAATACCAGCACCCAAGTAAGCTAACGCTTCAAAAATATTTGTGCCAATTACATACCATTCGGCACGACTTTCTACGCCGTTGGCTCCTGGAATTTTAGCACTAAATAGCAAAAAATATAATAGTGCCGCTACCGCCCAGGCAATTCCGGCCAAGATAATATTACGATTACTGAATATAGATTTAGAACGCAGAGAATTGTTGTAAGAGCTACTCATAGGAATTGACTATGTATATGCACGCTGGAAGGTTGGAAGTCTGAAGTCTGAAGATAAAGTGAGAATTTATTGGTATGTGCCTTGGTCGCTATGGGAGCAAAAAAGCTTTTTTTGCAAAAATTCAGGATATAAGTGAGTTTTTCAGGCTTCATACTTTACAATTCATGGTTTTGCTGGCTATTGCCAGAGTTTGTTGAGGGAAGATTGATTTAGCCAAGAGATAAATAGCGATCGCTCGCCTTCTGCCATATCCTGTAACCTATCGGCTACTTTATTGGCAAAGTTGGCATTACCAAAATAAGTTTTTCCTAGCTTGTGCAGTTCCTGTAAAAACGTAGTTACATGATTTTCTTGCCAAGCTGGAAGTTTGGTGTCTTCTAAGGGATCTATGGTCACTAAATGCTTAACAGATTCGGGGGAAGAAGCTTCAGGAAATTTCTGCTGTCGAAAAACTTCCCCCATATCTTTTTCAAATAATGTTAATTGACGAGCGCCTAAAAACTCTTCAATATCCAGATGTACCGCTTGTAGTAGCAAAATACTGGCTTGAATGAGTATGTCTGTCTTACCATGACCACCAGTATCACCATCTAGCTGTTCTAAGCGGATTTTACCCCAGATGCTAAAACGATCTGGCTCTTCTAGTAAGACACAAGCTTTACCGCGATTATCTGTCAAATCTCTCCACAAGGCGCGAGCTTCTTCTTCTTGATTAGCTTTAAATAAACTAATCAACCGAAAGGTTTGCCCCTGATAATGGAGGATCGGCACTTGCTGATCCCTTTTTGGGTGCTGAATGCTTGATATTTCAACATCCTGCCGTTTGAGAATAAACATGGCACGCTAAAATAACTCCTCACAGGGGCTTTGTGGATATGCGATCTATAATCTGATTTAGTAACATCGCCAAGAGTGCGATTACTTAGTACGTAATTAGGGTCAGTGGCGCGATCGCTCTTTAGCCACCCTAGTGTAAGCTACCCAAAGGATATCTCCACTAAAATGCAAATAACTTGCCTTGACCACCCAATATAGCTAATCAATAACTGATTTGCTTTGTTCGACTAGCATCTTAGCCTTGCTATGGCAAATCTGCAATTTTTGATTGCTTCTTAGGGGCGATAACGATATAATTGTTATTGATGGCTCTAGTCACAGCCATGACTTTAGCTTGGGCGCGTAGCTCAGTGGATAGAGCAATTGCCTTCTAAGCAATCGGCCGCAGGTTCGAACCCTGCCGCGCTCGTTAAAATTAAAATACAAACTGTTACTTTAAGTTAAGTTTTCAACTTAGCAGTCTAGAAGATGTTGGTTGCTAACAAAATGAAATCTATCGCTCAGAGTTAATGGCAATAGTTGACGTTGATTACATAAACAAAAACGGCATTTGCTTATATCATAATACGCTTTATTTCATCTCTCTTTAGATAGAGTTTATTACTAGCTCAGATTGAAGGTAGACAATTTAGTTAGCATCCCAAAAATTGATACATTCATTTAAAATATCAAACAAAATTATTTACCAAAACAGAATACAGATATCAAGATAAGACTCATATCAGTACCTGAGACAAAGGTGATTTCCTACTTCAAGACTACATAATATTCGTTTCTAGTTTCTTTTGCTGCGACTTCTTCAATCAGTCAGGAGATGATTTGTCAAGTCATTTATATGCAAGTAGATTTACTGAGGTTTTGCATATTTAATCATTACTAATATATATGTAATCTTCGGGGTATTAAAAATGACTAGCTTGCCGATTCAATGTGCAAATTTAAAAGAGCAAGTTGAATTAATCTTACAACTTTTTCAGCAAGAACCTGCTTTACGTTCTCAGGATATCACACCTGTACAAACTTCTTTAGGCAAGGCTATTTCTCCAAAGTTTGAAATTGTATTTGCAGGTGCATTTAGTGCAGGTAAATCTATGCTAATTAATGCACTCTTGGAGAGAGAATTACTGTATAGTGCAGAAGGTCATGCCACAGGGACAGAATGCAAAATTGAATATGCAGAACTAGATCAAGAAAGAGTCGTACTGACGTTTTTAAGTGAAGCGGAAATTCGAGAACAAGCAAGTTATTTATGTCAGCAACTAGGATTTACCACAGCAGTAAATATCAATCAAGATGAAGTGATTACTTTGCTCAATCAAGGCTGTGAATTAATTCTACAACAGGAAGGTGGCGAAAGTCGTTCGGAACGAGCGAAACAAGCCAAAGCATTAATTTTATTGTTAGCAGGTTATGAAACAAACCGGGAGCATATTCATACAGTTAATAATGCAACTTATTCAATGGAGACATTTAATTTTTCCAATTTAAAAGAAGCCGCAGGATATGCAAGACGCGGAAGTAATAGTGCTGTTTTAAAGCGAATTGAATATTATTGCAATCATCCTTTATTAGAAGATGGCAACGTTATTATTGATACACCAGGAATTGATGCACCTGTAGAGAAAGATGCACAGTTAACTTACGCTAAAATTCAACATCCAGATACTTCAGCAGTGGTGTGTGTGCTGAAACCTGCATCGGCTGGTGATATGACAAAAGAAGAAACGCTGCTTTTAGAAACAATGCGGGAAAATGGTGGAATCCGCGATCGCGTCTTTTATGTCTTCAACCGCATCGACGAAACTTGGTACAATACCCAATTAAGGCAGCGATTGGATGATTTAATTAGCAGCCAGTTCCGTGATACCAGCAGAGTTTATAAAACCAGTGGCTTACTTGGTTTTTATGGTAGTCAAATTAAACAGACAAGCATACAAAATAGATTTGGTTTAGATTCTATCTTTGCAGAAAGTGTTAAAGGTTTGAATGGAGAAGAAGAAACACCACAGTTTGTCTACGCATTTAATAACTATTGTGTGACTTCTGGTAAGCTTTCTCATACTAACTTTCGGATTTCTTTGAATGGGTTTGAAACTCCCAATCAAAATTATTTGCGTATCTTAGCTGAACAAGGTACACCTTTAATTAATCAACTAATTCTCGATAGTGGAATTGAAGAATTTCGCACAGCTATTACCCGCTATCTCACAGAAGAAAAGCGGCCGATGTTGTTTCAAAACCTGGCTGATGATTTAGAAGGCATTTGTATTAAACTGAAAAAAAATTATCAGTCAGTTTATCGAGATTTAGACAGTCAACCAAGGGAAATTGAGGCGATGAAGTCGCAGGAATTACAGCGACTCAACCAACAACTACAGGAAATTGGTAAAGATTTTAATCAACATATTATCGCAGAAATCAACCAAGTCATTAATAATAGTTGTGATACCTTTGAAGCTGATTTCCGTCAATTGCAATCACGGATGATTCGGCGTTTAGATGAATTGCTAGATACGTTTTCTGTAGCTGATGCTTATCGTCGTGCAACTTTGAGTCATCTGCGGAATGCAACTGCACCATTACTAGCGATTTTAGTCGAGGCATTTTATTATTTATCCAATCAGTTGGAAGATATTTTAGTCAATTCCTCTGAACAATTAGTTGCTAATTTCTTTCAACGCTTAATTGAGACAATTCGCAAAACTGAATACTATCGTCAGTTATATCGTTTATTGGGGAATGATGGTGGGATTGAACAAAACATCAAAGCCATCGAAAAACAGGTAACGTTAGCTTTAGTAAGTGCAGCTAGTGTAGAATGCGATCGCTTCGTGCGCGAAAGTCCGAGATTTTATGATGAAGGCACTTTTTCTATCTATCAATTTCGCCAAACTTTGCAGCAAACTTCCCAAAGTTATGACTGTGAAAGTATGATTGAAGCTGAACCAGCAATTCGGCAATTGTTAAAGTTAGATTTTGAACCTAAAGTTTCCTATACTATTCGGACATCTTTTCGCCAAACTATCAATCAAATTCTCAAAACACAATTGTTACCAATGGCGGAACAACAAGCGGATGATATTTTACAGCAATATCCCCAAGCGCGTGTTTATTTAGAACAGACTTTACAACACGAAGCAGAAGAGAAAATTTTGCAGAATCGCCGCTTGCTAAGTGCTGTGGAACAAAAAATAGAGAGTTATAACACAGCAGTATCGGGAATGAATAGTTGTTTACAGGCAATGCAATTATATGACTATTTATTGCCAGTAATTAATCTAAATGAATTAGATGCTGTAGAAAAGATTGCTGCAAGTAATGGTGTAGTAATTTCTGATGGTTTGTTGGATGGGATGGTACAAATTCAAGATTGATTAAGCGCGATGAAAACAAGGTAAAACTTGAGATATTTGCTGCCTAATTTATTGGTGAATCAGAAGATACCTGACTTATTTGAAAAGTTGGGTATCTGTGACCATCAAAGCGATGATTAATTTTAAAATCGAGGGTGATATGGAAGATATATTCAAACTTATAGAATGTAATGATGATGACGTTGTAGAAATTGGAGATAACATTTATAAAATCCGCCGAATTAAGTCTGGAACAAGTCAATCATCTAATCAGAATTTATCAAATCAGTTACAACAAGGATTAAATAATCAAAAAATTCAATTTCCATCAGGTGACTATTTCTCTCATAAAGGGATAGACTGCAAAATCCTAACACTAGGTTCGCAAAACTGGAAAAATGGCAAAATAAAATTTAAACTCAGCATTGAGTTTTATATTGAAGAGGATGTGGAAATAAATAATAGTCAAGATTTAGAGATTACTGAAGTAGAATCATCACTGGATGATTTACGGCGTAGGCTTCAGGAGGAAAGTTGAGGAGTGCAACAAATATATATAGCAATCCTATCTGAGTTGTGAAAAAGTATTCTTTTTAACGAACCGCAAAGGACGCAAAGGACACAAAGAAAGAAAAGAAAGAAAAGAAAGAGAATTTCACAAATGATTTAGGATTGCTACATACTACAAAAATTGAGTTCATTTTTGATTTTGAGGCCAGCGCCAATTATAGCGGTTCCAATCATAAATGCCTTGAATTTCAAATTCAGAACCGTTATAAAAGCGAATAATGCAATTTTGAGAAGAGTTGTTAGTATCGCTGATTTCATCGATGTGAATTACAGTGCAGAGAAACCATTCTCGTGGACAAGGGCCATTGTCTTGTACCCATTCCCAGAGGGCGTTGGAAACTTCGATGCGATCGCCTACTCTTAACTTGAGTGCATCTTCAAAATCAGCATATTTATCAAAATGATATGACTCGACTCGATTCAACCATTGCAAACCATAGCGTTCGCGGATGAATTGGACTGCGCCTGAGTCTTGACTATGCAGCCAATCATTGAGTAGTTGCACTTTCCATGTGCGGTTTTGTTGTTCTTCTGTTTTGACAAATTTTAAGAATGCTAACAGTTCTTCGGAATCTAATTCGTCTAAAGGGTTAGCAATATCGTATGTGGAATCTTGAGAAATTTGCTTGACTACTTGCAGTAATATCTGTTTCTGCGTTTCAGAGAGAGGACAGCTGGCTACATCACAACGCTTAAAGGCTGTTTGCAATGCTGTTTTAATCTCATCTGGGGTCATAGGTCGTCAAGAACAACTTAGGGGTTATGTCTCTAATTATTACAAAATCCCTAGTGAGACAGTAAACGGCAATAGTATTATTTCCTATTGCCTATTGAACTTATATAGCGTTTTCTACTCTGGTGAGGTGCAGTAACAAGAATGTGTAAACCAATTATAAATGTCATTTAATGAGACTTGGCTAAAAGCATTTTCAATCGCTTTCGCTAAATCAGAATAAGTTCTTGCT
>NZ_JACJSD010000021.1 GCF_014697615.1 Nostoc sp. FACHB-280 | reverse complement strand
GGCTGTGCTTATAAAACGCCCGTCAAAACTGCTAAAACCCAATCATGAACTTTTTTTTCTCAAACCCAGATTCCACAATACTTTCAGCCTATCTTGCCCCTAGTGACAGCTTCGCTATATCTACGCCAAGCCGAGTATCAACCAACCGACTTAGCCAGCTTCACCGCAGATTTAGCTGGTGTATTTCGGTCAGCCATTGAACAAGCAGATATAAGCTATTTGGTCAACTGTCCGCCTTTGCCAGAAGCAATTTATGTTGACCATCAAATGTGGGAAAAAATAGTGTTGAACTTGCTGTCCAACGCTTTTAAATTCACGTTTACCGGAGAAATTTGTTTAGAATTGCGCTATTGCCAAGATCATATTGAACTAGAAGTGCGGGACACAGGGACAGGAATTCCGGTGGCAGAATTACCCCGGATATTTGAAAGATTTCATCGCGTCCCAGCTGCGAAAGGACGAACCTTTGAAGGTTCTGGTATTGGACTTTCGTTAGTTCAAGAACTAGTTAAACTGCATCAAGGCAAAATTACAGTTAATAGTATTGTTGATCACGGCACTAGTTTCATCATCTCTATTCCTACAGGATGGGAGCATTTACCAAGCGATCGCATATCCAACATTACCACCACATCTACACCACCCACAATTCAAGCCAGCACCACCTATATTGCCGAAGCACTACGCTGGCTACCCCAAGAAGGGAATAGAGAACAGGGAATAGGGAACAGGGAAAAATCTGATCTGTCACCTGTAACCTCTCACCTCTCACCTTCCTCTGCTCAAATTCTCTTAGTTGACGATAATGCAGATATGCGCGACTACTTACAGCGTTTATTAAGTCTGCGTTATGAAGTAGCAACAGCCGCCGATGGGATAGCGGCTTTAGCATCGATTTGCCAAAAAAAGCCAGATATTTTAATTACAGACATCATGATGCCAAAACTCGACGGTTTTGGCTTGTTACGAGCGGTAAGAGCTAACCCTGATACCAAAACTTTGCCAATTATTTTACTTTCTGCTCGTGCGGAAGAAGAATCTTGTGTGACAGGCTTAAACAATGGCGCAGACGATTATTTAATCAAGCCCTTCTCTGCCAAGGAATTATTAGCGCGGGTTGAAGCTAACCTCAAAATGGCACAAATCCGTCAAGAAGTTGCCCATTACGAACAAAAATTACGCCTGGAAGCAGAATCAGCTCGGAATCAAATTGCGACCATTCTCGAAAGTATTACTGATGCTTTTGTCGCTTTTGACCACGAATGGCGTTATACCTACGTAAATGAACAAGCTACAAGGCTGTTGCAGAAAACCCGTGAACAACTGCTAGGTAAACAGATTTGGCAATTGTTTCCTGAAACAGTCGGAATGCTGAGTCATCAAGAACTGCATCGCGCTCTTAATGAACAAGTTGCTGTTGTTTTAGAAGAATTTGTTCGACCTTTAGGTAAGTGGTTAGAAGTTCATGCTTATCCTTCACCTGATGGACTAGCGGTTTATTTTCGAGATATCACAGAACGCAAACGCGCAGAGTTAGCATTACGCGAGAGTGAAGAACGATTCCGCATAGCCCAAGAATTATCTTTAGATGGGTTCACTATTTTAAAAAGTATTAGAGATGAAATAGGCACAATCATTGACTTTGAGTGGACTTATGTCAATCCCAAAGCAGCCGAGATTCTGAAAAAAACCGTATCAGAATTAGTTGGTCAAAAATTATTAGAAGTTTTACCAGGAAATAAACTCAACAGTCAGTTATTTGAACGTTATGTCATCGTTGTGGAAACTGGCAAACCTCATGATATTGAAATTGCCTACAATGCCGAATCAATTACTGGTTGGTTTCGGAATATGGCAGTCAAATTAGAAGATGGAATTGCCATTTATTTTAGTGATATTACTCAGCGAAAACAAACAGAAATAGCACTGAGTCAAAGTGAGGAACGCTATCGTTCACTAGTAGCTGCCACTTCAGCAGTAGTCTGGGTTACTGATCCTCTCGGTGAATTTATTGATCTACAACCCTCTTGGGAAGAATACACAGGCCAAAGTTGGCAGGATTATGCTGGCTGGGGTTGGGTACAAGTAATTCACCCAGAGGATCGAGAGCGAGTTCAGCAACAATGGCAACAAGCCCTAGACTACAAAAAATACTACGAAGCAGAAATAAGATTGTGGCATCATCCCACTGGTGAATATCGTTATATGATTGCGCGGGGAGTACCTGTGTTGAATCCCGATGGTTCAGTGCGAGAATGGATTGGTACAGATACCGATATTCACGATCGCAAACTAGTGGAAGCAGAACGTAATAGCTTACTGAGTCGTGAACAAGCCGCCCGCGCCCAAGCAGAATCAGCAAATCGTGTCAAAGATGAATTTTTAGCCATTCTCTCTCACGAATTACGTTCTCCTCTGAACCCGATATTAGGTTGGTCAAGATTACTACAAACTCACAAATTAAGTCCTAGCAAAACTGCCGAAGCTTTAGCAACTATCGAGCGCAATGCGAAATTACAAACTCAACTCATAGATGATTTATTAGATGTCTCGCGGATATTGCGCGGCAAACTCAGCTTGAATTTCGTGCCTGTTGATTTATCATTCGTAATTGTGGCAGCTATAGAAACAATGCAAAATGCTGCTATTGCCAAGTCCATTGTGATTCAAACTCATTTAGATTCAGTAGGACAAGTTGCAGGAGATTCGGCGCGGTTACAGCAAATAGTTTGGAATTTACTTTCTAATGCCATTAAATTCACATCGGCTCATGGAACTGTATCAATTGAGTTAAAACAAGTTGGTAAATACGCGCAAATTACAGTCAGTGATACAGGCCAAGGTATCGCCCCAGAATTTTTACCTTATGTGTTTGAATCTTTTCGCCAAGCTGATGCTTCAATTACACGGCAATTTGGTGGCTTGGGTTTAGGGCTGGCAATTGTCCGGCACTTGGTAGAATTACATCATGGTACAGTCCAGGCCGCTAGTCCAGGCGAAGGGCAAGGAGCAACTTTTACAGTGATGTTACCCTTATTACCAGTGCCAACACTCAAGCATCAGGAAGTTAAATCTAGTCATTCTGAGTTGGATTTGACAGGTATGCGGGTTTTGGCGGTGGAAGATGATCCCGACTCCCGCGAATTCCTGGTTTTTGTTTTAGAACAGTATGGTGCAACAGTCATGGCTGTGGCTAATACCGCCGCAGGTTTTGAACTATTTCCTGAATTTCAGCCAGATATTTTAGTTAGTGATATTGGAATGCCTGGGGAAGATGGCTATAGTTTGATTCGCAAAATTAGAAAATTACCAGCCAACCAAGGCGGCAAAATTCCCGCGATCGCCCTTACCGCCTATGCTAAAACTGAAGACAGTCAGCAAGCATTAGCCGCCGGCTTTCAAACACACCTGCCTAAACCTGTTGAACCAACATTGTTAGCTAAGGCGATTATTGATTTGCTGGGATAATTGAATTAAATTTTACAAGTGACCTCTATTAAAAGTGTCTGGGAAAAATTTAACAAAGAGTGGGACGCAATCAACCGTTCTACATTGATTGTTTTAGGTGATGCTTCTTTGGTAGGTGGTATATCTGCTTACAAACTTTACATCAATCGCAACATTCATCGTACAGAAAAAAGATTTGCTCATTTAGCACCGCCAAACAGCATTTACGTCCGACTTAAAGCAGGAGTTTACACAGTAGTTTTGCGAGAGTACGACGCAATGAAGCCCGACCGCAAAGAGTCTAATATACTCAATATTGACATACACGATAACGAACAGATAATAATTTGCGCTTCACTGCGAGACGAACACTTAATTTTATCTTTCTCGTAAATATAGCGGTTCTTGGAGTGAGATACAGAAAAAATAAGATTAACCGGATGAATTTGTAAAATGACGCTATAAAGCATCCCGCGTATGTAAAGAAGTAAAAAGTTGCATCAAACGGAGTGCAAAAAAGCTGATTAATCAACCCTGTCGCCATCCAAAATCCAACATAGTATTACCCCCCTACATACGCGTGAAACTAGAAAATTAGACTGCTACCATTTCTGGTTCTGGCTGTATAACAGACAAATTACCAAAAAAGTCGTAGTGATCTAAGGCTTCTAAAATTCCCCAAGCATAGCGGCCTTGAGCAAAGTAAACTTGAGGATAGCCGCGTAATTTGTGAATTTCTTTGCTGTAGTTACCAACGACAACTGCCAAAGTATTACCAGTTAACATCGATTCGTCATTACCAGATGCACCCGCTACCAAAAATCTTTTTACGGGTAATCCCCATTTCAAAGCCACATAGCGCAGTGCATCTCCCTTAGAAGCACGGAATGGCAATAAGTCAAGATACATATTGTGGCTAAAAATGCCTTTGACTGGGAGTTGTTGCTGGCGCAGATGGCGGATGATTTCGCGGAAATGTGGGGCTTTGTCAGCATCAACAAAGTAGCTAATTTTATACTTTCCTTGGGTGTCTGGGGGCTGTAATTCCAACCCAGGAATGTCCTTCATCGCTTCTCGGATTTCCGCAGGTTGCCAATTATAGTTGATATGTTTCTCCCAACTTGTGTCTGTCACAATTTTGGGGCCGTAGTAAATTTCGCTACCTGCGGAAGTAATCAGCAAATCTGGCATGGGAAATTCCCATTCTTCCAACATGCTTAAAGTACTTCTGAGGTTGCGACCTGTAGCAATGCCGACACCAGTTGTATGTCCTTCAGCACGAATGCGATGAATTAATTTGTGCAGTGCTTCTTGGTCGCCTAATAAGGTATTGTCAATTTCGGTAATGAGAAAGCGATCGGCGGTTGGGAGATGGTTTGTCTCTGGTATTTTCCATTCTGGGCGATCGCTTGTGGGAAATTCTCGCACTGGAGAAAGTAAAGACTGGACTTTCTGTTGGGGAAATAGCCGCACTTTCTCTAAATATTGTTCTATATGACTTTCCCAAGAGAAGGCTTGACGCACATTAGTCAAGCCATTGCTAGACCAGTGTTGCCATTGTTCGGTATCTGTTAAAGCTCGATACAAGGCTTTTTGAATGTCTTGAATATCAAGCGGATCAATCAACAAGCCATTTTGACAAGCGCCAATAATATCCCTCGGCCCACCGTCACAGGTGGCAATAATTGGCACACCGCAAGCCGTAGCTTCAATTAAAGTCAGTCCAAACGGTTCTGTGAGTGCAGGATTAATAAATACTCCACCAGTTTTTGCTGTTAGACGATATAAATCCGGCACATCATCAGAAACATGGTGTTTAGGATAGGCTACATGGCCATACAAGTCATAGCGATCAATTAATTGAAAGATTTCGGAAAATACCTGACGTGGCCCAGATTCCATTGTTGAAATGTCTTCTCGTTGTCCTAAGACAACCACAAGATTAGCCAACTCACGTAGTTTGGGATCTTCCCCAAAGGCTTTAATCAGCCGACTGACGTTTTTGCGAATTGCTGGCCGAGAAATGGCCGTAATCATCGGCTTTTCTGGGTCTTTGAGGAATCGTTGCAATTGCTGGTAAATTTGGGGTTTTGGCCAATCTGCGGGGGCGGGATAAAACTTCTCTAAAGTTACCCCTGGCGGAATAACCACCATTCTTTCTGGTTGATATTGGTCGTAGACGCTGTACTGTTCTTCAATTTCTTGATTTGTACTCGCAATCACTAAGGCTGCACCACCAAGGGTAATTTCTTCGGCTTCAATGCGGGTACTAATATGAAAGTGGTCTTCAATGGCTTCGAGTTTGGTTCCTTGTTCGAGTAATCGTTGCTGCTTGACTCGTCCCAAGGAATGACCTGTGTGTACTAGTGGCGTTCCTAACCAACCAGCAACTCGACAACCAACATATCCCGCATCGGCGTAGTGAGTATGAATGACGTTGGGAATTTTGCCAACTTTGCGGATATGTCTGAGTAATTCATCTGCAAAAGTATCTAAATGCGGCCAGAGAACTTCTTTGCGGAGGTAGCGACGCGGCCCACAAGCGAGGCGAATAATTTGGGCTTTGTCTGAGAGAATTTCTACAGGCTTGGCGTAGTCGGAACTAACTTTGGGGTCATCGATTAAACGTGTTACCAAGTCCACTCTTTCTACTTGGGGATGTTTGGCTAATGTACAGGCAAGTTCGACTACATATTTTGTTTGTCCACCTGTGTCAGCATCTCTACCTAATTCGAGATTTTTTCCCCTAATCAAGCCGTGAACACTGACTAGTAGAATATACAACCCTGAACTATGTGATATCATGTCTTCCTCTGTGGTTGATAGTAGATAGGTAATGCTATAGTTCGCCTGATGAATTTTTAATTTGTTGGGAGAGTTAAAGACAAAACATCTATCATGGGGCAGCCTTGCTCAAATGTGTAATACTTATTTTCCCTGACTATGGACTAAAACATTAAACAAGTAACTCCTAAAAAAGGTATTTTGTGTTTTTTTGCCTTGTCAAAAAGGCCAATTAATGGTCAAAATCATCGGAAATTTAGTATGAATGATTACAAAATTTGGCTATGATGTATGCTTTGTCATTGTTAAATCGATAAACAGGTTTTTATCCAAGAAAATAAATCACTCCTTGAATCATTGCTAAAAATTGTAGGTGCAAAAAAAGTACAGTACTTGGTGTTTTGTTCACAAAGATTATACGATGAGATAATTTTCTCTGCGTCTCCTTTATGGACGATTTAGTTAAGAAAATAGATAATCATTTTTTATAAAAATCATCCCAAAAGCTCTATGTCTTGGTCTTCTACCCTATCCCAACTGTTGCAAGTGATTTCGGCTCAATCTGCCAATTTATCAGAGGCGGCGTTAACGCAAGTGAGTATTGGTGTCCAAACAGATACGCGAATTATTCAGCCTAAAGAAGTATTTCTAGCCTTACGAGGTGAAAAGTTTGATGGCCATGATTTTATCCCAACCGCGATCGCTAAAGGCGCATTAGCCGCAATTGTCGATTTTGACTACGAAGATTCTGATTTTCCAGTTTTAAAAGTTAAAAACACTTTAGCAGCTTATCAACAAATTGGTCGATGGTGGCGCGATCGCTTTCAAGTCCCAGTGATTGGAGTTACGGGTTCTGTAGGTAAAACCACAACCAAAGAATTAATCACGGCAGTTTTATCCACCCAAGGCAAAGTGCATAAAACATTCGGCAATTTTAATAATGAAATTGGTGTGCCGAAAACTCTCTTAGAATTAGATACAGAGCATGATTATGCTGTAATTGAAATGGCGATGCGGGGTAGAGGGCAAATTGCCGAACTCACCCACATTGCTAGGCCAACGATTGGAGTAATTACTAACGTTGGCACAGCCCATATTGAGTTGTTGGGATCAGAAGTGGCGATCGCTGAGGCAAAATGTGAATTACTCGCCGAAATGCCAAAAGATAGTGTGGCAATTTTAAATTACGACAGTCCTTTATTAATTGCTACAGCTAAAAAAGTCTGGTCGGGTGAAGTTTTAACTTACGGTTTATCTGGGGGCAATATCCACGGAAACTTACTTGATAATGAAACTATAGAAGTTGCTGGGATAAAATTACCTCTGCCATTGGTAGGTCGTCATAATGCGACAAACTTTTTAGCAGCTTTAGCTGTGGCTAAGGTGTTGGGAATTGATTGGTCAACTTTAACTGAAGGTGTGGCGGTAGATATGCCCACCGGGCGATCGCAACGTTATGCTCTGCCCAATGATGTTGTATTCTTAGATGAGACTTATAATGCTGCACCAGAAGCTATGTTAGCAGCGTTGCAACTATTGGCAGACACTCCCGGAAAGCGCAAAATTGCCGTCTTGGGTGCAATGAAAGAATTGGGAGAGCGATCGCCACAATTACACCAAAAAGTCGGTGAAACAGTCCGTGACTTGCATTTAGATAGTTTACTAGTGTTGGTAGATGGACAAGATGCGGCAGAAATAGCCAAAAGTGCCGCAGGTATTCCTGCTGAGTGCTTGACTACTCACAGCGATTTAGTCGCACGGCTCAAGACTTTCATTCAACCAGGCGATCGGATTTTATTTAAAGCCGCCCATTCTGTAGGCTTAGACCGTGTAGTTAATCAACTACGGACAGAGTTTGCAGCAAAGTTCTGAGTGGAAAGTGCCGAGTGCTGAGTAAAAATACTAACCTCCAGCCTGTAACCTGTAACCTGTAACCTGTAACCTGTAACCTATAACCTGTAACCTATAACCTCTCTCAAATTTAGTTAAACAAAAACGGCACAGGTCGCGCCACCCCATAACCTTGGGCATAATTTACCCCAAGGTTTTGAATTACTTGTAAAATTTCGCTGTTTTCCACAAACTCAGCAATGGTTTGAATGCCCATAACTTGACCAATTTTATTAATCGCATCAACCATTGCTAAATCAATTGGTTCTTCTACAATGTGCTTGACAAAACTACCATCTATTTTTAAATAATCAACTGGTAAATTTTTGAGATAAGCAAAAGACGACATTCCACTGCCAAAATCATCTAAGGCAAAGCAGCAACCAAATTCCTTGAGTGCGCGAATAAATCCAGCCGCTTTACTTAAGTTTTTGATAGCCACAGTTTCGGTAATTTCAAAGCAAATTGCTTCCGGTGGAATTTGATGTAATGTAAACTGGTCACACACAAAATCAATAAATTTGTCATCATTAATACTCGCGCCAGACAAGTTGATAGTATACAAACAGCCACGCGAGTGTTCTAATAAAGGACAATGAGATTGCGGAAAATCTACAGACTGCCCTAAATGGGTAAAAAATGTGTGAATTACCCAACGGTCTATAGTTTGCATCAGATTGTAGCGTTCAGCAGCCGGAATAAACGCCATAGGTGAAACTAACTTACCTGTTTCATCAACTAGTCGTAAGAGAACTTCGTAATGCACTGTTTCTGAGTCATTGTTAGTCACAGGAACAATAGATTGATAGTAAAGCCGGAAACGATTGTCTTCGAGTGCTTGTGTAATTCTGCTTACCCATTGCATTTCGCCATACTGTCTGATTAACTCCAAATCATCAGCTTGGTAAATATGAACACGATTACGTCCTTGGTTTTTGGCAACATAGCAAGCTGCATCAGCCGCACTCAAGGCACTATTCATATTTGGTGTATCGGCGTTAAGGACAACTAAGCCAATGCTGATGCTAAGGTTGAAGATTTTATCTTGTTGCCAGACAAAGCGAAACTTTTGGGTGTTTTCTCTGATGGTATTAGCAATTAATACTGCGGCTTCGAGAGAACAGTTGTGGAAAATAATCCCAAATTCATCTCCACCTAAACGTGCCAGGGTATCGTAGGAACGAATATATGTTTGAAACAAATGGCCAACTTCACACAATAGTTCATCACCAGCCGCGTGACCACAGGTATCATTGACAATCTTGAATTGATCTAAATCTAGATAACACAATATATGTTGTTCTTTGCCCGTTTGGGCGTTGTTCACAGCTTGGGTGAGGCGGTGTTCAAACTCCCGTCTGTTGACTAGTCCTGTTAAGCTATCGTGGCTGGCTTGCCAAGATAGTAATGTGACTAAAGCCAGTTCTTTTTCAGCAAACAAAGCTTGTTCAATAATTTGACGTTCGGCAATTTCTTGTTGTAATTCTTCTAAAGCTATTAATAACTCGTTTGTGCGGCGGGTAACTCTTGTTTCTAATTCTTCATTGGTTTTTTGGAGGGTGACTTGCGATCGCCTGCGTTGATGATCAATAATGTTGAGCGGACAAATCAAAACTGCAAACACAATAATATTCAAAATACTCAACATACATAGCCCAAATTCCGCAGTACAAATCTCCATTCGATACCCAAACAAAACTAGTCCGCAGATGACTGGCGAAAACATAATTGCTGTTGGTAATAAATTCCTCGCCATGATTCCGCCTGCACTTTGACTCGTGACTATCATCATTAACCCACGCTTTAGGCAGGCAAACAAAATGCCAAAGATTAGTAATATAAATGCAATTGCTGTATGTATTGCTATTGATGTGAATGAGCTAAATTGATAAAAATGTGCATTTATCAAACCAATAGCAGTATTAGCTTTCATGGCTATCCATCCTGGTATAACGCTTTTCAGCACTTCAATATCTTTCATGCAGCCAATAAGAACTACACAGCTAATCACAATGACTGCAATACTCGTTTTTGTGTGAATAAGACTGGAATACAGCGTTGAGTGAGTAAGGCTGAGAACGAAATTGAACATGATGAACAGTCATATTTAATTTAACCAGCAAATATCATGTTACATGCTAGTTTCGCATAAAAACTACATATATGAAAGTATGCAATCTTGAAATTCACACTAATTTTTGGTTAATACTAGTTCTTGATAAAGTTGTTATGAAGACTTTTTATACAACATCTCTACAATATTTACAGCGTATTTTGAGTAAATGAGGTACAAGCGTAAAACCCAAAACCATGTAGAGACGTTACATGTAACGTCTCTACAGTATTCCAAGAATATATAAACTGCTGTATTTATCACCGCTACTTTATTCAATAAATTTTTCTGCTATGAATTTGAATAAAAAAGTCCGCTAATGCGGACTAAATATAAGGGCTAATTTTTACTTGTATGGGCAAGAAATACTCCATCTGGCATTTTTATTATTTCTAATTTGAGTCTATAAATCAAGGTTATAAAACTATTTTTCGGACATAATTAACAAGGTAATGGAGAGTTAGAAGTGATAATTTTATGCAAAAAAAAGTCCGCGAATGCGGACTAAGGACATTGGATAAGGTTAGGTTGTCACCAAGATCGCTTACTCTTTATGAGAGTTATTTTTATTCTGATCTACATCATCTTAAAAATCAAGTATTACTGAACAAGTGTTTAGACATAACTCCTGATATTCTGTCTCTTGATAATGTAATAATATGAAAGATTAATCAACTAATTATCTGAATTTTGAATATCTGTTTCTGAGATTATCTACCGCGATCGCCTTCTAAATCTTCAATCACTCTTTGCAAATACCACTCATCTAATCTACCGGGATAATCATCTTGCTTTTGGTCAATTAATCGTTGGGCAATTTCCCAATAACCGCCAACTAAGCGTAAAAGTTTTTGTCTGAGTAAGTTATATTTTTGTTTATTAGACTCTGGATAAGCTGTTTGAATTTTTTGCAGACTATCTAAAACTTGTTGATAATTATCCCAATCTTCTTGTTCACAAAAAATACTCGCGGCGCGTTGATAATCGGCTACAGCACTTTGCATTTCTTCAAGTAATGTATAAGCAATGCCGCGATTATAGTAAGCTTGGGCATCATCAGAGTTAATTTGCAAAGCTTGACTGTAATCTTGAATTGCGCCTAAATAATTACCCATTGCGCGATAAACATTACCTCTGGCAACATATATCAAAGCATCTTCCGGCTGTATTTGCAGTGCTTGGTTAAAATCTGCGATCGCACCTTGATGATCTCCCAACAAAGCACGAGCTTTACCCCGGTTACGATAAACAATCGCATCTTGAAACTTGAGTAACAGTGCTTGGTTAAAATCTGCGATCGCCTCACGATAACTACCCATTTTGCACCACACCACACCCCGACAGCAATAAGCCTGAGCATCTTGAGGATCAGCTTGCAATACCCAGTTTAAATCGGCGATCGCTGCTTTGGTATCTCCTTGTTCGGCTTTGTCTAAGAGTTGGGTAAAATAATCTTTCGTAGAGATAATTGGCGCAGTTACAGAATTTTGGGGTTTTACTTGGGGTTTCGCTGGCGGTTGTAGCTGTTTAATTTTTTCCAAACACAGACGACAATTTTCCTTATCTTTTTGCTGTAAGTATAATTCTGCCGCTTGTTTAAAACTAGCGATCGCATTAGTAATTAACCCTTGCTTGCGTTGGACTATTCCCCGCAAACTATAAGCAGCTGCATAATTTCCCCGCAGATGAATCGCCTGTTCCACATCATCCAACGCCCCAGGTAAATTTTTTAAAGCTAACCGCGCCAATGCACGACTGTAGTAAGCTTCCACAAATTTCGAGTCTATTTTCAAAGCTTCGGTATAATCGGAAACTGCCGGCAGAATTTGTCCTGAATCATAATAGGCCAAACCCCTGTGCAGATAAGCTTCCGTATCGAATGGCGCAACTTGGATAACTTCACTAAAATCTGCGATCGCCCCAGCATAATCTTTTTGCTTGGCCTTTTCTAGCCCCTGAAAATAGAGTTCGTGATGATTCATAATTAGTAATTTATAAGTGTATTTTGCAATCTGCTCACCGTAACTCCTATCTTGCACCATATTAAAAGCTGCTGTGAGGATGTCAACAAAGTGTTGTTACAAAAGAAATGCAGCAGAAAACATCTCTGTCTTTCTGCTGCTATCAAGTCCCGTCTCGGAATAAATTCCGAGTCTCACAGCGCAAGTCCTCTTCAGAGGACTCAACAAGAAACTCATTCCAGTCCACTTGAGTGGACTTTGGCTATCAGCCTGGAACTTTAGTTCAAGGCGGGATGCGTTTCATACTGCCTATTTTCGACTTGTGTGTACACGGTAGCCTTTTTAAGGGGGGTTAGGGGGGATCAATAAGTGCTAATAATCACAACCAATCACTTTTCAAACAACCTCTTACATACGAGTCATCACGGCTACTTTAGTCAACTTATCCTTTTCCAGTCCTTGTAGTTCATCAAGATGTAGCCAGCCTTCTTTGATCAACCTAGCAAAGACAAAGATGAGGACTGAATATCTGTAGTCGTATTTACCATCAATTTCATGCCTTCTAGCACTTAAGAAATCATGTAACTGCCACATTTCATCAGCCTGTGTCATCATACTGGATCTTTGCTGAACTTCTTGGATCACAGCCTCAATTTCGCGTTTATATGCTTTCTCAAAAGCTTGTTTAGCTATTTCTTCCTCGGTCTTAGACCATTCAATTTCACTCACTTGCATTCCGAACCTTAAAGTTTATGCGTTTAATGATTTTATCAATGGGTCATTTGCGGCAAAAAATATGAGCGCCCTTGACTAGAGAGCGCCCACACAATCATTCAAGGTATATTCGTATCTTGCACCAAGCGACTGAAGTCGCGGCTACACGAACAAAACCCGCCTGCGCGGGTTCAAAACCCTTGATTTGAGCTTAGTCCGCGTAGGCGGACTTCGTTTTTATAGCCGCGAATTCTATTCGTCGGGGCTAGGTAATTCTTCTAGCGAACTAAATTTAATAGTTCTTTAGGAGATGCCAGCAAATCAATTGCTACAAAGAAAATTTTACCTTTAGGATTAATTAAAAATCTCCAAGCCATATTCATCCCGACACTAGCACCAAACCAAGGAGTTTGGACTTTACCTGTAACTTTGATTTGGGTGTAACCTTCTTCTGCTGGTTCAGAAACGCCTCTTTCTGGAAGCAGTTTGAGGTTTTGACATTCTTCGTTGAAAAATCGCAGAATCGCATCTCTACCAACAATTGGTCTTTGGAAAGGAGGTTGCAAAGCTGCATCAGGCGCGAACAAATCAATTAACGCCCCAAAATCATTGGCATTAAGGTTGTCCATATAACTCAGCACTGTTTCATTTGTAATGCCTTCAATGCTGACTTTAGTACGTTGCGACACATCCTTTGGTGCAACAACAGGTTCAGAAACTCTGGTGTAGTCACCCAACTTGTTGGGGTCAAATCCCATATCAACAACAGAGTTGCGTAAAACAGTAATTTGTTGTCCCTGATCTAGTTCTCTAACTGCTTGCAGTACTGCTGAAGCATTGGCAGAAAGCTGATAACCAGGAGGAATGGGAGCAACAATACCTTGATCCATCCATACCCCAAGTTGATACCAGAAACCTAGTTTGATGTTTGCTGACCAAGTAGCATAGGTACGACAAATAGGTGTATCAGCATTGTTGGCTAGATCGCACATTACTTGACTTTGCTCAGTAAAAGTCATTTTCCGAATTTGATCGAGAGTTGCTTCAGCAAACTGCATCCGAGCAGCGCCTGGAGCAGCAACAGTAATTGTTTTACCCATTTCTAAATAAGCAAACCAAGTCCAAGCCAGCTGATCTTCCGCACTGAGTTGCTTAAATCTAGCAATAGTCGCTGGTACTGCATCAGCAGATAGGGTTTCTGGGAAAATACCGCGAGCCGAGTCAATTGTAATTGCCATATTTACACACTTAACCTTAATCGTATTTACAACTAAAGGACGCAGGCAAGAGCGTTTGAACGTTCAAGCTTTAGCGACCTGTTACAAAAATATCACAAAAGTTAATAAATATTCACAAATTTTAATGAGCATTGCAAAATACACCTCCAGCCTGGTGGAGAAAGGCAAAAGAGCTAAACCCGAATTTCTCACGGATGGGTGTGGGGAGTGTGGGAAGTGTGGGAAGTGTGAGGGGAAAGATTTCTTTACTTTCCTCCCACTCCTCCCACACTCCTGGATTTCTCTCTTGTGAGAAATCTAGGTAAATCCCGTCTAGAATTAACATTCCAGGCTCATAGCTATGGAAGACATAGAAGAATTAACCGCAGATGGACGCGGATAAACGCTGATAAAATAGGTGTCTCTGAGGCAACATTTAAAGCTAGTAAAAATAAAAGTAGGTTGGGTGGAACGAAGTGAAACCCAACATGGATAAGTAACACAGCAATTCTACATAATTTACAAACATCGCTCTACCTTGTCTACCCTGTCCTCCTTGTCTACCTTGTCTCTGTTATGTTCCTAGCACCTAAAAATGCGCGGATGGGTGGGTGTAGAAAATCAAGCTTGAGGCAAAATCCCTGTATGCCTTTCCACATAAGCTTTTTAAGGAAAATTAAATTAAAATTATCCGCGCACCTTACGCTGTCTAGATTTCAGCGATTCACCGTAAATCAACTGACATTTACTAGTGTTATAATCGACCCATCCGCGAAACTGAACATTGAAAACCAAATACAGACTGATTTTCCAGCCCCCGCAGTTGAAATTTCACTTAATCCCTATCAGGGATTGAAACGTGATCAATCGCTAACTGCTTGGCCACAGTTTCGTTGAAATTTCACTTAATCCCTATCAGGGATTGAAACTTTCACGTATGAAAAGCTCCCCCCTCACCCTTGTGTTGAAATTTCACTTAATCCCTATCAGGGATTGAAACAGTACATCGCGGCGGCTAGTCTGAGGATTGGCAGTACGTTGAAATTTCACTTAATCCCTATCAGGGATTGAAACATATTCGAGCATATAAGTTCGTTGCAGATGTTCCGTTGAAATTTCACTTAATCCCTATCAGGGATTGAAACCTTGCGACTTAACAGCAAGTATTGTGACTCCAGCTGTTGAAATTTCACTTAATCCCTATCAGGGATTGAAACGGCACAGTTAATTCTGCCTGCAATTCCCAACAGAGGGTTGAAATTTCACTTAATCCCTATCAGGGATTGAAACATGAGAAATTGAGGAGATTTGACTGCCATCGTATTCAGTTGAAATTTCACTTAATCCCTATCAGGGATTGAAACATCTGTCTCTACCCTTATGATTAGCGGCGATATAGTTGAAATTTCACTTAATCCCTATCAGGGATTGAAACACAGCTTTGAGATGTGGTATCAGTCAGTTCGCCGCCTATGGCGATTGTTGAAATTTCACTTAATCCCTATCAGGGATTGAAACGTAGGTGATGGTCGGTACAACATTGCCGATAGAATAGCGTTGAAATTTCACTTAATCCCTATCAGGGATTGAAACAACTACGTCTGCGGCAGTGTTTTGCTGATTTTTATTCTTGGTTGAAATTTCACTTAATCCCTATCAGGGATTGAAACGCTTGATATCGCCTTGTATATCCGCAACAACGATATTGTTGAAATTTCACTTAATCCCTATCAGGGATTGAAACGCGAATGCCGTCTATTAACGCTTCTATCAATCCTTCTGTTGAAATTTCACTTAATCCCTATCAGGGATTGAAACCCTATGGCGGTATTTGCTCGATTCGCCGCCTCGTTGAAATTTCACTTAATCCCTATCAGGGATTGAAACTTTTAGTTGCTTATTTACATCTCCTATAACAATAGGAATTGAAATTTTACTTAATCCCTGTCCTAAATCATTTGTAAAATTTCTATATCTTTATTCTTCTTTCTTACCTTTGCGTCCTTGGCGTTCTTGGCGGTTCGTTTCCATATTTATGTTTTTCACGACTCATTTAGGATTGCTATAGGCGTTTAATGAGTGTACCTTTTTGGCAATTTAATTGTAACTTTAGTTCCCTTTTCTTCTTGACTAGATAAACTAATATTACCGCCATGTAACTCTACGCAAGCTTTAGTAATTACTAAACCCAAACCTGTTCCTGGGATAGTGTCAACATTACTACCTCGACTAAAAGATTTGAACAAATTTTCTTGATCTACAAGAGGAATACCTATACCCTCGTCTTGAATTTCTATAAAGATTTCTGATTCTTTACCATTTAGATAAACTGTTACATTGCCACCTGCGGGTGAATACTTGATTGCATTAGATAATAAGTTTAAAAGTATTTGGCGCAAAAGTCCGCGATCGCCCCAAAAGTGCTGATAATTACCTGTCACTTGCAAAATTAATGTGTGGCGATTATCTAATATTTCTTGTTGTTCGGCAATTAACTCAGAAATAAACTGCAAGACATCTAAAGGCTGTGGTTTAAATTTAGTTTTATCCAGTTCTAATTGATGAACCAAAAGCATATCATCCACAAGTTTAGACATATGCCTTGCTTTCTGCTCAATAATTTGTAAGAAGCGATTCTTTTTCGCTTCATCTAAATGTTCACTTCGCTGTCTAATGGTTGATGCAGCCGCCAAAATCGAAGCTAAAGGTGTGCGGTATTCGTGAGAAACTGTCGTTACAATTTGCGATTTAAAATTATTGAGTTCTTTTTCTTTAACGAGTGCAGCTTGAGTCATTGCTAACAGTTCAGCTTGTTGAATTGCTATTGCCAACTGCACCGATACTTGGTTGAGAATTTCCACTTCATCAACAGGCCATAGCCTATCTTCCGAACTGGGTTGAGCAATTAAAAAACCCCAGAGTTTCGGATTGGGGTGGCTATTATGACTAACATTAATTGGAACTACTAAATTAGCCTGAGTATTTAATTGCTCTTTTTTGTGAAAGCAAAAATGACTCAAACTTGCTTCATAAACACGAGAAATTCTGCGTCTGTGTCGCCATTGATGATTTTCACCGAGATTACTATAGGCAACAACTAAACTTTTTTGCCTGCGTACATTTGTACTATGGGCTTCTTGTGTGGTGACAAAGTGAGTTTCTGATTGATGGTAAACATCTGAAATGTGGTCATATACTTGTTCAATTTCCCCAGAGGAGGCCACTATCTTGCCACCCATATCAGAGGTAAACTGATAAATAATCACGCGATCGCACTTCAAAAGTTGCTGTACTTCCACTACAGCCGTATGTAAGATTTCTTCGACATTTAAAGACTGACGAATCCGCAGTGCTGTTGTCGCAATTAAACGTTGTCTTTCTTGCGTTTGGCTGAGTTTAACTTTCAGACAAGATTGTTTAATAGCATTACGCACTGCTAATTGTAAAACATCTAACTGGAGGTGCTTTTTCACTAAATAATCATCAGCACCACGCTTCATAGCCTGCACTGCAACTGCTTCATCACCACGCCCAGTCAACATAATAATAGAAGCAGGGGTTTCACCGCGACACTTTTGCAAACGTTCTAACAAATCTAACCCACTCATATCCGGCAAGCAAAAATCCAGCAGAATCACATCACAGTGAATTGCTTGACATAACGCCAAGCCTTCTTCCGCAGAGTCAGCCTCGAATATCTGATATGAATTTTGAGGATCTTTTAATAGATATCTACGATAAATTTTCCGATCCTCGGCACAATCATCAATGATGAGTAGCGTCCAGGTGTCCGGCATATTAAGAATTAGGGAGAATATTTACGCTCCTTGACTTAGCATCCCACAAATGACAGCAATATTAACTAATTATTACAAAAATATAAATCAAATCTTAAATTTAAGGGGTTAGAGGCTAGAAATAAACTCCTGCCCCAACCACGTAGCGGTAAGTCAAAAGGCAAAAGTTAAAAGTCAAAAATCAAGAATACTTTTGACTTTTGATTTTTTACTTTTGACTTCTCCGGCTTTGCCGGAGCCTCTAATCCACAGGCGCTACAGTATTAGTCTCTAACCAATACTCGACAAATGCTTGCACTGTCTTTTGCAGTTCTTGAGCATCCATCGGCTTGACTAGATAGCCATTGGCACCTTTTTGGTAGCAAAATTCAATGTCTTTAGGGTTGGATGATGTGGTAAAAACCACAATGGGGATTTTTTTTAAACTGATGTCTTGCTTGAGTCGTTCTAGGATGTCACGGCCATCAATCCCAGGTAAATTCAGGTCAAGCAAAATCACCGAAGGCTTCGGTATGGTGTTCGGGTTTTGGGAATTCTCTTGTTGATAAAGGAAGTCCAAAACCTCATCCCCGTTTGTACATCTATATATAGGGTTCTGGACAGCCAACCGCCGCATTAGGCGTTGCAACATTTTAAAGTCTTCATTGCTATCCTCAACAACCAACAGAGGTTTGTTAAGTTTTTTCGTCATCAGAGATTTTAAAAAATGTAACAAAATTTTTTAAATATCTTAAACTATTGCCCCAAGGTGAAATAAAACGTGGAGCCTTTACCCATACTAGATTCCACCCAAATTTGACCGCCGTGTAACTCAACAATTTTTTTAGAAATGGCGAGTCCTGCACCTGTACCACCGCCATACTTTTCTTGCGAGTGCAGCCGCTTAAAGAGGCGAAAGATGGTTTGGTAATGATGGGGTTGAATACCAATTCCGTTATCTTTGACGTAAAAAACGGGAAATAAAGTGAATTTTTGGATTTTATCGGATTCTTGCTGAGTAATAAAGCCAATTTCAATGAATGGTTCTGGTTTATTGTTATATTTCAAAGCATTAATTATTAAATTAGTAAAAACTTCGTTGACTAATACGGGGTCACACTGAACTGCTGGTAAAGGTCGAGGAATGTGGATATTCAGTTGCACTTCCTGACGACTGGCTTGAATAACATCAATTACTTGGTTTAGTAGTTCATTAAAATCAGTCAGTTGGAGATGCAATTCTGTTTGTCCTAATTGCGAGAGACGCAACAGCGAATTAATCAGTGTTTCCATCCGCACAGACAAAGCAAGGACAGTCTGTAAGTAGTCAATACCATCTGCATCTAAGATGTCGGCATAATCTTCGATTAAAATTGTCGAGAAATTATAAATGCCGCGCAAAGGTTCTTTTAAGTCGTGAGAGGCTGCATAAGCAAAAGAAGCAAGTTCGCGGTTACTGCGTTCTAACTCTTGATTGATTTTGGCTAATTCCTCGGCTTTAGAAAGAACAATACCTACAATTGCCCCCTTCAAAGCCCAAGCATTATCAATCTCACACTGTTTCCAAGGTAGAGATGTTAACTGGACGATTTCTTGCCACTTTTCAAAGGATGTGCGTGGACACAGTGTAACGCTACCATCTATATTTGTCTGGATTGATTCATTAGGATTACCTGCCCAATTAATAGTCTGCACAACTTCGGGACGAAACCACAAAATATAGTAACGCTGCACTTGAGAAATACGTAACAACAGCAACCCACTGGCAGTATTTTTAAATTGAATCGCTTCTGGGTAGAGTTTCGGCAGAGCATTGCTGGCAAATATGCGTTCGCTAACGTGATTATCTACCCAAGTAATTAATTTTCGTACCTGTTCTATTTTTGGTGTTGCACCCACCAGTGTAATTTCATTGTCTAAACATACCGCCGCCCCGGTGGCACTAACAAGGGCAAGTAAACTTGGCTGCGGTTTAATTAAGGCATCAATAAAATTATCTGCTTGGTAAATTAACTCGACAAATTCGGCTTGCAGAGATTTCAGCCTGACTTCGTAGTCTAATTCGGAATGAATAACTTTATGTCCTAACTCTGAGGAGACAATTTGACCGAGAAATTCGCAGATTTTCCGCACTTCGTAAGTTAAATACTTCGGTGTTTGATGATGACAGGAAATTAAACCCCACAATTGCTGATTTTTAATTAAAGCAATCACCAAAATGGCAGCTACACCCATATTTTGATGATAGGTAATACAACAAGGATCTACACTCCGCAATACCGACCAAGTTAAATCAAGGGGTGTAGCTGGGTTTTGGGAAATTAACTCTACAGGTTGGGCGGTAAAATCAGGAATAAATCTTTGTAAGCACTGGGTGTATAGCTGTTTGACTGGTGTGGGAATATCTGTGGCGGGAAAGTGAAGTCCCAAATAAGGTGATAAATCTTCTCGTTTAGCTTCTGCAACTACTGAACCTGCGCCTTGTTCATCAAATTGATAGATCATCACGCGGTCAAAAGCGGTGATTTGGCGATATTCGACGGCAGCTAAATGCAGAAATTCTGCTAAGTTTGTAGTGTGTTGCAAATGTGCGATCGCTTCACTCACCAAAGTATGAAAACCTAAAAAACTAATATCTTCATCACTGTTTTTTGGTTCTAGTTCCAAAATTACCGCATTGGTGGTTCGGTGAACAATCCCATCAAAGTAGCGTGCTTGATTACCAGTTGTAATTGGTATTTTCAAAATCGTGAAAGTGCCAATTTTTTTCTCTAAGCAGTGTTTAATAGCTGTTACCTGGGGAGTCGCTAGTAAACAACTCAATGGTTGACCTAGTAAATCTTGGGGTTGTTTGTCTAAATAAGTCGCGGTGTTGTTGCTAACTTGCCAAATTTCTAATTCAGTATTCAAAGCCAGTAATAAACCATGAGGCTGTATCGACCCAGAAAGATGAATCGGTTGGTCATGGCTGTTCTCGGAAGTAGGTTGAGTAGTGATGTCTTCAGGACTCATGGTGGAATAGATAAAGTTTAACTGATGACAATGCACTAAATTGCAGATAGGAATTATTCTGCCTTGCTCTTGCTCCAGATTGATAGAAACTTATGAATTGCTGACATCTAGATGATTTCTAGTTACTAAAAATTTAGGACATAAAAGTTACACTTGTTTTTAATCTCACTGGAACTTGAATTTTTGCAAAACTGTCAAAGTAAGTCATAACAAGAATTATAAAGTTTGTTTATTTGAACAGCACTGTAGTTATGTAAGTAGTTGTCAGTATTAATATTGACGTTATAATTGATTCGGCAAATCAAAAAAATGGATGTGTGCATTTAGAAAAAGTTGCACCAGCCAGGAAAAGACAAATTTGCTATCAAAAACTTTTTATTTCCCACAAGGTATTTTGTATGAAGTGCAAGAATTTTTTGACTATTTTGACAACCAGTTTAGTTTCTATGATATCTTTGCCTGCGATCGCTCAAGCAGAATCGTCATTTCAAACACCTACTGGAAATATTCACTGTTATATTGCAGATCAAAACATTCGCTGCGATATTATAAAAATTACTGCAAAAATTCCACCCAAACCAAGCAACTGTGAATTAGACTGGGGTCATGCTTTTATTCTCGATGCACGGGGTCGTGGTTATCGGGGTTGTTATGGTGATACAACAGTAAATCCCCAAAACCCTGTTTTGCAATATGGTAAGACATTACGTTATGAAGGTTTTACCTGCACATCCAGAAGAACAGGCTTAACTTGCGTCAACCGCGATCAAAGAGGTTGGGAACTGAGCAGAGAGAGACAAAGATTCTTTTAAAATATCAGCATTGGGTTGAGTGCGATCGCTTCACCAAAAAAGCTTTTAGTGTGTTACGGCGTAAGCCGTAACACCCCTTACAGATAGTAAGTTTATTCGACAATCAAATAAGATTCTTATATTTATTCAGTTAACAAGCTAGGCGAAGTTAACACAAACACATCCCGAATACCTAACCCATCAACTTGCGGTTTAATGGGAGTCGTAAAATGGAAAAATTCGTGGTCATTAACTAATAATAATTCACCAGAATTTAGCACTTTGCTAAAAACAGGCTTTTCTTTTTTAGCTGTATATAAATGTGTTTCTCCACCTTGAATATTTTCTCTAGCCACAGAGAAAATCCCAATAAAATCTGTACCATCTTGATGAATACCTTCAGGGGCGGGATTCCCCATATTTTCGGCGGAACAGATGGTTCTGATTTGATGAACTCCAATTTCTGCTTCTGGGTGCAGTTTACAAGAGTCGCTAAATGCTAACACCATCTTTTTAAAGATATCTAGCTCAATAATGCCATCTTCTAATTCTGCAAATTCTCTTTTAATATCTCCCAATAAAGGGTTATATGTTTTGCTTTGAAAGAGATAGCCATGTGGTAATTTAGTTAAATCATTCCCCGAAACGGTAAACCGAGATAATCTTCTTAACCGATAATTGCCTTTGATATAAGGATCAACTGGCAAATTATTAAAAAATGGCTGAAAACCTTCTGGATTAATAGAATTTACCTTTCTTAAGGTGAACAGAAAAGCATATTCTAATTCTGTTGATTCCCATACTTTTTGCATAGGATTTACCTGCTGATTAGGTTTAAATCCTCCGCTATTTTTCTTTGTCGGAGGCTTATACCACCGAGTATATGCTACTTTTTATTAAACTGTCGTTAAATTGACTACAGAATTTGACAATTTGTGATAAAGCAATAACTTTGTAAAGAAGACGGGGGATGAGGAAGACAAGGGAAGGGAGACAAAGGGGACAAGGAGGACAAGGGAGACAAGGAGGACAAGGGAGATAAGGGGGATTGTCGTCTTTAGATTGCTTGACAAGGTTTATTTGTAATATGTATACTACAAGAAGTTGGGTGAAAAAGTTTTTTATGATACAGCCTAAAATGCAAATTACAGAACCACCTTTTCATTAGCTGGCGGTGTTGAATCATATTGCTAAATATAATTACGCAGGCACATTTGAAGCTCATATTACAATCTGTGCAGAGTCGCCAGCTACAGTACAGCACTTTCAACAGATTTGTCGGCAGTTAAATATTAAATGTATTTTGATTGAGTTACCTGTGGGAGTGGTGCGATCGCAACCAATGACCGCATCCCATCATCGAGGAACTTTGCCGGAAGTTTACACCGAAGTTTACCACCTTGCCCAAACAATTTCCCAGGCAGGTTTTTTGGTGACGCGGGTGAAAATTGAAGCAATGGTATATAACCAAGACATCCCGGTGACAGATCAGGAAGTTTTGCAACATCCTGCAAGTAATTACTTTGAGTTTCACATCAAAGCTTTGCTGACAGACAATACCGACTTAGAAAGTTTGCGCCAACATTGTGCAGTCCAAGGCGCACATTTATCCACCAATGCTTTTAAACAGAAGACTCATAGCCAACATCAACGATTTATTACCTTGCGGTTGTATGGAATAGGAAGAAACGCTGCACAACACCGCTTTCAGAAACTCCTGCAATCACTACGGTCAAAGGGTATTTCTTTACTGCAACCCCAGCAAGAATATACCGTGTTTGATAGCAACATCGAGCTTGATGCTAGCTGGTTGGGAGGTGTGAATGACCATGCTTGAGAAAATTTTACAGGACATTTCTCAAACAAGCGATCGCCCACTTGCAGAAGTCCTGAATTATCACCTCCTGGAAAGTCTTTTGCGTCGCGTTGCTAACTCTACACACACCGCAGATTTAGTTCTGCGTGGTGGAATGTTAACGCGGTTATGGGTTCCCCCAGGACATCGCATTGCAGTTGATGTTGATTTTCTGGGGTTATATCCCTTTGATATTGAAGCCACAACCCAACACTTTCGGGAATTGCTGGCGACTGAAGGATTTAGTGATGGCGTTGTCTTTCATCTAGAATCCCTAGAATCTCATGGTATTTGGTTAGAAGATCCATGTCCTGGTGTACGCCTGCAACTTGATGCTTCCGTACTCAATTACCGTCAAAAACTGCAAATCGATGTCGGCTTTAACGATCCCCTCATTCCCCCCGCCCAATGGATTGAATATCCGACTTTAGTGAAAGCAGAACCCATAAAAATTCTAGCTGCTAAACCAGAATTAATGGCAGCTTGGAAACTGCACGGTTTAATTGAACAGGGTGCTAAACGCTGGCGCGGTAAAGATTTGTATGACCTTATGTTGCTGGCGACATTAGTCCCACTGGATAAAACATTATTGCCAGAAGCTATTAAAGTAGCTTTTAGTAGTCACCATACTGACTTGCAAGAGGTAAAAATTATTCTCTCTCAACCCCAATGGTGGGATACAGGGAAAAATCGGCGGAATTGGGGCTATTACTGTCGAAAAGTGCCGACACAAATCATGGCTGATGATTTTATGACTGTTGTAACAAAAGTCACTGATTATTGGCGACCGATTGTTGATGAACTATAGCAAAGTAAGTTCTGTAAACTGAGGTAAGTTAAAAGTCAAAAGGCAAAAGTTAAAAGGCAAAAATGAAGAATACTTTTGACTTCTCTGGCAAAGCTGGAGTGCCTTCTGCCTCCTTTAAGGTAAGCTTTATTTGATGCGATCGCCAAGATTTCTGGGAATTATAGAGATAGGCAGTCGTAAAAAATATGTGTTTCACTGAAAGCTATGGCAGACTCTAATAGCACCCGCACGCAATCGCTTTTGCAGCCTTCGGGTTATCAGTTCCTTGAGCAAATCTACGGAGGAAAAAGAACAATTGTGTATCGTGCAGTACAAAGAGATACACAGCGCCCAGTAGTGATTAAGGTGCTGCATCAGGATTATCCTAGCTTTAGTGAACTTGTACAATTTCGCAATCAATATACCGTCACCAAAAATCTGCCAATCGCAGGCATTGTTCAACCCTTGAGTCTGGAATCTGTGGGGAACAGTTATGCGTTAGTGATGGAAGACTTTGGCAGTATTTCTTTAGAGCAGTACCTCCAACAACAGCCCCTCTCACTGAATGAGACGCTGGTTATTGCCATTCAACTAGCAGAGATTCTCCATCACCTGCATCAACATCGAGTCATCCATAAAGACATTAAGCCAGCCAACATTCTCATCCACCCCGACTCAAAACAAGTACAACTCATCGACTTCAGTATTGCTTCCCTGTTACCCAAAGAAACCCAAACTATCCAAAGTCCTAATGTGTTAGAAGGGACTCTGGCTTACCTTGCACCAGAACAAACCGGACGAATGAATCGGGGGATTGATTACCGAGCAGATTTCTATGCTTTGGGTGTCACACTCTATCAGTTATTAACTAGACAATTGCCATTTGTCAGTGAAGACCCGTTGGAATTGCTTCATTGTCACATTGCTCAAGTGCCGATGTCGGTAAATCAGGTCAATTCCGATGTACCGCCGATGGTAGCTGCAATTGTGGCTAAACTCATGGCGAAAAATGCCGAAGACCGTTATCAGAGTGCGTTGGGACTTAAATATGATCTGGAAAATTGTTTATGTCAGTGGAAAGAAATAGGCACAATTACGGAATTTAAGCTAGGACAGAGAGATTTGAGCGATCGCTTCATCATCCCCGAAAAACTCTACGGTCGGGAAAAAGAAGTGCAAGTCTTACTCGATGCCTTTGAGAGGGTAGCTGTCGGGACTACAGAATTAATGCTCGTAGCGGGTTTTTCCGGGATTGGTAAAACTGCTGTAATTAATGAAGTCCATAAACCCATTGTGCGGCAACGCGGTTATTTCATCAAAGGTAAGTTTGACCAATTTAATCGCAACATTCCCTTTTCCGCTTTTGTACAAGCCTTTCGAGACTTAGTTGGGCAATTACTCAGTGAAAGTGATGCCCAATTACAAACCTGGAAAACCCTGATTCTGGAAGCTTTAGGAGACAACGCCCAAGTCATTATTGAACTGATTCCTGAACTAGAACGCATCATTGGCTCTCAACCCCCCGCACCGGAATTATCTGGAACAGCAGCCCAAAACCGATTTAATTTACTATTCCAAAAGTTTATTCAAGTCTTCACCCAGCCCCAACACCCATTAGTGATATTTATTGATGATTTGCAGTGGGCAGATTCAGCTTCTCTGAACTTGATTCAGGTGTTGATGGCGGAAACAAAAACTGGCTATTTGTTGCTAATGGGTGCTTATCGAGATAATGAAGTTTCTGCGGCTCATCCATTAATGTTGACCTTAGAGAGCATGGAGAAAGCCGGAGCAACGATAAATACCATTACCCTGCAAACCCTCAGTCATCCCACTCTCAATCATCTAATTGCCGATACGCTTCATACTCAGGAAGTCGTAGTAGAACCACTGACGGAACTAGTTATACAGAAAACTCAAGGTAATCCTTTTTTTGCCACTCAGTTTCTTAAAGCACTGCATCAAGACCAGTTAATTACCTTCGATTATCATGCCGGACATTGGCAGTGTGATATTGTGCAAGTCCGGGATGCTGCATTGACGGATGATGTGGTGGAATTTATGGCCTTACAGCTACAAAAGCTACCGAAATCGACGCAAGATATTTTGAAACTGGCTGCTTGCATTGGCGCTCAGTTTGATTTAGCAAACTTAGCGATTGTTTCCGAACAATCCCAAACAGAAGTAGCAACGTCGCTGTGGAAAGCTTTGCAAGAAGGTTTAGTTATGCCCCAAAGCGATATTTACAAATTTTATTTGGGAGATAGTGAGGCGAATCAGAAGACATCCCAACAAACCCTCAATTATCGGTTTCTGCACGATCGCGTCCAACAAGCGGCTTACTCATTAATCCCAGAAGACCAAAAACAGACCACCCATATCAAAATCGGTCGTTTACTGTGGTCAAATACTCCAGAAGCAGAACTAGAAGAACAGGCTTTTGCGATCGCTAATCAATTAAATATTGGCATTGAACAATTCCGTGAACCACAAGAACGCCATCAACTATCCCGATTAAACTTTATTGCTGGCAAAAAAGCTAAAGTATCAACGGCCTATGATGCTGCACTAGCTTACCTAAAAATCAGTATTGATTTACTACCCACCAACCCTTGGCAATCTGACTATAATTTCACCTTAAGCTTATATAACGAAGCGACCGAAGCCAGTTATCTCAGTGGCGAACTAGACTTAATGGAAAACTTTGCTCAGGAAGTTTTACAACAAGCCAAAGCAATCATTGATACAGCCAAAGTCTACGAAGTCAAAATTGAATCCTACACAATCCAAAGTCAGTTCTTGGCCGCTATTGATACAGCCATGCAATTTTTGCGGCCAATTGGCATTGAGTTTCCCCCAGAACCGACAGATGAAGATTTCTTTGTGGGTTTACAGGAAATTCAAGCTCTTCTCAGTGATAAAACAGTAGCTGAGTTAGCTGATTTACCAGAAATGCAGCAGCTGGAATTACGCGCCGCCTTGCGTGTCTTAGTTAAAGTAGACACCCCTGCTTATCTCGGAAAACCGGAACTCCACCGCTTGCTAGTGCCGAAGGAAGTGCTTCTATCCATCAAATACGGTAATACCTCCGCCAGTGCCTTTGTTTATTCAGGGTATGGACTGATGCTGAGTGGTCAGTCAAACAGTATCCCCCAAGGTTATGAATTTGGTCAGTTAGCCTTGCAACTGCTTTCCAAGTTTTCAAACCATGAATATGAAGCGAGAGTTCTAGTAGTTGTTCATGGTTTTATCACCCATTGGAAAGAACCTCTAAGAGCTACCCTCAAGCCCATGCTGCAAGCCTATACCAGAGGTTTAGAGATAGGAGACTTAGCTTTTGCCTGTCACGGTGCATCTGTTTATTGCTACCACGCTTATGTTGCTGGTCAAGAATTAACTACACTAGCGAATGAATTGGCGATTTATAGTGCAGCTTTAGCCAAAATTCACAAACAAGCAACACTAAATTATCACAATATTTATCACCAAATAGTCTTGAATTTAATCGAGCCAACAGCTGCACCTTGGGAATTAGTTGGTACAGCCTATGATGAGAAGTCAACGCTGGTATTAAATGAGCAAAGTAGTGACCCTAATAGTTTGTGGCATTTTTGTGTCAACAAACTGATGCTTTGTTATCTGTTTCAAGTCCTAGATTTGGCAGTAGAATATGCGATTAAAGCTAAACAATGTCAATATTCCGGTTTAGGATATGCAATGACTAACATCTCATTGCTCAACTGGTATGATTCTTTAGTGCAACTCGCTTTATTTCCTACCGCATCACCCACACAACAACCGGAGATTTTACAGCAGGTAGCAGAAAATCAACAAATTATGCAACAGTGGGCAAATTATGCACCTATGAATCAGTTGCATCGATTCTATTTGGTGGAGGCGGAAAAACATCGAGTTTTAGGTGATAAAGCCGCAGCAATAGAATTTTACGACCGAGCTATTTCTCAAGCTAAAGCCAACAGTTACATCCAAGAAGAAGCCCTTGCTAATGAACTCGCTGCTAAATTCTATCTCAACTGGGGGAAAGAGAAAGTCGCCGCAGCCTATATGCAAGAAGCCTACTACTGTTATGCTCACTGGGGAGCTAAAGCCAAAGTTGCTGACTTAGAAACCCGTTATCCCGATCTGCTTCGTCCCATCTTGCAGCAGACAGAAGCATCTACGAATATTTTGAGTACCCTAGCAACAATCTCGCCGTTAACTGTATCTAGTCATAACAGCGATCGCAAGAGTTCCAGTAGTACCAACATTAACCAGTCCCTTGATTTTGCCACTATCCTCAAAGCCTCTCAAGGACTTTCTAGCACAATTCAATTTGATGAACTTTTACATCAACTCACCCAAATCATTCTGCAAAACTCAGGCGCAGATCGCTGTGCCTTGATGTTGCTGAGTGAGACTGGAGAATGGCAAGTGCGGGCAATGGCTACTCCTCATGAAACGCAACTATGTGCTGAACCACTCACTAATCATCCTCATGTACCAATAAAGTTGATTCATTACGTCAAAAACACCCAAGAAGTTGTGGTGATTGACAATATGAAAACCAGCTTACCTGTGATTGGGGAATATCTCAGACAACACCAGCCCAAGAGCTTACTATGTTTGCCTCTTCTCCATCAAGGGCATTTAATTGGCATCTTATATCTCAACAATCAACTTACCAGTGAAGTATTTACTGAAGAGCGAATTTTAATTCTTAGTTTCCTCTGCACCCAAGCTGCCATTTCCCTGGAAAATGCCCGACTTTATCAACAGTTGGAACACTCACTTCAAGATGCTCAACAAAAGTCTCAGGATTTAGCAGAAGTCTTGGCACTTTCTCATGGACAACAGCAAATTTTGGCTTTGATTGCCCAAGGGGTTTCCCTAAACACTATTTTAGAAGCAACTGCCCGATACATTGAAAGCCATGCCCACCATCCGGCCTATTGTTCCTTTTTGCTGATTGATGCTGAAGGGCGATTACGTTGTGGTGCAGCACCCAGCTTGCCCGCAGCCTATAATGCTTTAGTTGATGGGATTAAAATTGGCCCAGAGGTTGGCTCTTGTGGAACTGCTGCCTATTGCAAAGCATCTGTCACGGTTACAGATATTGCTACCGATCCCCTGTGGGCTAATTATCAAGTCGCCTTAGACTTTGGTTTGCGGGCTTGTGCTTCCACGCCAATTTTAGGTGCGGAAGGACAGGTGTTGGCTACTCTGGCTATGTATCAGCCTGTCGCTGGTGACTTTACCCTGCACGATCGCAAATTGATAGAAGTTGCCACCTATCTTGCCCGTATTGCTATTGAACGCCATCAAGCAGATATCGAACTGCAAAATACCCAACTGCAAGTACTACAAAGTGAAAAAATGGCATCCCTAGGAAATCTGGTGGCTGGGGTTGCCCATGAAATCAACAACCCCATCGGTTTCCTCAATGGCAGTATCAGCAATGGCCAAGACTATGTACAAGATTTACTAGGACATTTAACTCTTTATCAACAGCAGTACCCGAACCCAGACAAAGTAATTCAAAACAATGCCAACAAAATCGACTTGGAATTTCTCTCAGAAGACTTACCCAAGTTACTCAATTCGATGAAAGGCGCAACGGATCGGATCACAAATATCAGTACAAGTCTGCGTACTTTCTCTCGTGCTGATACCGAATACAAAATCTCTGCCAATCTCCATGAGGGAATCGATAGCACGTTATTAATTCTGAAATATCGCCTCAAAGCCAATGAACACCGTCCAGAAATTCAAGTTATACAAGAGTTTGGCGATTTACCCACAATCGAATGCTTTCCTGGACAATTAAACCAAGTATTTATGAATCTTCTGGCGAATGCCATTGATATGTTTGATGAAATGGCACAAACTCAATCCTTCAAACAATTAGAAGCTAATCCCCAAACCATTACCATTCGTACTGAAGTTATATCAAATCAGGTACATATCAGTATCCGCGATAATGGCAAAGGTATGACACAGGAAGTACAAGAGAAAATCTTTGACCATTTATTTACTACCAAAGCTGTAGGTAAAGGCACGGGTTTAGGATTAGCGATCGCTCGTCAAATTGTGGTAGAAAAACATGGTGGCAGACTGGAAGTACAGTCCCAGTTGGGTCAAGGTAGTGAGTTTTGTATCTACCTGCCAATTTGTGAACAGTAACTTCTGCCTGATGTGAATTACAAATTATTTTGCCGTTTTGCAACTAGTCGCAAATCTTCTTGATGTTGCCAAGCCCATTCTGCCAAAGAAGCGATCGGTTCAATTAGCTGTTCACCAAAGGGTGTGAGTTTATATTCTACCTTTGGTGGCACAACTGGATACACAGTTCGTTCGACAACACCGGCTGACTCTAACCTTCTGAGGGTTTGTGTCAGCATTTTTTTTGATACATCAGGAATTTGACGTTGAAAATCAGTATATCGCTTGGTACCAGAAGATAAGAGATACATGACTGGCGGTGTCCATTTATCTCCTACTAAATCGAGCATTTGTCGCACAGGACAATCTGCACTCAAAATGATTTGTTCATCTTTGGGAACCATGAGGTAACTATATCACCAGAAAGTTCCTACTTGTAAGCAAAATCTAAATCAGGCACACTGCTTTAGGAGTGAAAACAGGGAAATTTGCATGAAATCTTTAGCAAACAAAGTCGCCCTCGTCACTGGGGGTACTTCTGGAATTGGGCGCACTACTGCGATCGCTTTTGCTGAGGCTGGTGCTAAAGTTGCAGTTGTGGGAAGACGCGCCGAAGAAGGCAATGAAACTCTGAGCTTAATTCATCAAGCAGGTAGTGAAGGTTTGTTTATCAAAGCTGATGTGGCGCAAGAAGCAGATATACAAGCCACTATTGCTGCTGTTGTTGATAAGTTTGGCAAACTCGACATCGCATTTAATAATGCTGGAATGTTGGGACAGAATGCTGTGTTGGCAGAACAAACAGAACAAAACTACGACAAAGTTTTTGGTGTTAATGTTAAGGGTGTATTTTTGTGTATGAAGCACGAAATTAGCCAAATGTTAGCCCAAGGTAATGGAGGTGCAATTGTCAATACAGCTTCTATTAATGGTTTTCGTCCTTTAGCACCGGGCTTATCAATTTACGATGCTTCTAAAACTGCCGTGGTGATGTTAACAAAAGCCGCAGCTTTAGAATATGCCTCTTATAAAATTAGAATAAATGCGATCGCACCAGGGCCAATCGAAACCGAAATGCTTAATCAGGCTAGTGGTGGTAATACTAAAGCTTTTGCAAATATTGTCCCAGCCGGACGTTTAGGTAAACCAGAAGATATTGCTAATGCTGTGCTTTGGCTATGTGCTGATGCTACAGATTTTGTCAATGGTCACACTTTAACTGTTGATGGCGGGATACTGGCTGGGTGATGAGCAATATAATGAGCCTGCGTTTGGCTTTGTCGTTGCCGATAGGCTAGGCAGGCTTGGTTTGTATAGCCCCAGATTTCTAGTTTGAAGAGTTGATATGCTGAGTTCTAAGTCCACAATCAGAATGCGTCGCTTGACATTGTTAATGTGTGGTTTGACATTAATTATTTATGACTTCACATTTTGAATGTGTTTTGTCACATTGTAAATGTATTACCTCACATTAATAATGTGTTGCCTTGCATTGTGAATGTAGACACTGCAAAAATTAAACTACTACAATAATCCTCAATAATTGACAAACATTTCTTTCCCTTGTCTCCCTTGTCTCCTTTGTCTTCCCCTTCTCTCTAGTCTGCTGTTCGTATATCAAACAAAATTACTAAACTACCCTTGATAATGTTGTGTAGAAATAGGTAGTAAGTAGCGTTTACGCCGACTTTGAAGGCTTTTCCACAGTAAGACACTAGCAAAAATTAAGGTGGATAGCAGAACTACACTAGCACCAGACGCAATATCTAAGTAGTAGCTGAGGTAAATTCCCACAAATGCGATCGCTGCGCCTAAAATTCCGGAAATAATCATGATATAATCAAAGCGATCGCTCAACAGTCGGGCAATGGAAGCAGGAATCACCACCGCAGAGATAATTAATGTCACTCCCAAAACGTTCAGTGTGGCGACTAACAAAGTTGCCAGCATCAAAGCAAATAGCGTATCCATCACCACTACTGGGACACCATGCACTTGTGCTACTTCTCTGTCAAAACACCAAAACAACAAAGGGCGATAAAACACAAATACTAAACCTAAAATCACAATCGATACTACCGTCACAAACCACAAATCTGTAGGAGAAACACCCAAGACATTGCCAAATAAAGCCGCCTCAAAGTTTTGGCTAAATTTGCGATAGGTACTAATTACCGCGACACCCAAAGCAAAACTCGCCGTGGTCACAATTCCAATAGCAGCATCAGAATATACTTTGCGCCCTGTAAGATATTGGATGAGCAAAGCGGCAGCAAATCCCCAAATTCCCGAACCAATATAAAAATTTAGCCCTAAAACATAACTCAACACTGCTCCACCCAAAATAGCATGGGAAAGACCATGAGCAATGTAACTCATCCGGCGAGTAATAATATATACACCCATCACACCGCACAATAGCCCCGCCATCATCCCAACCATTACAGCGCGGCTAAAAAATTCATAAGCAAAAGGTTTAAGTAGAAATTCCATGTATTTAATAAGTTTGGTAGTTATTGTATTTACCAATAACGAGTGACTGCGTAATTGTCTAAAACTGCATCTGCACTAATGATCGGAATCTTTTCTGTGATTGCTTGAGCAACTAAAAGCCGATCAAAGGGATCTTTATGATGAAATGGTAAATTAACAATCGGGTTAATTTTGCTAATTGCTACTACTTTAAGATTTAGAATTATGTCCGTTGTGGCTTGAGGGAATTTTTCTGAGAATATCGGGTAAATTGTCTTGCATTTGATGGCGTAACGAAGTACCTGCGTTAGCAATCAAAATGCGATCGCTTTGATGAAATACCACCATTTCTGCACCAAATGTCTGCTTTAAAATTGCAGGTGTAAACACATCACTAGGTTCACCTTGGGCAATAACACTGTGATTAAAACACACTACCCAAGGTAAATGAGTCGCTACCGAATTCAGGTCATGGGTAGAAAGTAGAATTGTTAAACCTTGTTGATTTAGTTCCGCTAACAAATGTAATAATTCGTGCTGCACCCGTAAGTCAGAACTGCTGGTTGGTTCATCTAAAAGGACAATTTCTGGTTCACCAACTAGCGCCCTAGCAATAAATACCCGTTGCTGTTGTCCACCAGATAACTCACCAATGGGGCGATTGGCGATGTGTGCTACTCCTACCCGTTCTAACAAAGCTTTGGCAGCTACGCGATCGCGGTATGATGACCAAGGTAAAAATTGCTGTTTGCGATAACGCCCCATCATCACTACTTCTAGTGCAGTTACCGGAAAATTCCAATCTACTGTTTCTACTTGCGGGACATAACCCACTTTTGGCGGCGCGGTTCCCGGTTTTAAACGTTTTCCACGAAACCAAATTTCTCCCGCCCAAGGTTTAACTAACCCTAATATGGCTTTAATTAGAGTAGTTTTACCGCTACCAGAAGGCCCCACTAAACCAGAAAGTTGCCCAGGATATAAGCTCAAATTGACATTCGTCAACACTGGTTGAGTTTGGAAACCACAGGTAAGATTTTTAATTTCTAATATTGTTTCCATACAAATGAAGTAATTGAAGTATGAAGTGTGAAGTGGGGGATGAGGGAGACAAGGGGGACAAGGGAGACAAGGAAGCAATCTTTCTACCTTGTCTACCCCCTCTACCTTGTCTACCCTCTCTACTTTGTCTACTCCTCACTCCACACTTTGTTATTTATTAGCCGTGGTAGCTGGGCCGACGACATTGGTAGTATTTAGCTTGTCAACTAATTGAGGATTTCCCCCCAGATTTTCGGCAATGATTCGCAAGTTATTTGCCATCATGCCAATGTAAGTATGTTGGGGATTAGTATTTTCTATGGCATTAGCTGATCCCGTTCCTGGTAATTCATCATCAGAGGTGTTGGCTATTTTGACTTTGGCTTCTCTGGCAATTTGTTCTTCAACTTTGCTAGGGTAGACTTCTGAACCAAAAATTGCAGGTACACCAACTTTGCGAATTTGATCGATGAGTTTAGCAACATCTTGGGCAGAAGGTTCTTTAAAATCGGAAGGTTGAATTGCACCGATGACTTCAAAGCCATATTCTCTAGCCCAGTAAGCCCAAGAGTCGTGATATGTTAACAGTTTGCGATTTTTAGCAGGAATACTCGCCACAACTTCACGGGTAACTTTGTCTAATTCGTTCAGGCGTTGCAAGTAGTTATTTAAATTTTTCTCGTAGTATTCTTTGCCTTCTGGATCTAACTGAGTTAACTGTTTGGCGGCTAATTTAGCGTAAGCCTCTGCATATTTGGGGTTTACCCATAAATGAGGATTGGGGTCTCCTTTTTCTTTAGGAAAGCTAAAATCATAAATCCATTGGGCTTCTGTGATGGTGTTGTTACCAAGTTCATAAATATTGGTTTCTTTGGGTTTAGAAGTTTTTGCGAGTTTTTCTGTTGGGGCTTCTAAACGTAGTCCATTGACGATAATCAAATTAGCTTTGGATAACAAATCAGCATCACTAGGGCGCGGTTCAAAAGTGTGAGAGTCACTACCTTCAGGAATAATGCCTTTAACTTGAGTGCGATCGCCTGCAATATTACTCACAATATTCGTGATCGGTGCAACTGTTGTCACAACAGTTAGTTTACTTTTGGTTTGACTCTGAACAGGTTGTGCAGTCGCACCAGTATCACCAGAATTAGGAGACACTGTTGTATTTTGAGGTGCATTGCAAGCTGTTAGTGACAAACTAAGTATTAATAACCACGCAGATGTTTTCATTACTTAAATATGAGTAATTTTTTGGGTGTGAAATCATCCAATAGTAAATATTTTCCTCCTAGTTAATACAATCCCCCAATAGAGGATTTCTCTATAACTTTTAGCTTTTTTTAACATCTTGGTTGTTTTAGGATTAATTCTGTCTTAAAAACCACATATAAGTTCCTTCTTAAGATAGATGTTTCGAGAAAATAGCAATATCTTTCAAGATAAATCTAACCCAATAAAAATTATTTGGGCATAATATTACAACGATTTTACTAATTAATAAAAAATATAATGTTTGATAATTTAGGTATTTAATTTCACCAAGTTTATTGGGTTTTAATTTTGATTAATATTTAAAATAATTATTATTCCTATAAAACTTATTTTTTCTTAATATTTAGCAACTATTATTTGCAATGTTAAATAAATTTTGGGTTAATGAGGTACAAGTGTAAAGTCCAAAATTATGTAGAGACGTTAGATTACAATTTTATTTGGGATATGGATCAGAGATATTTAAGGGACAAGATAAATAGATGTTTGTAAATATTGGAGGATGGCTGTATTTGAAATCTCTACAATATTTAACGGGCAAGCAAACTGCTTTGATTCATCCTGCATTTATCCAACAGCATTTTTTCAATTAGATATATTTGAAAAAGTGATACATCAACAGTCATCATCAATGCTATTGTAAATTTTATAACTTCTTGCCTAAATAAAATCAGTAGGCTTTGTCGCTCAAAAATATGAGTCCGACTGACAACTTACACACTAAGTAGAGAACTTAGACGAATTTAATATTTACTTTATAATCAACCTTTAATGATTGCTGATGGCTAATAAATCTAAAATACTTTCATAAATAGTAGTTTGATTACATTATTCCCTAATGTATTTATTATATAATTAAATAAGTTTATGCAATAAATCATAGATTACAAACATCAAAATAAACTGAGCAATTCAAAGAAATATACTTACATATTTTTTTATTTAAATTAATTAAATTATATGGAAGCTGATAATTGGCAACAAACAAGGCAAAGGTCAATACCAGTAAATTCCCGGGCTTTACTATTAGTTAATCGTCATGCCCGTCAAGGAGAGCAAAAATTACGAGAAGCAACTCATTATCTGAATAAACTTGGCTTTAAATTAACAGAAGAATCTACCGAAAATCCCAAACATCTTTCAGAAATTATTCGTCGTTATCAACATGAAGTTGATTTAGTAATTGTGGGTGGTGGTGATGGAACTTTAAACGCCGCAGTGGAAGCTTTAGTAGAAACACAATTACCTTTAGGAATTTTACCTTTAGGTACTGCCAATGATTTAGCTAGAACATTAGCAATTCCCAATTCCTTAGCAGAAGCTTGCGAAATTATTGCCTATGGAGAATTGCGCCGCATTGATTTAGGGTGGGTAAACGGGAAACATTTTTTTAATGTTGCCAGTATGGGATTGAGTGTCAAAATTACGCAAAAACTCACAAAAGAAAGAAAACGCCGTTGGGGAGTATTAGCTTATATTGCCACTGCATTACAAGTAATTTGGGAGTCTCGCCCCTTTAGTGCTGAAATTAAAATGAAGGATGAATCCTTTCGTGTCAAAACTGTGCAGATTGCGATCGGTAACGGTCGTTATTATGGTGGTGGTATGGCAGTGGTTCACGATGCCACTATTGATGATCAAAGATTGGATCTCTACAGTTTAGAAATAGAACACTGGTGGCAAATCGTACCCTTATTACCAGCAATGCGCCAAGGTAGACATATTCACTGGCGGAGTGTACGGGCGCTGCAAGGACAAATATTTGAAATTTATACTCGTAAACCACGCCCAATCAATACGGATGGTGAAATTACAACTTATACTCCTGCCAGTTTTAAAGTCATACCCAAGGCAATTACGGTTTTAGTACCGCCAATATAAATCAGGGAGTAGTGTTTTCTATATTCCCCACTCCCCCAATATTCAAATTGACATTCGATATACTAAAAAAAGCTGGGTCTTGTGACAATTCACTCTAACTCGTGCCAAATGCCTCTGAGATTTTCGCAAGAAATTAAATCCTTGCTACAACGCTTATCTAACCACCACTTAACTTTAGGTGATATTTTGGCAGAGACTGCGGAACGAGGTTTCAGCCTAATAATAGCTTTATTAGTTTTACCTTTTTTGTTTCCGATGCCGCCAGGGTTAGCTGGGCCTTTTGGTGCTGCTTGCTTGCTGGTTTCTATGCAGATGGTTTTTGGCAGGCGATCGCCTTGGCTACCAAAACAAATCGCCAGATATCAATTTCCCCGTCCATTTGCCCAACTTATCTTAAAAAATCTCCAACGTCTCACCAAAATAGTTGAAAAAATTACCCGTCCGCGCTTAAAGCGCATCGCTAGTAATCCCTTAACTTGGCGACTGAATGGGTTATGTATTTCTTGGTTAACAATCTTGTTAATGTTACCCGTACCTTTAACAAATCCGATTCCAACTATTGGTATATTACTATTAGCAATTGCCACTATTGAAGCTGATGGGTTATTGATTTGTATTGGTTATATAATTACTGCTTTAATTACTTCTTTTTTTGCATTTCTTGGCTATGCAGTCTGGTTAGCACCTGGGTTATTACCTGCTATTTTCAAATAACACCAATTCTATAAATAAACCCATCAGACTGTAATTTTGTTTGGTGATATACAAATAAAGCCACCTAACCTATCGGTAACAGCAAAGCCGAACACTGGCTAATTATATGCTTATTCATATCAATTTGAAATAAATAAAAGCCCTCAGTGAATAACTGAAGGCGAGAAATTAATAAGGGTGCATCTACTACTACTTGTGTTTACAGATAAATAGTAACTGTATCCGGAAGGATATAATATTTTGTCAGGATTTAGATAAAATATCACGGTTATTGCAAATATTTATATGGCTTTTACTAGACTGTCGATGTAAATATTTATCTGCGTTCATCCTCTTTACTCGGTGGTTAAATTGATCTATCTGTACTTCACCAGTACGAGAATAGCTATATTATCTATTTTTTGATGAGATATTGTGTACCAAATTTAATTTCGTCAATTATTAACAAAGCTATTGCGAATACCAATGGTAAAAAATAGTACACCCCTCGATAAGCCAGCATTGCAGCTAAAACTGCCGCGGCCGAAATTTTATTCGCAAGCATCAATAAAATTACTGTCTCAAATACACCTAAACCTCCAGGCACATTACTTACCACACCTGCAAACATAGCGAGTAAATAAATACCTAAAAAATCTAAATAGTTAAAAGGTATGTTAATAGGTAATAAGCTATACAGCACGGCTGCGGCAAATATCCAATCAAGGCTAGAAATAATTATTTGCATCAGAGATATCTGAAAAGATGGCAAGCGAAATTCATGGGTGCGAAAAATTAAAGGTCGGTGAATAACTAGACTACTGATTAAATAAATCACAATCAAGCTAAGAAATATCCAACCGAGAGGACGCGCAGTGGTAAATGGTAAATGTAGTTGTGTGGGAATCACTAAAGGGTGAATCAAAAAAAGTAACCCAGCAACAGTAAACATTCCCAGCCAGAATGTGAAATTCACAAAAGCGATAATTTGAGCGATCGCAATTTTTGAGACTTGCCATCTAGAATAAAAACGATAGCGAATAGCACTACCAGTCAGCAAAGCAAAACCGATAGTATTGCTAAAACTAGAACTAATAAAGTTAGTCAAAGCAATTTTTTGCCATTGTAGGGAACGATGAAGATAAGCAAAGCCTAAAATATCGTAACCAAGCATGACTAAATAGCCCAACGCTGTGAATTCAACAGCCCAACTCAAGCTTTGTAGTGGAATTGAGGCGATCGCACGCAGAATATCATGGTAATTATACTCGCGCAGTTCGTTGGCGATCGCCCAGACAGAAAGTGCCAGCAGCAACAAGCCAAATAAAGAACTTATGTTTAGTTGCAGCTTTTTGTGCATTATTTAAATCCTAATTCGCAAATTTTCCATTACCTTGACACAGCATTGTCATATCACAAGCTTAAGCTTTGAATGTACAACATAAAAGTTTAGATCAGTAATGTAGAAATTTTCCATGACAGATGATGAATGTTTTATAGATGCTTTAATTGGTTCCTCAATTCATCTGCGGCGAGGAGTAAATTTACAAGTTTGCCATAGTCCAGGTATGACTCCGGCGATAGTTTTTATTCACGGCGGAATGGGCAATCATTTTAACTTTAGAAACCAGTATGAATTTGCCCACAATCAAGGCTTGGAAGTTCTCGCTTATGATTTGGCTGGACATGGAAATTCTAGTCGTTACTCGCGCTATTCTATTGGGCGACATTGCCGAGATTTAGGGCGTTTGCTGCACAAGTTTGAGATTCAATCACCTGTGCTTTGCTGTCATAGTTACGGCGTTCCTATTGGTTTAGAATTTGCCCAACACCATAGCGTGAGTGCGATAATTGCCATTGCTGGTGGTACTCATGATTTAGCACCTTGGTGGGAAATTCCCCTGATGAAATTGATGGCTTGGGGCGGGAGACATCTTTACCATTTACCAAGTGTACAAGTTTTCAATAACTTTCTTTCTACTTCTTACCGTCACAAAGTTATGGAAAGGTTTTTTGCGGAAAATCCTGTACCTACAAATTTTGATGCGTACAAAGCTTTAGAAATTTTTTGGGATTATAACTTTTTTGTCCGTCATACACTACCAACTAATTTGCATATTCCCACTTTGGTAATTACTGCGGGAAAAGACCCGATGTTTACTCAAAAAATGGGAGATGAATTAACAAGTCATTTTGTGAATAGCACTCATTTACATTTCGCCGAGGCTGGACATCTGGTTATGGCGGAATGTGCTGAGTTAATTAATCAGGCGATCGCAAATTGGTTAATACAAAAAGTTTATTCTTAATTGTTCAATATGAATTACACAAAAATCTTAGTAATTTTAATTTCGTCATTGACTTTAGTTGTTTGTAACTATTCCCAAGGTATAGCTGTGAAAGCAACAAAAATAAAAGTTTCTCTTTTACCAACCCAGCCAAATATTGACAATTTAAAAACACCTTTAACTTATACAATCGAATCTTACGATAGCCAAGTCATGGCAGGAAAACGCACTTATGGAGTATCTTTACCCCCTGGTTATGAACAAAATCCTCAACAACTTTATCCGGTAATTTTTCTTCTCCACGGTGGTCACGGTGAACCAATTGATTGGTTTAGCGAAAAGAAAGGACAAGCTTTAAAAACCCTGACCAAACTATACACTACAGGTAAATTACCACCTAGCATTATTATCACGCCTGATGGCAATGACAAACGCGGTTCTAGCCCCTATTTTGACCCCCAATATATCGACGGCCCCAATGGAAAAGTTGCGACAGCCGTAGGAGATGAACTGGTGAAGGTAGTGCAGCAGCGTTATCGCACTTTACCTAATCCTGATTTTTGGGCAATGGGAGGATTATCTTCTGGTGGTTGGGGTGCAATGAATGTGGGATTGCACAATTTACAAAACTTTTCAGTTTTATTTAGTCATAGTGGCTATTTTAAAGATAAAAGTGGCCCGCAAAATAGCCCTATTATTTATATTAAAACTCTGCCAACCCAAGCCAAAAAAAGATTACGAATTTATTTAGATTCAGGCACATCTGACACTGAAGAACTTGATGATGCTAAAGAATTTTCGCAAGTACTGAATCAGCAAAAGATTTACAATCTATTACAGCAGTTTCCTGGTAGTCATACTTGGCAATATTGGCGAGAACATTTAGCTGATTCTCTAACATTTGTGGGTGAACAGTTTCGGATTGCGGAAATCGCCCATGCTGCTGATAATTTAGGAGTTTATCAGCAGAACCAACAGAAATTAAATAATTCTCTTATCAAAAATTAGATTGAAATTTATGAATAAAAACATCCTTGATTTCTCAAATAAATCAGGAACATAGTAATTTATTCACAGTTGACAAATTTATGAAAATTCCGAAATTATTTTTGAGTTTAGCAGCAGCGATCGCTATTCTCACAGGCGCTGCATATTATTATGTTTTTATCTTAGGCGCACCGCAATTAGACCCGCCCCAACAACAAGCGGATACAGGCTTAAAATTTCAGCTAGAAACATTCAACTCCCAAGCTATGGGTACAGTCCGTCAATATGGCGTGATTTTACCGCCTAACTATCAAAAAAATTCCAAAACCCGCTATCCCGTGATTTTCTTATTACATGGTGGTCATGATGATGCGCGTGCCTATGCTGATAAATATGCCATCATAAATGTACTACATGAATTGTATAAAACTGGCAAATTACCACCATCAATTATTATTACTCCCGATGGTAATGATAATCGTGGTTCTAGCCCTTTATATGACCCTGATTATTATGACGGGACAAATGGCAAAATAGGGACTTTAATTGGTACAGAATTAGTCCAGGTTGTTAAGTCACGTTACCGGACTCTAGAAAACCCTGAATTTTGGGCGTTGGGTGGTCTATCTTCTGGTGGATGGGGTGCATTTAATATTGGGTTACGCTATCTCAACAACTTCAATATATTATTTAGTCATAGCGGTTACTTTACCGATAGTAGCGGGGCGCAAAATAGCCCATTACAAATAGTCCAACAGTTATCAATTACCGATAGAAAACGACTACGTATATATCTTGATGCGGGATTGAATGATCAGAATTTTTTGGCTTCTACTAAAACTTTTCATCAAACCTTAAATAAGCTAGGTATTGCTAACGTTTTCTATGCTTTTCCTGGAGGTCATGGTTTATCTGGTGCAGATGTTGGTTGGAATTATTTTCACAAGCATTTAAAGGATTCTCTGGCTTATGTGGGAGAACAATTTAAAACATTTAAAAAATAAAATAATCCAAAATTCATAATTGAGCAGGAATTCTGATTAATTAATGATTTTGAATTCTTAAGCATAAATCATTAAACGTAAGTTGACGCTGATAAAACATATTGATTTAAGTTGAAAGCTGATGAATAAAGATTTAAGAATTCAGATTGGACTTTGGAGTGTCGGTTTCTTAACAGGGTTAGTCGGCGTAGTTAATGTTTTATCCGCAGTTACACCCACCCTGTATGGTCGCAATTATTGGCTAAAAGAATTTTTACCCTTTGAAATTCGGGTTACTGGTCATGTATTTGCTGCCTTAACAGGGTTTATATTATTAACTTTGGCAACTAATTTGTTACGTCGTAAGCGAGTTGCTTGGCTATTAACTATTGGATTACTAGTTATTTCGATTTTGAGTCATTTAATCAAAGGGTTAGATTACGAAGAAAGTATATTATCAGGGATTTTACTAGTACAATTGATTTTGATGCGCCATGTGTTTACAGCCCAATCAGACCGACCTTCTATTGCTAGGGGTGTGCGAGTTTTAATGGGAGCGTTGCTGTTTACCTTGGCTTACGGCACAATCGGATTTTATTTATTAGATGGCAAGTTTACAGAAAATTTTAGTTGGAAGAATGCCCTAATTCAGACTTTAGCAATGTTTTTCACAGAGGATAATTGGGGCTTACAACCAAGAACTAGATTTGGTGAATTTTTTGCTGATTCTATTTATATTATTGCTGCCAGTACAATTACATTTGCTGTGGTGATGTTATTACAGCCTGTATTTTTACAGAATCCAGCAACTTTGATTGAGCAGCAAAAAGCCAAAAAAATAGTAGAAGATTATGGATGTTCTTCGTTAGCTGCAATTACACTTTTAAACGATAAAAGTTATTTTTTTAGTCCTTCTGGTAAAAGTGTAATTGCTTATGTACCAAAAGGGCGAGGTGCGATCGCCCTCGGAGATCCCATCGGCCCCATTGAAGAACGCCAAGAGGTAATTGTCAGTTTTCAGCAGTTTTGTCAGTGCAATGACTGGTATCCGGCTTTTTATCAAACCTCGCCCGATGACCTTGACTTATATATCTCTCTGGGATTTAGAATACTGAAGATTGGCGAAGAAGCGATCGTTGACCTAAAAAACTTTACTCTCCAAGGGAAAGCCGGAAAGAACTTTCGCCCATCAATTAATCGTTTAACTAAACTCGGCTATCAAGTAAGTTTTTATCAACCACCAATAAATCATGACTTATTACATCAACTCAAATCTGTCAGCGATGAATGGTTAAAGATGGCGCAAGGTTCCGAAAAACGCTTTTCTTTAGGATGGTTTGATGAAGCTTATCTGCGAAATTGCGAAATTGCGGTTGTGCATACACCTGATGGTGGAATTGCAGCTTTTACTAATATTTTGCCAGAGTACCAACTGAATGAAATTACCATTGATATGATGCGGCATCGTGCCTCAATGGAAAATGGAATGATGGATTTTCTGTTTACTTCTCTGCTTCAGCACTTTCAAGAAAAAGGCTACGACAGCTTTAATTTTGGCCTGTCCGCCTTAGCTGGAGTCGGTGAAAATTCCACGTCACGCCGCTTAGAAAAAGTGCTGCGTTATCTTTACGAACACTTGAACGGCTTTTATAACTTCCAAGGCTTACACGCCTACAAAGACAAGTTTCGTCCTAATTGGGAACCCCGTTATTTGGTTTACCCAAGTTTGACAGCCTTACCTGATGTAGTTGTAGCATTAATTCGCGCTGATTCAGGCGATCGCCTCCTTGATTATTTCAAACCAGGAGCGTAGAAGCAAGACAAGGGAGAAAGAGTTTTGCCTTTTTACTTTTGCTTTTTGCCTTATTCTACTAGCGAATATTTACTTCTTGTAGTTGATAGTCGAAATGAGAATTGATCAGTTTAGTTGTATTTTTTTTAGGTGAATCTACATCAAATGCTAATTCTTGAGTGCGAGTTTGCCAACGTTGCTTTTGAGTGTATTCTTGCAATTTAGCTTGCGCTTGAGCATATACTTTTGTGTTTTTGGGAATTTGGCGCAGAAATTTAACCGCACTATCAAAGTCGCCAAAAGCTGCTTTTTTATAAGCATTTTGTAAAAAGTAAGCAGCTCTAATCTGTCGTTTGTGATTATACTCGGTCAATTTTCTCTGGACAATCGCCCCAGCCGAACTTTCTTGGGGAATTTGGCGCAGATATTCTAAGGCGCTGGAAAAATCTCGCGCTTCCGCCTTTGCATAAGCTTTCGCTAGTAAACTTTGGCTTTGGCTTTCGAGATTAACTCTGGCTTTTTGTACGAGTAGTTGTGTTTTGGATTGCCAATATAAAATATCAGGAACTAGATTAGCTGTTTTAAAAACATCAGACCATCTACCCTCATTCAAAGCTTGTTCCGCTAATAAATATTGTTCCGCAGCTTGCAGCCATTGTTTTTGCCAAACTTCAATGGTGGCTTGTACTTCAGGATAAACATTACTATAGGATGGAATGGATTTAGCTAGAGCGATCGCACCTTGTAAATCTCCAGCTTGATAGTTTTCCGTCGCTTTATATAAAGTTTCGTTTTCTGAATATGCAGGCGAATTATTCAGTAAAGAATAAACACCAAATCCCATCAATAAAGAATTAGCCGCTAGTCCAATTTTCATCCCTGTCATCAGGGGTGCCAATTGATCGGTGGTGAGATTTTTCTGAGTCTCATCACTCGTTCTTACCAGTTGTGATGGCTCATAATTTTGTATTGGTAACACTTCCGATAGCTGCGTTTCGCGGCGCATTTGTTTGAGGATACGCAATACCTCACCCGCCGACTGAAAGCGTTCTTGAAAATCATAGCGGATCATTTGGCTGAGAATAGCAGCTAAATAATCACTCACCGGAGTATCTGGTAAACGCCAAATAATCTGATTCGTTTGGGGATCAACTTTAAACTGTAACGGTTCTAAACCTGTAAGCGCCTGAATAGCAATCATCCCCAAAGCATAAATATCACTATTAGGTCGTGTTTGACCAATAAATTGCTCTGGTGGAATGTAACCCAAAGATGTTACAGGAATCCAATCTATTGGCAATTCTGTATCTAAAGAAAACTTCACCGACTGGATAGAACCAAAGTCAATTAAAACCAGCTTGCCATCAACACAACGTCTAATTAAATTTTCTGGTTTGATATCACAATGAATCACACCTTGAGAATGCACAAATTCTAAAATGTGCAAAACATCCTCTAAAAATTCCACGACCTCACTTTCAGTCCATAAACATCCCCATAGTTGATTGATGGGTAGTTCGGCTGTTAAATCATGTCCTTCTACAAACTCTTGTACCAGATACAATCGCTCATGTTCTTCAAAGCAGGCAATGAGTTCTGGAATTTGGGGATGGCTACCCAGACGCTTGAGAGTTTCTGTTTCCGTCAGGAAATGTAACCTTAAAGTTTCTAAATAGCTGGCTTGGCAATTGTGAGTTTTCAACTGCTTCACGACGTATTTAGGGTTTTCTGGGTATTCAATGTCAATAGCAGTATATGTCTGCCCAAATACCCCTGCACCCAAACTTTCAACGATTTGGTACCGTGATTGTAGTACTTTACCGATCATGTAGTGGCTCATAAGCTGGTTACTTAGTAAGTCCGTATATAACTTTTCAGACATTCCCTGATTGTTTCCGGATGTCCTGCAAAATAATTACCTGAGCTTTACTTAAGGTTGTCCTAGCTTATTAATTTTTACGTATTTTTATCCACAAATTCAACTTTTTTTGCTATTTGCACTACACATCAATCTAAATCATCCAAACATTGAATATAGTATCCCAAAAAGAGCCATCAATACAGTGTTTTTACTGGCAATATTCTCAGAGGGGACTTACGCATTATTTAGAGACAAGGGGGACGAGGGAGATAGGAGTACTTCAAAGAAAAGGGTTCCTTTGCGAGGAGAGAAGGAACCCCAGTGCGTATTTGCGTAAAAAAGAACTCTGCAATCAAGCTAATCCAGTTTATGAATTATCCCCGTCTTTCAGGAATGCAACTATGCTGTGGTTGCTTTTTGCTTACGCTTCATCCATAAACCCATAACACCAGCCACAGCAACACCAGCAGTAGAAACAGGTTCTGGGACTGGTTTGACAGTTGCAGATGTGATTGCTATTCTTCCAGCAGTTAAAGTATCGTTGAAGTCTATGACACTACTGAATCTTCCGCTAGATGCAACAGCCATAGGTAAGCCTGTAAAACCAGAGGGAAATTTTAATCCTAAACTTTCTGTGACTTCACCTTCGTTTGTACCTATGTTGTTAGTAAATAGCAAGTTATTCTGCATGACTTGACCAGTGTGTCCCAGCAGGCTGCTAGAAAATGTTCTCAAAATATTGTTAGAAGCATCTTTGAGAACAATAGACCAATCATTCAAAGAGACGCTTGTAGCAGTTGGTAGTTGGTCTATATCTACTGTATAAGTTCCAAAAAAAGAACCATTTTGTAAATCTACAGCCACTCCAGTAGAACCAGAAATAGCTTGAGGCGCGAATTGTCCAGAAATATTAAATGTTTTTAAAGTTACAGCTTGTGCAGGAGCATTACCCACAGTCGCTAACATAGCAGCACCAAGAGCAATACCAGCAGTAGCTTGAGATAGTTTTTTGTAAGATTTTGTCAGCATAAGTTGAGTTTCTCCAAAAGTAGGTTTCATAAAATGGGGAGTGCAAATAAACTTTTTGCCAAATTAATTCCGCACTAGAGAAAAATCCCTAGATATTAAGAAATTGGACATTAAGTAATTGCATTAATGGCGAGTTTTATATCAACTAGCTTGATAGCCTCAGTAATTTCTTTTAAGTAATTTCCTGCTTGTTTGCATAATGCTTTATCAGCACAAAACCGCGCTAAAACAGCGATATTACACAAATTAGTGGCAGTCAAAATTATGAGGTTCAATAGCTTTTGTGATGTCAGAAATGCTTTTTTGGCTACGCACTTGCTCAATTAAAAAAGTAGATTAATTAACTTGCCGCCTAACATTTCTAATTAACTCCCTAGTTCAGTGAAGCTCGATTGTCATCGTTGCCTTCGCACATTTCTATACTGTCAGTAGAAAAAGAAAACGGCAATAAAAATCTGGTTATTTTACGAAAAGATTAAATTCCTATTTCCGTACTATCTCAGTGAAAATTCTCTCTGTATTTGATTACGTAAGGATTTATCAATACTGATATCCGAAGATGCCACATTACTTACGTAATTTTTACTTAGTGGAAAGTTTACAATGAAAGAGGTTAGGGGCTAGAGGCTAGGGGGTAGGGAGACAAGGGAGACAAGGGAGACAAGGGGGACAAGGGAGACAAGGAAGCAAGATTTCTACCTTGTCTCCCCCTCTACCTTGTCTCCCCCCTCTACCTTGTCTAATTCAACTCAGCACTGAGTACTACTGAGTTCCTTCATCTTGATCAAGGGCTTCTACTTTGTCTTGTAAAGGTTTGACAACTCTGGCGATCGCTTCTTGGATAAAAGCTTTAATAAACTCATCGCGGCGGTTCATTTGAAACTGACGCTGTACGACCTCGGTCATTCCGCCGTCGCCCCAATCTTGATCATGGCGAAAATACTCAATAAAACTTTTGCCGGCAATGCGGGTTAAATATGCTGCTGTTACCCCTTGAATGGCTCGGCCAATAATAAATGTGGCAACATTCAGTTGCAAAGCTGTGGAGACTAATTGAATCGCGCCTTTGACTATTCCTAAACTAGCGATAGTTTTCGCTAAAGATAAAGCTAACTCCCGCCCCCGTTCCATGTTCAACTCGCAGCCATAGACTCTGCCAATTTCTACAACCATTTGGGCGTTGACGGCGGCTGTCGCCAATAAATCTACAACTGGTAAGGGTGTAACGGAAACCACACCCGCCCCAATCCATTGAAATCGCTCCACAATTTTATCGGCTTGACGGCGACGCTGGGCATCGATGAGTTTACGTGCTTCTTCACCTAGGCGTAACGATTGCAGCAAAATGTTATCCGCCACTAAATCCTCGCCCTCAGCCCGCAGTACAGCTGCCATCCGCCGCAGCAGTGGGACAATATCTGGTTCTGGTTGATAAAGTTCCCCTGTTTCTAATTCTGCCGATTGGGGGTTAGCTGCGATCGCCACTACATCGTGAGCGGAAATAAAACCCCGGACTCGTTCACGCAACCGCGCCAAAATCACTTCTTTATTTTCATCGGTATAAAGGTCAGTTTTATTCAGAATTAACAGCGATCGCTTGCCAATTTCTGCTAAACCCCGCAATGGTTCATATTCTGAACGCCGCAGGTCATTATCCACCACAAACAATAATAAATCTGCGGCTGTTGCCAGTTCTCTCGCTAACTGTTCTCTTTCTGTACCGGCGACTCCTGCTTCTAAAATTCCCGGTGTGTCGGTAATTAAAATTTTGCGCTCTAATCCCTTTAACCGCAGACAATAAGTTTCGCCGACTGTGGTTGTCCCCATTGGCGCATTAACTTGACCTACCATCCGCCCCATAATTGCATTCACCAGAGAAGTTTTACCTGCGCTTCCCGTACCGAACACCACCACTTGAATTTCACCCCGTGCTAAATTGGCTTCAATTTCCCGCGATCGACTTAATAACGCTTGTCGAGCGACTTCATCTTGAATTTGTGATACTTGTTGGCGCACAGCTTGGAGTGTGGAGGAAGCTGCATCCGATTTTGCTGCTGGGATTTGGGCTGGTGTCACCCGCTTGCGTTTTTGGCGAGAACTTTTTTCTCCAGCCTGAAGCACCAGAACGTAATAAACAAACGCCGCCACTAATCCACCAATCAAGACCACCAGCAGCAAAAGCAGCAAATTACCGAGTAATGGCGAATAAGACAATTGCCAATAAAGGCGCGATAGGGAATCTATCAGCCATAGGCTCATGGCCAAAATGACAATTAGACCAACAATTAGCGTTACTATGCGCGATAAAGGCATGGGTAGCGGGAGTTAGTATTCAAGAGGCACTTTTTTAATAGTAGGACTGATAGAGGAAGATGGAGTGAGGAGCATCCCTAGTCCTTCCTTGTGTAAACAATTCATCATACCTAGCAATTTTTATGACAAACTCCGCAAACCAAGTTTATCCAGTCATTTGGCACAACGATTCCGTATCACTAATTGACCAAACCCGTTTACCCAATGAATACGCCTTTGTGGAAATTCATAGTAGTCAAGACATGGCGCGGGCGATTAAAACGATGATTGTGCGGGGTGCGCCGGCTATTGGGGTGGCGGCGGCTTATGGAATGTACCTTGGGGCGCGAGAAATTACAACAAGCGATCGCACTGAGTTTTTAACCCAACTAGAAAGCGTCGCGCAATTATTACGCTCTACTCGTCCCACGGCGGTAAACTTATTCTGGGCAATTAATCGGATGTTAAAAACTGCCCACGCCACTGAGGGAAGCGTCGAAGATATCAAACAAGTTTTATTCCAAACCGCCCAAGCTATTAATAAAGAAGATTTGCAAACTTGTCAGGCGATGGGTGATCATGGTTTAACTGTATTGCCGAAAACACCCGCAAAGCTAACTTTACTGACTCACTGCAATGCTGGGGCTTTAGCAACTGCGGGTTATGGTACTGCTTTGGGAGTTGTACGTTCTGCTTGGCGCGAAGGGCGTTTAGAAAAGTTGTTTGCTGACGAAACCCGCCCCCGGTTGCAAGGTGCAAAACTCACAGCGTGGGAATGTGTGCAGGAAAAAATTCCCGTGACGGTAATTACCGATAACATGGCCGCCCATTGTATGCAGAGGGGTTTAATTCATGCTGTTGTTGTTGGCGCTGATAGGATTGCGGCGAATGGTGACACAGCTAATAAAATTGGTACCTATAGTTTAGCGATCGTTGCTAAAGCTCACAATGTACCCTTCTTTATCGCCGCACCTTTTTCTACCGTTGATTTTGGCTTATCTAATGGTAGTCAAATCCCCATAGAAGAACGTCACCCAGAAGAAATTTATCAAGTTGGGGACACCAGACTCACCCCAGAAGGTGTAGATTTTTACAACCCAGCTTTTGATGTCACCCCAGCCGAGTTAATCACAGCCATCATTACAGAAAATGGAGCATTTGCACCTGGTGATTTAGCAAAGTACCAGTTAAAACAGTGTGTTAACTAACTATCATCACTGTTTTTATGCAAATTGCTATTCAGCCTCGGCAGAAAAAATACCAGACTCCAACAAATCAACATTCCCACCGAAGCAAAAGCCTGCTTTCTCATTTATTTACGGCAGGCGTTTTTTTCAGCAGTCTAGTTTCTTTGTTACCGACACCTGCGGCTGGTCAAGTTAATCTTGGACAGCAACTTTTACAAGAAGTCTCAAAATGTGCTGAGGCTAAAATTGCCGCTCAACAAGCAGAATCAGAAACTATTGTGACGAAATGTGCTTTACAAATTCTCACTTTAGGTTCAAATGGAGAGTTTCGCCCTGATGCTATTGAGCGTGTCACCGCTTTTATGGAAGCAGTTGGTGTGAAACTCCCGCAATCAACTAGTCAAGGACAAGCCAACATCAAATTACAATTAGATAGTGAGAGTTCTGTGTTTAGAATTCCCGTCCGCATTGGCAGACAAACTCAAACTTTTATTTTAGATACTGGCAGTGGTCAAACAATTATTAATACTAGAATTGCTCAACAATTAGGTCTGAATAGTAAACCTATTCCTAATGGACTTTTAGAATATAAACCCGTTGTTGGTAATAACTTCAAAAAACTGGAAGTTAAGACTCATCTCTTACCAGCTTTAGGTGTAAATTCTGCAACTGTTTCTGGTCTTTATGGCTTAGAATTACCTACACCAGCATTACCACAGGATATATCTGGAGTTTTAGGATTAGATTTTCTCAGTAAATTCGATGTTGTACTCAATCCCAAAAAACAACAATTACAACTATTACCGCCTTCTGAACCTATTACGGGTGCTATTCCTTTAAAGGGACGTTTTGGGATTTTAACTACTCAAGTTTACATTAATGGTGAAGGGCCGTTTAACTTTGTTTTAGATACAGGTTCCTATACAATTGCAATTTCTAAATCTATCGCGCAAAAATTAGGAATTGACACGCGTAACGCCCAAACCACAGAAGTTTTCGGGTTAGGAGGACGGGAAACAGTCAAAAAAATTAAATTAAATAAGCTGCAAATTCAGCAACATCAAGTAACTGAAATTGATGCTGTTATTGTTGAAGAGAGCAATATTCTTAAGCTTCCTGGTGTAGAAGGTATTATTGGACAAAACTTTCTCAATAAATATCAACAACACTGGCGCTTTGATAAACCCAATGCACTAGGAGTTGTGGAATCAGGAAGTTTAGTTTTAACACCTTAGAGGCAGGAGGCAGTGGTTCGGCTACTTCGACTGCGCTCAGTACAAGTACGCTCACCAACCGAGGCAGGAGGTAAGAATATTACTATTGTGGGCATTCTGGCTTTCAAAATTAATTATTGAACATTACCAAATCCTTGCACACCTGTAACACAACCTACTTGTAATTTATAAATAGACTCTAACTATGAACAAACCTAGCTTCATCACTGGATTAATTATTTGTCTAATTTGGATTAGCGGTTGTGCTAATTCTTCTACAGAAGTTAGCCAAGAAAACCCGACAACTAAATCTAAAATTCCCCAAAGTCCTAGACAAATTACTGAAGTGACTACATCTCCTGAACCAACTCCCACAACCGATGTTTCGCCATCAGAAAACCCAGAAACATCAACAAAAGATTTACCAACTATTGGTACAGTCAAAGAACTAGTCAACGGTGATTTATTGTGTTATGCCACATTAATTGATGAGCAAGGAGTTGAACGTCCAGTAGGCGCATCTTTTGAAATTTGTGCAGAATCAGCGAAATTTTTAAACAAAAAAGTCCGTGCATCTTACACAATTGAATCGGTAAGTGATTGTCAAAGTGCTGAACCATGCGGCAAAACTAAAAAAGAATCAATCATTACCAAGATGGAAGTTTTGACTCAGTAAAAGATACATAGCAGTTTTAGTTGATATGTGAACAATAAAGACAAGGAGACAGAGGAGACAAGGGAGAGGGATGTTTATAAATCATTTAGGATTGCTATAGATGATCAAATATGTGAAACTAATCTAGGGTATTCATGTATAAAAAACCATTTAACCTAAAAACCTGAGCTATTCGTTTTGCTTGGGCTTTTGTGATTATTGGAGTAGCATTTCTCTATTTATATCCTGTAATTAGTTGTAGAATTTGGCATGATCAAGCTGCTTGTGAAACTGACAAGTGGCAGCAGCGTAATTTACCCTAATTCTTAATTTTATGACTCAGGCCATATCCTATCTCCAGTAATAGAATCAAAGATAAATAACTGAGTTAAATCTAATTGTAAAGACAAGCGATCGCCTACATTCACACGCACATTCCCACCAAGTTGCACATTCAATAACACTGTCGAACCAGGTAAACTCGCACGAATTAAAGTTTCTCTCCCCAAAGGCTCAACCACCTTCACTTCTACGGAAAGTGCTGAGTTCTGTACACCAAGTGCTGAGTTATTGTTAATAGAAATATGTTCTGGACGAATACCCAAATCATAATTCTGTCCTGGACGCAGTTGTAATTTTTCCTTCACAACTTCGGGAACTGCAATTAATTGCTCACCCACATCAAAGCCATCATTGGTATATTTTGCTGACAAAATATTCATTGGTGGATTGCCTAAAAAAGTTGCCACCATTAGATTATTTGGAAGCGCGTAAATGCTTTGAGGTTCGCCAATTTGTTGGATTCTCCCACGATTCAGCACGACAATTTTATCAGCCAAGGTCATTGCCTCAACTTGGTCGTGAGTTACATAAACCGTAGTAATTCCTAACTCTTGATGGAGTTGTTTTAATTCGGCTCTGGTATCATCGCGCAATTGAGCATCTAAATTAGATAAAGGTTCATCTAATAAAAATACTTGAGGTTCACGGGCGATCGCTCTTCCTAATGCTACCCGTTGTTGCTGTCCACCAGAAAGCTGTTTGGGTTTGCGATCTAACAAATGTTCCAACGAAAGCGATCGCGCCACCGTCCCCACTCGTTCTTGAATGAGTTTCGTGTCCACCTTTCGCATCTGCAAACCAAAGGCGATATTTTCCGCCACCGTCATGTGCGGATAAAGGGCATAGTTTTGAAATACCATCGCCACATCGCGCTGTCTAGCTGGGATGTTATTCATTAAGCGATCGCCTATAAATAGCTTGCCAGAAGTGGCAGTTTCTAAACCCGCGATCGTCCTTAAAATTGTCGATTTCCCACAACCAGAAGGCCCGACTAACACCCAAAACTCGCCATCGGGAATTTCAAAGCTAATATCTTCGATGGCGGTGACGTTATTAAACCGACGTTTAATTTCTTCGAGACGTACTTTTGCCATTATTTAATTTTGTCCTTTGTCATTTGTTATTTGTCATTTGTTATTTGTCATTTGTCCTATATTTTTATAACAAAGGATTAATGACCATTGACAATTGACTATTTCCACGCCGGATGAGCAAATAAAGACGCAATAACGCGCACACCTCGCAGTTGATTGGATAAAGGTAAATGACCTTTTGGCGCACTCAAATCCCAAATAAAGCTATTAGGATAACGTGTCCAAGTATTACCATTTTTCCAGGCGATTTTCGTCCAGAAATTATCCCAATTTTTGCCGAGGCTTAACCAAATTTCTCGCTGTACCGAAAAGCCAAATTTTCCTTCCGAATGAACTAACCACAAATTATTAATGGTGTGTAAGTCAGTTACAGGGATATTGTCAACTTCTGTAAAATACAGCCATTTGCGTTTGACAGCCGTTGGCCCTGCTACTTCACACATTTTCTCAATAGTCATACGATCGGCGGCTTGGAAGTCTTGAGCAGCAAGTAGCTGTTGTAAAGGTTTGTAATTGATCCCTACGTCTGATTTTAGAGGTACAATGCCTTCAGGAAAATTTGTTTGGAGAAATTCTCTGGCGTTTGGTGCATCAGAGTTGTAAAGGACTTGGTAAGCTTTACCATCAATCCAAGTTGCTGGGGACTCACGACGTTTCAATAAAAATTCCCTCAACACTTCCAATCCCTCATTACCTAATTCGGCTAACTGTGGGATGATCTGTTGTTGGACTTGAAGAGACCCAGCGATTAAGCGTTGTCTGAGGGAGTCGATGTCATTAGCAGTGCCTGATACAATCATTGGGTCTGTCATGCCATTACTCGTGTTAGCGGTCAGTGAACAAGCGATCGCTATCGTGGATTCTTGATGATGAAACACTGATAGCGAAAAGTAGTTTACTATTTTTGATCGTACAAAATTGCGTCAGTTTCACTTAATCCCCAAATGCTGTAAAAGGGAAATAGGGGGAAAATCTGCATAATTAGGGGCTAGGGGCTAGGGACTAGAGGCTAGAAAGGATTTCTGAATGCCATTGTCCAGTACCCAATATCAAAATATTTTCTGGAGTGTTTGAACTATGTACGAAAAGATTACCCCCCCGACTAGTGGATCAAAAATCACCTTTAAGAATGGTGAGCCAGTTGTGCCTGACAATCCAATTATCCCGTTTATTCGGGGCGATGGCACAGGTATTGATATCTGGCCTGCTACCCAAAAGGTACTAGATGCTGCGGTAGCTAAGGCGTATCAGGGTAAACGCCAAATCAGTTGGTTTAAAATTTATGCTGGTGATGAGGCTTGTGATTTATACGGCACTTATCAGTATTTACCCGAAGATACTCTCACCGCGATTAAAGAATATGGTGTGGCAATTAAAGGGCCTTTGACCACTCCTATAGGCGGTGGGATTCGTTCTTTAAACGTGGCATTGCGGCAAATTTTTGACTTGTATGCTTGCGTGCGTCCTTGCCGTTACTATGCTGGTACGCCTTCACCCCACAAAAACCCTGAAAAGCTAGATGTCATTGTTTATCGGGAAAATACTGAAGATATATATTTGGGAATCGAATGGAAACAAGGTAGTGAAATTGGTTCACGCTTAATTTCCATCCTCAACAAAGAACTGATCCCCGCCACCCCAGAACACGGTAAAAAGCAAATCCCCCTCGATGCGGGGATCGGGATTAAACCCATCAGCAAAACTGGTTCCCAGCGTCTAGTACGTCGCGCCATCAAACACGCCTTAACTTTGCCCAAACACAAGCAACAAGTCACGCTGGTGCATAAGGGTAACATCATGAAGTACACCGAAGGCGCGTTTCGTGATTGGGGTTATGAATTAGCCACCAGCGAATTTCGTCAAGAAACTGTCACTGAACGGGAATCTTGGATTTTAAGCAACAAAGAAAAAAATCCTAACATTTCCCTAGAAGACAACGCCCGTCAAATTGACCCTGGTTTTGATGCTCTTACCCAGGAGAAAAAATCGCAAATTGTCAAGGAAGTGGAAACAGTTCTTAACTCAATTTGGGATAGCCACGGTAACGGCAAGTGGAAAGATAAAGTCATGGTCAATGACCGAATTGCTGATAGTATTTTTCAACAAATCCAAACCAGACCAGATGAATATTCGATTCTGGCTACAATGAACCTCAACGGCGATTATTTGTCGGATGCAGCCGCAGCCATTGTTGGTGGTTTGGGTATGGGGCCTGGGGCAAATATTGGCGATGCTTGCGCCGTTTTTGAAGCTACTCACGGTACAGCACCCAAACACGCTGGTTTAGACAAAATTAATCCTGGTTCAGTGATTTTGTCTGGCGTGATGATGTTGGAATATCTGGGTTGGCAAGAAGCCGCCGACTTAGTTAAGAAAGGTTTAGGGGATGCGATCGCTAATGGTCAAGTCACCTACGATTTAGCAAGGTTAATGGAACCACCTGTAGAACCTCTCAAATGTTCTGAATTTGCCGACGCAATTATTCAACATTTCGGTTAATTGCCGTTAATTCTTTTAGGATGGGAGAACCCCATCCTAAAAGAATTAATGATTTAAACTTGCTAATCTTCAGCACCAGATAATTGAATCAATTTTTCTGCAACAATCCTGGGTAATTCTTTTGGTGAATAAGTATAAGTCAAGAGCAAAAATTCTACAGCCTGCTGTGTTAATTCTTGCCGATTGACTACATCAGCTAGTTGAAATTGGTTATATGTACCGTTCATAACTTCTAAACTAGCATCTGCGATCGCATCTTCAATTACTTCTTCTTCTATTAAGCTTTCCCATTCATCTTGATTGACATAATAAGATTTTTTATTGTCTTTAATATTAAGTTTTTGAATTTCTCGTACAGAGTTACGAATAGAAGCAGACCAAGAATTTATTAGTCGCTTTTCTACTTGGTTTTTTATTAAATGAATTAATAAAATCTTTAAATAAGATTGAATATTTCTCAGTATTGCCTGTCTACTCATCCCCTCTAACTCATCAACAATCGCCAAAGCATCTTCGTAACGTCCTTGTAAAATACTATTTCTGAGGTCGGTTAATTCTTGTGTCATTTTCATTAACCTCTAAGTCATAATATTAATAATATCTTGCTCATAAGAATAGATAATTATGGTAATCACACCAATTAAAGACACGACTTCAACAGACTATTCGCTAGAAGATTGGCTGCAAAGTCCCCCCGAAGGTACAGAATTGGTAAATGGGGAACTGCTGGAGAAAGAAGAAGTGACATTGAAACACAGCCGTATACAGGCGAAAGTAGCTACTTACTGGAGAAATTACAAAGACACTAGTGGACAAGGCGGGGAAGTTTATACAGAAGCACCTTGTCTGACGAACAAACAAGGTCGTCGTCCTGATGTGGCTTATCTTACCCCAGAACTAATGCAGCAATTTGGTGAACCTGCGGTTTTACCGCAAAGTTTTCCTTTAATAGCTGAGATTATTTCCCCCACAGATTTAGCAGAAGATATGATTGCAAAATCTCAAGAATATTTGCAATCTGGTAGTGAAGAAGTTTGGTTAGTATTTCCTGAAAACAGTTGGATTATTGTAATTACTAAAAATCAGCGACTGGTATTTATTGCAGGTGAAATCGTCAAAACTCAAAATGTACTTATAGGTTTTAATGTTGACGTAAATGAATTATTAGGTTAAGTCAGGTTGAGAGCAGTGAGAATTTTACTTATAATAAATACAACCCTTCAGTAGTGGATAAAATCATGGGTGAGCAACTTTTAATCAAAGATATTGATAATTGTGACATACCAGATGCTAACCTACTAATAACTGAAGATGATACGCCAGTGGATAACCTTGCATCTGCCAAACAACAACGCCTTTTAGTTAGTTCTCTTTATAGTTCTTTACAAAATCAAGTTTTTTTAGCTGAAGCTAATGTTGGTGTTTACCATACATATACTGAACCTGCGATTGTTCCTGATGTGTTTGTAAGTTTTGATGTTCAAACACCAGAGAATTGGTGGGAAAAAGAAAATCGCTGTTACCTCGTTTGGAAATTTGGTAAGTCGCCAGAATTAGTAATTGAAATTGTCTCCAATAAAAAAGGCAATGAATTAGATGAGAAACTCCAAATTTATGAAAAAATGCGAGTTGCTTATTATATTGTCTATGACCCACATCAAAATTTAGGAGAGCAAGTTTTAAGAATTTATACAATTAAGGGTAGGCGTTATATAGAAACTACAAATAATTGGTTAGAAGACATTGGTTTAGGCGTTACCTTGTGGACTGGAGAATTTGAAGGGAGAAATGATACTTGGTTGCGCTGGTGTGACCAAGCAGGTAGTATTTTACTGACTGGTGACGAACGCGCACAACAAGCAGAACAACGCGCACAACAAGCAGAACAACGCGCCCAATTACTAGCAGAGAGATTAAAAGCTTTGGGTGTAGATCCTGATAGTATTTAACCTAAATTTAACTATAAGATTCATCTTTAATTTTTGAAATGTATGTAGGATGTGTTAGCGACAGCGTAACGCATCTACCGCAAAGTTTTTGTGCGTTACGGCTTATGCCTAACACACCCTACGCATATTAAACTTAACCATATTTATTTTGATATTTAAGCCATAAAGGTGATTTTTTGTAGCCTAAATCTATGACAATAAAAATTGACAACAAATTGCGTAGATTTGCTGTAAAAAATTCTTATGACTCTTAACCGCAGACATTTCTTATTTTTACTGGGTGCAGGTGCAGGTACTTTTGCATTAGATTCTTTGGCGTTGGCTGACAAATCACCTCTTAGTCAAGCACCAAGCACCAGCACCACAGGCGTAATTGAACTACCACCTTTACCTTATGCTTACGAAGCATTAGAACCACACATTGATGCGAAAACAATGCAGTTCCATCACGATAAGCACCATGCGGCTTATGTGAAAAACTTGAATGCTGCATTAGAAAAACACCCAGAACTGAAAAACAAATCTGTTGAAGAACTGTTACGTAAACTTGGCAAAGTTCCCGCAGATATCCGCACCACAGTTCGCAATAACGGCGGTGGTCATATTAACCACTCGATGTTTTGGAAAATTATGAAGCCAGAGGGAGGCGGAGAACCAACCGGAGAAATCGCCACTGCAATTAATCAAAACTTTGGTAATTTTGCCGCTTTTAAAAAGCAATTTAATGAAGCTGGTGCTGCACGTTTTGGTAGTGGTTGGGTTTGGCTTGTGCGTAACAAAAATGGCAAGTTAGAAATCACAACTACAGCTAATCAAGATAATCCCATTAGTGAAGGTAAATATCCCATTCTCGGCAATGATGTTTGGGAACATGCCTATTATCTCAACTATCAAAACCGCCGCGCTGATTATTTAACAGCATGGTGGAATGTTGTTAATTGGGATGAGATTAACAACCGATTTGCAGCAGCAAATAAATTTGCTTATTAAGGTTGATTTGTAAATACAAATAAGCTCAGATACCCGACTTCTTAAAGAAGTCGGGTATCTTGTTTTTTACAGAAAAATTAGGATATTGTGTAATTTTACCTCCTGCCTCCTGCCTTCTCCCAATATCACAATCCTAATGCTTTGCGCGTACCTGGCCCGACAATACCATCTGCTGTTAAACCTTGCTTTTGTTGAAATGCTGTTACAGCATCATCGGTAGCTGCGCCAAATATACCATCGGCTTTGAGATTAAAGCCTTTTTGGTTAAGAGCGTTTTGTACAGCAAGTACATCATCTCCTCGCATTGGTGGGTCAGTCAAAAATAACAGTCTTGGCTGTCCAGAAACAGAATTAGGTTGGGATAAAGCTCGCATTTCTGCTTGGATAATGGGAAATTTTGCATCCCAAGTAGCAGGATCTCTGACATTTAAGCCATCATCAATATGAACTGAATCTGCTGGTGTAAAATCTCCTCCCCAGCGCAACATCGGGTCATTACGTATGCTTTGAATAAAGTTTTGAATGCTTTGTGGTAGATTTTTTAAGTTGCTTTTATCAAGAGCATTGCTGTTAAATAGCTTATCCCCTAGCATCACATTCATATCAATGCTATGACCGACTAAATGATTTGAACGACTTGCAGGACGGACAATTGCACCTGACACTACACCACCTTGTAAACGGGTAGAACTAGTGACATAAATTTTAATACCTGCATCAGTCGCAAATCGATCAACTTTTTCTAGTGAGTCAAAAAAATCAATGTCTGCTAAAAGAGGTTTACCTATAAATCGAGGTGATTTAAATGCGTCTAATTTAGTTACCATAACTACCTTTATTTTGGTATGCACTAGTCAGTTGTTGTGAAATTCTCTATGGTGATAGAGGTTGGGATGAAGGAAATAAGACCAGATAATTATTGATTTAGGATATTTCGCATACTTTTAAAAGTAGTCTTAAGTATAATTTTAGTTTTTTAACTTGGCAGAGCAATTATTAAGAAATATCAAGTGATTGGCTGCGATCGCGCACACTTAAAGCAGTATCAGAAAAGTCACTAAATACGCCATCAATCCCTAAACTAAAAAATAGTTCATATTCTCCTTGGGGATTACCTTGGAAGTCTAGAGGTAGAAAGTAGTCTTCGTTGCGAAAAGTCCAAGCGTGTACTTGCAAGTTAGTAGCATGAGCATTTTGTACCACAGATGTGGGCGATCGCAATTGATTTTGATTATCTCTAGGGACTAAAATATCTTTATGAATACCAATTGCTTGAGCGTATTTAGCAATCTCCTCTAACCCTGGTTTTGTTACCAAGTCGCTATATGTGCGAATATCACCACTAACAACAAAATCATAAGGTTGACCAGTAATATTGATTAACTGGACTAAAGGTAAATGAGTTTTTTGGGCTAAATATTGTAAGTTACTCACTTCAAAAGATTGAATAAAAATTGGTGCAGTTTTTTCGTGATAACCGTTTGCTTGTAAGGTTTGGAGTAAAGGTTCTTCTAAACTTAAGTTGATAGACTTAAAATAAGTGGGATGTTTTGTTTCAGGATAAATCCCAATCTTGCGACCCAATTGCTTACTATAATTTTTGGCTAAATCAATAATTTCTTGGAGTGTGGGAATTTCCCACCAATCATCATAAAAAGTATTTTGCTGACGTAATTGAGGTATCCTTTCTTTGGCGCGTAATGTCTTGATTTCGGCTAGGGTAAAGTCTTCTGTAAACCAGCCTGTTTTGATTTCGCCATCGATGATTTTAGTCGTGCGTCGTTGAGCAAATTCGGAATGCTTCGCAACGTTAGTGGTTTCTGAAATTTCGTTTTCGTGACGCGCAATTAAAACACCATCTTGAGTGGAAACTAAATCTGGTTCAATGTAGTCTGCACCAAAATTAATTGCTAATTCGTAAGCGGCTAAAGTATGTTCTGGGCGATAGCCACTTGCGCCACGATGAGCAATAATGATTGGTTTTTTATTCATGAGGATGATTGTATGTGTGGTGGAAGACAAGAATTGTTTATTTCGCGCAAAGACGCATACTTCGACTGCGCTCAGTAAGCGAAGACGCAAAGGGTTACAGCAAAGTTATTTGTTCAGTTGGCAGAATCAGGATTTATGCAACAGGTCTATATATTGATGGGCTTTTTTTTAACAAATGTTAATATTGGGAGACGGGATGCGATCGCTTATTACCTGTTGTTCATACCTTTTGATACCCAAGACAATTAACTTAGAATCATCCCAACAAATAAAATTATATTTGCTCAGTATCGTTCTATAAGTATAATGATTCAGACTCAGCCTCAACTCAAGCGCATAGAAGAATTACGCCAGCTTTTGCAACAAGCGAGTTACGCCTATTATGTTTTAGACGCACCCATCATGGAAGATGCAGTCTATGACCAGCTATACCGCGAATTGCAACAGTTGGAAACGCAGTATCCTGAATTAGTAACGCCTGACAGTCCAACTCAGCGCGTGGGTGAAAGACCGGCGACTCATTTCACCTCAGTGCGGCATAATATCCCCTTGTACAGTCTGGAGAATGCTTTTAATATTGATGAGTTGCAAGCTTGGGATCAACGTTGGCGGCGACAACTCCCGACAACGGACGCGGTAAAATATGTCTCGGAGTTGAAAATTGATGGTTCGGCTTTGGCGCTGACTTACCAAGATGGGGTGTTAGTCAGGGGTGCAACTAGAGGTGATGGGGTTACGGGTGAAGAAATTACCCAAAATGTGCGAACAATTCGTTCTATTCCCTTGCGTTTAAACTTTGATGGGATAGAACCAATAGAAAGAATAGAGGTGCGCGGTGAAGCATTTTTACCGTTGGAAGTGTTTAAACAAATCAACGAAGAACGGCAAAAAGCAGGCGAACAGTTATTTGCCAACCCCCGCAACGCCGCCGCAGGTACACTCAGACAGTTAGACTCGCGTATTGTAGCGCGGCGACGGTTAGATTTCTTTGCCTATACACTGCATATTCCAGGGATGGATGATGCGAGTATTGCCAATACCCAATGGGAAGCCTTGGAATTATTGCAAAAAATGGGTTTTAGAGTAAATCCCAATCATCAGCTGTGTGAGTCTTTGGCTGAAGTGGCAGAATATTACAAATACTGGGATACGGAAAGATTGAATTTACCCTACATGACCGATGGTGTAGTAGTCAAACTGAATGCTTTTAAACTGCAAGAACAGTTAGGGTTTACCCAAAAATTCCCGCGTTGGGCGGTGGCGTTGAAGTATCCAGCCGAGGAAGCACCCACCCGTGTGGAAAATATTGCGGTGAATGTGGGTAGAACAGGGGCGTTAACACCGTTAGCAGAGATGCGTCCGGTACAATTGGCGGGGACAACAGTTTCTCGCGCTACCTTACATAATAGCGATCGCATCACCCAATTAGACATCCGCATCGGTGATACTGTGATTGTTCGCAAAGCTGGCGAAATTATTCCCGAAGTGGTGCGGGTAATTAAAGAATTGCGTCCGGCTGATACTGTACCATTTGTTATGCCTAGCCATTGCCCTGTTTGCGGTCAGGAAGTGGTGCGAGAATCAGGAGAAGCTGTAACTCGTTGCGTCAATGCTTCTTGTGCAGCTATTCTCAAAGGTTCCATTGAACATTGGGTTAGCCGGGATGCTTTAGATATTAAAGGTGTGGGGGAAAAATTAGTGCATCAACTGGTAGATAAAGGTTTGGTGCATTCTGTAGCTGATTTGTATGATTTGACAGAAGCACAATTGCTGAGTTTAGAAAGAATGGGGGAAAAATCGGCACAGAAATTAGTAGATGCGATCGCCCAATCAAAAAATCAACCTTGGCATAGGGTATTGTATGGTTTAGGCATCCGTCATGTTGGCAGTGTGAATGCCCAACTCATCACCGAAAAATATCCCGCCGTCGAGAAATTAGAAGCAGCCAAGCAATCAGACATTGAGGGTATTTATGGCATTGGTGCAGAAATCGCCCAATCTGTTTATCAGTGGTTTCATATTGATGCTAATCAAGCTTTAATTGCAAGGTTGAGAAATACAGGTTTACAATTAGCTGCCGAAGAAACTGCAACTGTGAATGAAAGTAATCAAAACTTTATTGGCAAAACTTTTGTGGTGACAGGCACATTACCCACCCTAAAGCGAGATGAAGCTAAAGCACTCATCCAAAAAGCTGGCGGTAAAGTGACTGATTCCGTCAGCAAAAAAACTGATTATTTGGTAGTAGGAGAAGATGCTGGTTCTAAATTAACTAAAGCCCAGTCTTTAGGAATTACTCAGTTAACAGAGGCACAGTTACTCCAGATGTTAGCCGATGAATAAACTAGGGGAGATTAACTAAACTCCATCGTCTCCACAAAGGACAAAATATTATCTTTAATGTACTCAGCTTCTTCTGCGATCGCATTTGGTGTTTCGCCATTTAAAAAGCTGCGTTGGCTACTAACTATATATAAAAACTCGCCATTAATAAATGCCAGCAATCCACGGTAGGCATCTAATCTAGTAGAACTACCGTTATTTTCTTGTTGAGACATTGTTGAACCTTTTGGCATATCAACTAAGGCGTAATATGCGCCAGCAAAAATATCTTCTAAATATTCGCCATACCTGATTTCCGAAGCTGGTAGATGTGCAAAAATTGCCTGTGGCACATATTTATCTACTATAATATTTTTTAAATATTCTTCCTGCCCTTCCGATTCTAATTCTTCTAACTGTTCTGGTGGTATGGGGTAATAATCAATTCTGAGCAAAGTGCCGAAGTCATCAGAAAAACCTACCACACCTTCTTGCGTTTGAATTCTCCCTCCTTGTTCTGCATCAACCGGAATTGGAACTGTAAAATTCCCTAAAGGCGATTCATAAACATCTTCGATATATTCAACCTCAGTTAATATCCCTTCTTCCTCCTCCAAATATTCGGCATTTTCTCCTGCTTGAAAAGCTGCAATTATTTCCTTAGTAATTTCATCAGCTTCTTCATCTTCCAGTTCCAAAGCTTCCTGTAACTTTTTCAAGAAAGGTTCTTTACTTTTGGGAATAGTGAATTCTTCGTCATCTAAAAGTGTCACTACCCCAGCCGCAAAACCATCTAATACGACTTCTTCTGTAAGCGATTCATTAGCAGTATTAAACAACGGACTTAGCCCTTGTGATTCTGCAATATCAATGAGTTTGTTAACAATTTCTAATAACTCATCTTCAGAGTATTCTTCAAAAACTTCAAATTGCCACAAAATCCCAGCTAACCCTTCAGGATCTATTTCTTCCACCGAAGCATCAGCAAGTGCAGTTACCACAGCAATTGCAGCGACAGCTTCTTCTGGTGTTAAAGATTCTGCTAGTGTTTTTTGTGAGTTAAAAACCTTATCATATTTAGTCATAAATGTTACCTCTTTTGCTTGCTTACTAGCTTGGTTAAAAATGTGCGATCGCCTGAATTTTCTCTTCAAATCCTCACTATTAAAATTTATTTGTATAAAATTCTCTTACCTTTCTTCATCCTCCGAATGAAACATCCAAATAATAATTAGCAATACGTTTACAAAAATATTACTAAATAATCTCTTATTCTAATAAAACTCACCCATAAAAATGCTCAAACTCTCATTTCTCTGTGTCCTCTGCGCCTCTGTGGTTCATTATTCCGTAACTCGTGCTTAAGTCCTGCCAAATTTCTCAATTTCCTCATTCATCTACTGCTAATGATTACCATAAAAAAGCAACTTATAATTTTTTTTAACAGTTCTATAAACTCTCTCATCATTAGATAAAACTGAGAAAACCTAAAATTTTATTTATCTGCCTAAAAATAAAAACACTCAAATTTTGAGTGCTTTGTATCTCATAATCTTGACAAGATTAACTACATAATATTTTGCTCAAAGCCAAATTCTTATGATTAATTTAATATTGATGACGAAAGAACTGCTAGAACAACGATTTTTCAACCTCTAGCAAGGGAAATATGTCTCACGATAGAAATATAAACTAGCTCTTGATAGATTTTCTTTATCAAGAGCAGGATGGCATAATACCGAAGTGCAAAGCAACACATGGTAAATCTTTAAATTCAAACTTTTATGGTGCAAACACCTCCATCCCAATTCTCACCAGAGCAGTACAAAGTCGATTCAGCCACAGCCGAAGTCGAAGCTCTCATCCAAACCCCACCATCAGATACAGAACTTAATTTAGAATTTCTTTACACCAGGGATATTGAATTTCGCCAAGAAACCATTTACTTTATCGTTGTCGATCGCTTTCATGACGGCGACCCCGAAAATAGCGAAGGTATTAACCCAGAATTGTATGACCCCACCGGGCAGGACTGGGGTAAATATTGGGGCGGCGACTTGCAAGGTGTAATTGACAAATTAGACTATCTCAAAAATATGGGAGTTACTGCTGTTTGGTTAACTCCTTTATTTGAGCAAGTAGAAGAATTATTTGTGGGCAATGCAGCCATACATGGCTATTGGACAAAAGATTTTAAACGCATCAATCCCAGATATATTGGTAAAGATGAAAATCCTTCGTTAAATGAAACCCAAGAAACTAGAAATACTACCTTTGACCGCTTAATTGATGAGTTGCATAAGCGGAATATGAAGTTAGTATTAGATATTGTTTGTAACCACAGTACCCCTGATACCAGTGGTAGTAAAGGTGAATTGTATGATGACGGCGTAAAAATTGCCGACTTCAATGATGATGTAAATAACTGGTATCACCATTACGGTGAAGTGCAGAATTGGGAAGATGAATGGCAAGTTCAAAACTGTGAATTAGCTGGTTTAGCCACCTTTAATGAAAACAACAGCGAATATCGGGAATATATTAAATCTGCAATTAAACAATGGCTAGATAGAGGCGTAGATGCCTTGCGGGTAGACACTGTAAAACACATGCCCATCTGGTTTTGGCAAGAATTTACAGGTGATATGTACAATCACAGACCAGATGTATTTATTTTTGGCGAATGGATTTATAGTGGGCCACAGGACGATCGCTCTTTGGAATTTGCCAATAATTCCGGGATGACGATGCTAGACTTTGGCTTGTGTGTTGCCATTCGCGCCGCCCTCGCCCAAGGTTCCGAAAACGGATTTCACACCATTCAATACATTTTTGATGAAGACTACCGCTACAACGGCGCAACCGAGTTAATTACCTTCATCGATAACCACGATATGCCACGCTTTCAATCGCTGAACCCTGACCCAGCAATGTTGAGAGTTGCGATCGCCCTAATTATGACATCCCGTGGTATTCCCTGCATTTATTACGGTACAGAACAGTATTTGCATAACGACACCGACGGCGGTAACGATCCCTACAACCGCCCCATGATGGAAAAATGGGACAATGACACCGAAATTTATCGTTACCTCCGCTTACTTTCCGGTTTGCGGCGGCTCAACCCAGCCATTTCAATGGGTAGTCATTGGCAAAAATACATCACCCCCGATGTTTACTGCTACGTGCGTCGTTATCGTGATTCCCTGTGCTTTGTTGCCCTCAACCGCGGCGGCGAAGTCACCTTACCAGAAATCGAGACAGAACTACCCGACGGCGAACATACTTGTGTCATCACCCGCAATAAATACGAAGTCAAAGACGGCAAAATTTCCGACCTGCACCTAGAAGAACGGGGAGTAATTGTCTTCAGCCACGTAGGCGAACGCATCAAAGGCCAAACTATTATTCGGGTACAACTCAATGGCGTACAAACCCAGCCTGGGGAAACAATTGTCGTCACGGGTGACTGCCCAGAATTAGGCAATTGGGATATTAGCAAAGCTTATCCCCTAGAATACATCAACACCAATACTTGGTTTGCCGAGATTCCCTTTGATGAAAGCGCGGGCAAATTAATTAGTTATAAATATGCCATGTGGCGTGAAGGGCGATCGCCCCTGCGAGAAAACACCACACCCCGCCGTTGGGTAGTCGCCAAAGAAGGCACAGTCAAATGGCGCGACACCTGGACATCAGGCAGAGAGTCTTAAAAGTAAATCCAATTATCTCCTCAGACTGGAAGTCTGGGGCTATAAAAACAAAGGCGAGACAGCCAAACTCCCCCTGTCTCCCTTGTCCCCTTTGTCCCCCTTGTCTCTCTTGTCCCTTCGATTGATTTGAGCGAAAAACAGGTGGCGTTATACATTAATAAAAGCATAGAGCTTCAGACAGAAGGTACTACCTCCCACCTCGGTTGGTGAGCGTAGCTCCTCCTGCCTCAACCGCGTAGCGGCAAGTCAAAAGGTAAAAGTCAAAAATCAAGAATACTTTTGACTTTTGGTTTTTTACTTTTGACTTCTCCGGCAAAGCCGGAGTGCCTCCTGCTTCTCACACCTGACCAACTAGGCTTGGTCTTTCACAGCGAAGGGTTTGGAAATGTTTGCTTCCTCAGAGACTCCTATAATTGCAGCCATTGTATTAGTAGCTTTCGGAATTTTAGGTTGGGGCTTTTATCGCGCCAGACCTTTTGGAAAACTGGGAATCTTAGCCTGGTTGCAGTCAGTGGTTTTGATGACTCCCTGGCTGTTATTTTTTGGTTTGTTTGCTGCTGGCGTTTATCTCAACATCGTCGGCATATTGTTCTTGATAGTAGCTTCTGCCGGGTTGTATATCTACCTTGGCAGACAATTACGGGCAGCTGGACAAGATGCCATCCTGAAGCAACGGGCAACAGAAAGGCTGGCTGCTGATACCGCACCAGAAGGTAATACACCATCACCAGTCACCGCCGAACTCAAAATTGAAGTATTATCAATTCCCGAAGCTGATTTAAATGCGATTAAAGGCATTTTTGGCCTGGATACATTTTTCGCCACAGAAACGATCGCCTACCAAGAAGGCGCTATCTTTAAAGGTAATTTACGCGGCGAACCCCAAGAAGTTCACAACCGCCTCAGCGCCAACTTAAAAGAACGTCTGGGTGAGCAATATCGCCTGTTTTTAGTAGAAAATACAGACGGTAAACCTGTAGTAATTGTACTGCCTAGCCGTAACGATCCTCGTCCCACCACCGCAGGACAGAAAGCCTTTGCCGGGATTTTGCTCATCGCTACCATTGCTACCTGTTTAGAAACTGCCGGGTTACTCCTCAACTTTGATTTATTTGCCAACCCAGCCAAGTTCACCCAAGCCTTACCTATCGGCCTCGGCATTTTTATAATTTTAATCGCCCACGAAATTGGTCATTGGGTACTGGCGCGGCGTTATCAAGTCCGTCTTGGCTGGCCTTTCTTTTTACCTGCTGTACAAATTGGTTCCTTTGGTTCAATTACCCGCTTTGAATCTCTCTTACCCAACCGCACAGCATTATTTGATATTAGTTTGGCAGGGCCGGCCGCTGGCGGTATCGTCTCTTTAGTCATGTTAATTGTTGGGTTACTGCTTTCCCACCCAGGCAGTTTATTTCAATTACCCAATCAATTTTTCCAAGGCTCCATTTTAGTCGGCAGCTTGGCGCGAGTCGTCCTCGGTTCCGCCTTACAATCATCCTTAGTTAACGTCCATCCCTTAGTAATTATTGGTTGGCTGGGTTTAGTCATCACCGCTTTAAACCTTATGCCTGCTGGTGCTTTAGATGGTGGACGTATCGTGCAAGCAATTTATGGGCGCACAACTGCGAAAAGAGCCACATTTGCCACTTTAGTTTTGCTGGCGTTAGTTTCTCTCGGTAACACCTTGGCAATGTATTGGGCAATTGTCATTCTTTTATTACAACGAGATTTAGAACGCCCCAGCTTAAACGAAATCACCGAACCCGATGATGCTAGAGCCGCGTTAGGTCTATTGGCACTATTCTTAATGATTGCCACTCTTCTGCCCTTAACCCCCGGTTTAGCTGGGCGTTTAGGTATTGGGTAATTAATTCAAATTATTAGTGGCGTGAACTCTATTAATTAGCCCACGCCACTGAAAACTTCGCATTTACCACTTGATTCCTCTTCGCTAAAAAATTTAGTAAACTAACTAGCATTTACGCAATAACACTCTAAAGTTATCCTTCGTGTCATTTGCGGTTAGTTTCTTGATTTTGCGTAAGTCCTGCTAACAAGAGATTTCTTAAGTAACGCCAAATTATGAATAATTCTAATTGGTATTCTTTCCTGAAAAAAGAGAGTCAAAAAGTACTTTATAATTACGAAAATGGTGAAATATATTGGACAGTCGTAGATTTTCCAGATGAAGCGATTCAATCAGAATGGTTAGGTTTACCAAGAGCATCAGAAAAAGAAATTACGGCTACTGAATCTCGTTTGAGGACAAAATTACCCCTATCTTACCGGGAATTTTTAAAGGTTACAAATGGCTGGCATGGATATCCAGGAGTTCTAAGGTTACGGATGGCTAAAGAACTAGACTGGTTTTATGTTGAGCATCAGAACTGGATTGACATCCGGACAGAAAGCCTGAGAAATTTACCACCTATATCTGATGAGCAATACTTGATATATGGAAAAAATTTAGAGCAAGATATACGTGTAGAGTATCTACAAACAACCCTACAAATTAGTGATGCGTTGGATGGTGAAGTTATTTTACTTAACCCTCAAATTACTCATAATCAAGAATGGGAAGCTTGGTTATTTAGTAATCATATTCCTGGCGTTAAACGTTATCAGTCTTTTTGGGAAATGCTCACTTCAAGAGGTATGAGCGGTATACCTTAATAATCACTGTCAGCGACACAAATTCCTTTACATTTAATCCCATTCGTAGCGGTACGCAAACAATGAGGACAGAGAATTTTTTCTGCTTCCATTTCTGGATTTATTTCTACATTAGTGCTTGCTTGTAATTTGTCTTTCTCTGTCTGAGTTTGTCCAGTCATAATAATTGCAGAATTTTTATAAATTAACATCAAATACTTGCACTATCCTAAGTATAGCTTTGATTCAACTCTGTATTTCAGCTTCCTGATAACTAAATTTTTGAGTATTAATTTTAAAATGGTCAATATTCGCTGTGAAACTTTAGCAGACTATTCAGCAATAGCAGAAGTGAATAATTTAGCCTTTGGGCAAGCAAACGAGGCTAACCTAATAGATAAAATTCGCCGTTCAGACCGCTATATTCCAGAACTTTCATTAGTTGCTGAAATAGATAATCTCATAGTTGGTCACATTTTATTTAGCTATATTGATCTAGTAAATACAGAGACTCTCCAGGTAATTGGTTTAGCACCTTTGGCTGTTCATCCCCAATTTCAAAAACAAGGTATTGGCAGCGCCTTAGCAGAAGTAGGGTTAAAAATAGCCAATGACAAAGGAGAAGTTTTAGTAATTGTATTAGGTCATCCCCACTTCTATAATCGCTTTGGTTTTCAGCCTTCTGTGATTTATCAAATTGAGTCGCCTTTTCCCGTACCAGATGATGTTTTTATGGTTAAACCACTGCAAAACTATCAGCCAAAGTATACGGGAAAGGTTGTTTATCCACCTACTTTTGATGGAGTTTGATATCAAGCCTCATGATGAAGGGTGTGAAAATAATGATTATTGAGCTTTAACAGCCTTATTCCAACCTGCCAATAAGTTTGGATAATTTGCTGGGGTGGGGAAAATTTTCTGTAAGCCAGCTTGACGCACTGAGGCTGATTCTTTGCTTAAGTTCCACAGAGTTTCATAGAAAAAGAAAGAGACACCAGCAAAGTTGCGATCGCGTACTTTCTGCACCTGGGTTTGAATTTGGTCAATGGGTACATTTTTGTTCTTCAAACCAGCTATAATTCCTATACTCACAGGGATATGACTACGTGCCGCTTTCACTTCTGGATACTCTAATTCTTTGATAAATACATTCAAGTCATCCCGATATATCTGCAACACCAATTCTTCCACCAGTCCCAAACGTTCCCATTTTTGCCAGTCGGCTAAAAAGTATTCGTAAGAAAAACGCTGAGGATTTGGTGCAACGGAAACTAAACAGTTCTTTTTCGTGGTTTTAATCGCTGTAAATACCCGCTTCATAAAGTCGGTGATCTTATTTGCTCGCCAACGCACCCATTCTAAATCTTGGGAATTTTTCGAGGGTGCTTTACCACCGTGTTCTTTTTTATAAAGTGCCACTGTATAAGCATCGTAGCCTAATTCTGAAGGCAAGCCAAAATGGTCATCAAATTGAATCCCGTCAATGTCGTAATTGCGAACAATTTCCACGATTAAATCTTGAATAAATTTCTGAACATCTGGGTGGAAGGGATTTAGCCAAACTCTATCGTGTATACCTTCTTTGACAATTTTTGTACCGTTGCTGCGACTTGTTAGCCACTGGGGACGGTTTTTGGCTAATAAAGAATCAGCAGGAGCCATAAAGCCAAATTCAAACCAAGGAATCACCGTTAACCCTTGTTTATGTCCTGTATCAACAATTTCTTTGAGCATATCGCGCCCTTGCAACCCTGGTGTGGGATCAAGCGATCGCCCAATAACTTTCGCAGCTACTTTGCTGGGATATAATGTATATCCCCAATTCCACACCGCCGGATAAACAGTATTGAAGTTTAATTCATCGAGCTTTTGCAGTGCATTCTTGAGGCGGTTGCGCTCAAACAACACATCACTATCAATATTAGTTAACCATACTCCCCTTAATTCTGAATTCGCTGGCAAATTTTGTGCTGCAATGGGAAATGAAAGTAGGAGTGTAGCGATCGCACTGAGAACAACCATAATGCCAAAGAAAGCCTGTTTGCGACTTTGACCCAAATTCCAAACAACTACCTCAACACACCGCTTGAGAAATCTTTTCATCTTTGGTTACAAACAACAGAAAACATGGACAATTGACTGGTATACCTCAACAGAAGTTGCTTGCTCACCTGCTCAAGCAAAGTACAAAATTCTGAATGTGAACGGGAATAAAAAACAAGGTAAATCTCTCTCTCCCTTGTCTCCCTTGTCTCCCTTGTCTCCCTTGTCTCCCTTGTCTTCCCTGTCTCTAATTGAATAATAAGTCTTTCACCAAACACAATATTAGTTCTGTCTGGCTTTCATGACATTGTAACTATAGTTACACAAACCCACATTTATCATCTGTATACAAATCTTAATTTTTTTCCCTACTCTTGGACATTTAGGATTATGCTATTTATTATCAGAAAGAATCTCTGTCAATTTCCAACTTCATTAAGGTAATATAAATAACCTTAAATTAAGTAAGTTCACTATAAAAACTAGCTATTTTGAATATCAAATGCAGGGTATGGAATGAATACTAGCAGTAATTTCCCAGAAAGCGTAGGAAATAATGCAGCCGCAGCAGAGAGGTTAGCAAGAGCAATTAAGGTTGCTGCTGGGGAATTTTCTTTGATACTCGTTTGTTGTGACTCTATTTCTCAACGACAGCAGATACTGAAATTTTTAAAAGAATTGTCATCGGTAGCCATCCAAGAACTCATCTTGTCACCTACAGATGAAACACTTTATACGACAATCACTAATAATATTGGTCTTCCTCATCCTCAAGCTTTGATAGTGCATGGTTTAGAGTCAGTCGTAGCAATTCCACAACTGCTAATTAGCACTAATCTCATGCGCGATGAGTTTCGCAAAAATCTGCATTTCCCCGTAGTGCTGTGGGTTAACGATGAAGTTCTCAGTCAGCTAGTTTGGTTAGCACCAGATTTAAAAAACTGGGCGGCTACTACTATTAGGTTTGATGTTGATAACCCTAAATTAGTTGAAAATCAAGTTTTATGGGCGTAAAAAGCTGAGTATTACATCAGTTATTCCGAAAAAATTTGTTCTCGCAAAAACTCACTTTTTTCCTGAGATAAACGATAAATTCCTGGTTCAGCTTTGCCAATTAAATGACCTTGTACATAGCTAATATCTAACTTTCTCAATTGACATAATTTTACTGGTGAAGTTTTATCTAATCCCTCAACAATGATGCTGGCTGGATTGAGTGGATTTGTTGATGAAACTATTTGTTGGACAAAATTGATAATAACACTTACTGGTTCACGATGCAGAATTTCCCTATCAATTTTGACATAAGGCGGGTTAAGTCCAGCTAATCGAGAGACTGAAGCATAACCTACACCAAAATCATCAATCCCAAACTTAACTTTTAATTCTTGAACATATTTAGACAATCTCAATTTAAAGGTATCTAATGGCGATAGTAGTTTGATTCCATCTTGATACATAGGTAAATCAGCTTTTTCAGAAATTTCTAAAATTAGTTTTCTGGCTGGAATTTGATTGCTTTTTCCTTCCTTGACAATTTCACGCACAGTTTCAAAATACGCTGTTCGCATCAAAGATTCTGGATATACATTCACAGACAGAGGAAGTATTTCATAGGCTCGATTTTGTTTTGCTTCTATCAATGCTTTTCTGTAGCTATTAGCCGCTAACTTGAGGAGAAATTTATCTAATTCTATGGTAAATTTTCGTCCCCATAACTCAGCAGCATAGAATAAATCTACAGGCGCGGTTAGGCTATCGGGGTCACGCGCTAAAGCTTCCCAGCCACTAATTGAAAATGTATCTAAATCAAGAATTGGCTCAAAATAGATAATAATTTTAGTAAGACGATCGCAGAAAAGACTAAATCTTTTCTCATAAAAAGAAATTGGCACAAAACCATATACTTTTTTTAAGTTATCCAAAATAGATGCTTCTACTCTGGCTGATTGGAGATAAAATTTCTGACTAGATAAGTAGAAACTAGAGATAATCGTACAGTAAGCATCACTGATTAGGTAAGAATCTCGCAATAAACCACAAACTAAAATAAACTCATTATCTAATGTATCTAAGGGTATGAGAATAAAAGCTTTAGATACTGATGCTTGTTCATCATAATGGCTTCTATAAATTCCATGATGATCTGGAGTAAATATAGAGTTAATGGGAATATTAGCCAAAATTTTATTTTTAATAATCTCAGCATAATCATCATCATCAATAACTTCACTAAAGTTACTCTGTGCTTTAATATCCCAAACATTTTGGTGGTTAGCACGACTCATAACAAAAACTAGGTCTGCATCGGAAGTTAATCTGATGATTTCTAGAATAGAATTTTGAATTGCAATGGTTTCTTCTTTATATTTAAATAAAAATCTTTCCGAAAATTCGTTTAATTTGGTAATTAACCTACTAATAAATGATTCAAAAGGTTGTAATAGACTGGGGATAGGATTATAGTACCTATCATTATTTAGTTTACTAGAGTACTCTAATTTAATTTCTCCAATATTAATTTTACTATGAGTAGTTTCTAAAATATTGGGTGGATGAAATTTGGCTTTGGCTAAGATAATTTCAAAACCCTTATCTCGCAAAACAATAATTTTAGGGTTGAGATTCGGTAATAATTCTTGTATCTTACCACTAGCATATTCATGCAGTTCTAAAATAGAAATTTGTCCATCTCTATTTAAATCTCCGGCTCCTGTTTCAATACCTTCTATTAAATAACGAGTATAAACAGATAGTTCTGACCCTTCTTGTTCAAAAGAATATTCAGTAGAACTCGAAGATGCGAGAACCACACGTCCTTCTGAACCTAGTTGTCCTTGTAAATCAATAGAGTTATCATTTTTTGCATATAAAATTGGGTCGAATGCGCCACTAAAACAGCAGTCTAAGATAATTACTTGACGTTTAGCGCGACTGCGTTTCATGACTTCATGAATAAAATTAGCGGGGACTGCTGTAGACCTAACTAATTCTCCTTTTGAGTTTTTCTTGGTTGCGCGGGTTGCAAAATATAAGTTACCTGCATCATCTTTAATCCCATGACCGGAAAAATACAAAAGGATTAAATCTTCTCTCGTTCGCTCTGAAAAAAGTGCTTCAATTTCATATTGCATGATCTGAGGATCAGGATTTTTTAAGCTTTTTAGCTCATGAAAATCTCCCATCTCAGGATCTTGTAAAACTCGACGTAATGCTTCAATATCTTTCCCTGCTGCTGGAAGAGGATTTAATCCAGGTTCGTATTCATCAACACCGATTAGTAATCCTATTTTTGCCATATTAATGCCACTATGACGAGTGTTACCAGGAAGAATGAAAATGCTTACTCAATTGTTGTTCGCAGTCATTTTCTTTGTCTGTTACCAGTTCTGAATTAGCTTGAATAGCTATTGATATTTATCTCCGATAAAATAATAAAAATGGATGCTTATTATGTCAGCTTTATCTAAGTAATTACCCTTGGATAGCAGGGGATAAAACGACAATATTACTTACTAAAAATTGGTATCAAAGGATTCCGCAATAAATATTTACATTGGCTAATATCAGCTTAAAAAAGGAAAATTTTATTAACTACCCAACAGTACTGATGTTAAAAAATACGTTTTAAGATTCTTATACTATACTTATGCTAAACATCGACAACCTTAGCTACAGTATAAAATCTTGCAATTTAATTGCAGTAAAGATTGTTTGCATTTTTGCGCGAAACAAAAAACATCGTGCTAATCAGCAACGCCATAATTTATACAGGTAATCGAAGTGTTTTTCATTTTGTAAAATTTGGATAAAGATTAAGGAACAAAGTATCACTATCCCTGCGTCTCTTGCCTATGTCTGCTTTTGATGACAGACCTTTCAAAAATTCCGAGTTTATAAGTAGGTGGATAAAATTCGCATTTCGACTTCGCTCAATGCTCAATAAGCTGATGAGAATAAGGTTAATCATATTGCTCACTGAGCTTTGCCGAATTGTTGAACTTGGTAATCTCAAGTTAGGTTTAATTTAGTGCTTCTACTTATAATTCGGAAACTGAGTATTTTGTTGTCATTAATTACTAAAATATTGGTTTTTAATGCCTTAAATATTCACAATAAAGGCATTCTATTTAGGAAAAAATGCGAAAAAATCAACATATTGTCAATCAAGCGAGAATTTTAACCGCCTTAGTTTTGACTAGTATTTTGTCTGTTGGTAGTGGACTAACATTGATTAAAAGTGCCACAGCAAATCCAGCTAGTTTTTCGGCAACAACTACAAATGAAGTTTACGCCAATAAAAATAAATCTAATGGCTTACCCACGTTAGTTACTAATGCAGTTTTTCAAGATGTGGTGAGCAGAAATGGCGTATCGAAGAGAGAACTACAAATTGTTAACTATAGCCGTAAGACTTGGCGTAATGGTTGTTTGGAATTAGCACAACCGAATGAATTCTGTACTCAAGCATTAGTTCCTGGTTGGTTAGTTGTGGTATCAAATGGTGAGCAGAAATGGACTTATCACACTAATAATAATGGGCGTTCTTTGCGTTTAGCTTCAGCAACTAATTCATCACAGAAAAAATTGCCGAAAAAAGTGCGGGATGGAGTTTTACAAGAAGCGCAAGCAGTTTCAGGATTATCAGTGCGATCGCTATCTATCCTCAATTTTACAGCCAAAAATTGGGCAGATGGTTGCGATCGCTCCACCCCTCCTTATCCTTGTGATCCCATATCGGTTACTGGTTGGCAAGTAACCGTAGGTGCAGCAAATCAGCGTTGGGTGTTTTTATCCGATAACGATGGTTCGCGCGTCAAGTTGGCTTCAGGTGAAAACCAAACTAACACAGCCAAATCAATTCCCATTCCTACCAATGAATTACCGCCACCTTTAGATCAAGGTGTAGTCTTCCGCCAGATTTCTAGCGGTGGTTTTGCTGGAAGAACCTACCAAACAGTATTACTCAATGATGGTCGCGTGATTCGAGTGCGTATTGGTGATGCGAATGATTCTGAACGCAGTGTCAAGAGAACTTCGCGCCAACAACTGCGACAATTTCAACAATTACTCCAACGTACCCGCAAGGAATTTAACAACCGCAGTTATCCCGCACCCACAGGTGCAGCAGATTTTATTACCTATACTCTTACCAGCAGACAGGGTACTGTGCAGTATAATGATATTTCTCAAAGCAACTTGCCTCAAGATTTACAGCAAGTCATTAAAGCTTGGAATCAACTTTTGGCTAATAGTCAATAGTTCAGGATTTATGCACAAAGATTGTATGTTAAGAGTGGGTGTGTGGGTGTAAGGGTATAGGGCTTCGCCGTGAGCGTCAGCCGAACGGTATACACATATCTTGCAACCTAGCCCCGACGAATGGAATTCGCGGCTATAAAAACGAAGTCCGCCTACGCGGACTAATGTAAAGTCAAGGGTTTTGAACCCGCGCAGGCGGGTTTTGTTCGTGTAGCCGCGACTTCAGTCGCTTGGTGCAAGATGTGATTATAGAGGTTTTGAATCAGTACACCCATCAATCTAACTCCCGTCGTCCTTCTAAGGCTCTGGCTAAGGTTACTTCGTCGGCGTATTCTAAATCTCCGCCTACAGGTAGGCCAAAGGCAATGCGTGTCACTTTTGTAAAAGGTTTCAGTAGTTGACCTATATATAGTGTGGTGGTTTCCCCTTCTACACTGGGACTAATTGCTAAAATCACTTCCTGGGGTTTTTGCTGACTTACCCGCCGCACTAAGGGTTGGAGATTTAGCTGTTCTGGGCCAATTCCATCCATCGGCGAAATTACTCCGCCCAAAACATGATATTTACCTTTGTATTCGCGGGTTTTTTCCAGCGCAATTACATCGCGGGAATCAGCTACAACACAGATAGTTTGATTGTCGCGGTTGGGGTTGCGGCAAATTTCACAAACTGGTTCCGCAGATAAGTGAAAGCAGACTGAACATAAGCCTACCTGCTTTTTGGCATCAACCAAAGCCTGCGCCAGAGCTTCTACTTCTGCTTCTGGGCGCTTTAAAATGTGCAGAGCCAGTCGCTGGGCTGATTTGGGGCCAACTCCTGGTAGGCGTTGCAACTGCTCAATTAACCGTGCTAGGGGACGTGCGTAAACCGTGGTCTTATCTCCAGAATTGTTCAACCTTAACTATGATGACATAGGGTGAAAGGGAGTGTGGGAAGTGTGGGAAGTGTGGGAAGTGTGGGAAGTGTGGGGAGTGTGGGGAATGACCAAGGACAAATGACTATTGACTCTTGACCATTGATTTTTGAGACAATAATGGTTGAGCCGATCGCAATACTGCTTCTAATAAACCAGGAAATAACAATTCTAAGTCTTCGCGCCGCAACTGATTGATGTGCTGGGTTCCTTCTTTATGGGTCAGAACTACTCCTGACTCTCTCAGAATTTTGAAGTGGTTGGACATGGTAGACTTGGCGATCGCAAAATCAAAATCCGCGCAGCATTGCTCCCCTTTACTCGCTAATAATCTCACAATCTCTAGCCGCACTGGGTCGCCCAAGGCATACAACACCGCCGGTAACGATATATCTTTTCTGTCTGGGTGATATAAAAATCTCATACTTGTATTATCTCTTAAACTAGCGTATATTTTAATTATTCGATAAAATCGAATAAACGAATTAAAACAGGAAGGCAACTATGTCATCCGTTACAAATGTCACAGAAGCCACGTTCAAGCCAGAAGTTTTAGAAAGTGAGGTTCCAGTTTTAGTAGATTTTTGGGCTCCTTGGTGTGGCCCTTGTCGGATGGTTGCGCCAGTAGTCGATGAAGTTGCCAATGAATACGAAGGACAGGTAAAAGTAGTGAAGGTGAACACCGATCAAAATCCTACTATTGCCAGTCATTACGGTATTCGCACCATACCCACACTCATGATTTTTAAGGATGGGCGACAAGTAGATACGGTAGTTGGTGCAGTGCCGAAATCTACATTAACTAAGACTTTAGCACAGCATATTCCGCAGGAATAAGAGGCAGGAGTGTGGTGATTTAGGGGTGTGTATGGGTGTGGGTGTAGGGGTGTATGGGTGTACGTTACTCATCACTCATTACTCCCACTTCGCTCAGTGTACGAAAAGCACTTCACCTGTAGAGGGGAAGCAATATGGATTTGAAATTAGATAATAAATCAGCGTTGGTTAGTGGTTCTACCACAGGTATTGGTTTTGCAATCGCCCAAACTTTAGCACAAGAAGGTGCAGCAGTAATTGTCAATGGTCGCAGTGAACAACGAGTCACCCAGGCGATTGACAAGATTAAGCAAACCACTCCTGATGCAAAAGTTACAGGCATTGTTGCCGATTTAGCAACACCAGTTGGAGTCGAGCAAGTTTTTGCTCAATTTCCGCAAGTTGATATCCTGATTAATAATCTGGGAATTTACGAACCGAAAGCATTTTTTGAGATTACTGACGAAGATTGGCTGCATATATTGGAAGTGAACGTACTTAGCGGAGTGCGCTTAAGTCGCAAATATCTGCAAAAAATGTTGGAAAAAAACTGGGGACGAGTGATTTTTATCTCCAGCGAGTCTGGTGTTCAAATTCCTGTAGAAATGATTCACTACGGTGTAACGAAAACGGCTCAAATTTCTCTCGCCAGGGGTTTAGCAGAACTGACCGTTGGTACAGCCGTGACAGTAAATTCTGTACTACCAGGGCCTACACGTTCAGAAGGTGTTGAGGAATTTATTACCCAGATGGGAAAAGAAAAGGGAATCAGCGCCAAGGAAGTTGAGGCGGAATTTTTTCAAAAAGTACGTCCCAGTTCTCTTATCCAACGCTTTGCAACTAACGAAGAAGTCGCCACACTCGTAGCTTACCTTTCCAGTCCTTTAGCTTCGGCTACGAATGGTGCGGCTGTGCGGGTTGATGGTGGTGTCATTCGGTCAATTATTTAACGAGTTGGAAAATAGAGGTTAGAGATTAGAGAAGATAAAAGTAAAAATATTAGGATGACGCAAAATCATGAAAAAACGTAGACGCGCAAGCGGCTTCCCGAAGGGTACCGCAAAGGGCGCATAGACACGAAGTGGCTTCCCGAAGGGTAGGACACGAAGTTATAAGAGTTTGAGAGGGTTCTTGCGTAAGTCCTAATTTACTGCTGTCTTCTTCTGTCGATAGATATTTAAGTCCAATAGGTAAATATTTATCAATAGTTAAATCTGCCAGTCAGCAGGTAGCCAAATATATAATGCCTGTAACCTATCTTTCAGGGGAAAATCTCATGAATCAAATCGCTCAAACAAAAGCTTTAGATGTACCTACCGCTATTCTTCAGCGTCGTTCGATCAAAACTTTTAAAACAGATCCCATTGCACCAGAACTACTAAAGCAACTGGTAGAGTTAACTGTAGCCGCACCCAGTAGCTTTAACATTCAAGACTGGCGAATTATTTTGGTGCAAGATGAAGCACAAAAACAAGCTTTAGCTGCTGCATCTTGGAATCAAAAGCAAGTTATTGAAGCACCTGTAACTTTTGTGTTTGCGGCTGATGTTACGGCTGGTGAACGAGATTTGACTCCAATTTTAGACCAGGGATTGCAAACAGGTGCTTGGAATGAAGGTACAGTCAACTACTTTAGAAATTCCATTCCGCAATTTCAAGCTGGTTTAGGAGACAAGCGCCGGGAATATGCCATCAAAGATGCGATTATTGCTTCTACTCATTTAGTATTAGCCGCCGAAAGCTTGGGATTATCCACCTGCTTTATGAATGGCTGGATTGAAGACAAAGTAAAAGAAGTAATTGGTGCAACAGATGATCCAAATTTAGCGATCGCTGTTATCGTTCCTGTAGGTTATGCCGCAGAGCCTCGCTTAAATCCAGGCCGCTTACCATTTTCTTACAACGTGTTTGTAGATAGAGTTGGTAATCCATATCAAGGGTAAAAATTAAGGGTGCAAGGGTGTGGGGGTTGTAGGGGGTGTGGGAATAAGGGTGTGTGGGTGTAGGGGTAGAATTCTGACTCAGCACTCACACTTCGACTGCGCTCAGTGTACAGCACTCAGCACTCAGCACTCAAATGGGGAATCAAATCATGATTGAGCTTTACTATTGGACAACGCCCAACGGTCATAAAATCACGATGTTTCTGGAAGAAGCGGAAATACCTTATAAAATTGTGCCTATCAATATCGGCGCTGGGGAGCAGTTTCAACCAGACTTTCTCAAGATTTCTCCTAACAATCGTATCCCGGCGATCGTTGACCATGAACCAGCAGATGGTGGTGCGCCAGTCTCAGTTTTTGAATCTGGGGCAATTTTGCTGTATCTAGCAGAAAAAACCGGGAAATTAATTCCTGCTGATCTCAGAAAGCGCGTAGAAGTACTGCAATGGTTGTTTTGGCAAATGGCAGGTTTAGGGCCAATGGCTGGACAGAATCACCACTTTAGCAGCTATGCTCCCGAAAAAATTGAGTATGCAATTAACCGTTATGTCAACGAAACGGGGCGGTTATATGCAGTGTTAAATAAGCAACTAGCAGATAAAGAATTTATCGCTGGTGATTATTCCATTGCAGATATCGCCGCTTATCCTTGGATTGTGCCTTATGAACGGCAAGGTCAAAAACTAGAAGATTTCCCCAATATCCAACGCTGGTTTGAAACTATTAAAGCTCGTCCAGCCACAATTCGCGCCTACGAGAAAGCTGAAGCTTTCAAAAATCAGGCATTAGATGTAGAAAAATCCCGCAGTTTGTTGTTTAACCAATCAGCCAAGACAGTTGCAAATTAAATAATTGAGGGGTTAGGGGTGTCCGTATACAAACCCCTCAGACTGGAAGTCTGGGGCTATACAAACAAAGCCTGCCTCCGCAGGCTAATTATTATATATTGGGTATCACTTTCAAACCTTTACACCCGTCTCAGCACTCAGCACTTTACACAGGAGAACTAAGTGGGTAGGTTAGTAGGACACACAGATAAAACACCTGTCTCTTTAGGGCTGTTGGGTGCTGCTGCTTTTATGGTGATTGCCGATGTGCGGGTGATTGACCCTCTGCTGCATATTATTGCCAAAGAATTTAATGTTGGTGTGGGTAGTGCGGCGGTGATTGTTTCAGCGTATACCATTCCCTACGGTTTGTTTCAGTTAGTTTACGGGCCGTTGGGCGATCGCATCGGTAAATTAAAAGTTATTACAGCCGCATTAACAGCCTTTGCTGTAGGGACAGCCCTTTGTGCGTTTGTATCTAATATTGCCCTACTTACCTTACTGCGGTTTCTCACAGGGGTGTTTGCCGCCGGGATTATTCCTGTTACCTTGGCTTATATTGGGGATAATTTTCCCTACACAGAACGTCAAGCCGCCATTGGTAAATATTTGAGTGCATTGGTATTGGGTCAAATTCTCGGCGGTAGTTTAGGCGGAATATTTGGCGAGTATATTAGCTGGCGCGATATCTTTTTATTATTTGGGATTGTTTCTTTAGCGATCGCTGGTTTACTATGGCGAGGAACACGTAATTTTCGAGATGGCAATCGTTCTACAGAGCGATTTAGTCTAGCAACATTCAAGCCATATTACCAATTACTCACCCAACCCACTGCCCGGACGGTAATTATCGCCGTATTTATTGAAGGCTTTTGCTTAATGGGAGCATTTGCTTACTGTGGTGCATTTCTCCGCGATAGATACGGCTTACCTTATGTAACCATTGGGTTTATGTTGAGTAGTTTTGGTTTGGGTGGCTTAATTTATAGCCGCAGCGTCAAGTGGTTAGTGCAGCGACTAGGGGAAATTGGACTGATGGGAGTTGGTGGCTGGTTAATGTGCATTTGCTTTTTAGCGATCGCATTATTACACAATTGGCTATTATTTATTCCCTTCTGCGCCCTAATGGGATTAGCTTTTTATATGATGCACAGCACCCTGCAAACCCAAGCCACCGAACTCGCACCAGAAGCGCGGGGTACAGCAGTTTCGTTGTTTGCCTTTAACTTATTTATTGGTCAGGGAATTGGTGCAGCTGTATTTGGGAGGGTGGTAGATAATTTTGGCTATATACCTTGTTTTATCATTGCCGGAATTGTCCTCGCCTTACTTGCAACTTGGTTATTTACCAAAGGCAAAGCTGAAGCAGAGGTTAGGGGTTAATATTCTTACTCAGCACGCCGGGTAGCAACACACATCAGCGATAGGGCTGCTTGTGGTGAATTGGGATTGATCCCCGACAAAAATTGAGCAAAGCGATACTTCCATTCAGACTGGCCATAATTACCCTCAAAAGTTTCTGCACCCAACTGATGATTATGAGGGTAAGTTTTCACAGTAAACCCAAGCGGTTCTAAAGTTCTGTGAAACATTTCTGCTGTGACTCCATCCCCCGGACGGTGATGAACTTCAGTTGCTAGTCCCCAGCTTTGTTCTGCGGCGGAAGCATGACCACCGCGTTTAATTAATCGATAAAGTCCTAAACGAAATTGCCATAACCACATACCCAAGCCTTGGAAATTCCAAGCACTGCGATGAGGATCATGGTCTGTGATTAAAATTCCCCCAGGACGAACTAAACGCGCGGCTTCTGCTAAAACCACATCCATCTGATCACAATGATGTAAAGTGGCATTCACCGCCACAATATCAGCAAAACCAGAGACAAACGGCAAGTTATGAGCATCTGCTAACACTGGAGTATAGCCAAGACTTTGCGCCATTTCCAGTCCGCCATAACTCACGTCCACACCAATGAGTAATTTTGGTTTACCGCCAAGTGTGGCAAAGAGATTACCAGGGCCACAACCGATATCTACTACAATTTTGTCATCCCAACTACCTGTGGCAGCTTGCCAGCGAGATTTGAATATATCACTACGGTGACAAGCTTCAAAGTAGTTTTTTGCCCATTCAGGATGCCCAAAGTAATAACTATTGGCTTCAATTGCCAAGGTTTTTTGCGAGATGGGATAAGTTAAAATGCTTTGTGCATCTAAGTCAGCATTAATGTTAGATGCCAGGTAAGGTTTGAGGGGAGAATATTCAACGGTTTTGATAACTATTACCTCCTTTTTAATAAATTAGGAAAATTGGTCAACAAAAACTTAGCCTAGCTATTTATTTGGCTGTGGTTTTTGTATTCTGCACAATCCGATTTACCTGGGCTAAACGCTGAATTGTAAGTTGTTGATATTACTTACTTTTTTTATTAACCTATCCTGATTTTTCTAGGTAAGTCTTCCGTAAAATCCCGCAATTGAATGTTTTCATTATTTATGCGGAAGGTTGATAAAATTAAGATTTATATTTTTTGAAATTAAACAAATTTGAGGAAAAGTACGTGTTTTCGTTTGATGATAAATCTTATACATCCTCTGGGTTTATGGGTGTGAATTCGGGAATATTATTGATTTTCTGATTTGATGTGATGCAATTATCTGGGAAAATAACTTAAAGCAGATTTCAAGTTCTTGAAGCTGCTGTGAACCCGATTATGATGAATTAGTAATGCCCAAAGTTCAGGTTAATGGAATTGACATATTTTACGAAGTTAAAGGTACTGGTGAACCTGTATTGTTGATTGCTGGGTTTATGTGCGATCGCACTTATTGGTCGCTATTACAACCACACTTAGTTTCTCAGTATCAAGTTATTCGTTTTGATAACCGAGGTATCGGGCAAAGTTCTATTCCCAACAGTCCTTATAGCACTCAGAAAATGGCGGAAGATGCCGCCGCCCTACTAGATATTCTTGGTATCAAACAAGCACATATAATTGGTCATTCAATGGGTGGTCAAATCGCCCAAGAATTAGCTTTTTTATATCCTGAAAAAGTTAAAAGTTTAGTTTTAATGTCTTCTTTAGCTAAAGGCAATGAACGCTTTAATAGCGTAATTGAAACCTGGGGTAATCTTGCTGGAAAAATAGATTTAATGTTATATGAAAAGCTGATATTGCCTTGGATATTTACGGATGATTTCTACGCTATTCCCGAAATGATCGACCAACTCATTGAATGGGCAATTAACTATCCTTTTGCACCGACAACACAGGGAATATACCATCAAAGCCGAGCCATTATTAATCATGACACAACAGATAGAATTAAAAATATTCATTGTCCAACTTTAGTCATAGTTGGTAAACAAGATATTCTCACACCTGTAGCCTTTTCAGAACAACTGGCTCAAAATATTCCTCAAGCTGAACTGCAAGTAATTGAAAATGGTGGTCATGGTTTTTTGATTGAATCAACAGCAGCAGTTACTCAAGCTATACTCAAGTTTTTAGCGAAATTTCAGCAATAGATTTAATAGATTGTTGTATAGTTAATAACTTCAATTGCTTATATTCATATTAAATAAATTATGGAAGACCTCAAACAAAAAATAGCCAGTTTCTCTCAAAAAGATTTGGAAGTGCGAAAAAATTGGTACTCGCCAGCAGCCGAGGCATATAACAAAGCTAGACCGCGTTATCCCAAAAATTTTATTGAGCAAGTTATTCAGCTTTCTCAATTATCTCCAGGTTCCAGAATTTTGGAAGTAGGATGTGGCCCTGGGACAGCTACAATTTCTTTCGCTCAATTAGGTTATTCAATGCTTTGTTTAGAACCAAATCCCGATTTTTGCGAGTTAGCTAAACAGAATTGTCGGTCTTATTCAAATGTGGAAATTCAAAATACATCTTTTGAAGAATGGAGTTTGCAACCTGAACAGTTTGATGCCGTTTTAGCTGCTAGTTCTTTTCATTGGATACCTCCAGATATAGGATATCCCAAAGCGGCAAGTGCTTTAAAAGAAAATGGTCATTTACTTTTATTCTGGAATAAGGAATTACAACCTAGTTATGAGGTTTACCTAAGCTTGTCGGCAGTTTATCAAAAATATGCTCCTTCTCTTGACCGTTATGAAGATTGGGAAGCTCAACAAAAAGTATTTCAAGAATTTGGCAATATATTAATTGATTCAGGTAAATTTCAAGATATTCAGTTTGGGCAAGTGGAATCTGAGGTAGTTTACAGCACTGATGAATATTTAACTTTGCTCAATACCTATTCTCCTTACATTAAGTTAGAGCCAGAAATTAAAAAAGCTTTATTTGCTGAGTTAAGTCAAAGAATTGATCATGATTTTGATGGGAATTTGCAACTTTCATTCATTTCGGCTTTTCATATTGGCAGAAAAATTTAAAATTATGCAACTTATATAGCCATCCTAAATCATTTGTGAAATTCTCTTTCTTTTCCTCTTTCTCTTTCTTTGTGTCCTACCCTGCGGGAAGCCGCTATCGCGTCTATGCGCTCTTTGCGGTTTGTTAAAAAATATCGAACCGCCAAGTCGCCAAGAGCGCCAAGATAAGCACCCAGAAATTTAACAAATGATTTAGGACTGCTATAGCAGAAGGCAATCACTTTTCAAACAACTTCTGAGAGTTTCTTCGTCAATCGGATGGAGAATTCTTTTCCTTTAACAACTGCTCTAATTCGGAAATTCGCGCTTGTAAAGGAGCCATCATTGCTTCAACTTCAGTCATAGAATAGCGAATGGGAATATGCTGGGGACAATTCTCACTGATGGCTTCGACATGAAACAAAATTGCTCTTTCAATTTCTGCGGGGTAGTCGGGGATTCGGAGTTGCTCAATTAAAACAGCATCATCTTCAATATATTCGGCTGTTCCCCAGATTTTAATGCGTTTTCGATGGCGGTAATCCATTAAAAATAGAAATGCTTTGGACTCTCCTGATAAGTTACCGACTGTGATATACTGCACGTTTCCAGAAAAGTCAGCAAAGCCCAAGGTTTTGTCATTTATAAGTTTGAGAAAGCCAGGCGCTCCGCCACGAAACTGGATATATGGATAGCCATTAGAACTGACTGTTCCTAAATAAAATCCATCAAGATGAGCAATAAATTCTGCAATTTGTGGGGTAATTGAATCATTAGCTGGGCCATTGGCAATGTAGCGTTCGTAAGTTTGCCGTGAACCTCTTTGTAGCTGTGCGGCTTGAACTTCTGGTGTAAAAGCAATTTCTCCGAATTTGCGCGGCATAATGCACTCCTAAGTGAACTTTATGAGAGTGGACATCAACTCTTGAGATGGGCAATTTTTTTACTAGTACAGTTCGGTGGAAGTATGTCTCCTTTTACAAAAAAATTCAAGGCTAAAATTCCCAGATTTCCCCTAAATTAAACAAAGTGGCCTTGAAAGGGCGAGGAACCTTAAACCCATATTTTCGGTAAACTAATATGAGTGGCAAATTAATTGTATTTGAAGGGGTAGAAGGCTGCGGTAAAACGACGCAAATGCAGCTTTGTTGTCAGTGGTTAGAAAGTTTGGGTATTTCAGTCATTGTCACTCGTGAACCTGGGGGAACAGAGTTGGGTGTACATTTGCGGCGTTTATTGTTGGAGAAGTCGGAGGATAAACCAGTTGCAGATGTTACTGAATTATTATTATACGCCGCCGATCGCGCCCAGCATGTTGAACAAGAACTCAAACCCAATTTAGCCTCCGGAAAATATATATTGTGCGATCGCTACACTGATTCTACCGTTGCTTATCAAGGTTACGGTCGGGGTTTGAATATGAGTTTAATTGAAAAACTCAATGATATTGCCACATCTGGCTTAACTAGTGATTTGACGATTTGGTTAGATGTGGATGTTGAAGTGGGATTTAGCCGTAAACACAAAGACGCAGCAGGTTTAGACCGCATTGAACAAGAAACCATCGCTTTTCATCGCCGCGTTCAACAAGGATATAGCCAGTTAGCTGCGGCGCACCCGTCCCGTATTGTGCGTGTTGATGGTAGTTTGAGTAAAGAAACTGTTAGCAGTTTTATTCAAGAAATTTTGCGTCAGCGTTTGCAAGTTTAAACAGGTGATGCACACCCACACCCCATTACAGAAAAATAGCCCAAATTATTGAACTTCAACCTCTTTTCGTGACCTTACCAGATACACACAAGTCGAAAATTTGCTGTATTAAACCTCATCCCGCCTGGAACTTTAGTTCCAGGCTCATAGCTAAAGTCCACTCAAGTGGACTGGAATGAACTTCTTTTTGAGTCCTCTTTAGAGGACTTGCGCTATGAGACTCGGAATAAATTTTGAGGTGGGACTCAACCCAGATTTGTTTGTACACCGTAGGTTCACGAGGAGGAGAGACGAAGCACAGCTTTGTGGGGGTGGGGTTGAAAGGTTTTGGTGTGTCCATCACAGCAAGCTGGCTCAATCTACAATTGACTCATGACTAACAATCCATTTGCACAACTTGTTGGACAACAGCAAGCTATAGAATTATTGACTGAGGCTGTGAGACAAAATCGAGTTGCACCAGCTTATTTGTTTGTGGGAACAGATGGTGTAGGCAGAAGTTTAGCGGCTCGGTGTTTTGTCGAGTTATTATTTTCTAGTGTTGTGGAAACACATTTGGTTGCATCTGTGCAGAATCGGGTGCGTCAAGGGAATCATCCTGATTTGTTGTGGGTACAGCCAACATATCAATATCAAGGGCAAAGATTAACAGCCGCCGAAGCAGCCGAAAAGAAACTCAAGCGCAAAGCACCGCCTTTAATTCGGTTAGAACAAATTCGGGAAATTACAGAGTTTCTCAGTCGTCCGGCTTTGGAAGCACCAAGAAATGTGGTGGTGTTGGAAGAAGCACAAACAATGGCTGAACCAGCCGCAAATGCACTACTCAAAACTTTAGAAGAACCAGGACAAGCAACGATTATTTTAATTGCACCTGCGCCGGAGTCGGTTTTGCCAACTCTGGTTTCGCGCTGTCAAAAGATTCCTTTTTATTGCTTGGATAGTGCAGCTTTAACTCAAGTATTGCAGCAAACCAATCATCCAGAAATTTTGCAGCATCCGGCTGTGTTGAGTATAGCGGCGGGCAGTCCGGGAAATGCGATCGCCTGTTATGAACAATTACAAGTTATCCCCTCTGAGTTACTCACACACCTCACCGCAGCCCCAAAATCTGCCCGCCACGCTTTAGAATTAGCTAAAACAATTGATAAAGATTTAGATACAGAATCACAACTATGGTTAATTGATTACCTGCAACATTCTTATTGGCAAAAATGGCATCAACCAGGAATTATTAATCAGCTAGAACAAGCACGTAAGGCACTTTTAGTTTATGCCCAACCGCGTTTAGTTTGGGAATGTACTTTATTATCTGTACATCAACAATGCAATGTTTTAAATCCCTAATAGGGATTAATTGAAATTTCAACGTGCAGCAGAATCCACCACTAGCTTTAACAGAAGAGCTGTTTCAATCCCTAATAGGGATTAATTGAAATTTCAACAAATTTCAACTTTGTTCCCAAAATTTTGGGCAGGACTCATGGTTTCAATCCCTAATAGGGATTAATTGAAATTTCAACTTGCCATGTTTAATCTCCGGTGCATCTATCCCACAGGTTTCAATCCCTAATAGGGATTAATTGAAATTTCAACCCTAGATTAAAAGATTTAAGGTTTATTGAATACGTAGTTTCAATCCCTAATAGGGATTAATTGAAATTTCAACTAAAGAACATTGTCTTGATAATACCAACCGGGGGCAAGAGTGTTTCAATCCCTAATAGGGATTAATTGAAATTTCAACGTAAGTCTGTAGCGCAACACTACCCCAAGCACCTGTGGTTTCAATCCCTAATAGGGATTAATTGAAATTTCAACAATTTTTACCGCCACGGTAACGGCGCAATTCGACGTGTTTCAATCCCTAATAGGGATTAATTGAAATTTCAACAAAGTTAAACCTCGGCGCAGATTACCCAATCCCTGTTTCAATCCCTAATAGGGATTAATTGAAATTTCAACTACGCTGGTTGCCCCAGTAATGAACCATTGCTTGATTGTTTCAATCCCTAATAGGGATTAATTGAAATTTCAACGTCTGAGTTTGCTGCTTCCCATTCATCCCATTCCGTTTCAATCCCTAATAGGGATTAATTGAAATTTCAACCCCTTTAAAAATTTACTATGCTCAATATATTTTAGGTTTCAATCCCTAATAGGGATTAATTGAAATTTCAACTGCGGAAGCCGGAAAGCTAATATATATGTGGTTTTCAAGGTTCTGTTTCGCGGATGGGTTGATTATAACAGTATCAAAAGTCAGTTGATTTGAGGAAAATGGCTGAAACCGTTGCTGTATAAGGTGCGCGGGTGATTTTAATTGAATTTTTCGGCAAAAGCTTGTGCTGAAAGGGAGACAGCCATTTTTCCTCAAGGCTAATTTTTTACACCTACCCATCCGCGCATTAGGCAAAGAAAATGCTTTCGTCGCGGGGTTGTTCGCCACCGATGCGTTCGATTTTATCAAAACAGCAGGCGCAGAGAAAGTAAAAGCGGATGCTGTCGGTATCTGGTTTAATGAGTTTGTGCAAACGCGATCGCAATTTGGCATATTGAGTCTCAGTCAACTGGCACTCAAACACACTGTACTGCACCCACTGTCCATAAGACTTTAAAATTTTATGGATTTTGGTACGGCGTTTATCTTCTGGAACATCGTAAGATACAACCACTTTCTTTTTTAATTCGTCTTTCACTCAAACATCTCCCTCTGTCACCTGTAACCTCTCACCTGTCACCTATTTCAAAACCAATGGCGGATACTTCTCCGTTTCACCCATGAGGTATTTCGCTAACAGTCGCGCTTGGAGTTCAAAGGCTTCTTGATAAGTGCATTTGCGCCCCATAACCGGATGCTTAAATTCCGATTGTTTTTTCTGTGCGTATAAGCGCAAGAATGTTTTGCGTCCTTCTGGTGTGAGGGAAACTGCACCGCTTAAGGGTTCGGTGATAAAATCTGCGGGTGTTAGCAGTTGCTTGTTTAAGGTAGATAACACAACCGCGTCTACCACCAGGGGGCGAAATTCCTCCATTAAGTCTAATGCGAGAGAAGGTCTACCATAGCGATCGCAATGCAGATATCCTAAATATGGATCAAAACCAACTATATTAATCGCCCCCTGCACATCATGACGTAATAACGAGTAACCAAAACTGAGTAAAGAATTTACCGGATCTGTTGGCGGACGGCGTAGGCGGTGAGAAAATTGAAATTCTGCATTGCGAATTAGTTGATTAAAACAACCAAAATAAGCTGCACTACCCGCACCTTCTAAACCGCGCAGTGAGTTGATATTGTGTGTGGTGTCGATTGGTGCGATCGCTTGTTCCAATTGGGTTATCTTTTTAGATAAATCTATATCTGAAGATTCGCGCTGACGACGGGTAAGAATTTGGCGATAATTTTTCAATTTACCACGCACAAATCCTTGTACAACATGAATTGCTTGGGGTGATTCTCCGGCGGCTTGCCATTGAGCTTTCCTAACAAATATATTTTTAGTCACCTCTGGTTCTATGCGTCCTAAATAACGACCATTTTCCGTGAGGAATGTGAGAGGAATACTGCGTTCTAAAAGTTCCGAAATCACAGCCGGCGAAACAGTAGCACGTCCTAAAACTACTACACCTTCTATTTTGATGAGTGGGACATCTAAAATTATCTTTTTCTCAAACTTGACGCTAAGACGTTCATCAATTTTGCCAATGAAAGCATCTTCCTGGGAAATGTAAACTGTACCCATGATTGTTTCCTTTATTTAAGAGAGCTTATTTTTGTAACGCAGATTAATGTATCTCTTCTTCTTTGCGCCTTTGCGCCTTTGCGTGAGCTTTTCAAAAATATTCTCAGCAACACCAAATTATTTATGCTGCTTCCTGATAACGTTTTACTTTGTCAGCAGTTTGAGGCAAACATTGAGGAGATAAACTGCATCCATCACAGCGTTTTGTTTTGATAGCTTTAGGCATTGCGCCTGTAAATAATAGCATTTGCACAGCTTCAATTGTGGCGATCGCACTTTGCCTTAACTCTTCAGAAATCTCCACTAATTGGCGTTGGTGGGAATGGGCATAATAAATATAGCCAGTGTTGATAGATTTACCCGTCATTTCTTCTAAACACAAAGCTTGAGCGCAAACTTGTAATTCATCGTTATCCCATTCACCTTTGCGTCCACGTTTATATTCGATGGGATAGTATTCGCCATTTTCTAATTCAATTAAATCTGCTTTGCCAATCAGCTTGTACTGATCAGACTTCAACCAAATGGCTCGTATCTGCCAAATTTCTTCACGTTGTCCTTCTCCTACAGTATGGACGCGATCGTGTAATGTCGTACCTTCAATTGTGTATTGGTTGTCAACAAATTCCCCCGCACAAAACATCCGCCAGCAGCGATGCGAACAGTAGGCATATTGATTTAATGCTGCGATCGGAATATATTCATCAGGTGACAGGTGATAGGTGACAGGTGACAGATTGGAGGTTTCAGATGAAAGAATATTAGTGATGTTTTGATTATTCATTAGCTTTTTAATATACGGTGGCGAAGAGTGGTGAGCATTTTGCTGATTTCTGTAATCAAAGATAATGTTGAATTAGCTTCTTCAGAAGAAAGATAATTGAGCTTTATTGTTAACATCAATAAAGTTTTTGTTTCCATTAATGAGCCTTTAGATATTGCAAGAAAATGAGCATAATCATGTTTGCTACTACTGCGTCCGTGACCTTCAGCTATCTCTTCTTCCCTTCTTATATCTCCTATCCCCTGTAACCCATAACCTATCCCCTATCCCCTGTAACCTGTTACCTATAACCTATAACCTTCTTACCATCCCCATTCCCATTGTTGTTTTCCGTCCCACACCTGCATATAAAGCAAAGTTAGCCAAGGTGTTAAGTTGTTTAATTTGAATTGGTTCAGCTTCGCCTAATATGCGATAATTAATTTCACCAATAACGCCAATAAATTTACTGCGGGAGTCGGCTAATATTTCTGTGTGGATATTAATAAAAGAAGGAAATATTGACTCCAGAGAAATTCCAGATAATTCTATTCCACTATATTTATTCCACCGCGAAAGTAGGGAATTAAAAACACATTCTCTGGTAGGAAGGGTAGTATCGAAATGTCCTTGACGGAAGGCGGTAGGTGTGGCAAAGCTCAAATTAAGAGAGCGATCGCTATCACTGGCTTCCTCATACAATTGAGTGTAGGTGCAAGCATTTGCCCAAGGTTGCGTTGATTGGGGTGTGCCTTGAATGCTGGTAATATACAAGTCAGCCGGGCCAAGATGCCAAGGGTGACTAGGATTGAGATTTAGCCATAGTTGCGTTAGTTGACTAAATAGGGTGTCATCTAACAAGGAAACGCGCCACCAGCAGGGAGTTCCGGCGGAAATTGCTTGTTGATGTTCCCAGCGCAGTTTAGATCCCCCCTTACCCGCCTTCAAAAGGGGGGAATTAGCATTACTAATTTGGAGAGGAGAGAGGGTAAAGGCTTTGTCTGCGGTAGAATCATGTAAGCGATCGCCTAATGTGCGATCTACAGAACTAACCAGGGTTAAAAATAAAGCGTGTAAATGTCTCCCGGTGAGATATTGCGATGGAATCGGCGACTGAGGTAGTAGGTTAAGAACTAGGCTGTGCGGCATACTTTAAAAGTCAAAAGTCAAAAAGCTTACTTGCGTTTCTTTGTTGTATTTTGAGCAACTCTAGACTCTACTGTAAACTCTGGTATGTCTACGAGTTCAGCATCGCTTAAAGTATACTGTTCGCACACTAAACTGAGGCGACTTCCAGAAGTTTTCACAGCATTGACAGAATGAGTCAAATCACCTTGAAAGTAAAGTAACGTATTCATCTGCGGCTTAATTTGTCCGAGTTGGCGTTTGTGTGATTTGAGTACCAGTTCACCACCTTCCATATTTTCTGGTATACGCACATAGAGAACGCTAACAAAGGTAGGCGGTTCAACGGTTTTGCAGTAGGAACGCAGAGAACGATCTATATGCGGATCGACGCGAGAACCTTCTTTGAGGAGTAAGGGGTTGAGGTAAAAAGCGTTACAGTTAGGCTGGAGAGCTAAATCGAGGTAAGGTTTGAAATAGGGGAATTTTTGCTCTACTGTGGAGATGTGCGATCGCCTAAACACTACAGAAAATCCCTTAGTACCGACAAAATCGCGGTTGAGGTTGTTGACAGCAAAATAAGGACAAGCGTGAATTTCTCCCCACAAGTTATTGAGGTATTCGCTGGGGAAGGCGTTTGGTTGTTGTTGGTAGTGTTTCACAGGTGTGTGAGAGAAATAATACTTATAAATTAACTTCCGATAAATTCTCGCACCATTGGCGCAAGAATTTCATTACCTATCACGCAATAAAAACTTCATCATCTGGGAGACGTAGCTGTTTATACTTCATAGCCATTGTTAAAATTCCTGATAAGCCTGCTAGAAACTCGTATAGTCTTTCACCATCATGACCAACAATATTTATAGGATAAGAAACAATTCCTTGTTTTCGTAATTGAAAAAGAGCAGTAGCATTAGTTCGAGGACAAATAATAACTCCTGGTAACAGATGTTTTGATAATGCTTGTAATTCAGGTGTAGGTCGTATTGCTTCGCCAATACTGCGGACAACGGTACAATTTTTAAAAGCCGTTAACTTATTTATCTCTGTACTAGCAAACTCCTGTCGGCTACCACAATAGCGCATTCTAAAACTCAGTTTATAGGTTTCAGTAGCACGACTTTTGATTTCGATTAAATCACCATTTTGAGCAAATTCGTAATAGCGCAACAGATGAAAGGGATCTAATTGAGTTTCTTCAGATTCATCTGTGACTAAATTATAAGGGTCACGAATGGGAAGACTTTCAAACAAACTGTAACGAAAACTAAATAATGGTGCATAGCTTGTACTAAAAACCTCAGCAAATTCTTTTAGGTCAGCCACTAAATCATTATGTTCTTTAAAAACCTTCTCGTATGCGTCTAATTTCGTGCGTCCAGCTTGTAAATCATCCCACTCTTCAGGGGATGTTACCTTGATAAAAGTTTTGACAAAAGCTTGACCACCTTTAAGAAATTTCCAGCCTGTCTTTAACTTATCCAAAGATTCTTTAGCAATGTTTTCCGCACCTCGTAAAACTTTCATTCTATGCCGATAATCTTCCCAACTACGTTTAGTATCCAAAACAGATTTTAAAGTATTAAACAGTTTGGGAATTAATTCTGCATCTGGTAAATTTTCAAATACTTCTTCCAGTTCTAACAAAGGACGCGCAATTTCTAGAGAAGCTTCTGAACGCCAGTAAGCTGTTAAAAAAGGTTTATCCAAACAGGAAAGGTTATCCAGCATTTCTTTCAATGCTGTACGTCCTCCAGTAGTATCAAGATTAATTAAACCTTCCTTCCAAGCATCAGCAGGTAAGTAAGCAATAGCCTCTGAATCAATGTTAGTTTCAGATTTACCTAAAACACGCCCAACTCTACCAATTCTCTGCCAAAATGCGGCGCGATCGCGTGCTGAAAAAATCAACCAATCTAAATTTTGTCGCGTCGGTTGAGGATGTCTTTCAAAGTTAAATCCGACATCTACAGTGCTAGTTGCTAAAATTATTTGACGCTGCATAGCCCTTTGTCTATCTTTTTTAGGTGCAGGGCCAGTTATCCGTCCTATATCATCACCGAGTCCTTGCTGTCGCAGCAAATCTGATAGACGATTAATATTATCGAGAGAATCTAAAATTACAGCACCATTTTCACTTGGTCTTTCTCGGAAACGATTTACAACTTCTGCTGCTAATTCTGCTAACCAATCTTCTTTACTTTCTGGTTTTGGTCTTAATTCTAAATTAACTGCTGTTTGTGATGGCAACAGATTGGTATTACCTGATTCTCCATTAATTATTGCTATTTTCACACCAGCCTGTTTTAAATTTTTCAATGCTAATTCACAAGCTGACTCTGGTGTTGCTGTCAGTAATACAACCTTGCGTCCATTTTGAAAAAAGCGAAAAACATGAGAATAGGCAAGATAAAACAGTAATCCTACAAGCTGTTTCGCATCGTAGAGATGAAACTCATCAAAAATGACTGTAGAAAATTTTGTGTAAAAGCCAGCAGCAATATTTCCTCTATCTAGCTTGTTATATGCAAAGAAAGTTGCATAGTAGAAAGTATCAGGATTTGTCACTAAGATAATTGGTGTATTTGCTCCCACATCATCAAAAACTGTCGCCGGATTTCGCAAAATATTATATAGTTTTTCTCCTGAACGTCTGCCAACTTTATCGTTAGTCCAGTTTTTCACATCTTTAGCTGAAGCCGCTTTCACAACATGAGGTAAATTAGCATCTCGTACAAACTGTTTTGCTGCTTCTGTTTGTTGTTCAATTAAAGCATTAGTTGGAGCAATATAAACAGCACTTTTATTAGGCTGATGTTTTAATACTGCTAATCCAGCTTTAGTTTTACCTGTGCCAGTTGGTGCTAAATCCAGGATAATGTCAGCATCCTTAGATTGCTCAAATACATCTATTTGATGTTGAAGTGCATTACTAATAAAAGATATTTTATCTGGTGATGCACAAGCTGAAATACTACGAGGTTCTAACCTGATAACTAATTTTTGATTACTCATTGCTACTTGCTCTACCGCAAAAATGTAATCCTGCTGGTACAATCATTTCTCCAACCTGCCAAGCAGCACCGCGAAAACGCAGATTTTTAATAATAGGTGCAGGAGGAATAGAAATTAAATCGAAAGCTAATGTCTCTATTTGCTGTGGTATATCAGCAACATTTAGATAATGTTGCGTTTGATATTCACCTTCTGGTAGTAAAGTTACTGGTAATTCATTGAGTACATTTACTTTGACTTTACTCATGAATTTACCAAGACGAATATAAGCAGGTAATTGAAGATTTCCAAATACCAAAGTTTGGAATTTATTCCCTCGTTCAATCATTCGCAGTCTTCCAGTTTGCGGGAAATTACTTGGTCGAAATGAATTTGGTTTTTTCCCTTGGCGTTGTAACGGTAAATCTTCTCGCGCCGTAGCAACTCGGTTATTAGTCATTGCATACCAATAAGCATCAGAAAGAGCATTGAAACGTTCAAATCTGAATGTTACTCTACCTATAGGTGAAGCTGGTAAAATATAAACATTCTGTGCTATTGGTTGTAAATCTTCTTTGTAGGTTGGTCGTCCTGTAGCCTGACCTTGGAGGCGATAGGGGGAATTAACTAAACCTAAAGCATAGGTAAGAGCATAATTCCCAATTAACCCCTCAGTGTAATAGGTATCAGACAACTCCCTAGAGGCAAAAAAGACTGGTTCAAGACAGTGTAATTCAACAAGTTTTGCCTGCTGAAAAGGAATTGTTGACATAATCTAACTCTCTACTTCAACTGGTGTATTTTTGCCTTTACCTTTAGCTTTTTTCTTCTCAGCCGCAACTTGGCGGAAAGGTTCATAAGATTGGCTTAAACGTTTCAGGAAATTATCACGTTCTGCTTCTGACCAATGAGTTTCTACATCAGTAATTAAGTTTGCTAATTCTGCTTCAGATAAATACACAGATACGCCTCTCTTGTTTTGCCAATTAGCTATTACTTGTCTACTGGCTGTAATTAATTGGTTAGTATTCAGAGGGTGTTCTAAAGGCTTACCTAAAACATCGTATGTAGCTTGCACAAGTTCCAAAGAACTAGGAAGTTCTGTAATACTGCCAAATATGCCTAATATTTGGTTTTCCATACGTCCCACACGGCTGGAAACTGCACCATAGCGACTGGTGAACAGAATATTACCGATGATGTATCGCAGTTCATCAGCCGTGACATCTTTTAAAGTGACAACATCAAGAAAATGTACACCTGGTTTGATATATTCGCTAGTATTTAAAGCGGTGGAAGCATTACCTTTTTCATCGCGCATTGTGCCATTTTCATAGATGGCGTTAATAGTGCGATCGCCTACAACATCACTAGCAGGTAAAATACTAAAAGCATCTTCAGTCCAAATGCGGCTTTTTTGTGCGCCACCTCCACCAGCAGCGAAACCGTAGAGAAAACAATCTACACACATTTCGCATGGTGAATTAGTATTTAACGAACACAGAGAACCATCTTTAATATTAGTGTATAAAAGCTCGTGCGCTCTTAAATGTTCTCTTCCGTAGCGTCTTTCCGGTGCTATTTGTTTACGCTTAGTCATTACCAAACGTTGAATAATATTGTCATTAGTAACACCAGCTTGCACAAACTCACTACACATCGGTTCACCAGAACCTTCTGTGCGAAAGATAGTTTCAGAATGAGTTGTTCTTAAAACAACTAAGGTAACAAAACGCCCTTTTGGGAAATTCTCATAAGTAGTTGCAAGAACTGAGGAAAGCTTTTGAATTGACATAATGAACTCCTAATTAATTACACAGTTGTAGTTGTTTCGCTTGAATTATCTTCAGATTGGCTTTTTTGTTGCTTACGTGCATCTTCAAGAAAGAATAAATAAGCAGCTTCTAAAGTTTTTTGGTCAGATAATAACTTCTCAGGACGTGCTGAATAAATCTCCTCATATAGCTTTCGCAAAACATCGTAGTAACGCTTGACTTGTTCTAACTTTGTTGCACCTACACCGTGTTCACGAATACGGTCTAATCGAGTATGATATTGCTGTACTAAAGCAGCGAAAATAATCTCTAAATCTAAATGAGATTTTTGAGAACGAATTGCAGCTATAAAAGCTGTGAAAGGTTCTGTTTGAGCAGTTCTCTTAAAAGAACTACCCCAAATTTTTCCTTCTGCTGCAATTTGAGCAGCTTCTTTGAGATACTTGGTTAATAACGAATTTTCATTTGGCATAAAGCTCTCCAATAAAGTATTTAGTGGCTCACAAATCCGACTCCAAATCATGCTTATATTTGGTTCATCTTGTTCTCGTAAAATCCAACGTAGCAAAACAAAATAAATTTCAATTGGTCTAACGCAAGCACGCGCCAAATCATATAAACAATCATCAGCTTTTTGAATACTCGCAACAGTTATTGCTAATTCGCCAATGCAGCGCAGTCTCTCTAGAATTTTTTCTGCATCTCCACTCTGCTGATATTGTCCACTTCCGAGCAAAGTTTGTAGTGCAGCAGGTATTCCCTCTACTCGTCCATAAACATCATCAAATAACTCAACTTCTAAGTTGCTACTCAGAGTAAAGGGAAAGCCAATATCTAAAGATAAGGATATTTCTAAACCTAGTCTCAGCGATTTTAGTAGAGCTAACGAAGCATTAATATCTCCCCAAACTAAAGGAATAATAACTGTTGTATGTACAAAATCTGGACGTTTAGGTAATGCTGCACCAACTACTTTATTGGCTTTAAATTCAAGATTGTTATCTCGATATAGTTTCAATTCATCAACGGTGACAGTGCCACCCTCACCATTTGTTGCAGCAATTTGTTGCAGAAGTTCACGCCAAATCCTTAATAATTCTGGTGTAGAACCTTTAGGTAATGAGAAATGTAAATAAAGTGGATCTTGTTTTTTAACAGCCGGAAAATTTGCACCAACCGTAATCAATTGATAAGCTAAAGCTGCAATTGAATCTGCTTGTCTTTTAGGTTCTGCACTAATCCCACCTGGTAAGCGGTTAGAAAAAGCTTGTACTTTTGTCCCAGGAGGCATATTATCTGAAATTAGCTCATCTATATCAGTAGATGTATAACCTAAAGAGCATCTTTGTTTAGGATTAGCTTCTATATAAGCATTTAAATCATTGACTCCATTTAACTGAATAGCAAAAGGTAAATTTACCATTCTGTTAACGGCTGCAACCATTTCCTCAGATATTTCTACTTCCTCTGAGGTTTGTGTACTTGTTTGTCTTAACTGGAAAGATTCTTTTAAAGCTTCTTTAATACCCTCAATTCCTTTAACAGCAGCCTTAGCAGCAAATAAAGGTCGTCCATATTGGCCATTCAATGGCTCAATTGCACTGCGCTGATGTTCAGAAATACCAGTATGATGAGCAATTTTATCCCAAACTTCTTTAGGGCTTAATCCAGCCTCACGGTAGCTCAAATAAGCAGCTTTTAATCCTTCTGATATAGCAAATTCTTCGTCATTACTTACGGGAATTAAACCAAGTTCAGCCGCTTGTTTTATTGCTTCTGCACCAGCAGCCTCACCCCACTTAGTTACATCTTTAGCAATCTTGTCTGATTTATAACCAGCTTTTTTCTTCTCTAAAAGAGCCTCTATATTTACCAGCACTTCATCAATATTTTGCTGGATAGCTTGTTGAGTAACTTTAATACCATCTTTTGTAGGTCTGACAAGTCTTTCTATGTTATTACCAAAAACTTGGTTAATTTTACTTTGCCAAACAGCAGCTATCTCTTTTGTTAAATCTGCATTTGGTAAAACTTCGCCTTCAAATAATGCCCCATCAGGGAAGATAGCTAAACAATGTAAGCCATGCTTTTGTAAAACTTCTTCGCACGCACCCAGTAATAAAGCTGTAATATAACCTTTATCTTCAGAAAGGCCTACTCTGAAAAGTTTGCAACTTCTATCAAAAGCAACGGTTAATTCTGTTTCCAGTTTGCGAAAGCGTTTTTCATCGGGAATACCCAAATCAAACAAGTCAGCAGCAGTCAGCATCGCCGCCCAACGTTCAATATTCGGATCTTCTGGTAGAAATCTTGCTCCATCGCTGACATTATGACCAGAATGACGTTCAATTAGCTTTCTGACTAACTCAAAATCATCGTCTGTCTGCACGAAAGTTAATACACAAGCTTTTTCTAGCTGTTCTCTTAAAAAGTCCTTGTCTCTAGCCAGAGTTTTTACTTTTCGTTCTTGAGGATCTAATTTATTCAGGTCATGAACAGCCGTCGCAGCTAATAGCAAAGGTCTTTTATCTTCTGCTACTCCTGCTATTTGACTGACTGTCAAAATAAATTGACACGCGGAGTCAAGATGTTCTGCAAGGGTTGTTCCCTTCCTAACCCCATACTGATCATGATGTGCGTGATTTTCGTATAGCTGGGGGCGGATTTCGCTGAAATAACGCTCCTCCAGGCTTTTGGGAGGGCGGTTTAAAAGCCTATTGCGCTTGATCATATAATGCTAACTGCTACCTAGATTTAGCTTTCAAAGTCGTTATAACTTATAACTTCGCCTTCGTCGTTAGTTACTGGTTGACATTTCAAATCTGCGATTACCTTTCTTAATCGACAGATTTCACGTTGATATTTGTCAATCAGAACCAGACATTCAGCAATCTTGTGAGCGATATATTCCACTGAGTAGTTCATAACCCATAGCCTTTTGCAGATTGAACGAAATCTACCTGCTCTAAGTATAGGCTTATTTTTTTTGTTTAGTGTCATATAAACATTGATGTTTATTTTCCAACCTCCAGTTTGGGGTCATCTTGGGTTATACTTGTATAACGCCCCAAAAATTGCTTAATCCCTAACAGGGATTGCAAATAGTGACATATATACATAGGGGTTGGTTTATTTTCATCAACTAATCCCTATCAGGGATGATCAGCCAGAGATTTACTCTGGCTTTTTTCATGTTTTCGACAACTAAATTGATAGAGCATCACAGAAATGTCAATACAGTTTCATGTGATAAGTATCGTTACTTTGGCTGTGTCTATGCACTTTAGAGTAAAATCCTGATTTACAATTACAAATAACAATATGGCACAAATCTTTTAAAAGTGCAAGTACATTTTTGAGAATGCCGAGAAAAAAAGAAACGATTACACTGTCAATTCCGCCTGGAACCAAGGAAAAACTAGAAGCGATCGCTCGCAATCTCAACATATATTGGGGTAAAGACCCTAGTATTTCTGGCTTAATAGTAGCGATCGCTCAACAATCCGTAGAACTCGGAAAGCCTTTCACGCTAGACTCTAATCAAGCGAATGCCTTACAACAAGCCATCAAAGCCCTCAGTGATGCTGGTCGCATTGGTGAAGCTCAAACTGTAATTGCACTTTTGATAGAACGTGGAAATTTAGATCCAGCAATCCGCCAGTCTTTATTGAAGCAGGCTAGTAAACTTTTGCAAGCATGGCAAGAGCGAATAAATGAATACAGGCAAAATCAACAGCCCTTTCACCTGCTTTATGAAAATTCTCAAGGGCTAGAGCTACTGTATACAGTACGTTACGCAGAACCACGCTTCTTTGATAGACGCTTTTATTTGATGATTTGGTGTGAAGAAACAGAGGATGTAGAAAATTTGATTCCAGATTTGCCAGAACTTTGGCACAACCGTAATTTAACCTTCGATAGAATCCGTTCAATTGTACCCGCAAGCGGTGATTGGCGAGAAGAGGGATTAGATTACATAAAAGTGTACTTACACTTTAGAGGTTGGATGGTAAAATCTTATCAGCTTAGAGAAGATGACTTAGAAGATGAAATCATTGGAGATGTGCGTCAGGTAGTGCGGCGGGTTGTCAACGAGTTTTGGCTAATTCGGGAAGTTGCACGCTATTGGGATGAATGTGTAATTATCTCACCTGAACCGATGCGCGATCGCCTCAAGCAAAAACTCAAAACTCTTTGTCAGCATTATGAATTAAACATTGATTCCTGATATGAGATAAATTTACCAAGGTAAACGCCCGGAATAATTATTTCCTCGGCGTTCCCTTTCTATATCCAAACGCTGTTTCAGCATCTTGTATATTTCGTGTGCAAGAGTATCTAAGTTTTTCGATTCATCTTCTGAAGTAGAATCTTCGTTAGTTAATGAATTACTATTATCTTGTTGAACAGAATCGGCTGAGTTGAATGTTTCATAACTGGCTTGGATAAATTGCATAGAATTTTCATTGTTAGGAAAATCATTACCTACACTTCTAATTTGTTTTACAGCTTTTGGCTTATTGTAAGATTGGTTATTTTCTCTGAGCGTTTGTATAATAGTTTGTGGACTAATACTATTAACTTGAATTTCATCAAATAACTCAGCAATATTTGACCATGAGTTTGGTATATCTTGTGCTAATTTTCTTTGAATATTGTAAGTAGGATTATGAGATTGAGCAAGAGTCTGAGTAACTTTTGGTGAATTTGTTTTATCCTTTGCCGTAGATGATGTAGATTTCGATATTTGAGAAAGTGGAGAAAAAATTGAGATATTTTTTAAAGCTTTAGGCAATTGAGAAATTTCTGTTTTACTTAATATATTTTCTGCTGATGCCGATGTAATTTTTAGATTATCATTTGTTAAGTTACTATCTATTTTTGGCTGAATAATTTCTGAATCTGTACTAGTATTTGCAGGTGCAATCTGTTTTTGATTTGATGCAGTTAGTGAGTGTTCAATTTCCTCGACAACTGATTGAGAAGATATCGAATTATCACTATCTGTTTTTGGTTGAATAATTAGTGATTCTGTAGCAGTATTGAAAGGTGCGATCGCTTTTTCGTTTAACTCAGTGAGTGAATGATCAATTTCTGCTATCTCTGGTTGAGAAGAGACAGAATGATCACTATATAATTTTGGTTGAATAACTGGTGATTCTGTAGCAGTATTGAAAGGTGCGATCGCTTTTTCATTTAATGCAGTTTGTGAGTGGTCAATTTCTACTATATCTGGTTGAGAATAAGCAGAATTATCACTATCTATTTTTGCTTGAATAATATCTGATTCTGTATCAGTATTAGAAGGTGCGATCGCTTTTTCATTGAACTCAGTTCGTGAATGGTCAGTTTCTAATATCTCTGGTTGAGAAGAAGCAGAATTATCACTATCTAATTTTGCTTGAATAATTAATGATTCTTTAGCATTGTTGAAAGGTACGATCGCTTTTTCACTTAACGCAGTTCGTGAGTTGTCAATTTCTGTTACCTCTGGTTGAGAAGAAGCAGAACTATTACTATCTAATTTTGCTTGAATAATCTCTGATTCTGTAACCTTGTTAGGTGGTGAGATCGCTTTTTCATTGAACTCAGTTCGTGAGTGGTCAATTTCTACTATCGCTGGTTGAGAAGAAGCAGAACTATTACTATCTAATTTTGGTTGAATAATATCTGATTCTGTAACTTTGTTAGGTGGTGCGATCGCTTTTTCATTGAACTCAGTTCGTGAGTGGTCAATTTCTACTATCGCTGGTTGAGAAGAAGCAGAACTATTACTATCTAATTTTGGTTGAATAACTGGTGATTCTGTAACACCATTAGAAGGTATGATCGCTTTTTTATTTAACGCAGTGTGTGATTCGTCAGTTTCTACCATCTTTGGTTGAGGAGAGACAGAATCATCGCTATCTAATTTCGATTGAATAATTTCTGATTCTGTACCAGTATTGGAAGGTGCGATCGCTTTTTCATTTAACTCATTTCGTGAGTAGTCAATTTCTACTATCTCTGGTTGAGGATAAACAGAATTACTACTACCTAAATTTGCTTGAATAATGTTTGGTTGTATACCAGTATTAGATAGTGCGATCGCTTCCTGACTATTTGGTTGAGGAAAAGCGGAATTATCACTATCTATTTTTGCTTGAATAATTGGTGATGTTGTACCAGTATTAGAAGGTATGATCGCTTTTTCACTTAACACACCATTAGAAGGTGCGATCGCTTTTTTATTTAACTCAGTTCGTGAGTGGTCAATTTCTACTATCTCTGGTTGAGGAGAAGCATAATTATTACTAGCTGTTTTCGGTTGAATAATGTTTGATTCTGTAGCAGTATGAGAAGGTGCGATCGCTTCTTCATTTAACGCAGTTTGTGAGTTGTCAATTTCAACTACCTCTGGTTGAGGAGAGACAGAATTATTACTATCTATTTTTGGTTGAATAATGTCTGATTTTGTAGCAGTATTAGGTAGTGCGATCGCTGCTTCACTTAACTCAATGTGTGAGTCGTCAGTTTCTACTATCTCTGGTTGATGATAAACAGAATTATCACTCTTGATTTTTGATTGAATAATCACTGATTGTGTATCAATATTAGATGGTGCAATCGCTGGTTGTTTTAACTTAGTTTGTAAATGTTCAATTTCTACTTTATCTGATTGATGATAGACAGAATCATTGCCAATTTTGGCTTGAATACCTGGTGATTGTGTAACAAGATTATGTGGTAAAATTGCCTTTTCATTTGAAGTAGTTTGAGAATGTTCGATTTCTACCATCTCTGTTTGATGAGAAGCAGAATTATCACTATCTAATTTTGGTTGAATAATATTTGATGGTGTACCAGTTTTAGATGCTGCGATCGGTGTTGGGTTTAACTCAGTTCGTGAATAGTCAATTTCTACTATCTCTGTTTGAGGAGACGCAGAATTATCACTATCTGTTTTTGTTTGAATAACTGTTGATGCTGTAAAAGTATTAGAAGGTGTGATGGCTTTTTCACTTAACTCAGTTAGTGAATGGTCAAGTTCTGGTATTTCTGTTTGAGGAGACGCAGAATTAGCACTGTCTGTTTTTGCTGCGATCGCTTCTTCATTTGACACACTTAGCGAGTGGTCAAGTTCTGCTATTTTTGGTTGAGTAGAACCAGAATTACTGTTATTTATTTTTGCTTGAATAATACTTGGTTCTGTAGCATTATTAGAAGGTACGATCGCTTTTTCACTTAACGCAGTTCGTGAGTTTTCACTTTCTTCTATCTTTGGTTGAGTAGACCCAGAATCACTGTGATTTATTTTTGCTTGAATAATATTTGGTTCTGTAGCATTATTAGAAGGTACGATCGCTTGTTCATTTATCTCAGTTCGTGAATAGTCATTTTCTACTATCTCTGGTTGAGAAGAAGCAGAATTATCGCTATCTATTTTCGGTTGAATAATGTTTGATTCTGTACCAGTATGAGAAGGTGCGATCGCTTGTTCATTTATCTCAGTTCGTGAATAGTCATTTTCTACTATCTCTGGTTGAGGAGAAGCAGAATTATCGCTATCTAATT